>CAWIMA010000010.1:0-192201 GCA_963837045.1 uncultured Gammaproteobacteria bacterium
GGAGTATCGCGTCGAACAAACACTTGCGGCTTTACGGAAACTCCTGCCGCAAGAGGCGCAAGTTTCGCGCGATGGCAAAGTCATCCGGGTGCCTGCGGCGCAATTGGTGCCAGGGGATATCGTCCTTTTGGAGCAAGGCGATAATATCCCCGCAGCCTGCCGACTGATCGAGGCGTTCAGCGCACGCGTCAATAACGCAGCCGTCACCGGTGAGTCCCTGCCGAAAGCCCGAGAGGCCGGCGCCTCCAAAACTGACAACTTGATCGACGCCAAGAATATCGTGCTCGCCGGCACCTCGATGGTAACGGGACAGGCCAAAGCGGTCGTCTTCGCCACGGGGATGCACACCGAATTCGGGAAGATCGCTCATCTCACCCAAACGGCGGGCGAGGAGGTCTCACCGCTGCGCAAGGAGATCGCGCACTTAGCCCGCTTGACCGCAATGCTCTCCGTGCTGATCAGTCTCCTGTTCTTCTCGCTCGGCTGGATGATCGGCATCCCTCTCTGGAAGGACTTCATCTTCGCGATCGGCATCATCGTGGCGATGGTGCCGGAAGGGCTGCTCCCCACGTTGACCTTGGCGCTCGTGCTGGCCACGCAGCGTATGGCAAAGCGCAACGTCCTCATCCGATACCTGCCCTCGGTAGAGACGCTCGGGTCCACGACGGCCATTTGCACCGACAAGACCGGTACACTGACTCAGAACCGCATGACGGTGCAGCGACTCTATCTTGGGGGGCAGTTCTATTCTCCTTCTGACGCCGAACGCAAGCCGGGCCTTTTAGACCTTCACCGGCCTTTCTTTTTGACGGCCTGGGCATGTCATGATCTGAAGGAAACGGTCAGTCAGGGAAAGCCGGCCTTCCTGGGTGATCCGATGGAAGTCGCGCTGCTGGAAATGGCACAGCACTTCGCTTCCGATCTTCCAGTCTTTCCTCGGCTGGATGAGATCCCGTTTGACGCCGACCGCATGCGACTATCCACGGTGCACCAAGGACCCGAAGGTCCTGCACTCTACTGCAAGGGTGCGCCCGAGTCGGTGCTGCCTCTTTGCCAACAGATTCTCACTGACCGCAAGACTCAGCCGCTGAGCGTTGAGGCAAAGGCGAACATCGTGCAAGCGCAGAATGCGATGGCGCAGCAGGGTCTGCGGGTGCTGGCCTTCGCCTACCGGAATTTGGCTGCCGGTTACGACCGGGAGCGGCTCGAGGAGGACATGATTTTTACCGGATTGGTGGGACTGGAAGATCCGCCCAGGCCCGAAGTAGCGCAGGCACTGCGTAAGTGCCAAGAGGCCGGGATTAAAGTCATCATGGTGACCGGCGACCACCCTCGGACCGCTGCGGCGATCGCCCGCGAGATCGGACTGGTCAAGTCTGACAGTCCCACGATAATCACCGGCGAGCAGCTGAGGCGGTTCTCGGTCATTCAGCTCCAACTTGCCTTGGACACGCAAGAGGTGATCTTCGCGCGGGTCGTCGCCGACCAGAAGATGCGCATCGTTGAAGCGTTGAGGGAAAACAAACAAATCGTGGCCGTGACGGGCGACGGCGTCAACGATGCGCCCGCGCTGAAGGCTGCGCATATCGGCATCGCCATGGGCCTCGCCGGCACGGACGTAGCCAAGGAGGCTGCCGACATGGTTCTGCTGGACGACAACTTCGCCAGCATCGTGAGTGCGGTGGAGGAAGGACGCGCGGTATTCCAAAATATCCGCAAATTCTTGACTTACGTCTTGGTCCACAATGTTGCAGAGTTGATTCCCTACCTCGGCTTTCTGCTCTTCAAGATCCCCTTGGCGTTGACACCCGTTCAAGCGCTATCCGTCGACATGGGGTCTGACACGCTTACTGCGCTCGGCCTTGGTGTCGAACGACCTGACCCGCAGATCATGCGCCGTCCGCCTCGCCCGCAGGGCGAGCGACTGATGAACTGGCCCTTGGCGTTCCGCGCCTATCTCTTCCTCGGGCTGATCGAGGCGGCTGGGGCCATGGCAGCCTTCTTCTTTGTGCTCAACGGTGCCGGATGGAACTACGGCCAGAAGCTGGCAGCCACAGACCCCGTTTACCTGCAGGCCACTACCGCATGCCTGAGCGCCATTATCGTGATGCAGATCGTGAATGTCTTTCTCTGCAGGAGCGCAACCCGATCCTTGTTTTCAACCGGGCTGCTTGGCAATGCGCTGATTATTGTCGGCGTGATATCGGAAATCGCCATCCTGCTGTTGATCAGCGATACGCCTTGGGGAAACTCTCTCCTCGGGACGGCGCCAGTTGGCAAGAAGGTCTGGGCGGTCGTTATTCCTTTCGCGGCAGGCATGTTCATATTGGAGGAGTTGCGCAAGTGGGTTGCCCGCCGGAGGTTGTGAAACCGGATTGAGGGCCGAATTTCGCATTCCGATGGGCGGGGCGATATGGCCGTGCGCCGTCCACTCGGCGATCGTGATGGGAGAGCACTCACGGATGAATGGATGAATTGACCTTGCACGCCACGCAAGCCACCCGGGACACCACCGTGGTTCCGTAGGATTTATGACGGGTCTCTACCATTTCTCTACCGAGCGGCCCTAGTGCGCTTGCACATTATTGTTTCTGCTAGGTTTTCCGTTTGCCCAGATATCCGTGAGTATAGTCCCAGGGCAAGCTAGCTTCCCAAATGAACGGCAGCTCGTGAGCAGCCAGTTCGCGCATACGAAGCGCGGCTTCGGGCCGGTCAGCGACCGCGCGAAACCCCGCGGGCGACGGCGATCAGGCTGAACTGGCGGGATCAGGGAACAGTCGCTACCTGACCCACAGCGGTATCCGGCGATCGTCGGTTTTCAGGCTCGAGTTCACCGCTGCAGCGCCCCGGGGCGGGTCACTTTCTGAACAGTTTGGACTTGTGGCATGGTAGGGACCTTGAAGCGCACTTCGAACTGCGGCACTAGGTACAACTACTTTGCGACTCTGGTCCTTTCATCCTGAGTATTTGGACACCCAAGGGCTTGTAGCGCTTTGGCGAGAGGCGCTTCTGGCGCGAGCAGTACTACGTGGCAGGACACGGGGCTATCGGAATCACCCGCAACTACATAGGTTCCGTTTGCACGCCTACCCGGTATCGGCAATTAACTTCTACCTATCGTGTGTCCAAACTGAAGCGGCTACCAGAGGCTTTGCCTTCGATGCAACGAAAGTTGGGCCCGTCAGGCGTGTTGCGACAATGTCCGTGACTTCGGGTCAAGTCGCTTACGAATGGAATCACCTTCTGAAGAAACTAGAACGTCGCAGCCCGAAAACTCATCGGCGGTGTCTAAGCACGCGTGTGGTTCGGTGCCACCCACTTTTTCGGGCAACGCCAGGCCCAGTTGCGCCATGGGAGAAGGTGAAGTCACGCCGCTAGATTGCCTTCGCACCTCTTGCGTTTCGCGAACCGTCTTGCCGCATTGTCCACCTACATGCAGGCTGTAAATGCACGGCAGCCGCAGACCGTGCATATAGACGGAACGATCCGCGTCCAATAAGTTCGCGACACTGGTCAGGCTCACAGAACGCCCGACAAGACCCTTAAGGCGATCTATGCCCTTATGCGATCCACGGCCGGGTACTTCAATTGGGTTCCATGCGCTGGCTTCGACAAGTGACGAAGGTACACTTGGAGACCCGGAGAACATTATCTGGTCCTCAATTTTCCTGACAAAACCATGCGGGCAAACAGCAACGTCCTGTTGCTTTTGGCTTGCGGCCATGCCGGTCGAACCACCGCAGCAATTCTACTGCGAATGGGCTCGCCTCTGCCGTCATGGCTTGCCGAACAACCCCTTCAATTTATCCTGCACCGTGTTTTGCAGTTTCTGTTTGAGCTGGCCCTTCGCCAACGCTTCGATGTCGGGCCGCACCGTCGGCTCTGCCAACGATCCCATCACTTTCACCGGAATCTGAATGGGCGTGTTGCCCGCAACTTGCAGCGTATCGGCGAGCAGCGAGACATCAAGCGTCTTCGCCGGCAGGTTGATGCTCCCCTGCCCCGTCACCTTCAGCACCGCCGAGCTGATGAGAAGATCATGCGTCTGCGCCACACCGTTCGCGATGTCGGCCGAGAGCATGAACGCGGTGAACCGCGTGCGCCGGGTGTTCGGCGCCGCGGGCGTTGCCCCGTGGCGGATCAGCGCCTCGGCGACACCGAGCTCATAGCCCAAGTCGATACCCTCCACCGCGCCGTTCGCGATGTTGGTATCGAAACGTCCGTTGAGAGTCTTCAAGATGGCATCCGCGCCGTCGCCGCGCGCGGTAGCTTTGAGATTGACGTTGCCGCGGCCGGTCACGTGCAGGGTCTTTGACTCGGCGGCCACGAGTGGCGCCACGTCGACGCCGGTTAAGTGCTCGTCCATCGAGATCACCGGTGTGTGTGCGCGCCGATCGAGCGTGATGTCGCCCGAGTAGTCGCCGCCGTTCACCTGCGCCTTCAAGGGATAAATGTGCATCACGCGATCGTTGGTCGCGACCGTAACCTTGACGCTGGAGAGATTCAAGGGCGCGAAGTGCAAGGAGCCGACGGAAAGCGTGCCGTTGGCATCGAGCGGCTTCGATTCCGGCTCGGCCGCCTTCGACTGCGGCTCCGCCGCGGGCGGGGACGCCCCGACCGGACTCGGCGGCGGCAGATACCGATCCAGATCTAGCGTGTCGACGGTGAGCGCGAACTTCATCGCCTCCGTGAGGGTATCGAGACCGAGGCTCCCCTTCAAATGCGTGTCGTCCAGGGTCGCCTGCAGGTTTTCGAACTCCGCCCTATTCTTGCCGTACGTGTAGTCGCTCGAGGCCGCGATTCGCGACAGCGCCTTGGCGTCGCGCGTCTTCGGGAGCGCGATCCCCAACGGCGGCAGCACCTCGCGCAGCGCCACGGGCTCGAGTTTCACGGTGCCCTTGAGATCCATGGCATCCAGGATCTTCGTGCCCTGCACGCTCGCATTCACCACCGCGCCCGCCGCGTTCACTTGCACGGCGGGCGCGCTCACGGTCTCGGCCTTGAGATCGAGATCGACGGCCGGCGCCGACGCGCTGAAGCGCACCGGCTTTGCGTTTCGGGCGGGAGTCACGGCGCTATTGAGCGTCAACGCGCTGAACGAATAGCGCTCGGTCGCCGAATCGGCGCGCAGTTCGAAGTGCGCATCGAGGCTCGCCTGTTCGCCGGCGGTTCCCCGGTGGGCATCGACGTGCAGGGTCACCGGCGCGGCGCCGCGGCCCCCGAGCGATCCCGTCTCGAGCGAGAGATTCTCGAGCACGAGATCCTCATAGCTCACCCGGGCGTTGGTGATCTTGAAGCCGGCGACCTCCGGCATGCCGCCGCCGCTTGGAGCCTCAGCGGCAGGCGCGGGCGCCGCGCCCTCCGAACGGCCGAACCCTTCCCAGTTGCCCTTGCCTTGTGAATTCTTGAGGAGCTTCGCGTCCAAGCCGTCGAGCTCCACCCGCCCGATCTCCAGCCGCTTCGCGAGCAGCGGCAGCAGTTTGACGCGGACCGAGGCATGCGCGAACGATACGAAGGGCTGCGCGGGAAAGCCCGAGGGGTTGCCCAAGGACGCAGGACCAAGTTCCAACGCGATCCACGGGAACACCGACAGCTTGATAGTGCCCCCGAGTATCAACTCTCGGCCGGTGGCTTTCTTCACCGCCGCGGCGATCTTGGGCTTGTAGTCGTTGGGATTGACCAGCACCCACACCGCCAGGAGCGCGATGACGACCAGCGCGATCAGCGCGCCCACCACGAGACCTAGGATTTTGACAGTGCGCATGGGCCCATCCTATTTAAAGCCGCCTGGATCATAGCTCAACATCGTGGCGCAGCGGGGTGTACTTCGCTAGTTATTGCGGACGCGCAGCAATCATTTAGACCTGACTAGTGGGCGCCTCTGTCTCGCCGACCTTCCGCGGCGACCGGGCAAGAGTTTCGCGTACGAACTGCATGTGTTCGCGCAACACGTAGAGTTGCTCCGCGTGCGAGCCTGGTATCTTGTGGGCTATCACAGACTTCTCGATTTGCGCTAATTCTTCAATAAGCGCCGCCCGCTGTTCCGGTGAGAGAGCCTCGAGAGACTGACGCTCGAGGGCCATAAGTTGCCGGTAGCGGCGGTTGATGCGCCTCTGGACGCGCCAGTAATAGAGAGTCGGCAGATAGCGCAGCGCAGGAATCACCACGAGGAATATCGGTAAGAAGGCGACCACTGCGCGATCAAGCAGGCTTGCAACCCAGAATGGTAGGTACCGATAGGTAAAGCTTTTCCCTGACTTGTAATAGCGCGAGGCATCGGAACTGATCGGCAAATCGTGCATATTAGAGGAGTCGGAAATTGCCCGGCATTCTGCATCAACGTGGCGCGCCCGTGCACTTCTGTGGCCGCTTCGATGAGCAAGTCGGACAGCGCCGGGTGCAGGCTAGCATGCGCCAACAGCTCGGCCGTCGGAGCCAGCATGGTGAGGCGCGTCGGCGGAAGATTTTCCCCTAGATCGAAAGAGCCTTGCGGTAGTTCAAGCTTGCTTAAATAGTGGAAGCGTCGAACATAGGCATCAGCTTGCGAAAATTCGAAGAGACGGATGCCCGGTGAGTGGAGCAATTCGCGGATGGTCTCGGGCGCCGCCGAGTCTCCCGTCAAAAATATGGCGTCCGCCTGTTGACTGAGGAGGGCCGTCCTGGCTGCCTCCCCCTCCAGTTCAAGCAACTGTGTTTGCCCTTCAGCATCGATTTCGTTGGCCTTGAGCAGCGCCAAAGCAAGAAATCGCGTGCCGCTCCCGGACGGTCCGATCGCGATACGAAGTCCGCGCAGTTGTGACAGCCGTTCCATCACCGTTGGACTGCGGTAGAAAATAGTGAGCGGGACGTAGAACATACTCCCGAGCGATTTCAAATCGCCCGTTTCTATTTCTGCGGCAGTTGCGATACCTGACTGTACAAGAGCTATGTCCACGCCTGAATGTGCCGGCATCGCGGCGAACGCCACCGAGCGCGCAGTGCGCGGAGAGTCACAAGTTCCAAAAACAGATGGCGTTTTTCGCTCTGATGAGCGCGACTCGTCCGCCTACGTCCAGGCGAAGCTTGATGCGTACGTTCGTCGCGACCGCTATCAACCCGAGCCGGGCAAGGTGACGCTTGTCGCAACCCGTCGCCAGGTGGAGCAAGGCTGGTATGTCGTTCACGATGTGCTCGAATGCGAAGGACATTCGGACGTCGCTCGTGACATCCGACGGTTTCTGGCGCAAATGCATCCGCCATTGACGGAGTCCGAGCAGATAGCGGTAGACGCCGATAGAAAGCGAAAAGAAAAGGTCAGAACCCGTGAATCTCGGACCCGTTAGCTTTTCAAATTGCCGCCAGCATTCGACGGTGCTTTCGGTCCAAACGTATGGGGCCTAATCCCGACGAACTGCGTTACTCTATCGGGGAGGGCGCAACACCGGAGCATCCCCGTGACTGACGACATCAGGAACCCCGCGCGGCCGACCACGAGCCGGTCGACTGACGGCGACCTCCACTCCTCGAACGACTCGAACGCTCGATCCCGTTCAACTGGTTTGATGGTCGCTGCCGAACGACACTCCGCTGGAAATGCCGTCAGCGCATTGCCGGCGCTCCGCTTTGAAATATCGGAGGCCAGCCACATTCTTCGCATGAGCCGAGCGCAGCTCTATCATCGAATTGGCGAAGGTGCCATCAAAATCCAAAAGGACGGCGCGCGGACCTAATTTACCGCCGGCGAGCTCGAGCGCTACGTCAAGTCTTGCGACGCGCGGGAAGTCGCGCCGGACTGACCGAGGGCTTGAGCCGCGAGCTTTGGAAGCTTTGACCCGGAGACGATTGTGACGGACATCAATACAGGGAAGATCGACGACGCGGTGCTCGCGCTCCTATATCTCGGCCTGCATGACGGGTGCCGCGCTTGGAAGGGATTTGACTGGGATGCGATGCATCGATTGCACGAGAAAGGCTACATCACTGACCCGGTCGGCAAAGCCAAGTCGGTCGTGTTCACCGAGGAGGGGCTGCGCGAGTCTCAGCGGTTGTTTCGCGAATTGTTTTCCGCATAGATGGCAAAGCGCGCATACCGCACCGGGCAATCAGAAAAATCGCTGCACCACGCCGATATCACGGCTCGGTGTAATTAGGGCCGAGGCGTTCTCGGGATCGAGTCTGTTTGAACCTTTCCCCGGCAAGGGTGGGGAGGATCTTAAGGCTTCTTCGCGACGACCCTTCCGTTTTCCCACACGTACAAGGGTGTTCCGTGCATCCGCGCCGTCTTTGCCGCATCCTTCGCGGCCTTGCGCAGCGCCTGTCCGACTCCCGCAGCAAAACTTGGTGCTGGACGTCTTTTCTTTGCTTTCAAGGCCCTCTCTCCAGTAGTTGCGGCTCACGGTCCGAATTATCGTAAATGGCCCAGGCATCGGCCAATGGCCGGTACACGCGCTGAAAATTATTCCAGCTTCGCACGAAACGCCGTACTACGTCCGATTTCGGGACATCGTGACCACCTTGCCGCACCCGGGCTGCAACGCGTCGCAGCGCTAATCGCGAACTCCGCAGCCTAAGATACACCATTTCGATTCGATATCCGGCGCCCTTCCACCCCTGGATTCGCCGCACATAGGATAGACCGCTGAAAGTTGTCTCGAAACCAAAATCCCATCGTGCGATTGCCATCCGGTCGATCTCTTCAATGACGATACGAGCCGCCGCGAAAGCGGCTAGCTCCGGCCTCAAGGGCGAAAGCCCGCTTGCAATGAGATCCGCATTGACGAAATGGACAACTCGCGCCTTTTCCGGAAGGTAGCGTCGTGCAAACGTCGTTTTTCCGGCGCCATTGGGTCCGGCAATGATGATGCATCGGGGCTGGCGCTGGAATGACGGCAGTTTCTTCTTCACCGCCTTGGCAACCGTGCGCTTCACGCCTTAGCCTTGAGCCCCGCGAGCTTCTCCTGCAGCGCCTGCGGGATGAATCGCATATAGGCCTTCTCGATCATCGCAAGACTCGTGCCAGTCTGATGCGCCACGGTGAGCGGGTCCACGTTGAAAACCTGCAGCAGCTCGCTGATGCGGGCGTGTCGGAACGAATAGGCGCCGACGCCCGGCGGAATGCGTGCCGCACCCCGTGCCCTCTCGTTGACCGACTTGGCGGCTGCGCGAGTCTGCCGGGCCCAGATGTGCCGGCGCCAGGTTTGCTTGCCGTCTTCAGTGAATAGCGGCGCCGTCGGCAATTTATCGGCAGTGCGTTGGGCGAAGAATTCGATGCCCTCGGGGCCAAGGACCGTGTAGCGCACGCGGACCTTTGCGGGCCTCCCCTTGCGATGCGAGAACTTGAGCGCCTTGCCGTCGAAGTCTCGAACCGTGGCCGCAGCGAGCTCCTTGGGCCTCGCGCCGGTGAGCTCGAGGCCCCGCAGGAATGCACCCGTGTGTTCGTCCGCTGCGGCGATCAGCGCCGCGCGCTGCGCGGCATTCAGGAATATCGCAGTGTCGCCCTCGTCCTCGATGTCGTCAGCCAGGGGCTTCAGAGACCAGGCCGCGGGATTCCCAACGTGGCCGAGCTCGTGAGCACGATTCAGCGCTGCAATGACCGAGCGCACCTGACGATTGACGGAACGCGGCTTGCGCCCGGGCACCAGCCGGTCGCGCCATTCCTCAAAGTCATCGCGGGTGGCAGCCTCGAGCGCGAGGTCGGCGAGCTGGTCCTTATCGACGGTCAATTTGAACCGGCCGCGTGCCTCTCGAGCCGCGTCGGTGCGCCCATGACGCTTGAGGTCCGTGAGATACGCCCCGAGCGCGTCGCGCACGGTAGCGCGTTTGATCGAGCGCACAGCCGAGCCACCCATCTGCGAGAACCAGGCCTCGGCCGCGCGCTTCGCTCCGTCGTAATCGTCGCGTCCGATCTCATCGAGCGCCTTGTACTGCTGGACTCCGTCGCGATCCCGAAAGCGTGCCTGCCAGGTATCGGGACCTCGCCGGAATCCAAGGTATGCGCCTTCGGCGAGTTTCATGTAGTGCGGCCAGCGCTGGATCTTGAGACGCTCGCGCTCGCGCTTCTTTGACAAATCGGCCAAGGCTGTAATGTCCTCGTACGAAACGGTACGAAAACATTATGCTGGAAATGGATGGACAGCGATACTCAAAACGCCTATAAATGGCGAGATATTTAAGATAGCCTTAGACAGCCCTGGATCGGATCGCGGCCCTCTCAAGGCTGTAACACGGGTTCGAATCCCGTAGGGAGCGCCAATAATCAATGACTTACAGAAAGCGGAAGCGTCCATGTCCACTTTTTGTCCACTATTTTCGGGATCTCACAGCCGTAATTACCGCCGCGAAGTTCTCCGGGTTCGAGACTTTGTCTTGACCAAGAGCAATCGCGCATCGAAGGTGCAGGCATCGGGGCCAGACACGATCCACGTCAGTGAGAACTGCGGGTGCAGAGGATTGATGAGCACATTCCATTCGCCCGGCGTGATGATCGTGGGCACGAGCAGTGCCGGCGTGGTCTTGGCTTCGAGCCACGCATCGCCAAATGCGCGGCTGGCCGCGAGCCGGCTCTTCCATCGCGCTGGAAAAGAATCGGGTTTCAGGATCAGCGAGTCTGGGACTTCCGCCGAATAGGCATAGAAGGGCTGGATGTCATTTGTTTGTTTGAGGCGCACTAAGATCTCAAGGGCCGCGAGTGAGAGAGATTGCGCCGTGTAAACGACCGGGTGGCCTGCTGTGTGCCAGCGGGCCGAAGCGTACAGGCCTCCGTTACCGCTGAAAGCCTCTTTCCGGGTACGTGCGGGGGTATAGAAATATCCCCCAACAAATACAAATTTTTTACCGAAGACCGACGGGGGCACCGCCTCCGGTGAGAAATAGGACTATGGGCCGGAAACTGACGAACGGCTGGCCGCTGCTTGCGTCGACTGCAGCAGCACTGGTGTTGATGTCGGCGGGAATCCTGCTGTATCGGCCCGACGTTCACGGCCTGCACTCGAGACAATGATCCGTTGTCACTCGCCATTGGAGGCCTGGCGTACGCGTTCATCGTCGTCATGGCGGCAACCTCCTTCGATCGATCGGTGCACTGGCTGGGTGCCCGAGCGTGGAAGATACTCCACACTGTGGGAGCGTATTACATCTGGCTGACTTTCCTCATCGTAATCGTGACCTTTGCGCTCAGCGCCCCGCGCTATTGGATCGCCGCGTCGATTCTCGTGGCGGCGTTGTTTATGCGCGCGCTCGCGCGCTGGTTGAGTCCACGTCGGCCGATCGAGCCGCTGCCTCTCGCAAGCTGACGCAAACCGACCGCCGACTCTGCCCCGGTCGAACCTGGAACGGTAGTCGCGCCAAAGTTGGCGTCCTTCATTGGCCGGCGTCATGCATCATGCGGTCGCCTCGACTGCGCCTAGTCGGTAGGATGCGGGGGCATGACGATTCGCGAATACATCAAGCGCCGCTTCCGCAATTTGGCTCTGATCGTCGCGCTCTCCTATGCCGCATTGCAGGTCCTAAGCCTGGGTATACGGCGTTGGCCTGACGCGTTCTCCGCAAAGGGATGGGGTATCGTGACGGCGTTCACTGATCCGCGTGTGCTGTGGGTGATTCTGGCTTGGTTCTGCATGCGGACGTTCACCATTCGCTGTCCGCGATGTTCGCGTCCACTTGGGGCTGCCGTGACAGTCATATGGGGGAACAAGAGTATCAACCGGTGTCCAAACTGTCGCGTGAGCCTGGACGAGCCGGTGAAGTCAACGGAACCAAGGTAAGCGGACAATATGCCCTACCCGCAAGCGGCCGGTCGTGGATGTCTCTGACGGGTCGAAAGCGCCATTTCGTTGATCACAGTCGCCCGTCAGGCCAAACGCGCCACCCGGCGGATTTGCAGCCTCACATAGTGGCGTAGCGCACCGACTTCGTAGTCCGCCAGGTCTATTTTAGTGTAGCTGTACCGCAAATCCACGGCAGCCGCGGCTTTACAGCTAATGAGGAGCACCTATGGCCGAGGAACATAAACCGCAGCAGAACCACCTTCTGGCTGCTTTGCCGGCCGAAGTGCAGAACCGCCTATTTCCGCATCTCGAGTTGGTGGAGTTGCCATTCGGCAAAGTCTTGTATGAATCCGGAGATATTCTGCGGTACGTCTACTTTCCGATCGACTCCATCGTGTCGCTGCTGTATCGGATGGAAAACGGCGCATCGGCGGAAGTCTCGGTCGTGGGCAACGAGGGCTTTATCGGAATCGCCTTATTGATGGGCGGCGAAAGCACCCCTAGTCAGGCGGTTGTCCAGAGCGCCGGTCACGCGTATCGGCTGCTGGGCCAGCAGTTCAAGGATGAGTTCCATCGCCACGGCGAAATGCAAATACTATTGCTCCGTTACACGCAAGCCCTGATCACCCAGATGACACAGACGGCGGTCTGCAACAGGCATCACTCGATTGACCAACAGCTGTGTCGCTGGCTCCTGCTATGTCTGGACCGACTGCCGAGCAACCGACTGACCATGACCCAGGAACTAATGGCTAACATGCTCGGTGTGCGCCGCGAAGGCATTACAGAGGCCGCCGGGAAGTTGCAGAAGCAGGGTGCGATCGAATATGGCCGCGGCCAGATCATCGTGCTGGACCGGCCCACGCTTGAAAAGCTCTGCTGCGAGTGTTATGCCGTGGTGAGGAAAGAAACCGATCGCCTGATGCCTTTTGCCACGGGCCACCTCGGACTGCCCCTGACACCGACATAGGATTTTCGTGAGCACCGCATGTCATACAACGTCCAGGCCCATCAGTTTGCCGTGAAGATGGATAAGTTTCAGGCTGCGGGCGCGCCAACCGAGCCCCCAGTAACGATCTGTGGCGATGCCATTTGACGGGGAACCAGCCACTCACAATTGCGCGCAAGAGGGTTCCTTATCGTGCACAATTGTATGTGAAGACCACGGCGGGCTATTGAAGAGGTCTCACTTTTTACCACTTGAGTTCCGCCATGCGACACCGTTTGGTCAAATCAGCGGCGGCTGTTTTGCTCCTGATCATTGTGATCGTGGTCGGGGTGCTGCTCGCATGGAACGCAGATCTATTGCGCTCGAGCTTCATCCGCTTTGTCTCCTGGCAATGCGGCCGTCCCATCGATGTGCGCGGTGCGTTGCATTTGCATCTGTTAACCAGAAGCCCGCGGATCGAGGCAGAGCAGGTCACCATCGGCAACCCGCCCTGGACCAAGCCGGGGATCACGGCGGAAGTCGCGAAACTCACCGTGACATTCGCACCCCTGCTGAGCCACCAATCCGGACTCAGTCTCCTTAAAGTCGACACCGCGCAGCTGCACTTCATGCGTGACAGCGAGGGACGCGCCAACTGGCAGCGCGTTGACCCCGATAAATCTCCGGGCGAACCATTGCCAATGATTCGCGCGCTGGAGCTGGCGCATGCTCATCTGACGCTTACCGATGAGCGCTTGCACCTCGTCTATGACGGCGATCTGTCCGTCGTTGGCCCGGATTCGGCTCAGCCTTTGCAAATGGAAGGCTCCGGCACGCTCAACCAGCGCGCGGCCACCTTTCGCTTGAAAGGCGATGCGCTACCGTCAGCGGCACCCGACAAACCTTATGCATTTGAGTTCGACGAGCGCTCGAGCGGTACACATTTCACGGCGCACGGCTCGCTGCCGCGGCCGTTTGATTTGGGCCTAGTCGATGCGGAGTTTGACGCCAGCGGCGCCGATTTGCGCGACTTGTACTATCTGGTCGGAGTCAGCCTGCCGAACACCGGTACCTTTCACTTGCAGGGCCGCATGGTGCGGCGGGGCAGCGGAACGCTTTTCGATGATCTCAAGGTGGTATCGGGCCAAAGCGATGTGCAGGGGCGGGTGTCACTCGACACGCAAAAAAGCGGCCGCACCCTTGTGCACGTCGATCTGAGCTCGGCGCTGTTGCGCCTGGCCGATGTTGGGCTGCGCGCCGCGGGGCGCGATCCGCATCCCGACGCGCCGCCGAAACTTTTTTCCGATGTGCAGCTCATCACTCCGGTGACTCGCCGCGTGGATGCCACCGGGAAATACAGCGCGCGTCGCCTGTTGCTGTCGCGAGTTGAAGTGAGTGAGCTGTCCGCGCCATTTACGATCGAGCGCGGCCTGGTCAAGGCGCCGGAGGTTACGGGGCATTTCATGGGCGGCTATTTCTTGCTGCATATCGATGCCGATGCCAATCAGACCCCCGCTCGCACCCGCATCGAGATGACGCTCAAGGACTTACAGTTAGCGCAGATGCCGCATGAGGCCGGGCCGCCGCCGTACGAAGGCTCGCTGCTCCTGCAAATCCATGCTCAGGGAAGGGGCGACTCGTTGCACGCCCTGGCTGCCGGCGCCGACGGCAACCTGAGCGCTCG
Source organism: uncultured Gammaproteobacteria bacterium (assembly GCA_963837045.1). Taxonomy (GTDB): domain Bacteria; phylum Pseudomonadota; class Gammaproteobacteria; order Steroidobacterales; family Steroidobacteraceae; genus Bog-1198. Next base: position 14,357 of record CAWIMA010000010.1, read on the forward strand.
GGTGTTGCAGGGCACGATACGCGCCTCGTTGGCGGAAATGGCCGGCGTTGATTTGCGCGGCCTGGGCCTGACCCTGACGGGCAGCAGTCGTGAAGTACCGGTGCATTGCGCCGCCGCTGACTTTGAAATTCACACCGGCGTGATGCACGCTACGCGCTTTTTCATCGATAGCGAACTGGTATTCATAAGCGGCGAGGGGCGCGTGCTGCTCGACCCCGAGACGCTGGATCTTAAGCTGCATGGTGAGCCCAAAGGGCTGCGGATTCTGCGCTTCAAGGCGCCGGTGTTAGTGAAAGGCACGTTGCTGCAACCGAAGTTCAGTGTCGATGTGGCCGACTCGGGGTTGCGACTGGTGGACCGTGGCACGCCGCGCAATGCCGACTGCGCCGCGCTGCAACTTCATTAAGCCGACGGCCCGGGATCCCCTTCGGGGCTTGGCGCACCTTTCATGTCAAAAGTAGCCCTTTCTCCGAGGCAACGCCGCAAACACATCCGTGAGCGCAACGATAAAGTAGGCGCTGGCGACGCTGCAGAGCGGGCGCAGGGAGGGTGCGGATCGGCCGGATTCCGGACAGGCCGGCATTTCGAGAGGTGCAAAGGATCTGAGCTTCAGAGCTGTGTGCGGTAGCGTCCGGACAGCCTCCGTCGCGCATGCTTCAATGGCCACTCAATTCCACTGACGGAGAGTCTTGTGTACAGCGGTGTCTGCATTCTTGGCACTATATTTGCCATCGCGCGCTCATTGTTTATGTGGTACGCAAGGTGTGAGACGGCCGCAAAGCCTAACTCTAGAAGCCAACTGTGAAAATTATAATCGGAGTTCTTGCTGCTGCTTGGCTAATGTCTGGTTGCGTAACGAACGTCCCGAATGAAGACAGCACTGGGGCTGGACATCGGGATCCGCGCACAGGCCTGTGCAACGACGCCACACCGCCGCCCTGCAGCCCCCCTCGAGACTAAAAGGTAATAAGGTAATAAAGGGTGCCGCCGCTGGAATATCTCATAAAGCGAGGAGTCGCTTTGACTCGGCTGAAAACGATGCTTGGCACGCATGCGAGGCGCGTCGGCGCGGCGCCGCCAACCACTTGTCCGACGTTCAGGCCCTCGCCGCAGGGAAAGCGGCCTAGTCCATCGACGCGCTTGAAAAGTCAAAGAGAGGGGCGGCGCGTGCTCAGGCCGCTCCCGCGTTCACTCGATGAGGTCGCCCAGAAAGCCGACGCTGACCGATGACAGGTTTTGGCCCCGGGTAATGATCGATGGGCCGCTCCAAACCGGACATCTCGAAATGGCCAGGCTGATTTGGGTCACTTGCGTGACCGGAGATGCGTGCGTGCGTGGCGATGCCGTGGGCTGCCCGGGCTTTCTGCCGCCGCAGGCCGTCATGGCGATGCTCAATAACAAGGGTAGGAGCCATGTCGATTTCATGATCTGACGCAACACCTCGCTTGGATGCATCGTGGGCGAAACCCATGGTACGCCAATCTTAGTCGCTGATCGCCATTGTGGCACACGGCGGTCCTTCTACCGCCCTTAACGCGCCGCTGGTACGATCGATCGTGAAGGCGGAAATTGTCGCATCCGTCTGATTGGCGACGCAGGTGTAGGTTCCCGTGGGATAGACCGCGATCGCTACCGGTGGGTTTCCTGCCGCAAACGGTGAGCCTGAGATCGCCGCCGGCGGCTCTCGATGTTGGCACGAAGGGGGAGGCTTCTTGACCGATCACCCGACGGAGCGGGCTCAAATGATCGCCGATCTCGGCTACGTTGCGTTCGCACTCGATCTGTTCGGCGATCCGCGGCCAACCCAGGACGTGGCCAGACAGCGCGTGCGGCAGCTCCGATCCGATGTGCCCTTGCTGCGGTCTCGAGTCCAGGCGGCCCACGCACTGCTCAGTCAACAGCCGAACGTCGACCCTGGGCGCATCGCGGCGGTTGGTTTTTGCTTTGGCGGCACAGCCGTGCTGGAGCTTGCGCGCAGCGGCGCGGATGTTGCCTGCACCGTCGGCTTTCACGCCGGTCTCACCACCGCGGCGCTCGATGACGCACGCCTGATCCGCGGGAAGGTCCTCGTCTGCCAAGGGAGCGAGGATCCGATCGTCACCGCCGAACAGCGGGACCGGTTCGCCGCAGAAATGACCCGGGCCGGTGTCGACTGGCAGATGCATCTGTACGGCGGCGTCGGACACAGCTTCACCAACCGTCGCATCGACGCCTGGCACATTCCGGGCTTTGCCTACCATTCCGCGGCCGACCGGCGCTCGTGGCGCGCGATGCGCGATCTTTTCAGCGAGGTCTTTCCAAATTGATACCGAAGCACGGGCGTATTTGGTAGGCCCCCGCTCATGGGGCGCCGCCACGGGCACGCAAAGCGGCTGCCGACAGCAGTGAACCTGCTCTCGCGTGATGGCTCATCTCGCCTCCCATGCTCAGCGCCGAATGAACAGCTTCAATATCTTGAGCGCGCGCGCGCCGTACGGCGGCCGCAGGCCCACGAGCCCCGCGACATCCAGGCGCGTTTGATAGAACACCGCGCGTACATGGCTGAAGCGCTCAAAGCCGTATTCCCCGTGGTAGGCGCCCATGCCGCTGGCGCCGAGGCCTCCGAATGGCAGCTCCTGCGCCATGAAATGCATGGCGATGTCGTTCATGGTCGCGCCTCCGGAGTGCGTTTGCGAAAGAACCTGCTGCATCTCGGCTCGATCCCTGCCGAAGTAATACAGCGCGAGCGGCCGCGGCCTCGCGTCGATCTCCGCGATCGAATCATCGATTCGCTCGTACGCGAGTACCGGCAGCAGCGGGCCGAAAATCTCCTCCTGCATGACCTGCATCTGTGCCGTGGCGTCGAGTATCAGCGCCGGCGCGATCACCCGCTCGCGCGCAGCGCCCGCTTCGTCCCGCGGCTCCAGGGAGACCACGCGCGCGCCCTTTGCAGCGGCGTCGGCGATGAGTGCGCGCATGCGCTCGGCGTGGCGCACGCTCACCATGCTGGTGTAGTCGGGATTCGACGGCAATCCGGGGTACACGCGCCCGACCCACTCTCTCGCCAGCTGCACGAAATTGTCGAGCAATTCACGCGGCACGCACACGTAGTCGGGCGCAATGCACATCTGCCCGGCATTTGCGAGCTTGCCGAGCATGATCCGATCGACCGCTCGCTCAAGATCCACCGAGCGCCCGATCAGCGCCGGACACTTGCCGCCGAGCTCCAGGGTCACCGGAACGAGGTTCGCCGCCGCGGCCGCCATCACGCGGCGTCCGACCGAGGTCGAGCCGGTGAACAGCAGATGGTCGAACGGCAGGCGCGAGAATGCCTCGGCCACGTCCACTCCGCCGGTGACCACGGCTATCTCGCGGGGGTCGAAGTATTCGCCCACCAATCGCTGGAGCAGCGAGCTCACCGCCGGCGTGAGTTCGGACGGTTTGATCATGCACCGATTGCCGGCGGCGAGAATACCGGCAAGCGGACCGAAGGTGAGCGTGAGGGGGAAATTCCACGGACTGATGACGCCGACCACGCCCAGGGGTTGGCGCACGATCTCGGCGCGCACGCCCGGGGCGCCCGCCGGCAACCCCACGCGCTGCCGCTTCGGACGCATCCAGTGGCGCACATGCCTACGGGCGTGCTTGAGCGCAGAATACGAGGGCAATATGTCCATGAAGCGCGTCATGGTCGAGTGCCGCTGCCCGAAATCGGCGGCGGCCGCTTCACAAAATGCGTCCTGATGCCGCACCAGCAAGTCGAGCGCGCGGTCCAGGCGATCCATGCGCGCGCGCGCGCTGACGAGGCCTTCGGCGCGGAACGCCGCCTGCTGCGCCTCGAGCAGCATGCCGGCCTCGCCGGGTTCATTCATAAGATACCTCTCCTCTGCCCAGCCGCAACGCATTGGCGATGACTGAAACCGAACTGAAGCTCATCGCGGCAGCCGCCACCATGGGCGACAGCAACACACCGAACGCCGGGTAGAAGACCCCGGCCGCAACGGGTATCGCGATCGCGTTGTAAGCAAAGGCCAAAGCCAGATTCTGCCGAATATTCAGCATGGCTGCGCGGCTCAAGATGCACGCTCGAACGATTCCCGTCAGATCGCCCTTCACCAGCGTGATGCCCGCGCTCTGGATCGCGACCTCAGAGCCCGTCCCCATCGCGATTCCCACCTCCGCGCACGCGAGCGCCGGCGCGTCGTTGACGCCGTCGCCCGCCACCGCCACCACCCGCCCGGCAGCTCGCAGGCGATTCACGATCTCGCTCTTCTGCGCCGGCAGAACCTCCGCCTCGATGTCGGTGATGCCGAGCTGTCGGGCGATGCTTTGCGCCGTCCGCCGGTTGTCGCCCGTGACCATCACGATTTTGAGTCCGCGTGCGCGCAATGCATGCAGAGCCGCAGGGGTGGACAATTTGACCGGGTCGGCCATCGCCAAAAATCCGAGCAGAGCTCCGCCGCGCGCCACGTACACCACCGTCGAACCGTCATCGCGCAGACGGTCCGCCTCGGCAGCGACCGGGCTCAGATCGATTCCAGCGCCTTGCATGAGCTTGATGCTGCCGAGAGCCACCGGCTCGCCGCCGACCGATCCGCGGACACCCTCGCCCGCGATCGCGGCGAAATCGCTTACCGCCGCCGGCAGCACCGGCTGACCGGTGGATAAAGATCGAACGGCGTGCGCCAGCGGATGCTCGCTCATTTGCTCGAGGCCCTGCGCCACGCTCAAAAGGGCGTCGCGATCGCCACCGGCCACCGGATGGATTTCCGTCACCCGGGGTCTCCCCTCGGTCAAAGTGCCGGTCTTGTCGATGACCAGCGTGTCCACCTTTTCCAGGCGCTCGATCGCGGCCGCATTTTTGATCAGGACCCCCGCCTGCGCCGCGCGGCCGACCGCGACCATGATGGACATCGGCGTCGCCAACCCGAGCGCGCAAGGACAGGCGATGATCAGCACCGACACCGACGCCACCAGCGCGTGCGGCAGCACCGGAGTCGGGCCCCAGCCGAGCCACGCGGCGAAGGTCGCTGCAGCGACGAGCATGACCGCCGGCACGAACCGGCCGGCGACCCGATCGGCGAGACGCTGTATGGGCGCCTGACTGCGCTGAGCGGCGGAGACCAGCGCAATGATTTGCGCGAGCAGGGTTTCCCTGCCCACCTTGTCGGCGCGCATCACGAAGACTCCCGTGCCGTTGACCGAACCGCCCACTGTGCGCGCGCCCGCAGTCTTCTCGACCGGCATCGGCTCGCCCGTGAGCATTGATTCATCGACGCTGCTCGCACCGCTGAGCACCACTCCGTCGGCGGGGACGCGCTCTCCCGGACGCACGCGCAGTCGATCCCCGACGCGCGCCTCGTCCAGCGCAATGTCACTTTCCGCGCCGTCGTCGGCCACGCGGTGTGCGATCGGAGGCGCCAGTTCGAGCAATGCCCGGATTGCGCCGCCCGTGCGCTCACGCGCCTTGAGCTCGAGCACCTGCCCCAGCAGCACGAGAACGACGATGACGGCCGACGCTTCAAAGTAAAGGCCTATCTGGCCGCGCATGTCGCGAACATCGCCGGGGAACAGCTGAGGCGCGAGTATGGCCGCGAGGCTGTAGAAGTAGGCGGCGGCGACGCCCATGCTGATCAGCGTGAACATGTTCAACGACCGGCGCCGCACCGAGTCGACTCCACGCACCAGGAACGGCCCGCCGCACCACCACACGACCGGCGTCGAGAACGCGAATTGAAGCCACGCGGACCACGGCGCCTGCGCGAACCCCATGTCGAGCACGAGCACCACGCATGCGAGGGGAAGCCCGATCCAGAACCGCCGGCGCATGTCGAGGAGTTCGGGATTCGCGCCGGCGTCTGTGCCCGGATCGACCGGATCGAGCGCCATGCCGCACAGCGGGCAAGAGCCGGGACCGGCATGCCGCACGTCCGGATGCATCGGACAGGTGAAGATCGCGCCGGCCGACCTCGCCGGCGCGGTGTGCTCCCCGGCCACCGAGGCATGCCGGGCCATCGGATAGCGGGCCGGATCGGCGAGGAACTTCGCTTTACAGCCGGCGCAGCAAAAATACACGGCCATTCCTTCCCGATGGACCACGTGCGGTGAGCGGTCAGTCACCGTCATTCCGCACACGGGGTCCTTCATCGGGTGTTGCGCGGCCTCAGAAGGCTGCTGGATACGCTCCTCCGTCGAGCAAAATGTTCTGGCCGGTGATGTAACCCGCATGCACACTGCAGAGGAATGCGCAGGCCTGTCCGAATTCCGCCGGCGTGCCGAAGCGCTTCGCGGGAATCGCGTCCTGCGACTGGCGTGCAATCTCGGATTCCGGCTTTCCTGCACGCTTCGCCGAGGCCCGAATGCCGCCGCGCAGACGTTCGGTGTCGAAGCTTCCCGGCAGCAAATTGTTGATGGTCACGTTCCTGTCGGCCACGGTCCGCGCGACTCCCGCCACGAACGCAGTCAGCCCAGCGCGCGCTGCGCTCGACAGATCGAGACCCGCCAGCGGCATCTTGACGCTGATGGAGGTGATGTTCACGATTCTGCCGAAGCCGCGCGCCGCCATCGCATCGATGACCCGCTGGATGAGCTCGATCGGAGTCACCATGTTCATGGTGACTCCCGTCAGCAGCGCCGGCCGGTCCAATTCGCGAAAGTCTCGAAACGGCGGCCCGCCGTTGTTGTTCACCAGGATGTCGGGCGCCGGACACGCGGTCAGCAGCGCCTCCTGCCCCGCCTGGGTCGACACGTCCGCGACCACCGGCGTCACCTCCACTGCGCTCGCCTGCCGAATCTCCTCCGCCGTTCGCTCGAGCAACAGGCGGTTGCGCCCATTGATGACCAGCGAGACTCCGGCCTCCGCGAGCGCCACGGCGCAGCCCTTGCCGAGGCCCTGACTCGATGCGCAAACGATCGCTCGACGACCGCGAATTCCCAGATCCATACGACCCTCGCACTCTAACCATGTCCCGCTCGCCCGGCCTGCGATTGTAGCCGTCTTTGAGGGCGAGCTTTATTCCTTCGGGCGAGATGGCCACAATGAGGAGTGACTGCCGAGACCGCCGACCGATTGTTGCAGACTGCAGCCGAGCACCACCGCGCCGGCAATCTCGCCGAGGCGCGCCGCGCGTATTCGCAGATACTGGCTGCGCAGCCGGAACACACGCTCGCGCTGTTCCGCAGCGGCCTGCTCGAGTTGCAGGATCGGCGGGCGGAAGCGGCACTCGCTCTGATCGCACGCGCCGCCGCCGCAGCTCCCGGGGAGGCCCGCTATCAGATAGGTCTCGGCCAGGCGCTCCAAGCTCTCGCCCGCTGGGACGAGGCGGCATCCGCCTACCGGCGTGCGCTGCGGTCGGATCCGCAGTCCGCGGACGCCGAGTTCGCGCTGGGCATGGTCCTGCAGCGCGGCGGGCGGCTTTCACAGGCCGCCGCGACGTACCGGCGCGCGCTCGCGCTGCGGCCGGGCGATGCCGCCGTCCTGGGCAACTTGGGCGCCGCGTTGCTCGAATTGGGCGATGTGGACCAGGCGGTCGAGGTGCTGCGCACCGCACGGGGCATCGAGCCCCTCACCGCGGCGCACGCGATCAATCTGGCGATTGCGCTCTGTCGACGCCGCGAGTTCGGCGCAGCCGAGCCGCTGCTGCGCGAAACCCTCGCCCGCGAGCCCAATCACCCGGAAGCGGAGTTCAACCTCGCCATTGCACTGCGCGGCCTCGGCCGGCCGCAGGAAGCGATTCCCCACTATCGGAACGCCGTCGCGCTTCGCCCGGACTATGCCGATGCGCTCAACAATCTCGGCAGCCTGCATAAGGAGCTGGGCGATTTTTCCGCCGCCATGGCCGACTTCGAAGCGGCCCTGCGTGTGCGCCCCGATTATGTGATCGCATTGAACAACGCGGGCTGCGTGCTGCGCACGCTGGGACGCATCGATGCCGCGGAGGACATGCTGCGCCGTGGCCTTGTGATCGCCCCCAGGCACGCGGCTTTGCACGACAACCTCGGCAGCGTGCTCAAGGATGCGGGCGAACTCGATGAGGCGATCGGCTGCTTTCGCAGGGCCCTCGACATCGATCCGACCAACCCGGCGACGCACAGCAATCTCGCCTATGCGTTGAGTTTTTTTTCGCCGGAGGCGCAGCCCATTCTCGATGAGTGCGCGCGCTGGAACGCGCGCTTTGCCGAGCCGCTGCGGCCGCGCACAACCCCCCGTCCGCAGCATGCCTCGGCGCACCGCCGCCTTAAGATCGGCTACGTCTCGCCGGATTTTCGCGACCATTGCCAGAGCCTGTTCACGCTGCCGCTGTTCGCGCATCACGATCGCGCGGCGGTCGAGATTTTCTGCTACTCGAGCGTCGAGCGCCCCGATGATTACACACGGCGCATCGCAGGCTGCACAGACGTGTGGCGAGATGCGCGCGGGCTGGATGATGCGGCGCTCTGCGAGGTCATTCGCAAGGACGGCATCGACATCCTCGTCGATTTGACCATGCACATGGCCGGCGGGCGGCCGCTGGTGTTTGCGCGCAAACCGGCACCGGTCCAAATCGCGTGGCTCGCCTATCCCGGCACCACCGGCATGAGCGCCATGGATCATCGGCTGAGCGATCCGCGGCTCGATCCGCCGGGATTCGACCATCATTACAGCGAGCGCACGCTGCGCCTGCCCGATTCGTTCTGGTGCTACGATCCGCTGACCGATCGCCCTGGGGTCAATCCGCTGCCCGCGCTCGAGCGCGGCTACCTGACCCTCGGGTGCTTGAACAACCCCTGCAAATTGACCGATGACACCTTGCAGCTGTGGGGCGGCGTCATGCGCGCCCTGCCGGACGCGCGGCTGCTGCTCATGGCACCGGCGGGCCGGCACCGCCGGCGATTACTGCAGCGCCTCGAGGCCCAGCAGATCGCCGGGCAGCGCGTCGGCTTCGTCGAGTTCCGGCCCCGAGCACAGTACCTGCACACCTATCACGACATCGATTTCGGACTCGACACCGTTCCCTACAACGGCCACACCACCAGCCTCGATTCGATGTGGATGGGTGTGCCCGTCCTCACCCGGGTCGGCCGGACCTGCGTCGGGCGCGGCGGTCTCAGTCAGCTGTATCAATTGAACCTGCTCGAGCTGGCCGCGGAATCGGACGCGGCGTTCATCGGCAGTGCCGTGGAATTGGCCGGCGATGTGCCGCGCCTGGCGGCTCTGCGGAGCCAATTGCGCTGGCGCCTCGAGCGTTCCGCGTTGATGGATGCCGCACGCTTCGCGGCCAACATCGAGGATGCTTACCGCCGCGCGTGGTCGGCGTATTGCGGACTCGCAGCCGCGCCCTAATGTCTTCATTTGCCGACATGTGTGCCGCGGTGGGCGCGCACATGTAATCGCGCGCCCACCGCAATCACATCCGCACCATCGATCATCTGTCAACGCGCCTCAGGCTGCCGCGTTGGGGATGTCATTGAAGGTGCAACGCAGCGCCGTCGCCGGGACACCAAGGGCGATTATCGTTAACTAGAGGAGTTTGTTCGTCATGTTCTCCAAATCATATCGACTGTTATCGGTCAGTGCTGCGGTCGCGCTGATCTCCGCATGTGGCGGGGGTACCGGCGGCGGCGGCATGGGTTCGACTCCGCCCGCGACGCCGCAGACCGCCAACCTGGCGGTGATGCTGAGCGACGCATCCACCGAGGACTGGTCCATGATCGGCGTCAAAGTGCTGTCGATCGCGCTGATACCGCAGGGCGGCGGCAGTAATGTGACGGTGTACACCGCCCCCGCGCCGGTACAACTTACGAATCTCGTGCAGCTCGATAACATCGCCGACCTTCTGGAAAACGCGACCGTTCCGGTGGGCACTTACACCGGCGCGGTGTTGACCATCAGCGGCAACGCCGGCGACATCCTATTGACGGCTTCGCCGGATCCGGACGCCGGATTCGCCGCGGCGGCCGGCGTCACCATTCCCGCGAATCAGATTCAACTGCAGCATACGCAGGGCTCAGGCTCCAGTGTGACGGTGCCCGTGAACGTCAACTTCGTCTCGCCTCTGGTGGTGAGCACCACGCAGAATAACGTGATGGATCTCGAATTCGATCTTTCGCACCCGGCCTTCCTCATCGGGCACGTGCCTGTCGGCGGCGGCGGCACGATTTGGGCCGTGAACTTCGACGGTCCGGTGCGCCACCATCCGGTGTATGACCTGACGCGGCTCGTGCTGCGCCACATGTACGGCGGCGTGACGGCGGTTGCCACCGACACCATCACGATCACCAAGGAGTTCCCGACGGAGCCCCCGGCCAACCCAGAGACCGCCGTCGCCGGGTCGCGGTCGCTGCAGATCACGGTCGATGGGGCCAACGGCACCATCTTCTACGATCTGGATGCGAAGACCAAGACCGTCATCGACAACTTCTCGAACGAGATGTCTTTGGCGGGCAAGTACGTGCGCATCGCCGCGCGCTATCAGCAGAACGGCACGCTGGTCGCGACGCGCATCTGGGCGAGCAGCACTTTCAACAACGTGTGGTTGAGTCCTGAAGGCCACGTGCTGCACGTCAATGCCGCCAACGATACCGTCACGGTCGCCAACGAGCTGGGGCAGCCGGTCGTGATGACCGTCAACGCGGACACTCAATTTTTCTTTCGTGAGCCACATGACCCGACGGTGGATTCGATTCCGATCGGCGTGGGCACCGGGTTCCTCAGCAGCAAGAATCTGGTCCGCGGATTCAAGGTCCACGCCTCCGTGGTCGACCCGCTGGCCGCGCCACTGGTCGCGCAATGCATCGACATCGAAACCGCGCGATACGACGGCGCGATCTCCTTCACGAGTCCGCCGAACGACAGCTCCTTCACGTACACCCGCAATTTTCACACCGCAACGGATGACTACGTGTACCGGCTCGACTACATCTCCGGTTCAACTCCGAACGGCACGGACGACACCGGCGCGATGATCGACGGCTACAAGTGGTGGAACTTCGCCTACCCGACGCAGTTGACCAGCGGGATGAACGCGATCGGCGACTTCGTCGCCGCGGCGGACGGCAGCGTCAACTTCGGCAGTGCTCCCATACCCACCTATGGTGTGAGCTACGCGACCTGGAACGATCCGGCGGATGCCGGCGGCTGGGCGGCCGCGGCCAGCATTCTCGTGCCCTCGACGCTGCCGCTGGGTACTGTGGCATCGAACTGGACTCTCAGCGGCTATGACCTCAGCTTCGGCATGACCGTGGTCGGGGGCCCCACTCCGGCGACCGTGAATGTCAGCACCGAGCCCGGTTCTGCGACCCTGGTCTACCAGGTGGCTCGCACCAACGGCATCATCACGGTGAACCCCGTCGACATCACCTCGAGCACCGGACTCACGGACTTGCAGACCGCGCTCGCGGTCGGCGCACCGGTCCGGGTGTATGCGGTGCCGCAGGCCAATGATAATTTGAAGGTCTATGTACTCGCCTACTTCACCGGCGATATGCCGGCCATGTAGTCAAGGAGTGCGAATCGAGGCCGTGCAGCTCGCAGGAGCTGCACGGCCTTCGCCTTTTTCAGCTCCATTCACCGCGCCGCGTGCCGCGCGATCACCTGCGCCACGGCGGCCGTGAGGCGCTTCGCATAGTTGATGTGCAGGAACTCGTTCGGACCGTGCGCATTGGAATGCGGCCCGAGCACCCCGGTCACCAGAAACTGCGTGTCGGGGAACCGCTCGCCGAGCATCGCCATGAAGGGGATCGTTCCGCCGACTCCCATGGACAGGCTCGCGCGGCCGAAGCAGGCCTGCGAGGCTTCCTGCATGGCCTGTTCCAGCCAGGGCTCGAGCGGCGGGGCGTTCCAGCCGGCGCTGTCGGCGCCGGAGCTGAAGCTGACACGAGCGTTGTACGGCGGGTCGGACTCGAGCGTGCGGCGAATGGCCGTTGCCGCTGCGGCGGCATGCGCCGTGGGCGGCAGGCGGAACGACAGTTTGAGGCTGAGCCGCGGCGCAAGAACGTTGCCGGCATTGCCGACGGCCGGCAGTCCGTCGATTCCGGTGACCGTGAGCGTCGGCTTCCATGTGGAGTTGAGCAGCAGCTCGGCAGGATCTGCCGAGATCGGACGCACGCCGGGGGCGAACGGCATGCGGGCGGCCACGGAGTCGCCGAGTACCTGGGCGGTGGCGGCGATTTGCCGGCGGCGCTCCTCCGGAATCGAGGCCTTCAGCTCATCGAGCTTGAGCTCGCCGGTACCGGCATCGGAAAGGCGCGACAGCAGCTGCCGCAGCACATCGAAACAGGAGGCGGCAATGCCGCTGCCCGCCCCGGAGTGCACGCCTTCGGTCAGCACTTGAATGTCCAGCGTACCGACGATGTTTCCGCGCAGCGAGGTGGTGAGCCATAAGCGCTCGTAGTCGCCGGCTTCTGCATCGAGGCAAACGACGAGGGTGGGCGTGCCGATGCGCGCCGCGAGGGCTTCCACGTGCGCCGGCAGATCCACACTCCCGCTTTCCTCGCAGGCTTCGATCATCACCACGCAGCGCGCGTGCGGGACGCGCTGAGCCTGCAGGGCTGCGATCGCGGTGAGCGAGGAGAACACCGCGTAGCCGTCGTCGGCGGCGCCGCGTCCGTAGAGCCGCCCATCCCGGATCACCGGTTCCCACGGCCCCAATCCCTCGTGCCAGCCTGTGAATTCCGGCTGCTTGTCGAGGTGACCATAGAGCAACACGGTGTCGCCGGCGCCGGGAACCTCGATGAAGATCAGCGGCGTGCGGCCCGGAAGGCGCGCGATCTCGAGCGACAGACCCGCGATCGGCTGCCGCCGGCACCAGTTTGCCATCAGCTGTACCGCCCGCTCCATGTGGCCGTGCTGTTCCCACTGCGGATCGAACAGCGGCGACATGTTCGGAATTCGCACATAGTTGCACAGTTCAGGGACGATGGAATCATCCCACACAGTATCGACGAAGCGCCGCAGCGCCGCGGTATCGATCGGTGTACTCATGAGCCGTTACCCTCCACGGAGCCGTTACCCCGCTGCTGAGCGCCTATCCCGTCGCTGAACACTTATCCCGCCACCAACCGATCGCGTCCGCAAGCCCCGCATCGAGCGTCAATCGCGGGCTGAAGCCCACCTCGTCGCGCAGGCGCCCGATGTCGGGAACGAGAATCGCCGGCTCCCCCGGCGCGGAGCTGCGGGCACCGAGCTTCAGGAGGTCCGTACGCCCGATCTGCCGCGCAATCCGCTCGAGCAGCTCACCGATCGAAATTCTTTCGCCCGAGCCGACGTTCACCGGCCCTTCGACATCGCTGTCCAAGACCGCGGCAAAGGCGGCGCCGACGTCGGCCACGTGCAGGAAACTGCGTATCTGCCGGCCGTGGGTACACAGCGCTTCGCGGCCAGAGAGCAGATCGAGGATCACGGACGGCACCAGGCGCAGTGGATGCTCGCCCGGGCCGAACTGAAAGAAGAGCCGGCCCCAGGCTGTGGACAGACCCTGTTCCCGCCCGACATTCTCGAGCGCCTGCTGCAGGGCGATCTTGCACTCGGCATAGGCCGCGACGGCCTTTCCGGATTCGTTCGCCAGCGGGCTCGTGCGCTCGCGGCAGATCTCGACGCGCGACCAGTCATATTCCGCACAGCTGCCCGCCATGACCGCGCGCACACCGCCGCTTTCCGCGAAGCGGCGCATCAAGTGCCGGCTCGCGGCCAGCCAGCGATAATTCTCCGCGCTGCTCCAATAGACTCCCGGAGTCACGATCCAGGCGAAATGCAGCAGATGTGTGGGACGGACCGCCTCGATGAGCGCATCGGTCGCCTGAAGGTCGAGGAGGTCGGCGCGGTGCACCTTGTCGCCGTCCACCGGCGCGCCGGTCGCCGCGGATTGCGCGCGCGCCGAGAGCACGGGATGCACCTCGTAGCCGGCGCTGCGCAGCGGCTCGAGGCTGTGCCGGCCGATGAATCCGCCCGCTCCCGTGACCAGCACGCGCTTCTTTGCGACCACACCCGCTCCCAGATCACGCGCCCGGTGCTGCGCCGAGCAGCGGGAAACCGGCGTCGCGCGCAGACAGGACCGCCGGTTCGATCGGCCAGCGGATGGCGAGGGCCGGATCGTTCCAGCGCACGCCGCGCTCGTAGCCGGGCGCGAACGGTACCGAAATCATGTAGAAGACCTCCGTGTCGTCCCGCAGCGTGACGAAGCCGTGCGCGAACCCTTTGGGCACGAACACCGACCGGCGATTCTCCGCAGTCAGTTCGATTCCAAACCAGCTTCGCTGCGTCGGCGAGCCCGCGCGCAGGTCGACGATGACGTCGAAGATCGCCCCGGCGGTGCATCGCACCAGCTTGTCCTCGCCGTGGGGCGCAGCCTGAAAGTGCATGCCGCGCAGCGTGCCCTTGCGCGAATTGAACGAAACACTGCATTGGGGCATCTCGGCGGGCAGGCCGCGCGCCGCGAATGCTTCGGCATCGTAGGTTCGCGCGAAGAAGCCGCGGTCGTCCTCGACCCGAGCCAGCTCGATCGTGTAGGCGCCCGCCAGCGGCAATGCGGTGAAGATCATGGGAGTACGCGCACCGCGGGCACCGGGATGACAAACCGGCCGCCCCAGGCCCGGATGGCGTCGAGCTGAAGCATGATCTCCTCCTGCAAATTCCACGGCAGCACCAGCACGTAGTCCGGTACCGCCTGCATCAACTGCTCCGGAGAGACCACCGGAATATGCGTGCCGGGAAGCAATTTCGACTGCTTGTGGGGATTTCGGTCGGCGACCATGGAAATATCGTCCCGGGTCACGCCGCAATAATTGAGCAGCGTGTTGCCTTTGGCGGCGGCGCCGTAGGCCGCCACCGTCTTGCCTTCGCGCCTCGCCTGCGCCAGGAACTCGCGCAAAGAGCGCCGGCACGCCTCGACCCGTTCGGTAAAACGGGAATACGCATCGAGATCGCTCAATCCGGCCGCCGCTTCCCGCGCCCGCAGGTTGCGCAGCCGCGCGCTGTCCTGCACTTCGGTGCGCGCGTCATGGGAGGCGAAAATGCGCAGCGAGCCGCCGTGCGTCGGCAGCTCTTCGACGTCATGGATCCGCAGGCCGTGCCGCCCGAACACCCGCTCGATGGCGTAGAGCGAGAAGTACGAATAGTGCTCGTGATAGATCGTGTCGAACTCGACCTGCTCGATCAAGTTGAGGACATGGGGAAATTCGATGGTCACCGTGCCTGCGGGCTTGAGCAGCGCCGCGATTCCGGCGACGAAGTCGTTCAGCCGGGGCACGTGGGCCAGCACGTTGTTGCCGATGATCAGGTCGGCGCTCCGGCCTGCGCGCACCAGCGCTCTTGCCAAAGTCTCGCCGAAAAACTCCACCAATGTCGGCACACCGATTTTTTCCGCGGCGGCGGCAACTGTGTCCGATGGGTCGATACCGAGCACGGGGATCCCGAGCTCCACGAAGTTCTTGAGCAGATAGCCGTCGTTGCTCGCCAGCTCCACGACCAGGCTCTGAGGGCCGAGCGCAAAGCGGCTGAGCGCCATGCGGCAATACTGCTTCGCATGTGCGAGCCAATGGTCGGAATACGAAGAGAAATACACGTAATTGCGGAACAGCTCTTCCGGCGCCACATCGTAGTCGAGCTGCACCAGCTTGCACGACTCGCAGACCTTGGCCCGCAGCGGGTAGCGCCTCTCGTCCTTGGCCTCGGACATCGAGGACAGAAACGCGTTCGACGGGGGCTGCAGCCCCAGATCGGCCATCGTGACGGATAGCCGTCCGCCGCAGGCACGGCAGCCCGTGACCGGCCCTACCATCGCGGCGCTAGCCTTGCCAAAGCTTCCACGGGGCCGTGCCGCTGTCCCACAGCGCGTTCAAGTGCTGCTTGTCGCGCAGCGTGTCCATCGGCTGCCAGAATCCGCGATGAATCCACGCGGCGAGCTGCCCGTTCGCCGCCAGGCTTTCCATCGGTTCCTTCTCCCACACCGTATGCGCGCCGTCGATCAGCTCCAGCACGCTGGGATCCAGCACGAAAAAGCCGCCGTTGATCAAGCCGGTCTCGGCCTGCGGCTTCTCCTCGAAGGATGTCGCCTGAGTGCCTTCGATCACGACGCGGCCGAACCGCGCGGGCGGGCGCACACAGGCGACCGTCGCCTTGCAGCCGCGCTGCGCATGGAAGGCGATCTCCGCGGCGATGTCGATATTCGCCAATCCGTCGCCGTAAGTCATGCAAAAGGGCTCTCCCGGGTTCAGATATTTCTCCACCTGCAGCAGCCGCCCGCCGGTCATGCTCTCCTCGCCGGTGTCCACCAGCGTGACCTTCCACGGCTCACTGCGGCAGTCGTGGTACTCGACGCGGTTAGCCGCCATGTCGAACGTCACGTCGGCCTGATGCAGAAAATAGTTCGCGAAGTACTCCTTGACGATGTAGCCCTTGTAGCCGAGACATACGATGAACTCGCTGACTCCGAACGCCGCATACAGTTTCATGATGTGCCAGAGAATCGGCTTCCCGCCGATCTCCAGCATGGGTTTCGGCCGGCTGCCCGACTCCTCGGCGATGCGCGTGCCCTTGCCGCCCGCGAGGATGACGCATTTCATCGGCTTCGGTCGCTCAATAGTTGATACTGCGCAATCTGCGCTTCGGAAAATACCAACATGTCCTCCCCCGCCGCGTACGATCGATACCAGTCCGCCGTCCATGCCAGCGATTCGCCGATGCCGAGACTCGGGCGCCACGCGAGGGCGCGTTCGGCCAGCCCGGAAGACAAGGTCAGGGCGTGCGCTTCGGGCGGGTGCACGGCGGTATCGCGCTCCCACCCGGGTTTCCCGCCGAAGCGTGCGCTGAACGCGTCGACCACTTCGTGAACCCGGCAAAAGGATGCCGGATCGGGTCCGAAATTGACAGCGCGCGGCGCGGTGTCGGGCGCCTGCACGAGCGCCTCGGCGAGCGCGAGGTACCCCCCGAGCGGCTCGAGCACGTGCTGCCAGGGCCTGACGGCGTCCGGATGGCGCAGCCGAACCGGCTCGCCCGCCTGCAGCGCTCGGACACAGTCGGGAACCAGCCGGTCGGCGGACCAATCGCCGCCGCCGATGACGTTGCCCGCGCGCGCCGAGGCGATCGGCGGGCCGCCGCCGAAGAAGCTGTCGCGAAAGCTGCTCGTCAACAGCTCGGCGCAGGCCTTGCTGCTGCTGTACGGATCGTGTCCGCCGAGCCGGTCGGCTTCCACGAACGGCCGCTGCGCGCCGTGATTCTCATAGACCTTGTCGCTGGTGACGATCACCACGCACTGCAGGGCCTCGATCCCGCGGCACGCCTGCAGCAGCGCTCCGGTGCCGATGACATTGGTGGCGTAAGTTCCGAGCGGATCGCGGTAGGACTCCCTGACCAGCGCCTGCGCGGCCATGTGAATGACGATTTGCGGATCGGCGTCCTGCAGCGACTCGCGCACCCGCGCAGCGTCGCGGACATCGCCGATGATCGATTCGGTATCGCCGCCCACGATGTCCCAAAGGTTCGGGGTGCTCGCCGGCTCGAGCGCGTAGCCCGTGACCTCGGCCCCCAGGCCGCGCAGCCACAGGCTGAGCCATGCGCCCTTGAAGCCGGTGTGGCCGGTGACCAGCACCCGGCGGCCGCGCCAGAACTCGAACCTATTTCGCTTCGGAGGCATCGCCCGTCCAATAGGATTTGAGCGTGCGCAGCGACTGCCGCACGGGCCGCCAGCCCACCAGATCGGCGAGCCTTATTTGGAAATTCAAAAACCGCCGCACATTGCTCACGAGCGAAAAGACGTCCTTGTACTGGCCGCGGCCCTCGGTCACGTACGCAATCTTCAGCGCATCGCACACGATGGCCATAGGCAGCTTGTAGATGCGCGACCGCTCGGCGAACGGATTGCGCACTCGCACCGCGAAGCTGCGGTCGCGGACCAGGATCCACGTCGCCACCCGCTCCATGATGAATATCTTCATCTGGACGTTTTCGCGCCCCCGATACGTCGTGGGCATGCGCAGCTGCTCGCCGAGCGGGTCGTCCGGAGACTCGGCAATCGCGAACAGCCGTTCGTTGATCGCGAGCCATGCGCGCCAGAACCGCGGTTTCGCGATGAAATAATTTGAGTGCACCGTGTTTCTCGAATCGGACACGAGATCGCCGAGAACGACAGTTGGATCGATGCGCTCGAAAAATCGCGCCGCGACCGCCGCGAGCCCGGGGTGCTCCGAGTCGCCGTGCTCGAATACATTGAGGAAATAGGCGCTATTGTGAATGCTGGGGCTGAACAGGTACACATCCGTCGAGCCGGCCGTGCGGTCGATGAACGCGCGCGCCGCCGCCGCGGTCAGGTTGGTCTTGAAACGGAATCTCGGCGACAGAAATCCGTAAAGTCCCTCCTCGTCCATGGCCTCGCCCAGAAGATATTTGCGCATCGGCCAGTATTCGAACCAGTCGGGCCGTTCGTTCGAGGAATTGTCCAAAACCTCGAAGCCGGGATCCAATTCCGCGCGCGACGTGTAGTGATTTAGAATTTGATAGATATGCACCGGATGCATGCAGGGAAGCATACCGGCTTCTTCACGCGGCAGCGAGACGGGTCAGCAGCGCGAGATATTTCTCCTGGTAGGCATGCATTGCGTAGTGCTGCGCCACGTGAGCGCGGCCGTTGGCGCCGAGCCGGGCGCGCAGCTCCGCCGAATCGATCAGCCGCTCCAAGCTGCGTTCCCAGTCTTCGGGGCTGCGCGCGTGAAAGCCGTTGAAGCCGTCGATTACAGCCTCGGTGTTCGCCCCCACCGGAGAGGCCACGCAGGGAAGCGCGGCAGCCATGTATTGCAGCAGTTTGAATGCGCATTTGCCGCGCGCCCAGTCATCGTCCGACAGGGGCATCACGCCGATGTGTGCGGCGGCGAGCGAGGCGGCCTCGGTGGCCTCGCTCCACGCCACGCGCTCGACGTGCACGTCGCGCCAATCGGGGAAGGCGGAGCAGATGACTCTGACCTTGAGCGCAGGATGGCGCACGGCGAGCCGCGCCAATGCGGGCCGAATCATCTCCAAATAGACCAGATTCTCCGGACTGCCGATCCACACGATGGTGGGCGGCTCATCCGCGCCCAGGGCCGCCGCCCGATAGCGCGACGTGTCGATCGAGGTCGGCAAAATATCGATTGCCCGTGCGGCCGGGCGCGCAGCGCTCGCCAGCACCCCATTTCCCGCCGCGACCACGTCGACCCAGCGGCAGGTCGCCGCGAACTTTCTGCGCCGCCAGACGGAATCGTCCGGCGGCTCTCCCAGGTGCCGCGGCTTGCGCACGTAGATGGCATCATCCACGTCGAATACCCGGCGCCGGCTCAAAGCGGCGAAAAGACGGGCCTCGACGGAGCTCAATTTGATCTGATGGAGCACGGCGACATCCGCCCAGCCCAGGAGCGCGCGTCGCTCCCAGGTGCGCAACACATAGCGTCCGCTCGGGTAGCGCTCGGTTCGCACCTGCCATCCAGCGGCCTCCAGGGTCCCGACCAGTGAGCGCATTCGGTGCCGAAACGACGGCTGATCGAGATCGTATCCCAGCAACACAGCATTCGACATTATGCTCACCGCCCCCGCGACTGGGCATCGATCAGCAGACCGAGCGCTCCGATTGCCACCTCGACCCCGTCTGCGAGCGTCAGGCCGGCCGCGCGGCGCGCGAGTGCAGCGCGGGCCGTCTCATCGTCCCACAGCGCGGCTACGCTCTGTGCGATGTGCGCACCGTCGAGTGCGGCCTCGACCGCCACGCCGGCCTGCGCGCAGCGCCGGATGCGCGCCAGCTGATCGCGTGCGATGGGTACGGCTACGCAGGCAGCGCCGCAAGCGATCGCCTGCAGCAGCGTCGATCCGCCATTCGCGACGATCAGCCGCGCATGGCGCATGAGCACTCCCAAGTCCGATTGCTGCAATGAACCCACGAAGCGCAATGGCGTTGCGCCGGTCGCCCCGGCGGCCGGACCCACGAACACCGTCATGATGCCGCGCGCCGCGAGCAGGCGGGCGGCAGCCAAAAACTGCTCCACCGCGCCGTCCGCGCCCGGGTGTCCTGTTCCACCCCCCGGCACCACCAGCGCATAGCGCTGCGCATCGCAGCCGGTCTGCGCCAGAATCGCGGCCTGCCGGTCCGGCGCCGCCTGCGAAAGAATGACGTCGAGATAGCGCACCGCGGGCCGGCGCAGCAGCCTGAGCTTGAGCCGCTCGAGGGCGCTCAGACTGCCTGCGATGAACTCCGGGTACGCGATCCAGTGTTCATCGAGCAGCCGCATCCAGTGCAGTCGAAACGCCTTGCTCCGCTGACGCGGACGTGAGCTGATGAAGATGACGCGCGCGCCGGCCCGCTGCGCGGCCCGCAGCTGCGCGGTGCGGCCGGCATTGTCGAACACCACCACCTGCGGGCGCCATGCCTCGATCAGTTCGACGACGGCGGCGGAATGAAAGGTGGCCGAGGACGGCAGCAGCGTCGTCGGGAACGGTAAGCCGGCGGCATACGGTGCGGCGCGGCTCAGAATGAAATGGATGGCCGCGCGTGGCCAATGCTGCTGCGCCGCGCGCGCGATCGCAAATGAGCGTGCGAACTCACCCATTCCGTAGGGGCCCGACACCGGCACGAAAAGGATGCGCGGAAGGGCGTCAGTCAAAGGCGGTGAACCAGCGATCGAGCACCAGCAGCGACCAGGCTCTGCGAAATTCGCTGCCCACCGGCCGCTTGATCACGCCGCGTGCCGTGAGCCGCGCCACCGCGTCCTGCAAGAACCGCGGATGGCGCTTGAGCCAGCGGTGCACCGGCAGCCCGAAGCCGGACTTCGGACGATCCAGATGCCCCGGAGGCAGCCGCGGCCCCATGAGATTGCGAACCAGCAGCTTGCCGCGGCGCCGGCGCGGGTCGACCAGCAGGGCGGGATCCACGGACAGCATGAACTCCACCAGGCGGTGGTCGAGCAGCGGGGGCCGCACCTCGAGCGAATGCGCCATGCTGGTGCGGTCGACCTTGGTCAGCAGCCCTTCGGCGAGGTCCGTGTTGAGATCCAGCCAGCGCAGCTGCACCAGAGGACTCAAGTCCTCGCGCCAGAACTGCCGATAGAACCACAAATAGTCGTAGTCCGGCTCGTGCCAGGAATCCGCCAGCAGGCTGTCGATCTGACGGGCCGTCATGCCGCCCAGCGCCGCGGCAAATGCCGGCAGCCCGATATACGCGTGACGCTGCATGGAAGAGGCGAAACGCGACAGCGGCGGCAAGAAATGCGCCAGCGACCTGTTCAACACGTTCGAGCGCGCACCGATCCGCGACCAGTAGCGCGGATAGCCGCAAAATATTTCATCGCCCCCCTCGCCGCTCAATGCCACCGTCACCTCACGGCGCGCGAACTGCGCGATCAGGTAATTGGACCAGGCGGCGCTGTCGCCGAAGGGCTCATCGAAGAGCCCCGGCATGGCATCGAGCGCCTGCGAAAAGTCCGCCGCCTTCGCCGTCATTTCGGTATGCACCGTGTTCAAGTGCGCTGCCGCGCGACGGGCCCCCTCGAGCTCGGAGCGGTCCTGCGCATCGAACCCGAGGGTGTAGGTGCGCGGCGCATCGAGATAGTACGTGGTGAGCGCCGAATCCATGCCGCCGCTCAAGAACACGCCCACCGGCACGTCCGACAAGGTATGCGCCGGCACGACCTCGCGCAGCAGCTCATCGAGCTCGTGCAGCGTGTCGCCTGCGGTTCTCTGCTCGATGGCCGCGGACGGCCGCCAATACCGCTCGATGCGCGCGTGCCCATCCTGCCAGGAGAGCGTGTGACCGGCGGGCAGCTTCGCGATGCCGCGGTAGATCGTCTTCGGCGCCGGGACATAGCCGTGAAACAGAAAATCGCGCACGGCCCCCGGGTCGATCTGCGGTTGGCCCAGCGCCAGCAAGGCTTTGAGCTCCGAGGCAAACGCGATGCCGTCCGGCAAGATCTGGTAGTACAGGGGCTTGATGCCGAGGCGGTCCCGCGCGAGCAACAAGCGCCGCGAACCGGCGTCCCAGTGGGCGAACGCGAACATTCCGATCACTTGTTGGAGAGACGCGCTGCCGCCCTGCGCCAGCAGGTGCAGCAGGACTTCCGTGTCGCCACTGGAATGCCACGGCCCGGGCAATGCGGCGCGCAGCTCTTGGTGATTGTAGATCTCGCCGTTGTAGGTGAGCACATGCGCGCCCAGCACCATCGGTTGGTGGCCGCCCGGCGAGAGATCCAGGATCGACAGCCGCCGGTGACCGAAAACGACTCCCGGTTCGCTCCACACGCCCTCACCGTCCGGCCCGCGATGACGCAGACGCTGCGTCATGGTATTGACCGTCTCAACGCTGGCTCGCGAACCGATGATCCCGGCGATTCCGCACATGGGCGGCAGTCTAGCGCGACCTTGCAGGCGATGTACCGCTAGCCAATGGCCAGCGGTTCGTTTAGGGTGCAGCCTGGAGCTGGACCCATGGCTACACCCGCCGATCAACGCCTGCTGGAATTGCTGGAAAAATGGCTCAAGAGTCTTGAGCTGCACATCCGCTACTCGTCGCTCGACGGCGATAGCTACGCGAACATCCAGCCCTGGCCGGAACATCAGCGCCCGAGCCGCTGGATCATCGATCTGGCCGTGCAGAAAACCGTCGCGCTGCGAAGCCAGGTCCAAGAGCGGATCAAAATGGGCGATACGAAGTTCTCGGATTCGCTGGAATTGATGACCTTTCTCACAAATCTGGTCGGCTCGGAGCATATCGAGCGCTTCATTCCGCTTGCCGATCCGCAAAACGAGCGTGAGCTGCGTCCTGCCGCACCTGCCGAGCCAGCCGCATCCGCTGCTCCTGCCGCGCCCGCCCCACCTGCCCCACCCGCCGCGCAGCCTCAGAGCGCGCCGGATGCCACCACGGGCACGCGCGAAATGCCTGCATTCGTCGCGGCCAGAAGCCGCGCCCCATCCGCCGACGAGGGGCCCGCCCGGCAAGCTCCGAGCGCCGATGCCACCACGGGTACGCGTGAAATGCCCGAATTCGTCGGCATCAAACGCCACTCCCCGCCGCCGGCAGGCACCGCGCACGTCGCCCGCGCCGAACGCAGGCCGGGGAGCGCAAAGCCCGTGCCGCGAACGGCCGCCAAACATCCTGGTAAACTCATCGCGCCCTCGAAGCACGCGCCGACCGGCCAACCGGCCGACGACGCGGCGCCGGCGGCCGCCGCACCGCAAGCCGCCGCGCCGCTCGCCGCCGCACCGCTCGACGGTTCACCGTCCGATGCCGCACGCGAGCAGGTCATTGCCGACGCGGCGCGCCTGGTGCAGTGGGGGCGCAAGTGGTTCGAGCTGGCCGAACTCATTGCCCGCATGTCGGGCCGCCCGCCGCTGCCGGAAGTGCGGCGTATAATAAAGGACAACAAGACGGCCATCGAGAAGAAGGCCGGACGCATCTGATGAGACGGCCGCACATTCGCGGCGTCAAGAAAAAATTTTTAGGGAACCTACTACGCTTTAGTTCGCTCAAAGGCGACCATGATTACAACGCAAAATTTATCGAAGCGCTATGGCGACAAGGTCGCGGTCGACGACCTCACCTTCTCGGTGGCGCCGGGGGAGGTGCTCGGCTTCCTGGGCGCCAACGGCGCGGGGAAATCCACTACGATGCGCATGATCGCGGGCTTCGTCGCGCCCTCGACCGGCCGGGTCTCGGTATGCGGCCACGACATTGAGCGAGCACCGGTGGCGGCCAAGTCCTGCATGGGCTATCTGCCCGAGGGTGCGCCGAGCTACGGCGAAATGACGGTCGGGGAGTTCCTCGATTTCGTCGCCGATATCCGCGGCCTTGCGGGCGCGCAGCGCCGTCAGCGGCGCGACATCGTGATCGAGCGCCTCGCGCTCGCCCCCGTCATCGAACAGGTGATTGAAACTCTGTCCAAGGGATTCAGGCGCCGCGTGGGGTTGGCTCAAGCCCTCATCCACGATCCCCAGGTCTTGATTCTCGACGAGCCGACCGACGGCCTGGATCCGAATCAAAAGCACGAAGTGCGCCGGCTGATCAACGAGCTCAGCAAGGACAAGCTCGTCATCGTGTCGACTCATATTTTGGAGGAGGTCCACGAGGTGTGCACCCGCGCCATCATCATCGCGGACGGCCGCATTGTGGCGGACGAGACTCCGAGCGCTCTGGAATCCCGTTCGCGCTACCACCACGCCGTCAGCCTGCGCTTCGACAAGCCAGAACAGCTGGCTGCGGCGCGCCGCGAAATAGCGGGCCTGCCCGAAGTGGCAGAGGTCGAATCGGACGAGCGCGAGTTGCGTCTCACCGCGATCGCGCGCGCCGCCGCGAACGCATTGCCGGCGGTGAGTGCGCTCATCGTAAAGTACGATTGGGACGTCCCCGAGCTGCATCTGGAATCGGGGCGACTGGATGAGGTGTTCCGCACTATGACGCAGCCGCAATCGGCGCCCGCGGCGCCGCGCCCGGCGACCTCCAGTCCCGCGGGCGGCCAAGGAGCGCGGCCTTGAACAAGACTCTGGTGGTTTTCCGGCGCGAACTGCGCAGCTACTTCGCGACGCCGCTGGCGTACGTGTTCATCGTCATTTTCCTGGTGCTCGCGGGCGTGTTCACTTTTCAGGTGGGCGGGCTGCTCGAGCGCGGCCAGGCCGATCTGCAGCCATTTTTCCGCTGGCAACCCTGGCTGTACCTGGTGCTGATTCCGGCGATCTCGATGCGGCTGTGGGCGGAGGAGCGCAACAGCGGCAGCATCGAACTGCTGATGACGCTGCCGATCACGCTGTGGCAGGCGGTGGCGGGCAAGTTTCTGGCCGCGTGGTGCTTCGCCGGCGTCGCTCTCGCCCTGACCTTCCCGATCTGGATCACGATCAACTATCTCGGCAGCCCCGACAACGGCGCCATCGTCGCCGCCTATGTGGGCAGCTTCCTGATGGCGGGCGGATTTCTCTCCATCGGCATGTGCCTTTCCGCCGCCACACGCAATCAAGTGATCGCGTTCGTCACCGCGGCGCTGGTCGGATTCATATTTCTGCTCGCCGGCTTTCCGCTGGTGCTGGATTTCGTGCGCGGCGTGCTGCCGCAGGGCATGGTCGATGCGATTGCGTCCTTGAGTTTCTTCACCCATTTCGACGCGATTTCCAAGGGGGTCATCGATTTGCGCGACTTGGTGTATTTCGCGGCATTGATCGCTTTTTGGCTGACTGCAACGGCCATGGTTCTCGACATGAAGAAGGCCGAATAGGTGAACGCTAATCGTTGGCGCAGAACCGGCTTTGGCGTGGGCGGCCTGTTGGCGCTCGCCGTGCTCTTTTTGGGGGTCGTCATGCTGTCGAATCTGGGGTTGCGCGGCATGCGCCTCGATTTGACGCAGAACCGCCTGTACACCCTGAGCCCGGGCACGAAGCAGGTGCTCGCCGCGCTCAATGAGCCGATCAATCTGTATTTCTATTTTTCGCGCGACACGGCCGCGAAACAGTCCCCCTTGCTCATGCCCTATGCAACGCGGGTGCGTGAATTCCTCGAAGAGACCGCGGCGCGCTCCGGCGGCAAGATCCGTCTGAGCGTGATCGATCCGCAGCCGTTCTCGGAAGACGAAGACCGTGCGACGGAGGCGGGCCTGCAATCGCTGCAGGTCGGCGGGCGCGGGGATGCCCTGTACTTCGGTTTGGCGGGGAGCAATTCGACCGACGGCCGCTCGGCCATCCCGAGCTTTCAGCCCGACCGCGAAGAGTTCCTGGAATACGACGTGGCCAAGCTCGTGCAGGAGCTGGCGACGCCGAAAAAGCCGGTGATCGGGCTGATGAGCTCGATCCCCATGCAGGGCCAGTTCAATCCCATGACCGGTCAGATGGGCGATACCTGGCCGGTCATTGCGCAAATCGAGCAGCTCTTTACCGTGCGTACCGTGTCCACCGACGCCGATCACATCGACAAGGACGTGGATGTGCTGATGGTGGTCCATCCGAAGCAGCTGCCACAGAAGACGCTCTATGCCATTGATCAGTTCGTCATGCGCGGCGGCAGAATGCTGCTGTTCGTCGATCCGGACAGCGGCGCCGACACCAGCGGGCAGGATCCGTCGAATCCGCTCGCCGGCGCGATGGCCAATCATTCCTCGAATCTGCAGCCGCTGCTCTCGGCATGGGGGATCGACTACGACCCCGGCAAGGTGATCGGCGATCTGCAACTCGGGCTCGAAGTGCGCTCCAGCCCGCAGGGGCCGCCGACCCGGCATATCGGTATATTGGGTCTGCGCCAAAGCGACATGGATCCGAAGGACGTCGTCACGGCCTCGCTCGAGCTGATCAATGTCGCCACCGCCGGATTTCTGTCGGCGCATCCCGGGGCCAAGACCACGTTCGAGCCGCTGCTGCTGAGCTCCACCAGTGCCGCGCCGATTCCGGCGCAGCGCTTCAACGCCATGACCGACCCGGCGAGCCTGCGCGATGGATTCAAAGCGACCGGCACACGCTATGCGCTGGCCGCGCGGCTCACCGGCCCGGTGGTATCGGCATTTCCGCAAGGCGCGCCGGCGGACGAGAAGCCGGCGGCGGGCCCGCCCATCGCCCATTTGTCCAAGTCGTCGGCGCCCGCCAATATCGTGGTGGTCGCCGACACCGATCTGCTGATGGATTACATGTGGGTGCAGACGCACGAGGTGTTGGGACAGAGAATTGCACAGGCATTCGCCAATAACGGGGACTTCGTCGCCAACCTGCTCGACAACTTGAGCGGCAGCGGCGCGTTGATCAGTATTCGCGGCAGGGCGTCGTTTGCCCGCCCATTCGAACGCGTCGAAGCGCTCAAGCGCCAGGCCGACGACCGCTTGCGCAGCAAGGCGCTCGAGCTGCAAGCGGAGCTGCAGCAGACCGAGGCGAAGTTGACCGAGTTGCAAAGCAAGCGAAACGATCAGAACTCGCTCATGCTGACGCCGGAGCAGGAACAGGAACTCAAACGCTTCACCACCGAGCGGGCGCAGGTGCGCAAGCAATTGCGCGAGACGCAGCGCGGTCTCGATATCGACATAGACCGGCTGAATACCTGGTTGAAGGTGATCAACATTGCCGTTGCCCCGCTCGCGGTCGCCGTCGCGGGGGTGATCATTCTGGCGCTGAGGCGCCGGCGCAAATCGACCGCCGCGGGTTCGACATGAACCGTCAGCGCTTCATCGTGCTGCTGGTCGCGGCGCTGCTCGTCATAACCGGCGCGCTGTATCTGAGCGCCCGGCGCAATGTCTCGCGCGAAGCGCCCGACACGCTGTTGCTGCC
The DNA here is from genome assembly GCA_963837045.1 of uncultured Gammaproteobacteria bacterium. Taxonomy (GTDB): domain Bacteria; phylum Pseudomonadota; class Gammaproteobacteria; order Steroidobacterales; family Steroidobacteraceae; genus Bog-1198. The sequence continues at coordinate 41,550 of CAWIMA010000010.1, forward strand.
CACGCTGGCGCAGCAGATGAGTACCGTGACTGCGCTCAGCGTGCGCAAGAGCGGCGAGGCGCCGACCGTGACCGTGCACCAGTCCGCCGGGAAATGGACGGTGCTCGAACGCGGCGATTATCCGGCCGACGTTGCGAAATTGCGCAAATTGCTGCTCGCCCTCGGCGATGCCAAGATCGTGGAGGAGAAGACCTCGAATCCGGCGAATTTCCCGATCATCGGAGTCGAGGATCCGGGCCAGCCCGGCTCAACCGGCGCGGAGATCACGGTGGTGGCGCAGGATGGCAGGCACGCCGTGATCATCGGCAAGCCCATTGGGGATGGAAACTTCGCGCGCCGCGGCGGCGAGAACAGGAGCTATATCGTCGAGCCGGCCATCACGTTCGAGACGGAGCCCCGCTATTGGATCGAATCACGGCTGATCGACGTGCCGACGGCCTCGATTCAAAGCATCGAGGTGAAGCCCGCGTCCGCAGCGGGATATGTCATTCGCCGTCTGAAGCCCAACGAGGACGGCTTTGGCCTCGATGGCACGCCGCCGGGACGTAAAGCCCTGGACGCGCGTGCTCTGGCGCCCTCTTCGACCCTCCTGAGCGGGCTGACCGCCGAAGATGTGGCATCGGCGAAGGACATCGACTTCAGCCAGGCAGCCCAGGCGATCCTCACTCTGTCCGACGGCAATGTCATCACCTTGACCGGGACGCAGGCGGCGGACAAGCGCTGGATCGAAGTGAAGGCGAGCAAGGATGCCGCGCTCATGGCGAAAGCGCAGGATCGCGCCTTCGAGGTGGCGAGCTATCGCTATGACGCCCTCTTCCGTCCCCTGGATCAGCTGCTGGTGCCCAAGGAATCGCCGCCGGCCAAAAACGCCGCCGCCGGCGGCCACATGCCCGCCGCCGGCAAGCCGGCCGCCGGTCAGTCGTCGCCCGCCCCGGCGCCGTGATCAGCGGAACCAGCGCCGGGTTCGGTCGGCGCTTGGCGGCGCTGATCTACGACGGCGTACTGCTCACTGCAGTGCTGACGGTTTACACGGCGGCGCTTGTTTATGCTCGCGGCGGAGCGCTGACTGCAGAGACTGCGGGCGGCTGGTGGTATGCGTACCGCGCCGGCGAACTGATCCTCATGGCCGGCTACTACGTGCTCAACTGGATGCGCAGCGGCCAGACGCTCGGCATGCGCGCCTGGCGGCTGCGCGCCGTCAGCGCGTCGGGCGGACGGCTTGAGTTCGCGCCTGCCGTACTGCGCGCTGTTTGCGCCGTGGCGGCATGGAGCCCGGCCGCGCTCGGAGTGCTGTGGCTGTACTTCGACCCTGATCACCTCGCATTGCACGACCGGCTGTCGAGCACGCGGATGCTGCACCTAGCGGGTTCTTGAAATCGCGATGAGGGTGCAAAGGCCGATCACGGCGGTTGGCAGCCAGCCCACCAGCGCAGGGTTCAAGCCGAATAGCTGACCGCCGTTCTCGATCGTGCCCGTAATGACGAAGAAAACCACTCCGAGCATCACTCCGACCACGGTCCGTGTGCCGGCGCCCGTGGTGCGCAACGGCCCGAACACGAACGGCAATGCAAGCAGGGTGACGATGATGACGGCGAACAGTCGCGCTATGCGCGACCAATAGCCGATTTCGTAGGACGCGGTATCGAGACTGTTGCGGCGCAGATGATCGATGTAGGACTTGAGGCCGCGCAAAGTGAGCAGGTCGGGGTCGGTCGCCGCAAGCCCCAGGAATTCCGGATTGACCGTGGAGCGCATGTCGACCTCGTTGACCGTGTCGCTGTCGACGTGGTCCGCGCCAAAATGCGTCGTCGCTACATTTTGCAGCCGCCATTCGCCCGGATTGGCCACGGATATGCGCTCGGCCCTTTGAATCGATCGCAACCGGTTGGAGCCGTCGAGTTCGAACAGCGACACCCCGCCGAACGCCTGGTCGACTTCGCCCGTCTGCACCCGCAGGATGAGATTGCCGTCCTTCACCCATGCGCTGCTCTTGCCGGCGAAGCTAACGTCCGCCAGCTTGCTCGTGGTTTTTTCGGTCTTTGCGAATTGCGCCAGCGGCGGTGCAACGTATTCGCCGATTCCATACATGGCCACGGAGAAGGTCAGACCCGCGAGCCCCACCGGCCACGCAATCCGCCACACGGAAACCCCCGATGCCCGGGTCACCACCAGTTCGCTGCCCGCCGCGAGACTGCCGAGCCCCATCAGCGATCCGATCATCGCGCCGATCGGCAGCAATTGGAACGCCTGCTGCGGAATGTTCAAGAACGTGAACAGGAACGCATCGGCCGTGCGGTAGTTGCCGACGCCGATGTCGTTCTGCTGGGTGATGAACACGATGAGGCCGCCCAGGGTCAGCAGCACCCCCATCGCCATCACGGTGTACAGGACGACGGTTCGGTACAGATAGCGATCGAGCGTATTCACACGTTTCTCGCCTCGTTGTACGCCAGGTACAACCCGAGCGACAACATCGCTATGTGCACCCACCACACCCCGATCGCGGGCGACAGCTCGCCTTTTTCGATCCACACCTTGGCGGCGGACAGCAGATTGGAGTAGACGAAGTACACGACGATGGCGAAACCGACGCGGGCATAGCGGCCCTGCCGCGGACGCAGGCGGCTCAAGGGCAACGCGACCAGCGTCAATACCAGCGCCATGATGGGGCTCGAGGCCCTGAATTGCAGCTGGGCGACATCGGAGAGGGCGCTGGAACCGATGAGCTGGCGGGTGGGCTTCGTGTCCGGATCCTGCGTACCGGCGACGGTGTCGCCCGGCGTAACGATCGGGATGCCGTGCTCGCGAAACTCGATAACCCGAAAATCGTTGCGCCCAGGGACGCCTTCGTAGCGCCGCCCGTTGAACAGGGTCACGAAATGCATGCCGTTCGAGGCGGCCTTTGAATAAGTCGCCGTCTCGGCTAGCGCCACCTCGATTCGACCCGCCGACTCGCGCCGCACGAACACGTTGTGCAGCAGTCCTTCCTCGTCGACGCGCTCTGCGTAAAATACCGCATCGCCGCCGCCGCTGACGAACGATCGGAAGCGGCCGGCGTCGAGCTGGCCGAACTGCGCCTCCTTGACCGCCGCCTGGCGCAGCAGCTGCGCCTCGCGGTCCGCGCGCGGCACCTGGAAGAACGAGAGCCAAGCCAAGCCCACGGCAACCACCACGGCGAAGCAGTAAAGCGGCGGGAACAGGCGGGCGGGCGCGAATCCGCAGCCCTGCAGCGCCGACATCTCGCTGTCGTGGTAGAGCCGTCCGAGAGCCAGCACGATGCTCAGCAAGAGGCTGACCGGCACGATCACCGACAGGTTCATGACGGCGCCCAGCGCGATCAAATCGAACACGACGTGACGGCCGTACTCATCGGTCGCGGCTCGGCCGAGCACTCTGGACAGCTGATTCGAGACCACGATGGACACCAGAACGCCGGTGACGGCCACCCACGTCTGGATCACCTCCCGCAGCACATATCGCTGAACCGTCCATTTCATGGCATCGAGCTTAGAGCCTTCGCGTTAATCTAGTAAACTATTTGCGCTTCATCAGCCAGCCCGCCGTAAAATAAACAGGGAGTCGAGGGGTATGGAATTCAAGGCAGTCATCGATCACAAGGCGCGCGAATCCGCGGGCTGCGCCGTGGCCGGCGTGTACGAGAACGGCGATTTGGGCGTCGCCGCACGCAATATCGACGCGCAAACCAGCGGACTGATCGCCCAGCTGCAATCCGGCGGCGATTTTGCCGCCAAAGTGGGCGACACGCTGTTGCTGCCGCGGCCGGCGGGGGCGTCCTGCGAACGGGTGCTTCTGGTGGGACTCGGCCCACGCGCCGGTTTCGGCCGCAAGCAATACCGCAAGGCGTTGCAGGCGGGCGCTCAAGCGCTGGCGAAGACCGGCGCGAGCGACGCCCTGGTGTACCTTGCGCTCGAAGCGGTCGGCGGCGTCGAGATGCAATACCGCGCGCGGATGGTGGCGGAGATCTTTTGCGCACAGGCCTATAGGATTCCCGACCTCAAGACGGGGACGAAGCCAAAGCCGGCGAAACTTGTCAGCGTCAGCGTGGCGGTGGAGAGCGCGCGCGCGGCAAAAGCCGCGGCGGATGGCCTGAAGATCGGCGCGGCCATCGGCAGCGGGCTCGCCCTCACGCGCGATTTGGCGAACCTGCCGCCCAACATCTGTACCCCCACCTATCTCGGGCAACGCGCCGAGACCCTCGCCAGGGAGTGGCCGCGCGTGAAGACCAAGCTGCTGGACGAAAGCGGCATCAAGGCCCTGAAGATGGGTGCTCTGCTCGCCGTCACGCAGGGCTCTGCGCAGCCGCCCCGGCTGATCGTCTGCGAATATCGGGGCGCCCACAAGAGCACCGCCCCGATATGCCTCATCGGCAAGGGCATCACCTTCGATTCGGGCGGGATTTCGCTGAAGGAGCCGCCCGCGATGGACGAAATGAAGTTCGACATGAGCGGCGCCGCCGCGGTGCTCGGCGCATTGCGCACCGTCGCCGAGCTCATGCTGCCCATCAACGTCGTAGTCATCATCGCCGCCTGCGAGAACATGCCCGGCGGCACCGCAGTGAAGCCCTCCGACATCGTCACGACCATGTCCGGACAGACGGTCGAGATCCTCAACACCGACGCCGAGGGCCGCCTCATTCTCTGCGATGCCATCACCTACAGCCGCCGCTTCAAGCCGGCAGCGGTGGTCGACGTGGCCACCTTGACCGGCGCCTGCATCGTCGCGCTCGGAAATCATTTCAGCGGCTTGATGAGCAACAACGAGGCGCTGGCGGAGGAGCTCGCCGCCGCCGGCATCCGCGCCGACGACCGCGCCTGGCGCCTGCCGATTGGAGACGAATACGTCGACCAGCTGAAGAGCAATTTCGCGGATCTGGCCAATATCGGCGGGCGCGAAGGCGGCGCCTGCACCGCGGCGTCGTTCCTGTCGAAATTCGCCAGAGATCTCGAGTGGGCGCATCTGGACGTGGCCGGCACGGCGTGGCTCGGCGGCTCGCAGAAGGGCAGCACCGGCCGGCCCGTCCCCTTGCTGGTCGATTTCTTGATCAAGCGCGCCCGCTCGAAATGAACGCTCTCGGAATAGGCCCCTGCTGGAAATGAGCGCCCTGCGACAATGACCGATCGTGTTGATTTCTATGTCCTGAACGGCGCGGCGCCGAAACAGCGCCTCACCTTTGCCTGCCGCCTCGCCGAAAAGGCTTACCTCAGGGATCTGAGGGTGGTCATCTTGAGCGAAACGGCCGCGGAGTCGAAACTGCTCGATGACTTGCTGTGGACTTTCAGCGATCGGTCCTTCGTTCCGCATCAGCTGTGTCAGGACGCGCATTCGCGCGATGCGGACACCCCGGTGCACCTGACTCATGCGCTCGAAGCGGCCGGGCCGGCCGACCTGCTGGTGAATCTGAGCGACCGGCTGCCTGCCGGAGCCGAGCGCTTCGCGCGAATCGCCGAAGTCATCGACGGCGACCCGGAGCGGCGCCGCCTGGGGCGCGAGCGCTTCAAATCATACCGGGAGCAGAAGCTCGCGCTCGAAACCCATCAAATGGACGCTGCGGCGGAAATTTGAAGCACATGCCTGCCGAACCGCATGACCCCCGCGACATTCCCGTCTTGACCGAGACCATCGCGCAACCCGATGACACCGCCGCTCAGCCATTCGATTTCAGCGCCGTGCATGCGGCGGTGTTGACGGAAACACTGAAATTGGCCGATTCGCTGCTCCGCCAGGCGGCGCGGGACATCGAGGCGACGCTGTTCGAGCGCGTGTTCGACCGGCTGCGCACCGAGCTTCCCGAACTCGTGGATCGCGCGCTGCGCGAACACGCCGCCGTCTCGGATCGATCCGCAGACACCCACGATTGAGCATCGCCTCGCGTCCGGCGGCGCGCGCGGAGCGGCTGCCCGCTATAATCGATCGCCATGGATAAAGCCTTCTCTCCCGCCGACATCGAGTCTCGCATCTACGCGCACTGGGAAGCTTCCGGATATTTCGCGCCCAGCGGCCACGGACCGGCCTATTCGATCGTCATTCCGCCGCCGAACGTCACCGGCACGCTGCACATGGGGCATGCGTTTCAGGACACCATCATGGATGCGCTCATCCGCCATCGGCGCATGTGCGGTTTCGACACCTTGTGGCAGCCGGGCATGGATCATGCGGGCATCGCCACGCAGATGGTGGTGGAGCGGCAGCTGAACGGCGCGGGCCTGAGCCGCACCGCGCTCGGCCGCGATGCGTTCGTCGAACGGGTCTGGGAATGGAAGAACACGTCCGGCGGCCTGATTGCGCAGCAATTGCGCCGACTGGGCGCCTCGGTCGACTGGCAGCGCGACAAATTCACCATGGATGCCGAACTCTCGCAGGCGGTCACCGAGGCGTTCGTGCGGCTCTACGAAGAGGGGCTGATCTATCGCGGCAAGCGGCTGGTGAATTGGGATCCGGTGCTCAAGACGGCACTGTCGGATCTGGAGGTCGTCGCCGAGGAGGAGCCGGGGAGTCTTTGGCACCTGCGCTATCCGCTATGCGACGGCAGCGGCTTTCTTGTCGTCGCGACCACCCGGCCGGAAACCATGCTGGGCGATACCGCGGTCGCGGTGCATCCCGACGATGAGCGCTACCGGCATCTGATCGGCCGGCGCCTGCGGCTGCCGCTCACCGACCGTGAGATACCCATCATCGCCGACGGCTACGTCGATCCGGCGTTCGGCAGCGGCTGCGTCAAGATCACACCCGCGCACGATTTCAACGACTACGAAGTCGGACGGCGGCACGGATTGCCCATGATCAACATCATGACGCCCGAGGCGGCGCTCAATGAGAACGTGCCCGCGGCCTATCGCGGTCTCGACCGCGCCGCCGCGCGCACGCGTATCCTCGCCGACCTCGGCGCCTTGGATCTGATCGACCGGATCGAGCCGCACAAGCTCACGGTGCCGCGCGGGGACCGCAGCAACGCGGTGTTGGAGCCGCTGTTGACGGACCAATGGTTCGTCGACATCAAACCGCTGGCTGCACCGGCGATTCGCGCCGTCGAGGAAGGGCATATCCGCTTCGTACCGGAGAATTGGTCGGGCGTTTACTACGAATGGATGCGCAACATCAAGGATTGGTGCATCAGCAGGCAGCTGTGGTGGGGTCACCGCATACCGGCGTGGTACGACAGCGGCGGCCGCTGGTACGTTGCGCGCAGCGAAGCGCAGGCGCGCGCCGCGCACGGGCTCGATTCCACAGTGGCCCTGCGGCAGGACGAGGACGTGCTGGATACCTGGTTCTCCTCGGCGCTCTGGCCCTTCTCCACTCAGGGCTGGCCGCGGCAGACGCATGCGCTGCGCACCTACTATCCCACCTCCGTTCTGGTCACGGGCTTCGACATCATATTTTTCTGGGTCGCCCGCATGATCATGATGGGCCTGAAATTCACGGACCAGGTTCCGTTTCGCGAAGTCTACGTGCACGGCCTGATCCGCGACCACGACGGCCAGAAAATGTCCAAATCCAAGGGCAATGTGATCGACCCGCTGGACATCGTCGACGGGATCTCGCTCGACGCGCTGATCGCCAAGCGGACCAGCGGTCTGATGCAGCCGCAGATGAGGCCGGCCATCGAGAAGGCGACCCGCAGGCAGTTTCCGCAGGGCATCCCCGCCTTCGGCACCGATGCGCTGCGGCTCACCTTCGCGTCGCTTGCGACGCAGAGCCGAGACCTGCGCTTCGACATGGCCAAGGTCGAGGGCAACCGCAATTTTTGCAATAAGCTGTGGAATGCCGCGCGCTACGTGCTGATGAACGTCGAAGGCGAGGATCTGCGCCGCGAGGGTGCGCGCTTCAGCCTCGCGGACCGCTGGATTCGCGCGCGCCTCGCCGCCATGCTCGCGCGCGTGCAATCCGGGTTCGGCGATTATAGGCTCGACAACGTCGCGAACGCGCTCTACGAATTCACCTGGAGCGAGTTCTGCGATTGGTATCTGGAGCTGTCCAAGGCGGTGCTGCAATCCGATGCTGCGAGCGAGGCGGAGAAGCGCGGGACGCGGATCACCTTGATCGGCACGCTCGAGGCGCTGCTGCGCGCGCTGCATCCTCTCGCACCGTTCATCACCGAGGAGATCTGGCAGCGCGTTCGCGTCAGCGCCGGTGCCGCCGGCGATACCATCATGCGCAGCGCATTCCCCACCGCACAGGATGTGCATGCAGACCCGGCGGCGGTGGGTGAAATGCGCTGGGTGATGAATTTCATCCTGGGCGTACGGCAAATCCGCGGTGAGATGGACATCGCCCCCAGCCGCAAATTGGAGGTGCTGCTGCAAAATGCCGGAGCCGCGGACTTGGAATACCTGGCGCGGAATCTGTCCTGCTTGATGCGCCTGGCCGGCATCGGGGCGCCGCGCGTACTCGGGCCCGGCGAGTCGGCGCCGATCGCCGCCGTCGCGCTGCTGGGCAAGCTGGAGATCTTGGTGCCCATGGCGGGATTGATCGAACCCGAGGCGGAGATCGAGCGGCTGACCAAGCGCCGGCGTCGGGCGCAGATCGAGGTCGAGAAGTTGCAGGCGAAATTGGCGAACGGGGAATTTGCCAGGAACGCACCCGCGGACGTGGTCGCCAAAGATCAGCTGCGCCTGACGGATCTGCGCACGGAAATCGATCAATTGGACGCCCAGGCCGCACGCGTCGATGCGTTGCGCGCCCAATGAGCACATCCGAAATCTCCGCGGTGCTCTCCCAGCTCAATCGCGTCATTCTGGGCAAGGATGCGCAGATTCGCCTGTGTTTCGCCTGCCTGCTGGCGCGCGGCCATTTGCTGATCGAGGACATTCCCGGCGTGGGCAAGACCACCCTCGCCCACGCCATCGCCAAGTCGCTCGGGTTGTCCTTCCAGCGCGTGCAGTTCACCAGCGATCTGTTGCCTGCCGATGTGCTCGGCGTGTCGATATACGATCGGGAGACCGGCAAGTTCCGCTTTCAGCGCGGCCCGATATTCGCGCAACTGGTGCTTGCCGACGAAATCAACCGCGCCTCGCCCAAGGCGCAGAGCGCGCTGTTGGAAGCCATGGAGGAACGTCAAGTGACTCTCGACGGGCAATCCATGCCGCTGCCCGAGCCGTTTTTCGTCATCGCGACGCAAAACCCGCAGGAGCAGGTCGGCACGTTCCCGCTGCCCGAATCGCAGCTGGACCGCTTTCTGATGCGCGTGCATCTGGGATATCCCGCGGCGGCGGCGGAACGCGAGCTGCTGTGCGGGGTGGATCGGCGCGAATTGGTCAACTCCTTGAGTCCCGTCGTCAGCGTCGAGGGACTTCGCAAACTGCAGCAGGGCGTTCTGGACATTCACGTCGCTCCGGCGCTGCTCGATTACGTGCAAGCGCTGGTCGCACACACCCGCAGTGCGGCAGGCTTGAGCGTCGGCCTGTCGCCGCGCGCCGCCATCGGCTTGTTGCGCGCCGCGCGCGCCTGGGCAATGATCGCCGGCCGGACCGCCGTCATACCGGAGCACGTGCAAGCGGTATTCGCCGCCGTGGTGGAGCACCGGTTCGCGCAGCGCGACGGCGGCGCCGCGGCGGTGAACCACCTGCTCGAGGCGGTCCCGGTCCCTTGAACGAGAATTGACCTTGGGCAGATGGCGGCAGGCGGCGATCGCTCGATTACGCACCTGGTCGGCGCGCCGACACGGTACCGACGACCTGCCGATGAGGATTGATCGGCGCCGGATCTATATCCTGCCGACGCGCTACGGGCTCATGCTGGCGTCCCTGCTCGTCGCGATGCTCGTCGCGGGGCTCAACTACAACAGCAATCTCGCGCTCGCGTTTGCCTTCTTGATGGCCAGTCTGGCGATCGTGGCCATGCATCATTGCCACCGCAATCTCCTAGGCCTCGGCGTGGACGCGAATGTCGAGGTCGACGCCTTCGCCTCCGGCGACGCTGCGTTCGAATTCATGCTGCGCAACGAATCGGCGCGGGATCACTGCGACGTCGAAATCCGTTGCACCGCGGAGGCCGAAGCGATCAAGAGCGTCGGCGCCAACGGCTACGAGCAGGTTACGGTCTACATTCCGGTTGTCGCGCGCGGAGTATCTCGATGGAGCCAGTTCGAGCTTCGCACGCATCATCCGTTCGGGTGGTTTCGTGCCTGGACCTATGTTCATGCCCCGCTCACCGCCTACGTGGCGCCGCAGCCGCGCGGCGACCGGCCGCTGCCGTCCGCCGCCGCCGCGCCCGGCAGCGCGGCGCGGTCCGAAGCGCGCGGCGACGAGGATTTCGCCGGTCTGCGCGCTTACGAGCCCGGAGTGCCGCTGAAGCACATGGCGTGGAAAGTGCTGGCGCGCGGCGGCGAGGCCGCGGTGCGCAACTACACCGATCTGGCGGCGCAGCCCGAGTGGCTCGAGTGGTCGATGCTCGAGGGCCTGGAGGCCGAGGCACGCCTGTCGCAGCTGTGCCAATGGGTGCTGGCGAGCGAATCGGGATACCGGCGGCCCTATGGGCTGCGGATCCCTGGTGTGCAGATCGCGCCCGGTCGGGGCGGCCTGCATCGTGCGCGCTGCCTGCGGGCGCTCGCCACTTGCGCGACCGAGGGGCCGCGGTGAAGCTGGCGACACCCCCCACGGCGCAAGTCACCTACGCACAGCTCAAGTGGATCTGCGCCTGTCTCGCGCTGGTGCTCGCGGCACATCTGACCGCCTTGCCCATCTGGCTGCTGGCCACCGTGTGCGCGGCGGGCGCGATTCGCCTGACGCTGGCGGCGCGCGGCCGCGCCGCGCCGGGCAGCGGCATACGCCTGAGCATCGCCGCCGCCGCCATCGTGCTGCTGTTCCTGCAGTTCCACACCTTCAACGGATTGAGCGCCGGCACCGCGCTGCTCTGCCTGATGGCGGGATTGAAACTGCTCGAGACGCACTCGCGCCGCGATGCCCAGATCATCACGCTGATCGTCTATTTTTTGAGCCTGGCGGCGCTGCTGCGCGGCGAGTCGTTCTGGCTGCTGAGCTATTTGGTCGCGGTTTCCTGGCTCACCACGGCCACGCTGCTGTCGCTCACCGATTCATCCCCGCCGCCGCACTGGCGGCGCAGCCTGCGCTATGCCGGGCGCATCCTCGCGCAGGCGCTACCCGTCGCGCTCGTCCTTTGGCTGTTCTTCCCGCGCTTCGACGGACCGCTGTGGCGGATACCCACCGACAATCGCAGCGCGCAATCGGGATTGAGCGACAGCATGAGCCCGGGGGACATCACGGAGCTCGCGCTGTCGGACGAAATAGCATTCCGCGTGCACTTCGCGGCAGCAACCCCGACGCCGCAGGAGCGCTACTGGCGCGGTCCCGTGTTGCACGAGTTCGATGGGCACACCTGGCGGCGCATGGATTATGGCCCGCTGCGCGCAGCTCCGGTGGTGCCCGTCGGCGGCGCCTACCAATACACTCTGAATCTGGAGCCGCACCAGCACAATTGGATATTCGCGCTCGATTGGCCGACGCAATGGAGCCTGCCGCTCGCGCTTCTCACCAGCGACTACATGCTGGTGCAGCCCGCACCGGTCTCGCGGCCGATCGACGTGACCGCCACCTCGTACACCCGCGTCCAAATCACCGAGCCGCTGAGCGCCGGAATGCGCCGGCGCGATACGCTGCTGCCGCACGGCCGCAATCCCCGCACCTTGCAGCTGTCCCAGCAGCTGCGCCGCGCGCACCCGGACGATATGGACTACGCGCGCGCGGTGCTCGGCATGTTTCGCACCGAGCGGTTCTATTACACGCTCACGCCGCAGCAATCGGGGAACGATGCCGTCGACGACTTCCTGTTCGAAAGCAAGCGAGGCTTTTGCGGCCACTATGCCTCCGCCTTCGCGACACTGATGCGCGCGGCGGGCATCCCGACTCGCGTGGTCACCGGCTACCATGGCGGCACGCTCAATCGCTTCGCGGACTATTGGATCCTGCGGCAAAGCGACGCGCACGCCTGGGACGAGATCTGGATCGACGGCCGCGGCTGGGTGCGCATCGACCCGACCGCGGCGATCGCGCCGGAGCGCGTCGAGCGCGGCATGGAGGCGCTCGAGGCGGACGCGCCCTTGGCGACCCGCTGGCGCCGCAGCACTCCATGGCTCGCCGATCTGCGCCTGCGCCTCGACGCGCTGCAGCTGATGTGGCGCGAACGAATCTTGGATTTCGATCAGAACTCGCAAAACCGGCTGCTGCGGCTGCTGCGCATCCCTGAACCCGACGGACAAAAGCTCGTGATGGTGCTCGCGATCGGCCTGGCGCTCGGACTCGGCTGGCTCACGTGGCAAGTTCGCCGCGATCTGCGGCCGCCGCCGAAGGATCCACTGTTCCGCGCTTATCAGCGGCTGTGCCGCAAATTGGCGGCGGTGGGCCTGCCGCGCCGCACGCACGAAGGCGCCGAAGCCTATGCCGACCGCGTCGCGCAGGCACGTCCGGATCTCGCCGCCGCGGTCACCGCACTGTGCCGCCGCTACACGCTGCTGCGCTACGGCCCGAATCCGGCTGACGCCGGCCGCCACGCATTCATCGCCGGCGTGCGCGAATTCAGGCCGCGAGATTCTCGCGCGTCTTCATGAATTCGATCGCCGGCCAGCGTTCTTCGGTCAGGCCGAGATTGACGCGCGTCGGCGCCAGATACACCAGCTTACCCGCATGATCGATCGCCAGATTGTCATGCGCCTTGGCGCGAAATTCAGCGAGCCGCTTTTCGTCCTTGAGCCGCACCCAGCGCGCGACCGCCACGTTGATCGGCTCGAACACGCAGTGCACGCCGTATTCGTCTTGCAGCCGAAATGCCACCACTTCGAACTGCAGCTGCCCGATGGCGCCCAGGATCAGATCGTTGTTGCGCAGCGGCTTGAACAGCTGCGTGGCGCCCTCCTCGCATAGCTGAGACAGTCCCTTTTGCAGCGCCTTCATGCGCAGCGGATCCTTGAGCACCGCGCGGCGGAATATTTCCGGCGCGAAATTCGGCACGCCGGTGAAGGTGAGATGCTCGCCCTCGCTGAACGTATCGCCGATGTTGATGGTGCCGTGATTGTGCAGACCGATGATGTCGCCGGCGTACGCTTCCTCGGCCTGGCTGCGATCGGCGGCCAGAAACGTGAGCGCGTCCGCGACCCGGATGTCCTTGTCGAGCCGCACGTGATGCAGCCGCATGCCGCGCATGTAGCGTCCCGAGCACAACCGCACGAAGGCGATTCGGTCGCGATGCCCGGGATCCATGTTGGCCTGAATCTTGAACACGAAGCCCGTGAGCTTCGGCTCCTCCGCGGACACCGTGCGCTCGAGCGCGGCGCGCGCCAGCGGCCCGGGCGAGTGCCGGACGAACGCGGTCAGCAGCTCCTTGACGCCGAAATTGTTGACGGCCGAGCCGAAAAATACCGGGGTCTGGCGCGCCGCGCGGTAGCGGGCGAGATCGAAGGCGGGACTCGCGCCGCGCACCAGATCCACCTCGTCCACGAACTGCGCATGGCGAGTCCCGAGAAGCTCCCTGGCCTCGCTGCTGTGCAGGCCCTCGATGGCCTCGTGGCTTCCGGCCCGGCCCTTCTCGACGGGAACGTACACATAAATCCTGTCTTCGATGAAATGGTAGACGCCGAGCAGGTCCCGGCCCATGCCGATCGGCCAGGTCACCGGCGTACACTGAATTTTCAGCACGCTCTCGATTTCGTCCAGCAGTTCGATCGGCGCGCGCCCGTCGCGATCCAGCTTGTTCACGAAAGTCATGATCGGCGTATCGCGCAGCCGGCACACATCCATGAGCTTGATGGTGCGCTCTTCGACTCCCTTTGCGCAGTCGATCACCATGAGCGCCGAATCGACCGCGGTCAGGGTGCGATACGTGTCCTCGGAGAAATCCTCATGACCGGGCGTATCGAGCAAATTGACGATGCAGTCGTCGAAGGGAAACTGCATCACCGAGGAGGTCACAGAGATCCCGCGCTGCTGCTCCAGGCGCATCCAGTCGGATGTCGCATGGCGCGTCGCCTTGCGCCCCTTCACCGTTCCGGCCATCTGGATCGCGCCCCCGAACAGCAGCAGCTTTTCGGTCAGCGTCGTCTTGCCGGCATCCGGGTGCGAAATAATGGCAAAAGTGCGGCGGCGCGCGACCTCGCGCGCCAGCTCGGGATCGGAGGCGCTCATTTGGGGTCGGTCAGAAGAATTCTGCGCAGCACCGCGGCGTCCTCGCGGCCCACGGTCGCCTGGTAATAGCCGCGGCGCACGCCTACCTGCTCGAAACCCAGGGAGTGATAGAGCCTTGCCGCTGCCGTATTCGACGGCCGCACCTCCAGAAAGGCTTCATACATGCCGGCAGTGCGCGCGCGATCCAAAAGATACAGCAGAACTTTCCGCGCCAGACCACGGCATCGGTATTCGTCGCGGATGCATACGTTGAGAATGTGCGCTTCGCCGGCGCCCACCGACATGATGCCGTAGCCCGCCAGTTCGCCGGCCACCTCGATCACTCGACACACATAGCCGACCCGCAGGCAGTCGCGAAATATCCCTTCGCTCCACGGAAACTGATAGGCGGCCCGCTCGACCGCCACCACCACGGGGACGTCCAGTTCGTGCATCGGCCGGATATCGACCGCCGCGAGCTCGCGTTCCCGCTTAACGCTCGACACGTGCACACACCTCGCGCGCGAACTTCAGATCCTCCCAGGCCTTGCGCTTTTCCGTCGGCGTGCGCAGCAGATACGCCGGATGATAGGTCACCACCAGCGGCAGCCTGGACGGACCGAAAGCGTGCACCTGCCGCCGCAGGCGCGTCAGGGGCGCATCGGTGCGCAGCAGGTTTTGCGCCGCGATTCGCCCGACCGCCAGCATGATCCTCGGATTCAACAAGGCGATCTGCCGCTCGAGGTAGGGTAGACACTCGGCGGCCTCGCTCGCGCTCGGATCGCGGTTGCCCGGCGGCCGGCATTTCAGCACGTTGGCGATGTACACCTGCGCACGCGTCAACCCGACCGCCCTCAGCATGGAATTGAGCAGCTGGCCGGCGCGGCCCACGAAGGGCTCGCCCTGGCGGTCCTCTTCGGCACCAGGCGCTTCGCCCACGATGAGCCATTCTGCTTGGGGATTGCCCACGCCGAAGACGGTCTGGGTGCGCGTCGCGCTTAGTGAACAGCGCGTGCAGGCGGCGACGCGGGAGCGCAATTGATTCCAGTCGCACCCCGCCTCGCGCGCCACGCCCGGCGTGACCGCCGGCGCGACGGCCGGTGCGACAACGGGCGGCGCTGCGGCGACGGCCCGCGGCACCCATGACTCCAACCCCATCGCCGCGAGGTATTCCTTTCGTAGCGCCCTGTTCATGCGTGGGTGGGAACTCCGCGCGTGCGCCGGCGCAGTTTGCGATACACCCACAGCGTCGGCGCGGACAAGGCGTAGCTGCCGAAGATCAGCAACAGCGTGATCGCGGGGTACAAGAAGATGAACACGAAGGCGAGCGGCACCAGCACGATCTGCGTGAACCGCACGCGGGCGCCGGCATTCACCTGTTTGAAGCTGTTGAAAGGGAAACGGCTGATCATCAGCGCGCCCGCACACGCGGTGACCAGGAATGCGACGATGAGTCCGGGCAAGCCGATGTTCACCCGATCGCTCGCGAGCCATATCAATGCGGCGACGATGGCCGCCGCGGATGGGCTCGGCAGGCCCTCGAAGTAGTGCTTGTCCTGCGTCGCCGCGCGCGAGTTGAAGCGCGCCAGACGCAGCGCCGCGGCCGCGGCATAGAAAAAGCACACCAGCCACCCTAATCTCCGCCACAGCGGGCCGTACTCGGCGATACGCGCCACGCCCCACTGATAGGTGACGATGGCCGGGGCAACCCCGAATGAGACCATGTCGGAGAGGCTGTCGTACTCCTTGCCGAATGAGCTCTCCGTGCGTGTCCAGCGCGCGACCCGGCCGTCCAAGCCGTCGAAAATCATGGCTACGAACACCGCCACGCCGGCGTGGTCGAATTTCCAGTCGATCGCCGCCACGACCGCATAAAAGCCGGCGAACAGGGCTCCGGTGGTGAGCAGGTTCGGCAGCCAGTACACCCCGCGCGGCCGCGCCGGCAGCACGTTTCCGTCGCCCGGCGGCCGCGCTTGCACGTCATCCACGTCGCTCATGAGCGCCATAATACCAGGGGGCCTCATGTAAGATATGCGGCCATGCGCTTATCTCAGTATCCCATTGCGACGCTCAAAGAAGTGCCGGCCGACGCCGAGGTGATCAGCCACCAGCTCATGCTGCGGTCCGGCATGATTCGCCGTCTGGCGGCCGGGCTGTACACCTGGCTCCCGATCGGTTTGCGGACCTTGAAGAAGGTCGAGCGCATCGTGCGCGAAGAGATGGACCGCGCGGGCGCCCTGGAGCTCCTCATGCCGACGGTCCAGCCGGCCGAACTGTGGAAGGAATCCGGGCGTTGGAGCAAGTATGGTCCCGAATTGCTGCGCTTCAAGGATCGGAGCGACCGCGAATTCGCCTACGGACCCACCCACGAAGAGGTGATCACGGACATCGCGCGGCGCGAGCTGCGCAGCTACAAGCAGCTGCCGGTCAACTTCTATCAGATTCAGTCCAAATTTCGCGACGAAATCCGCCCGCGCTTCGGCGTGATGCGCGCCCGTGAATTCATCATGAAGGACGCTTATTCGTTCCACGCCGATGAACCGAGTCTGGCGCAGGGCTACCGCGCCATGTTCGACGCCTACTCGCGCATTTTCACGCGGATGGGTTTGAAATTCCGGGCGGTGCAGGCCGATGCCGGCAGCATCGGCGGCAGCGTGTCTCAGGAGTTTCACGTGCTTGCCGACTCCGGTGAGGATGCCATCGCGTTCTCGAACGGCGATGAGTACGCGGCGAATGTCGAGACGGCCGCGGCCGTACCGCCGGGTACACCGCGCGCCGCGCCGGCGCAGGACTTGGCCAAAGTGCAGACGCCGAATGTGCGCACCATCGCAGAGCTGTGCGAGTTCCTGCGGGTCACCCCGGCACAATGCGTGAAAACGCTGCTGGTGGAGGGCAGCGAAGGCGCTGTGGTCGCATTCGTTCTGCGCGGCGACCACGAGCTGAATGCGGTGAAAGCCCAAAAATTGCCGGGTGTCGCGCAGCCGCTGCGCATGGCGAGCGCGGAGCGGGTGCGCGAGGCCACCGGCTGCGAGCCCGGTTCGATCGGTCCGATCGGGTTCGCGGGAAGGGTCTACGTCGATCACGCCGCGGCACACCTCGCGGATTTCGTGTGCGGCGCCAACGAGAAGGACGTGCACTTCACCGGGGTCAATTGGGCGCGCGACCTGCCTGAGCCGCGTTCGCAGGACATCCGCAACGTGCAGGCGGGCGATCCCAGCCCCACCGGTCGAGGCACTCTGGAAATCGCGCGCGGCATCGAGGTCGGCCATATATTCCAGCTCGGCCAGCTCTACAGCGAGGCGATGCAGGCGACCGTGCTGGACGAGCAGAGCCGGGCGGTCACCATGTTCATGGGATGCTACGGCATCGGAGTCACCCGCGTGGTCGCCGCGGCGATCGAGCAGAATCATGACGCCAGCGGCATAGTTTGGCCGGAGCCGCTGGCCCCCTTCCTCGTCGTGTTGGTGCCGATCAACTATCAGAAATCGGCGCCCGTACGGCAGACCGCCGACGAACTCTACGAGGGGTTCAGGGCGGCTGGCATCGATGTACTGCTCGACGATCGCGATGCCCGCCCCGGGGTCAAGTTCGCGGATTCGGAGCTGGTCGGCATTCCGCACCGGATCGTCATCGGCGACCGGGCGCTCGGCTCCGGCAAGCTCGAGTATCGTCACCGGCGCGAGACCGAATCGGCAGAAATATCCTTGACGGATGCCTTAGCCTATATTAGGCATAGGTTGAACCACTGAGGAGCCCGAGCTTGCGGCGGCGGCCCCGCAAACACCTCTCCATCGCCGTGCGCGCGCTCGCCGCGTGCTGCGCTCTGCTGAGCGCTGCGCACGCGGATCAGCAGCGCGATCCGGAGCTGAAGGACCTGCTCCGCAAGATCGTCGGCACAGCGGACTGCTTCATCGACAAGTACGAATCCGAGGTGTGGTACAAGGCGATGGAGCCGCGCCTGCAGCAATTCGTGGCTTCGCACGATGATCGGCTCAACATTCTCGACCACGTCTATTGCGAGGCCAAGCGCGACCCCACTCTGGAGCTGCCTCCCGACCTGGTGCTCGCGCTGATCGAAGTAGAAAGCCGCTTCGACCCGTGGGCGGTTTCTCCGGCGGGCGCCGTCGGTTTGATGCAGGTCATGCCGTTTTGGCCGCGCGAGTTGGGCGTGCAGAATCAGCTGGTGCGGGTCGCACCGAACATCCGCATGGGCTGCGAGATTCTGCGCTATTACCTGCGCGCCGAACACCGGAATTGGACGCGCGCCCTCGCCCGCTACAACGGCAGCACTGGTCGCAATACCTATCCGGCGCTGGTCATGCAGCGCTGGCAGCGGGCCTGGCGGTTTTAAAATTTTCGAACGCCGCTTTGGCGGCGTGATGCCGTGACGCTTCGACGTTAAAGCGACACGTTCTGCAGAGGCAAGTCCGACCGCGGCTAACAAATCTCGAACGTGGCAGACGGTGCCGACACGCCGCCGAGATCGAGTTCCAGCACGCTCTCGACACGCGCCATCGGGGGCCCCCGGTGCAACCATTGCCGCAGTCCCTCCACCGCCTCGCCCCGGCCGTGGACCACCACTTCGACCGACCCGTCCGGCAGGTTGCGCGCATAGCCGCGCAGGGTGAGCCGCTCGGCTTCCAGGCGAGTGCTGTGACGGAAGTACACGCCCTGCACCTTTCCGGTGATGCGGAAGCGGCGGATCACCTGCTCCACGGCGGCGCTCGCCCTGGCGCTCGCCCTTGAGGGCGCTGACCGGCCGGCCGCGGGGTTGGCGCTACTGCGGGGCAGGCGCTACTGCGGGGCAGGCGCATCGACTTGCTGCGTATCGGCATGCTGGGCGTCGGGATGCGGCGCGGCGTTGAGAGCCGCCGCGGCATGGCGCTTGGCCTGCTGAGCTGCCAGACGGGCTCGCACGTACTCCTGCGCCTCAAGATGTTTTTGGGCGCGCGTGATCGCCGCCTGCGCCGCGTACAGGTCCGGCGATGTCGCATCGGTTGCGCCGGCTGCCTTGGCGGCGGCAATTGCCTGCCGCGCATCGCTCATCTCCTGTACGGGAGGGCCGCTCGCGCAGCCGATCAGGCAAACGACGCCGACAAATACTGCAAGGAAGCGCAACATGGTTGCAAACGACACTAACAACAGGCGGCAAGTCCGTCAAACGAGCGCCACTGGACAATCTTCGGGCTGCTGCAAATAATTCGTTGCGCCGGCGCAGCACTCGAGCAATATCGGCGCCGTTTCCCACGGGACTAAACGATGAATGAAATCCTGGTTTTGTATTATTCACGCCAAGGCAGTACCGCCGCCTTGGCTCGGCAAGTGTGTCGCGGCGTCGAGACGGTCGCGGGCATGCAGGCCCGGTTGCGTACGGTGCCCGGTCTCACCGCCATCACCGAGCGCGCGGCTCCCCCGGTACCGAATGAGGGGCCGCCGTACGCCACTCATGAGGATCTGACCCAGACCTGCGGCTTGATTCTCGGCAGTCCGACGCGCTTCGGAAACATGGCCGCGCCGCTCAAATTCTTCTTGGACGGCACCAGCGCGCTGTGGCTCTCGGGCGCGTTGGCGAACAAACCCGCCGCCGTGTTCACCTCCACGCAGACGCTGCACGGCGGACAGGAGTCGACCTTGCTGTCCATGATGCTGCCCCTGCTACATCACGGCATGTACCTGGTCGGCTTGCCGTACAGCGAACCCGGCCTTTCTGAGACTCGCGGCGGGGGTTCGCCGTACGGCGCGAGCCACGTCGCGACCGTGAGCGGTCAGGGCACGCTCTCGGAAGCCGAGCGAGATCTGGCGCAGGCGCTCGGCGCGCGTGTGGCGGCGCTGGCTTCTCGATTGCAGGGCGGCGCTTGAGCATCGAGAGCAAGGCGCGGAAGCTGAGCATCTGGCTGTGGGCGGCAGTCGCGGTGAGCTTGTTGTTCTGGATCGCCGTGGGCTACCCCTGGCCGATCTGCGCGCTGGCCGTTGCGCCGTTGCTCGCTCCGCTGCACGGCCTGGTGCGCGGGCGGCGCCACACCTATGCGTGGGCGACCTTGTTCTCCGTCCCTTATCTCATCTTTGCACTGACTGAACTGTTGGTGAATCCTGCCGCGCGCTGGGTGGCTTCGTTCAGCCTGCTGCTGGTATTCGGCTGGTTCTGCGCTATGGTTTTGTTCTTGCGTGCAACTCCAGGGCGTCGCGGATGAAGGGGATGGTGAGGCGGCGCTGCGCAACGAGGGAGGCCTCGTCCAAATCGTCGAGGATCTCGAACAGCGAGCGCAGGTCGCGCGGCATGCGCTTCAACAGGTAATCCAAGGTCTCCGGCGGCAGCTGCAGCCCGCGCTGGGCGGCACGCAGCCTCAATGCCTCCGCCCGGCCCGCCTCGTCGAGCTCGCGAACCTGGTAGACCACGCATGCCGCCGCGCGCGACCGCCAATCTTCCAGCCGCCAATCGATCTGGCGCGGCGGCAAGCCCGCGGCGAAAATCACGCGCGAGTGCAATTCAGCAGCCGCATTGAACAGGCGGAACAGCGCCTGCTCCCACTCGAGATGGCCGGCGACCGCATCGACGTTGTCCACGCAGAGCACGCGGCAACTTTCGAAGCCGGCGAGCGCCGCAGGCGGCAGCGCCGCCGACCGATCCAACGGCAGGTACGCGGCCGCCGCGCCAGCCTCCGTTTCGCCGGGCGGCGCAGGGCCCGCCTCCGCACACACCGCCTGCAGCAGGTGAGTCTTGCCGCAGCCGTGGTTCCCCCAGAGCCACACCGGGTCGCGGCTGGGGCCGCGCAGGGCGGCGAGGATCTCGGAGTTCGGTCCCGGAGAGAAGCTCGCGAATACCGCGGCGGCGCGCAGTCTCACGCCGAGCGCCAGCTGCCTCATGTAAGCTTCGATCCGCCGGCACGCCAGACGCCGCGGCGGCTCCTCGACTCCTCCCATGCGCTGCGGCCGTAGCGAAGGACGTAATCGATGCCGCTGATCATCACCGTCACGAACGTCAGCGCACCGAGCACCACGACCACCCAAGCGGCGGGTATGGAAAACTGCTCGCGGACGATCACGCCGAAAATGAATGCGGCCTGGCACAGTGTGTTGAGCTTGCTGACGCCTGAAGGGTGCGCCTGGATCGGACCGACGTATACCCGGTAGGCGATCGCGCCGAGCACAATGACGATGTCGCGAGCCACCGCCGCCGCCATCAGCCACAGCGGCACGAACCGCAGCACGGCGAGCACCACCAGAGTGGTCGCCAACAGGAGTTTATCGGCCACCGGGTCGAGTATTCCGCCAAGTGCGGTCTGCCAGCCAAAGCGCTTGGCGAGAAAGCCGTCGGCCGCATCGGAAACCGCAGCCACACCGAACAGCGCGATGGTCGCGACGAACTGCCCATGCATGAGCGTGAGCGTGATTGGCAGCACCAGCACGATCCTGAGCGAACTGATGAGATTGGGAACTTGGCGCAGCCATCGATTCACGGCGAACAGGCTACCGGCGCAATTCGAAGCGTTGAATCCCGTTGTCACCGGCGGCGATCGGCTGTAGACGCCCGTTCAAGGCAAGGGCATGCTGCAGCGATTCGGCGCCGCCGCGCGTGGTCAGCCGGAACCGCACGGTGTCGCCGTTCAAGGCATCGACGCCCACGTGTGAAACGAAGGTCAGCGATTCAAGGTACCCCTGCACGAGCGCATAGTCGCGCACATCGCGTACTCCCGTGACTTCGATGTCGACTTGCACCAGACTGCCGCTGACCGCGAAGATGCCCGCGTAGGTGTCGGCCGCGCGGTTGATGCCTTCCAAGGGACCCGAAAACTCGCTGCTGCGATCCTGAAACAGGAAGGTCCAGCGAACGGCAGCCGTGAGGGTCGCACCCGTGGCACGGCCGATGAGCGTGCCTTCCGCCCCCAGGCGATGCCCGATATCCGCCAGGGTTCCCGGCGCGGCCCCAATCAAGCCGGGGTAGTCCAGATGATCGCGCAGCACCTCGGCCGCGCTCGGCCACAGAACGGGGGCGCCGCGCGCGGCGGCAGCCGCATCGATCGCCGATTTGAGCTCGGATACATCCTCCGCCGTGACGATGGTGCCCGTCTGCGCACCTGTCTGCACCGCCAGCCACACGATGGTCGAGGGCCGCTCGCGGCCCCACAGCGGCTGACCGTTTTGCGTCAGCCAACGTTCGATGGCGCCGCCGTCGAAAGCCACCCAGAGTCTGTTCTCCGACGCCGCGCTGAATTGCTGAACATAGCGGCGCGCGTTCGTGATGAGCGGTGCCAGAGCCGGATCTGCATCCGCTGTGCGGCTTCCGGTGACTCTCACCAGGACCACCTGCATCGCAGCCGCGAAGGCCGCCGTCTGTGCCGCCTCGGATCGATCTGCGACTGGGACGGTCGCCTGATAAAGTTCGCTACGAGTCAGCGCGTGGCCGGCGCCCGGGCACCACGCAGCCGCACCCATGCACAGAAGGACTCCAGTACGCAAATATCGGGCGCAAATGTCGCGGTAAGCCTGTGCCATGGTGTAATCACGTAAGCCCTCAAGTTCCCTGATGTAAAATACCACAGCTTGCCGATCCGCCGCGCCGGCCCGTCCATCCACGAAGGAACCTCATGAACCAGCGAGTGCCCGTGACCTATCGCGATGCCGGAGTCGACATCGACGCCGGCGAGGAGTTGGTCGAGCGCATCAAACCCCGAGTCGCCCGCGCCATGCGGCGCGAGGTGCTGGGCGGCATCGGCGGCTTCGGCGCGCTGGTGGAGCTGCCGCTGGACCGCTATCGCAAGCCCGTACTGGTGTCGGGAACGGACGGTGTCGGCACCAAACTGCGCCTTGCCATCGATACCGGTCGCCACGATACGGTGGGCATCGATTTGGTGGCGATGAGCGTGAACGACGTCGTCGTCCAGGGGGCGGAGCCGCTCTTTTTTCTCGATTACTTTGCGACCGGAAAGCTCGACGTCGATGTCGCCGAGCGCGTCATCGCCGGTATCGTGGAGGGCTGCGTGCAGGCGGGCTGCGCGCTGGTGGGCGGCGAAACGGCCGAAATGCCGGGGATGTATCACGGCGAGGACTACGATCTGGCAGGCTTCTGCGTGGGCGTGGTGGAAAAAGATCGCATCATCGACGGCTCGAGCACCGCGGCGGGCGATGTGGTGCTCGGACTGCCCTCATCCGGTCCCCATTCCAACGGATTTTCCCTCATTCGCAAGATAATCGAGGTCGGCGGCGCCGACCTCGAGGCCGACGTGGAGGGTGCGGCGCTGGCCGATCTTCTCATGGCGCCGACGCGCATCTACGTCCGACCGCTGCTGGCGCTGTTGCGCGAGCTGCCGGTGCACGGCTTGGCGCACATCACCGGCGGCGGCCTGGTTGATAACATTCCCCGGGTGATTCCGGACGGGCTCGAAGTTGTTCTCGAGCGCAATGCCTGGCCGCGCATGCTGGTATTCGATTGGCTGCAAGCGCAAGGCCGCGTCGCCGACGCGGAAATGTATCGAGTGTTCAACTGCGGCATCGGAATGACGGTTCAGGTCGCGGCGCACGATGCCGACCGGGCGGTTGCAATATTGCGCGCCGCCGGCCAGCCCGCGCTCAGGATCGGCGAGGTGCGCAGCGGCGCGCGCGGCGTCGTCATCGCTTGAGCAGCCAACCCCGCCGCGCGTCGATCGTCGTGCTGATTTCCGGCCGCGGCAGCAACATGCGAGCGCTGATCGAGCGCAGCCGCGATCCGGCGATGGGCTATGAAGTCAGCGCCGTGCTGTCCGACAATCCCGCGGCGCCCGGGCTCGCGCTGGCGCGCGATCTCGGCGTCGCCGCTCGTGCGCTCGCGCCCGCTGCGGCCGCCGATCGAGATGCCGCTCGGGCCGCCTACGAGCGCGAGCTGGCCGCCGCGATCGACGCGTATGCGCCCTCGCTGATCGTGCTCGCCGGTTTCATGCGCATCCTGTCCGCGCAATTCGTGGCGCGCTATGCGGGTCGAATACTCAACATCCACCCCTCTCTGCTGCCGAAATACCCGGGCCTGCATACGCACCGGCGCGTGCTCGAGGCGCATGAAACGCAGCATGGCGCAACCGTACACTTCGTGACCGAACAGCTCGACGGCGGGGCGCCCGTCGTCCAGGCGCGGGTCAAGGTGGAGCCGGACGACGACGAGGACAGTCTGGCGGCCCGTATCCAGGAGCAGGAGCACCGGATCTACCCGCTCGCGGTAAGCTGGTACTGCACGGGCCGGCTGCGCTATGCGCAGGGACGTGCGTGGCTCGACGGCACAGCGCTCCCGGGCCCTATAAAGTACGGTGGTGAAGCGGCGCCCCGGAGTCACTGAATGAGAGTAGGTACAATGTGCACAGGCTTACTGGCCATGGCCGTCGCGGGGTCCGTGCGTGCTCAGCAGCAGCCTGCGCCGGCTCCGACCGCGGCCGATGCCGGGATCGCGCCATTTACCGCGCATTACGTGGCGGAATGGAAGAACATCACGGTCGGGACCAGCGATCTGAAACTCGAGCGCGGCGCGCAGCCGGGCCAGTACGTCTATAAATGGACGATCAGCGCGCGCGGCATCTTCCGGCTGGTTTATTCAAGCGACTTGACGCAGCAGAGCTGGATGAGCGTGGTCGACGGGCACGCGCGCCCGGAAAAATACCGCGCCGCAGAAGGCCCATCGAGCCTCAGCCTGGATTTCGACTGGGGCGCCGGCCGCGCCCATGGCTTGTCGGAAGGCAAACCGGTGCAGATCGAGCTCAAACCCGGATCGCAGGATCTGATGTCCATCCAGGTCGAGATCATGCTCGATCTGAAGAACGGCGCGCTGCCCGGAATATTTTACATCGTCGATAAGGACCAGCTGAAGGATTTCATCTACAAGCAGGAAGGCACCGCCCGCATCCGGACGGCAATCGGCCAACTCGACACCATCGTCGTCTCGAGCCGCCGCCCCGGCAACGACCGGATCCTGCGCATGTGGTTCGCGCCCGCCTTGGGCTTCGTGCCGGTGCAGGCGGAGCGCTCGCGCGACGACAGGCTCGAATTCGCGATGCGGATCAAAAGCCTCAGGCCCTGAGGCCGCCTCTCGGCGCTCAGGTTTTCGGCAGCGTCACGCCGCGCTGGCCTTGATACTTTCCGCCGCGATCCCGGTATGAGGTTTCGCAGACCTCGTCGGACTCGAAGAACAGCATTTGCGCGACGCCCTCGTTGGCATAGATCTTTGCGGGCAGCGGGGTCGTATTGGAGAACTCCAGGGTGACGTGCCCCTCCCACTCCGGCTCGAGAGGAGTAACGTTGACTATGATGCCGCACCTTGCGTAAGTCGATTTTCCGAGGCAGATGGTGAGCACGGTGCGCGGGATTCGAAAGAACTCCACCGTGCCAGCCAGCGCGAAAGAGTTGGGCGGAATGATGCATACCGGCCCCTTGAAATCTACGAACGACTTTTCATCGAAACTTTTCGGATCGACGATGGTGGAATTGATGTTGGTGAAGATCTTGAACTCATCCGCGCAGCGCACGTCGTATCCGTAGCTCGACGTGCCGTAGGACACGATCTTGTGTCCGTCGGCAACGCGCACCTGCTCGGGCGAGAATGGGTCGATCATTCCATGTTCGCTCGCCATGCGCCGGATCCACCGGTCGCTCTTGATGCTCAAGTCACTTCCACGGTGATCTTGGGGAACATCGCGCTGTAATCCTTGTTCAAGGTCGACAGACGCGCCGCCGCGCGCCGCGCCATCTGCAGATAGGCGCGCGCGCGCGCGCTACCCGGTTCGGCCGCCACGGTGGGAGACCCACCGTCCGCCTCCTCTCGAATGCGGATGTCCAGCGGCAATTCGCCCAGCAGCTGCACGCCGTACTGCTCAGCCATGCGCGCCCCCCCGCCACTGCCGAAGATGTGTTCGACGTGGCCGCACTGGCTGCACACATGCACGCTCATGTTCTCCACGATGCCGAGAACTCGCACCTCCACCTTCTCGAACATCTTGAGGCCCTTGCGCGCATCCAGCAGCGCGATGTCCTGCGGTGTCGTCACGATGACGGCGCCGCTCACCGGCACCCGCTGGGCCAGAGTCAATTGAATGTCGCCTGTCCCCGGCGGCATATCGACGACCAGATAATCCAGATCCCCCCAGGAGGTGTCGCCGAGCAGTTGGGTCAATGCCTGGGTAACCATCGGTCCGCGCCAGACCATGGGCTGTTCGGGATCGATCATGAAACCGATCGACATGACCTCGACCCCATGAGCGCGCAGCGGGGTGATGTGCTTGCCGTCGGCGCTCTCAGGCTTGACGCCCGCAAGACCCATCATCTGCGGCTGGCTGGGGCCGTAGATGTCGGCATCGAGCAGGCCCACCCGGGCACCCTGAGCGGCCCAGGCGAGCGCCAGATTGGCCGCCGTCGTCGACTTGCCCACTCCGCCCTTGCCGGAGGCCACTGCGACGATATTCTTGATGTTGGCCAGCGGCTTGAGCGTTCGCTGCACCGCATGCGCCGTGATGTCCGAGGTGAGCTTCAGACTCAGCCTGGTACCGCCCAAAGCCGACCCCAGGTGGTTCTGCAGGGCCGGCTGCAGTTCGGCGGCATAATCGGCGCAGGGAAACCCGAATTTGAGCTCGACGGTCGCCACATTGCCGTGCACCGAGACGGCCTCGATCGACTTGGCCTGGCCCAGGGTCTGGCCAAGGTAGGGGTCCGTATAGGTGCTCAGCGCGGCCCGGACGGCGCCCGGCGGATCGTCAAAAAGCGTCATATATTACCATTCTAGCGCACCCGGATCGGGCCGTGCGGTATGGCATACTTCTAAATTGAGAATTAAAACGCGGTCGGCGCCGCGCCAAAGGTGAGAATGGGCACTCTTAATAAGGGCTGTGCAGTTCAAGGCACCGAATGAGTTTATTCGCCAACTACCGTGCCGATCGGTTGATTGCCGAGGTGAAGTCGAGCGGCAATCCCGCCAGCCCCGTGGCGCAGAAGGCCATGGAGAAGCTGGTCGCACTCGGTCCCAGCGCCATCGATTCGATCGTTGCCGCGCTCAACAGCGCCGAAAAGAAGGAAACCCCGCTTTACGTCGAGGCCCTGGCCAAGCTGATCGATGCGAAAACGCTGCCGCTCCTGCTCAAAGCCATGGGGGACGCCAACGGCCGGGCGATGTCGGGCATCGCCTGGGCATTATCCTCCAGCCGCAATTATCCGGCGAGCGCATTGCTCGATGCGCTCAACAAGACGGACATGCCGAAGCCGGCCATTCTAGAGGTGATCAGTGCGCAGAAGAGCCGCTTCACGGTACGGGAGCTGCTCAATGCCGCCTACAACCAGGAATCCGCCGAGCGTGCCGGTCTGTTCAAGATCATTACCGAGATCGCGGACGAATCCTCCGTCGACGATTTGATCGCACGACTTGAGGGCAAGGATCAGATTGCGCGCCTGCACATCATCAACATTTTGGGGCGCTACAACCTTCCCAAAGTACAGCAAGCCCTGCAGCGCCAGCTCAAGGACAGCAACAAATTGATCCGCTCCGCCGCACTTTCGGGGCTGGCGCGCATGGACGGACCCTTCGACATGTCGCTGATCTGCGGCATGCTGCGCGATCCGGAGATCGAGGTGCAGAACAAGGCCGTCGACGTGGTGGTGCATGCCAATCACCCCGAGACGGTCAAGTTCCTGGTCGAAGTGCTCAAGGACGAGAACGAGTACGCACGGCGCGCCGCGGTCGAGGTATTGAACGTGGTAGGCACCTCCAAGTCGGTCAAATACCTGCTCGAGGTGATCGCCGACAGCGACTGGTGGGTGCGCACGCGGGCAGCCGATGCGCTCGGCAAGATCGGCGGACCGAAGGTCGTGGATGCCGTCCTGGCGCTCATCAAGGACGAGAATCAGGACATTCGCCGCGCGGCCATCGAAATCTTGAACCAAACCAAGGATGAGCGGGCGGTGGCCCAGCTGATCGACGCCACCAAGGATCGCGACTGGTGGGTGAGCGAACGCGCCGTGGATGCGCTGGCGGAGATCGGCGGCACCAAGGCCCTGCCCCGATTCATCGAAATGCTGGGGGGCGAGCCCAAATCCCTGCCGACCGTGGTGCGGGCCATCGGTAAAATCGGCGATCAAAAAAGCATCGAACACCTGCTGCCGATGCTGCAGCGCCCTGAAAGCGAAATCAAAGTCGAAGCGATAGCGGCGCTGGCCAAGCTGGCCGACGAGCGGCGGGCCGATACCATTCGAGTCAGACTGCAATCGGTCGCCTCCAGCAGCGAGGGCACGATCAGCCAGGCGGTGGCGCGGGCCATGCAGGCCCTCGACAACCGCTTTTCCACCCAGCAGATCGCCGCCAACCAGCGCGCCGCGCAGATGCAGGAGCCGGCGAAGACGCTGCTCATCGACAATCAGGAATTGGCCAACGTCATCAGACAGAACGAGGCGGCGCAGGCGCAGGCGGCCAAGCTCGACATCAATACGCTCAAGCCGGGCGACGTCATCGAGGGCCGCTACAAGTTCATCGAGAAGATCGGCAAGGGTGCGTTCGGCACGGTGCTGCTCATGGAAGACACCGTCGTGGAAGAGCGCTTGATCTTGAAGTTCTTGAATCCCAACGTCTCCTCGGATGAGGAGATGATGAAGCGCTTCGTGCACGAATTGCGCTACAGCCGCAAGATCACGCACAAGAACGTCATCCGCATCTACGATTTTCTATACATCCGCGGGAACTACGCGATTTCGATGGAATATTTTCCGTCGCACACCTTGGGCGGCGAGATCGTCAACGAAAAGCCGGTGGAGCTCAAGCGTGCCGTCAAGTTCGGCATCGATATCGCGACCGGCATGGCGGTGGCGCACCAGGCAGGAATCGTGCACCGCGACTTGAAGCCCGCGAACGTGCTGATCGACAACGACGGGCTGCTCAAGATCGTCGACTTCGGTGTGGCGGCGGCGCAAAGCCAGGGCGACACTCAATTGACCAAGACCGGCTACGTCATCGGCTCCCCGAAGTACATGGCGCCCGAGCAGATTCTCGGCAAGAAGGTCGACGAGCGGGCGGACATCTACAGCCTCGGCGTCATCCTGTATGAAATGTTCTGCGGGATTCCGCCGTACTCCCGCGGGGATCACATGTCGGTCATGTACCAGCACGTACAGGGCAAGGCGCGGCCGCCCATCGAGGTCAACAAAGCGCTGTCGCCGGAATTGAACGCCCTGGTCATGAAGTGCATGGCCTTGGACAAGACCAAGCGCGCCCAGTCGATGGACGAACTGCGTTTAGCGCTCGAGAAGTTCCTGTAAGGGCGTTTTGTCCGACTGTTGGACGGCGGGGCTTAGACGCAGCTCACGTTTATCGCCCTTGGTTGCAGCAAACGCTCGAAAATCCAAGCGCTTACGGGTAGCCTTCGGCGTTATGGCAAGAATCGACGCATTCCTCAAGCTGGGCGTGGCGCAGGGCTGCTCGGATCTGCATCTCGCCGTCGGGGTGCCGCCCATGCTGCGGATGCACGGGGACTTGATGCCGATCAAGTTTCGCGACCTCGGCGAGGCCGAGCTCGAGGGCTACATCACCGAGGTATTGACCCAATCGCAGGTGAAAACCCTGCGCGAGGGGCATGACCTGGATTTTTCCTATGTGTCCGCGGACGGCGGCCGGTTTCGCGTCAACGTATATCGCAAGGAGACCGGCATGGGGGCCGCATTCCGGTCGATCCCCACGCAGATGCCGACCATGGAGCAGCTGAATCTGCCGCCCATCGTGCGCAAGCTTTGCGACAACCACCAGGGAATGATCCTGGTCACCGGTTCGACGGGGACCGGCAAGACCACCACGCTCGCGGCGATGATCGATTACCTCAATACGACGCGCACGCTCAACATCATCAGTCTGGAGGACCCGATCGAATTCGTCCACCGCAGCAAATCGAGCCAGGTCATCCAGCGCGAATTGGGAACGCACCTGCCGTCCTTCGCGGAGGGCGTGCGCGCCGCCATGCGCGAGGATCCGGACGTGATCCTGGTCGGCGAGCTGCGGGACGCCGAAACGATTGCCATGGCGATGACGGCTGCGGAAACCGGACATCTGGTGCTCGGCACTCTGCACACCACCAGCGCCACCAAGACCATCGATCGCATCATCGATGCGCTACCGACCGAGGAGCGCGAACAAACCAAGAGCTTCCTGGCCTCGAGTTTGATCGCGGTGATCACCCAGATCCTGCTGAAGACGCCCGATCAGCGCGCGCGCCGCGCGGTATGCGAAATCATGGTGCTGACCAAGGCCATCGGCAAATTGATCATGACCGATCAGTCGCATCAAATACCGAGTCAGCTGCAGATGGGCAAGGAATACGGCATGCAGCTGCTGGATCAGGCGTTGCTCGCGGCCATTGCCGCCAAGGAAGTCGATCCGGAACAAGCCTATTCCTACGCCGTCGACAAACGCCAGTTCCAGCGCTTCGTCCCCGATCTCGCCGGCGTGCCGCCGCTCGAACCCGCCACCCCCTGACGATCGCGCCATGCCCGCCATCGACACGTATCTCACCCAGGTTTTGCAGCACGACGGATCGGATCTGCACTTTCTCGCCGGCGACCTGCCGCGCGTGCGCCAGTACGGGGAACTCAAGCCGTTGGCGCAGGAGCCGCTGGTCGCCGACATGGTCAAGGCGACGCTGTACGAAATCATGCCGAAACTTTCGGTCGAGCGCTTCGAAGCGAAGGACGGGACGGATTTCGCCTACAGCATTCCGGGGGTCGCGCGATTTCGCGTCAACGTGATGCGTCAGCTGAACGGCATGGGGGGAGTGTTCCGCGCCATTCCCTCCAAGGCGCGGACCGCGGATGAGCTCAATCTGCCGGAAGCCGTGCGCAATCTGTGCAAGATCAACAGCGGGCTGATTCTGGTCACGGGTAAGACTGGTTCCGGCAAGTCCACCACGCTCGCGGCGATGATCGACGACATCAATACGCGCGAAAAGGGCCATATTCTCACCATCGAGGATCCGATCGAATTCGTGCATCTGCGCAAGAACTGCCTGATCAGCCAGCGCGAAATCGGGGTTCACGCGGCCACCTTCTCCTCGGCGCTGCTGTCGGCCCTGCGCGAAGATCCCGACGTGATTCTGGTCGGCGAGCTTCGCGACCTCGAGACCATGAGCATCGCGGTGACCGCGGCGGAGATGGGAATTCTCGTGATGGGAACGCTGCACACCAACGGCGCGGCGGCGACGGTCGATCGCCTGGTGAACGCGTTTCCCGCGGACAAGCAGCCCCACGTGCGCACCATGCTGTCGACCAGTCTGCGCGGCGTGGTGTCGCAGCAGCTCATCCCCAAGGCTGATAAAAAGGGCCGGGTCGCGGCCCTCGAGATCCTGATCAATACGCCCGCGATCTCCAACTTGATCCGCCAGGGCAAAATGGATCAGCTGGAAAACGGCATGCAGACCGGCTCGGCGTCCGGCATGCGACTGATGGATGCGGCCATTCAAAACCTGCTCGATCAGCGGCTGATCAGCGGCAAGGAAGCGTTCAAGAAGGCGATCAACAAAGCAAGATTCGAGCAGTTTCGCGACGCGGATTGAGCCGCCCAGCCGGTCCCGACGCGCCGTGAGCCGCCGCTTCGCCCACCCGACCGGGCGCGCCGTGGCATAATTTGGCATGACTCAACGACGCAGAATCCTCGTCACCAGCGCGCTCTACTACGCCAACGGGCCGCTCCATCTCGGCCATGTTCTCGAGGCCATACAAACCGACATCTGGACGAGGTTTCAGAAGCTTCGCGGCCACGAATGCCATTACGTGTGCGCCGACGACACTCACGGCACGCCCATCATGCTCAAGGCTCAATCCGAGGGGATCACGCCCGATGAATTGATCCGGCGGGTGCACATCGAGCATGCGCGGGACTTGGAGCAGATGCTGATCGGCCTCGATAATTTCGGCTCGACTCACTCGACCGAGAACGAAGCCGTCTGCGACCGCATGTACCGCGCGCTGCGCGCTGCCGACTACATCGATCGGCGCACCATCCGCCAGGCCTACGACGACGCCGCCAAAATGTTTCTGCCCGACCGCTACGTCAAGGGGACCTGCCCCATCTGCGGCACGGCGGACCAATATGGCGACTCCTGCGAGAATTGCGGCTCCACTTACACGCCGGCGGACCTGAAGAATCCCGTCTCCGTGGTGACGGGCACAGCGCCCGTGTGGCGCGAATCGGAGCATTATTTCTTTCGCTTGAGCGCATTCGAGCAGCGCCTCGCCGCCTGGGTGAAGAGCGGTACGGTCCAGGCGAGCGTCGCCCATAAACTCGACGAGTGGTTTTCCCAGGGTCTGAAGGACTGGGACATCTCCCGCGATGCGCCTTACTTCGGCTTCGAGATCCCGGACGCCCCGGGCAAGTATTTCTACGTCTGGTTCGACGCGCCCATAGGGTATCTCGGCAGCTTCGCACAGCTCTGCGCACGCAGCGGATTGCAGTTCGACGATTTCCTCAAGCCGGACTCGAGCGCCGAGCTGCATCATTTCATCGGCAAGGACATCCTGTATTTTCACACGCTGTTCTGGCCGGCGGTGCTCGAGGGCGCGGGGATGCGCCGCCCCACCGCCGTGCACGCCCATGGGTTCGTAACCATCAACGGCCAGAAGATGTCCAAATCGCGCGGCACCTTCATCACCGCCCGGCGCTATCTGGACAGCTTCAAGGCGGAGTATTTGCGCTACTACTTCGCCGCCAAGCTTGGGCCCGGCATCGACGACATCGACATGAACCTGGACGAATTCGCCACCCGGCTGAATTCGGACGTCGTCGGCAAGCTGGTGAACATCGCGAGCCGCTGCGCCGGTTTCATCACCAAGAGCGCCGGCGGGGCCTTGAGCGGCGCCCTGCCCGAACCGGATCAATACGCGACGTTCGCCGCGGCGGGCGAAACGATTGCAGCCGCCTACGAGAATCGCGACACCGCCGGCGCGATCCGGGAAATCATGGCGCTGGCCGATCTTGCGAATCAATACATCGATTTTTGCAAGCCCTGGGCCCTCGCCAGACAGCCCGGCCAGTCCGCTGCCGTGCAGGGCATCTGCACTCAGGGGTTGAATTGCTTCCGCGCGCTGATGATTTATCTGCAGCCGGTGCTGCCCGACATGGCGGCGCACGCACAGCGCTTTTTTCAGGAACCGGCGTGGCGCTGGGAGAGCGCCGCGCGGCCCCTGCTGGGCACGACCATCCTGCCCTACCAGGCGCTCGCCACCCGCCTCGATCCGAAAGCCGTGGCGCGCTTGGTGGAACCGGAACCCCCCGACGCGCCCTCGACGCCGGCAACCGCAGCCGCGCGAGCCGCAGCCGCGCCAGCCGCAGCCGCGCGAGCCGCAGCCGCGCCAGCCGCGCCGCCTTCCGCGGAGGCGAGCGCCTCCGCGAAGCTCATTACCATCGATGAGTTCTTGCGCGTCGATTTGCGGGTGGCCAGGGTGCTCGAGGCCGACTTGATCGCGGGCGCGGACAAGCTGCTCAAATTGCGCCTCGATGTGGGTGAACTCGGCCAGCGCCAGATCTTCGCCGGTATTCGCTCGGCCTACGATCCGAAGTCGCTTGTCGGCCGGCTGATCGTGGTGGTTGCCAACCTGGAGCCGCGAAAAATGCGCTTCGGCAGTTCCGAAGGCATGATGTTGGCCGCCGGTCTTGGCGGCACGGACATATTCATATTGGCTCCCGATGCCGGTGCGGCTCCCGGCATGCGAGTCAAGTAATGGATCGCGCCGCTGCCTCCTCCGGCGACGTGGCGCGCATCGACGCCCTGCTGCCCCAGACGCAGTGCAGGCGCTGCGGCTATCCGGGGTGCCGGCCCTATGCCGCCGCCATCGCCAGCGGCGAGGCGCAGATCAACCAGTGCCCGCCGGGCGGCAGCGCCACGATTCGCGCACTGGCGGAGCTACTGGGCCGCGAATTCCAGCCGTTGAATCCGGCAAACGGCAGCGAATCGCCGGCGCGAATCGCGTGGATCGATGAGGCGCGATGCATCGGCTGCGCGCGCTGTCTGCCTCCGTGTCCGGTCGATGCCATCGTCGGCGCCGCCAAATACCTGCATACCGTCCTCATCGATCGTTGCACAGGATGCGAGCTGTGTTTGCCGCCCTGCCCGGTCGATTGCATCGAGATGCGTCCGGGGCCGGTACCCGCCGCGAACCAGGCCGAACTCAACCGCACACGGTACGATGCCCATACCGATCGATTGCAGCGGCGCGCGCTGGAGCGCGGGCGGGAGATCGCGGCCAAGAAGGCTGCCGCGCACGCGCTGAGCGCGCCGGCGGCTTCATGAACGGGCGGCCATGAACGCCGCGAAGCGGCGCGCCGTCTTTTTGCGGCTGCAGGAGAGCAACCCGGCGCCGCGCACGGAATTGCGGTACGGCACTGCCTTCGAACTGTTGGTGGCGGTGATCCTGTCCGCACAAGCCACCGACAAGAGCGTGAACAAGGCCACCGCGAGCCTATTCCGGGCCGCCAATTCCCCGGCGGCCCTGCTCGCGCTGGGCGTGGCGGGCATCACCCCCTACATCAAGTCGATCGGGCTGTACAACAGCAAGGCCAAAAACATCATCGCCACGTGTCAGGCATTGCTCTCGCAGTACGCCGGGCAGGTGCCTCGCACCCGAGAGGCGCTCGAGCAGCTGCCCGGCGTGGGACGCAAGACCGCGAACGTCGTGCTGAACACGGCATTCGGCGAAGCCACCATCGCCGTCGATACGCACATTTTTCGCGTCGCCAACCGCACCGGGCTCGCGCCCGGCAAGACCGTGCGCGCCGTGGAAGACAAGCTGATGAAGGTCGTGCCGCCCGAATTTCTGAAAAATGCCCACCATTGGCTGATCCTGCACGGCCGCTACGTGTGCACCGCGCGCAAGCCGGCTTGTCCTCGCTGCGAAATCGCAGACCTCTGCGAATACCGCCGCAAGACGAAGGCAGATCCGCGCTTGCAGGCGCCTCGCCCATGAAGGTACGTCCCCCGTGACGGCTTTCGGCGGGTACACCCGCGAGCAGCTGCGGCAAAGCTACGCCGACGCCTGGCGCAAGCGGCTCGCCGGCACTCTTCTGTCACCGCTCGAATCGATGATCGCGGGTGTGATCGAACTGCATCCGGAATACCAGCCCATGGTGGGCAATGCGCAGGCCGCCGTGGATTTCGAAACCGTCGCGGACAGCGCCGCAGAGAATCCTTTTTTACATATGGGACTTCATCTGGCGGTCCGCGAGCAGGTATCGATCGACCGGCCTCCGGGTATTCGCGAACTGCAGCGCGAGGGGGCGTCGCGTATGGGGGATTTGCACGGCGCCGAGCACACTCTCATGGAGGCATTGGCCGAGACGCTGTGGGAGGCACAGCGCGCCGGCCGGCCGCCGGACGAAGCGCGCTATCTGGAGCTCGCGCGCCGCCGGGTCTTCGGCCTCGCCGGCACATGACCGGCTCCGGCGACTGAAGGTTAAGCAAGCTTCATGCGCGCTTCATCGGGGCGGTGAGCACCGCCCGCTATCCTCGGGCAAATCATTTCGAGGAAGTGAAACATGCGCGCCTGGGTGCCAACGACCGCTGCCTGTCTGCTGCTATCGGCTCTGGCCGGGGCGAACGAGCCTCCCGCCGGTACGTCCCCGGCGCTCGCCGGCGCTCCGTTAGCCGCCGCGGGTACGGCCGGCACAGCAGCGGACAACGAGGCGGCCGCCAAGCACGCCAAGCGCACCGCCTGCCTCAAGACCGCCAAGGCGAAGAAGCTGGTGGGTCCGCAAAAGACGGCATTCATGAAGGATTGCGTCGCCGCGCCCTGAGATGGCCGCGCCGCTGCCGTGCGTGCGGCCGGTGCGGCGCTCGTGCTACCGCTTCGGAATGTACAGATCGGTCAACGTCCCCTCGAACGCCTCCGCGGCGAACGCCACCGTCTCGGATAGAGTCGGATGGGCATGTATGGTCAAGCCGACATCCGCCGCATCGGCCCCCATTTCGATTGCAAGGCCCAGCTCTGCGATCAGATCGCCGGCATTGGTACCGACGATGCCCCCGCCGATGACGCGATGGGTCTCCTTGTCGAACAGGATTTTGGTGAAGCCCTCGTCGCGGTTGATGGCGAGAGAGCGGCCGCTCGCGGCCCACGGGAACATGCCCTTGCCGAATTCGATGCCGCGCGCCTTGGCGTCGGTCTCGCTGATTCCCACCCAGGCGATCTCCGGATCCGTGTAGGCGACGGAGGGAATACAGCGCGCATCGAATGCCGCCTTGTGCCCCGCCGCGACTTCTGCCGCCACCTTCGCTTCGTGCGTCGCTTTGTGCGCCAGCATAGGCGCCCCGGCAATGTCGCCGATGGCAAAAATGTGCGGCCGATTCGTGCGCATCTGCTTGTCGACGGCAATGATGCCGTGCCGGTCGACCGCGATGCCGGCGGCGGCGGCATTGATGGCATTGCCGTTGGCGCTGCGCCCCACGGCCACCAGCACCCGATCGAAGTCCTCGGGCGCCGGCGCATCGGGTCCGTCGAAGATGGCGCGCAATCCCCCTGAGTGCGCCTCGAGCTTGGCCACGCGAGTCTTGAGCAGGATCCGCGCGTAGCGCTTTTCGATGCGCCTCTGCAGGGGGCGCACCAGATCGCGGTCGGTACCGGGCATCAGACCCTCGCTCAGCTCCACCACCGTCACGGTCGTGCCGAGGGCATCATAGACGCAGGCCATCTCCAGGCCGATGATGCCGCCGCCGACCACCAGCAGCCGGTGGCAATCGAGCGGCAGTTCGAGCGCACCGGTCGAATCGATGATGCGGGGGTCGTCCGGAAAGCCCGGCAGGCGCACCGACTCGGATCCGGCCGCGACGATGCATTGCTTGAAGTCGATCCGCTTCGGGCCGTCCGGCGTCTGCAGCTCCAGCGAATGCGGGCCGATGAACTTCGCCTCGCCGCGAACCACGTCGACCTTGCGCTGCTTCGCGAGCATCGTGAGGCCGTTGGTCAATTTGGTCACGACTCGACTTTTCCAGGCTCGCAGGCGCTCCAGGTCGATTTGCGGTGGTGCGAACACGATGCCGCAGGCCGCCATGTCGGCGGCATCCTCGATCACCTTGGCCGCATGCAGCAGCGCCTTGGAGGGGATGCAGCCCACGTTCAGACACACGCCGCCCAGAACCGGCCAGCGCTCGATGAGGGTGACCTTCAGGCCCAGATCGGCGGCGCGGAAGGCCGCCGTATAGCCGCCAGGACCTGCGCCGAGCACGACCAACTCGAGCGCGCCCGGCGGTGCGCCGGTCGACTCCGCCGTGCCCGACGGGCGCGCGGCCGGGGCGGGCGCCGCCGCGCCCGCTTCAGGCGGCGGCGACGCGCGGGCAGATGCTGCGGCGGCGGCGTCAACGGCGGCGGTCGCGATCAAGGTGCCGGCGGAAACCTCCTGGCCCTTTTTGATCTCGATCGTCGCGATGGTGCCGTTCACCGGCGACGGCACGTCCATGGAAGCCTTTTCGGTCTCGAGCGTGATCAGCGGATCGTCGACGCGGATCTGCGCGCCCACGCCCACCAGCACCTCGACCACGGTCACGCCCTTCGCGTCCCCCAGATCGGGTACCCGGATCTCGACCAGGCTCACAACAGCGCCTTCACGTCGCCCAAGATGCCGCTCAGAAACACGACGAAGCGCGCAGCCTCGGCGCCGTCGATCACTCGATGATCATAGGACAGCGACAGCGGCAGCATCAGCCGCGGCACGAACGTGCCCTTGTCGAACACCGGTTTTTGGCTGGATCTCGATACTCCGAGGATCGCCACTTCGGGCGCATTGATGATCGGCGTGAACGCGGTGCCGCCGATGCCGCCAAGACTCGAGATGGTAAAGGAGCCGCCCTGCATCTCGGCCGCCGACAATTTGCCGGCGCGCGCCTTTTCCGATAGCGCCGCCAGCGAGCGAGCGATCTCGAACAGGTTGCTTCGATCGGCGTCGCGGATGACCGGCACCACGAGACCGTTCGGCGTATCGGCGGCGAATCCGATATGGAAATACTTCTTGAGAATCAGGTTCTCGCCCGCCGCATCGAGCGAGGCGTTGAAGCGCGGAAACTCCTTCAACGCCACGACGCAGGCCCTGACGATGAAGGCAAGCGGTGTGAGCCGCACCCCCTCCTGCGATGCCTTGCCCTTCAGGGCCACCCGCGCGATTTCCAAATCGGTGATATCCGCATCCTCATGCTGCGTGACGTGCGGCAGATTGAGCCAGCTCGCCTGCAGGCGCGCACCGGAGATGCGCTGGATGCGCGAGAGCGGCTTGATCTCCACGGCGCCGAATTTCGCGTAATCGACTTCCGCCACCTTGGGCAGCGCCGGCGCCCCAGCCGCCGGCGTCGTGAGAATTCTCTTCACGTACGCTTTCACGTCTTCCTGGGTGATGCGCCCCTTCGGACCCGTGCCCGTGATCTTGCCGAGGTCCGCGCCCAGCTCGCGCGCGAATTTGCGCACCGAGGGGCTCGCGTAAGCTCGGGAGAACGCTGCCTCATCGACCGCAGCCGCGCCATCGGAGCCGCCCTTGGGCGCCGGGCCCGCAGTCGCCGGTGCCGGCGCGCCGGACTGCGCGGGCGCGGGCGCCGGCGCGGATGCCGGGGCTGAGGCTGGGGCTGGGGCTGAGGCTGGGGCTGGGGCTGGAGCGGCCGACACGGCACCGGCTGCACCCGCGTCGGACTCGGCGCGCGCCTCGAGCAGCAATATCAAGGAACCCTCGGATACCTTGTCGCCCTGCTTGACCTTGACTTGCTGAACGCGCCCGGCCGCCGGCGCGGGTACGTCCATTGCGGCCTTCTCCGATTCGATCGTGATCAACGGCGTCTCTTTGTCGATCTGTTGGCCGTCCTTGACCAGCACGTCGATGACGCTCACGTCCTTGAAGCCGCCGATGTCCGGAACCAAGACCTTGAGGGGAGTGGCCGCAACGTTCGCCATACTGCTTCCCCTAGACCGACAGCGGGTTGGGTTTTTCAGGATCGATGCCGAAGGTTTCCATCGCCTTGGTCACCGTGTGCATGTCGATCTTGCCATCGTCGGCCAGCGCCTTGAGCGCGGCGATCACCACATAATGGCGGTCCACTTCGAAGAAGCGGCGCAGCTCCGCGCGCGAATCGCTGCGGCCGAAGCCGTCCGTACCGAGCACGGTATAGCGGCCGGGAATCCACTGTCGTATCTGATCGGGCACTGTCTTGATGTAGTCCGTGGCGGCGACGAACGGGCCTTCACGGTCGCCCAATGCCTGCCGAATGTAGGTCTGCTTCGCCGGCTCCTCCGGATGCAGCAGGTTCCAGCGCTCGATCTGCAGCGCGTTCTTGCGCAATTCGCTGAAGCTCGTCACCGAATACACATCCGCCGGCACTCCGAAATCGCGCTCGAGCAGCTCCGCCGCGGCCTGCACCTCGCGCAGGATGGTTCCCGACCCGAACAGCGTCACCCGCACCTTGCCGCGGCCTCCGATCTGCAGCAGATACATCCCGCTCAATATGCCCTGCGCAACCCCGGCCGGCATCGGCGGATGCGTGTAATTCTCGTTCATGCAGGTGATGTAGTAAAAAATGCCCTCTTGCTCCTGGTACATGCGGCGCATGCCGTCTTGCACGATCACCGCTAGTTCGTAGGCGTAGGTCGGATCGTAGGCCACGCAGTTCGGCACCGTC
The DNA here is from genome assembly GCA_963837045.1 of uncultured Gammaproteobacteria bacterium. Classification (GTDB taxonomy): domain Bacteria; phylum Pseudomonadota; class Gammaproteobacteria; order Steroidobacterales; family Steroidobacteraceae; genus Bog-1198. The sequence goes on from CAWIMA010000010.1 coordinate 81,295, forward strand.
GTGGCGACCAGCTGGCTGTGTCCGTCTTGATGCTGCAAGCCCTCGCCGGCGAGCGTGGTGCGACCGGCAGTGCCGCCGATCAGAAAGCCGCGCGCCTGGCTGTCGCCGGCCGCCCAGATGAAATCGCCGACACGCTGAAATCCGAACATGGAATAGAAGACGTAGAACGGCACCATGTTGACGCCGTGGTTCGAATACGCAGTCGCCGCGGCCAGCCAGGAGCACAGGCTGCCCGCCTCGTTGATGCCCTCTTCGAGAATTTGGCCCTGTTTGTCCTCGCGGTAGAACATGAGCTGGTCGGCATCCTGCGGCGTGTACAGCTGCCCGACCGACGAATAGATGCCGATTTGCCGAAACATGCCCTCCATGCCGAACGTGCGCGCCTCGTCCGGAATGATCGGCACGATGTGCTTGCCGACGTTTTTGTCCTTGACCAGCGTGGTCAGTATGCGCACCAGCGCCATGGTGGTGGAAATCTCGCGGTCGACCGTGCCCTCGAGGAGTGCGTTGAACGCTTCGAGCGGCGGCACCACCAGCGGCGGGGCCGATGCGCTGCGCGCCGGCAGATAGCCACCGAGAGCTGCGCGCCGCTCCTGCAGGTATTTCATCTCTTCGCTTTCGGGCGTCGGTTTGCGGAAGGACAGGCCGCGGATTTCGTCATCGGTGATCTGGATGTTGAATCGGTCGCGCACCTCTTTGAGATCCTCGTCGCCGAGTTTTTTCTGCTGATGCGCGACATTCAGGCCCTCGGCCGCCTTGCCGAGGCCGAAGCCCTTGACCGTCTTCGCCAGGATCACGGTGGGCGCGCCCTTGTTCGCGACGGCGGACGCATACGCGGCGTAGACCTTCTGCGGATCGTGGCCGCCGCGGTTCAGGTGCCAGATCTCATCATCGGACATATTGGCGACCATCTCCTTCAGCTCGGGATACTTGCCGAAGAAATGTTCGCGCGTATATGCGCCGCCCTTGGACTTGAAATTCTGATATTCGCCGTCGACGCACTCCTCCATCAAGCGCTTGAGGAGCCCCTTTTGGTCGCGCTCCAGCAGCGGGTCCCAGCGCGATCCCCACAGGACCTTAATGACGTTCCAGCCGGCGCCCAAAAAGGCGGCCTCGAGCTCTTGAATGATCTTGCCGTTGCCGCGCACCGGTCCATCCAGGCGCTGCAGGTTGCAATTGATGACGAAAATCAGGTTGTCGAGCTGCTCGCGCACGGGCATGGTCAGGGCACCCATCGACTCGGGCTCGTCCATCTCGCCGTCGCCCAGGAACGCCCACACCTTGCGGTCCGAGGCCGGCACGATGCCGCGATGCTCCAGATAGCGCACGAATCGCGCTTGAAAGATCGCCATCATCGGGCCCAACCCCATCGACACCGTCGGAAATTGCCAGAATTCGGGCATGAGCCAGGGGTGCGGATACGACGACAGTCCGCCGCCGCCGACCTCCTGCCGGAAGCGCAGCAGATGCGATTCATCGAGCCGACCTTCCAGATAGGCGCGGGCGTAAATGCCCGGGCTCGAATGCCCCTGCATGAAAATCATGTCCCCGGGGTGCGCGTCGCAGTGCGCGCGCCAAAAGTGATTGAAGCCGACTTCATACAGCGTCGCGGCCGACGCGTAGGAGGCGATATGGCCGCCGTACTCGGAATTCGTGCGATTGGCCTGTACCACCATGGCGAGCGCGTTCCAACGGATGTACGCCTCGTTGCGCCGCTCCAGCGAGCGATCGCCCGGGTAGTCCGCCTCCTGTGCCTTCGAGATCGTGTTCAGGTAGGCGGTATTCGGCTTGAACGGCAAATAGGCGCCCGACCGGCGGGTGAAGTCCACCAGCTTTTCGAGCAGAAAATGCGCGCGCTGCGGCCCTTGGGCCCGCATGACCGAGTCGATCGACTCGAGCCACTCCTGCGTTTCGGTGGGGTCAATGTCCTCAAACGGCGAGCGTTGCGTCATAGAGAGAACCTTGCAAAGAGAGGCGTGCACATGCACCCGCCCACATGTCCTGTTAAGATGGCACGCACGTTACCGCGCCCCTGGGCGAACTGCCATACGTATTAGCTGCTGTATCTTCGGGGTTTGGTTTTTCACGGTCAAGCAAAGGGAACAGCCCGCACGATGCCTGCGGCGCGTCACGTCACGGGCGCGCCACGTCCGCGATCCGCTTGCGGCTCAATGATATGCCGACTCGCTTGCCCCTCAATTCACTGCTGATTCCGGTACGGCGCATCGCCGTGCGCGTCTCGGCGTCGAAGCTCGCTCGCTACCCGGCAGCCCTCGTCCTCCTGCCGCTGAAGCCCAGCGCCGGTGATTGGGCGGCGCTGCCCCACGGCAGCGTGCTGCGCGCAGTGTTCGGCCCGCGGATCCGCAAGGAGGGCGACAGCTTCCATCTGCGGGTGGGAGCTCGCGCCGAAACGCTGCTGATCGTCGCCTGTTTGCCGCGCGAGGCGAGCGCTTTCGAACGGCTGCAAACGGCCGGCAAACTGGCGCGTACCGCGTTGGAATGCGAACCTCAGTCGCTGCTGCTCTGGCAGCAGGGGTGCGCCGCGGCCGCGGCCGATGCGGCGCTGCTTGCGAGCGTCGCGGCGATCGAGGCTGCGGCGTTCCGGCTGGCCACATTCAAGAGCAAGCCGAAGCCGCGGCGCGCGCTCGCGCGCATCGATATTGCGGCGCCGGACACGCCGGCCGACCTCAAGCTCACCCTCGCGACCGCCGCCGGCAACAACATCGCGCGCTGGCTCACCGCCCTGCCGCCGAATACCCTGAACGCCGGGGGCTACCGCCGCTGGCTGCAGGATTTCGCGCGGCAGCTGCGCCTGACGTACAAGTTCTACGGCGAGGCGCAGCTGCGGCGCCTCGGAGCGGGCGCGTTTCTCGCCGTGTCGCGCGGCAACGCCACACGCGATGCGGGTATCGTGCAGCTCGCCTACCGGCCGCGCGGTGCAGCGGCGCCGGCGGTGAGTCTCGTCGGCAAAGGGGTGTGCTTCGACACCGGCGGCACCAATTTGAAGACTCACAAAAGCATGCTCGACATGCACACCGATATGGAGGGCAGCGCGGTTGCGGTCGGCGTGCTGTATGCGCTGCACTCGCTGCGCTCGCCGCTGGCGGTGGACTGCTGGCTCGCCATTACCGAAAATCGCACCGGCCCGCTCGCCTATAAGCCGCAGGACGTGGTTCGCGCCCACAACGGAACGACCATTCAAGTGATCCACACCGATGCCGAAGGGCGCATGGTGCTGGCGGATGCGCTCAGTCTGGCGGCGCGCAACAAGCCGCGCGCGTTGATCGATTATGCGACGCTGACCGGCGCCTGCGTGTACGCGCTCACCGAGCGCTACAGCGGCGCATTCACCAATCGGCCCGAGGCCCGCGGCCTGATCGAAGCGGCCGGCGTCAGTAGCGGCGAACGCGTCTGGTGCTTTCCCATGGACAGCGATTACGACACCGATCTGGAGAGCGCGGTCGCCGATGTGCTGCAATGCGCCCCGGACTCGAAAGGCGATCACATTTTGGCGGCACGCTTCCTCAATCGGTTCGTACCCGCGACCATTCCGTGGCTGCACCTGGACCTCGCCGCCGGTTCGCGGCATGGCGGGCTGGGGCATATCGCGACCGAAATCACCGGCTTCGGCGTGCGCTATACGCTCGATCTGCTGCGCCGCGGATGGCCGCCCCGGCCCGCAGGCCAATGAACAGCTTGACGATACAGCGGCCAGACGACTGGCACGTGCACTTGCGCGACGGCGCGGCGCTCGCGTCCGTGGCAAAATTCACCGCCGCGCGATTCGGCCGCGCCATCGTGATGCCGAACCTCAAGCCGCCGGTCGCCTCGGTCGCGCTGGCACTGGCCTATCGCGAGCGCATTCTGTCGGCGCTGCCGGCGCACAGCCGCTTCACACCGCTGATGACGCTGTATTTGACGGACGGCACCGCCGCCGCGGAGATCGATCGAGCGGCGCAATCCGGGGCGGTGCACGGCGTCAAGCTCTACCCCGCGGGCGCGACCACCCATTCGGACTCGGGCGTCACTGAGATCCGCAAGACCTATGCGGTGCTCGGACGCATGGAGGAGCTCGGCATTCCGCTGCTGGTGCACGGGGAAACGGCACGCGCCGACGTCGATGTCTTCGACCGCGAGACGGTCTTCATCGACGATGTGCTCGCCCCGCTCCTCGAGCGTTTTGCCCGGCTCAAGGTGGTGTTCGAGCACATCACCACGGCGCGCGCGGCCGAATTCGTCGCGAGCGCACGGGCGGGGGTGGCGGCGACCATCACGCCCCAGCACCTGCTGCACAATCGAAATGCGATTTTTGCAGGCGGCATCAAGCCGCATTTTTACTGCCTGCCCATTCTCAAGCGGGAGCAGGATCGTGAGGCGCTGCTCGCGGCGGCGACCAGCGGCAATCCGCGCTTCTTTCTCGGCACCGACAGCGCGCCGCACGAGCGTGCAGCCAAGGAGAACGCCTGCGGCTGCGCCGGCATGTTCACCGCGCACGCGGCGATCGAGCTGTACGCAGAGGCGTTCGAGCTGGCCGGCCGCCTGGATCGCCTGCAGTCCTTCGCCAGCCATTTCGGCGCGGACTTCTATGGCTTGCCGCGTCACACCGACACCATCACCTTGATCAAGGAGCCCTGGATGCCCCCGGATTCTTATGATTTCGGCAGCGGCACCGTGGTGCCCTACCGCGCCGGCGAACGGATCGCCTGGCGGCTCGCCCCGGCGGCAAGGGCATGATGCAGCTGCCGCCCATCACGTTCGCCACGCGCTTTCGCGGCTTTCTACCGGTGGTGATCGACGTCGAAACCGGCGGCTTCAACCCGCAAACGGACGCGCTGCTGGAGATCGCCGCCGTGCTCATCGAGATGCGCAGCGACGGCACGCTGACCCGCGGCGAAACATATCGCTACCACGTCACGCCATTTCCGGGGTCGAACCTGGAACCCGCCTCGCTCGCCGTGACCGGCATCGACCCCCATCATCCGCTGCGGCCGGCGATCCCGGAGGACGATGCGCTGCACCGCATCTTCCGCGAAGTGCGCACTGCGGTGCGCGCCGCCGACTGCACGCGCGCCGTGCTGGTGGGCCACAATGCGTTCTTCGATTTGAATTTCTTGAACGCCGCGGTCGCGCGCACCCAGATCAAGCGCAACCCGTTCCATCCGTTTTCGAGCTTCGATACCGCCACGCTGGGCGGCGTCGCGTTTGGACAAACCGTGCTGATGCGCGCGACGCTCGCGGCCGGCCTCGAATGGGACACCTCCTCGGCGCATTCCGCGTCCTATGACGCCGAGCGCACGGCGGACCTGTTCTGCACCGTGTGCAATCAGTTTCAGGGCGTCTTCGAGGCGAGCCGCCGCCGGTTGGCGGCCATGGGCCCGCTCGAGGTCGACCCCGAGATCGAGCGCGAAGCCCCCGAGGAACCTTGAGCGAGCGCGCGAGAATCTAGGAGCCTGTCTGAGTATTCCCCGTGGCCTTACCTAAGGCTGATTTCGTCTCAGGCGAGGCGGAGCCGACGCGCGGTTGGGTCAAGACCCAATAAGGAGGCGACAACGATGCATGAGACGAAATCTGCCCGGTCCCGAAGGGTTGGCCGGGTGAGGGGCGTCTGCGGTGTTGCGCGGCTTGACCGTGGCGCTTACCACGGCCTGCGCCGCGCGCCTAGCATCCGCTCCCTCGCCCGGCCAACGCGGCTCACGCGGAATACTCAGACAGGCTCCTAGCCCGCGGTCACCGCGCCGGCTTCCGCCAGCAGCTGCTGCAGTTCGCCGCTCTTGTACATCTCGAGCGTGATGTCGCACCCGCCGATCAGCTCGCCGTTGACGTAGAGCTGCGGGAAAGTGGGCCAGTTGGAGTAGGTTTTCAGCGTTTCACGCACTTCCGGGTCCTCGAAGATATTGACGTGCGCAAACCGCGCCTTACAGGCGCGCAGCGCGCCCACGGTTTGTGCCGAAAAGCCGCATTGCGGAAAATCGGGGGTGCCCTTCATGTACAACACCACTGGAGCGGCGGATAGCTGGCTCTTGATCCGTTCGATAGCATTCATGGTCGACCCTCTGATAGATCCGTCTATTGTACGATAACCGCCGATGCAGAGACATTCGACACCGGTACCGGTTCCCGGCGACCTGCCGCAGCAAGTGGCGCAGGCCCTTAAGGAGGATATCGGCAGCGGCGATTTGACCGCCGCGCTGATCCCCGCCGGCGCCGGCGCGCGCGCGACGGTCATCACGCGCGAGCGCGCGATCGTGTGCGGCGCGCCTTATGTGGATGCCACTTTTGCGCGCATCGATCCCAAGGTACGCATCGACTGGCGGGTGGCCGAAGGCGCCGCCGTGGAGGCGAACCAGGTGCTGCTCACCCTGGCAGGACCCGCCCGCGCGCTGCTGACCGGTGAGCGCACCGCGCTCAATTTTCTGCAGCTGCTGTCGGGGACCGCGACCGCCGCCCACGCCTACGCCGAGCGCCTCGCGGGTACGGCCTGCCGGCTGCTCGACACCCGCAAGACCATTCCGGGACTGCGCTCCGCGCAAAAGTACGCGGTGCGGGTCGGCGGCGGCCACAATCATCGCATCGGGCTGTTCGACGGAATCCTGATCAAGGAAAACCACATCGTGGCGGCGGGATCCATTGCGCAGGCGGTGGCCGCGGCCAGGTCGACCGGTGCGAAGGTGCCGGTGGAGGTCGAGGTGGAGAACCTCGATGAACTGCGCCAGGCGATCCTCGCCGGCGCCGACATCGCCATGCTCGATGACTTCGCGCTTCCCGCCATGGCCGAGGCGGTGGCCCTCAACCGCGGCGCGGCGCGGCCACTCAAGCTCGAGGCGTCCGGCGGCGTGACCGAGGAGACGATTCGCGCCATCGCGCAAACCGGCGTCGACTACGTGTCGGTCGGCAGCATCACCAAGCATGTGCGCGCGGTCGATTTGTCGATGCGCTTCGAGTGGCCGCCCGCCCCCGCGATATAATGCCGGATCATGGCCAGCGTGAATTTTGCGATCGTCGGGTCGGGCGCGATCGGCTCGATCATCGGCGCCCATTTGGCCCGCGCGGGCCATGTGGTGGTGATGCTGGCGCGCCCGCACCGCGCGCAGCAGATCGAGCGGCGCGGATTGCAAATCACCGGTTTGGCGGCATTTTCGCAGCCGGTTCGCGCATTGACGGAGCCTTCCGGGCTGCGATCGGCCGATGTGCTGATTGTGGCCACCAAGACTTACGCGACTGAAGCCGCACTGGCACCGCTGCGCGGCGCAGCGATCGGAACGGCGTTCTCGATCCAGAACGGATTGATGAAAAATGCGCTGCTGAGCAGTGCGTTCGGCCGGGACAAGGTGCTCGGATCATTGGCCGACACCAGCGGCGAGTTGCTGCCGTCCGGCGAAGTCCTGTTCACACGCAATGCCAATATCTATGTTGGCGAGCTCGATGGCGGCTTGAGCCCGCGCGCGCTTGAGATCGCGCGCACGATCGACGCGGCGGGCGTTCGCTCGACCGCGGTCGCGGATATCGAAAACCTCGAGTGGTCCAAGTTCGCCGCCTGGGCGGCCATGATGGTGCTGTCGGTCACCACGCGCGCGCCCACGTGGAAATATGCGGCCGATCCGGGATCGGCGCTGGTGATGGCGCGTCTCGTGCGTGAAGTGGGGCTGCTCGCGGATGCGCGGCGCGTGCAGCTGTCCGACCAATCGGTCCTGCCGGTCGCGAGCATCTGCCGGGATTCGGAATCGGAGGCGGTGGCGGCGATACGCCGCGTCGGTCTCGCGCTCCAGGCGAGTGCGCCCGAGCACCGCATGTCCTCGCTTCACGATCTTACGGCCGGGCGGCCGCTGGAGATCGAGGAAACCCTGGGCCACGCGGTGAGGATGGCGCAGCAATGCAGGTTGTCCCTGCCGCTTCTGAGCTCGTTTTACCCGCTGGTCGAGTCGATAGACCGGGTGCGCGGCTAAGGGCGCCGGCGCGCGAGCGCTCAGGCGCTGTTCGCGGCCTTAAGCACGCGCTGCGGCTGGGACACGCCGTAGCCCTGCGCATAGTCGACGCCCAGGCTGCGCAGCATCTCTATGATCTCGAGGTTTTCGGCGAACTCGGCGATCGTCTGTTTGCCGGTGAGATGGCCGATCTCGTTGATCGAGCGCACCATCTCGCGATCGATCGGATCGTGCAGGATTTCCTTGACGAAGCTGCCGTCGATCTTCAGGAAATCGACCGGGAAGTGCTTCAAGTAGCCGAACGAGGACAGGCCGGTGCCGAAGTCGTCGAGCGCGAATTTGCAGCCGAGCTCCTTCAGCGCCTGAATGAAGCGATTCGCCTGCGAAAAGCTCGCGATCGCCGCGGTCTCGGTGATTTCAAAGCAGATTTTGGTGGCGTCCAGGCCGCTGCGATGGAACTGGTCGATCACGTAGGGCAGGAATTTGTCGTCGCCCAGGCTCTGCCCGGACAGGTTGATCGAGCACATCGAGAGCTTCTCGCGCTCGTCGGCTTCCGAGACCAGCCACCGGAAGGCGTTTTCGATGACCCAGCGATCGATTTGGGGAGTGATGCCGTAGCGCTCGGCCGCGGTGATGAAGTCGTACGGCGCGACGATCTTGCCCGCCTCGTCGCGCATGCGCAGCAGCAGTTCGTAGTGCAAGCCGGTCTCGGCCTGCTGCAGCGGCAGGATGCTCTGCCGGAACAGCTCGAAGCGGCCTTCCTCGAGTGCGTTGTTGATGCGTGCGGCCCACTGCATTTCGCGCCGCCGGCGCATCAGGTCGATGTCGTTCTCCTCGAAGCTGTGCACGCGGTTGCGCCCCGCCTCCTTGGCCGCCTGGCAGGCGCTGTCGGCGGCGCTCAGCACCGAGGCCACATCCTGGTTGTCGGCGGAGATCGGCACCACGCCGATGCTCGCGCCCAGGCGGAAGGTGCGCTCTTCCCAGGTGAACTTGAAATTGCGCACCGCCTCGCGCAGCGCTTCGGCCGTGCGCATGGCCTCGTCGAGCGAGCAGCTTTCGAGCAAAATTCCGAACTCATCGCCGCCCAGACGCGCGAGCGTGTCGCGCCAGCGCACCTTCGACTTCAGCAGCGCGCCCACCTGCCCGAGCAGGGCGTCGCCGGCGCTGTGGCCGCAGGTGTCGTTCACGATCTTGAATTGATCAAGATCCAGGCAGCACAGCGCATAGGAGGTCTCGCGCGCCTTGGCGCTCTTGAGCGCCCGCTCCATCCGATTTTCGAATTCGCGGCGGTTCACGAGGCCCGTGAGCACGTCGTGGCTCGCATGGTACGAGAGGCGCCGATTCAGCTCGCGCGCCTCGCTCACGTCGTGAAATACCAGCACGCCGCCCGACACGGCGCCGCTGCCGTCGCGAATCGGCGAGGCGGTGCTCTCGACGTAGATTTCATTGCCGTCGCGGCGGATGAGCAGCATCGGGCGCACCGACTTGATCGAGCGGGTGCGGCGGATGGCCACGGCAAGAGGGTTCTCCAGCGGTTCGCAGGTCTCCTCGTGAAAGGCGCGAAAGATCTCCTCGATCGCCCGCCCCTGGCTGTCCTCGAGGCGCCAGCCCGTGAGCGCTTCGGCCACCGGGTTCAGATAGTCGATGACGCCCTTGGCGTCGGTGGTGATGACCCCGTCGCCGATGCTTTGCAGGGTGATTTGCGCGCTCTCTTTCTCGCGAAACAGCGCCTCTTCGTACAGCTTGCGTTCGGTGATGTCGAGCTCGACGCCGACCAGGCGCAGCAAGCGCCCCTTGTCGTCGACCTTCGCCTTGGCGCGGCTGATCACCCAGCGCCATTCGCCCGTGGCATGGCGCATGCGGTGCAGGCTTTCGAAGATCGGGGTCTTTCCCGCCACGTGATCGCGGATGGCGGCCTGCACGCGCGACATGTCGTCCGAATGCACCAGGGTGCGCCAATCCGGCGCCTTCCCCACATCCGACTCATCGTAGCCCAGCATCGCCTTCCAGCGCGGCGACAGGTATACGCGATTGTCGAGCGTGTCGAAATCCCACAGGCCGTCGTTGGCGCTGTACAGCGCGAGCTCGTTGCGCTCCTCCAAATCGCGCAGATGCGCCTGGATCTCGATGCGCTCGAGTCCGGTCGACAGGCTGCTGCCCACGAGCTTCATCAGCAAATGCAGCTGCACCTCCCAATTGTCGCGCGGCCTCGCGCCCGCGATTCCGAGCACCCCCGCCGGGCGCCCCTCGATGGCGTAGCCGATCATCAACACCGAGCCCACTCCGAGATCTGCCCACAGCGCCGCGTCCTCCGCCTGGTCCGGCCGCGGATGGGCGGTGTCGCGCAGCTCGGACACGCGCAGCGGCGCGAGCCGCGATCGCAGCCACGGCAGGGCGTCCAGGCTCTGACCGCGCAGCTGCTCCGGGTTGCCGGTCGCGAGCATGCCGCGCGCCACCTGCACCTCGGCGATGAGCGCCGCCTCACTGTCGAGGGTGAGGTGAAACGCCGTGTCGGTGCGCGTCGCCTCGCGCAGCAATTCGAGATTCGCCAAGATGCAGTCGATGGCGGTCGCTGCCGTCATGGATTGAAAATCGACCGCAATTTTGGTGCAGGTGACGTCGAGGCCTACGGCGGGACGAGCACCCCGCCGCGGCCAGGCTTGCGGCGATAGGACATCCGACGCGCTGAGGTCGGGATGCCGAGGGTCGAGAGGGGGTGCTATCGCCATGCGACTTGGAGGGTCCCCGGATCGTGAATGCGGTTGTAGATCAATAGTTTGCCATCCGATGGCCGCCGAAATGCGAATGTGTCACACAGTTTCTCAAGGTCCGGCCACTGTCACATATACACCCGGATTTTCGCACAAGTTGTAAGGATTACAAGCTAACCGGTTGTATTCTTAGGGCTTGATAGGGGACTCCCCTTCAAGCAGAGCTCTGGCCTGCCCGAACAGGTCTTTAAGGGTTTGCTCCATCTGCGCCTGCAGCCGCTCGAGCCCATCGGCGCCCAGCCCTTTGCCGACCAGAACCGGCGCGCCGACCACGATCGCGATTCGCGCCCCCGGCAAGGGGATCACGAATCGATCCCATTTGATCTTCCAGGCGCGCGAAGCGGCGAACGCCATGGGAATGATGGGCCGCTGCGACAATTGCGAGAGCAGGATCGCACCCGGCTTGAACTTCCACGGCGGTCCGCGCGGACCGTCCGGCGTGATGGACGGGGAGATACCCTGCTGCACGAGCGCCTGATAATAGTCGCGCAAGGCGCGCGCGCCGGTATAGCTCGAGGAGCCGCGGATCGCCTCGGCGCCGAGCCGGCGCACGATCATGGCGCCGAGTTCGCCATCGACCGAGGGGCTGATCAGGAATCCCAATTTCACGCCCGCACTGCGCAGCTCGAGCAGCTGCTTGACGCAAAAGACCTGATGCTGGTGCCAGTAAACCGGGATGAAGGACGGCGCCCGCTCGAGCGCCGCGATGATGTGTTCGGCGCCGGTCACGCGCACCACTCGGCACCAGCCCCACACCGCGCGCACCAGCGCGATCCCTAAGGGCACGATCATCTTGTAGAGAAGCAAACGCCCGCGGGTCAAGCGCCGGGCCGAGCGCGTTTGTTGTTCGTAGAGGGTGTTGCGAAGGCCGCCGTCGGGTTTTTTCTGCACGGGACTCATTCTCGGGAAGGCCGGCGCGCGGCGCAAGGCTTTAGCCCGTGCGCGGGGGCCACTGCGATACAATGCCCGGATGCAGACCACGGCCCTTCCGCCCGGGCCTGCCGCGGGCTTCGACCTCGGCGGGAGCGACGAATCGCTGGCGAAGCTGCGCGAGTACTTCGCGCGCTTCGGCGACGTGTATCGCGTGTTCGCTCCTGCGCGCGGCGTGTACAACTATGTCATCAATCACCCGGACGACATCAAGCATGTGCTGCTGTCGAATCATCGAAATTACACCAAGGGCGAAGGCATGGGCCAGGTCAAGCTCCTGCTCGGCAACGGCATCATGACCAGCGAGGGGGAGTTCTGGCGGCGCCAGCGGCGCATGATGCAGCCATGTTTTCACCGGCGCGTCATCGACCGGTTCAGCGGCTTGATTCACGAAGTAAACGAAAAATTCGCCCTGCGATGGGCCGCGCAGGCGGCGCGCGGCGAGCCCGTCAACCTCACCGACGATGTGAGCGAACTCACCCTCGAAATCGTGCTGCGCTCGATATTCGACGGCGATCTGGAGCGCCTGGAGCGGCAATTGGGCGCCAATCCGTTCGAGGTCGTCGCCAAGGAACAGAACCGGGACCTGAAGTTCGCGTTTCGCTTCCGCTCGCTCGGCAAACTGGTGGCCGAACTGATCGAGCGGCGGCGCCGCGAAGCCGTACAGCACGTCGATTTCCTGAGCATGCTCATGGCCGCGCGCGACCGCGACAATCACACCGCGATGAGCGACAAGGAGCTGATCGACGAGGTGCTCACCCTGATCGTCGCCGGCCACGAGACCACCGCCGCGGCGCTCACCTGGAGCTGGTACCTCATCGGCCAGCACCCCGAGACCGCCGCGCGGCTCGAGGCCGAAGCGGACCGCACCACCGGCGACACCCTGGGTCTCGACGCCGCAGAGTCGCTCGCATTCACCCACCAGGTGCTGCAGGAGTCGCTGCGGCTGTATCCGCCGGGATGGCTGTTCACGCGGCGCACGATCGAGGCCGACGAACTTGGCGGCTTCGCCGTCGCCCCGCGCACCGATGTGTTCATCAGCCCCTACACGCTGCATCGGCACCCGGCCTTCTGGAGCGAGCCGGAGGAATTTCGGCCGGAGCGCTTTGCCGGAGTGGACGCCAAGGAACGGCACCGCTTCGCCTATATACCATTTGCCGTCGGTCCCCGGCACTGCATCGGGGAGAACATGGCCATGTTCGAAATGCTGGTCCACGTGAACCGCATGATGCGCCGCTTTCGCTTGACGCGCGCCGGCAGCGATCCCATTGAACTCGAGGCGCAGATCAATCTGCGGCCGCGCTCCAATCTCATGATGATGGTAGAGGAACGATGACGCACACGACCTTGCTGGACATTCTCGAAAACAACCGCGGCGTCGATCGAGCGGTCACCTACGTCGAAGGCGAAAATGCCGAGCGCCGCGTGCTCTACGGCGACATTTATTCGCGCGCCGTGGGGATTCTGCACCACCTCCAGGCGAAGGGTGCGCAGCGCGGCGACAAGATGATCATATTCCTGAGCAACAACGAGCAGTTTCTCGACGGCTTCTGGGCCGCGGTGTGCGGGGGCATCGTGCCGGTCCCGCTCGCGGTCGGCATCAGCGACGAGCACCGGCACAAGCTGCTGCGCGTGGCGCGCAAGCTCGGCAACCCTCTCCTGTACACGGATGCGAAGAGCTTGGAGCGCCTGGCCGGCCTGGCCGCCCAAGTCGGGGAGACCGCGCTGTTCGCAGAGCTCAAGGCGCGCTCGTTCCTGGTGGAATCGATCACCGACATTTCTCGGCCGGGCAAGCTGCACCGCCCGCAGCCGGAGGATCTGGCATTCATCCAATTCTCCTCCGGGTCGACCAGCGAGCCCAAAGGGGTGATGCTGACGCACGGCAATCTGATCGCCAATATCGACGGCTCCACGGCCGTCGGCAAATACAACGATCAGGACGTGACCTTGAGCTGGATGCCGCTCACCCACGACATGGGCCTGATCGGATTCTACCTGGTGCAATTCACCGCCCGCGCCCACGTCAATCTGATGCCGACGGACCTGTTCGTACGGCGGCCGCTGCTTTGGCTGCAACTGGCGTCCAAGAAGCGCGTCACGCTCACCTGCTCGCCGAATTTCGGCTACCGCCACTTCCTCAAAGTCCTCGGCGAGCGTCGGCTGGAGAACGTCGATCTGTCGTGCATCCGCTCGATCTATAATGGCGCCGAACCGATCTCGGTGCAGCTGTGCAACGAGTTCATGCAGGCGCTCGCCTACACCCGACTCAAACACAGCGCCATGTATCCGGTGTATGGCCTGGCGGAAGCCTGCCTCGCGGTCACCTTTCCGGAGCCCGATGCAGACTACCGCTGGATACGCGCCAACCGGCACAGGCTCGGCATCGGGTCGGTGATCGACGTGAACCCGGCCGATGCGCGCGACGCCATCGAGCTGATGTGCGTGGGCAAGGTGGTCCCGAACACGGAGCTGCGCATCGCCGACGATCAGCGCGCGGCGGTTCCCGACGGACAAGTCGGGCACATTCTGATCCGCGGGCCGAGCGTCACGCGCGGCTATTTCGGCGATCCCGAGGCGACCGCGCTCGCGATCAGCGCCGACGGCTGGGTCGACACCGGCGACGTCGGAGTCAAGCACGAGGGCTCGCTGTACATCACCGGACGCAGCAAGGAGATCATCTTCGTCAACGGGCAGAACTACTATCCGTACGATTTGGAGAACATCGCGCAGCGCGCACCGGGCCTCGATCTGAACAAGGTGGTGGCCGCCGGCGTCGCCAAACCCGGCTCGCAAGGCGAGCAGCTCGTCGTATTCGTGCTCCATCGCGGCAGCCTGGAGGAATTCCTGCCCACCTCCGCCGCGGTGACCCGGCTGATCAACGAACACACCGGGCTCGAGGTGGCGCAGGTGATCCCGGTCAAACGCATTCCGAAGACCACCAGCGGCAAGGTGCAGCGGCATCTGTTGGAGCAGGCGCACCTCGAGGGCGAATTCGATGCGGACTTGGCCGCGCTCGAGGCGCTGCGCGAGGCGCACCACGGGCCCCACGTCACCGGCTCCGCGCTCGAAGCGCAGCTGCAGACGATCTGCGAGACCGCGCTGCCGGGCAAGCGCATCGAAGTGAACGACAATTTGTTCGAGATCGGCGCAAGCTCCTTGAAGCTCATCGAGATCCACGAGAACATCGATCGCGATTTCCCGGGGCTCATCGATCTGACCGAGCTGTTCGATCACCCAACGATCGCGGACCTGGCGAAGCACCTGCAGGCAAAATTGAACCGGCCGGCTGCGTAGCGCCCGGCCGGCCCCGTTTGGCCCCGTTTGGCCCCGCTCAGTCGGCCCCGTACAGCGGCTTCTTCAACCGCCAGCGGCGGTATGACCAGAGCCAATCGGCAGGATCCTTAAGCACATCGGCCTCGCAGGCGCGCGCGTAGCGCTCGGTGATGGCGTTCGGCGGCAGCGCCTCGCGTCCGTCCCACAGCGGCTGGATCTCCACTTCGTAATATCCCCGCCTCACCCGGCGCATCACCAGATAGAACATGGGCAGCCGGGTCGCGCGGGCGATCTGCTCCGCGCCGATGTAAAAGGCGGTGTCCTGGCCCAGAAATTTCGTCCAGTGGCGCTTGTCCGTCGACACCGGCGCCTGATCCGCGTTCATCGCCACCGCGCGCACTATCGCCCGTCGCCGCAGAAAATCCGCCAGCAGCTCCTTGGCCGGAATCAGCCGCGCGCCGAAGCGCGAGCGCACCTCGAGCATCAGCCGTTCCGCCCACGCATCATGCAGGGGCTTGTACGCCGCATCCACCGGATAGCCCAGCTGCAGCACGATCCCCTGCAGCAGCCACTCCCAATTGCACAGGTGCGAGGTCACGAGCATGATCGACTGGCCCGAATCCAGGCAGGCGCGCGCCACGGGCAAATTGAGGATGCGGACGCGCGCGCTCATCTCCTCAGGGCGCAGCGTCGCCGACTTCAGCACCTCCACCAGGACGTCGCAGAAATTCTTGAGAAACTGCTTGTGGATCCGCGTCCGCTCGCCTTCGGGCATATCCGGAAACACCTGTGCCAGCTGCCCGCGGATCACGTGCCGGCGGTGGCGCACGATGTAATACGCGAGAAAATAGAGAAATCCGGAAAATCCGTACAGCGCCCACATGGGCAGGCGCGAAAGCAATTTGACCATGCAGCGCAGTTTACGGCATCGGCTGCCGCCGCACCCGGCAGCGCGGTCATCGGCGGTGCGGTTTGCAGCCGTCGATGATGCCGCCGGCGATCGGAGCGATTAAGATATCGCGGCCGCTATGACTCCCGCATCGATTTTCAATGCCCTGGTCCATTTCGGCTCAGTCGTGATGCTTGCGGTGGGCGCCTTGCTGCCGATCGTCGATCCGCTGGGCGGTGCGCCCATCTATCTGGCCATGACTGTCAACCTCACCCCGGCGGAACGCAGCCGGATGGCGAAGTCGGTGGCGATCAACAGCTTTCTGCTGCTCATCGCCTCGACGCTGATCGGCGCCTACGTGCTCGACTTCTTCGGCCTGTCGATTCCCGCAGTGCAGGTCGCCGGCGGCATCGTGGTCTGCATGATCGGGTGGTCGCTGCTGAACAGTCCCGATACGCCGCCCGCCGTCGAACGCAACGGCACGCCGGCGGCAACGCCCGACGACCTGAGCCGGCGGGCCTTCTACCCGATGACCATGCCGCTGACCGTCGGACCCGGATCAATCTCCGTCGCCCTCACTCTCGGGGCGAACCCGCCCGCGGGGTTCCGGTCGCTGTTGCTCACGGCCCTCGCACATGCGCTCGGCATCCTGCTGGTCGCTCTGGGCGTATACCTGTGCTACCGCTACGCCGATCACATACTGCGCAAATTGGGCTCGACCGGCACCAGCGTGGTGGTGCGCCTGTCCGCATTCATCCTGCTGTGCATCGGAGTGCAGATCTGCTGGAACGGAATCCACGGGCTCATTGCCGGCGGGTTTCGCCTCGAATAGGGCCACCAAGCCAGGGAGTGGTGGTATTCTATGACATGGCGAAGCCCGTTCACGTGCCAATGATCGGGCCACCGCGAGCGCCTTAGGGCGAAACGCGGAACCCGAGGCCCCCCGCCGAGTTCCAAGCCTGACCGGCCCGCTCCGGTCGCGCCATCAACCACTTCGTCATCGACGGCCGTTGCTAAAATGCACGGCGTCATCCGGTAAAGGATCCAGGGGAATGAATCAAAGGTATCAGGAGGGGCGTCCCATGCCGGTTGAACTGGACCCCGGCATGCGGGCCGCGCGCGAGGCGGTCGTGGAAAGCTCGGCCTGGATCCGGCCGCTGCAGCAGGAGATAGGCCGCGTCATCGTCGGTCAGACACACCTTCTCGACACGCTGCTGATCGCCCTGCTCACCAACGGCCACGTTCTGCTGGAGGGCGTGCCCGGCCTGGCCAAAACGCTCGCGTTGAAGACCTTGGCCAGCTGCGTCGCCGTGCGCTTCAAGCGACTGCAATTCACGCCCGACATGCTGCCGGCCGACATCGTCGGCACGATGATCTACAACCCGCAGGACGGCGAGTTTCGCACCAAACACGGGCCGATTTTCAGCAACCTCATCCTCGCGGACGAGATCAATCGAGCGCCGGCGAAGGTGCAAAGCGCGCTGCTGGAAGCGATGCAGGAGCGGCAGGTGACGATCGGCGACGAAACCTACGCGCTGCCCAATCCGTTCCTCGTTCTTGCAACCCAGAACCCCCTCGAACAGGAAGGGACGTACCCGCTTCCCGAAGCGCAGATCGATCGGTTCATGATGAAGGTCATCGTCAATTATCCAAGCCGCGCCGAAGAGCGCGCCATTTTGGATGCGATGGCGACCACCGAACCGATGCTCGTTGCGCGCCCCGTGGTCAGCGCCGCGCAGATCATCGAGGCACGGCATGTAATCGGCACGCTTTACGTGGACGAGAAGATTCGCGACTACATCGTGGACCTGGTGCACGCAACGCGCCCGCCCCTCGCCGCGTCCTTGGACTTGAACGGCTACATCCAAAACGGGGCCTCGCCCCGCGCGACGATCGCCTTGACGCTGGCGGCGCGCGCCATGGCGTTCTTGAAGGGCCGGCACTTCGTCGTTCCGCAGGACGTCAAATCGATCGCACTCGACGTGCTGCGTCATCGCGTGTCCGTGACATACGAGGCGGAGGCAGAGAACATCACCCCCGAGAATGTGATAGAAAAAATCTTGAACACTCTGCCCGTGCCTTGAAGAAACCAGCCGATTCCAACCGGTCGAACAGGGCCATCCTGAGCGGCATGCGGCGATTGGAGATCCGCACGCGCCGCATGGTCAACGACAGCCTCGCCGGCGCGTACCATTCGGTGTTCAAGGGCCGGGGAATGAACTTCGAGGAAGTACGAGAATACGTCCCCGGCGACGAGGTGCGAACCATCGATTGGAATGTCACGGCGCGGGCCGGCCGGCCTTTCGTGAAGAAATTTACCGAGGAGCGGGAGCTCACAATTTTTTTGCTGGTGGACATCAGCGCCTCCGGAAATTTCGGATCCGCCGCATTGAGCAAGCGCGATCTCGCGGCGGAGCTCGCCAGCGTGCTGGCCTTTTCCGCCATCCGCAACAGCGACAAGGTCGGTCTGCTGCTCTACACCGACCGGGTCGAGCGCTATCTGCCGCCAAAAAAGGGCCGGCGCCACGTGCTGCGCGCCGTGAGGGATATTCTCTACCATGCGCCGGAGGGCATCGGCACGGACAGCGTCAAGGCGCTCGATGTCGTCAATCATGTCCTGCACCGGCGCGCGGTCGTGTTTCTGATTTCCGATTTCGAATCCTCCGGAGACCAGATCGCCGCTCGGGCGGCGCTGCGTCGGGCGATGCGTCAGACCAATAGACGTCACGATCTCATCGCCGTCCACGTCGAGGACCCGCACGAGAAGGAGCTTCCCAACGTCGGCATTCTGGCGCTGGAGGATGCGGAAACCGGGGAAGTCGTCGAACTCGATACCGCAAGCGCCGCCGTGCGCGGGCGATTCAAGGAAAAGGCATTGGAAAGAGGCCGCTGCTTGGTGAGCGACTTTCGCTCGGAAGGCGTCGACACCCTGCAGCTGCAGACGGCTTCGCCCTACCTGCCCGCCCTGCAGCGATTCTTCAAGGCCCGAGAGCGCAGGCGCGCATGAGCGGCATGGCCTCCGGAATGCGCGTCCTGCTCGCGGCCGGCGCGGTAGCCGGTGCCCTTGGCGCCGCCCAGCCGTCCCCAGGCGCCGCGGAGGCAAACAGCACGCCGCAGCAAGACATCCGCGACATCCGCGGACCTCAATTTTCCGTCCCCTGGCTGCTTCCGGCGCTGGCCGCGGGGGGAGCCGCGCTCGCACTGGGGGCGTATGGCGTCTGGCGCTGGCGATGCCGCCGGCGGCGCCCACGCGTCTTGTTGCCGTTCGAGGCTGCTCTGCAGCGGCTCGAGGGCATCCGAGCGCTGATGCAGCCCGCGAGTGCCGGTGAGTTCTGCATCGCGGTCTCCGACGTCGTTCGCGGCTACATCGAGGAGGGATTCAAACTCACCGCCACCCATCGAACCACGGAGGAGTTTCTGCACGATCTGCTCGAATCCCCCAACGCAGCGCTCACCCGCCATCGCGGGCTGCTTTCGGAGTTTCTCCATCAATGCGATCTGGTCAAATTCGCGGGCATGTCGCTCACCTTTCAGAACATGGAATCCCTCCACCACAGTGCGTGCGAGTTCGTGCGCGCAACGGCCGACAAGACGCATGATCCGCTTCCTTCAACCTGAGTGGTTTTGGCTGCTGACGCTGCTGCCGCTGGTGATGCTCTGGCGCGGGCGGCGCGGACCCATCGCCGCCGTCGAATATTCCGACGTCGGCCTCGTGCGGGATGTCGCCCGCAGCAGCCGCAGTCGGATCGCAGGTTGGGTATGGCTGCTGCCGATCGTCGCCGGCGTCCTGATGATCGTCGGGCTCGCCCGACCGCAACGCACCCACAGCCGCACGGAGGTGACCGTCAACGGCATCGACATCGTGCTGGGGCTCGATGTCTCCGGCTCGATGCAGGCGCTCGATTTCACCATTGACCGGCATCGGATCAATCGCATCGAAGTGGTCAAATCCGTGGTCTCGAAATTCATCGAGGAGCGGCCCGACGATCGCATCGGTCTCATTGCATTCGCCGGTGCCCCGTTCTTGGTCAGTCCGATCACGCTCGATCATGACTGGCTGCAGCAAAATCTCGAGCGTCTCAGCATAGGATCCGTCGACGACGGCACGGCGATCGGTTCGGCGATCGCGGCCAGCGTCAACCGCCTGCGCATGACCGCCGCGAAATCGAAGGTGGTCATATTGCTCACGGACGGCGTGAACAACACCGGCAAGATCGCGCCCCTGGCCGCGGCGGAAGCGGCCAAGTCCATGGGGGTGAAGATCTACACCATCGGCGTCGGCGCACGCGGCAAGGCGCCGATTCCGGTCAAAGACGAAGCCGGGCGAATGCATTTGATCATGGCCGAGGTGGATGTGGATGAGAAAACCCTCCAGGCGATAGCCGACGAGACGGGCGGCCGATTCTACCGGGCGACCGACACCGACTCATTGCAGAAGATCTACGAGCAGATCAATCGCTTCGAGAAAACCGCGCAAACGGTGCAGAAATTCGAGCACATCGAAGAACTGTATCCCTGGGCGCTGATTCCGGCGCTGGCCATTCTCGCATTGGGCTCGCTGCTGCAGCACACTCGTTTGCGGAGATTGCCGTGAGATTCAGCAACCCCGGGTGGCTGCAGGCCGGACTCCTCGCTTGCCTGGCGCTGGTCTTGATGTGGCGCCGCCACGATGCCCGCCAGCACGCGGCGCTTGCGCGGTTCGTCTCGTCGCACCTGCGGCGTCAATTGACGCGCTCGATCTCCGTCGCGCGGCGCCGCGCGCAGCGCGGCCTATATCTGGCAGCCGTGGCCAGCCTGTTCTTGGCGCTCGCGGGTCCGCTCGTGGGGTATCGCTGGGAGCAGATCAGCCGGCGCGGAAACGAAATCGTGTTCGCAATTGACACGTCGCGCAGCATGTCGACACCCGATGTGAAGCCGGATCGGCTGACGCGGGCGAAGCTCGCGATCGACGACTTTGCGAGCCGCCTGCAGGGCGGCGACGCGGCGGGCATCGTCGGGTTTGCGGGCCGCGCTTTTCTGGTGTGCCCCATCACGCTCGACTACGGCGCGTTTCACGAGTCGCTGAGCGCGATCGACACCAACACGATTGCGCGCGGCGGCACCAACATCTCGCGCGCCATTCAGGAGGCGCAGGCGGCGCTGCACCGCCGCCCGGGCAGCGATAAAATACTGATTTTGGTGACGGACGGCGAGGACCTAGAGGGCAGCGCGTTGGCTGCGGCGCAGGCGGCGGCACGGCAGGATGGGCTCAAAATCTACACCGTGGGAGTGGGGACCGCGGCCGGCGACCTCATTCCGATCCCGCCAGATCAGGGCGGCGGATTCGTCAAGGACGATAGCGGAGCATTCGTGAAGTCGCGGCTGGACGAGTCTTCACTGAAGGCCATCGCCGCCGCTACCGGGGCAATCTATGTTCCGCTCGGCGCGCAGGGCGAAGGCATGGAAACGATTTTCAGGACGGTGTTCGGCTCCGTGGCGAAGCACGATCTCGCCTATCGGCAGCGCAAAATATACATCGAGCGCTATCAGTGGCCCCTGTCGGCCGCCCTGGGGCTGCTGCTGGCCAGCCTGTTGATCGGCACGCGCCGACGGGCCGGCGCGCGCCAACCGGCAGCGCGCGGCGTCATGGCCATGGCGAGCCTGATGATGCTGCTCATGCATCCGCCTGCAAATTCGGCCCGCGCAGCGACCGTGAACGCGGAGGATGCCTATAAAAAAGGTGATTTCATCGCAGCAGAACAAGCCTATGCGGCCGCCGCGCAACGCGACCCCAAAAAGCCGGTACTGCAATTCAACAGCGGCGCCGCCGCATACCGGGCCGGCCAGTTTCCGCAGGCAGCACAGGCGTTCCAACAATCGATCAGCCACGCGCCATCGAGCGATCCGAAGCGCTTGGCCAACCAAGAGGACGCTTACTACAACTTGGGCAACGCGCTGTATCGCACGGGACAGAAGACCGAACGGACGAATCCACAGGAAACCCTGCAACAGTGGACAGCGGCCGTGAAGGCCTACGAGACGGCGCTGCAGCTGCGCGCCGACGATGCCGACAGCAAGTACAATCGCGATCTGGTGAAGCGCAAGATCGAAGCGCTCCAGCAAAATCAGAATCAGCAGCCGAACCAGGGGCAACATCAGCCGAAAGACGGACCGGGCGAGCAACCTTCGCCGCCGCCTAAGGGCAGCTCCGGTCAACCCCCGCCCGCCCCCGCGGCCGGCGAGCCCCTGCGCAAGAGCCAGCCCGGCGGCGGCCCGAGTGAGCGCACGGACGACGATGCGCGCTCCACGGACAGCCAGCATCTGCCCGGTCAGATGAGCCGCGAGGAAGCGCGCGAACTTCTCGATTCGGCCAAGGGAGACGAACGGCATTCCCTCGGGGTACCCCTTGCCCGCCGCGACGACGAGCCGCCGGAAAAGCCCTACAAGAATTGGTGACATGGGGACGAACCGAATCCGCTGGATCGAACTCATCGCCGTGCTCAGCGCGTCTCTGATCGCGGCTCCAGCCTTTGCCGAGGCGCCCCTGGTGAGCGCGACGATCGCGCCGGCGCAAATCACCGTAGGAGAGTCGGCGCAGCTCACGATCACGACTTTGGGCGCCGGCATGGAACCGCTCACGCTTCCGACGGTTTCTGGACTGGAATTTCGCGTCATTGACCGATCGCGCCGGATCGAGATCATCCACGGGGCGACGCTTGCGACGACGACGATGGTGGTGCGGGTCACCCCGCAGCTTGCCGGCACGTTCACCATTCCAGGGATCACGCCGAAGTCGCAGCCTCTGGTGCTGCGCGTCAATCCGAACAACGGCATTGCATCTGCCTCGGCCAGGCCGCCCCTCATCGCGGGCGGATCGGCGGCCAACGGCATTCTCATGACGCCGGACGGCTCCGCTTTTGTCCGCTTGACCGTGCCCAAACGGGAGGTATACGTCGGTGAAAGCGTGCCGATCTCGATCGAGGTAGGTATGCGGGCCGGCTTCGTCACCTCGCTCAACGGGCTGCCCACGCTCGCGGGCAGCGACTTCACTCTCAACAACCTTTCGCGCCAGCCCGAGCGCGATGAAAAGACCATCGAGGGCAAACCGTTCACTTTGCTGACCTGGCACAGCGTACTGGCGGCGGTCAAACCAGGCACTTATTCGCTCATCGTCGAGTCACCGCTCACCGTGAGAATCAGAACCGCCCCGCAGCGAGAAGCGATGCTCGAAGATCAGCTGGGTGATCCGTTCATGCAGCATTTCTTTGGTGTGACCGTGCAAAAGGACGTCAAGGTCGCGAGCCCTCCGGTCGAATTGACGGTCGTCATGCTGCCCGCGGAGGGCCGACCCCCGGACTTCAGCGGCGCCGTCGGCACCTTCAATATCTCGAGCGATCTGTCGTCCGCCACCGCAGCCGCGGGCGATCCGCTCACGCTGCGTCTGCACGTGACCGGCTCCGGCAATTTCGATCGCGTCGATAGTCCCATGCTCGAGCATGTCGAACAGTGGAAAACCTACCCGCCGAAGTCCTCGTTCAAATCGAGCGATTCGATCGGGTACAAGGGTGAGAAAATCTTCGAGCAACCGATCGTCGCGTCGAAACCCGGCGCGCAAACTCTTCCGGGGCTGGCTCTCAGCTATTTCGACCCCACCACTCGCCGCTATGAAACGGCCCGCAGTTCGCCGCACCGCGTGACGATCTCCCCGTCCCTGGCGGACAGTACGCTCACGGCCCCCCAGGTCGCGACTCGATCGCCGAGCGGATTGCGCCCCGATCACGCCGCACCCCAAGGCCTCGCCCGCTCCCTGGTGCCGCTTTACTTGCAGCCGCGGTTTCTGTCCATCCCATCCCTGCTGACGCTGGCATTCGCCGGCGGGTGGCTGCGGCTGCGCCGCCGCGCATCGGACCCCATCGATGAGGCCTCACGGCGCAATCGCCGTTCAACAAGAGCGGCCAATCGCGTCGTCGCGCAACTCGAAGAGGCGGCCCGCGCCGGCGATACCCTGCAATTCTTCAATGCGGCGCGCTCCGCGCTGCAGCGCACGACGGGCAGCGGCAGTGACGGTGACGACATCCGGCAGCTGCTGGCTCTCGCGGATGAAACCAATTACTCCGGTCATGCACCCGCGACCGTCGATTTCGCGCGATGGACGCAAATCGTGCGCCGCCGGATGATGGGCGAGAAGACCTCGTGAGCGGCCGCGCGCAACTGGCCGCGTTGATCATCCTGGCGCTGTGCGGATGCCAGGCGCGTGCGCAATCCGCGCAGGCAGGCTATTCCGCCGCCGGCCTGTACAACCTGGCCAACGCCTACGCCCGCGCCGGAAAGCCGGGTATGGCCGTTCTCAACTATGAGCGCGCAGGCCTGCTCGCGCCAAATGACCCGGACATCGAGGCCAACCTACGCTTCGTTCGCGAGCCATTGCGATTGCCTTCTGAATCGCGAAGCGGCCTGGCTCGCGCGGCCACGGCCGCCGGCCCCACATTGCTTGCGTGGGCCGGTGTAGGGGGCTTGACGGCCCTAGGCATCAGCCTGCTCGCCGGGCAGCTGTATCAGCGACATCGATTCATGCGTCGCGCCGCCTCGATCGCCGGCGTCGCGCTGCTCGGATTGACCGTCGCCAACGGCGTGGCGCTCTGGCCGCGTTTGCACGAAGCGGTCGTGATCACGACCGAGGCTGCCGTTCGCGTATCGCCGGCACCCATGGGAGATCCGCTGTTTGTGCTGCCGGAGGCCGAGACCGTGAAGATGACGGCGGAGCACGAGGGTTTTGTGCTCATTCAGACGCGGGAGGGCCGGATGGGATGGGTATCCCGCGCAAATCTCGCGCCCGTCGTTCCGTTCGACTGAGCGCGCCTTCAGCGCATGAACCATTGAACGTAATCAGGGCCGTCCTCGACCTGATAGCCATCGGGAATGTCCAGACGCGATGCGCTTGGTACACCTTGGCGCATCCCGGTCAACGTGACTTCGGAAATCAGGCTGTCGAACTTGAATTCACGAACCAGCAGCGGCACTCCGCCGAGGCTGGCAAATTCCGGCCACCACTCCGCAAGACCAAAATCGACGCCGAGTGCGGCCATGGAGCCCTGCCGGAACTGACTGAGGGTCTTCATTCCATCATAGATCTCGGCGCCGCCGGGTAATGCGGACACCGGCGCCACACAAAGTTCCAATCGCTTGGCGTCCTTCTCGCGCTCCTCCCAGATCCGGCAGGCGTATCCGTCAACCGACTCCGACCGGACCGTCATGCGATACTCATGGGCCACGGGCTGCCGCATGCGATCGCTGATTTCTCTCATATCGGCGGCCTTGCGCTGCGCCTCCGCACGCTCCTCCGGCGGTGCGCTCACAGCCGCCGCTTCCAGCTGCTTCACCACATCCGCATAGTGGGCGGCAACCTGGCGCAAGGTCACTCGCCTCAGAACACGAACGGTACGAGCAGGATTGTCGATGACGTATATCGTTTGATCCTTGAAGACGAAGACTGTCTTGGCGTGAGCGCCGCCGACTCGAACCTTCCCGCCCTCGACGAAATACTCCTTTACGACCGGCGTCGACGCCGGCGCGGCCGGCGAAACAGGCGCCATGTTCGTTTGATCGACGGCCCGGACGGCGACCTCGTAGACCACTCCTGCGTTCGCCAGAACCGGACTCAATAGCAATGCGGCAACGTGCCTCACAGTTGGCGATTCCTCAACTCAACGCCCCGCGTACGCTAATGAGCGGCGCGCGCCGCATCGAGGTCGGCTAATGAGCGTGCGCCTGCGTCGTCGGGCTGCTCATCGCCACGCGGTCGTTTTGCGCCTTCATTTGAGCCTTGCACAACTTCGCCGCTTCGTTATACGAGATGGCTTTATCGGAAGCCATTCTCTTGGTCATGCAATCCACCAGCTGACGCCTGTTCAACGCCGCGTGACTCTTGGGGGCGCCGGCAAGGGCTTGCGCGCCAATAAAAATCATGCCAACCGCCACAATCGCCGTTAGGGGATGCATGTGAGCACCCTACGCGAAAATGCATTGCGGGGAAATACGACGAAATACCCATCCCGGCCCTCGACGCAATCAGCCCTCGACGCAATTGCCCTTACGCTACTCGAGAGAAAACAAAGGCTTGAGGTGGGGACTCAAACTGACGTAAAGCTGCGCTCAACGCATCGTGTTGCGAAGCAGGGCGCGCAGCCTGTGCAGGGGCCTTGCATTGAGTACATCCTGCTTCCTCACCCACCCGCGCCGCGCCTGGCGGACGCCATCCTCGAGAAAGCCAAGTTGATCCGCGGAATGCGCATCGCTTGCAATGCTGAGCAGCGCGCCGGCGTCGCGGGCGGCCTTGGCGTGAATATCGTCCAGATCGAGACGCTGGGGCTGCGCGTTGATCTCCAGATAGCATGGCCGTTCGCGCACCGCCGTGAGCACGCGCTCGAAGTCGAGCTCATAGGGCGGGCGGCCGTCGCCGAGCAGGCGGCCGAACGGATGCGCTAGAATCGATACGTGCGGTCTGTCGAGCGCACGCAGAATTCGCCGGGTTTGCTTCGCCTTGGAGAGGCCGAACTGGCTGTGCACGGCGATCACCACGAGATCGAGCCGCCCCAGCACGCTATCCGCCAATGCAAGGCTGCCATCCTCCAGGATGTCGACTTCGGCTCCTTTGAGGATCGTCAGACCGGTTGGCGTCTGATTGAACTTGTCGATGTCGTCCATCTGGCATGCGAGCCTCTCGGCGTCCAGACCGTGCGTGATCCCGAGATATTTCGAATGATCCGTCACCGCAATGTAGCGCAAGCCGGCGCTCTGCGCGGCGGCGGCCATCTGCTCGATCGAGTCCCTGCCGTCCGAGGCGATGGTATGGACATGAAGGTCTCCCTGCAGATCGGCGCGTTCGACGAGCCGGGGCAGCGCATGGCGCATCGCCGCCTCGATCTCGCCGCGATCCTCGCGCAGCTCCGGTGGGATCCACGAAAGGCCGAGCGCGGAGTACAGCTCTTGCTCGGTGGCTCCGGCCAGACGCACGTTGCCGCGGAACAGTCCGTACTCGCTCAGCTTCCAGCCCTTCTCCTGCGCCAATCGGCGGATGCGAATGGCGTGGTCACGGCTGCCGGTGAAGTAGTGCAGCCCCGCCCCAAAACTCTCCGGGGCCAGCACACGGACATCCACCTGCAGCCCATTCCGCAGCACCCCCGATGCCTTTGTCGTTCCCGAGGCGGTCAGCGCCCGCATTTCATCGTAACGATTCAGAGCCTCGATCGGCGTCGACCCGTCGCGCGCGCACACGAGGACATCGAGATCTCCCACCGTATCCCGGCCGCGCCGATAGCTGCCTGCGATCTCGACGCGCGTGACGCCTGGAAGCGATTCCAGATACGCCTTCAGCGGGCGTGCATACTGAGTTGCAACCGAGAACGGCACCCGGCGGGGTCCGCTGTGATTTTCGGCGGCCGCCTGGAGCAAGCGCGCCCGAATCTTCGCTCCGAATCCGCGCAGCGAGCTCAGCCGTCCGTCCGTCAGCGCGCATCGCAAGTCTTCGATTCCCCGCACATTGAGGCCCGTATACAGGGCCCGCACCCGTACCGGTCCGAGGCCCGGCAGAGCAAGCAGCTCACGCAGGCCCTTGGGCACTTGCTTGCGTAGCTTCTCGAGGTTGCGCATGTTCCCGGTCGCGAGCAGTTCCGTAATCTTTTCGGCGAGGTCCGCGCCGATTCCCGGCAGCGCATCGAATGCTGTCGCCCCGTTCATTTCGGCAAGCTCGCGTGGAAGGCTGCGCACGACCTGAGCAGCACGTCGATAGGCGCGGATGCGAAAGGCGTTTTCACCCTGAATGGCGAGCAGATCCGCCATCTCGTCGAACGCTGCACCGACATCTTCGTTGTGCAATGTCATGACAAGCGCTTATGACGGCCGTGCCCCTGTGCGAGCTGGAGGGTCAGGATGAGCGGCCATTGTTCCGGAACCATGGCGGCCGAGACATCGGTACTGGACAGCTCCTGGAGGATCTTGCCAAAAAAGTCCCGCAGCAGGAGGACTTTGCCGCCCCCGATGGTGGGCATCTGCGTCTCCTCGCTTTCGAGGATCAAGGCATTCTGTTCGATGTGCAGATGATCCGCGATGCCGAAGATCCGGTGGAGATATTTTTTTCCGGCATCAAATTTGGCCTGAAAATGTCGCTCGTTGTCCTGCAAATTGCGCAGGTCGCAGCTCGTTTCGATGTGCACCACGTGCCGGTGAGTCGGATGGAACGCGACGATATCGAGCTCGCATTCGTAGCTGCCGTCCGACGGCTCGAGACCGACCCAAAGATCGCGGCGGACGAAGTAGCCCCTGTACTCGTACCACTCCCGGACCAGCTGCTCCAGGTAGTTCATTCCGCCTCAGGCCAAGAGATTTCTGGCGCCCGGATTATCGAGCGTAAGCTCTTCCTCGGGCGCACCCTCGCCTTCCGCGTCGCGCTCGGTTTCATTCGTCGCGTCCTCCCACGCCTCGGCCGCCGGCGCCAGCGGCTGCAGCGGCGCAGCCCAGTCTGCCTCTGCCATGTCGGTTTCCGTATAACCGAGATCATCGACCTCCACATCGTCGACGGGTCCGGTCCAGTTTTCAGGCGGCTCCGCGAACTCGAGCGGCAGATTGCCCCAAACTTCTTCATCGATCTCGTCAAGGTCGCCATCGAAAGTCTGGATTTCGATGGTCCGCGACTTATCGTCATATCCGGTTACGAGAAATGCCTCACCCTTATCCCGGCGCTGATACCACTGGTCGATTCGTGCCCGGCCCACGGTGCTCATGATCTGCTCCTTTGCCGAAACTACGGTGGAAGCATGCACTACGAAAGCAGGCGATGGAATACGCAAAAGCGCGTACAGACCGACTCATCGATCAAGGGCGGTCAGATACTCGGTGAGGCGCGATGGCTTACTTGGCGCGCGCCGCGTCCAACTCGCGCTTCAATTGTTCGGCCCACGCCTTGAGCATGGCGCTCGCCGCCGCTCGATTGGAAACCGACGTGGCCCACTCCATGGTTGAAGTCCCGCTTCGCCGTTGGTCGATGACGACCGCGAGCAATGTGCCCGTTACGGCGTCATTGATCTGCAGCAGGAGCGTCGCCGACCCCGCATCCATAGTGTAGGTTTTTGATCGCCCGGCCGTCGGGACCTGCGGGGCGTTGATGTAGACGTTGACGACGTTCGGTGTTATCTGCATCACGCCGTCGCCCGCCTCAGTGACAATTTGATATCCGCCGCCGCTCAGGACCTGCGAGAAGGTGCTCTTTGCCATGGCCGCCAGATCCGTGCGGATCTTCGTCAGCTGCGCCGCCGAGAGGCCAAAGGTGCCGTAGTTGCGCGGGTTCCAGTTCTTGCTGAACTCGACCGCGGGATCGCCGATCATTATCTTGTCATAGGCGGACAAATCCGCATCGGGACGGCGGTACAGGGCGCCGACATTCTTCGAAGCGACGAGTTCGAGACCCGAAAACGGCGAGTTCGGCGAATCGCCGGCCGCAAGGGACGAACCGAGCACGGTCAATACGAGCGCTGCCGCCAAGCCGGCCCGCGTGAATCGAGGCGAACGCATGATCATTGGTAGCTCCTATGCGAGATTACTGACGCACATAGGGTAATAAATGTCCGGGCCCGCTACCAGTTGCGGCCCGCGCTGCTTGCCCCGTCCGAGACCATGAGGGCGCCGCTGATGTTTGCGGGCGCATCGCTGCACAGGAACACCGCGAGATCGGCGATATCCGACCTTTCGCCGAAGCGGCCGAGCGCTGTCTTGCCATGAAACAGGTCCTGCCGGAAAATTTCGCTGCGTGCGCCTGACATACCGATCCTTTGATGCCTGCATTCGCGTCATAAACGCGGGCGCGGGCACGCCACAGGTGCTCGGTGTTGGGCCGACGCTCAGTAGCCCGTGCGGAACCGCGTCCACTCTCGATTGACCAGCCGCGTATAATCGGCCGGTACCGCGGGTATGGTGCTCAATCTCAAGCGAGTTTCACGATCGGGGTAGATGCTCGGATCGCTCTTGATGGCGTCGTGGATGAGCGGCAGGGCTGCAGAATTTCCATTCGGGTATTTCACTTGATTGGTGATGCCTGCAATCACATCCGGTCGCATCAGGTAGTTCATCCAAATCTGCGCGTTTCGCGGATGCGGTGCGTCTGCCGGAATGCCCATCATATCCACCGAAATAAATGACCCCTCCTGCGGGATGAAGTAGGCGATATTGATCCCGTTCGACGCTTCCCTCGCGCGGTCTCGAGAAATCAAGACATCGCCGGACCAGCCGAGGGAAAGACATACACTTCCGTTGGCCAGATCGGTGATCGCGCCCGTCGTTTCGATGATGCGCACGAAGGGCCGTATCTTTCTCAACACCTCGGACGCCGCGGCAATATCGCCGGGATCGAAACGCGATGGATCGCGCCCAAGGTAAAAAAGCACCGAGAAAACGACGTCAAGGGGCGAATCGACCATCATGATGCCGCAGTCCTTGAGCTTCGCTGCGCTGTTCGGATTGAAAATCAGCGCCCAGCTCTTCGGCACCTCCGGGCCAAGCCGGGCGCGGACCTCGTCGACGTTGTATCCGAGTCCGGTCGTGCTCCACAAATAAGGCACCGCATACAGATTGCCCGGATCGTACTTCGCCAACCGGCTCATGATGTCCGGGTCCAGATTGGCGAGATTGGGCAATAGCCTCTTGTCGAGCTTTCGATAGATGCCGGCCTTGATCTGCCGCTCGAAGAACGGGCCGGTCGGGATGACGATGTCGTAGCTCGAGCGGCCGGTCAGCAGTTTGGTTTCCAAGACCTCGTTGTTATCGAAGGTGTCATAGCGGACCTTGATGCCCGTCTCTCTCTCGAAATTGGGCACCGTATCGGGCGCGATGTAGTCGGTCCAATTGTAAATATTGAGAATTTTTTCGGGATCGTATTCTCCCGCATCGCTTCTGGCACCCGACGCTGCATCGGCGCTCGATGCGCCGTGATTTTGGCTGCATCCGAGCGTCGAGAGGAGAAGCGCAAGGGAGATACCGGTTCGCCAAAACCACATGTTGGTAATCTGCTTCAATGGACAACAACCTACGCACCATACCGTATGGCCGGGCTGCTTGTCGCGCGCGTGGACGGGTCAACTGCCGGGATTTTCTTGGCCGGCGCCTCCGCCTATACTCGCAATCTCGGGGGGACGCGCACGACCACCACGCGCCGGCACTTACACTCCACGCGGCAAGCCCATTGAATTGGAGAACGGGAATTAGCGAGGCCAAACGAAGGCAAATGCTGTGGGGCCGAAGCGGTTGCGGGGCGCATATCGCCGCTTGCGCATTATTCTGTGTGGCCGCCGTTTCGCCGCGCGACGCGGCGGCCAGAATTCACAACTGTGAACATGCCTCCCTGCTTCCCGAGGATGGGGAGCGGCTCTTTCTGGTTGCCCGACGCGTGCTGCCGGCGCACCGCGAGCTCATGTTGGCAGAGCGGTGCCGGTGG
Source organism: uncultured Gammaproteobacteria bacterium (assembly GCA_963837045.1). Classification (GTDB taxonomy): domain Bacteria; phylum Pseudomonadota; class Gammaproteobacteria; order Steroidobacterales; family Steroidobacteraceae; genus Bog-1198. Next base: position 112,540 of record CAWIMA010000010.1, read on the forward strand.
TCAGATAGCGCGTTTGCGTGGGTCACGACGGCCAGGGTTACCGGGGAAAATGGCGTCGCTCAATGGTGGATGGCGAGCTGTTCCCGGGATGCGCACAACTGGACGTGCAGCCCGGGCGTGCTGCATCAGGAAATCGAGAAGAGCCTCGATGCGGGCGGCGTCTCCCGTCATGTGAGGATCAGTTTCGATGGGGCAACGAGCCCTGAGCTGGCGGACTCCCTGGCGGCCCAAGCATTGGCATCTTACGTCAAACCGACGGCGCCTCTCCCTTACTGTTCGGGGATGCCAGGTCAGGAGTCCCGGTGGAGTGATTTGCGGGAGAGCCGCCCGCTGCCAACGCCGAGCGAAGAGATCCACATCACCATTGACCGGGAGAAGGAGCGGATGTCCGTATGGTTCGGCGATCTCGTACGCCCTGACGACATCCAGATCGGAATCGATTTTCCGGTCCCCGACGTCCAGCAATCCGGACCGTGTTGGGTTGCCAGGGAGCCTTGAGCTCACACTCCGCAGTGTTTTTGGGTGCCGTCCAATCTGGCAACTCGCTTCTGGGATTACACTAGGCACATGGTGGTTTCCGGGTATCACTGGGTGGCGGTATTGCTGATGTGTCTCTCGGTCGAAACAGCCTACGCGGTGATGCAGCCGCCAGAGTGGCACTGGGCGCCCATTCACGGCCATAGGATCTATTACACCGTGCGCGGCAACGGCCCGACGCTGGTGCTGCTGCACGGCGGCGGCGACTCCGGCGAGCACTCCTTCGTGCGACAGCTCGATGTGTTCTCGGAGCACCATCATATAGTGGCCCCAGATCAAGTGGGCCAGGGACGCACACCCGATGTCTCCGGGCCTCTGAGCTACACCGCGATGATGGAGGACACCGCCACGCTGCTGGAGCTGCTCAAGCTCAGACATGTGGATATCGTGGGCTTCAGCGACGGCGGAATCCTGGCGCTGATGCTCGCGGTCCACCATCCCGAGCTCGTAGGACGGCTCGTCATCAGCGGTGTCAATATTGCCCCGGAGGGCCTGAATCCCGAAAATCTGGAGGAGCTGCGGGCGTCGCAAATTCCCAAACCGACGACGATCGACGAAAAGCTGGCACATCTTTGGCTCACATCGCCCACCGAGGCGGAACTGAATCTGCCGCTGCTGGCGAAAATCACGCAGCCGGTGCTGCTGATCTCGGGCGATCGCGACGCGATCACGCTCGAGCATACCGTACAGATTTTTCATGCCCTGCCCCATGCGGAGCTGTGCGTGTTGCCTGGAACGGATCACGCCACCTTTTCGGGCCGGTCGGATTGGCTGAACCCGATCATCAATGCCTTTTTGGATCGCGCACCAGACATTGCTGCGGCGCCGCCGGCGCATTGAGCCCAGGCCCGCTGCCGCTGGACTAGACGCCCGCCCCTCACGGATATCAGCCGCCTGCCGTGATCCGACGAAGTTTTGAATACCACTACGTCTTCGGCAAACAAATGTAGCCATTCGTGATGCCGGGCAGCGCCATATTCTGCCCGGTCAACGTTCCTATTCAGGGAACCGGCGAACGAGCGTGCGCGGGTGCTTCTTGGAGCGCTCGAGGGTGCTATGCTGGTTGCCCGATCGTACCGCAATCCGCGTCGCTTCAAGGTGGCAGCGGCCTACGTGCTGGCGGACCTGGCTGCCGGCAGCCATTCAAAGCAACACCAGACGTCCGGGACAGGCGCCGGTCCTCGCGTCCGACCAGGCTGACCAGGCTGACCAGGCTGACCAGGCTGACCAACGATGATCGGCCCGAAACCGCGGTAGTAGTCAGCCCGGACCTCATTCTCTGGTATGCTTAAGAGAGTGAATCAACTGCCGGATAACAGGCAGGCTCGTTCGAACACACATAAACGGCTGGGGGACTACGTGAAAATGATACGACGCCCAATTCAATTTGGGATCGCAGGTCTTTGTCTGCTGCTCGCGAGTGCCAACGCATTCGCCACCGTGCAGCAGCGCGAATCCAATCTGGTCGAACTGGTGGGCAAGTCCGAGCTCATCCTGCGCGGCACGGTAAAGAGCGTGACGGATGGCATCGACGATCAGGGACTGCCCTACACGGAAGTCACCCTGCATGTTGCCGAGGCGATTCGCGGCAACGTCGGGACCGAGTACACATTCCGGCAGTTCGGCTTGCTCAAACCGCGCAGCATGGGCAACGGCCTGGTAAACCTCATGGTGACCCCGGCGGGCTGGACCAGCTACGCACAGGGTGAGGAAGCGATTCTGTTCCTCAACCGGCACGCCCGATACACCGGCCTGCAGACGACCGTAGGTCTCAGCCACGGGAAATTCAAGGTATCCATGGCGGGAGCAACCAACGGTGCAAACAACTCGGGACTCTTTGCGCATGTGATGGTCGAGCCGCAGTTGCTGGTCGAATCGGACCGCCGGGTGATGAGCACGAAGGAAGGTCCCGTGAACACCAAGGCATTCGTTTCCCTGGTGCGTAAGACCGTCAAAGACCGCTGGATCGAACAGGGGAGCATGCGCAATGAGTAGCTCTGCGGCGCTGAGTCTGTGCTCCGCAATGACGCTGTTCGCGCTGCTGTCGCCCGCGGCATACGCCGACGGTCCCCTGATCGTCGATCCGAACACGCGCACCGGCTACCATTTCGGCACCGAACCGATCCCGGTGTATTACGATCTGGGCAACTTCGGCGTCGTCACGGACTACTCCACCGGGACGCCGCAAAAGGTGGTGTTCGACAACGCGGTGGGCGCACACCTGGTGCGCAAGGGCTACGCAGATTGGTCCAGCGTCCCGACCGCTGCCGTAGGCGCCTTCGTCGCGGGTAATTTCTCGAAGAAAGGTCTTCCAAACATTGATGCGACCAATGTGTCGTTGATCATCGGCAGGTCCAATGGTCGCGGCATCTATGTCATTTTCGACACCGACGGCAGCATTCTGCAGGATTACATTGGTGCGCCCGACGGCATACTGGGCGTGTCCTCGCCGCAATACTCGATTGAGGGCACGACCATCATCACGGAGAGCTGGACGGTTCTCAACGGTGCCGCGATAGATCCCCAGGACGTCGGGGCAGCGGCATTCCAAGGCGTCGCCACGCACGAATTTGGGCATTCGCTCGGCCTCGCGCACACACAGGTCAATGGAGCGGCCGTGTTTTACGGCGATGCGGCCGGGCCCGACAGCTGCGCGGCGCTGCCCTATGCGCTCGGTCCCACTCGGGCGGATGTCGAAACCATGTATCCCTACATCGATCCGACCCCGGGAACCGGCACCGGCGCGGCCCAGGGCAACATCCACACTCTGGACTCGATGGCGGCAATCTCGGACCTGTATCCGGGGCGAGGATGGCCCAACGACTATGGAACGCTCGAAGGCAAGGTCTACGATGTCGACGGCAAGACTGAACTCACCGGCGTCAACGTCATCGCGCGCAATCTCACAAACCCCTATGCCGGCGCAACTTCGGCGGTCACCGGCCAGCTGACTCAGGGGCTGCTCGGGCCCGACGGCAGCTTCGTCATTCATGGGTTGATGCCCGGCCAGCGCTACGTGCTGTATGTCGATGCGATCGTCGCCGGGGGGTTTCCGACCCCGCCGCAGTGGTTCCTGCCGGGTGCGGAGAAGTTCTATCGCGCCGCGGACGGCGACGAACAGGAATGGGATTCGAATGACCGCAATCACGGCTACGACCCCTGCGCTTATTCTGTGATCACCGCGCGCGCGGGAGTGACCACCCATGCGTCCATGCGCTTCGATCATATGCCCGGAGCGCCGGTCCTGTATCAGCTCGGCTATGGCACCGGCGTCAGCGGCCTCTCCGGTGACGGTCGAGTCGCCGTCGGCAATCTTGGGCGCGGCGGCCCCGTGTTTCGCTGGACTGCGGCTACCGGGTTGGTGTCCATGAACGTGCCGAGCACCGGAGAAACGACCTCGATCTCCCGCAACGGCACCTACATCTCGAGCGACCTGCTCGACGTCAACGCGGATGCCTCGCTCGGCGCCCATCGCTGGGACGCCTCCCACGGCTGGCTGCCGACGGCGCCGACCGGCTCCTGCGACGGCGAATCGACTGTCAATTTCGGCGTCGACAACCAGGGTTCGGTGTACGGACTCACGTACAACAACTGCACCGACTACCACGGCTGGAAGTGGAACCCACGTGAGGGCAGCGTCCAGTTGGCGTCGCCGGGCAATAAACCCGACGGAACTCCCGCCAATACGCGCATCAATCAAGTATCGGCGAACGGGGAGACCCTGGTGGGCTGGATCGAGGATCCACTGCAGGGCATTTGGTACGGGGTGGTGTGGAACGCGGGCGTTCCAAGTCTCGTGCTCACCTCCGACGGCGAGCCGGTCGATGAAGTGACGGCGGTCAGCGGCGATGGCGCACTGATCGGCGGCGATCTGTTCGATGGACAGCTCCCGCTCGGCGACGGCTACCGCCGGCATGCCCGAGGTGGGCCCATGCAGTTCGTGCAGCCGCTGCCCGGCGACGCCGCACCCGCCCAGCCCTTTGCGATGTCAAGGGACGGCGCCGTGATGGTTGGCTTCAGCGGCAACCCCTTCCTCAGTTTAAACCCCGGACCCTTTATCTGGACGCGACATATGGGTACGGTCAATCTGGACGACTTCGTGCGCGGTCAGGGCACTGCGATGGAGCAATGGATCAGCCTGTGGGAGCCGGGCTCCGTCTCCGACGACGGCCGCACCATTGGCGGTTGGGGTGTCGGGTTCCTCGATGCCGCCGGGTGGGTGCTGCAGATCGACACTGCATTTGTGTGTCATCACCCAGGCGCATCGAAGGGGGGCACGGCGGGCACCGGAGAAACGTTGAATGTGGAGTTCCCGGGAGCATTCGACGAGCACCTGACGCACGGAGACACGGTCGGCCGCTGTACGTAAGAAAGCCGACCCGGCGAGGTTGGCGCGCAAGAGGATTCGAAAGTACCCACTAACATGTTGTTTTGAGTCGAGCGCCCGGTTCTCGCGCAGGATGAGGCCGGGCTGATTCGAAATCAGTGTCGACGGTCACCTTCGTCATGGTGTCCGCTGCCACCGTGATCAGGGTGGTGCCCGCGGGAGTCGTGATGATCGCCCCAATGGCCACGGCCGTAATAGACCACTGGGGGCGCAGCATAGTAGGCGGGGGGTTCATAAACCACCGGAGGAGCAGGCGCCCACCAGCCAAACGGGTTGACCGCGACGACTACATGTACGTCGGCGTAGGCGGCGGAGCTTGCCATCAGCGCAAGGGCGACAATGCAAAGTGATCGAATTCGACTTTCCATGATAGATCCTTAATGAGCCGCTATGCGACGAATATCGCGGCGCCGATCGCCGCGACAAGCTTGAACTATTGCTGCGCGCCTTTTCCACCGTCATGGCCGCGATGACTGAATACCTCGTCAGCCTCCCTTTTCTGCTCGTCGGACATCGAGGAATACAATCCAGAAAAGGCGTTGGCGAGCTTCTTTACGCCGTTCGCATGAACCTCGGCGATATCCGCATAAGAATTCAAATTGTCGATCGCCGTCGCGCTCGCAACGGTTGCATCACGTTTGTCGATCGCCCGATCAAGGTCCTTGGCGTTCTCGCGCATCGTTGCCGCGACCTCGTTCCACCGAGACTCCTCGGCGGGAGTGATCTTGAGCGAGACGCGTAGATCCTTGATGTGTCTCTCCGCCTCGCCATCGCGTTTTGCATCTGAACTCGCCACTGTGGAGCTCGAAGAATCTGTCGAGGCACGTGGACTTCCCGATTGTTCCGGAGTTTGTGCAACGACAGCGCCGAGCACGAAAGTCGATACCAGTACTGCAATAATCAGTTTCATAAACTTCTCCGTAGGGATAGGCACTTTCTCCATTCACTCTCCCATGGCCCAAGCACTGTAGTCGGTGCGGTGGCGCACTCAAAGGCAATACAGTAGAGCGTTCCAGCTCAAGTCGTTAATTGCGAGTTTCATGCGCCACTAGGTCGCTACGCATACCACCCCTCCCTGAATGGGGCGCGCCTTTTGAACCTCATCGAAAATGAGTCGTGCAGGTGGACTGCCCTCGGCTTGCATCACACGGGTCCGCGAATTGCCGCGCTCATCGCGGTTCCGATCACTTTCGCAACAGCCAACGATCTCAACCCACGATTGAGGTGCTCTCGTCGGCTGGATGTAGACTAGTTTTTGCTGTCGGCGGCCTTGCCATGTCCATCCCGTTCTTCATTTCCTTTGAAGGTGGCTTTATCGACACGCTTTGACGGCTCAGATTTCTCGCCACGGTTGGGCGTTGCGCCCTTGTAGCCGTGATCAGCGTGGTAACTGTTGTTTACGTTGCCACGGAAGTTGCTGGGACCGTGAAACCACGGGCCCGCGCCGATGAACACGGCGCCGATAAACCACTCCGGACCGTAGTAGCCGGCGGGAGCACAACCATAAGGAGCGACGTCAAAATAACCATACGGGCATGAAGGAGCTATACCGATGTTGATGCTGACCTGAGCCTCTGCTTTGGGAATTGTTGCTGTGAATAAGCTGCCAGTGACTGCAGCCAACGCCAGGAATGTAAACGCACGCAAGCATAGTCGTCCGAGCACCGGCGGGTTGTACGTTACCGCACCGACGAGAGCTTCGGAATGGTCTATGAGTAAACTGCTAACTAAAGGCGGATTTGCGGACCGCCGCGAGCAAATGCGGTTGACCTTGCGCGTTACACGTCAATTCGGTTCTTGGCTGGGTGCTCCCGGTACGGAGTCGCTACAAGCTGAGCGCGCGCGTTCAAGGTCATCGGCCCGAGATTGCGACGATGAACGATAAACCGATGCAGCAGGAGTAAAGATCATGGAACTTCGGAAAGATTATCAGGCGCTGATGGAAAAGCAGTTGAACGCGTGGAAAGCGCAGACAGAAAGCTTCAAAGCTACAGCCGAGCAGATTGAGGGGCACGCGAAGGCCCAGTATGAAAAAAATCTCGAGGTACTGCGCGCCAAACAAACGGAAGCATGGGAATACTTCTACAAGCTGAAAGGCGCTAATGAGACCGCATGGGTGCAATTCAAGGCCCAAATGGATAAAGCCGGGGGAGAGGTAAAGGACGCCGTCGAACGTATGACGACGAAATTCAAGCAATAGGGCGGGTTGCCGTAGAGGGTTACGACCTGCAAGAGCATTCGACAGAAGTGTCTACCTAGAATGCGGCGCGCGCTTGAAAGACAGACCTGCGCTACTCACCTTTTAAGAGGAGATGCAATGCTACTGCGACACTGGTTGGTTCTATCTGCATTGTTGGTCGGCGCAAGCGTGTACGCGGCTCAGGATACTGCAGCAACGGCGAATGAAGCGGCCACGGTGTCTGATCGAAGCGCCGAGGACAGTGCCCACAAGGCGGCGGCAGAAGCCAAGGAGGCAGCGCAGAATGCAGCTGAAGCCGCCAAGTTGGCTGCGCAAAGCGCTGCGCGCGCTGTCACTGAAACGTCACAGACAGCGGCTAAAGCGACCGAACGGGCGGCTCAAAAGGCCGACAGAGCGGCGAAACGGGCCGAACATAAGACTGCTGAAGCAGCCGTGCAGGCGACCGCAGAGACCAAGGAGGCGGCGCGGACAGCCGCAGAAGCAGCAAAAAGGGCGGCTGTAGCTACCAGGGATGCGGCGCAGAAAGCCGAGGACTCTGCCAAAGAAGCGGCTGAATCGAGTAAGGAGGCCGCGCGTGCAGCTGCCGAGGCCGCTCAAAAGGCAGCGCAGAAGGCGTGGGACGCAACCAAGGAGGCGGCAGACAAGGTGCTGAATGCATTTTAACGGGCGGGCGGTTCTGACACCGAGGTGGCCGATTTCCGGCGGATCGCATCGATCCGGGAAATTGCTCGTGAAGCCTGGCGCATAGAGATGACTACGAAGACTCCGATGCCTCATCGCGCGCATCCTCGCGCTCAAAGAGGAAGCCTGGCGCGCCGGGGCCCAGCGTTTCATATTTGGTGCGATCCCTCATATCGTGCGCCCCATCAGCTCCGCGCAACAATTTTTTCGGCCGTGGCAGGCAGCCAGCGGAGCAGCGTCGGCAGCATGCGCACCTGCCCGGGTAGAATCTCGTCTCGGCGTCTGTCGAGGCCGGCGAGCGTGAGGCGTACCACGTCTTCGGCCGACAGCTTCTTTCCAGAGGTCGCGGATGTCGCAGGGGTATCCACCAGCGACGGCAACACCTCTAGGACATGCACTCCTACGCTCGCGGCGATTCGCCGAAAACTCTTGGTGAACGAATGCAGTCCGGCCTTGCTAGCCGAGTAGGTCGGTCCCCGATCCGCCGGGGCGAGGGCGTAACCGGAGGAGACCATGACGACGACGGCGGCACTGCTCGCCCTCAACAGCGGCAGCAGTTTGACCGAAAGGTCGATCGGCGCGACCAAGTTGGTGAGGATCTCCTCCTCGAGCCTGCCCAGACTCGCGCCTCCATCGAGCAGATTGGGCTGCAACATAATGCCGGCATTGTTGATGAGCAGATCTAGGCTCGGCCAAGTCGAGTAGACCTTCGCGACGAGCGCTTGTCTGTCATCCGAGTGCGCCAGGTTGCCGGCAAGCGACCAGGCGGCGCCGCATCGCGCCTCCGCCTCGCGCAATCTTCCGGGGTGTCGTCCTGCTATTCCCACCTTGGCGCCCGAGGCCGTCAGCGCTGACGCGAATGCCTGACCGATGCCGGAGCTGCCTCCGGTCACGACCGCAGTCTTGTCAGTCCAATCGATCGTCATGGTCGGATCTCCTGTGCTGTGAGGTTACGACGTGCGATGGCTCCACGGACACATGCAGATCCCATCGCTCTCACCTTCGAAAGCCATCCCATCTATTGAGGGTACACTGCAGGATACGGATTTTTCACTTCGACGCCGACAAAACCCTCTCCGCCTACGCCGACGAGGCCCGCGCCCACGGGCCGCGCCAGACGCGAACCCCCACCGAGCCATCGCGTCATGCGTGTTGATTGCAAGGTCTTATGCACCATTCGCCACGATCAAAACTTCCTTTGGCCAAATGCCGCACGCACGCCCGATACGGTCCATACTCATTCAAGCTCAATTGGCCGGCAAATTCCTGCCTGCCATACGTCAAGGCCTTACGGACTGAGGACATTAATTATGGAAACGCGACCGTTACACACAGAACCGCGCGCCTTACCCGCATGGCCTGTATCGGCGCAAGGTCGTCGGGAACTTCAACCCCAGGAGATATCCACCCTGTTGATGTTGACGAAACGCCGCGGGGTCACCGACGAAGAAATTGAACTCATCGAGTTGCGTCACCAGCAGGCGCTGGCGCTCATGAATCTCGAAGAGCTATTCGCCGAGGGTCAGCTCGACTGTGTGTGAGTGTCGGCTGAAGCCGACCTCCGGCGCCGCGCTGCCAGCGCGTGGCCGTCAATGCAGGAAATTTGTGACGCATCGCAAAACGCTTGAACTGCAAGACGCGCGCAAGATTTCTGCCCGGACGCTCGCCTACTACGAGCATCGCGCCGAAGAGTTTCGAGCCGGTACGCGCGATCATGACGTCAGTCAAAACATAGCGGCCTTATTAAGGCATATAGAAGGCGAGCCACCCTTCACGATTCTGGATTTTGGCTGCGGACCCGGGCGCGACTTGAAGACCTTTTCCGCGCTCGGCCACACGGCGATCGGCCTGGAGGGTGCGGCCGCCTTTGCTGCCATGGCGCGCGCCGACAGCGGGTGTGAAATTTGGCAGCAGGATTTCCTTGCTCTTGATCTCCCCGGTAATTACTTTGACGGCATATTCGCGAATGCCTCGTTGTTTCACGTGCCGTCGCAGGAGCTCCCCCGGGTGCTAGGGGAGCTGTATGCCGCGCTGAAACCCGCCGGCGTGTTGTTCAGCTCAAATCCGCGTGGCAAGAACGACGAAGGATGGAACGGCGAGCGGTACGGCGCTTATCATGACCTGACCGCTTGGCGTCATTACCTGTCGAATGCGGGGTTCACGGAACTCGAGTACTACTATCGGCCGTCCGGATTGCCCCGCGAACAGCAACCGTGGCTCGCCGCCGTTTGGCGTAGGCCCTCAATCTAAACGTGAAAATGCCCTTGATACCGTGCGACGCCCATCTCTCAATGCAGCTCCTCGTCCACGAGCTTGTAGGAGTTGCGACGCGCACCCGACCCCGGCCGTGACACCAATGCAATCAGCGATTAAGATGCGGCTGATGAAATACCAGGGACACAGCAACGTCGTCCACATCGTTGGGAAACACCTTGAGGCCGGACACCACAGGATTGCGATACGAAAATGGATCTGACAACGTTTGCCATAGAGGCCCTGGCCGACTTCCGTACCGTTGGTGCAGTTGCTCCCAGCTCTCGATACCTCACTCAGGCCATGCTCGGACCCCTTTCGCTGGAAGGAGCGCGTGTTGTTGTTGAAGTTGGCCCCGGTACAGGGGCCATGACGCAAGCATTGCTTGATTTGATTCCATTAAACGCTACTCTGCTTGCCTTCGAAATCAATTCCCGTTTTTCGACATACCTAAAGTCACATATCTCCGATCCCCGCTTGGTTGTTATCAATGCCAGCGCAGAGACGCTCCAAAAGGAAATACACGGTCGTGGGTACGCGCGTGTCGATGCGGTAGTCTCCTCGCTGGCCTTGGGGCTTATGCCCGACCGGAAGAGGCGGACCTTTCTGGGTGAACTCGGGAGTCTTCTCGGCGAAACAGGCGTCTTCACCCAATATCAGTATTTCCACCGTTTACAAATGAGGAACGGCCAGGTTAGGAGGTTCCATCTCGCGCATCTCCTGCAGGCCTATTTCAGCTCTGTGCAGCAGAGGATCATTTGGCGCAATCTGCCTCCAGCGTTTGTCTTTGCGTGCCGCGGACCGTTGTCATTTGAAAGTGGACCCTTACCGGGCCTAAGCTTCGGCTGCCGCAGCCACGCTGAACTTTAGGCCGGCGGCGCCATCGGGTCTGTCCGGTGGGGAGCTTCTCGCCGGCTCGCATCACATGCATACCTAGGCGGGGGCAAATGTGGCCATCACCGGCCGGTAGGCCGTGACCGAGCGCTACGACGTCGTCATCGTCGGCGCGGGAATCTCCGGGGTCTCCCTCCGCGTCGGCTTTTTTCAAGACGCGCGAAAATCCTCAAACTTGATCGAGCCGTCCGGCATCCTCCAGGGCGGAGCCGAATGACGGCCCGACATCGAGCAACGGCAGGAGCCCAGCACTGACCGTGTTGAGGCGGACTGTCCATTCACGAAATGCGCTCATCCGGCTGGCCCGCGGCAGAGATTCAACCGCGCCCGTTTTTAGGTCTAGCAGACGCATCCCGACATCGCGCGGGCCGGTGGCCTCAACGTGGAACACAAGCTTCGGCAGGTCGCCCAGGAGCATGAGCTCGGTGGTCGCCTCCGAGCTCGCGTCAAGGTTCTCGACCAGGCTTTTGAGGTTGGGAACGATGAGCAGGTCGGCCCCAAAGTCGAGCACCTCGAAAGGCGTCTGGCGGGATTCAAATGACCCTCGCGCTGCGTCGTACATGATCATGACGCGCGTCTTGCTCGGGTCGCGGGAGCTCACTGCGCAGAATCCGCGCGCGCTGCCAAGCTGCACCAATGAGCCGGGCGTAATCTGCGAGAGCAGTCGAACTTGGACCGGCGGGTCGAGTGTGAGCATGGTCTTTCATTCCTCCGTTGAATGAAAGATTACGCCAAATCCGAACTGCCAGTGGCAAGTCCGGTGTACCGGCCACCCGCGAAGGTCCGCTCCGGTTCGGCAACGGGCGTACTGCCGACACAAGATCCCACCATACGATCCGGCGCCTGTCCCGCAGAATGTGCGCCAGCAGGAAAGTTTCGCCTCCCGGTAATCGCGACACTTGGTCAAGCATCGCCACTATCGCCAAATTGAGCGCTACGCCCTCCCCACAAACGCCACTGGTTGTAAAAATGGCTAGGGTATCTGGTCAATGGGAGTCACGAGATGGAACGGCTAATTCTTGCGTGCATGGCCTGTCTGACGCTCGCCGCCTGCGGCCTCGGTGAGACTGCGGTTTCGGCCGCGGCCAGCGGTGCCTCAGAGGCCGAGCAGGCCAAGGAGGCGTTGAGAACTGAGACGCGCGTCAAGCAGCAGCTCGACGCAGCAGCAACGCTTGAGGCACAGCGTCGACAAGCTGCTGATGCCAGCCCGCAGTAATACCACTGCCTGGCATCCGGGCAGAACGTGGAATACGGTGCGTCCAGCGCGCGCATCTGTCACATCGAAAACGACGTTGCGATCCCCACCGGTATCTGTTGACTAAACAGGCGCCGGGCCGCATGGCTTCGACGGCCGCGCTCGAGACGGTCGGGGACATCAGCCACGCGATGCAGCCCCTGTTCGGCGGCGCGCTCGAATCTACCCCGCGCCCTCGAAGAAATAGGCGAGCGCAAACAGCGCGTATACGCCGATGAGCAAAAAGCCCTCGTACCAGTTCGTCTCGCCGTCGGCGGCGATCGTACGCACGATGAACGTCGAGGTCGCGATCGCGAACAGGTCGAGCGGGCTGCCGAAGACCAGGCTCATCGGGCGACCCATCGCCCAGGACACGAGCACGAGCACCGGGGCGACCACCAGAGCGATCTGCAGCGCCGAGCCCACGCACAGTCCGATCGAGATCTCGATCCGATCCGCGCGTGCGAACGCCACCGAGGCGAAGAGGTCGGCGATCGTGCCGACAAGGGCGAGCACCACGACGCCCATGAATACGGGCGAGAGGCCGAGAGTCGCGGCAACCTCGGAAAAGCGCGCGGTGACGAGTTCCGACTCGACCGCGATCAGCACGGTGCCGATGAACATGACGGTGAGCCCGCGCCCGAGGCTCCACTGAGCGCGGCCAGGTCCGGGCTCCGCCGCGAACAGGGTCCGATGCGTGACGAGCACATATATAAGGTGTGCGCCATAGAGCAGCAACAGCAGCACCGACACCCACACGCTCAGCTGCGCCTCGAGGCGCATGCGATCCGCCCGAGGCGCGACCACGCGCTCGGTGAAGTCGAACACCGCGGGCAACAGAATGGCGATCGCGACGAGCAGCAGCAGCGTACTCAGGAGCCCCAGGCGCTCCTTGCTGAAGGTCTGCTTGGGATAACGCAGGCCCCCGGCCATCACGGAGACGCCGAGGAAGAGGAGCGTCGTGCCGATGATGGAGCCCGTGATTTGCGCCTGCACGACCTCGGTACGCGCCTGGGCGAGCACGAAGAGCGCCAGCACGAGCTCTGGGGCGTTGCCGAAGCTCACGGTGAGCAGGCTGCCGATCGCAGCGCCCGCGTGCTCGGCCACCTGCTCGGTGCCGCGCCGCACCCAGTCCGCGAGCACTGCGATCGCCGCCAGGCCCAGCGCGAATATCCACAGAGAAGGCACTGCGTCCGTATGGTGCAGGATGATCGAGAGTGGAACGAGCAGCAGCGGAGCGAATTCTCGTACGGGCGCCGGCAGCTTCATCCGCAAGTCTCCCCTGGTGCAATTTTAAAGCTTAGCCGGAAGTCGCCCGGCGTCACAATACAGCGGCGCAAGGCCCCGATGCCCGCGAGGCCCGCTCATCGGTTGCGAGAATACCGATGATGCACGGATCGAAGTACCCTAAGATAGCGACGGCGGATGGCGCGAATCATGCGGCGCCGCTCGCGGCGGCGAACGCGCCGGCCGAGGCGCGACGATTCGAGGCGCGGGCCCTGCGGGCCTCGGCGTGAATCATCGACGCCGCCCTGAGCGCCTCCGTAGAGCAGTGCCCGACGGGTCGGTCACGTTGGCGATGCAGGCTTGAGGAGGAAACTCGATCATGAACGGAGAGGAAAATCCAAATGCCAAGGCCGAGGCGACGGAATCCCTTCCGGCGGTCCTCGCCGCGAATGAATTGACGAGCGCGCAGGCGAGCGAGGACATGGCGACCCTCAATCGCGACGAGCACCTGCCTACGGAGGCGGGCTGGCTCTTCATCTGCGTGGGTGTGCTCGGGATCGTCCTGCCCGGCATCATCGGCGCGCCCTTCCTGATCGCGGGCGCCGACGTGGTCACCCCCGGGGGTCGCAAGCGTCTCGCGCGCCGGGTGGGCGCCCGCCCGCCGAAGTTCGTGCACGCCTCGCTGCGCCAGATCGGCCGCATGCTCGACTATCTCGAGCGGCGCTATCCACGGATCGAGAGTTCGCCGCTCCGTGAGAATCCGCCCCCGGAACCGAGCTGATCTCATGTCGCAGTCCGTCGCCTTCCACAACGTCACGCCCGCGGTGCTCGAGCGGCTCGGGGCCGCGGGCGGCAGCGGCGGCGGCTACCGCCTCGAGAAGAGCGCGGATGGATCGTGCGGCACCCTCTCCGGTGAAACCCCGATTGGCCACCTGACCCTCGGCTTCAGGTACGAAGCGGAGCGCGCCACCCTCACGGTGACGATCGAGAAAAAGCCCTTCCTGCTTCCGGCGACTCTCGTCTTCGCGACCATTTCAAATGCGCTGCGCGAGGCCGGCGCGACCCACGCACCGCCGGCCTGAGGTACTGGTGCCGCAAACCGGATATGCGCGTCTATTGAACATATCGATCCGATTGATTAAGCAGCCCACACTATCCGCAGTCGCGGCAATGCTTACCGGGTGTGGAGTGGATCTGCGAATAGCAAGATCCTGGTCAAACGTCCACGCCGGTTTACATTTAGGAGCGGCGATCGGCAAGGCATTTGATTTCTCGCGCATCAGTGCTTAATTGACGCGCTGAACTGGAAGACCTATATTGATTAAGGCGCATCTGGCGTCGCGATGGGTTTGCTTAGCGACGAAACAGGAACGAATCATGGCTGCCAGTATCTCCATAGCACGCCCCATTCTTTTCGAATCCCTCAGAGTTCGTCTTTCGCTATTCATTGACGATTTCGATCCTCCTCAACCGACCGACCGCAAAGCTCCGGGAGTTCGCCTCGAAGGCCCCGACATCGCGGTGTCCGGTCGACAAATCTTGCTCAAGCCGCCGAATTAACACGTGCAGTGGGGCCGTGTGAGCGGCCATTCCCCAACGAAGCGCCAAGACCAGTCTCATCGATGCTTCGTGCAACGGGCGATCGAAACATGATCCTTCCTCCGACGAAGGATCGCTCAGGAGCAAGAATTATGCGTTTGCCGACCCAAGCCGTTCTGGCTACATCACGACGTTATCTCGATCTCATCGGCGGAAAGCCGATGAGCGAGTCCGAAATGCATGCATTCATCGGCGAAACCGTGGATTCATACGAGAAATATGTCAACCGAGGCTTCATCACCTACCGTAAGTCGGTCACTGAGGCGGGCCAGTTTGCCGCGCTCGAATGGGCAGGACACGGTTCTACCGTCACGGACTTGCTCGGCCGGGAATACATCGACTGCCTCGGCGGCTACGGGATCTTCAGCGCGGGCATCAATCATCCGCGCATCGTCAAGGCGGTGAGCGACCAAATGCGTCGCATGGCGCTCAACAGCCAGGAACTGCTCGAACCTTGGCGCGCAGCCCTCGCCAAGTTGATTGCGGACATCACGCCGGGGGATTTGGGGTGTAGCTTTTTCATCAACAACGGCACCGATGCCGTGGAGGGTGCGATCAAGTTGGCGCGCCTGCACACCGGCCGCAATACGTTCCTGTCTACCTTGGGTGGATTCCATGGAAAATCCATGGGATCGTTGTCGCTGATGGGCAAGGCCTCGTTCCGTGAGCCATTTCGGGGTGGATTGCAGGACGTGAGATTCACGCCGTATGGGGAGGCCGACGCGCTAGAGGCCGAATTTGCCAAGGCCGAGGCGGTCGGCACGCCGATCGCCGCATTCGTGGTCGAGCCCATTCAGGGCGAAGCCGGCGCGGTGGTTCCGCCGCCGGGATATTTGGCGCGAGCACGCGAACTGTGCGATAGATACGGCACCCTGCTTATAGCGGATGAAATACAAACCGGTTTGGGGCGAACCGGCCGGATGTGGGGCGTCGACCACGCCGATGTGGTACCCGATATCATGTGCCTCGGCAAAGCCATTGGGGGCGGCGTGATGCCGCTGTCCGCGTTCATTTCAACGCCGAGGATCTGGGAGGCGCTGGTTCCCAACCCCGTCATTCATTCGACCACGTTCGGCGGCAACCCCATCGCGTGCGCCGCCGGTATTGCGGCAATCACTGTAACGCTCGAGGAGGATCTTCCCGGTCAAGCCGCTGCCAAGGGCGAACTGCTGATGAAGGAGCTGTCAACGCTGCGCGCCCGGTATCCCGCCGTATTGTCCGGCTGCCGCGGCAAAGGACTGCTCATCGGATTAGAATTTCCCTCCGACGCGATCGGCTACGCGTGTGCCGCGGCGTTGTTCCGCCGCGGCGTCTTGGTCGCGGGAACCTATTCCAAAGCGCGAACCATTCGCATCGAACCCGCGCTCGACATCCCGACGCCATTACTGCTGGAGGTGGTAAACCGGCTGGAGGATGCATTCAAGGAAATTCAGGTCAAGCGATTTGGATGCGACGAGCGCGCCGAACCCGCCTTGCCCGTCCATCGAGCCACCAACGGAAGCCGCGTACAGACGCCGTGCGCCGCGAAATGACCCATCATGGAGGACACGTCTACCACCAGCACCTCGATTCGGCTGATGCAGGCCGGCGTGTCGGCCTACACCATCCAGTCCCTCGGTGGTTGAGCAAAGAGAACCGGTCCCTTCATGCTATACGTATTCCGTTCTGGAGTGGAGGCGCTTGCGATTACACGGCACTCGGTTCTTCGCGGTGAGTCGACCACCCTACGCCGCCGTGGCCGAAGCGCCGAAGACAGAATGAATCTGCGCGACCACAGCCGCCCCTTCACCGACGGCCGAAGCCACTCGCTTCGTTGAGCCGGACCGGACATCGCCAATGGCGAATACGCGTGGCAGGCTCGTTTGGAGCGGCAGGTGCGCCGGCCCGGTTGTGTCGTTCTCGCTTCGTGGGCCGGTGAGGATGTAGCCTTTCTCATCCAGCGCAAGGCATCCGTTGAGCCACGCCGTATTCGGCTCCGCGCCGATGAACATGAAGACGTGCCGGGCCGGGAGCTGCGAAGTCTCCCGTGTCCTTCGGTTGCGTACAGTTGCGCCGCGCAGATGGCCGATCGGCTCGCCATGCAGCTCCGCCAGCTCCGAGTGAACCAGGACCTCGACGTTCTCGAGCATCCTGATCCGGTCAATCAAGTAGCGCGACATCGACGCCTCGAGCCCCTCGCCTCTCACGACCATCGTCAGACGTTTCACTTGCGGCGCGAGGAATACCGCCGCCTGGCCGGCCGAGTTACCGGCGCCCACCAACGCAATCTCCTCGCCGGCGCAAAGCTTGGCCTCCACCGGCGAGGCCCAATAATGCACACTGTCGCCCTCGAAGGGTTTCATGTTGACGATTGCCGCCCGCTTGTAGCGAGCGCCCGAAGCCACGACAACCGTACGCGCCCTTACTGGTCCCTGTTCGGACAGGGTTATCTCTACCGTTTCGCCGCCACCGTCGCTGCCTCCATCGCACTGGATCCGTGTCGCTACCAGCGGAATTGCCACCTGAGCGCCGAATTTCTGTGCCTGAGTGAACGCGCGACCCGTCAGCGCTTGACCGGAAATTCCGGTGGGGAAGCCCAAGTAGTTCTCGATCCGCGCGGAAGCGCCCGCCTGGCCCCCGAGCACCTCCGCATCGAGCACTAGCACGGAGAGACCCTCCGATGCGGCATAGACCGCCGTCGCGAGTCCTGCGGGTCCCGCACCGATCACGGCGACATCGTACAGGTCGTCCTTGTTGAGCGTCGGAGTAATGCCAAGCCAGACACCGGCTTCCTCATTCGAAGGTCGCTTGAGCACGCGGCCGCACGCACAGACGAGGATCGGCAGGTCGCCGGGGGGAAGCGCCATATCGCTGATGAGCTGCCGTCCGCGCTCGCTGGCGCAATCGAGAACAAAATGAGGATAGGCGTTGCGGGTCAAGAACGCCTGCAGCCTCAAGAGCTCGGCGGAGCCGGCACGGCCGAGCAAAACCGGGCCGACACCTCGCTCCAAGAGACCAACGCGCCTCAGAATGAAGGCGCGCATGATGAGTTCGCCAAGCTCCGCAGATCCCACGATGAGCGCGCGCAATCGCTCGGCATTGAGCGGCAGCGCGACGCACCCGTCCATGCCTGCGAGCGCGCCTGCGAGCGTCGGGCGGTCCGTTAGCTGGTGCAGCTCGCCGGTAAATTGACCGCTCTCAATGTGTCGCAGAGAAATCTCTTGATCCAGCCCGTCGCGTCCGAAAAGCTCAGCCGACCCTTCGAGCAGAAACCACGCGGGAACCCCCCGCTCGCCCACCTGGAAAATACCCTCTCCGGGCGAGAATCTCCTGGGTTCGGTGTTGGCGAAGCGCTTGACAACCTCGAGTTGTTCTACGCGAAGCCGCGGAAAACGTTGAGCGCTCCGATCGGAGAGCGGCACCATGACCTCTATCTGCTCTGCTGTTCTCATTTCGATAGCTCCCTACCTCAGTGCGATTTCGGGCCCTCGCTGCGATTCTTCAAGCGCGCGGACTGCAGGTCAAACGGGCAGGTCAGGATGTCCTAGGTTTTGATTCTTGGTATCAGGGTGCGTAATGGGTGAAGACGAAGTCGCGAGCTTTGACGGGCACGTGACAGGCAAAGCACGTGTTGTGCACCGCCTCATCTGCGGGTTTACCGTCCTTAAATTGAGCGAACCCCCAGCCACCCGTTGAGGCGTATTTTGTGGACTCCTTGACCATAAACTGAACGTTCGTGGCGGACCCGGCCACGAACGATTGGGGAGCGCCAAAGACTTTGTTGTTCTCCTCCGACGGGATGTAACTCCACGCGAGCCGGGCAATGATTGTGCCGTCAGGGAACGGAAGCTTCCCTTCCCGGTAGGCCTTGATCGCTATGTCATTGCCCAAAATGGCCCGCAAATCGTTGAGTTTGCCTTCTTCGTGGGCCACGGAGATTAGCCTCCAGTCGCGGTATCCGACGGGGATCTTAATTCCATAGACCGGAGCGGCCTCTTCATCGGCGTGTCCAGATGGATGGGCCTTATAGACGACCACGCCTGTCAGCGCTACAACTGCACCCAACAAGTAAGCGATCCGTTTCATACGGTGTCCTCCTTCCAAAATGCTCATTTAACCGCGTTACTTAAGGAGAAGCCCCTGCAGAATGATTGGTAGGCCGGTCGCATCTGCTCGCAGTATTTGGTCTCGATTTCAGATCGAAAAAATGCCTTAGCGGCCTAAACATTGGAGTACGTGTGTGCTCGAGTCAATGGGTCGACACAAGGCAGACGCTTGATGTTCCGAATGCTGCAAAGCAATGTTCAGGATTAATCGTGTGAGCTCCGAACTAGGGCCTAAATCGCCATGCGACAGGCTGGTCTGCCCACCGACGAGACGCTCAAGAAGTTTTACGATGAATGGATTCCCAGCGCGCCACCCTGGCTTACCTGGGGTCGTTTCGCTCGGCCCCTTGTGCCATCAAATTAATGCATGTGCCTTTTCGCAGCACCCAACCGATGTACAGAGCTCTTAGGGGAGGCATCCTGCGCCCTGAGTACTATTGCGCGGTCAGCTTCAGCGCGGCAGGCGATAGCTTCGATGTCACTCCGGGCGCTGCTTTTCGGCCGCCTTGAACCGTGTCGAAACGTCGCCGGAAATCGAGACCGTCAAGGTATTGCGATTCGTGGTTGCATCCAGACCCGTTACGGTTGCCTGCACGACGTATTCGCCTGAGTGCGTAAAGGCGTGCTCGACCTCCATGCCATCGCTGTTTGTTCCATCTCCGAAGTCCCAGTGACACCCGAGCACCGGCGCCTCCGGGGAGGAGGCGGCCGCCCTGAAGGCCAGGGTCTCACCCGCCTTTGCCCTGGTTGCCGAGCGTATCTCGAATGGAGGTTGGATAGCCGGGACGGAATCGTCGATCAGCTTGAGCATGCGGACCGAATGAGGTTTCTGGACTAGATTGAGAGCGTCTGACGAGCTGCTGCAGCAGCCTTGATTGCTGAACGCATCCACTATTCGATACTGCGCAGGTGCTTTCAAACCAAGGCTCTTGAGATTGACGGCGCGCCTGCGCTCCCCATCCGTCCAGTTGAAGATCGTGAGAATGGACTGGCGCTCGCTTTCCTTGAGCAGAAAGACGCTCGGCTGCATGTCGCCTGGTGCATAGGTCATCAAATCGACGGGTATCGATGCACGGCCGAGACGGGCCATGTCGATAAGGTCTGCATTCTGTACCAGAGACAATCGCTCCGGAGATTCTCCCAGGGTGGGAAGATCGTCTCCGATCTCGAACATACCCCCTGAGATCGCCGCCAGTGCTATGGAGACCTTCGCCTCATCGAGAGTGAGCGGGCGCTGCCCTCCGCGCCACGACTGGTCGTCGGCTGTCTGAGTAGAGACGGTGAACGCGTCCGGATCGGCGATGAAAAAATTGCGATTCATATAGTAGCGCGCCGCAATGCCCGAGGCGGCGTCTCTGCTGGCATCGAAGCTATGTCCGGTATCTTGAGAGATGCGGCCCGCATCCACGATTCCGACGGTGTTCAGGATGGGGCTGCCGTCCTTATCGAGCACCACACCTTCGCCGACGGCGCGGCGGATTATTTCCAGACCGATCCGTTGAGCCTCCAGGGCGGTCGTGTTGGGTCGGTAGTAGGATCCCTCGACCGCGGTGTCATCCATGAAATCCATTTTGACAAAGCGCAAACCCCAGCTGTAAAGCGTACTGTAAGTCTGCATCAAATAGTTCTGGGCGCCGGGATTGGTCGTGTCCAGCACATAGAGAGGATCTTGCTTTTCGATGACGTAACCGATGTGAATCAGCTCGCCGGCGGCGTTATGGAGTAGCCACTCCTTATGGTTTTGAAACACCCATGCACGCTCCGATACCTCGAAGGGAGCGGTCCATAATCCGAACCTAAGGCCGGCGTGCCGCACGAGATCCGCCATGTATCCAATGCCGAGAGGAAAAAGTTTAGCGTCGGCAGTCGTGTATTCACCGCGCGCATATTGATATCCCTCGTCGATGTGAAAGAAGGTGTACCCCATTTGCGTCAGGTTCTGCGCAAGCCAGTACGCGTTCGTGGTGGCGGTTCCCTGGTTGAGTCCGAAGTAATATGCCGTCCAACTCCACCACCCGATGGGTGTCGAGGCATTTACCCGGGCCTTATGCAGCAGCCTTACTGCCCGCCCGTACTGCTCTAGCTGCGCGTGATAGTCCGTGCCCACGGCAAACATGAGGCGTTCGGACGGAAGGCTCTCGCCGGGATTCAGGCGAAGGCTCAAATTCACTTGTTCGGACGCCGGCGAATCCTTCAGGGACTCGCCTTTCATGATTTCGGTCGTGCCCGTTGCTACGGCTTCGTACGAGAGGACGGCCGCGTCGACGCCGGCAGCCCGCTCTTTCAGATGAAAGATCGTCAGCAGCCGATTGGACGTAAGCGCGCCCAGGAACAGGCTTTCGCCGCTCCGGCGGTTATAAATGAGCTGGCTGCCGACGGCACGGTGTATACCGTTTGGGGCATGTCCTAGTTCACGAATCGCGAGCCGCGGTCGGTCCTCACTATAGCTATCGGAGAGGATGCGATCGGCGGAAGCCCGCCCATTCAGATTGATGACCGGCGCATCCGTTGCCTGAAGACTGCGGATCGACTGGACGGAGATTGCTCGATCCGTGGTATTGCGGACCTCGACTTCAATTTCGCCCCACGATTGATCCCGATACAGCCGTACGGTACAGACGAGCTCCGGTGTGCCCGGAAGGCCGCTGTGAGTTACCGTCAAGGTCGATCCCATACCGAATTCGCTTTGAAACTCGGATTGCACTGTGGTGTGTCGCGGGTACGCAATGGACCGCAGGACTTGAGAGTCTACGTCCGCCTCTACGTCGGAACGAACCACGGTGCCTGGAATGCCGGGAGCGCTGATGGAGTAAGCCCCATCGGAGTAGATGAGCACCGACAAGGTCATTCCGTGTATCGAACCCAGAAGGTGCACCCTGTCGCGTGCGCTCGATTGTGCCTGCTCACCCGCCAATGCAGTGCTCCTGTGGATCGAGGCCGCTGCCGCTAGGAAAACGCACAAGCACGATTTAAGCCGCTGATTCATTTCGATTCCTGTGTCTCATCGCCGATCAATCTCGACACGCTGCCCTGCCAAGGGTTGCCGAACCAGCGCTCGGCGTTGGTACTGTAGATCTTCCGAACCACGTTCTTGGGCAAACCCAAGCCGCGCACCGGCGCGTCGAGTTCGGGTACCCGAAAGCTCTGGCTGGTGGTCAGGTAGCGCCAGTCGCGTAGCCACGTCGCGTGCACCTCACGGCGCAGTTCCTGCGGATTCGCCCCAGGGTCCTGCGTCAGATCGCTGCCATACAGCAGACGATCCTGATAGCGGATGAAGAATCGGCGCACTTTGCCGCGATTTCGGTTGGATTGGTATTGCACCTGCCCCAGCCGCGCGGCCAGGTCGACTACGGTGTTGGGATAGCGATCGAGGAAGGCTGCCAATTCGTCCACACTCCATTCGAGACTAGCCAGGTGTGCGCCCATGAATTTTAATTGCGGGTTTCGCGCCAACATGCGATCGCGCGCCGCTATTTGCTGCTCGTAGGAAGGCAGCTCCGGATGTAGAAACATGTGGTATTGCGGATGATCGTGGAAATATTCCTTGTCGTTGTTCACGCTCATGTCCTCAATGGCGAGCCAGCAGTTGCGCGGCTCTCCTTGATGCCCGATCAGCACTCGGTGCCGCTCGCGAATGAAATCGAACACCGAATCGAACTTCGGGTCGTCGATCATGATCAATCGGCCCTTGGCATCGCGAAAATCCATGCCGATGTTCTTCCAGACTTTCACCGCAACGGCACCGGCCCCAAACGCGGCATCGAGCTCTCTCATCACGCGCTGCTGCCAATCCGGCTCATCCCAACCGCGCACGGAGAACGAGGCTGCGTACGCCACCAACGCCGGGTGGCTTGCCGTGTGCGCCTGCGCGATCCGCAGCTGCTCCACGAGGGGCGGATACTCGGGGTAATCGACGTTGATGGTGAGGAGACGGAAGTGATCGAGGGCTGCCTGATCGATCAACGCCGAATCGGATGAGTTGATGTGCACGTGGACATCGACCTTTTCCAACGAAGCGAAATCGTCGAGCGTGGACGAACGTGACTCAACGCTTTGGGCGCATGCGAGTACCGCCCAGCCGCAAGCCAACACGCAGCGGATCGCCGCATTCTTCATGATTCGAGCGCGCGTCGCAGCGCACTGCCCTGCGTGCGCAGGCGCTCGATCGCCGCGTCCGACAAGGGCCGGCCGTGGCGTTTCGCGGCGTACAGCGCCGCGCCGATCGCCGGCGGCAACACAGGTTCGCGGACCTGGAATTCGCGCCAAAGCCCCTTCAAGGACGCGGTAAAATGCTCCAACAACATCGTGCCTACATTATCGAAGACACCGCCCGAGTAGGAGACCGCGACCGGTTCTGCAGTCGCGAATCCCAACTGGCGGCGGGTCGCATCGACCATGAGCGCCAATTCCAGGGCGGCGTCCCGGACGACGGCCATGGCTTGGTCGTCACCTTCCCGCGCGGCCTGCGTGACCCACTTGGACAATTGCGCGATGCGCGCGCGATCGCCTCCCAGCCGCGAATAGATGTGGCCACAGAGATCCAGGTCCTCGGTGATATGCAACCCTTGCCTGACGACCTCGTACAAGGGTCCTCGAGCCGCCCTGCCGTCGCTCATGCGTGCGAACAGATTCAGTCCGCGGCAGGCGATCCAATAGGCCGAACCCTCGTCGCTGAACAATTCGCCCCAGCCGCCGCTGCGGGCGACGGCACCATTGCGCTCGCCGTAGCAAATGGAGCCCGTGCCTGCAACGATGCTGATGCCGTCGCGGCACAGCAGCGAACCGGCCCACCCGCAGATCATGTCGTTGCCGCACAAATAGCCATCGGTCGGCAGGAATTTCTCAGGAAGCCGGCTCAACGCGCCGATCAGGGCGGTATCTTCGCCGTAGGCGGGAAGGCCGACGAACGTGAAATCCAGGTCCTCGGAGCGCAGACCGGCCTTGGCCAAAACGGCGTTGACACCGTCGGCGAGTAATGTGCCGAGCGCATCCAGCCCTATCGTGAGGTAGTAGGAACCCGGGGCTAAGTGCGTCGCCCTGATCGCGCCTTCGCGGTCGATGACCACCAGCGCGGTCTTAGTCCCGCCTCCGTCAATACCGAGATACACGGCGCAAGCCCTCCGGTCACAGCGAATGGATGGTCACGCCACGAACCACACGATTTACCGTACCGGAATTGCTCGGCAAATCGGGTTTGTTGCCCAACGACAGCGATCGGTGAAATGCATACAGCTGAGCGCACACGATGTACGGAAAATAAAGATACCCATCCGCCAAATCAGCAAGCTCCCGCACATGCAAGTACGCGCCCTGGGTGACTGCATCGTGCACTTGAGCGGTGACGGCCATAATCTGACCCGCCTGAGCGTCCGAGCGCAGTTCGCGCAATAGATCGAGATCGTAGCGGCGCGTGTACGGATCATTGGAGATGAACACGAAGAGCAGCGTGTCCCCCGTCACGATGGTCTTCGGTCCGTGGCGAAACCCGAGGGGTGAATCAAATGCGGCGACGACCTTGCCGTCAGTCAGCTCCAATAATTTCAATGCCGCTTCGCGTGCCAGTCCCTTGAAGCCGTTGCTCCCCAGATACACGACTCGTGAATAATTCTTCGCGGCCAGTTCCCGCAGCGTCGCATTGTGTTGATCCAATAGATCCTCGGCGGCCCGAGCAATAAGGTCCACGTCCCGGGTTTCATCGCCGCCACCGTGGAACGCCATCGTGGCCGCAAGCATCATGGACGTGAAGCTGGATGTCATCGCAAAGCCGCGATCGTGCGTTTCAGCCGGCAGTAGAATTGCCAGGCTGTTTCGCCGTTCGCGGAAGTATTGATAAAGGGCCCCCTGTTCATTGCAGGTGAATACCAGCTGATGACACTCGCGCAGTGTTTTCTCCCCCAAAGCAACCACTGCAAGGCTCTCCGGGCTGCCGCCCGAGCGGCCAAAGGAAACGAGCAGCGTGGGCACGTCTTGCTGAAAATACTGGCGCGGACCGGACAGCAAATCCGTGGTCGCGATCGCTTCCACCCGGCGGTTGAGCTGTGGCAACAGCAGTGGCGCGAGACACTCACCGATGAAAGCCGAACTACCCGCCCCGGTGAGAATGATCCGCAGATCCGGCCTCGCCAGCAAGGGCGTGAGGAAACTTGCGATCAGCGGCCCTTGCTGCCGTAGCAAGTCCTGCGTGCGCCGCCAGCTCGCCGGCTGCTGCGCGATCTCGCGCGCCGTCCACAGTGCGCCGGCGCGATTCAAGGTGTTCTCGTCCAGTTGCAGATAGTTCGTCACGTCAGTTCTCGGTGCAGGCCGCCGAATATTGCTGCAGCACCGTCTCAATGGAGTGCAATACCAGTTCGCGTGCGCGCAGTCGTATCCGCCCGGCGCGTATCGCTTCGTGTTGCAGCGGCAAATACTGGCTCACCAGGGTGAGCGGCGGCGGGTTCCCGTCCAGATTCGCGAGCAACCGGTTCAATGCCGCTTCGACCGCGCGCACCGGCCAGTAGTAGCGAATGCGATCGCTGAGGCTGTACTGTTGATCGAGCGCCAGCTGCAGGCCGCTGGACAGGTAGTATTTGTTCCACGATCGCGGATTATCCGTCATGACCTTCTGAATCGTCTCCCGCAGCCGGGACGACTGGTCCATTCCCAGCCACTCGCGCTCGATTTGATCCAGCGCCCAGAGCGCCTCGCGCATGGCGAAGGTCAGCGCCGGTCCAACCTTCAGTATCGCAAAGTGCCGTTGCACCAGCGCGCGCAGGTTGGCCGGCGTCTGATAGTCGGTGGAATGGGCTTCATAGACCATGTGAGGCTGCGCCTTGACAACGCTCACCAAGTCGACTGTTCGAGGAGCCTGGAAGTCGATGACCTGGTGATGATCGAACTCAACGCCCGGCTGCACCACGAGCCCGATCACGCGCGGCCAGACATGGTGCAATCCCGCGGCCTGGAACGCGCTCCAATGCGCGTCGATGGTCGCGGTCGCGGCCGTCGCCTCAGTCAACGCCAATTCGGTGAGCGTTTCTTTTGCGCCTCCGGGGACAGGCACCTCGGTGCCCACCACATATACCGGCGCCTCTCCGCCGACCCGCCGCCACGTCCGCTCAGCCACCGCGCACAGCCGCACGGCGCGCGTAGCCACCGTCGCGTCGCTGAGGGTCGTCGGATCGCCCGCACAGGGCATCGAGCAATCCAAATGCATCTTGCGAAATCCCGCCTCGATATAGTCCGCGATCAGTTGCTCCGACTTGGCCATCGCCGCCTCTGCGGGTAAATCCTGCCAGCAGTTTGGCCCCAGATGATCCCCTCCCAGCAACACCTGCTCTTTCGGTATGCCGAGACGCGCGGCGATCGCGAGCACGAATCGAGTGAAATCCGCCGGACGCATGCCCGTATAGCCGCCGTCCTGATTGACCTGATTGGAGGTGGCCTCGATCAGGACCGAGCCGGAATGCTGCCGTACCTGGTTCAGAGCGGCCTCGATCACCAAGGGATGCGCGGAGCACGCACAGTAAACGCCGACGGAACGCCCTGCTTTGTGCTGCGCAATTATTTCGCGAAGTGTCTTCATGCGATGATCACTTCGACCCCGATACGTGCAAGTTCTGCGCGGACCGAGTCGGGAATGCCCGCATCGGTCACGAGTTTCTTGATTCCGTGCGGTTCGAGAATCCTGTGCAAGCAGATCCGGCCGAATTTGGAGGAATCGGCGACCACTATGATTTCGGAGGCCGCCCGGCACATCATGCGATTCAGCAGCGCCTCAGGCTCGAAATGTGTGGTAACACCCTTCTCGATATCGAGGCCGTCGGCGGCCAAAAACAGTTTCTCGACGTGCAGGTCCTGCAGCGCCTGCTCGGTCTGGGTGCCGTAGAAGGACAGATTCTTGCGCCGCAGCGTGCCGCCGAGAAACACGAGTTGCACCTTCTCACGAACCAGCAGTTCATTCATGATGCAGGCGTCGTTGGTGACCACGACCAGCGAAGCCGTGGCCTCGATATGCCGCGCAACCTGCAGGGTCGTCGTGCCGGAATCGAGCAGCACCGATTCGCCCTCTTTGATCAACCCGGCGGCCAATCTTCCGATGCGGTCCTTCTCGTCGGCGAACAGCGTGCGTTTGACCTCGAGCGCCTGCTCGCTGGGCGATGGCGTGCCGCGCCTTAAGATTGCTCCGCCCGACGAACGGGTGCAGATGCCTTTGCCGTCGAGAAAATTCAGATCCTTGCGCAGAGTCTGCGTGGACACGCGAAAGTGCTCCGCCAGCGCGGGAATTTGCACGCTGCCCTGTTCACGCAGCAGGGCGACGATACGTTCGCGCCGATTGCTCGTGTCTCGCCGGATAATCATGCCTGACCACGCTCCCCTGAGGTCTAGTTCCGCGGCGCCGCGTTGGGCGCAACCGCCGTGTTCGTTTCTGCCGCAGCGCTCGCGATGGGCTCGGGCTCGATGGCCAGGAACACGGCGGCCACGAGCGCCAGGGCGATGCCGGCAATCTTCGTCGCTGTGGGTACCGTGCCGAGCAACATGATCGACAGCACTGCCGTGATCAGAGGCGCGCCTGCATTGGTCAGCGGCGACACGACGATGGCCTTGCCGTATCGAAAGGCATAGACCAGGCACAGTGCGCCGACGGAATTGAGAATCTGAGTGGCGGCCGCGAGATAGGGGCCGTCCGCACCCCAATTGATGGGCACGGAAAAATCCGTCATTGCAAGCGCAACCGGCGCCAGCAGAAGGCCCGTGATCATCATGTAGAAGAATATGCTCTCGGCATCCATGGTGGCATTCGCGAGCTTCATGAAGAACGCCTGCACGCCCCAAGCAGCCAGCACACCGAGCGCCGGCAGAAACCACAACTGGCCGTAGGCGCCGACCCCCAAGCCGCCCGATGCGCCACCGGCGTAGTCGAACAGGGGAAGCGAACACAAGGCCAGTATGATCCCGAGCGTACCGAGCGCGCCGGTACGCTCGCGCAGCAACACGAGCGACAGGGCCACGGTGACCAGCGGCGACAGCGAGATCACCGGAAAAATCAGATACGCAGGACCGGTCCTGACGGCGTGGAACAACAGCATCTGTCCACCCGCCCCCAATAGCCCGATCAAGCCGCCATAGCGTAAGGATCGTGTGTCGTGTTGCAAGCGCCAGCCGACGCGGTGCAAGGCGAACAATGCCGGCGGGATCATGGTCAAGGCCCACACGCAGTAGATCAGCGTCTCAGGAAATCCGTGACTGGCCGGAAGACCGGTAAACGCACCCCACACCCCCCACGATCCGGTCGTCAGAAGCGCGTAGGCCAACCAGGTTCTTGATTTCATTAATTGAATACCTGCGGCTTCTGCGGCGGATGTGTCGGACCGAAGAGCATTCCAAGGAACCCTTATATGCGAAACTTATATAAGTTTCAACAGAGATATTTTATCACAGCAATGGGATAATCCACTGTAATACGGGCATATCAGGAAAAAATATTTTAAAAAAATATCTATTGAAAGTTAAAAATGTTTCGTTTAAGGTCACGTTGAAATGGTCCGACGCCGGCGCTATCGCCGCGGTTTGCAAGGCCAGCGAAAACAAGATTCTGGAAGGGGGATCCTATGCTGCGGATGCGCCTGCGTTCTGCGCTGCTCATGGCCGCCACGGCCGCGACATGGTTGAGCCCGCCGGCATTCGCGCTGGACGCCGCCCCCGCTCAGACAGCGGCATCTGCTCAGACAGCGGCACCTGCCAACTCAAGCAACGATTCCACCGAGCTGCAGGAAATCGTTGTCACGGGTTTGCGCGCGAGTTTGGAGAGATCGCTCGATACCAAGCGGAATGCAGCGGTGGTCATGGACTCGATCAGCGCGACAGAACTCGGCCGATTCCCCGACGCCGACGTCGCCGACTCGCTGAGTCATATACCGGGCGTCACGATCACGCGCACGACGGGGGGCGAGGGCCTGCGGATCAATGTGCGGGGCCTTGGGCCCGATTACAACATTGTGACTCTCAACAACCGCATTCTCGCGACCGATGACGACGGCCGGCAATTGGCATTCGATGTGCTGCCCTCGGAGCTGATCTCGAGCGCCGACGTGCTCAAGTCCTCACAAGCATCGGCGCTCGAAGGGAGCATCGGTGGAACTGTGAATCTGCGGACCGCCAGTTCATTCGACAACCCGGGGTTTCATGGCGGAGCGCACGCGGAAACCAACTACAACGACATGTCGCAACTGCATGGCAATAAATTTTCTGCGTTCGTCACAGATACCAACGCCGCGCAGACCATGGGCTTTGTACTCGGCGCGGTGTCTTCGAAAACCAACACCCGCACCGATTCGCTCAATGCTTACAATCAGAACATCTACGGGCCCACCACCTACCCATTTGACGGGTCTGGAAACGCGGTTCCGCTGGCGGCGACGCCATGCTGCATCACGTTCGGCTCGATCTTTGACGATAAAAAGCGCGACGCCTACACCGGCAGTCTCGAATGGCGGCCCAACTCGGCGTTCCAATTGGTGGCCGACGGCATATACACCCATTTGAATGACCCGCAATTCGGATACAACGAGTCGTATTACTTTGCGGCCAATCCGGACGGGACCCCTTGGACGAATCCCGTGGTCAAGAACGGCGTCGTGACCGCCGCCACTGCCAACGACTTCCAGCCGGAAATGGTGAATGCCACAACGAATCGGCAGGTCAATACCTGGCTGTACGGATTGAAAGCGATCTGGAAGCCGGCTGACAGGTGGACCCTGAGCGAGGATGTGTATCGGACGAAGGCCGATCGGCCGGAGGGCGGGCAGGATACCTTCGTCACCGCCGGGTTGGTCTCGAGCACGCCGAACGCGCCGGATACTCTGTACTTCAAAGATTTGCCCAACAGCCTGCCGAGCCTTAATGTGGTGGTTCCGCCGAGCCAGCTCGGACTCTCAACGTGTCCGCAGGGTACCGCGAGCGCGACCACTCCCGGCCAATGCTCGTACACCGCGCTGATGAACTCGGGGTTCTTGAACAACAACAAGTACTGGTCAACGCATTACGACGGGTTGAACGGCTACTCGGTGGTCGATCAGGTCACGGGGTTTACGCTCGACGGCTCGTACGACGCGGGCCTGCGATGGGTGGATAAGATCTTGTTCGGTTTCGGCGAATCGCTGCGCGAAAAGACCCGCGACGACGACAGCAATGACTGGACCAACGGCTCCGGCCAGTATGGAACCCTGTACAACACGGCTGGATGTCCGGTTCAGTGCAACCCCTACTCGTTCGCCTCGCAGGGTTTCAACGTCATCTCGATGATCAATCTGCCCCACTTCATGCAGGGAGCAGGGGGCTCGTATCCCACCATCCTCCCGCAACTTAATACGGCTCAGCTCCTGGCCTTCTTGCGAAGTTTGAATGGCAAACCCAATCCGCAGTTCTGCCAAACCCTCCCCTGCCAAACGCCGTTCAACTTCGCCAGCACCTTGCCGCAATTCAATCCGTTCAACTCCTATGAGGTGACGGAAAGGACGTTCTCGCTCTATGGCGAGGCAGATTTCTCCGGAAACAGCTGGTCGGGAAACGTAGGCTTGCGCATCGTGCGCACCAGGACCAGCGCATCGACCGCGGAAGCGGTACCGAGCTCGCTCTGGACTTACGACACGACGGGCTCGACTCAGACCTGGAACGTGCAGTATCCCACCTCCCAGTCGGTCAGCACGAACGGTCAGTACACCCTGGCGCTGCCTTCCGCCAACTTAAATTACTGGGCGGTGCCGGAGAAACTGCAGCTACGATTCGGTCTGGCGAAGACCATGTCCCGCCCCAACTTGAGCTACCTCGCGCCGACCTCAACCAACAACGCCATCAACGGCCAACCGCAACTGTCCTACAACGGGACCGCGGGACTTCGACCGATCAAGGCCACTCAAGCGGATTTTTCGGCTGAATGGTATTACCGCCCGCATTCCGCGTTGACCGCGGCAGCGTTCTACAAGAAGATCACCGATGACATCTATTCCGGTACCCAAACGAGCGTCAATCTGGGTACCGTGCAATATGCCGGGGGGCCGCCCGGAACCGTACCCGGCGTACCGTTTCTGTGGACGGTTACGGCCCCCGCCAATGGAGCCAAGAGCGACTTCTACGGCATCGAGCTGGCGTGGCAATACATCATGGACAACGGTTTCGGCACCGTCATGGAGTACACGCATACCTGGAACAAGAGTTATGACCAGTATGGCAACAGCGTGGGAGCGATCAACGCCGTTCCGCCCATGACTTTTTCGGCGGGGCTGTTCTATGAAAAGGGACCGATCACCGCCGACGTCAACTGGGATTACGCGGCCAGCTACCAATCCTACTGTTCGCAATGCACCGAGGTCCCGGGTTGGCCGGCGATCGCCAGTCCGTTTAGATGGATGACAGCCAGCACGCACTACAAATTCACCAAGGCATTGCAAATCTATGTGGAAGGCAAGAATCTCACCAACTCGATTGCGCGAACCTACTTGAACGGCAATCCGCTGTTGCCCTGGGCTTTCGGCCAGAACGTCGGCCAGAGCTCGAGCGGCGTGGGCGATGGCTATACGTCCTACGGCCGGTTCTACACGTTGGGGATGTCGTATCAGTTCTGAACAGAGCCGGACGTCATTGGCAAAATCAAAGGCTTGCGCACTTCGAATGTGCTGCGAAAACCCCATTTCTCGACCCATAAGCCTTGAATTGTGTACTTACGGTGAGTTTCTATAGCACCACATCGGCAGGGCTCGCACCCGCTGTAAATGGGCGTGCAATATTGACCACTTTTTTAAGGCTGCCGACGCTGTGATTCAATACGTTGCGGTGCCGACCGGTGTCCAACGCAGCCGCCTGTTCACAGCGCAGTAGTGAGTTTGACGTCGCGGACGACTACGCGCCTCCCGTCCGGATTGCCGTCGGCCGTGCCCTCCGGGGCGTCGCGAGCGCGGCCATGGACACCAGCGACGGCCTCGTCGCGACGCTCGATCAGCTCGCCCGCCTCAACGGCGTCGGCATTCGCGTGGAGGCGACCCTCTCCGGCCTGCTGCACCCCAAGGTTGAGGCCGTGCGCGCGGCCACCCGGTTGCCGGCCTTCGCGTTCGTGGCGAGCTGCCACGGAGAGTTCGAGCTGGTGTTTTCTGTCCCGCCCGACCGCCTGGATCAGCTCGCCGGTGTGCGGGCGGCCCTTGGCGGCGAACCGCTGCGCATCGGGACCGCGTATGCAGGCGAGGGATTGCGCTGCGCGCACATTGCTGCTCGGGGCCGCCAAGAATCCGCGGGCGCTGCTCGACGTTGCCTAGCTGAGGGCGGACTCTCACGCGTGACCCCAGGTCCGACTCCAGAATTTGGGTCGCCACCGGCGACTCCCGGCCACGATCGGACCTTCCTGTGCCTGATCTCCCTCCTCCGAAGCCGACCTTCGACCCTGACCGAGCCGGATGGGCCCTAAACTGTGATAAACACGGCGTGCATCTGCCAACATGACGTGAATGTCGGAGGGAGACGACGTGACTCAAGGCGACGGCGAAGAGCAGGCAATTGGCGCCCGGGCTGACACGCCCGACGTATTCATCAGCTACGCCTCCCAAGAGTCCGCCGTCGCCAATGCCGTCGCCGATGCCGTCGCCGCCGCCCTTGAAGGCCAGGGCGTCAAATGCTGGATCGCGCCTCGGACGCAATCGGCTCTGATATAAAGACACCTGCGGCCATCTTGGCGCCGCCGCTCGGGATACCAACAACGGATGTCGACATTCTTCGTAAAGTTCCGCATAGGACGAAAAAGGACCCCGTGACTCACGGCGGCCGCCTTGCGGCAGGTTCCCTGGGACTTGCCGAGTCCGTGGTGATGGGCGTGGCAGGCACTGCGCCCGCGTTCAGCGTCGCGGCCACAACCGCGACGCTGGTTGCCGCGGTTGGAGTGCTGGCGCCGGCGAGTCTGCTGTATTGTGGATTCATCATGTTCGGTACCGCGCTCGCGTTCCGGCACCTCAACCGGGGCGATCCGAATGCTGGCGCGTCCTACGCGTGGGTGAGCCGAGCCTTCGGACCGGTGCTCGGCTTCTTCGTGGGCTGGTCCGTGCTGGTCGCGACCGCCGTCTTCATGCTGTCCGGAACCGTGCCGGCCGCCACCGCGACCTTGTCGCTCATCGCGCCGTCACTGACGGCCAACATCACCGCGGTCACTCTGGTCGCGGCCGGCTGGATGATCGTCATCAGCGCGGTGGCGGTCAAAGGCATCAAGCTCGCGAGTTACGTGCAGGTCACGCTGACCGCGATCGAAGTGATCATCCTCGTCATTATTATTGTCGCCGCCGTGGTTCGTGCCTGGGGCCATCCAGCACACGCCCTGTCATTCGGTTCATTCTGGCCCGGATCCTTCACGCCGCAGATGTTCGCGAGCGGGGCGCTGACCGCGGTGTTCGTTTTCTGGGGCTGGGATGTTGCCCTTAATCTCAACGAGGAGACGCGCGATGCCGCCGAGACGCCCGGATTCGCGGCGGTGCTCTCGATGGTCGTCGTGCTGATCCTGTTCGTTGGCTTTGTCGCTACGACGCTCTTGGTGCTCACAGACACCGAGATCGAGGCGGCAGGCACCAACATCGTGCAAGCCATCGCCGACAAGCTGTTTCCGCGACCGTGGAGCTATGTCGCAGTAGTGTCAGTGATGCTGAGTACGATCGGCGCGCTCGAGGCCTCTATTCTGTCGTTCACCCGCACGATGTACGCGAAGAGCCGCGGCAACGCTCTGAACGGTCGCTATGCGCGCCTGCATCCCACGTGGAAAACGCCGTGGATCGCGAGCGGCCTGCTGCTCGGGATCGGCCTGGTGCTCGTGTTTCTGTCCTCATACATGCCGACCGTCGCGACCATCATGCGGGATTCCGTCAACGCGATAGGATTTCAGGCCGCCTTCTACTACGGCCTCGCGAGCTTCGCCTGCGCGTGGGGCAGCCGTGACACGGTGCGTCACAATAGAACCGCGTTCGTGATGCGTGTGCTGTGGCCGGTGGCGAGCGCGTTGTTTCTCGGTTTCGTGGCGCTGTACAGCATCCCTACGTTCGATCTTGCCACCAACCTGATTGGTTTGGGCGGCATCGTCGTCGGCATCGTCCCGTTGTTCTTAAACCGACGACGCATGGCGATCGCCGCGCTCGGCGCTTGAAGAGTTCCGGTGCACACCGGTAGGCGCCCGGAGCGCTGCTGGCGCCGACCGTTGCCGGATGGTCGCCAGCAAGCCGACTCCGCTCGCGCGAACAATGAACAAGCGTGTTACCCGGCGGGCGATTGTTGGCGTCGCAGTCCCCTCACGCAGGGGATCACCTTCGAGCGGCTTGACCTCGATTCCTGGGCCGACGACCATAAGAGCTGCAACCGGCATCCCGCGGGTCAACCTGAAAGGGGAAAGTCATGGGAAACCAAAGAACTCGGGTCTCACCAAACGGGGTGGGATCTGGCACATCGATTAGCAGTTCCGAGGAGCACGCATTTGCGAAAGCACTGGAACAGGCGACATCGGGCAGGCCTAAAAGTATCTCGCGAATCGCATAGTCGACCTTCGCGAAACCAAACTCTACGGTGCGCGCGAGCGGCGCTCGTTCCGGTCGCGGAACCTATATCGTTGGTCGGCGATGAGGCAGCCAGTGGACGGGCCAGGTACGGGGCGCCCTTCGCGGGGAGATCGCGTCGAGCTTCGAGATCATCATGAAATCCACCACCAGACCTGTGTTCAGTGTCTCCTGTCTTGCTCTTGTAGGGCTCATCCTCGCCGTCGTTGCGGCTTGCGCTGCCGGCGGCGGCTCCGGCAGTGCGCAGAGCAATCCGATTTCCAGGAGGATGGAAGAAGTACGCATCACAGAAGATCGTATGGTAGCCGACGCCAAGGTTGCCAGTGCCGGTCGCGAAGACGGGTACTGGCGTGACGCCAAATACTTTAAAGATATCCGGGACAAAGTGTGCAAATTCGCTCAACCAGAATCCAAACGTGCGAACCCTGCGAGAGTTGTAGCAATGACTAAATCCATAAAAAGTGCCAATGAACGATTGCGAGCATTCACGACGGAGGCTGCGTCCAGGGTGGAGCGAAGAAGCAATGTTTACGACGCGTTAATCGCATCAGAATGCAAGAGTGTCGATCTAGGAACAGAAGCGTACTTCCAATGTTCATCGATGGAACACGCTCGCTCTTGGCACCGAGTAATCGCGCTTGAACTGTCGGACCTCAATACAATCAACGACGCCGCGGCAGGTTGGACGGTGGATGCACTCGAGTGCTTAAAGGCGGCACTAACAAAGAGACTCGAAAAGGAAGATCTCGAACTCTCGGAAAGCATTTATCAGGCATGGACCGGCTACAAAGACCGGCGAATCGGCTCTGCGCAAGACCTTGATAACGCTTCTCTGCAGTTTGCGCAATCAAAGTGACACAGCAGCCTTTCCTTTGAACGGCGGCTAACTGCCGCCCTGAACGGTCCGTGGGGCTCCCCGAGAGCCGCAGCGCAAATACATAGCAGGAAGCGGCCCCGAGAGCAATCTTCCGCGGAGTGTTGGTCATTTGGTATTTCCTTCCTGCAAAGGAAGGATATCGTACGGCTTGCCTTATCGTTGCCTCCGAAAGGCTCCCAATACGCTTTTCAAAGGCGCCTATCGCAGACGCCATAAAATTGCATACGCTTGACTCAGCAATGGCTCCGATGAGTGCGCGAAGTAGAGGGGTATGGGAAATGACGGTCAGTAATCGTCGAAAGAGTGGTCGGTGTCCTGTCACTGCACGGGCTGCCAGCGCATGACGGGTGGCGCCTTTTCCTTGAGTGCACTCTATTCGAGCGACGGTTTTGCGGCGACATTGGGCGAACCTGTTATTGGGGGACTACGTGGCTCGACCCGGCATTTTTTCTGCGGATATTACGATCTTCGTGTGACGTTTTCACACAATCTCGGCCAACTCCGGACCTTCCGGCATGCAAAATGCCCGCTCCAAAGGGGACATTCGGACCGGAGAACGATACATTCCCATTAGACTTTGATGTACACGCAACGCGCGCGAGACTGCACACGCTCGAGTCGATGCCACCCGACTTCGTTCGCCTGGTGACGCGCCTCTGGACCAAGTTCCGCACCGGCCAATGATCAAACCTGCGGCCCTCGACAATGAAGCTGCGGTAGATCGCAACGGATTCCCAGATGACTGACATTGGGGTCTGGCCCGTTGGGGTCGAGATTTGCCGGATGCCGACGGTCCCGGGTTCCTCGGGCTGAGCGGCAGCTTCCGGGCCGAGAATCGGTCGCTGATCGGGCCAACCCCGGACACTTATCTCATCAAATTGTTTGCCACAAAGCAGTCATGCGTTGCGCGCGGTAGGCTAATCGCGCGACGATGCGCGCCCGCCAAGCAATAGAGCAGTTACTGGCCGGTTAACGCCGCTCCGCCACCCTGTGCCTCTCGCCCCTGCGAGTCCGCCCGCGTCTAACTTTGCTATTTTGAACTCTCAACGCATCTCGCCAACTCCTTGTACGACCATTCATTGCCTTTGGCAAAGAATGCAACAGCCTTGTCCCATTCCGCGCCCTTGCCCCAGCCGACCATTGTCGACACCAAACGGGTGCCGCCGTTGTGCAGCCGCTGGATCTGAATGATCTCCTGCAGGTTTTCGTCTTGGGATCGAAGTTGCGCCGAGAATTCGTCATTTCGATTGCAGCGATCCACCGATGCGCAGATCCAGGCGTATCACCGGCGCCGCCCAGCATCGAAGCCCATCTTCGGTTGCAAAATATTTCCAGGTGATTTCCGGGGACTGGCTCCATGTCGCTTCGACCCGTACAGCACGTTCGCTCGGCGCCATTGAAACGACACTGGCACGGACCTCCGATGCAAGTGACGCGCCCGAACCGCCTATCAAGGACGCGTATGCCATTCCCAGCAAAAGCCTCGAGAATTTCATGATAGCCCTCCGTGTGCTGATTGAAGATTGGCGATCTTGTCCAATATTGAAATACCCTTCCGCAGACACGCTTCTAGCATAGATCGGATTGTTTAAGATCGCATCATTCGACGTGAGCTCGGGTCGGTAAACTCATCTGGTACCAGCAGCGTCAGAAACAGCTCCCGGTGGCCCGACCTAACGGCGGTTCCTCATACGTGCTCCATATTCAGGATGTCGGCTCAAAACAAGAGGAGGTCACCATGACTGCGAGAACGGATGACTAGGGCGCGATCGTTCGAGTTATGCGGCTCTACATCGATGCATTTAATGACAATGATGTCAGCAAATTCAAGGAAGCTTTTGACGAAGACGCCTGGTCCTCGGAGATCCGATGCTTATAAGGACCCCCGTCGGCGTCGATATAGAAGATCCGCCCAGTTGGGGAGTCGTGGGTCGATTCATCTCGGTGACTCGGGTGGGAGATGCTGCCGCGGTCCAGCTCAGCTTTGACTCAGGCAAGTCCAACGGCTGGATCGACTTCCACAACCTGCTCAGGATCAACGGCGTCTGGAAGATCACGAACAAGACCGCCATCGATAGCAGCAGGCAAGTGAGGATCGACTGAGCGAATTTCCTTTTCGGAAGCGGCCGCTCACCACCCACGGCAACGGGTCCGAGATTTGCTGGATGCCGACGGTCCCGGGTTCGTCGCGCTGAACGCCCGCTTCCGGGCCGAGAATCGGTCGCTGATCGGCCAACTGCGGATGATCAGCGCTTCAGTCGAACCGCCGTAAAGCTGACGTTCACAATTTGAAGTAGCCTATATAGATGATGCCCAACCTCAAGAAAGGACACGGTCGATTTCTGGCACTCGCCAGTAGCGGCGCTAAGGCAACCACCAAATATACACTGCGCAAAGTAGAGCCCCGACGTTCTGCCGGGGCTCTATATAAAGAAGATCGCTATTGCACCGTGTAACTTAGGGTCTGCCCAAATCGATTTCCCGCGTTATCAATGGCCTCCACGTGAAAATTGTGGTTGCCCTTTGTTCCCGTTGGGATCTTTGCCCCTACGGCCCTGGTGCCGGAACATGAGGCCACACCGGACGTTGCATCGGCGCACGTATACGACGCTAACACAGTGCTTTTGAACGCGTACGTCGCACCGTTCGCCGGCATCGTGATCGTTACGGTCGGTTTAACCGTGTCCCGCTTGATGGTAATCGAATCGGTGGCCGACCCGAGTGAGTTAGTCGCCGTGCATCTATACGTTTTGCCCGTCGTATTAGGCACAGAGGCCGTTTTGCATCCACTCGTAGTCGGCGTCGGAGTTCCAGTAACCTTCCAAGTAATTGCCGTGGGACTCACATACCAACCGTTTGTGCCGAGTTTTCCAGTAACGACGGGAGTCACAGTCGGCAATGTGGGCGGATTACCCGGGAGCGGGCGGGTAGCCACGCCCCGGGGTGAGCCCATGCCGTTGATCGTGGCTGTGACCATATTACGCGCGGTATCGATTACGCTCACCGAGTTCGAGTCCTCGTTGCTGACGTAGGCCTGTTTGCCGTCTGCCGTAACGGCGATTGCATTGGGATGATTACCGACGTCGATAGGATTACCAACGACGGCCTGGCTTAGGGTATCGACGACCGAAACGCTGAATTCGCCATTCGCGATATAGGCGAATTTTTCGTCGGGCGTGAAAGCCACTGCCATTGGATAGTTGCCTACGGGAATCGAATTCGACACCACACCTGTTGCTATGTCGATGACGAAGACGCTCCCGAGCTCAACGTTATCAGTGACGTACGCCGACTTGCCGTCTGACGTGATCGCAATTCCGTGGGGAGCCGTTCCGACAGCAATTGGCGGCCCGAGCACGGTGTTGCTGTTCGTGTCGATGATAAAAATTTTCCCGCTCGTGGTTCGCGCCGTCACATAAGCGCGCTTGCCGTCTGGTGTGATTGCGATCGCAGCAGGTGCAGCACTTTGTGGAAGAAAGATCGTGCTGGCGACGGTGCTGGTGGCGGCATCTATTACGGAGATCGTGTCATCGAAGGCGTTGGCGACGTAGACCTGCAGCCCGTCTGGAGTGATCGCAATACTCGCCGGTTCACACCCGACCGGTATCGGGCTCCCGTCGAGCGTGTTAGTTGCCGTATCGATGACGAATACTCCAGTGTGGGGTCCACACGTCGCACTGGAATCCATGCTCGTTACCCAGAGTTTCTTTAAATCTGGGGCGATGGCAATGGCAAATGGGAACGATGAGTCCGGGAAACTGACTGTTGCGGTGACCGTGTTGGAAGCAGAGTCGATGACAGAGACATTCGGCGGGTACCCGTTGGTGACGTAGGCGGAGGATGCCGCCTCCGAAGAGTGAGGGTCGAGCCCAAGGCATGCTACCCCCAATAGGGGAAGGAAAAATCGGCCGAATTTCCCTTGGAGTAGTACATCTGCAAAATGGGACGTTGTTGGCTCTCTCGGCGGGGATGAGTGACGTGACATTGCTGACTCTCCGTTACGGCAGTTCTTTCGCCGACCGCGATTTGAGGGTGCACCGCGTACGGCTTGACGGCCATAAGGGGTTTCCGCAGGCGCTGACCGTCCGGTAACGGGAGGGGTATGGGGCGGTGCCGGCGACGACCGGTCAGTGAATGCGCTGAACTGATTGCCACTTAGCGGTCGTTCGTAGCTTACGGTAGGCTGACCAGGCGGAGAATCAAATTGACGACGTCAAACTTTCCAGTTGTGTCCCTGAGTGAAAATGCCATCCCCCTCGCTTTAAAGGAAGGCAATGGAAATCCTTCGAAAGACCGTGTTTCTTTGCAGTTGGATTCTTAGCTGTGATGCTCCTTGGTCCCGCCGCACTTTCCTCCGCTGAGGACGAGGAACTTCAACCATGTGCATATAGCGCTACCTGACTCAACGGAGGGATCGTGAACCGGCTATCAACCCACGTCTTCGCTTGAGCAACCGATAAGCTTTCCCATTGTGGTGCCAATTGGAGAGGCGACAAACCCAATGAAAGTCAGCGCGCGGTAGTCAAGTGATTCAATTGGGGCGAGCCACGCTGCTTTCAATCCGGAGGCCGGAATTGTCGGATGTAAATAAATAAACCCATTTCCAGTAATGCTGACGGATAGGGGCCATACTGGCTTGCTCGGCAGTGAGCATTCCGCTGCAGTTTGATCAAGGAATACATTTATGAATCTTGTACGTTGGGATCCGATCCGCGAGATCGACCAGTTTTTCAGTCGGCCGCTCGGCAGCTTTATGGGTCGCTGGCCGCGTTTAGCAGCGGAAACAGATGATGAAGTGTCCGCCTGGACACCGACGTTTGATGTCAGTGAGACAGACAGCGAGTACCTCGTTCGCGCTGACTTACCGGCCGTGAAGAGAGAGGACGTCAGTGTCTCAATTGATGACGACGTGCTCACCATTGCTGGCGAGCGAAAGTTCGACAAAGATGAGAAGAGCGAGAGGGTGCACCGAAGGGAAAGCTTCCGCGGCATGTTCTCCCGAAGTCTATCCTTGCCCGACAACGCCAATGCGAGTGGCGTGCGTGCCGAAAGCAAGGATGGCGTCTTGACCGTGCACGTCCCGAAGACGAAGGTCGAGCGGGCTAAGGCAATAGAGATCAAAGTTCAGTAACACAAGAGTCAGGGAGGCCCGTCGTCCGGCTTGACCCAAAGACGACGGGCAGCAGCCACCGTCGGTTACACTGGTCCATGGGGCTCCTAATCAGGCAATCCTCATGGTGCCGAACAGCGTGCCCCTCCAATCCGGACCGATGATGTCTCTTCCCTACAGGCAACGTGATGTAAGTTTGCCTGTAGGGAATCTTTTGAACCTTTGTCCGCGAGGATACCGCGTGTCGGTACAAACGCCCTAAACGCAGCCAGCGCACGTGCTCAACGCGGTGGAAGCTCACGATAATTTCCGGAGCCTAACGTCGGCGCGCCAGTCCTCCACCCGAGCCGGCTGTGGGCCGTAACCGCAGCGAGCGGCCAAAATTCGATATTGCCCATGCTTCCCCAACAGCGCCGCATTCAAGGCCGGGCGAGCGGAAATACTTCAAAGCCACATCGCCGATTGCATTGAGAGCCGAGTAGTCATGCCGATCTGCGCCCGCTACTCTGCGGTTACTTCGACGTTGACGGGCGAAGAAATAAAATCCGTCGCCTGCAAGCTACTCCAAACCTCGCGGGTACCGGAATCATATGGAAACGAACGCGCGACCGCGAATCATTTAACGGTCGCTGCTTTACTGCTCCGACCGACCCAGAATTCTACGGAACCAGCGACCAGTTCCCCCCGACGCTCCAGAATCCGCCAAACCCACGGTGTCCGGTG
This sequence comes from uncultured Gammaproteobacteria bacterium, assembly GCA_963837045.1. GTDB lineage: Bacteria > Pseudomonadota > Gammaproteobacteria > Steroidobacterales > Steroidobacteraceae > Bog-1198. Next base: position 153,895 of record CAWIMA010000010.1, read on the forward strand.
CGCCGCGGTGGCCACTGATTTGCTCGATATGGATCCGAAAATACATAAATTCTAATAGACGCGCTTTCCCGTGCAGTACAGTCTCAACATAACCTGGTTCCCACCATATGGGGTGCGTTTGCAGCAGATTGTATGCGTGCTGCCGATGCGCTATGAACTCGGTCGCATCGGTTAACTCTTCATATTTTCCAAAAGCGATCACCGACGCCCAGTCCTGGGGGCTCACTATTTCGTCAACGAGCACGCAAACCAACGGATTTGCGCGCATCCAAGTAATCTTTTGTCCAAGCGTTGAGAATCCGTAGAGGTGGTTGACGTCATACGCACAATGCATCGGCGTGACGTAGGGTTGGCCTTCATGGGCACAGGCCAATCTGCACAACCTTGCGCGCGCCAGCAACTCGATGCTGGCTTCCCGACTCATGTCTTGTATCCACATATGAGTATTTCCGATTCGAGACACGACGTTGTTTCAGTCAGCGGCTTGAAGAATACGCAGAAATGGGGCAGCGCCTCGGTGGCGCAATTCATTCCCAAAAACCGAATGCTGACGAACGGCCACTAAATCACAGAAAACACCCGACCTATAAGTCGGATCTTTCTCGCTTGAGCTTTGCAATGCTCTCCGGGCTGTCCGAGACCTCACTATGTAATTGCCGCAGCTTTGACTCGATCAATGCGGACTTAGGAGATCGTCTTGGCCTCCCCTTGAATGACGTGCCAAAAGTACCGGTAGGGAGTCCCCCGCACATCGCCAACTGCCTGAAGTACGATTCGGCCTACGGCAATGGAATCGCGGACGCACTCGGCATCAGGCTCGGCGACGCCGAGAAGAATGTCGCGTAGAGCAGCGCCGTGTTGACCGGCTGAAGACAGCACGGGACGGCGCGACCGGCAGAGGTCGATCGCGCGGAAATAGGTAATCCGCCTGCCCAGAAGCGGCCCGCCGCGATGGTCCGTAGAGGGTCCGACTCCAGTCATAGCAGGCGGCGCGGACGCTTCAAATCCTTGCTGATCGCATCGAAGGCGGCGGCCATCATCCCGTCGTCCTTCGACGCCCCGGCGGCTCCTGCGCGCACACGCGGATCTTTCGGGCCGACAGTAGCATCCGTAAAGCCGCCGAGGTGCTCCGGTCAGCGCACTGAGCACCGGCCAGTTGCCGCCAATGCACCCGTTTTTGATACAGTCGAGTAAGTCTTTAAATGTGATGCCACGCGGCCCCACACGATCAGACGCGTGAGAAGACAATGTGTAGTAGCCTTCTAGAATCCGATCGCGAATTTTCATTGCACGGTTTTCCACTTTAGGCAATGCAGGCTTAAAAAGTTTTATGGCAAAATTCTCCTAATGAGTGGATCTTACTTTTCAACAATTTCACTTTGGAATTCGTCGTCGGTGTCCTATATGGTTAAAAGTCTCAATCCGTTTCAAGTGTGTGCCGCTTGGCCGCCGGGGGTGCCGCCGGGGGTGCCGCCGGAGATGCCGCCGGAGATGCTGCCCGAGATGCCGCCGGGGGTGCCGCCGGGGGTGCCGCCGGGGGTGCCGCCGGGGGTGCCGCCGGAGATGCCGCCGCCTCTTCCATAAGCCGTTCGAGTGCCGCTTCGGCGAACACTTTCGCGAGTTCATCGAGGAGCATTGGGTCGTAGGACGGAGGTGCGGGCGGCATGGCTCAGTTCCCCTTGTTGCGCTGGCTCAGCTCTTCCGCGATGGCTTCGGCTTGTTCTATTGATACGTAGCCCCGGCCATTCGCGAGACGCTGGGGCACGATCCCCAGTTTGTTGGCGACCGACTTCGTGGCCCATACCCCTGCACCGTAGACTTGCCCGACTGACGCAAGAACGATGATCGGCGCAGTGCGCAGAGTCGCCTTCGTAGTCTTTCGGTTTGTGTCTGCTGTCTCATGTAGCTGTCTCCCAACCCGCGAAATTGCAGGGTTTGCGAGTCTGTTTTTGGAGCGAATCGCCCGTTAGGGAGCCCCGCGAACGATATCGGAGGGAGCCATTGGACAAATGGTGCCGCAAAAAGGATTCGAACTTCTGACCCACGCATTACGAATTCGTAGGTCCTTGGCAGGGACCTTATCAATCAATATCTTGCACACGCCGAACGCGGTTTACGTCAGGGAATGGCGGGGAAGATCTGCTTGTGCTGGTACAAAAGTGGTCACAGTGTGTTATCACTCGGATTTATTGACATACAGACATACTTTGAATATGTTATGACACATGCGAACGACCGTAAGACTGGATGAGGCCCTGCTCGAACGCGCCCGCAAAGAAGCGGCCCGCCGCAAAACCACCCTGACCTCTCTCATTGAGCAAGGTCTGGAGCTCGTACTTAGGCGTCCATTGAAGCGCCCGGAAGGCCGACCCGTCCTCCTGCCCGAGTGTCGAGCAGGAGGCGGAACATTGCCGGGTGTCGACCTGAACGATAGCGCCTCCCTGCTCGATCGAATGGACAGGCGCGATTGATTCTTCCGGACGTGAATGTCCTCATCTATGCATTCCGCTCAGATTCCGAGGACCACGAGAAGTACAAAGAATGGCTGGAGTCCATCATAAGAGGACCTGCCGCTTACGGGATCGCCCCCCAAGTACTCGCAAGTGTTGTACGTATTTCAACGCACCCGCGCATTTATGCCCGCCCGAGTTCCCGAAGCGACGTTTTTCGGTTCTGCCGTGTGCTCCTCGAGCAGCCGAGCGCCACCGTTATCCAACCCAGCGATCGGCACTGGTCCATCTTCGAAGAACTTTGCGACAAGGCAAAGGCAACCGGTAATCTCGCGCAGGATGCATGGTTCGCTGCGCTGTCCGTTGAGTCAGGCTGTGAATGGATTACCACAGACCGGGACTATGCTCGCTTTCCGGGACTTAACTGGCGTGCACCGTTCTGAGTGTTCAATCAAGATGACACGCCGACGCAGCCAGGGACGGCGTGGCGCCGGCGGATGCTGCGCGAACATTGCTGCTCGTAGCCGCCAAGATTCCGCCGCGGGCGCTACTTGACGTTGCATAGCTGAGAGCGGAAAGTCCCAAGCGACCGCCCAAGGTCGACTCCGAAAGTAAGGCCACCACAGGCGCATCCCGCCGGCCAACTCCCGCCGCTGATGCTTCCGATTTCACGACCGCAAAGCGGACAACCGCGCGGATCTATTGAAGCCTGTAAACAATAACTTTGCCCAATCAGATTTGTCTTCCCAATAGCGGACGGTGACGGCAGGCCGGTCTTACATTCCGCACATCGCGGACATAATTTGGCGTGAATTTCCGCCATGCGATTAGCCGACGAAGGCTTTGACCGGGACTCCGAGGAGATCGAGGGTCTGGAGCTGAATGTCGGTGAGCTGCGGTGGGAAGGACTGGACGAGCTTCTCGTCGCGGAGCAGGGTGTGCCGCTCGGCCAAACTGAAGAGGCGCAGGATCTGTTCGGTGGTCGGGCGCTTGCAGAGGCGCTGTTCGGGGTAGATCGGTAATTCTTTGGTTTTCTCGCGCTTCATCGCAAGCCGCAGCTCCCGCTCGATGAGGGCTTGGACCATCAGAGCCAGGAAATACAGGGTGAACAGCGCCTCGATGCGGCCCGGGTTTTTCAGAAACACCGGCGCGATCTGGTGGACGGTCTTGATCTGCTCGAAGCGCTTCTCGATAGTCGGCTGGCCCTTATGGGCCTCGAGGATCTGGGTGGGGGTGAGGTCGCGGTCGTTGCAAATGAGCGGATACATGCCGTCGCTCTTTTTGTCGTAATCGATGGCAGCCTGATCGACGGTCCATTCCAGATCGTAGCGACGGTGGGTGACGCGTCGGTACTCGGTGTCGGGTCCGGGCCGGCCGCGTTGCTTCTGTTTGAAGGTGTGCTCGGGGCGCGGCACGCGCTTGACCTTCAGGTAGCGACGCACCCGGTGTTGCTCGAGGATCATCTCGACTTCCAGGTCGATGCGCGCCCCGCCGCGGATCCGGGATCGCGCCCCGAGAATACGCCGGCGCAGCGCCGTGAGTGCCACGGTGGCGGTCGCAATATTGCGGTGACGCTTCGCCTGCTGGCGCAGCGTGAGCAGAGTACTCCAGACCCAGATCAGGGAGAACCCTTCCGCCGTACCCAAGGGGTCGCGGTACACGGACCACACGTCACGCGGAGCATCCCGGCGCCGGGCGTTGGGCCGATCCCAGACGAGCTCCCAGGCGGGGGTCTCGGTCTGCAGGAGTTTGCGGAAATGCTTATCTTCCCGGCGAGAGCGGGGCAGGACGGTGACGAAGCGGCCGCCGGCCCGGTCGATGAAGCTCAAGTTATCGAAGCTGCAGAGCTTGGAGTCGGCGACGTACAGAAAATCGGCCCGACCGGCCACAGCCCGCAACGCTGTCCAGGTCTCGATGTGGGTGATGGAGTCGTTGGTGTTGCCGTCGGCGGTGCGAAACTGCACAGGCACGCCGCCGTCGGCATCGGTGGTCAGAATGAACAGCAGTTGCTTCAAATCCGGGCGATGGTCCTTGGAATATCCGTACGTGATCGCCGGCGCCCGCTGGCCAGATTTACTCACCCGGCCATCGCGGTACTGACCGCAGAAGGCGATCGAGGTACTGTCGTTATGCAGTCGCTTCAGTTGCACGGCAAATCGCTTGGCCACAGCCAAGACCACCTCGGTCAGCAGCGCCGCCCGATCGGCCTCGAATAGCCGATCGAGCGCACGACCCAAGCGGTCGTCGCTCAAACTCTCGATGTCTTCCCCGGCGACACCAAATAGACCCGCGGCGAAGCCGTGCACGGTCTCCTGGGCACGGTAGATCGGCTCGCGCTCGACCACGATCGAACGGACCAGCACGCCGAGGGCCTGGGCGTGCGGGACGCGGCAGCGCTTATCGCTCGTCGGGACGTGCTTCTCGAGGAGCACAGCGAGGCCCATGCGTTCGATGAAGTGATTAACGAGGGGTAGAGGTCCCAGCCTCTCGGTGTTGAGAGAGAAGTCTGCAGGGCGCGGTGAGCGTGCTTGCATTATGAATCTCTGGCGATAATACTATCGCCAGTCCATCGATCAGTCAACCACTATGTCGCGAACCGTCAAAGCGAAGTCCACGAAGTCACGAGAAAAGATCGCCGAGATCCAGCGCACGCTCTCAGGGATGGAGTACCTGTCCTCCGGCACTTTGCTCAAGCGCATGAAGGTCTGCGGCAACCCCCGCTGCCACTGCGCGAGCGACCCCGCGGCCCGGCACGGCCCCTACTTCGAATGGAGTTATCTGAAGGCCGGCAAGCTGCACCACCGCACGCTCACGCCCGAACAGGCGGAGATCATGCGCCTCGCGATCGCAAACCACCGGAAAGCCAAGAAGTTACTCCGAGTCTGGGAGGCTCAGACCCTGCAGTTGATCGAACTCACGACGCCGAAATAGCCTCAAACCCGCCGTCGCCGGCGGTAATTACGCGGAAATGCGTCAGACGATGTGCGGAATGTAAGGCCGGTGTGGGTCCGACTCCGGAAGCCCAAGTCGATTCGTGGCATCAAGTCCCATGCGTCAGCGGCAGCGTTTCAGGTTTTGCATGATGGTTAGTCGGGCTTTCGACGAAGTTTCGGGAATGAGCGGAGTGATGGTGCGACGCGGCGCCGAGCGTGCCACCATGGGTGGCGAGAGCGCACCTGCGAGCGGAGGATTACTCGGCGCTATTCAACGTAGTCACGCCGCCTTATCATGCCGACTAGCTCTGAACGGCTGTCGTCGCGTGTGAACCGCGCGGGCCCGTCGGGCCCGTCAACCAGGAGAGAACCATGCAGAAGGCTGTGCGCAAGTACCTCAAGGCGCTGGAGGCTGGCAACGCTGCGGAGGCAGGCGAGCTGTTCACCAAGGATGGCTGGGTGCAGTCCCCGTTCCTGGGCCGGCTCCCCGTCCGAGACTTCGTCACCACGGTCGCCAGTGCATCCGGCGATTCGAAACTGACGGTCCACGATGTGCTCGTCAGCGCCGAAGGTCACACGCGGGCTGTTGCCTACTATCTCTACGACTGGCGCCTGAAGGACGGGAGCCGGGTGGCGTTCGACTGCGCCGACGTGTTCAATTTTGATCCGGAGACTGGCCACATTGCCTCGATCATCTTGGTCTATGATACGCATCTGGTGCGGGATGTCGTGCGCAACAAGTACCCGGCAGGCGCACGATAGCGCTGGCGTCGTTGAGCTGCACATCGTCAAGCGCTGCTATAGAAAAGTCTACCTCTAGCCGCTGATCAGGCTACTCTGAAGCAGAACTTCGCGACGGACGCCACCGGGTCTATTCTGTTGAAAAACTCGGTTCCTCCGAACTCGAGATTTTCCCGATTAATAAAATTGCAGCCGAAAATCAGCCATAAATACGTGGTCTAAAATTGTACGAACATTTGAGCCTGGAGATCGTCGGAAGCCGCTGGTCCTTCAGCCCCTTCAAAATTCCGCCTTTCTAAAGCCTTTTAAATTTCTGGCTGGATCTGCACATGGAGTTTTTCAACAGAATAGGTCGACTCCGGCCCCACAGGGGTTCAACGGCTCCATAGCGACGACAGGCCAACAGGCGCCGCGCGCCGGCGGCCCAAACGCGAGCAGTCCACTTGAGCGCGTTAGGGACGGCGCTTGCAACGTGCTTGATATAGGCGTCCGCAGAAGACAAGGCGCGGTTAGCTTCCTCCAGCGTAACCCGCTTGCCTTTATGGGCCACATCGTTACGCAGCTCGCGGGTGGTATCCCAATCCTTCCACCACGGTGCTCCGCCTGGATTGTGCCACGGGTAATCTTTCGTCAGCGCACCATAGACCATGCGCACCTTATGGTCACCGAGACAGATCACGGACCAGCGAAGATCGTCGCGGTGTTGTTCTGAAGCGGCGGATCGTGCGTCAAAACGGAGGCTTCGAGCTGCCATGCGGCGTGACACAGGAAGTGCAAATTGTAGTGCTGATCGCCCATCACCTTGCTATGGGCGCGGACCACATAGCGGAACTCCCGCATTTTGATGAATTGCCCGCAAAGTCTGCACCTCCTGTCCTCGACAACGTAGTCACCGATCACGCCTGACGGCATCGTTGCGGGCAACATTCCCATGTCGATCTTTGCCCGTGCTCGCAGCCAGCCCTGGTCAGAGTCGAAAAAACCTCGGCCGCACGGGCCGTGCCGAATCGGTACCGTAGCGCTTTGACTCGCATGATAGGTCAGGTGGTTCCGCAATCGTGGGGGGCTACTGCGTATTTACAGTTATCGCGTTGAGGTTTTCAATGCACCCAAAACCTAGCTCGTCGATGGCCTATTAGTGAACCAGCGAGAAGCGTCTCCATGAGAAGCACACTATTCGTAGTTGCGATGGTCGCGTAGTCGGGATGCGCGCACGAAGCTGATGTAGAGGGGCCGTGCGGTATGACAGCATTAAAAGGTTGGGTGTTCGAAGCGAACCCGTGCGAGGCCGCATGCCCGCATATCAAACGCTGTCGCGCCGCCCACGAAGCTTGCAAGCAATTTGCGGTGTTCGTCACCTATGGGGGGCGACGATGGCAATCCGAGTCGCGGGAACCGTCCACCCAGATTTACGCGAAAATCTATCGTGAGACCGCTGCGGAACCGCTTGCCGCATGAGTCAGGAGGCTTGACCAATATAACGACACCCACTAACCGCGGAACCATACGCCTCACCCTGGCGAAGTTATTTCCCACTTGGTGGGAATTTCGGGCCGGGCAGAGGCGAGACCGCCGAGGCGTCGGGCAGAAACTGGAGGATCGCAGCAAAGAGACCGAGAAGTGGCTTTGACATGCATATGAGTCCTTAAATTGCCAGAGCAACATCGAGCGGAAAAAGAATAATATTAACTCCTCTACAGTTACACCGTGGCTTTGCGCACTTTGCTGCGGCAAGTGGTAGCCGATTGAATGCATCAACGCAACTGAAATATCCCGTGATGCATCAGAACTCCCGGGCAGTAAATCGCCGGCGCAGGCGCGAAACCGCACGCGTACTCCACGCCAGGATCGCCTGCGCCAGCAACCGCCAGAAGAGCACGCTCCAGTGGTGTTCCACGTCGCTCGCGTGGCGCAACACGACGCTGCGGTCGAAGGTTTGCACGAGCGTGCCTTCAACCTGCCTGGCGAAAGCGGGCGAGTCGATCTCCTGGTTGGCGTCCAGATTCCACAGCACTCCCCAGCGATCTAGATTGCTTGAGCCGATCGAGACCCAGTTGTCGCAAAGGACAAGCTTCGTGTGCAGGAAGTTGGGTTGATACTCGTAGATCACGACGCCACTTGAGAGGAGTCGCGCGTAGAACAGGCGCCCGACGCTTCGAGCCACCGGAGCATCAGTAAGTGCACCTGGAAGCAGCAGTCGCACATCAACTCCGCGGCGCGCCGCACGGCGCAACGCCCTGCGTAGCCGATTCGATGGCCAGAAGTAGGCGGTCGCGATCCACACCCGGATCTTAGCCTTTCGGACCCGCTTGATGACCGAGCGCCCGACCTCTTTGGTGCCGAGGCCGGCGCTGGCGGCAAGACGCCCGCATTCGCCCGGTTGCAGAGCCGGCGACGGCTGCTGCACGACATCGAGCTCCCGATGTGCACAGCGCCTCCAAGTTCTCGCGAAGAGCGCTTGCCAGTCGTCGAGGACCGGACCCGCGATCTCGACCATGCAGTCCCACCAATAACTGTCGGGCTGCACGTCGGGGCTGAACATGTCCGTGAGGCCGGTTCCACCGGTGAAGCCAGCGGCACCATCCACCACCAAGAGCTTGCGGTGATCGCGCACGAACATGCGTGGGAAGGCCCGCCAACGCGGCATGTTGAAAAAGACGAGATCAACATCAGCGGCTCGCAAGCGCGCCCCATCAGCGTCGCTAAGGCCGCGCGCACCGAACGCATCGAATAGTACGCGTACGCGGATGCCGCGCGCGGCCGCACGGGCGAACGCCGCGATGAACAGGTCGGTCACCTGACCCGATTCAACAAGATAGAACTCCGCGAGGACGTAATGTTTGCTTTCATCGATCGCAGCAAGCATCCGAGCAAAAAAAACGTGTGCGTCATTGAGCAGCGTGAAGCGATTCCCATCGCGCATCGGCGCTTCGAACCGTCGGCTCATAATGTTCGCTCCGTCGCCGGAGCCCACGTTCTGAGATCGTGGAAATCGTTTGATTCGATCGGGCTGCCGTCCGGGAACTCCCTCCCTGTCATCTCAAGCCTCGAACCGCTCGGCGAGCACACCATGGCGCAGGCCGCGATCGCTCACGGTGAGGGTCTCCTTGCCCAGCTTCTGCATGACCGTCCGGACGATGCACGCACCGGCGAGAATGACCTCCGCCCGCTTCGGCTGAAGACCGACGATGGTGCGGCGGGCGTCGGCATCCCGCGACCGGTAGAGCTCGATCTGGCGTTCGACCTCGGCGCGGTCGAGCACGGTGCCTTGGACGACCGTCGGATCATAGTGGGCGAGCCCGTGCTTGACCGCGGTGATGTTAGTCACCGCGCCACCCATCGCCACCAGCGCGGAGGGAACCGGACGTCCCTCGATGCGCGACAAGTCCGCCGAAATCGCCGCCATGGCCCCGTGCAGGACGTCCAGTGACACGGCGCCGTCGAGCTTGAAACGCTCGGTGTAACGCACGGCGCCGACGTCGACGCTGAACCGCTCGTCCACGCTTGAGTCGTGCCCGAATGTGAATTGCGTACTGCCGCCTCCGGAGTCGAACACCACGAGCGAGCCCGCGGTTATCCCGAGCCCGGACCTGGCTGCCACGTAGGCAAGTCGACCTTCCTCTTCGCCCGGGATCACTTCGATGTGCAAGCCGGTGCGCGCCTCGATCGCGGCGATGACCTCATTGCGGTTGGACGCAATTCGCAGGCCAGCGGTACCCACCGCGGCAATTGCCAGCACGCTATGCCGCTTCGCTTCATCGGCCATGCCAGCAATCGCGGAGGCCGTGCGCTCGAGCGCGGCGTCGATGATCACGCGATGCCGCTCGAGGCCTTCACCGAGGCGGGTCAGCTCCGCGCGGTCGAGGACGGTGCGCCACCTCCCGTCAAAGTCGCGCTCGCCGATGAGGAGCTTGACTGAATTGGTACCGACGTCGATCACTGCGTAGCGCGCCGGTTCTTCATCGATCAGCGCCGTCAGGCCGCGTGGATAGCTGGTGTTCATATAGCCGCCCAAGCCGAGGTCTTTGACAGCACGGATGACCCGGGCTGCATCCTCCGACTCGACGGCGATCGTGCGGGTGAATTTGTCGTTAGCAACCACGTCGCAAAGTTCAGCCATGCAGCCGCCGACTGTGTAACGGGTCCGCCGCTTATGGACTTTTACCTCGCGAATCGCACAACCCATTGCGGCGAACTCTTTGATGATCTCGTCGAGCGTGTAGCTCGCGCGGGACAGTGAAGGCACCGGGAGCCGGAGCGCCCCGAACACCTTTGCCGCTTCGGTCGCCGGCAACGGAAATCCCGCCTTCATGACCGGCATCCATTGCTCAAGGCCATCTGCATTGACCTGCTTCAGCACCTTGATTTCTAGCAGCGCGTCGCGCACCTTCACATTGGCGCCTGCATCGGAAAGCAGATAGATCTCGTCGCTTTCCTGCACCCCACCCGGCGCTAGCACCGCCAGCCGCGTCTCCGCCTCCCCGAAGCGTCGACCAAACGAACGCCACTCCCAGCGTGGAGTGATTTCAAGCATTCTTCATTATGCGCTCATGAAAAAGTTCTGGGAACTATAGGCGCATGGAATGAAAGGATGTGCACTCTTGGCCTCATACGGGTCATCATGTCGGTTATGTATGCATTAGACGGTTTAATGGGCGGAATCAAATTATGGGAAGCTCGAAGACAATTGCAGCTTTGCTCGGTCACACTCTCATTGCGAGCGCTGCGTGCAGCACGCTGAGTACGGCAAGCCCGAATAAAGGGCTGAAAGCCAGAATCACTATCACTGCGATGCCAATATCTACGTGCATAAGGTGTTTGAAACTAGAAATGAGATAGAAGCGGCCGGGAGCCAATGGTGAGCCTTGACGCCTATGGAGAATAATTGGCCGAACCTGTTGCTATCGGGTATGAAATGCTGGTTCGCCGGCCATCGAAGGGGGTCTGATGAGTAACACCGGCGCGGATGCGGCGTGCAGCACTTTCTCCGCTACGCTGCCAAGTAACCAGCGCCTAACTCCGGACCGACCGTGCGTCGACATCGCGATCAGATCCATCTGTTCGCGCGCCGTCACCGTCAGAATGATTTCTGCTACGCTTCCAGTCTCCACAGCCACGTGGACCTTTGACGCCCCCCATCCCGATCGTCGGACGACTCCAGTCAGATACTGGTGCGCATGCGCTCTAAGGACGTCCCATTGGACGTCGATAGGGATCGGCATCTGCGGTGAGCCGATGACATCCTCTATCGTTGGCACTACGTACAAAAGCGTGACGTCTGCACCGGAAAGCAGCGCTAGGTACATGACGTGAGCGAGCGCCGCTTCGCCGAGTTCGGAGCCATCCAACGGTACGAGGATTTTTCGGTACTTGATTGTCATAGATGTCACTCGCTGTTAGGTCTTCCGCGCCGACTTCCGACGTAGACCTCAGCCTATGACGGGCAGGCGTCCGCTCGCTGCCAAAACTGGCGGGCTCAATGTGTGCGATGCGACGCAGTGGTCACAAACGTGCGCGCACCCGACGTCGCGAACGCCCGCGCCGGGCGGGGCGATACTCGTACATCGGAAATTCGGCAATCGTCAAAGCAGTGGGAAAAGGACGATATACTCCTCTACCGCTTCCGCAGCATATTTGTTCGCGCGTTCCTGGTGACCTCGGGCTAGCTGCGCATGATGTGCTGCGGTCTCATGTTTTCCTGCCTCGTGGTGCTTTGCCGCTTCCTTGTGGTGCCGCGCCGCGTGCTCGTGATGTTCCGCTGCTTTGCGATGATGCTCTGCTACTTTCTTCGCCATAAATTTCCCTCCTCTCGAGATCACAGCAGTATCGTTCCATTCGGACCCTCCGTGCTATCACACGGAGCGCTTTTGCCGGATTGCAGCAAAAGCGTCAAAGACCAGTCTTCAAGCTCATGGCCAGGTGCAAAACCACGGCGTTCGGCGCGGGAATAAGCAGCTTCGGCAATCGCCGTATGACGAGGGTCGCTGAAATGCGAAGCCGGCAGCTGCATTGCGTAGTACGGTAACGGTGTTTTATCCGCGTCCATATCGCCTTCTTCTTCGGATCTAGATCTAGGATCTTAGTCCTATCCCTACTATTGGGGGAAATCTTCATATCCTTGGTGGCAGTAGTGACGCATTCGCGGTGCTACAAAAGCTCAGGACGATCGCTAGAATTACCAATGAATCCTACGGCACACTGCGCGATCTTCTCTCACGGCCGTTTCTTGCGCGCCGGGGCTCCTGCTGAGCGCGATCAACGAGCGTGTGAGCAACTGCGGACGAGAGAAGGGGCGGTTGGACAATGGATAAATGCAATCAGGTCTGCGAGCGCGTCTCGCCGGGCAGCGAGGGCGAGAGGCAGATCATAGCCGTTGTTGACAATGTAAAGCCCCTTGAAAGCACGATGCAGATCTTGCAAGTCCAATCCGGCGGGGACTTCGCGCGAACCTTGTGTGGTGCCTTCGATTGCGTGTAGGTAAGCCAAATTAAAGGCGTTGAGTCGCTCGACAGCATAGAGGCAGGTACTCATGGGATCGCTGTCTAATTCCGCGTCGTTGACCGGACTTGCGGGAGAGAGGCGAACCCCCCACGCGGCCGGCACCGCACGCAGTGACCACGGGCTCGACAACTTCGACCAGAAAGCGCACGCACTTTTCGCGCGTTCCGCCATACGCATCGGTGCGGTGGTTGGTTCTGTCGCGGATAAATTGTTCAATCAAGTAACCATTGGCCGCACGAATTTCGACGCCATCGAAGCCGGCAGCGAGAGCGTTGCTGGCGGCCGCCACCGCTGGCGCAGCCATCGTGCCGATGGCGATTCGCGGCACGCGTTCAGCGCTTCGGGACGGTCAATGGTTTCCTCGGCGTCTTCCGATCATCGTGGAAGTGAGCCCAGCGATATTGGCGCCGACCGAACTCGAGCCGCTCGCCGCCGCGTTGCGGATTCGCGATTTGACACGGGCCTATATTGCCACCCGGTGTGGTGGGCCGATACCCTCATGGATGATGATCGACGATGACCGGGATTTGTGTTCAGGCAGCCACCGACCGGCACACTCCTTCGATCCCGACCGTGGTGCCGCGGGGCGCATCGGCAGAAGACCTTGCGTACTCGCCAGACGATAACTGTCGTGGGTGCGGGCCTGCGAATTCGAGTACGCGGAATTACGACTGCCTGTGTCGCTGAATCCCCAGTTATGCTGCGCGTATAGTCAGTCACCAATTTCAATGTTGGGCAGCCATGAAAATATTCACTGGACTCTCTGTTGCGGCACTCATGCTATGTTTCAGCGCATCCGCACAGCATCCCTCTGGCGGTGGACACGCGTCGGGCGGTGGAGGCCACACTGCTCACGTCGGCGGCGGACATATACCCGCACATGGCCCTTCGGTAATGCCGCGCTCGCATGCTCCGTCCAGCTTCAGGCCCGAATCCGGATATCCCGCCGCACCGCATGTGCAGGCTGACAATGACCGGTGGTTCGGCCATGAAACGGGCATGGATGATCCGCATTATCACCTCGATCATCCGTGGGAGCACGGTCACTTTCCTGGCCCCATAGGGCCGAACCAGGTCTGGCGGCTGCACGGGGGCGACCGCGGTCGATTCGCGATCGGCGGGTTCTTCTTCTCGGTCGCGGTCTTCGACTACGACTGGTGCGATGATTGGCTGTGGGACAGCGACGATATCGTGATCTTTGACGATCCCGACCATATCGGCTGGTATCTCGCCTACAACGCGAGGCTGGGCACTTTTGTCCATGTCATGTACATGGGAGGCTAGTGCTATCGGATTTCTTGAGGCCCATACGCGCGCACGTCCGCATCGACATAAGTAGAGCGCAAGGGCTTTGCGGATTGGAATTGAACCTATGAAACCGGACAGGGTGGAATGGTCCTGTCTAAGGATGACCAGACGCTAAAGAGACGCATAGGTAGGCAGCCACCCGCCCGGAGGCGTTAACTCCAGCCGGTCCCGCCGCCAGGAGGCGCGCCCCGAAAGGAGAAAGATCTCCCCCCGATAGGCCCACACCCGGAGATCCGTCCATAAGGGTACCCCCTCGACTTCGATCGATGGTTTTGGAACCCATCTCTGCGCTACATAGCCCTCACCATGTTTCACGAGACGCCGCAGGCGCGCCTGCCCCACTGTGGCGCTGTCGAGTAGCCCGCGCCCTGCAAATCCGTGGAGGGGTTTGAACACAAAGTCGTGTTTTCTTTGCGCCAGCATTTCCACGTTTTCGGCGCGTACCAGATGCGTCTCCGGCATATGGGCGCTCAAGATTTGACGTTCCCCGGGGCGGATCCCCAAATCTTCATCCCAATGGGGCAGCGATAGCCATTCCAGCAACCGCTTGTCGCTGCGCGTGGCATAGGTGAAGGGATTAGGGGCGACATAGACCCGGCCCGCCTCATAAGCCCTCCGCAAGGCGGAGAAGTCCTCGGACTGCCAGAGGAAATCGGTCGAGCGGTTGACGATGAAGCTGACCGCCTGCCCCTTGAATAGCAATTGCCGGCCATCCCAGCGGGTCTCCGCGGGACATCCGACTTCAGCCCGCCAGCCCTGCCGGCGGAGGAGATCACAGAGCAGCCGGAGTTCTTTGCGAAATTTGCTATGTTGCAGCGATTCGGCATCATCAAGGATGAGAAACAAGTCCGCTGGGCATTCTTCAAAGAATGCCTTGGCCTCTTGTTCCACCAAGTCTCCAATGTGTTGGTTGAACGCGGGGAACCGGGCAGGCGCTGCTATCCATTTCTCCTGCCCCAGTCCTGCTGCCTCGTGGTACAGGGTATTGATGATCGCGGCAAAGAGGAAACCCGATCCGTTGTCGTTGAACTCGATGAGCTGCGACCCGCCCTCAGGCGGAAGATGAAAATCCCAAGCGCTGAAAAAGCAAACCTCTGGGCGCCTTAGCTGCGCAATCGCCGGTGCCTCACGCCGGGCTGCCGCCTGCCAGGCCTCATGGGTGGTAACCTGGTCAAAGACATGGATGAAACCGGCGATTCCCGCGAGGATGGCGCTAGGGAGGACCTGATGCCGCGGCACGACAGAGAATTCTCTCGGCACCTCCGGCATCCCGGCAGCCAGGAGAGCGGCAAAGAGCCTCTCTGGAAGTGTCGCTTTGAGGTTCAACCTATCCTCTCAACCTGGTGACGGAATGGATTGAGGCGGAATCCATTGATACGCACCTTAACAGGCTGCTGAAAAAGTCCCGAAGGGCGCATGAGGAGAAGACACTAAAAGGAATTTTACACACGCTTAGGCCGATTGAACACGTGGTTGGGCGTTTTGACCGAGGCTTACGCGGGAAAAACCCCGCAATAGCGCCGGCAGAACGCATGAGCCTCCGCACTCCTGTGCGCAGCTTGCATGCGCGCAAACCGATCCGCGTAATGAGCACGACGCGACTCATCCTAAGCTTCGAATTGATCCCATCGATGCCTTATGGTCTCAAGCAAAGTCTCGAAGGCCGAATCACCACGAAGCGCTTCGAATGTAGGATCGTGGCGAGCAAGAAAAGGATAATTGACGAAGCCCCGGTCAACTGCGATTCGCAACCACTGGATTGAAGACTCCCGCGCGCCCGCCAAGGCAAAGCCTTGCGCGAGAAAACGTGGAAATACGTCAGTCGCGCGCGCAATAGCCTCGATCTGTGGGGTTAGCTCTGCCTCCGCCTCACCGGATCGGCCCGCGGCCGCGTTTGCCAGAAAGAACGAGATTCGCCCTGGGAGAGTGTCCCGCTGATCTGGAGGGAAAGCCTTCAGCAGCGCGCCCACGTCGTCATGTCGGCGGTTGAGGATCAGGACCCAAGCGAAGAACAGGCGCGCCATCGGGTTCGACTGATCCATCTCGAACATCTGCCGGTAGGGATTGATCGCCGCCTCGAGGTTGCCCTCCATGATTTCTGCATATCCCGGCATACACCGCGTGATCGGCGTGAGCGGATCTACGGCTAGTAGCCGCGTCAGCAGAGGCCGCGCCGCTGCAACACGTCCCGAGATGAGATAGCAATTGCAGAGTAGGAGCAGGGTGTCGGAATTGTTCGGTTCAAGCTCTACAGCGACTTTCAGATCGCGCACGGCGTCCTGGATGTGGCCACGTGAGTATGCGATCCAGCCGCGCAGCTGCCATCCAGAAGCCGAATGGTCCTTCAGCGAGAACAGCTTGGACGCGCATGCGTCAGCGTCGATGAGTGGCTGCTCGCTTAGGTCGATGCCGGCTTCTCGGTACTGAAGATGCGCAACACCCAGTGCGCCATAAAGCTGGGCATTCTCACCGATCAGCGCCAGCGCTTTTCGCAGAAGTTGCACGGCTCGGTCGATTGAGTCGCGACGCCAGCGCCACATGTCGTGCCGCGCCTGCAGATAATACTCGTAGGCGGGCAGATTGCTGATGGCGCGCTCGCTGAGATGCTGTTCCTCGGCTGCCGTCAGCCGCAGTTTGAGCGTATCGACAATCTTGCGCGCCAGTTGCTCCTGGATCGAGAAGACATCGTCGATCGCGCCGTCGTAGGTGCCCGCCCAGCGGTGGACGTCTTGCCGTGCATCAATGAGTTGGGCGGAAACCCGCAGGCGGTTACCGGCTCGGCGGACGCTGCCTTCCACGAGGTAGTTGACACCGAGTTGCTCAGCAATTTTCCTCGCCCCAGCACTCGTGTTGCGGAATACCGCGGCGGACCTGCGCGAAGTAACCTGTAAGGCGTGCACCTTGGCTAGCGCGTTGGTCACTTCCTCTGTGAGGCCCTCGGCAAAGTAATCGTCTTGTGCGCCCGATTTCGGAGTTTCGAACGGGAGGACCGCAATCGATCGGGCTGAGGCCGTCGGTGGAGTCGAGGCAGAACGGGAATTCTGATCAGGGCTGCGCGCCCGGGTTTGTTGCCAAGCGTCAATCTCGGTCTTGAGGGCGAAAACGCGCCCGAGCTTCTGATGCACGTGACGATGCACGGGAAGCCCCTCTGTCCGTTCCCATCTGCGAACCGTGCGGACGCTGCAGTCAAGGTAAGTCGCGATGGCCTTCCACGAGCTCAGCCGGTCAGTCATCGGTCCGCGCATCAGCTTTGCCCAGCTTCGGCAAGGAGCGCCGGGCTGGGCAAGATGGGCCAAAGTGGGACACGAAAGGCCATCCTATTGGTCCCCATCTTGGTCAAGCGCCGGTCTTCGGCTAGCTTGCATCTCAGCCCTGCTCTCGGTTGTTGCAATGTACGGAGCTTGTTATGCACATTTACACGGCCGCTCTAGTCCGGTGGATTGGGATGCTGTCTACCGTCTGCATTTTACTATGCAATGGTGTCGCGTATGCGGGCGACCGCGGAGCGGCGAAAGTGCGTTCGGTCCAGGTAGCCGGCACCGGGACGGACTTGCTCAACGGCACAATCGTTCACTCGAAGAAGCAGACGCCGAACGGGATGATCCAGCAGAGCACGGAGACGGTGGAGTTGAAAGGGGACCTGATTGGGCGGGTCCTGTATAACGTGACCTCGACGTTCGACTTTGCGAATGACACGCTGGTCAACACAGGAGATCAAGTCTTTTCGGGAACCGTCGCCGGGTCCGATCCCGTCATGATCCATGACGGCAAGTTCCGCTTCGACGTGAACTTGAAGACTGGCGCCGATACCGGATTAGTCTATCTAGTCGATCACATTGCTGGTCCCAAGGTACAGTGCACCTTGCAAGTCGAGGGAACGGGGAAAGATGCGGACGCGAACCCGACCTTTAAGTACACCGGGCACTGTAATTTCCACGACAAGTAACAACAACACTGTTGGCGGATGGTGGCGAAGTCAGCCTGGCAATTGCCTCTGCTGGACGTCGTTGCGAGCGGCGATTATGCAGGGATCACGAGCTCTCGAGTGGCGGGGTCCACTGATCTGTGCTACTAGAGTCAAGACGTAATCGCCGCGGGGAATCGCCATGCGCCAACTGTGGATTGCCGCCGCTGTAGCCGTAATGTGGCTCGCACCCTCCGCAGACGCGAAATCTAGTCAAGAGGAGCCGTTGGAACACGGGGTGTTTGTTCTGCACGATGAAGAACGCATCTCTGGCCGTGAAACCTACGATGTAGTCGAAGACGGAAAAACTCTGAAGGCAACCATGGACTTCAACTTCGCCAATCGCGGGCGGAACGTGCCGCTCTCGGCGACGTTTCGAGGACACAAGGATTGGACGCCGATCGCGTTCGAGATCAAGGGCAACACATCGCGCTTCACGACGATCGACCAAGCCGTTGAGGTTCGTTCCGGAAAACTGCACGTTCGCAGTCGCTCGGAAGAGCATGATGTATCGGCGCCACAACGCTTCTTCACCATTGCGGGATATGCGCCGACGGCGATGCAGATGCTACTCCTGCGTTATTGGCGGGCACATGGTTCGCCCAGCCAACTTGACGTTTTTCCACGCGGTAGTCAGGTGCACATTGTCGCCCGCGGCATGGACACGGTGACGGTGGGCGGCGGCCGGCGAATTTCCCTGCAACGCTATATGGTCAGCGGATTGATTTGGGGCCACGAGTCACTGTGGGCCGATTCGCGCGGCAATTTGGTGGCGGCGATTACAATCAGCGCCGAGCTTGCGCATTTTGAGGCCATCCGAGAAGGGTACGAGGACGCACTTGGCACCCTAGTGGGTCTGGCCGCCAAGGACGGTATGGCGGCACTAGTCGAATTGTCGAGCCTGGTCCCCGTGGGGGATAGCCGGGTGATTGCGATCATGGGCGGTACGTTAATCGATGGCAACGGTGGTTCACCGGTGCCAGACGCCACTGTCATCGTGCGCGATGGGCGGATTGCCGCTGCTGGGCCGATGGCCGGCATGGCGATTCCCAGCGACGCCTACCGAGTGGATACCCGAGGCAAGACGATTCTTCCGGGACTTTGGGACATGCACGCTCACTTTGAACAGGTTGAGTGGGGCCCAATCTACTTAGCTGCTGGAGTTACCACAGCGCGTGATTGCGGCAACGAATTCGAGTTCATAACCGCCGTGCGCGACGCTATCCGCGACGGTCGAGGGGTAGGGCCACGATTGCTCCTGGCTGGCGTGGTCGATGGTACGAGCCCGGCCGCGGCTGGTGTGCAGCGTGTGGACACCCCGGAACAGGCGCGCTATTGGACCCATCGGTACCACGATGTCGGCTTTCAGCAAATGAAGATATACAGTTCGGTGAAGCTAGCCGAAGAGAAAATCGTAATTGACGAGGCGCATCGCTTGGGTATGACTGTCACTGGCCACGTGCCCGACGGTCTCGACGCATTTCAGACGGTTAATGCCGGCCAGGATCAGATCAACCACATCAGCTATGTGGCTGACATCATGCACCCGCTGCTGCCGCCAGATGCTGACCGGACGGCACACAAGAGGGCGACGATCGCCATCGATCTTGCATCTGCGGAATCTAGGAATGCCATCGAGTTCTTGAAGGCCCATCGCACCGTCATTGATCCAACACTGGCAACCTTTGAAATCGACGAAGCCACGACTGAGAAGCCTGTCGCCACCATTGAGCCCGGTGCCAGCTTTGTCGCCCCGGAGCTCGTCCAGAGTTTGACGGACGTCGAGCCGCCGTCCGAGGCGTCGAAGCTTCAGGAACAGGTCGATGCAAAGTACCTGGCTATCGTCCAAGCGCTGCACCGAGCCGGTATTCCCATCATGGCGGGAACCGATCAAACCATCCCGGGTCACAGCATGCATCGGGAGATTGAGCTCTATGTGAAAGCTGGCTTCACGCCGATGGAGGCGATACAAGCAGCCACTCTAGTACCGGCGCATGCCCTCGGCCTCGACAAGGAATCAGGTACTGTCGAGATCGGCAAGCGAGCCGATCTCATCGTGGTCGATGGCGATCCACTGGCAGATATCCGCAATACGCGCAATGTGGAGATCGTCATCGCGAATGGCAAACTATTCGATCCTTCCCTCCTGTGGCGTAGCGTGGGTTTCAAACCGTGGGAAAAGCACTGATGGCCGATCGCAGGCCATCCATCGGGCTCGGTCGCTCGTTGTCATTCGTGTTGGCGGCGCTCATGCTGTTGCGAACTGGAGCAGTGGGCGCTGAAGCGGACTACCTCACTCGCGTCTTAGGGATACTCGGAAAGACGCCTTTGATCGACGGCCACAACGATATGCCGTGGGAGATTCGGGACCGCTTTGGCGGGGACTTGGATGCAATAGACCTGAAATCCGACACCTCGAAATTGCCCACGCATACGGGTGATGCGCCATTAATGACGGACATTCCGCGGCTCCGAGCCGGACACGTCGGCGGCCAGTTCTGGTCCGTGTGGGTACCGACCCGCCTTCCGGGTCCAGAAGCGGTCCAGGCGACCATTGAACAGATTGACCTCGTGAAGCGCATTGCCGCGCGCTATCCGTCGGACCTGGAAATGGCCTACACCGCGGCGGACATTCGGCGCATTCACCATGCAGGAAAGGTAGCCTCGCTCATCGGCGTAGAAGGTGGGCACCAGATTAACGGCTCTCTGGCGGTGCTGCGCCAGCTATACGATCTAGGTGCGCGATACATGACGCTCACCAATACCTCGAATACGACCTGGGCTGATTCGGCGACGGACAAACCTGAACATCACGGGCTAACAACAGTCGGCACCCAGGTCATTCACGAGATGAATCGGCTAGGCATGCTGGTTGATCTGAGTCATGTGTCTCCGGAAACCATGCGGGCGGCGATCGGCGCGAGCCAGGCGCCCGTGATCTTCTCCCATTCCTCGGCGCGCGCTCTCGTGGATCACCCGAGAAATGTACCCGACGATGTCCTGCGCCTGGTCGCTGAACACGATGGGATCGTGATGGTCACGTTTCTTACCGTTTATGACTCTGACGAGCGCAATCATTGGTTTGCTGAGCGGGCCGCCGAGCAGACGCGCGAGCAATACCCGCCCTTTGGCGGCCTGTACATCGGTCAACCCGAGCGCGCTGCAGCCGCATTGGCCGCCTGGGATCGTGAGCACCCCAAGCCCATCGTCACACTGTCGCAAGTTGCTGACCATATTGATCACGTTCGCCAGGTTGCCGGAATAGATCATGTTGGGCTCGGATCCGATTTTGACGGGATTCCAGATACGCCGGTTGGACTGGAGGGCGTGGATCGCTACCCGGCTTTGTTGGTGGAACTAATGCGCCGCGGTTGGACGGATAGCGACATTGCGAAACTCGCGGGGGAGAATTTGTTGCGTGTGATGACAACGGCCGAGCGAGTGGGTGATCAGTTGCGCAAGGCGACAATCCGTTAACGCTCGCGATGTCGCGGTCCGCTTGGGGTCAGAACTCGGACATTGCGTCAATCGGACAGGGGCTTGGTCTACCGGTCGATCGACGGCAACCGCTACCAAGAGTCTACCGGCAGCATAACCATGGCCACATAACTCCGTGATTTCCGTGGAGGAAAACACCTCAGCGCCGACTATCACCAGAAGTCCTCGGGTAAGAAGCCTAACAGCTGATTGCCCGATACTGCCGTTCACCACTGGCGCGTTTGGGTCCGACTCCGGAAGTTTCTATCTTGAAATCGAGTTCGCAGTTCTGGCGCGGCGGTAAGTTTTTCTGCCCGGACCACGTCGAAATAGTCGTTGCGATTCCCACCGGGATCTGCTGCCCACCAAAGTGTCAACTGGACCAAAAATCGACTAGCTGGTCAGTAGAGTGTTCGGTGTTCGGTGCGGCGCCCACCATGATGAACAGCGCGCGCGTGTCGACGACGCGCGTCGCACCGGAGGTCTGGTGAAACACGATGAAGACTGTTTTTATTAGATTAATGGTGCCGCAACCCGGATTCGAACTGGGGACCCACGCATTACGAATGCGTTGCTCTACCAACTGAGCTATTGCGGCAGATGACCTTGTGACACTGCGGGCAGTATTTTACAGGATTGGACGTTCGAAGGCGTCAAATACGCGGTAACTCGCAGATGGCGGACCGGGCAGCCAGT
Organism: uncultured Gammaproteobacteria bacterium; assembly: GCA_963837045.1. Taxonomy (GTDB): domain Bacteria; phylum Pseudomonadota; class Gammaproteobacteria; order Steroidobacterales; family Steroidobacteraceae; genus Bog-1198. The sequence goes on from CAWIMA010000010.1 coordinate 175,965, forward strand.
CGCGGCATGGCCGCCGATGCTCAGGCCGCCAGTCGACGGGCGCATCGCCGGATGCGGCCACGCAGTATGGCCGCATCCGGAACACCCGATCGCGTTATGGGTGCGAGATCGGAGTCGACTGCACCGAGATCGCGAGTGCCTCGGTATAGGTCACCTCAACCTCGTCGCCTGTCTTGACGCCCTTGAGCTGATTGGGGTCGCGCACCTCAAGATCGTACTCGTTGCCCAGGGGACCGCGCAGGGTGACAACTTGCTTCTTGGTGTCGACCGCGGTGACCGTGGCGATTGCGGTCACTTTGCGTCCCACCGCACCGCCCGGCTTCGCGCCCATGGGTGCGCGGATCATCGCCTCCTCCGCGCTCGCCGGCGGACCGCCCGCGGTGCCGCGCTTCTTGAGCTTCAACGAAATCGCCTCAGTGTATTCGGCGGTCACCTTGTCTCCGACCCGCAACTGGTCGAAATTTCTGGCTTGATCGCTTACAGTAATGGTGTGAAGCTTGCCCTGCGAATCCATCAGCAGCACATCGCGGCTGTCCGTATCGATCGAGAGCACCGAGGCCGTCATCTTCATGGTTTCGCTCGCGCGGACCTTGCCCGGGGCCGTTGCCACTTCCGCGGTGCCCGCCTGCGCGCGCGCGGCCAGCGGCGCGGCGCCGATCAGGATCACTGAGATCGCAATTGCGATCGTGGATGTACCGACTTTCATTGTTGAATCTCTCCAATGGTTCAAACGGGATCAGATCTTCGGACTAGGCCGCCGTCGCATTTTAGACTTCATCCTCGCGGCTTATCCGGACAATTGGACCTTGGTCCCACCGGGAGGCCCTTGGCCGCGCTCGCGCTCACGGGGGGTGGCTATCGGACGAAAGGCTGCCCACGCGTTTAGTCACTTCGCGCAGCGTTCGCGGCAGCGCAAATATCACATGCTCCTCGCGGCCCTTCAGTTCTTCGGCCACTTCCCCGCCCCACTGGCGCAGCTGGGTGATGACCCCCTGGACCAGGATTTCCGGCGCGGAGGCGCCGGCCGTCACCCCGATGGTCTTCGCCCCGTCGAACCACTCGCGGCGCAAATGCTCCGGCCCATCGACCAGGTAGCCGGGTATCCCGGCCTTGTCGGCCATTTCCCGCAGCCGGTTTGAATTGGAGCTCGACTGCGAGCCAACCACGACCAATCGGTCGCAGCGCCCGATCAGATCCTTGACCGCGTCCTGGCGATTTTGGGTGGCGTAGCAGATGTCCTCCTTCACCGGCGCCTTGAGCCCCGGGAAGCGGGCGCGCAGCGCCTCGACGATGGAGGCGGTGTCGTCCACCGACAGGGTCGTCTGGGTGACGAAGGCCAGGTGCTCTGGATCGCGCACTTTGACGCGCGCCACGTCCTCGACCGTCTCGATCAGATAAATGCTGCCGCCCAGCGAGGTGTCGAATTGTCCGATCGTGCCCTCCACCTCGGGATGTCCGGCATGGCCGATCAAAAATACCTCGCGCGCCTCGCGCGCATAGCGCGTGACTTCCATGTGCACCTTGGTCACCAGCGGACAGGTGGCATCGAACACCTTCAGCGCGCGGCGCGTGGCCTCCATCTGAATGGCGCGTGAAACACCATGCGCGCTGAACACGACGGTTGCGCCCTCCGGCACTTCGTTGAGCTCCTCGACGAACACAGCGCCGATGGTGCGTAGCCGCTCCACCACGTATTTGTTGTGCACCACCTCGTGGCGGACGTAGATCGGCGCTCCGAACAGATCGATCGCGCGCTCCACGATGTCGATGGCGCGATCGACACCGGCACAGAATCCGCGCGGATTGGCCAATAGAATTTGCATGGTTCTAAGCCTTCGCCTTGCTGCGTTTGGATTCGAGCAGCGCGTCGAGCAGCAGGCACGCGGCGCCGACGGTGATCGCCGAATCCGCCACGTTGAATGCCGGAAAATACGCGCGATCCCAGTGAAAGTGGATGAAATCGACCACATGGCCGAGCCGGATGCGGTCGATGACGTTGCCGACCGCGCCGCCGAGCACCAGCGCAAGGCCGGCAGCCAACAGCCCGTGTGTGCCGCGGGGCAGGCGGCACAGCCACGCCGTGATCGCAATGCTCACGCAGACAGCGAGTCCGATGAACAGCCAGCGCTGCCAGCCCGACGCGGAGGCGAGAAAACTGAAGGCGGCGCCGACATTGTGCATGCGGGTGATGTCGAGAATGGGCAGCACGGTGGTGAACTCGAATTCCCCGAAATGCTGCGTGATGTAGCTCTTGCTGAGCTGATCCGCGAGCACGACGAGTGCGGAGAGTAACAGCCACACGGCGCCCCGGCTACGGCCACGGTTCTCTGCGGCGGTCATGCGAATATGCGCTCCTCACCCGGCCCTTCGACGTTGACGACGCAGCGCGCGCAAAGTTCCGGATGGCGCGGATCGCTGCCGACGTCGCTGCGCAGATGCCAGCAGCGCACGCACTTGGGCTGTGTGCTCGGTTTGACGGCGATCCACACTCCCTCGGTCTGGGTCGGCACGGCATGCGCCGGGGGCGTATCGGTCTCGTGAACCCGGGCCTGGCTGGTGATCAGCAAAAACCTCAGCTCGTCGTGCGGCGCCGCGAACCGCTGCGCCTGCTCGCTCGACGCGAAAACCGCCACCTCGGCGTCGAGCGGCGCGCCGATCTCCCCGGCCGATCGCAACCGCTCCAGTTCACGCGCCACGTCGGCTTTGAGCGTGATGAACGCAGGCCAATCGGTGTCGGAGATCCGCTCCGCGCCGACGGGAAACTGATGCCAGGTGTTGAGGAACACGGATTCGTTGCGCGCACCGGGCAAAAAGCTCCAAACCTCGTCGGCGGTGAAGCTCAAGATGGGGGCGAGCCAGCGCACCATGGCATCGGCCACGTGGTACATCGCCGTCTGCGCGGAGCGGCGCGGCAGGCTCTTGGCACCGGTGGTGTAGAGGCGGTCCTTGATGATATCCAGGTAAAACGCGCCGAGCTCGACCACGCAGAAATTGTGCACCTGCTGGTAGATGTCGTGGAATTCGTAGTTGCGGAAGGCCGTCACGACATCATTCTGCAGCGCGAACGCTTTTGATATGGCCCATTGATCGATCGCCACCTGCTCCTGCCAGGGAACGGCGTCTCGCGCGGGGTCGAAGCCGTGCAAATTGCCCAGCAGGAATCGCAGCGTGTTGCGCATGCGTCGATACGAGTCCGCCATGCGCTTCAGGATCTCGTCCGACACGCTCATCTCATTGGCATAGTCGGTTGCCGCGATCCACAGGCGCACCACGTCGGCGCCGAGCGTGCTCGTTAGCTTCTGCGGCACCAGAGTATTGCCGATGGACTTGGACATTTTGCGGCCCTTCTCGTCCACCGTGAAGCCGTGCGTGAGCACGCCGTGATAGGGGGCGCGGCCATGCATGGCCACCGAAGTCAGCAGCGAACTGTGGAACCAGCCGCGGTGCTGATCGGACCCTTCGAGATACAGATCGGACGGCGCGGTGATCTCGGGCCTGAGGCGCGCGACGCAATGGTGAGCGACCCCGGAATCGAACCACACATCCATGACGTCGCTCGCCTTGTCGTATTGCGCGGCCTCCGCGCCCAGCAGCGCCGCCGCATCCAGGTCGAACCAGGCATCGATCCCGTCGCGCTCGACGAGGGTCGCGACCGCTTCGATCAATTCCGGGGTCTTTGGGTGCAGCTCGCCGCTGTCCTTGTCGACGAACAGCGGTATCGGCACCCCCCAGGTTCGCTGGCGAGACACACACCAGTCCGGCCGGCCCGCGATCATGCTGCTGATGCGCTGCTCGCCCCATGAGGGCATCCAGTCGACGTGCGAAATGGCCTCGAGCGCGGCCTTGCGCAGACCCGCCTGGTCCATGCTGATGAACCATTGCGGCGTGGCGCGGAAGATCACCGGGGTCTTGTGGCGCCAGCAATGCGGATAGGCGTGATGGTACGGCTCGTTCTTGAGCAGGCGGCCGCGCGCTTGCAGAACCTCGATCACGTGCGCATTCGCATCGAACACCTGTTCGCCCGCGAACAGCGGCGTCGAGGGCAGAAAGCGCCCGTCCCCGCCCACCGGATTCTCGACTTCCAAGTGGTAGCGGCGGCCCACGACATAGTCGTCCAGGCCGTGGCCGGGCGCCGTGTGCACCGCGCCCGTGCCTGCATCGAGCGTGACGTGATCGCCGAGAATCACCGGCACCTGCCGATCGTAAAACGGATGCTGCAATTGCACATGCTCGAGCGCAGCGCCCTTGACCTCGGCGATCACGGCCCATTCGGACACGCCGAGGGTGTGCATGAGCGGCTTGACGAGCTCGTTCGCCAGCACCAGCTGCTCGTATCCTTGCCCAGCGTCGAACTGCACCAGCGCGTAGTCGAACTGCGGATGGACCGCGACCGCGCGGTTCGCCGGCAGCGTCCACGGCGTCGTGGTCCAGATGGCGATCGAGGTGGGAACATCTTCGAACAGGTCGCTCTGTTCGCTGGTTGAGATGCCGAAGCGGGACGCCAGATCGTCAGGGTCGAACACCGCGAAGCGCACATAGATGCTGGGCGAGGTCCTGTCCTCGTACTCGACCTCGGCTTCGGCCAGCGCCGAGCGGCAATTCAGGCACCAGTGCACTGGCTTGAAGCCCTTGTAAACGTGGCCATTGTTGATGATGAGGGCAAAGGCGCGCAGCTGCTCCGCCTCGTAGCGCGGCATCATGGTCAGATACGGATGGTCCCAGTCGCCCAGTACTCCGAGGCGCTTGAAATCCGCGCGCTGCGCATCGACCTGCTTGTTGGCGTACTCGCGGCAGGCCGCGCGAAATGTCTTGGCATCGACCTTCTGCCCCACCCGCCCATGCGTTTTCTCCACTTGCATCTCGATGGGCAACCCGTGGCAATCCCAGCCGGGCACATAGGGTGCATCGTAGCCGTCGAGCGTGCGCGCCTTGATGATGATGTCCTTGAGGACCTTGTTGACCGCATGGCCCAGGTGGATCGCTCCATTGGCGTAGGGCGGTCCGTCCGTCAGCACGAACGGCGGGCGGCCTTTGGCCGAGTCGCGGATCTTCTGATACAGGCCGATGCGCTCCCACGCCGCCAGCATCCCGGGCTCGCGATTCGCCAGATCCGCCTTCATGGGAAATCCCGTGCTCGGCAGGTTGATCGTATTTTTATAGTCAGCCACTAACGCACCTTCGACAAAATCTCGCGCGCCTGCGCCGCATCCGCCTGCATTTGCACGACCATCGAATCCAACGAATCGAACTTCAGCTCGTCGCGCAGCTTGGCGATGAACTCGACCTCGATCAGGCGTCCGTACAGATCGCCGTCAAAATCGAACACATGCGCCTCGAGCAGCGGCTCGACGCCGTTCACCGTGGGCCGCGTGCCGAGACTCGAGACCCCGCCCAGCGGCTCAGGGTGAATGCCATGCACCCGCACTGCCGACACGCCCCACATCGGCGACTTGCGGCGCATGAGCCGCAAATTGGCCGTGGGAAACCCCAGCGTGCGGCCGAGGTGGTTGCCGTGAGCGACCCGGCCACTCATGCGATAGCGGCGTCCCAGCAGGCGCGCCGCCCCGGCGAAATCCGCGCGCTCCAGTCGCTCGCGCACCGCCGTGCTGCTCACGCGTACGCCGTCGACCACGAACGCCGGCATCTGTTCGACGCCGAACCCCTGCACCCGGCCCGCCGCCCGGAGGCTCTCGATCGTGCCGCAGGCGTTGCTGCCGTAGCGAAAATCATCGCCCACCACCACGTGCCGCGCGCCCAGGCCCGCGACGATCAGCTCATCGACGAACGCTTGCGGACTCATCGCCCGGATGTGCTCATCGAAGCGCAGCGTCACCAGTCGATCCACCCCGAGAGCCTCGAGGGCGGCGAACTTCTCGCGCCAGCGGGTGAGGCGCGGCGGCGCGCCCTCCGGATCGATGAACTCCCTGGAACTCGGCTCGAACACCAGCACCGTGGCCGCGCAGCTCAATTCGGCCGCACGGCGCTTGACCGCACTGATCATCTGCTGATGGCCCAAATGCACGCCGTCGTAATTGCCCACGGTGAGTACGCAGCCCCGAGCGGCTTTGGGTATATTTTGCAGACCGCGCACTAGTTCCATGGCGAAAGTCGATAAGTATACTGAAACTCGCTGGCGCCGGCCGGCGCATTGACAAGCGTGCACCTGATCCGCAAACTATGCGGCTCTTTTGGGGGCCGGCGCTCGCCCCCATCGTCCCTCGAGGAGGCTACGCTTGGCGAATACGAAATCTGCTGAAAAAGCTGCCCGACAGTCGACCGCGCATCGCGCCCGCAATGACGCCCTCACCTCGCAGCTGCGCAGCGCCATTCGCAAGGCTACTTTGGCGCTCAAAGCGGGCAAGCAGGACGATGCCGCCGCAGCGCTCGCCCATGCCACGCCCATCATCGACAGCATGGTCAACAAGGGCATCATTCACCGCAATAAGGCCGCTCGGCACAAGAGCCGCCTGACCAAACAGGTGCGCGCCATCGCGAAGTGATTCATGCCGCGCCCGCCTCGGCGGCCTTCGCCGCAATGCGCGGGTGCTCTTCCAGGTAGCGCATCACCGCCTGCTTGAGCTCATCGGTGCCCGCTCCGGTGGCGCCGGAAATCAGCAGCACCGGACCCTTCCAGCGCAGCCGCCGCACGATGTCCTTCGCGCGCCGCCCGACCTCTTCGGGCTCCAGTAGATCGATTTTGTTGATGACCAGCCAGCGCTCCTTCGCAGCAAGATCGGCCGCGAATTTCTTCAGCTCAGCCATGATGGTGCGCGCGTCCTTGACGGGGTCGGCCGCAGGGTCCGGCGGCGCAATGTCGATGAGATGCAGCAGCACCCGGGTGCGCTGCAGATGCTTCAGGAAGCGAATGCCGAGACCCGCTCCCTCCGCGGCCCCCTCGATCAGCCCGGGGATATCGGCCATCACGAAGCTGCGGCCCGGACCCGCGGTCACCACGCCCAGATTCGGATGCAAGGTCGTGAACGGATAATCGGCCACTTTCGGCCGGGCGGCCGAGACGGCGCGGATCAAGGTGGACTTGCCGGCGTTCGGCAGCCCGAGCAGGCCCACATCCGCGATCAGCTTCAGTTCGAGCGCGAGTTCGCGCTTCTCGCCCGGAAGACCCAAACCCGCCTTGCGCGGGGTTCGGTTGGTGCTGGATTTGAAGCGGGTATTGCCCCAGCCGCCCTTGCCGCCCTTGGCAACCAGCAGGGCCTGGCCCTGCACCGTCAGATCGCCCAGCTGCTCGCCGGTCTCCAGGTCGCAAATCACCGTGCCGAGCGGCACCGGCACGTAGATGTCGTCGCCGCCGTGGCCGGTGCAGTCGTTGCCGCTGCCGGCCTCGCCGTTCTGTGCCTTGTAGGTGCGCGAGATGCGAAAGTCCGCCAGGGTGTTCATGCCCTCGACCGCCTTCAGATACACGCTGCCGCCGAGTCCGCCGTCGCCCCCGTCGGGGCCGCCGAACGGCACGAATTTTTCGCGCCGGAAACTCACGCATCCGCGGCCGCCGTTGCCGGCCTGCACTTTGACTTTGGCTTCGTCGATGAATTTCATGGATGCCGCGACCCCAAAAACTAAAAAGGGGAACAGGTATCGCCCTGCCCCCCTTCTTTCAGACGACGGCGAGCTCAAGCGCTCGCACCGATGGTGCTATTTGGAAATCACGTTGACGTAGGTGTGGCGCTTCGCGCCCTTGACGCGAAATTCGACGACGCCCTGCGCGGTCGCGAACAGGGTGTGGTCGGTCCCGATGCCGACGTTCACGCCGGGGCGATACACGGTCCCGCGCTGACGAATCAGGATGTTGCCCGCGAGCACGTCCTCACCGCCGAACTTCTTGACGCCCAGACGCTTCGAGTGCGAGTCGCGGCCATTGCGAGTGCTGCCGCCCGCTTTTTTGTGTGCCATTTACAGTATCTCCAGCGAAAAACTTAAGCCACGATCTGCGTGATTTTCACATCGGTATACGGCTGCCGATGAGTCTTCTCGCGCTTGTAGTGCTTGCGGCGGCGAAATTTGACAATGCGCACCTTGTCGCCCTTACCGTGGCTCTCGACCGTCGCCACCACCTTGGCGCTGCCCACATAGGGCGCGCCGATGGTCACCGAGGAGCCGGCGCCCACCAGGAGTACCTGCTTGAATTCGACACTGGCGCCCTGGTCCGCGTCGAGCTTTTCGATACGCACCACGGCGCCTTCTTGTACGCGGTATTGTTTACCGCCCGTGGCAATCACGGCATACATGGTTCAACTCCAGCTGGGCGAACCTTAAGGCCCGCAAAAGAGCCGCGAATTGTACGGCGCCCGGGCTTTTAGGTCAAACCGGGCCCTCGGCGCCGCCCCAGCCCGCATATTCTTAGGTACCATGGCGCATTCGACTGAGCCCTCCATGACACTAGAACAGATTCGCGCGTTGGTAGCTGCCGACTTTGAGGCCGTAGACAGGGTCGTCAAGCGGCGTTTGCACAGCCAAGTGAGCTTGGTCGACCAAGTGGCCACCTACATCATCTATGCCGGAGGCAAGCGCCTGCGCCCTCTTTTGGTGCTGCTGGCGGCGCGCGCCTGCGGACACCGGGGCGAACAGCACATCGAGGCGGCAGCCATCATCGAGTTCATTCACACCGCCACTTTGCTGCACGACGACGTGGTGGACGGCTCCTCCCTGCGGCGCGGCCGCGATACCGCCAACGAAGTGTTCGGCAACGCCACCAGCGTGCTGGTCGGCGATTTTCTCTATTCGCGAGCCTTTCAAATGATGGTCACCCTCGATCGCATGTCCATCATGAACATTATCGCCGATGCGACCAATGCGATCGCCGAAGGCGAAGTGCTGCAGCTCATGAATGCACGCGACCCGAACACCAGCGAAGAGCGCTATATCGACGTGATTCACCGCAAGACCGCCCGGCTGTTCCAGGCGGGCGCGCAAATCGGCGCCGTGCTGAGCGATGCCCCGCCGCTCATCGAAGAGTGCCTGGCGCGCTTCGGCAAGCACATCGGCACCGCCTTTCAGCTGGTCGACGACGCGCTCGACTATCAGGCCGACGAAGCCAGCCTCGGCAAACATTTGGGCGACGACCTGGCGGAGGGGAAACCCACCCTCCCGCTGATATACGCAATGCAGCACGGAAACGACGCTCAACGGGGCATGATCCGGCAGGCCATCGAACAGGGCGGCTTGGGCCATCTGGAAGAAATCACCCGCGCCGTTGCAAGCCTGGGGGGGCTTGCGTACACTGCGCGCCTCGCTCAAAACGAGGTAGATCAGGCGCTTGCCGCGCTGGCGCCCCTTCCCGAATCCATTTTCAAAGAAGGATTGAGCGAACTGGCCAAGTTCGCCGTGGCGCGCAAGAACTGATGGCAGCGTTGATTTCGGGGTGTAGCTCAGCCTGGTAGAGCACTACGTTCGGGACGTAGGAGTCGCAGGTTCAAATCCTGTCACCCCGACCATTAAATCAACAGGTTAGTCCATAACGGCAGTTACCTTGAATCTAATGTAAGTGCTCTGTAAGTGCTGTTTGGTTGTGTAGCCCTTTGCTCCCCAGTACAGACGTACAGACAGCGTCGGCGACGCGCTGCGACGCCACTTCGACTTCCCTGACCGCCATCTGGCGGCGGTGGCTGTGCCGGCCTTCTATTTTATCTCTTTGAGATGCGCTTCTAGCGTAGTCCCTATAAACCAAGCAAACGACGCCGGCAGCACCCAAAGAAGGATCATTTCGAGCAACACCACAATATCCGGTGCCTGCAGCAGTGCCAGCGCAAGAAACGATTCCATGACAATAATGAGCAGGGCATTTCCGTGCTCCCTCATATGCCTATATGACTCGATGTACTCCCGTCTCGCGCTATGCGCTGTTGATTCCTTCGCACCGCGCAGCAATGCCAACTCCTTATAGAACTGCACTATCGCCGCGAGCGACGCAAAAACCCCCCATAATTGAATAACCACAACAACTCCGAATGGGGCCATTTCGAGCCCCCCTTTCAGGCTCCGATCCTTTGAGCCGCACCAGGCTAGGATCACAAGCACCGCCAGAGCGACGGCTACTGCTACCAACAACCAGCGCAGCTTGCCCCAGGCCGTCACAACTAGAGTTGTGCTCGTGTTTTTTCCACGAACCGCGTGCAACAGCAAGATCGGAGCACTTGCGATATAGCAAAAGGCAAGCCCGGCAGCTCCCAAGACAGTCGCGTTAACCCACAGCTTTGGATCAATCGCCCCGAGCGAAGATGTAACCGCACTCGTCCGACTCAATGCATACATCAGAAGTACCGCGTACACGGAACCCACGAAATATCGGACATAGTAGTGATCCCACCAGCGGTTACCGCCAGTCGGCTTCGCTTCTTCTTCTGTCATTTTTGATCCCCCTATCCACTGAACCTTTCCGCCGAGAGATGACACTCCCCCGTCTGAGATGCAGGATGGGTATGACAAGACGGGAAGGCAAATGATGCCCCCGGGCCGGAATCGCAGGAATAGGGCGATTTGCCATTAATTGCAGCGTTCCCGATGGCCAGACCGGCTGGATACCCCCAGGGATACCCCCAAAACTCGGCCCAGTGATTTTGATCAGAGTCTGCCGAGCCCTGAATCGCGATCGCCGGGACCTCGGTTCATCGCAGCCGTACCGGAGCGAGTTTACCGTCCGCCCGGATAGCTACCTCAGCCAGCAAGCGGCCCCCGTCGCGGTCATAAACGCGAACCTCGCTGAGCACTCCGCTGGGATTTCTGACCGGCACAGTGTGGATCGATGCATACCCAGGCAGCGCGTCGCGCAGCGCGGCCAGTGCGGCGTTAAAAGAGCGCAACTCTGCGTCTGTGAGTTGATCGACTCCCGTCATTGGCCTTTTCCTCCTTGCAGCACGCTATGCTCGCCGACTTCCCGCCCCCTCATATGTATGGGGGTATTTTCTGGAGCCGTATCTAATAGAATACTCGCCATGGATCGGAAAGACATTCTCGCCGTCAGCATCACCGCCATTCTGGAAGTTGCCGTAGCGAACAATGTTGGCTATCAGGGCCATTGCGAGATTAAACCGGCGCAGTGCCTGCAAAGACAACCTGAGCAACTACACACCGATGAGCACCACCCGACCACAATTGCGTCGGTATCGAGTGGTGGCGGCCAGAATACAACCATAACGCCAGGCAGCGGCACGCTGAGTCTATCGGGCTACGGTGGTAGCATCTCGACAGCTCACGGCGAATTGACGGAGGGCCCCAACAGCGTAGCGGGCAGCGGCCATCTACTCGCAGGAGACAGCACTGTGGCGGGCGCGGGCTCGATCCTGCCCCCATTTATACCCACCGCGCCGCAATTCGTTGAGAACCCCGCTCCGGCCTTTTTTCCGGCACAACGGGGCAGCCTTGTCGTCACCCTAACGCCGTACCAAGAAACCGCCGTGCCAACCGTTTGAGCGTACCGTCAAACATTCCAATCGGACAGCGCTTAGCCGCGCTCAGGCTCGCGAAAAAAGCGCAGGCGGCGCTGCGGGAGATCCACAGCAAAGGGATTCTCATGGCACCGACGCGGCCCACTGCACGCCTCCTGCGTACATACATTGAAAGTTTCGAGGCAGCAATTGCGATACTCGCAGATGCTGACGGCGACCATTACAGTGCGGCGTATGAATTCGGTCTAACGGCGTTATGGTTGCAGCAGTTGGGCGACGCGCAACTTAGCGACGCGATCACGGACATCGAGAAGGCGCGACGAGAAATCGTTTCGGACGGGCATTAATCTATGTGCGTTGTGTGCGTTGTACAAGTAGTGTACTGGCTCGTTGCGGTCAGTGCGAGCGCTGCAATAGGTTGGTACTGCCTGGAAATCTTCTCAGTGCCTGAGGCATCCAAGCCCATGCGCTGGCAACAGCGTTGGCTTAATTTCGTTGGGGCGCTCATAGGCTGGTTGGTGCTTTGGCCTTTAGGACTGCGTTATTGGGGTTGCTTGTCCTCTGGAGGGTGCCCCACCGCGTCCGTAGGCTGGTGGGAAGTCTTTGGCGGCTTTGTCGCCTTCATGGGCATTACCGGATACATACCGCACGCAGTCATCGGGCCGATACAGGCAGTTATTGGGGTCCTGCGCATCTTGGCCGAATTCCTCGCCGATTGGCTGAAAAAACGATTAGAAAAACCTTTAGGGTAGAGCATAGCTTTCATGAACCAGCAAGCCCTTTCGTCATTTATCTGGTCTGTCGCCGATCTACTGCGCGGAGATTACAAGCAATCGGACTACGGCAAGGTCATCTTGCCCTTTACGGTACTGCGGCGTCTCGATTGCGTTCTCGAACCCACGAAAGCGGCAGTTCTGGCCGAATACGCGGCTAGGAGGAAGGAGAAGCTGGCCGCTGAGCCATTCCTCTGCGCAAGGCCAAGCAGAGTTTCTACAACACTTCCCCCATGGACATGAAGCGGCTCATGGGCGATCAGGACCATATCCGCGAAAACTTGTTTGCCTATGTCCAGGCGTTTTCCTCGTCAGTGCGGGACATTTTCGAGCATTTCGAATTTCACACGCAGATCGACCGGCTCGCCAAGGCCAGCCTGCTTTATCTCGTCACCGAGCGCTTCGCCCAGGTCGACCTGCATCCCGAAAGGTCAGCAACGCGCAGATGGGCCTGTCTTCGAAGAGCTGATCCGCAAGTTCGCGGAAATCTCGAACGAGACGGCCGGAGAGCATTTCACGCCGCGCGAAGTCATCCGACTGATGGTCAACCTGCTGTTCATCGAGGATGACGACGTGCTGGCGAAGCCCGGCGTCGTGCGCACGATCTATGACCCGACGGCCGGCACCGGCGGCATGCTATCCGTAGCCGGCGAATATCTGGCCGAGCACAACCCGAGGCCCGGCTGACGATGTTCGGCCAGGAACTCAACCCTGAGTCCTACGCCATCTGCAAGGCCGATATGCTGATCAAGGGCCAGGATGTGGCCAACATCGTGTTCGGCAACACGTTCTCCGAAGACGGTCAGCCGCACAAGAAATTCGACTACATGCTGTCCAATCCGCCGTTCGGCGTCGAGTGGAAGAAAGTCGAAAAGGAAGTCCGCAAGGAGCACGAGACGCAGGGCTACAACGGCCGCTTCGGCCCCGGCCTGCCGCGAGTGTCGGACGGCTCGCTGCTGTTCCTGCTGCATCTCATCTAGCAAGATGCGCCCGGCCAATGACGGCGGCAGCCGCTTCGGCATCGTGCTCAACGGCTCTCCGCTGTTCACCGGCGGCGCGGGTTCGGGTGAAAGCGAAATCCGCCGCTACGTGCTGGAGAACGATCTGGTGGAAGCCATCATCGGCCTTCCCACGGATATGTTTTACAACACGGGCATCTCCACCTACGTCTGGATACTCAGCAACCGCAAGCCCGAAGCACCGCAAGGGCAAGGTGCAACTGATCGATGCGACCGGCTTTTGGCAGAAGATGCGGAAAAGCCTGGGCAGCAAGCGCAAGGAACTGTCAGACGAACATATCGCAGAGATCACCCGCCTGTTCGGCACTATTCATGGAAGCTCAATGAGGGCGAAGAAGCCGATCTCGCCGCATTTTCAAGAACGGCGATTTCGGCTATCGCACCATAACGGTCGAACGGCCGCTGCGGGATGAAAACGGAAAGATAGTCTTAGCGAAAAGGGCAAGCTGAAGGGCAAACCGCAGCCGGACACCAATCTGCGCGATACCGAAAACGTGCCGCTTATCGGAAGACGTGGAAAGCTATTTCAAGCGGAAGTGCTGCCGCATGCGCCGGATGCGCTGGATCGATCACGACAAGACCAAAGTAGGCTACGAAATCCCATTCAATCGTCACTTCTACGTCTCGAGCCACCCCGCGAACTAGCCGAGATTGACGCGGATTTAAAGCAATGCACTGACCGGATCAAGGCGATGATCGAGGGGCTGGTCGCATGAGCGTCCAGCGCTACGAGAGCTACAAGAACAGCGGCGTGGAATGGCTCGCGATGTGCCAAGCCACTGGGAAATTGTGCGGCTAAAGCACCTATGCTGCATATCTCCAAGCAACGTGGACAAACACGCCTACGAGGATGAAGAACCTGTTTTGCTCTGTAACTATACAGATGTCTACTACAACAAGCGCATTACGCGGGACATCACGTTTATGGCCGCTACCGCGTCGGTCGATCAGATCGCCAAGTTTACATTGCGGGCTGGCGATACGATTATCACGAAGGATTCAGAAACGGCAGACGACATCGCAATTGCCGCTTACGTTCCTCAAGACTTGGACGGTGTGATCTGTGGGTACCACCTATCAATTGTGCGTCCACGTAGCGGAGTATGTGGCGCGTTTGTGAAGCGCGTGTTTGACTCGCATTATGCGAAAGCCTGTTTCGCTGTAGCCTCGAACGGACTAACCCGGGTCGGATTAAGTCAGTATACGATTGATAATTTTGTGGTCGCTGTTCCACCACTTGCAGAACAAGTGGCTATCGCCCGTTTTATAGACAGAGAGATGAAGAAACTCGACTCTTTGATTTCTGAGCAGCGCAGGCTCGTTGAACTTCTGCAGGAAAAGCGCCGTGCTGCGATTGCTAACGTTGTAACCAAAGGACTGAATCCCACGGCCCCGGTTGAAGACTCGGGGATTGACTGGCTTGGGAAAATGCCGAAGCACTGGGAGGTGAAGGCGATTCGTAATATCGCCAATGTGGTTCGAGGGGCATCGCCTCGTCCTGCAGGCGATCCCCTCTATTTTGGGGGCGATTGGGTTCCCTGGGTTACCGTCGCGGAAATCACCAAGGACGAGTCAATCTATCTCACAGACACGGAGTCTTCACTCACCGAGGAAGGCGCACGGCACAGCAACTTGTTTTCAAAGGGAACACTGATTTACTCGAACAGCGGCGCAACGCTCGGAGTTCCAAAGATATTGGGGATAGATGCCTGTGCGAATGACGGCGTTATTGCCTTCAAAGAACTCAGCCTCGCTGTCGATCCACGGTTTCTGTATTACTATCTTGCGTCAATTACAGACGCGATTCGCGAGAAGGTGAAGCAGGGGTCCGGGCAGCCGAACCTCAACACCTACATCGTTAAGGCTTTGCGCCTTGGACTCCCTCCTTTGAGCGAGCAACAGCGGATCATCGGACATATAGAGGAATTGACAGTTCGATTTAGGCGTCTCGCAGAAGAAGCGCAGTCCGCGATTGCGCTCCTGCAGGAACGGAGCCGACCGCGCTTATCTCCGCCGCAGTAACGGGCGGGATCGACGTGCGCAGCATTGCGGCTACTCAGCAGGAGAGAGAAGCGGCCGCATGAGCGATCTGCACCGCGAAGTCAACCTTGAAGTGGAAATCTGCGACCATCTCGCCGACCATGGCTGGCTGTTCGCGGAGGGAGATGCGGCGACCTACGATCGTAGCCGCACCCTGTTCCCCTCGGACGTCACCTCCTGGCTGCGAGTGACGCAGCCGCAGACGTGGGAAGTTTTGACCAAGAATCACGGCGCGCAGGCGGCCGACGTGTTGCACGGCAGGTTGCGGGACACACTTAATCAACGTGGTACGCTCGACGTCCTGCGGCACGGGATCGAGTTATTGGGCCTGCGCCGGCCTTTGGCGATGGCTGAGTTCCGCCCCGCCCTCTCGATGAATCCTGAAATTCTGGCCAAGTATGAGGCCAATCGGCTGCGGGTCGTCAGCCAGGTGCGCTATTCGCCTTATAACGAGAATGCTATTGATCTTGTGCTGTTCCTGAACGGGATTCCGGTAGCGACGTGCGAGCTGAAGAGCGACTTTACCCAATCCGTGGATGATGCCGTCGATCAATATCACTTCGACCGCAACCCGCGCCCTAAGGGTCAGAGCGCCGCTGAACCATTCTTCAGTTTCCCGAATGGCGCGCTGGTGCACTTCGCGGTCAGCAATATGTCTGTGATGATGACGACGCAGTTGCTTGGTGCAGCAGACGAAGTTCCTGCCGTTCAATCGAGGCAACAACGGCGCGGCCGGCAACCCACCGAATCGGAAGGGGGGGCATCGGACCGCTTATCTTTGGGAAGACATCTGGTCCCGTGACAGCTGGATGGAAATCCTCGGTCGCTATGTTGTGACGCAGCGGGACGAGAAACAAATCAGCAAGATCATCTTCCCGCGCTTTCACCAGCTCGATGCCACACGAAAATTGCGCTCTGCGGTCTTGGCCGATGGCCCCGGCAGCCGGTACCTCATCCAGCATTCGGCGGGGTCCGGTAAGACGAACTCGATTGCCTGGTCGGCGCATTT
>CAWIMA010000011.1:0-37360 GCA_963837045.1 uncultured Gammaproteobacteria bacterium
TTCAGGCGTGGACATAGCTCTTGTACAGTCAGGTATCGCGACTGCCGCAGAAATAGAATACGAGTGATTTGAAATCGCTCGGAAGTATGTTCTATGTCCCGCTCACTATTTTCTACCGCAGTCCGACGGTGCTGGAGCGGCTGTCACAACTGCGCGGACTTCGTATCGCGATCGGACCGCCCGGGAGCGGCACGCGATTTCTTGCTTTGGCGCTGCTCAAGGCCAATGAGATCGACGCTGAGGGGCAGACGCAGCTGCTTGATCTGGAAGGGGAGGCGGCCAGGACGGCCCTCCTCAGTCAACAGGCGGACGCCATATTCTTAACGGGAGACTCGGCGGCGCCGGAGACCATCCGCGAATTGCTGCACTCGCCGGGCATCCGTCTCTTCGAATTTTCACAAGCTGACGCCTATGTTCGTCGCTTCCACTATTTAAGCAAGCTTGAACTACCGCAAGGCTCTTTCGATCTAGGGGAAAATCTTCCGCCGACGCGCCTCACCATGCTGGCTCCGACGGCCGAGCTGTTGGCGCATGCCAGCCTGCACCCCGCGCTGTCCGACTTGCTGATCGAAGCGGCCACCGAAGTGCACGGCCGCGCCACGTTGATGCAGAATGCTGGGCAATTTCCGACTCCTCTGATTCACGATTTGCCGATCAGTTCCGATGCCTCGCGCTATTACAAGTCAGGGAAAAGCTTTACCTATCGGTACCTACCATTCTGGGTTGCAAGCCTGCTTGATCGCGCAGTGGTCGCGCTGCTTACCGATATTCCTCGTGGTGATTCCTGCGCTGCGCTATCTGCCGACTCTCTACAACTGGCGCGTCCAGAGGCGCATCAACCGCCGCTACCGGCAAATCATGGCCCTCGAGCGTCAGTCTCTCGGGGCTCTCTCACCGGAACAGCGGGCGGCGCTTATTGAAGGGTTGGCGCAGATCGAGAAGTCTGTGATAGCCCACAAGATACCAGGCTCGCACGCGGAGCAACTCTACGTGTTGCGCGAACACATGCAGTTCGTACGCGAAAACTCTTGCCCGGTCGCCGCGGAAGGTCGGCGAGACAGAGGCGCCCACTAGTCAGGTCTAAATGATTGCTGCGCGTCCGCAATAACTAGCGAAGTACACCGCGCTGCGCCACGATGTTGAGCTATGATCCAGGCGGCTTTAAATAGGATGGGCCCATGCGCACTGTCAAAATCCTAGGTCTCGTGGTGGGCGCGCTGATCGCGCTGGTCGTCATCGCGCTCCTGGCGGTGTGGGTGCTGGTCAATCCCAACGACTACAAGCCCAAGATCGCCGCGGCGGTGAAGAAAGCCACCGGCCGAGAGTTGATACTCGGGGGCACTATCAAGCTGTCGGTGTTCCCGTGGATCGCGTTGGAACTTGGTCCTGCGTCCTTGGGCAACCCCTCGGGCTTTCCCGCGCAGCCCTTCGTATCGTTCGCGCATGCCTCGGTCCGCGTCAAACTGCTGCCGCTGCTCGCGAAGCGGCTGGAGATCGGGCGGGTGGAGCTCGACGGCTTGGACGCGAAGCTCCTCAAGAATTCACAAGGCAAGGGCAACTGGGAAGGGTTCGGCCGTTCGGAGGGCGCGGCGCCCGCGCCTGCCGCTGAGGCTCCAAGCGGCGGCGGCATGCCGGAGGTCGCCGGCTTCAAGATCACCAACGCCCGGGTGAGCTATGAGGATCTCGTGCTCGAGAATCTCTCGCTCGAGACGGGATCGCTCGGGGGCCGCGGCGCCGCGCCGGTGACCCTGCACGTCGATGCCCACCGGGGAACCGCCGGCGAACAGGCGAGCCTCGATGCGCACTTCGAACTGCGCGCCGATTCGGCGACCGAGCGCTATTCGTTCAGCGCGTTGACGCTGAATAGCGCCGTGACTCCCGCCCGAAACGCAAAGCCGGTGCGCTTCAGCGCGTCGGCGCCGGCCGTCGATCTCGATCTCAAGGCCGAGACCGTGAGCGCGCCCGCCGTGCAAGTGAACGCGGCGGGCGCGGTGGTGAATGCGAGCGTGCAGGGCACGAAGATCCTGGATGCCATGGATCTCAAGGGCACCGTGAAACTCGAGCCCGTGGCGCTGCGCGAGGTGCTGCCGCCGTTGGGGATCGCGCTCCCGAAGACGCGCGACGCCAAGGCGCTGTCGCGAATCGCGGCCTCGAGCGACTACACGTACGGCAAGAATAGGGCGGAGTTCGAAAACCTGCAGGCGACCCTGGACGACACGCATTTGAAGGGGAGCCTCGGTCTCGATACCCTCACGGAGGCGATGAAGTTCGCGCTCACCGTCGACACGCTAGATCTGGATCGGTATCTGCCGCCGCCGAGTCCGGTCGGGGCGTCCCCGCCCGCGGCGGAGCCGCAGTCGAAGGCGGCCGAGCCGGAATCGAAGCCGCTCGATGCCAACGGCACGCTTTCCGTCGGCTCCTTGCACTTCGCGCCCTTGAATCTCTCCAGCGTCAAGGTTACGGTCGCGACCAACGATCGCGTGATGCACATTTATCCCTTGAAGGCGCAGGTGAACGGCGGCGACTACTCGGGCGACATCACGCTCGATCGGCGCGCACACACACCGGTGATCTCGATGGACGAGCACTTAACCGGCGTCGACGTGGCGCCACTCGTGGCCGCCGAGTCAAAGACCCTGCACATGACCGGCCGCGGCAACGTCAATCTCAAAAGCTACCGCGCGCGGCGACGGCGCGGATGCCATCTTGAAGACTCTCAACGGACGTTTCGATACCAACATCGCGAACGGCGCGGTGGAGGGTATCGACTTGGGCTATGAGCTCGGTGTCGCCGAGGCGCTGATCCGCCACGGGGCAACGCCCGCGGCGCCGAACACCCGGCGCACGCGGTTCACCGCGTTCATGCTCTCGGCCGACATCGCGAACGGTGTGGCGCAGACGCATGATCTTCTCATCAGCTCGGCGGTGCTGAAGGTGACGGGGCAGGGGAGCATCAACCTGCCGGCGAAGACGCTTGATGTCTCGCTGCTCGCCGATACGCTGCAAGTTGCGGGCAACACGCCCATTCAGATTCCGGTGAAAGTGATGGGATCGTTGGCAGAGCCGACGGTGCGGCCCGACATCGAAGCGTTGGCGAAGGGCCAGCTCAAACAGAAACTGCAAAACACGGTGCAGGATAAATTGAAGGGGTTGTTCGGCAAGCCATGACGGCAGAGGCGAGCCCATTCGCAGTAGAATTGCTGCGGTGGTTCGACCGGCATGGCCGCAAGCCAAAAGCAACAGGACGTTGCTGTTTGCCCGCATGGTTTTGTCAGGAAAATTGAGGACCAGATAATGTTCTCCGGGTCTCCAAGTGTACCTTCGTCACTTGTCGAAGCCAGCGCATGGAACCCAATTGAAGTACCCGGCCGTGGATCGCATAAGGGCATAGATCGCCTTAAGGGTCTTGTCGGGCGTTCTGTGAGCCTGACCAGTGTCGCGAACTTATTGGACGCG
Source organism: uncultured Gammaproteobacteria bacterium (assembly GCA_963837045.1). Lineage (GTDB taxonomy): Bacteria > Pseudomonadota > Gammaproteobacteria > Steroidobacterales > Steroidobacteraceae > Bog-1198. Next base: position 3,457 of record CAWIMA010000011.1, read on the forward strand.
GATCGTTCCGTCTATATGCACGGTCTGCGGCTGCCGTGCATTTACAGCCTGCATGTAGGTGGACAATGCGGCAAGACGGTTCGCGAAACGCAAGAGGTGCGAAGGCAATCTAGCGGCGTGACTTCACCTTCTCCCATGGCGCAACTGGGCCTGGCGTTGCCCGAAAAAGTGGGTGGCACCGAACCACACGCGTGCTTAGACACCGCCGATGAGTTTTCGGGCTGCGACGTTCTAGTTTCTTCAGAAGGTGATTCCATTCGTAAGCGACTTGACCCGAAGTCACGGACATTGTCGCAACACGCCTGACGGGCCCAACTTTCGTTGCATCGAAGGCAAAGCCTCTGGTAGCCGCTTCAGTTTGGACACACGATAGGTAGAAGTTAATTGCCGATACCGGGTAGGCGTGCAAACGGAACCTATGTAGTTGCGGGTGATTCCGATAGCCCCGTGTCCTGCCACGTAGTACTGCTCGCGCCAGAAGCGCCTCTCGCCAAAGCGCTACAAGCCCTTGGGTGTCCAAATACTCAGGATGAAAGGACCAGAGTCGCAAAGTAGTTGTACCTAGTGCCGCAGTTCGAAGTGCGCTTCAAGGTCCCTACCATGCCACAAGTCCAAACTGTTCAGAAAGTGACCCGCCCCGGGGCGCTGCAGCGGTGAACTCGAGCCTGAAAACCGACGATCGCCGGATACCGCTGTGGGTCAGGTAGCGACTGTTCCCTGATCCCGCCAGTTCAGCCTGATCGCCGTCGCCCGCGGGGTTTCGCGCGGTCGCTGACCGGCCCGAAGCCGCGCTTCGTATGCGCGAACTGGCTGCTCACGAGCTGCCGTTCATTTGGGAAGCTAGCTTGCCCTGGGACTATACTCACGGATATCTGGGCAAACGGAAAACCTAGCAGAAACAATAATGTGCAAGCGCACTAGGGCCGCTCGGTAGAGAAATGGTAGAGACCCGTCATAAATCCTACGGAACCACGGTGGTGTCCCGGGTGGCTTGCGTGGCGTGCAAGGTCAATTCATCCATTCATCCGTGAGTGCTCTCCCATCACGATCGCCGAGTGGACGGCGCACGGCCATATCGCCCCGCCCATCGGAATGCGAAATTCGGCCCTCAATCCGGTTTCACAACCTCCGGCGGGCAACCCACTTGCGCAACTCCTCCAATATGAACATGCCTGCCGCGAAAGGAATAACGACCGCCCAGACCTTCTTGCCAACTGGCGCCGTCCCGAGGAGAGAGTTTCCCCAAGGCGTATCGCTGATCAACAGCAGGATGGCGATTTCCGATATCACGCCGACAATAATCAGCGCATTGCCAAGCAGCCCGGTTGAAAACAAGGATCGGGTTGCGCTCCTGCAGAGAAAGACATTCACGATCTGCATCACGATAATGGCGCTCAGGCATGCGGTAGTGGCCTGCAGGTAAACGGGGTCTGTGGCTGCCAGCTTCTGGCCGTAGTTCCATCCGGCACCGTTGAGCACAAAGAAGAAGGCTGCCATGGCCCCAGCCGCCTCGATCAGCCCGAGGAAGAGATAGGCGCGGAACGCCAAGGGCCAGTTCATCAGTCGCTCGCCCTGCGGGCGAGGCGGACGGCGCATGATCTGCGGGTCAGGTCGTTCGACACCAAGGCCGAGCGCAGTAAGCGTGTCAGACCCCATGTCGACGGATAGCGCTTGAACGGGTGTCAACGCCAAGGGGATCTTGAAGAGCAGAAAGCCGAGGTAGGGAATCAACTCTGCAACATTGTGGACCAAGACGTAAGTCAAGAATTTGCGGATATTTTGGAATACCGCGCGTCCTTCCTCCACCGCACTCACGATGCTGGCGAAGTTGTCGTCCAGCAGAACCATGTCGGCAGCCTCCTTGGCTACGTCCGTGCCGGCGAGGCCCATGGCGATGCCGATATGCGCAGCCTTCAGCGCGGGCGCATCGTTGACGCCGTCGCCCGTCACGGCCACGATTTGTTTGTTTTCCCTCAACGCTTCAACGATGCGCATCTTCTGGTCGGCGACGACCCGCGCGAAGATCACCTCTTGCGTGTCCAAGGCAAGTTGGAGCTGAATGACCGAGAACCGCCTCAGCTGCTCGCCGGTGATTATCGTGGGACTGTCAGACTTGACCAGTCCGATCTCGCGGGCGATCGCCGCAGCGGTCCGAGGGTGGTCGCCGGTCACCATGATGACTTTAATCCCGGCCTCTTGGCACTTACGCAGTGCCTGCGCTACTTCGGGCCTGGGCGGATCTTCCAGTCCCACCAATCCGGTAAAAATCATGTCCTCCTCGAGCCGCTCCCGGTCGTAACCGGCAGCCAAATTCCGGTAGGCGAAGGCCAGCACCCGCAGACCCTGCTGCGCCATCGCATTCTGCGCTTGCACGATGTTCGCCTTTGCCTCAACGCTCAGCGGCTGAGTCTTGCGGTCAGTGAGAATCTGTTGGCAAAGAGGCAGCACCGACTCGGGCGCACCCTTGCAGTAGAGTGCAGGACCTTCGGGTCCTTGGTGCACCGTGGATAGTCGCATGCGGTCGGCGTCAAACGGGATCTCATCCAGCCGAGGAAAGACTGGAAGATCGGAAGCGAAGTGCTGTGCCATTTCCAGCAGCGCGACTTCCATCGGATCACCCAGGAAGGCCGGCTTTCCCTGACTGACCGTTTCCTTCAGATCATGACATGCCCAGGCCGTCAAAAAGAAAGGCCGGTGAAGGTCTAAAAGGCCCGGCTTGCGTTCGGCGTCAGAAGGAGAATAGAACTGCCCCCCAAGATAGAGTCGCTGCACCGTCATGCGGTTCTGAGTCAGTGTACCGGTCTTGTCGGTGCAAATGGCCGTCGTGGACCCGAGCGTCTCTACCGAGGGCAGGTATCGGATGAGGACGTTGCGCTTTGCCATACGCTGCGTGGCCAGCACGAGCGCCAAGGTCAACGTGGGGAGCAGCCCTTCCGGCACCATCGCCACGATGATGCCGATCGCGAAGATGAAGTCCTTCCAGAGAGGGATGCCGATCATCCAGCCGAGCGAGAAGAACAGGAGACTGATCAGCACGGAGAGCATTGCGGTCAAGCGGGCTAAGTGCGCGATCTCCTTGCGCAGCGGTGAGACCTCCTCGCCCGCCGTTTGGGTGAGATGAGCGATCTTCCCGAATTCGGTGTGCATCCCCGTGGCGAAGACGACCGCTTTGGCCTGTCCCGTTACCATCGAGGTGCCGGCGAGCACGATATTCTTGGCGTCGATCAAGTTGTCAGTTTTGGAGGCGCCGGCCTCTCGGGCTTTCGGCAGGGACTCACCGGTGACGGCTGCGTTATTGACGCGTGCGCTGAACGCCTCGATCAGTCGGCAGGCTGCGGGGATATTATCGCCTTGCTCCAAAAGGACGATATCCCCTGGCACCAATTGCGCCGCAGGCACCCGGATGACTTTGCCATCGCGCGAAACTTGCGCCTCTTGCGGCAGGAGTTTCCGTAACGCCGCAAGTGTTTGTTCGACGCGATACTCCTGCCAGAAGGAGAACAATCCACTCACCAAAATGACAATTACGATGGCGTAGCCGACTTTCGCCATGCCTTCGCCCGGCGCGCTCCATGCAGCAAAAAAAGCCAGCGCTGCGGCGACCCAAAGCAGCAGCGAAAAGAAGGTTGTGAACTCCTTCAGGAACCGCAGCCACCAAGGCACGCCGGCTACTTTCTCCACCTGGTTGAGGCCGAACTCGTGCAGGCGGCGTCCGACTTCGGCGCTGCTCAGTCCTGTCACAGCGCTCTTCAAGCTCGCGACGGCCTCGAGCGCAGACAGTTGGTGGATCGTCACAGACATTTCGATATCAGGTACTTCGCTTTATTCTGACGGCAACACCACCCTGCAGCCTCATCTTTAAGCGGCTCCAGGCGGCCGTATGCGATCCCATCGTCGATGGTGTTCGTAATGCTATCGCTCACCAGGCCTTATTTCACGAGTCGAGCATCCGTGCTAGTGCGTATAGACTTTATGAGAATCCGACTTAGACTTGATTACTGCATAGCTCTGTGACGGGTTTCGGACGTGTTGATGATGTGCAGTGCCAGAATGTTTGGAATGAGGATGTGTGCTATGACTCCTGCACGCTCGATCACCCTGGCGGGCCTACTGAGCTGCCTCGTTCTCGGGCCTGTCTTCGCGCTCGGGCTTAACGATTTAACGAATCAGGATGCCTCTAGGGGTATCAAGGGGGCGTTGACCGAAGGAGCCGCCTCGGCCATCGCGAAGCTCGGCGTTCCGGGCGGATTTCTGGACAATCCCAAGGTCAAGATCCCGCTCCCTCCGGCGCTCGATGAGGTCGCCAAGGTGATGCGCATGATGGGGCGCGGCAAGGATGCCGACGAACTCGTTGTAGCCATGAACAAGGCGGCTGAACAGGCGGTACCGGAAGCCAAGGAGCTGCTGGTAAATGCGGTCAAGACAATGTCTCTGGATGACGCCAAGAGAATCCTTACGGGCGGCGATAATTCGGTGACCCAGTTCTTCAGGGCCAAGACCGAAGCGCCCCTCGCGGTAAAGTTTCTTCCGATCGTGAAGCAAGCAACCGATCGGGTAGGCTTGGCAAAGAAATATGATGAGGTTGCCGGACAAGGAGCGAAAATCGGTCTGATCAAGGGTGACGCGGTGAACATCGATCAATACGTCACACACAAAGCGTTGGATGGCCTATATCTCATGATCGGCGAGGAAGAACACGCCATCAGGCAAAATCCCGCAGCGGCGGGCAGCGCGATAGTGTCAAAGGTGTTCGGCGCATTGCGCTGATGACGATGGTTGATTTGGCGGGATGGCAAAAGAGCTTTCAAGTTAGCCCTATCGACAATACGCCCAACGATTTGGTCGTGTGCCTAATGCACGAGGCCAGCCTCACGATAATATTTCAGCGCTCCTGGATGGGTCGGTATGACGGTCTCACTGGGCACCATATCCTTGACTTCCAAGGCCGAAAGGGCGGGGTGCAAGCGGCGGAAATCGGCGCGAGCACGACGGCGTAACGGGTGGCGCCTAAGACCACCGCCTCCGGATCGTCAGCAGGAACGCCAATGATCCGGATTGCCCTTGTCGGTATTGCGCACGCGAGCACACAGCGGATGATGACCCTGCTGCCTCGCGTAGTCGGCCGCTTCGGTCTGAGTCTTGAACGATCCACCTAATGTCTGGCCGCCAGCAAGCTCCAACACGTAATTGGTGATCGGTGTGCCCTCCGGGCGTCCTTTCGGTCGCGGTTCAACGTAGACGTTTGCCATTGCCATATCCTCTGCCCAAACATGAGGCCTGTGTATTTCCCTTCCATCCCGTCAAAAGGAGACAGTGACTGCGATCCCGATCCCGGGGTAGTTGCGGTCATACAGATAATACCCGTCACCCGTGTAATCGAGATATACGTCGTCGTTTTCGTACCACATCGCTGGCCATGATTCCGGCCACGGATCCATGCACGTCACCCAATAACCGTCGTACTGGAAGCGCGGATACCCGCCGACGAAGACCAGCGGCAGCCTGCCGATGCGGAAAAAGTGTTCATGCCCGAAGTACATTCGGAAGCGGTCGTCAGGGATTCGGTAGCCGTTATAGCCCCCGCGCTGCGCCCAACTTCGGTGTTCGCCGCTCCACGATTGAGCGCGCGATTGCGTAAAGCCGCTATGCACCTGCTCTGCATGTTGCGGAACGCCGCTATGGTGGACGCCACCATGCGTGGTGTCGTCGACCCGGACGCCCCCATGATAGGCGGCGCCGTAGGATTGTTGCGGTCGTGCTGCAGGTTTCTTGGCCTGCTCCTGATGTTCTTGGCCCTTGGCCTGGGCTTGTTCCTGATGTTCTTGGCCCTTGGCCTGTTCGTGTTGCTGGCCCTGCGGGTACGCAGGAGTCATGGCTCCGGCGAGAGAAAATAGGACCGCTGCGCTGATCGCCAGTTTCGTCGTCATGTGTCTCACCTCTTGAAGATTGAGCCTTCTTCGTAATGCATGCTGAGTGTAAAATTTTACGTCTGCCCATCGTACGGGAAGCTGGCATCCGAGAATGAAGGGGCTCCGCGCACGGCCCTTACGTCATTTGAAAAGCCGTAGCCTTCTTTTGGGACCCCCAGCCAATTAGTGTCAAGTTTGCCGTTCATGTTTTCATCATGAATGACGGCAAGGGCATACGTTCCCGGTGGGATATCCTCGAAGTCGCAGCGCGCTTGTGTCTCCTGTATTTTTAACACCATAACAACGATTGCGGAGTGTAAGAATTCTCTCGGGAAACCATCTGATGATGCGAAAAGTGCACAGTCCACCGTTCCAGTGCTGTTTCGTATGTTCTGAATCTTCACGTGAATTCCTAGACATGGTGCTTGGGCAAAAGCGACACTGGAAAGAATCGCAAGCATCAGCAGTGCAAACGAGGTTACACATTGAAGTCCCAGGAAGACATGCATCGCGGAAGCCTTGACCGTGTGGATCGCGGTTCCTGCTAATTCGGAAAGCGAAACCATGGTTTTCTGACACGTCTCGTCGAGTTCTTTGAATGCCAAAACCGATTGCGTAATACACCTATCTATCGCCTGGTAAGCGCGTCGCGAATCTGTTCGAGCAATACCTCTTGACGCGGCGGCGGTGCGTCGGGAGCCGCGGCAGGTGGTTTCTTCAGTTTATTGATGCCCCGGATCATAATAAAAATCACGATCGCAATGATAAGGAAGTCAAACAGCGTCTGTAGAAAGGAGCCGTACTTGAGCAATACCGGTGCTCCTTTCGGATCGGTACCGAGGGTGATCGCCAAGTCGCTGAAATTGATCCCGCCAATCAATAGGCCGAGCGGCGGCATGACGAGATCCCCCACAAGCGAGGAGACGATTTTGCCGAACGCGGCGCCGATGATGATGCCCACTGCCATGTCGACCACATTGCCTTTCATGGCAAATTCTTTGAACTCGCTGGCGATACTCATATTGCTCTGCTCCCTTGAAACCGAATTTGCGCACTGTCACCCAATTGAATCGAATGCCGGATCGATTGCCCGATTCGCGCTCGGTCAGCTCGGTGGCGCGCTGCCGGCCGGCGTGAGCTTGTCGATCGCCTGCGGAAGGGCCTGAGCGAGTTTTTGCGCCAGATCCTGCGGCTGCAGCCCGAATTTGGACGCGAGCGACTGGATCGTATCCGCGCCGAAAGCGGCATGGACTTGCTCGGCTGAGATCGGCAAATTGGCGCCGGTCCCGACCCACGAGCGCACCGTTGCGCCCAGTCCTTGCTGCTCCATCTGAGCGACGATACCTTGCACGCCGCCGTGCTTTTCAATCAATCCGTTGACGACGGACGCCATCTCGGCGCCGACCACTCCGCCCAACATTCCGTCGAGTAATCCCATGATAGTGTTTCCCCATCGTTGACCGAGTTAGAACGAATAGACCAGGTTCACTGTCTCCAGCGAATCGAGCTTCTTCAGCCCGACCGGCGGCTTGCTGTTGTTCTCTATGGCGTATCCCAGACTCAACGCCAGCTTGGTGGATATCTTCACCGCCAGCGCCAATGAGTTCGTCACCAAGGTATCGGCCGATGCCGCATTCACGAGCAATTTGTCGGACAATGTGGTGCTGCTCGTCAGCGCCTGCGAATAGGTGAGGCCGACCGTGCCCATCACGCCGCCTTGCGAGGGCAGTAAAACCCTGTCGGTTACGGCGCCGTCGGCATCCTTGGTGATGATTTCGGGGCGCACTTCCTGGTATCCGACACCCACCTGCGCACTTAGCTGGGTGTCCTTGGTATTGATGAACTTGTAGCCGAGTCCCACGGCGCCGCTCGCCTGATAGTCGAAGCCGCTGAACATATCGTGCGCATAGCGCAGGGCGCCGAACGTGAACAGATCCGTGGTGAGGCTGTAATTGGTTTGCCACAGCGTATCCCAGCGCTCGGCGGATACAATGCCGGCATTCTTCCCGTACAGTCCACCCAAATGGAACATGTGGTCCCAAGGGCCGGAAAGGTACGCCATATCGATCGCGGCGTTGGCCGATTTGGTTTCCGTATTGCCGGATGAGGACACATAGCCCGCCTGGCCCTTGCCGGTCCATACATCTTGCGGCCGCGGTGGCGCCTCATCCCCCCAAGCGATGAGAGGCGTGATACCTGAGAGAATCAAAATCAATATGGAGCGTTTCATGCGATATCCCTTCGATGCGTGAAGAGTAAACGGTGTTAGAGAGATTCACCGCCGACGGCTCTTCTCTCTGACCGATCTCGAAGGAGGCGAACACGGGGCGATAGCCCTGCGTTCGCGCCCACGAGGCGATAGCCCTGCGTTCGCGCCCACGAGGCGTTATTTGCCACAGGCTTTGCCGTGATCGGGGTGATTGCCCTGGGCGATCGCCTCCGCTTCGCTCATATAGGCGCCGCTCTTGGTCTTGCCGTACCAACGGTCCGACGGGCAGTGATACACCTTGCTGCTGCTGTTGACCCACACCTGGCCGGCACCACCGCCAGGGGCTTGAGTCACCGCAGGGGTGGCAGCCGCCTTCGGTGCGGCTGTGGCAGGTGCTGCTGGTGCTGCCGCAGGAGCGGCCGCAGCGGGCGCGACTGCGGTGGCGGCCGTGCCGCCAGCCGGTACATCAGCTGCGTACCAGTCTTGAACTCCCTTGTGGCCGTGACAGGCCCCTTTTTTCGTGGCTCCCGTCCAGTAACTGCCATCCTTGCACATTCCGGTGGCGCCTGCCGGCGCGCTGGCCGGTGGCTGCGCGAGGCTGGTCGCCGCAATCAATACACTGGCCACAATCGTAATCATCCTGCTGCGTCGTAACATCGTAATCTCCGTGTCGAATAGGCCCCGAATGACGAATCCGAGCGGGATTAAAGAACTAAACGCAATATCGATCAATATGTAGAATCCGCGCCCCGTTTACGGGTAATTGCAGAATAAATTTGCGAGCTGCCAGGACCAGCGGCTGTTATGGCAGAACGAAACTGGTTGCCCAGAGCGGCGCGTTTCACGGTCAACAAAAGGGAATGAGTCATGACAAAGCAAAGAGGTGTACTGTCGCTTGCGGTTAGCGCCAGCCTTGCAGCTGGACTTCTGATCGCGGCAATCTCGGGTACGGCTACGGCGCAAAACAGCTGGCCAAGCAGCAAGGTTAGCGAATCGACGCCAACGGTAGCGGGTATGCCGCCGGAACTGGCCAAGAACCTGGCGAACTTCGACGATCTCGACTTCCACGTCTACACCGGGCAGCAGTGGGAAAACTTTCATAAAAGCCACGGCCAAAACATCGTTGTGCACTATCCGGATGGCCACACCACCAAAGGCATTCCAGATCACGTCAAGGAACTGAAGTTCATGTGGACCTTCGCGCCGGACAACCGCATCACCGAGCATGCCGTGCGTTTGGAACGGCGGATGCGCAGTGGACAGCCGTCATGGGATTTCTCGACGGCACCTTTACCAAGCCCATGGTCATGGCGGACGGCACCGTGATTCAGCCCACCGGCAAAAGGTACCATCTGCCGATGGCGACCCTGGGCCGTTGGAACAAGCAGGGTGTCATGGACGAGGAATACCTGTTCTGGGATAGCGCCACGCTCATGCAGCAAATCGGCGTTAGCAAGTAATCGTTGGGTCTACCGGTGGATCGACGTCAACGTCCACCGGATGTCTACCGATCGACTGACCACGACGAGATAACGCGGTTGTGTCCGTCAAGTTGTGCAAATTGGTTTTGGCTGAGGTCATCGGGTTAAGCGGCCGCGCGTAGCAGGCCCTTCTTCTGCTCCTTGAGCAAACTCATGTCCAGGTAGCGATGGTCTTCGATCCAGTTTTCGTGGACCTCGGCGCACAGGGCTCGAACCAGACGCAAGCAGGAAGCTTCGTTGGGGAAGATCCTCACCACGTAGGTTCGCCGGCGTATTTCCTCATTGAGCCGCTCGAGCAGATTGGTGCTCTTGAGGTGCTTGTGATGCTGGCGCGTCGTAACGCGCATCGAGCACCAGGTACGGATAGGGTTCATCCAGGGGCCGCTCGGCAAAGCGTCTCAGCGCCCCATCCAGCCCCTTGTTGATCTGGCTGATCGTGCTCGCCGAGAAGCTGTGCCCGCACAGCTCCTCGGTGATGACTTTGACCTTACGCGTCGAGACCCTTGCACGTACATCTCCGCCAGCGAGGACACCAGGGCTTTCTCTGAGCGTTGATAACGCTCGAAAAGCTCCGTCGAGAACCGTCCTTCCCGATCCCGCGGCACCCGCAGCTCAAGCTTGCCGATCCGCGTCACCAGTCCCCGGCTGTAATACCCGGAGCGGTACCCGAGCCGTCCCTCAGTGCGTTGCCCGGGCAGCGCACCGAGCGAGTCGTTCATTTCCCCTTCAAGCACTTCCTCCAGCGCCGCTTTGACCAGCGCCTTGAGCTGGTCACGATCCTCCGTCAATCCACGCTCGACAACGCGCAACAACGCGGTAGGCTTTCTGCGGATGGCCATGGCATTTATCTCCTTCGGGAGAGGGTTGATCCACACACACCAACCTCTTGCCATGACCATCCACGCCGCTCAAGTCGGCTATGGAAATTTGCACATAGATCGGGACACTACCGATAACGCCGTGATTTCCGTGGACGAAAACGCTTCAGCGCCGACTATCACCAGAAGTCCTAGTGTAAGAAGCCCAATACCTGATTGGGTTACCCGATACCTGCCGTTCACCGCTGGCAGGAGTGGGTCGTGAGTCGTCGGACCGTTGATTCTCGGAAGTTGGATTTGCTCGCCGCGGTGGCCCTGTGTGCAACACTTCGGATTCCTGCACGACCCGATTAAAACTGAGTTGACTTCCGCATGTTTTCCGTAGGTGTCCCATAAGTGCACGGTAGTGCATCGTATCGGCAAATCGTTGACACCGATTTTCGTACGATTTTCGTACGGAGCTTCTGCTTATCTCATAAGTACTTGATTTATTGGCGCTCCCTACGGGATTCGAACCCGTGTTACAGCCTTGAGAGGGCCGTGTCCTAGGCCTCTAGACGAAGGGAGCGTCGTTTTGGATCCGGACGGCCTGGAGCCAAGAGGGCTGGTAGTATACGGGCCAATTTTTTGGACTCAAGCGGAACGACCTTTTTTGAACCAGCCGTCGACGCAATTCCCGCACGCGGTGATCCCACGGGCGGAACATTCGATCTCGCGTGCCGCGATTTCGCCGAATGCCATGAAAGTGCTTTATCGCCTCAAAGAGGCGGGCTACGAGGCCTTCCTGGTCGGCGGCGCAGTGCGCGATTTGCTGCTGGGGATCACGCCCAAGGATTTCGATGTGGCCACCAATGCGCTGCCGGAAGAGGTGCGGCGGCTGTTTCGAAATTGCCGACTCATCGGCCGCCGCTTTCGCCTGGCCCACGTGCATTTCGGCAGCGAGATCATCGAAGTCGCCACGTTCCGCGCTGCCGCTGCGCCGGAGCGCGAGGACGCGGAGGACTCGGACCTCGATGCCGAGGCGGCGCCGGCGGATGAATCCGAGCATCGCGCGTTCGATACGACCGGACGCATCCTGCGCGACAACATCTACGGGACGATCGAAGAGGACGTGTGGCGGCGGGATTTCGCCGCAAACGGCCTGTATTACAACATCGAGGATTTTTCCATTTGGGATTTCGTCGACGGCGTGGCGGACGTCCGGGCGCGGCGTCTGAAGCTGATCGGCGATCCGGAAACCCGCTACCGTGAGGACCCGGTGCGCATGCTGCGAGCGGTGCGCTTCGCCGCGAAGCTCGATTTCTCGATCGATCCGGCCACGGAACAGCCGATTCGGGGGCTCGCGTATCTGCTCGATGGCGTGCCGCCGGCGCGATTGTTCGATGAATGCTTGAAATTGTTCTTGTCGGGCTTTGGCGGCAAATCGTTCGCCTTGCTTGAGAAGTACGGTCTGTTCGAGCATTTGTTTCCGCTGTCCGCCGCGGCGTTCGGCATGCCGCCGTACGCATATGCGCGCGAAATGCTCGACATGGGTCTTGCCAATACCGATGAGCGCGTGCTCGCCGACAAGCCGGTGACGCCCACCTTTCTGTTCGCCATATTGCTGTGGAGCGCGGTATTGCGCGAACTCAACGAGCGGCAGGCGGGCCCTGCACCCGATCTGACGCTGCTCATGCAGGCCTGCGACACGGTCCTGAGGGCGCAGCAGTCGCGTGTGGCCATCCCGCGGCGCTTCGCAGTGCCCATGCGCGAGCTGCTGATGCTGCAGCCTCGGTTCAATCGTCGCAGCGGGATCAAAAGCTTGAGCTTGCTGCAGCACCCGCGTTTTCGCGCAGCCTACGACTTTCTGCTGCTGCGCGCCCAGGTCGGCGTGGCGGACCCTGAGTTGGCGGCCTGGTGGACCGAGATCCAATCGCTGCCGCAGGAGGAGCGCGTCGCTCTGGTTCAAGCACGCCCTGCGGAGCCGGTCGCGGAGGGGCCCGCGGCGGTGCCTGGCCGGCGCCGCCGACGCCGCCGGCGCGGCGGAGCATCCCGCGGTTGAACCCCATGAGCGCGCTGTGGCGCCCCGCCTATGTCGCCATCGGCAGCAACCTGAATCAGCCGCGCGAGCGGGTGCTCGAGGCGTGCGAGCGAATCCGCGGGCTGCCCGCGACGCGGCTTGAGCAGAGATCGCGCCTGTACCTCACCCGCCCAATGGGTCCGCAGGATCAGCCGGACTACGTCAACGCCGCGGCCGGGCTGCTGACGCGGTTCAACGCCCGTGAACTGCTCGATGCGATGCTCGACATCGAGCGGCGCATGGGGCGCGAGCGGCACGAGCGCTGGGGCCCGCGGCTGATCGATCTGGACCTGGTGTGGATGGTCGGCGGGGCCGCCGAGCAGCCCGGGCTGACTCTGCCGCACCCCGGAGTGTCTGCGCGCAACTTCGTGCTGTATCCTCTCGGCGATATTGCCCCAACGCTTGATATTCCGGGACATGGCCGAGTCATGGAACTGAAGCTGCGGTCGGGCGAGGACGGAATTTCTGTCTTGGAGTGATGAAGAGCCAGGCACGTGAGCGCAATTCCGCACCGATTCGTCGTGATCGAGGGGCCGATTGGCGTGGGGAAAACCAGTCTCGCGCGTCGCCTGGCGCAATCCTGCGCCGGTCAGCTGGTGCTCGAGCATGCGGATCAAAATCCCTTCCTGGAGCGCTTCTACAAGAACCCCCGCGCGGCCGCCTTTCAGACCCAGCTATTCTTCCTGTTCCAGCGCGCGCGCCAGCTCGAAGAGGTCAGGCAGCAGGATCTGTTCGGCGCCGTGCGCATAGCCGACTATCTGCTCGAGAAGGATCGGCTATTCGCGCGAGTGACCCTCGACGATGCGGAGTATGCCCTGTACGAGCGCGTGTACGAGCGCGTGGTGGTGGATGCGCCGAAGCCGGACCTGGTGGTGTATCTGCAGGCGCCGGTCGATGTGCTGATGGATCGCATCGCCAAACGCGGTGTTCGCTATGAGCAGCACATCGAGCGCGGCTATCTGGAAAAGCTGACTCAGGCGTACGCCCGATTTTTCCACAGCTACGACGCCTCGCCCCTGCTGATCGTCAATGCCGCGGCAATTGATCCCGTGAGCAACGAAGCCGACTATCGGTTGCTGTTCGCGGAGATCAGCAAGGCGCGCCGCGGCCGACACTTCTTCAATCCCGCGGGCAGCAGTTTGCTGCCCGCCTCCTAGCTTGGCGGACGATCCAAGGCCTGCTGTTCGAGGGCCCACCGAACGTGCTCGCGGACCAGGGCCGATGCGTGATGCTCGCGCTGGCGTAGGACGGCGATCACGGCGGGCGAGCGCGGCGCATTGCCGAGGGCGACCGCCACATTGCGCAGCCAGCGCTCGTATCCGATGCGCCTGATGGCGCTGCCGCGGGTCTTGTCCAGGAATTCCGCCTCGCTCCACGAGAACAATACGACGAGCTGCGCCCGATCGAGGCCGTGGCGCACGCTGAAATCCTTCTCCCCGGTCGGACGCGCGAACTTGTTCCAGGGACACACGAGCTGGCAGTCGTCGCATCCGTAGATGCGATTGCCCATGGCGCGGCGGAACTCGAGCGGAATCGGACCGGCGAGTTCGATCGTGAGATACGAAATGCAGCGGCGCGCGTCCAGGCGATAGGGTGCGATGATCGCACCGGTGGGGCAGGCCGGCAGACAGGCGCTGCACGAGCCGCAATGCGCGGTGGCGGATTCATCGGGGGGCAGCGACAGATCCAGGTAGATTTCGCCGAGAAAGAAATAGGAGCCCGCATCCCGATCGATCAAATTCGTGTGCTTGCCGATCCAGCCCAATCCCGCATTGCGTGCCAGGGCCTTTTCCAGGACCGGCGCGCTATCGGCAAATGCGCGGTAGCCGAAGGGACCGATCCGCTCGCCGATGCGATCGCAAAGCTTCTGCAGGCGGCCGCGCATGACTTTGTGGTAATCGCGGCCCAGCGCATAGCGCGATACGTACGCAACGCCGCCATCCCCGAGCGCGGTTTGCGCATCGGCGGCATCGGCCGGCCAATAGTCCATGCGGGCGCTGATGCAGCTGACGGTACCGGGCAGCAATTCCGCAGGCCGCGTGCGCTTGCTGCCGTGCCGCGCCATGTACTGCATCTCGCCGTTGAAGCCGGCGCGCAGCCAATCCAGGAAATGCGCCTCGTCGGCCGCCAGCTCGATATTGGCGACGCCGATGCGGGCAAATCCGAGCTCGATCCCCCAGCGCTTGATGTCGGCCGCGAGGGCGCCAGGGTCGAATGCAGGGGGGGCGTTCATGCTCGGCGGCTCATGAACCAAGGCTACTCGCGGCGCCCGTATAATGGCGAGATGCCGTTGGAACCGGAGATGGAACTCGCGCTCGTCGATGCCGCCGCAACCGAGGAGCTGGGAACGGCGCTGGCGAGGACCTTTCCCGGCGCGGATCGCGGCTTCGCGGTGCTGTACCTCCAGGGCGAGCTGGGCTCCGGCAAGACCACTTGCGCGCGCAGCTTGCTGCGCGGCCTCGGCGTCGTCGGCCTGATCCGCAGTCCGACCTTCACCTTGGTCGAGGCCTACCGCCTGGGCGCGTTGACCTGCGTCCATGTCGATCTGTACCGCCTGCAGGGGCCGTTTGAAGTCGATGAGCTCGGCTTGCGCGACTACCTGACGCCGGGCTGCCTGCTGTTGATCGAATGGCCCGAGAAAGGCGGGCACTCGGTCCCGGCTGCTGATCTGGAATTGACGCTGCAGTATGCGCACGGTGGGCGCCATGGCGGCCTGCAGGCCCGCACGGCGTTTGGGGCCGAGTGGCTCCATGATCTTCGGCTCGACAATAGAATAACTTCCTATGTCTCTAATTTAACTTGAAAAATGAATCCAATACGCGTTAACTTATTGCCATGAGGTTCTCGCCGTCTCGCTTAGCGACGCTGCTGCTGGCCATCGTCTGGGCGTGGCCGGCGCACGCCATCGAGGTCCGTGGGGTGCGACTTTGGGCGGGTCCGGACAACACGCGAGTGGTGCTGGATCTGTCGGGGAGCGCGCAGCACAGCCTGTTGGTGCTCAAGAATCCCGACCGGGTGGTGCTCGACGTAAGCGCGCGATTGGCGGGCGGTTCGCGCCCGCCGGCGGGAGCCGGAGCCATCAAGCAAGTGCGCATGGGCCGTCGGCCGTCGGGAGACCTGCGAATCGTGTTCGATCTGTCGCGGCCGATTCGCGCCAAGAGCTTTCTCGCCGCGCCGAACGACCGCTACGGCTACCGTCTGGTCATCGACTTTGCCAACCCGGTGAGCGAGGACACGCCGGTGAAGGCGCAGCACGCGCGCCCGGACGCCCGTGATTTGATCATCGCCATCGATGCGGGGCACGGCGGCGAAGACCCCGGCGCCATCGGCAAGAACGGCACGCGCGAAAAGGACGTGGTACTCGCCATCGCACGCGCGCTCGCGCAGCGGGTCGATGCCGAGCCGGGCATGAAGGCGGTGTTGACGCGCAACGGCGACTACTTCGTGCCGCTGCGCGACCGGATGCGCCGCGCCCGCGCCCAGCAGGCCGATCTGTTCGTCTCGATCC
The DNA here is from genome assembly GCA_963837045.1 of uncultured Gammaproteobacteria bacterium. Lineage (GTDB taxonomy): Bacteria > Pseudomonadota > Gammaproteobacteria > Steroidobacterales > Steroidobacteraceae > Bog-1198. The sequence continues at coordinate 19,441 of CAWIMA010000011.1, forward strand.
ATGCGGATTCGATTCGCGATCGCAGCGTGGACGGATCCTCCGTGTACATCCTGTCGCAGCGGGGTGCGACCGATGAGGCCGCGCGCTGGCTGGCGGAGCGCGAGAATGCCTCCGACCTCATCGGCGGCGTCTCGCTGGAGGACAAAGGCGATGTGCTTGCCTCGGTGCTCCTGGATCTGTCGCAGTCCGCCTCGTTGAGCGCAAGCCAGGAAGCCGCCGAGCACGTTCTGCATCAGCTCAACCTCGTCGGGCAAATCCGCAAGCCGCTCGTTCAGCAGGCGCGCTTCGTCGTGTTGAAGTCGCCGGATATTCCCTCGATGCTGGTCGAGACGGCCTACATCTCCAATCCCGAGGAGGAGCAGCACCTGCGCGGCGCGGCCCACCAGGCCAAGCTCGCTGCGGCCATCCATCAGGGTTTGCGCGAGTACTTTTATTCCGATCCGCCTGCCGGTACGCGGATCGCGCAACTTGCCGCCGGGGCGCCCCGGCCGGCGCTGGCCACCGCCGCGGGCGACTCGGGCGGCTAGTCATCTGTTCGCGGCCGTCACTGCGATCGGCACAATCCTCTGTGCGGCGTGTGCGAAAATACCCCGTTCGCGAGGAGATCCCTTGTCCATCCAGATTCTTGCCGAGGAGCTCATCAATCAAATCGCGGCCGGCGAGGTCATCGAGCGGCCGGCCTCCGTGGTCAAGGAGCTGGTGGAGAATTCGCTCGACGCGGGCGCGCTGCGCATCGAGGTGGAACTGGAGCGCGGCGGCTGCGGATTGATCCGGGTGCGCGACGACGGCGCCGGTATCCCGCCGCAGGAGATGGGGTTGGCGCTCGCGCGCCACGCAACCAGCAAGATCGCCTCGCTTCAGGATTTGGAGCGCGTAGCCACCTTGGGATTTCGCGGCGAAGCGCTGCCGAGCATCGCCTCCGTGTCGCGCCTGTCGCTGATTTCGCGATCCCGCGAAGCGGACCATGCCTGGAGCGTGGAGGCGCGCGACGGCGAATCCGGTGCCCCCGCGCCCGCGTCGCATCCTCCGGGAACCAGCGTCGAGGTGCGCGATCTGTTCTTCAATGTGCCGGCGCGCCGCAAGTTCCTGCGCAGCGAGCCCACCGAATTTCAGCACATCTTGCGCATGCTGGAGCGGCTGGCGCTGTCGCGCTTCGAAGTCGGCTTCAGCCTGGTGCACAACGGCAAGACCGTGTGGATGCTGCCGCCGGCGTCCTCCCATGAGCTGCGCCTGGCGCGCGTCGCCAAGCTGTGCGGCGAAGAATTCGCCGCGCACGTCATCGAGCTGCGCCACGATGCCGGGAATCTGCGCCTGTCCGGTTGGCTGGCGCTGCCGACTTTTTCCCGCAGCCAGTCCGATCTGCAATTTGCGTTTCTCAACGGGCGCTACGTGCGCGATAAGCTCCTTGCCGGAGCCGCGCGTCACGCCTACCAAGATGTGCTGTTCAATGGGCGATTCTGCGCTTATGTGCTGTACCTGGACCTGGACCCCGCCGCGGTCGATGTCAACGCGCACCCCCAGAAGCTCGAGGTGCGGTTTCGCGACGCGCGCGGCGTGCACGAGTTCATCTTTCGCACACTGGAGCGGGCGCTCGCCGGCACGCGTCCGAGCGCGGAATCCGCCGGCAGTGCGCCGCTCGATTGGCTGACCGGCAGCGTGCGCCAGGCCGGCGTCGCCGCACCCGCCCAGGCGCGCTTCGTGCTGCCGGAGGGGCCGCCGCGCCGCGCCGCCGCCGATGTGTATCGCGGCCTCGTCGGCGGGCAATCACACGCGTTCGCGGGCGTCGCCGATGCAGGCGTCGCCGATGCAGGTGTCGCCGATGCAGGTGTCGCCGATGCGGGCGTCGCTGGTGCAGTGGCCGCCGAGGACCATGCGCCCCTCGGCTTTGCGGTGGCCCAGCTGCATGGCGTGTACATCTTGGCGCAAGCCGCGGACGGCATGGTGCTGGTGGATATGCATGCGGCGCACGAACGCATCATGTACGAAGCCATGAAGGGGCTGCTCGCCGGCCACATCGCCCAGCAGCAGCTGCTCGTCCCGGAAATCCTCCATGTCACGCCGGCGCAGGCCGAAGCCGCCGAAATGCACGCAGAGGAATTTCAAGCGCTCGGCTTCGACGTCGCGCGGTGGGCGCCCGCCCAATTGGCGCTGCGGGCGGTTCCGAGCCTGTTGGCGGGACGCGACCCGGCCGGCGTGGTGCGCGATGTATTGTCGGATCTGCTGGAAACGGGGCGCTCTCGGCGCGTCGAGGAGTCCATCAACCATCTGCTGGCCACCATGGCCTGCCACGCCGCGGTCCGTGCGCAGCGCAATCTGAGCGTGCCCGAAATGAATGCGCTGCTGCGCGAAATGGAGCGCACCGAGCGCGCGGACCAGTGCAACCACGGACGCCCCACCTGGGTGCGATTGTCGCTCGCGGATCTCGACCGGCTGTTCATGCGCGGGCGCTGATGGCCGCAGCTGCGACAGAACCGCCATCGCAGCGCCGCTGCGCGCTGCTGCTGATGGGGCCGACGGGGTCCGGCAAATCGGAGATCGCGATTCAGCTGGCGAGCCGCCTGCCGTTCGAAATCATCAGTGTGGATTCGGCCCAGGTGTACCGCGGCATGGATATCGGCACGGCCAAGCCCGACCGGCAGACGCGCCGGAGCATCGCACATCATCTGATCGACATTCGCGATCCCGCCATGAGCTACTCCGCCGGCGAGTTCGTGCGCGACGCGGGCCTGGCCATGCAAGAGATCTGGCGGCGAGGCCGGCAGCCGCTGCTGGTCGGCGGCACCATGCTGTACTTCCATGCCCTCAGCTGGGGGCTTGCGGAGCTGCCCGAGGCGGATTTGCGCGTGCGTGCGCAAATCGATGCGCAGGCGGCGGCGTCGGGCTGGACTGCGGTTCATCGGGAACTCGAGCGGGTGGACCCGGCCGCCGCTGCGCGCATCCACGTCAATGATCCTCAGCGCATCCAGCGCGCGCTGGAGGTCTACCGGGTGACCGGCGAACCCATCACACGCCTGCAACAAAGCCGCCAATCTGCGTTTGCCGGAGTCGACGTCATGGAGGTCGCATTGGCGCCGCTCGACCGAGCCGCTCTTCACCGCAGAATCGAGGCACGCTTTCGAGACATGCTGGCCGCGGGCTTTTTGGAGGAGGTGAACGCGCTGCGCAAAAGAGGCGACCTGAGCGCGGAACATCCATCGATGCGCGCGGTCGGATACAGACAGGCATGGAGCTACTTGGTAGGACAGTGCGGGTTGGAAGAGGCCCAAAAACAAGCGATTGCGGCAACGCGGCAACTTGCCAAGCGCCAGTTGACGTGGCTGAGGCGCCGCACAAACCTCACCTGGTTCGATTCCATGCACCCGGATGTGGCATCGATGATTTTGAATGGATTCGCGCAATGGTCATAGGGCTCTACGTTGCTCGGTGCCACTGTGCTAGGATTCATGTGTCTTTGCCTGGCGCAGGGAAGTGACAAGGCAATGCTAGTCAAACGAACAACAAGGAGTTCTCCCATGGCCCGTGGCCAATCTCTGCAGGACCCATTTTTGAACGCCCTGCGCAAGGAACGAGTGCCCGTCTCAATTTATCTCGTGAACGGCATCAAACTGCAAGGACAGATCGACTCATTCGACCAGTTCGTCGTCCTGCTCAGGAACAGCGTGAGTCAGATGGTCTATAAACATGCCATTTCCACGGTCGTTCCGGCGCGCAACGTGCGCTTGCCGACGGGGGAAGACGGCGAGGTGACGGAACCGGCCATTGTCGAGTGAGCACTGTTCGAGTGAGCATTGGTCGAGTGAGTGGTAGGCGCTACGCAATTGTTTGAACGCCCCCGGGGCGGCGAGCGCGCGATATTGGTTGGCGTGGCCATTGGCCACGCCGTGGACCCCCACGATACGGCTGAATTCAAAGCGCTGGCCGCTTCGGCGGGAACGCTGGGCGTCGGACTGGTGCTGGCCTCGCGGCCGCGGCCCGACCCGAAGTATTTTGTCGGCTCGGGCAAGGCCGAGGAAATCCGCGCCTGCGCCGAGCAGCATGATGCGGATGTGGTGCTGGTCGATCAAGCGCTCACTCCCAGCCAGGAGCGCAACCTCGAAAAACTCACAAACCGTCGAGTTTTGGATCGTAATGGTCTGATTTTGGATATCTTTGCTCAGCGCGCGCGCTCCTTTGAAGGCAAGCTTCAGGTGGAGCTCGCGCAGCTGTCGCATCTCTCGACGCGACTGGTGCGCGGCTGGACCCACCTCGAGCGGCAAAAGGGCGGCATTGGACTGCGAGGCCCGGGCGAAACGCAGTTGGAAACCGACCGGCGCCTCATCGCCAAACGCATTCGCACACTGCGGGGACGGCTCGAAAAGCTGGACAGACAGCGGGAGACGGGCCGCCACGTCAGGCGCGAGGTCCCGGTGCCCACCGTCGCCCTGGTCGGATACACCAATGCCGGCAAGTCGACCTTGTTCAATTCCTTGACGGGCTCGGCCACCTACGTGGCCGACCAGCTGTTCGCGACCCTGGATCCCACGGTCAGGCGGGTCGATCTGTCGGGCATCGGCGAGGTGGTGCTGGCCGACACGGTCGGCTTCGTGCGGGCGCTGCCGCACGAGCTCATTGCCGCATTTCGCTCGACGCTGCAGGAGGCGCGCGACGCGGATTTATTGCTGCACGTGGTCGACGCGAGCGATCCGTTGCGCAACGAGCGGGTCGCGCAGGTGCGCGAAGTGCTCGGCGGCATCGGCGCGGGCGGCATCCGAGAATTGCTGGTATTCAACAAGATCGATCTGGTCGCCGAGACCGCGCGGGTCGCCGCCGGCGCCGACGGCGTGCCGGCGCAGGCGTGGGTCTCGGCGGCGAGCGGCGCCGGGCTTGCGGGTCTGCGCGAGGCGACCGCGCAGGCAGTGCGGCCGAATCAAGTTCGCCGCACGCTGCATCTCGAGATGCAGGCCGCCGCCGTCCGCTCCGATCTGTATCGGCGTAATGCCGTGCGCGCGGAGCGGCAACGCGACGACGGCAGCTGGGAGCTCGATGTGGAGCTCGATGCCGTCGAGGTCGCAAAATTGCTGGGCAGCCGGGGGGTGTGCCTCGTGGATGACGGCGCTGCGACGCGCGAGCAGCGCGTGGCATAGCCGAAGCTTGTGGCAGCCGGGTCGGCTGTTAGAATGCGCGGTCCGCAACCTTACTAAGGCACACGCATGGCTTGGAACGAACCTGGAGGCGAGAAGCGCAATCCGTGGAATCGCCCGCAGCAGTCGCAGAACGATCTGGACGACGTGCTGCGCAATCTGCAGCGACGCCTCGCTGCGCTTTTCGGGCGCGGCGGCGGGGGCGGCGGCGGTCCGGCTGCGCCGAACTTCGGGCGGGGGCTTTCCAGCGTGCTGGTCCTGATCGCCGGCGTGTGGCTCGCCAGCGGCGTCTACCGCGTCGATGCGCAGGAGCGCGCGGTCGTTCTGCGGTTCGGCAAGTACGTGCAAACGGTCGGTCCGGGCTACAACTGGCATTTGCCGTGGCCGATCGAGCGCAGAATCATCGTGAACGTGTCGCAGGAATACAGCGTGCGCGACGATGCGCGAATGCTGACCGCCGACACCAACCTGGTCGAGGTCACCTCTGCGGTTCAGTACACGCAGCCCGATCCGCTCAAGTTTCTGTTCAAGGTCAAGGGCGTGGAGGAGACGTTGACGCAGGTGAGCGAGAGCGCCATGCGCGAGGCGGTGGGGCAGGCTTCGCTCGACAAGGCGCTCGCCTTCGATCCTTCGATCACCGAGCACGCCAGGGTCCTGCTGCAGCGGACGCTGGACAACTACGACATGGGAATCCGCATCATCAGCGTCACGCTCGGGGAGGTGGTGGTGCCCGAGCCCGTGCAGGACGCGCAGCGCGACGCCATCAAAGCGGGCAAGGACCGCCAGCGCTTCCAGCAGGATGCGGAAACCTACCGCAATGACGTCGTGCCGCGAGCGCGCGGCGCGGCGGCGAAGGAGATCCTGGACGCCGAAGCCTACAAGCTGCAGGTGCTGGCGCTCGCACAGGGCGAGACCTCCCGCTTCGATCAGGTGCTCGCACAGTACGAGCAAGCGCCGGCCGTGACCCGCGAGCGCATGTATATCGAGACCATGGAGAATGTCTACAAGAACTCCCGCAAGGTCATCGTAGATACCAAGGGGAGCGGCAACATGCTGTATCTGCCGCTCGATAAATTGATCTCGGCGGGGCCGCAGTCGATCGCCATGCCGAACGACACGATGACGGTCGCGCCCGCGCGTGTGCCCGAGGTGCAGGTGTCGCCGCCCGAAGATCCTGCGCGCGCGCGCGGAGTGCGCTGATGCAGACCAAGATCCTCTATACGATGCTGGCGCTGATGGTGCTGATTCTGGCCGTGCGCGCCAGCGTCTTCACCGTGAGCGAGGGCCAGCTCGCCATCAAGTCGACCGGCGGCGAGATCGTCGAGTCGAACTTCAAGCCGGGGCTGCACTTCAAAATCCCGTTCGTGAACGAAGTCACGCGGTTCGACGCGCGCATCCTGACCCAGATGTACCAGGCGGAGCATTTCCTGACGCGCGAGCAGGAGCAGCTGAACATCGATTTCTACGTGAAGTGGCGCATCAACAATCTGCGCCGCTACTACGAATCGACCGGCGGCAGCGAAGATGTCGCGAACGCGCGCTTGGGCGAGACCATCAGGGACAGCATCAAGAGCGTGGTTACTCAGCGCACGCTGCAGCAGGTGGTCACCGCGGAGCGCGCCGAATTTACCGATGCCATGATGAAGACGGCCCGGCCGTTCGCCGAGCAGCTGGGCGTCGAGCTCGTCGATGTGCGCATCACCAAGATCGACCTGCCGCAGCAGGTCCAGGATTCGGTCTTCGAGCGGATGCGCGCGACCTTCAAGGCGCAGGCCGCGAAGCTGCGCGCCGAGGGCATCGAGGCTTCGGATCGGATCCACGCGGAGGCAAACAAGGAGCAGACGGAAATTCTGGCCGACGCATCGCGTCAGGCGAGCCAGACCCGCGGTCAGGGCGATGCCGCGGCGAGCGAGGTGTATGCCAAGTCGTACTCGAAAAATGCGGAGTTCTACAGCTTCTACCGCAGCATGCGGTCGTATCGGGATGCGATAGGCACGCAGGGCGATCTGCTGGTGACTCCACCGGACAATGCCTACTTTAAGTACTTCAATAAGCCGCAGCCACAGCCTCAGCGCTAGGCGGCACGGACATGGCGATCGACATTGGTTGGTCCGAATTGGGGCGCTATCTGGGCGGCGCCTTCGCGCTGTACCTGGTGCTCGAGGGCATCTTGCCGTTCCTTAATCCGGGCGCTGCCAAGCGCCTCATGGCGAAATTGGCTCAAACGGAACCGAGGCAGTTGCGCTGGGGTGGATTGATCAGCATGGTGATCGGCCTCGCCCTGCTGTGGATGGCGCGTAATGGGTAAGAACCTGGTGGTGATCGGCCTGCAGTGGGGCGATGAGGGCAAGGGCAAGGTCGTCGACCTGCTCACGGATCAAGCGCAGGCCGTGGTGCGGTTTCAGGGCGGCCATAACGCGGGCCATACCCTGGTCATCGGCGGCAAGAAGACCGTCCTATCGCTGATACCGTCGGGAATCCTGCATGCGCATGTGCAGTGCTTGATCGGCAACGGCGTGGTGCTGTCGCTGGAGGCGCTGATCAAAGAGGCGGAAATGCTGACCGGGCAGGGCGTGCCGGCGTTCGAGCGCCTGCGCGTGAGCCCCATGTGTCCTCTGATACTGTCCTCCCACGTGGCGCTCGATCGTGCACGCGAAAAATCCCAGGGCGCCAAGGCCATCGGCACCACGGGGCGCGGCATCGGACCGGCGTACGAGGACAAGGTGGCGCGGCGCGCGCTGCGCGTCGCCGACCTGTTTCACCGCGAGCGCTTCGCCGCCAAGCTGGGCGAGATTCTCGATTACCACAACTTCGTTCTGCAGCGCTATTTCCAGGCCGCGCCGATCGATTTTCAGCAGGTGCTCGAGTCCAATCTCGAGCTCGGCGAGCGCGTGAAGCCGCTGGTGGCGGACGTGACGGGCATCCTCGAACAATTGAGCGTCGACGGGCGCAATGTGCTGTTCGAAGGCGCGCAGGGCGCGATGCTTGACGTCGATCTGGGCACGTATCCGTACGTGACCTCCTCGACGACCTCGGCCGGCGGAGCGGCCGCCGGCACGGGGTTGGGCCCGCGGCGACTGCACGAGGTCCTCGGCATCGTCAAGGCCTACACCACGCGGGTCGGCGCCGGGCCGTTCCCCACCGAGCTGTTCGACGAGTGCGGCGAACACCTGTCGAGGGTCGGCCATGAATTCGGCTCGGTCACCGGACGGCAGCGCCGGTGCGGCTGGTTCGACGCGGTGGCTTTGCGGCGCTCCATCGTGCACAGCAGCTGCTCCTCGCTGTGCGTGACCAAACTGGATGTGCTCGACGGCCTCGACACGATCCGCGTCTGCGTCGGCTACAAGGTCGACGGCGCCGTCCTGTTCACGCCGCCGCTGCTGTCGGATCAATTCGGCGATTGCGAAGCGGTATACGAAGATCATCCCGGCTGGAAGGACAGCAGCGCGGGGGTGACCCGATACGAGGACTTGCCGGCCAATGCCCGCAGCTATCTCGAGCGGCTGCAGGCCCTGGTCGGCGTCCCGATCAGCATGATCTCCACCGGTCCGGATCGCGATCAAACCATCTTCCGCCGGCACCCCTTCGCGTGACGGGCGCGGGCGGGCCCGCATCGCGCGCTTCCGCCGCCGTCGCGGCGAGTTATTCGAGCGACCTGAAAGGCTTCGTGTTTGCGCTGTTCTTCGTGTTCGGCGGCATTACCAGCCTGAACGACGTCATCATTCCCAAGCTCAAGGCGCTGTTCACGCTGTCCTATGCGGACGTGATGCTGGTGCAGTCGGCATTCTTCGCGGCCTACTTCATCATTTCCATACCAGCAGCGACGCTGGTGAGGCGGATCGGCTACATGCGCTCGGCGGTCGTCGGTCTGCTGATCATGACCGCGGGCTGCCTGCTTTTCGTGCCCGCTTCCGCGTACGGGCTTTTCGATCTGTTCCTGCTCGCGCTGTTCGTGCTCGCATCCGGCATCACCATCGTGCAGGTGGTAGCCAACCCGCTGATCTCGCTGCTGGGGCCGCCGGCCATGGCGAGCAGCCGCTTGACCTTCGCTCAGGCCTTCAATTCTCTGGGCACCACGATTTTCCCGTACGTCGGCTCCATCCTGATCTTGGGTTCGCTGGCGACGATCGACCCGGCGACGCTGTCCGGCGCCGCGCTCGACGCGTTTCGCGGCGTCGAGACGCGCGTCGTCGTGCACACCTATCTGGGGCTTGCCGCCGCCCTGATCGCGCTCGCCGCCGTCGTGTGGCTGAGGCGCAAGGCCCTGGTGGAGACGGCGTCTGCGCCGGCGTCGGCCCTGCGCGCATTCGATTTGCTCGCTCGTCCGCGCTTTGCGTTCGGCGCGCTGTGCATCTTTCTGTATGTGGGCGCCGAGGTCTCGATAGGGTCCCTGATCGTGAATTATCTCATGCAGAGCAGCGTGCTCGCGGCCGCCGCGGGAGATGCGGGCAAACACGTGTCGTTTTATTGGGGCGGTGCCATGGCCGGCCGGTTCATCGGCGCTTACGTGCTGCGCCTGTTCTCTCCGGGCAAGGTGCTGTCCTGTGCCGCGGCTGCCGTCATTGCTCTGCTGCTGATCTCGGCCAACAGCAGCGGATTGCTCTCGGCCTGGAGCTATCTGGCCGTCGGGTTGTTCAACTCCATCATGTTCCCGACGATCTTCACCCTGGCGAGCGAGGGGCTGGGCGAGCGCGCCGCCGAAGGGTCCGGCGTGATCTGCATGGCCATCGTGGGCGGAGCCATCGTACCGCGCATCGCCGGCAAGGCGGCTGATGCGTGGGATTTGAAGACGGCGCTCATCGTGCCCGCGCTTTGCTACGGCGTCATACTGCTGTTCGGCTGGTTCGCACGCCGCCCTCTCATCGAGGGCGATGAAGCGGATTCATAGCCGCCATGAAATTTGCGCCGGCCTGCTCCGGCGCAGACGATGTAAAATCGCGCCATGACCGATCGACTCACACCCCTATTGGCGCAGCGGCCGTGGCTCCTCGCGGACGGCGCGACCGGCAGCAATCTGTTCGAACGAGGCCTGCAATCGGGAGATGCCCCCGAGCTCTGGAATTCCGATCATCCGCAGCGGGTCGCCGAACTGCAGCGCGCCTTCGTCGATGCCGGGGCGGACATCATCCTGACGAATACCTTCGGCGGTACGCGGCACCGCTTGAAACTGCACAGGGCGGACGCTCGCGTCGCGGAGCTGAACGAGAAGGCAGCGCTCATATCCCGCAAGGAGGCGGATCGCGCCGGACGCACCGTCTTGGTGGGCGGGAGCATGGGCCCGACCGGAGAGATTCTCGAGCCCCTGGGGCCGCTCAGCGTCGATGCCGCGCGCGAGGCCTTTGCCGAACAGGCAGCCGCCCTCGCCCAGGGAGGCGCGGACGTGCTCTGGATCGAAACGATGTCCTCCGTCGAGGAGACCGAAGCGGCCGTCGCCGGAGCCCGCGCCGTCGGACTGCCCGTGGTCGCGACCCTGAGCTTCGATACCAACGGGCGAACGATGATGGGCGTCACGCCCTTTGAACTCGCCGGTCTGCACCGCAGGAACCATCTCGCGGCATGCGGCAGCAATTGCGGCGTCAGCCCCTCGGAGCTCATCGCATCCATCGTCAATCTGGCCACGGCCTCGGAGCCTGCGGCGGTGCTGGTGGCCAAGGCAAACTGCGGCATTCCGCAATGGGTCGACGGCGCGATCCGCTTCGATGGCACGCCCGAGCTGATGGCGCGATACGCTTGTCTGGCCGTGGATGCGGGCGCGCGGATCATCGGCGGCTGCTGCGGCACCACGCCGGAGCACCTGCGCCTCATGCGCCGTGCGCTCGAAACGCACGCGCGCGGACCGGTGCCGGATCTGGCGACCATCGAATCGCGGCTGGGCGCCATTTCCAACGGCGCATCGGCACAATTGCGCGGCGAATTGGACCGGCAGGCCGGCGCCGCCCCCGGCGCGAGCGGGAGGCGGACGACCAGCCGCCGAATGGCGCGGGCGGAAAACGGCTAAGGCGTCAGCAGCTCGTACAAGCTGTCGGAGACGATCTTGCGCATGGCGCCGATCTTGTTCATCTGCGCGCCGATCTCCTGGTTTGACCGCATCGCATCGTTCATCTTGGCGAGCGCCGCCAGGTTCGGCAGCTCCGCGGTCACGACGATGGTCCCGGCGTCCGGCCCCGCAAAGGTCGCGCGCCAGACGCGGAGCGTGACCTGCTGACCCATCTTTCTGTACAGCGCCTGCAGCGTCTCGACCTCGCGCGTGTAGCCTTGCACGTCGTTCGTCTGCACGGCGAGCACCCGCAGGACGGTCGAGTCCGCGGCGACCGCAGCCAGCGATGCGGTGAGTCCCAAGAGGCCGGCGAACGCGGCCGACAGAATGATCTTCTTCATATTTTCAACCCCGTGTGTACGGGCACACCATGTGTCCGAGTGTGGCGAGCCTAGCAGCATTTGACGCACTCGTGCGCAGATCGGGGCTATTATCCGCCGACTGCGGCATGCGGGCCGCACCGACGAGTCCGGGAGGATCCATATGCCTTGCATTCGATGTACGGCGGCGCTTGCGCTCCTCGCGCTGGCCGTTCAGACGCCGGTCTCGGCCGGCGCCGCCGAAGCGCAGCCGATGCGCGAGGTACTGCCCGACACCGTGGTGCCCGTCCGCTACGATCTTGCGCTTGCTCCGAATGCCGAGGCGCTCACCTTCCGGGGCGAGGTGGCCATCACCGTCGAGGTGCGCGCCGCGACGCGCAGCATCGTTCTCAACGCGGCCGGCCTGGCGTTCGAGCATGCAGCCATCGATGGGGGCGGTGAGGCGATCGTCGCCACCGATGACAAGCTGGGCCGCGCCACGCTGCGCTGGGATGCGCCGATCTCCTCGGGCAGGCACGTGCTCTCGATCGCATACGATGGAAAGATCGGCCGCTCGACGCTCGGCTTTTTCGCCATGGACTATTCCGGCGCGGACGGTCCGCGCCGAACCCTGGCCACGAACTTCGAACCCGCCGAAGCGCGCCGGCTCCTGCCGTGCTGGGATGAGCCCGAGCGCAAGGCGACCTTCGCAGTGTCGGTCGATGCGCCGAAGGATCGAATGGCGGTCTCCAACATGCCGGTCGCCGACGTGACCCCGCTCTCAGCGACGATGCAGCGGGTGCGCTTTGCAACCAGCCCGAAGATGTCGACCTATCTGCTGTTCCTCGCCATCGGCGATTTCGAGCGGATTCATCAGCCGGTGGACGGGGTTGACCTGGGCATCGTGGTGAAGCGCGGCGACACCGCCAAGGCGGCCTATGCGCTCGATCAGGCGGGCAAGCTGCTGCACTACTACGACGAGTATTTCGGGATCGCCTATCCGCTGCCGAAGCTCGACCTGATCGCCGCGCCGGGCCAGATCTACGGCGGTTCGATGGAAAATTGGGGTGCGATATTCTATTCGCAGAACCATCTGCTGTTCGATCCCGCAGTTTCCACCGAGGCCGATCGCCAGCTGGTGTTCGAGGTGCTGAGCCACGAGATGGCGCACCAGTGGTTCGGCGACCTGGTGACCATGTCGTGGTGGAACGATCTGTGGCTGAACGAAGGCTTTGCGCGCTGGATGCAGACCTACGCGGCGGACGACCTGCATCCCGAATGGGAAACGGGCCTGGCGTCGGCTTCGCAGCTCGAGAGCGGAAAATTGGCTGACTCGGTGCCCTCCACGCACCCGGTGGTGCAACCGGTTTATACCGCCGACCAGGCCGAGGAGTCGTTCGACGCCATTACCTACGACAAGGGCGCGGCCGTCATCGGCATGATCAATGCGTACGTCGGCCGCGACGCGTTCCGCGAGGGCGTGCGTCGCTACATGCGTGCCCACGCCTTCGGCAATGCGGTCGACGGCGACCTGTGGACGCTCATGCAGCAGTCCGTGGACAAGCCCATCGTGGCGATCGAGCGGGACTTCACCCGCCAGGAGGGGCTGCCGCTGGTGCGGGTCGCCCCGGCGGCCGGCGGCGTTCAGTTGAGCCAGGGCCGGTTCGCGGACGATCCCGCGACCATCAAAGACCTGCCGCCCCAGCACTGGCGGCTGCCGCTGGCGGTGGCACCGGTCGCCGGCACGCCGCGATATATCTTGATGCGCGGCCAGATGCGTGTGTCCGAAGCAGGGCCGCTGCTGATCAATGCGGGACAGCAGGGCTACGCGCGCGTGCTCTACGGCGGCGACATCTTTGACGGCCTGGCACGGCACTACGGTGCACTGGCGCCGATCGATCAGCTCGGCGTGCTCAACGACGCATTCGCGCTCGGCAACGCGGGCCTGGCGCCCGCCGGCAACGTGCTGGTCCTGGCCTCGGGGTTGCCCGCCGACGCGAATCCAGTCGTGTGGCTCAGGGTCATCGCATTGCTGGACGAACTCGACATCCACCATGCCGATACGACGGGGCTTGCCCCGTTCCGGCGCTTCGCCCTCGAATTGCTCGCGCCGCTCGCCGCTCACATGGGCGCCGCCGCCGGGCCGAACGACTCTTCCAATGTGATCATTCTGCGCGGCGCGCTGCTGCAGATGCAGGCGGACTTGGGCGATGTCGCGGCGATCGCGGCGGCTCGCCGGCGGTTCGCGGGCGGGGAGGGCACCGCGGCCGAGCAGCGCAACGACCTGACGATCGTCGCGGCGCACGCCGATGCGGCCACATTCGACGCCCTGCTCGGGCGCGCGCAAAAGACCGCCGATCCATTGCAGAAGCAGCATATCTTCGGGGCGCTCGCAGGCGTCATCGATCCTGCGCTTGCGCAGCGCATGGCCGAGATCGCATTGAGCGATCAGGTTCCGGCGGGCGCCGGCCCGGCGCTGCTGGCAAAACTGGCCCGCAGGCACGCGGATCTGGTGTGGCGAGTCGTGGCGCCGCGGCTCGATGATCCGGCGCTGCCGTTCGACCGCGGCGAGCGCTGGCGGCTGGCCATCAACATCGCGGGGAGCTCCGCAGATCCGCGGCGCATCGCCGAGCTCGAGGCGTATGAAGCGCGCAGCGTCCCGACGGAGGCCCGCAAGCCCTTTTTGGAGGCAGGCTCCTCGATACGCCGCAACGAGCGAATAGCCACGATGGCGTTGCCGCAAATCGACCGCTGGATTGCCGCCCGCTGAGGCGTCGCTAATGAAACAGTTTGACGGCGTTCTGCAAGGTCTTCATGACCCCCCAGAGCAGCGGCACTCCCACCGCGAGCCACAGACCGAAGAATCGCGCTTTCATGATGCCGACCTCGCGGGGCCCGATGCCCCCAAACGGTGATGGTATTTTTCGCTGACTGCCCGCATGCCGAGGTTGCACAGCAGACCGACCAGCAGCAGTCCGCACATGATGTACATGGTGATCGAGTAGGCCTGCGCCTTCGGTACGCCGCTGTCGATCTGGAACTGCCGAATGTAGTTCACCAACACCGGACCGAGGACTCCGGCCGCCGACCACGCGGTGAGCAGGCGCCCGTGGATCGCCCCGACATGCATGGTGCCGAAGATGTCGCGCAGGTACGCTGGAATGGTCGCGAAGCCCCCGCCGTACATGGACAAAATGACGGCGAAGGCCGCGACGAACAGCGGAATCGATCCCAGGTGCCCGATGGTCGGCACGCTCGAATAGAGCAAAATGCCGAGCCCGAAGAACACGATGTAGGTGTTGCGCCGGCCGATGTAGTCCGATACCGATGCCCAAACGAATCGGCCGCCCATGTTGAACAGACTGAGCAGGCCGACGAAGCTGCCGGCCGTTTCGGGAGTCACGCGCCCGCTGAAGATTTCCTGGATCATGGGTGAAGCCTGGCCCAGCACGCCGATTCCGGCGGTGACGTTCATGCACAGTACGGTCCACAGCAGCCAGAATTGCCGGGTCTTCCAAGCCATGCCGACCGCGACATGCGCTTCGGTCACCAGCGGCCGCGGCTTCACCGGAGCGACCCATCCGGCCGGCTTCCAATCGGCGGCGGGAACCCGCACCGTGTACACGCCGATCATCATGAACATGAAATAGATGACGCCCATGGTGACGAACGTTTCCATCACGCCGGTGGAAGCCGCGGTCCTGAAGTGCGCCATCAGCAGCAGCGAGAGCGGCGCGGCGATCAGCGCACCGCCGCCGAAGCCCATGATGGCCATGCCGGTCGCCATGCCGGGCCGGTCGGGAAACCATTTGATCAGCGTGGAAACCGGCGAGATGTAGCCGACGCCGAGTCCGATGCCGCCGAGCACGCCATAGCCCAGATAAAGCAGCCAGAGCGCATGATAGTGCACGCCGACCGCCGCCACGATGAAGCCGCCGCCGAAACACAGGGCGGCGGTGAACATCGATTTGCGCGGACCGGCCTGCTCGACCCAGCGGCCGAACAGGGCGGCAGACAGTCCGAGAAAGACGATCGCAATCGAGAAAATCCAGCCGACTTCGGTGAGCTTCCAATCCCCGGGCGCCGAATGGGTGATGCCGATGAGTTTGGTCAGCGGCAAATTGAATGTCGAGAACGCGTACGCCTGGCCGATCGACAAGTGCACGGCAAGGGCCGCGGGAGGCACCGAGAATCGGTCGTAGCCGGCAGGTGCGATCGTGCTCTCTCGATCCAGGAAAGACGCTGACATGCGATATTCCTCAGGCGAGTTGTTTATTGATTGATGTCCAATATGCACCAGCTTGCGGCAGCTCGCCACTGCGACCTGCGTCACAGTCCCGCCCGATGTAAGTCAGGTGCTCATTCCGCTTCCCGCGGACCGCCGCCGAAAGTTGAGGAAACCGTGACATTCCGGGTCGATAGAAGGCCGCCGACGCCGTAATTTTCGACCACTCATGTATCAGATCAGGCATGCGGGCCGACACGCCTCGAAAGCGGCGCGATTTTGGTGGTGGCCCTCGGCGCTGCTCGCCGCATCGTGGCTGCCGCTCGCGGCCGGGGCGAGCTGCCTCGAGAATCCCGACCCGGAGCTGCATCGGCTGCAGGATCTGGTGTCCGTGGACGGGACCCGAGCGCTCAAGCAAACGCGGATTCAGCTGGACGCCCTGCAGCGCGCGCCGCTGAGGGATTTACCCAGCGCCGCCTCGCGCAAGGCCGCCTTGTATGCCATTCAGGCACGGGCCTACGGCATTCTGGAACTGGACAGCAAGGCACGAGAGGCCGCGGCTAAGGGGCTCGCGCTCGCCACCGCCGAACACGATCCGGTACACCTGGAATTGCTGTCCGCGTACGCTGAAAATGTCTACGACAAAGCGGGCATCGCCAGCGCCATCGAGGCAATCGAGGCGGCGCGGACGCTCCAGCCGCGCGGCTCGACCGCCGATACCTGCCTGCTCATGACGCGCGGCTTGCTCGAGCACCGGCAGAACCGCGCCGATCTGGCGATCGTCACCCTGACCCAGGCGTATCGCGCCAGCATCGCCCCCGCCGCGACCGAGCAGCACATCATGTCGGCCGATTACCTGTCCCTGGTCATGCGCAGCATGGGCGACTACAGCGAAGCGCTGGCGCTCAATCAGGAGAAGATCGATTGGGACGCCTCGCATGCCGCCACCATGAGCCTTTCCGTTTCGCGATTCATGCGCGGTCAGATTCTGAAATTGATGGGCAGCTACGATGCCGCGATCGTCGAGTTCGAGGCCGCCCGCAGGCTCAGCGTGCAGCTCGGCGACCTGCAGGGGATCGCATTTGCCGACCAGCGCATCTGCGAAGCGCACATCGAACTCGGGCGGCTGACGCCCGCACAGCGCGAGTGCGCAAGCGCGCTGCGCAAATTCAGCGTGGCGCAGTCGGCGGATTCGATGAAAGAGACCATGGCGCTGCAGGCGCGAATCGAGCTGGGAACGGGGCATGCGGAGCGCGCGCTCGCCATCCTGAACAGAGTGCTCGATCACAACGGTGCCGACTTGCCGCCGCGCGCCGTAGGTTCCATGTATCAATGGCGTGCCCGAACCAACGCGGCCTTGCACAACTACCGCGAGGCGTACTCTGACCTGCAGGAATACGCCAACCGCTACACGGCCGCGAACGATACCGAGCGCAATCGGCAGGCGAACGCACAGCGCGCGCGCTTCGAAACCGACCGTGAGGTCGAGCGCAATGGATCGCTGCAGCGCGAGCTCGCGCTGTCGCACGAGCAGTCGAGCCGCCAGGCGCAGCAGCTGCGCTGGAACGCCGTGGTCGTGGTGGCGGGCGTGTGGGTCATCGCCCTGCTCATCTACTTCCTGATCGCCAATCGCCGCTACCGCCAGCAGCTGGTGCAGCTGGCGAGCCAGGATTCCTTGACCGGCCTGCCGAACCGGCGGCGCACCGCGGAGCTGGCCGCGGCGGCGCTGCAAACCGCGGGCGAAATGCAACAGCCGCTGACGATCGCCATCATCGACATGGATCACTTCAAAGTCATCAATGACCGCTGCGGACACGCGGCCGGCGACCACGTCTTGAAGGAGTTTGCCCGCGCCGGGCGCGAGGCGCTGCGCGAGTCGGACATCCTCGGGCGGTGGGGGGGCGAGGAATTTCTGCTGGTGATGCCCGAGACCTCGCTCGATCTCGCCGTCGCGAGCCTGGAGCGGATGCGCACGCTGGTGTGCGGAATTCGACTGCCCACGACCGGCAGCGGACTGCGCGTCACGCTCAGCGCCGGGCTGTCGTGCGGCGACGAGAATACGCGGTCGCTCGATGAGCTCATTGCGCGCGCGCCGATGCGGCGCTCTACACGGCGAAAAATGACGGGCGGGACGCCATCCGTATCGCCGACGGCAACGAGCAGACCTGGAGCACCGGCGTGCGGCGGGCACTACGGCTCACCACGAGTTGAGATATATCTCGTAACTTATTGATTATGG
>CAWIMA010000012.1:0-37575 GCA_963837045.1 uncultured Gammaproteobacteria bacterium
TAATTGGCGCGCCCGGAGAGATTCGAACTCCCGGCCTCCTGGTTCGTAGCCAGGCGCTCTATCCAACTGAGCTACGGGCGCACATTGAGCAAATCGACGGCACTTCATGAGGCAGAGGGAGAGATCGCTTGCGGCCTGTCGGCCGCTCGTCCCGTCGATTGCGCTCGGGACCGCCGTCGCTCACACTCCGGCGTCTCCCTCCCCAACCAACCTAACTCCCTCGCAGTTCAAGCCCAGAGTTACGTCTGAGCGATTTCAAACCTATTGGCGGAGAGGGAGGGATTCGAACCCTCGATGGGCTTTTGACCCATACGCCCTTAGCAGGGGCGCGCCTTCGACCACTCGGCCACCTCTCCGAAACCCAAGCCATTCACCCGGATCAAGGAGCGCGGGATGATACCCGTGCGGAGCAGTCTAGGTAAAGCTGTGGGGATCTAAACGCTTACTTCAGGCGTCGTCGACGACCGTCGCCGTCGGACCGGGCGAATGTCCGTCATGGTCTTCGCGCCTGATGCGCTCGTAGATCTCTTCGCGGTGAACCGCAACATCCTTCGGGGCATTGACCCCGATACGCACTTGGTTGCCCTTTACGCCCAATACCGTGACCGTAACATCGTTGCCGATCATCACGGTCTCGCCAACTCGTCTCGTCAATATCAACATTTTCGTGCTCCTGTCTACGTTGGCAATTACAGCGGGGCAACTGGCTGCTTTGGGACTGCATCGCCGTCAAGCACGCGTGCGTGCAAATGCTGCTAATCGAATCGCCACGAGAATTAATCGATCACTCGCTCAAGAATACAAGAATACCGGATGCCATTGCTGCAAGTTTTGTCAGAATAAACGAACCGTTCAATTAGAGAGGCGGGTGCGCACCAGCGACTCAACACCCGCCAGGGCCGCGCCGAGCTTTCCCGGCTCGGTACCGCCTGCCTGAGCGAAATCCGCACGCCCGCCGCCACGGCCGCCCACCTGAGCAGCCACGGCACCGGCGATGTCGCCGGCCTTCAATCGCGGGGTCAAATCCGCTGAAACGCCCGCAACCAGCACCACTTTCCCCTCCTCGACGGTCGCCAGCACGATCACGCAGGATCCGAGCTTGTGCTTGAGCTGGTCGACCGCATCTCGCAGCGCCTTAACGTCCGCACCCTCGATTTGTGCAGCTAAAACCTTAATGCCACCCACGGACTTCGCCTGAGTGGATAAGTCGCCCCCCTGCCCACTTGCAAGTCTTGACTTGAGCTGCTGGAGTTCCTTTTCCAGACGCTTGGAGCGCTCCACGAGCTCGCGAACTTTTTCGTCCGCCTCCTCTCGGCTGGCGCGCAGCAAGCCTGCGATATCGCGAAGCACTTGATCCGTGCGGACCACCCATTCATAGGCCGCCTGGCCCGTCACTGCTTCGATGCGGCGTACACCCGCAGCAACACCGGATTCACTGATGATCTTGAACAACCCGATGTCTCCGGCCCTTTCGACGTGGGTCCCACCGCAAAGTTCCATGGAAAAATCGCCGATCGAAAGCACACGCACATCGCTCTCGTATTTCTCGCCGAACAGCGACATCGCGCCGGCCGCAACGGCCGCATCCAACGCCATCACGCGAGTTTCCGCGGGTTCGTTGCGACGAATCGCTTTGTTGACGAGCTCTTCGATGCGACGCAGCTCCTCGGCGGTAAGTGCTTGGCTGTGCGAGAAATCGAATCGCAGCCGGTCCGGCGCGACCAGCGAGCCCTTTTGCTGCACATGTTTTCCAAGCACTTCCCGCAGCGCCGCATGCAGCAGGTGGGTGGCCGAGTGATTGAGGGCGATGGCCGTGCGGCGCTCGGCATCGACTTGGGCACGCACCTCGTCGCCGATGCGCAACTCGCCCGTCTCGAGCACCCCGAGGTGGGCAAAAGAGGCGCCGATCTTCTGCGTGTCGCGCACGGTGAATCGCGCTGCCGCGCCTACGAGCGAACCGGTATCCCCGACCTGACCGCCGCTCTCCGCGTAAAACGGCGTGTGGTCCAGCACCACTTGCCCCTCTTGGCCCGCCCGCAACACATCGGCGACCGCGCCGTCAAAAATCAATGCCGTGACGCGCCCCGGGCCGGACAATCGATCGTAGCCGGAAAAGTTCGTCTTGCCGGACAGCTTGATCGAGTCGCGCAGGTCCGTGCCGAACTTGCTCGCGGCCCTCGCGCGGCCGCGCTGCGCCGCCATAGCCTCATCGAAGCCCGCCTGATCGATGGTCAGACCCCGCTCGCGCGCCACGTCGGCAGTAAGATCGAGCGGAAATCCGTACGTGTCGTACAGGCGGAATACGGTTTCTCCGGGGATCACCGATGACTTCAACTTGGCCGCCTCGGCATCGAGCAGGGCCATGCCGGTCGCGAGCGTTTCGGCAAATCGGCTCTCCTCCTGCGCGAGCACTTGGGCGGCCCGCGCTTCGCCGCTGACCAATTCAACATAATACGAGCCCATTTCCCGCACCAGGGTCGCCACCAACTTGTGGAAAAACGGCTGCGTTTGTCCGAGCTTGTACCCATGCCGGATCGCCCGCCGAATGATGCGCCGCAATACATAGCCGCGGCCCTCGTTGGAAGGCACCACGCCATCGACGATCAAGAAGGTGCAGGCGCGGATGTGATCGGCGATCACGCGCAAACTGGATGATTCGAGATCCTGTACCCCGGTGAGTTCGGCTGCAGCGCGAATCAGTGCCCTGAACAGGTCGATGTCGTAGTTGCTGTGCACGCCCTGCATGACGGCAGCGACCCGCTCCAGACCCATACCGGTATCCACGGAGGGTTTTGGCAGCGGCACCAGCACACCGTCGGCGGAGCGATCGTATTGCATGAAGACGAGATTCCAGATCTCCACATAGCGGTCGCCGTCCTCGTCCGCCCTCCCGGGCGGCCCGCCGGGAATCTCCGCGCCGTGATCGTAGAATATCTCGGTGCACGGACCACAGGGTCCGGTCTCTCCCATGGACCAGAAATTCGATTTCTCGCCCAGTCGAGTACACCGGGTCGGATGGATGCCCATCTCTTCGGTCCAAATGCGCGCGGCCTCGTCGTCTTCTTTGTAGACCGTGACCCAAAGACGGTCTTTCGGAATGCCGAGAGTGCCGGTGACGAAGTTCCACGCGAAATGTATCGCTTCGCGCTTGAAGTAGTCGCCGAAGCTGAAGTTGCCCAGCATCTCGAAGAAAGTGTGGTGCCGCGCAGTGTAGCCGACGTTTTCCAGATCGTTGTGCTTGCCGCCCGCACGCACGCAGCGCTGCGCGCTCGCGGCGCGCGAGTAATCGCGCGAGTCCTTGCCGAGAAACACATCTTTGAACTGCACCATGCCGGCGTTGGTGAACAACAACGTCGGATCGTTGCCCGGCACGAGGGAGCTGGAAGGCACTACCGTGTGCCCGTTCTTGCGGAAAAACTCCAAGAAGCTGCCGCGGATCTCCGAACTCGTCATCGTCCTCAATTTTGCGTCGCGTTTCATAGCTCTCTGTCTGCATCAAGGTCGGTGTCAAAGCCTAAAGCGGTTCGAATCTGAGCGCCCGTGAACCCTCGGTAATCGAGGAATCGGGCCTGGCGCTGCTGGTCAGGGTAATTGGTCGGCAGCGAAGTGCCAAACTTCTTTTGCCGCGCCTTGAGCAGCTGTGCAACCCAATCGGGATAGGAATCGATGCAAGCCTCGGCCTGCGCGTCCAGAATGCCGCGCTTGCGCAATTCGGCACGAACCCAGTTGGGCCCGTGGCCTCGCGCCGCTTGGGTTTCCACCAGATTTTCCAGGTAGCGGCGGTCGTCGACCAATTTCTCCGCGCACAGCCGTTCGATCAGCGGCCCGACCACGGCCGAATCGTAACCCTTCTCGAGCAGTTTACGCTGCAGCTCCTTCGATGCGTGGTCGCGCCGCGCCAGCGCATCGAGCGCCGCGACCCGCGCTGCGCGCGAATCCAGCGGCTCTACTTCGCGGCGGCCCAGACGCTACGCCTCTTTGGCGTCGCCGCCCCGGTTCATGGTCGCCTTTTCGGGAATCAACTTGGCGCGGACCTGTCCCTCGATGTCCTTCGCCACTTCCGGATGCTGCTGCAAAAAGATGCGGGCGTTGTCTTTGCCCTGGCCGATGCGTTCGCCCTTGTAGCTGTACCAAGAGCCCGACTTCTCCACCAGATTGTGCAGTACACCGAGTTCGATGAGTTCGCCCTCCTTGGAGATGCCCGTGCCGTACATGATCTCGAACTCGGCCTCGCGGAACGGCGGCGCCACTTTGTTCTTGACGACCTTGACTCGCGTCAGCGAGCCGACCACTTCTTCGCCGCTCTTGATCGCGCCGATTCGCCTGATATCCAAGCGCACCGAAGAATAGAATTTCAGCGCATTGCCGCCGGTGGTCGTCTCCGGATTTCCAAACATCACGCCGATCTTCATGCGGATCTGATTGATGAAAATCACGATGGTGTTCGAGCGCTTGATGTTGCCGGTCAGCTTGCGCAGCGCCTGCGACATGAGGCGCGCCTGCAGGCCCATGTGTTGATCGCCCATTTCGCCTTCGATTTCCGCTTTCGGCGTGAGCGCCGCGACCGAATCGACCACGACCACGTCGACTGCGCCCGAGCGCACCAGCATGTCGGTGATTTCCAGCGCTTGTTCTCCGGTGTCGGGCTGCGACACCAGCAAGTCGTTGACCTTGACGCCCAATTTTTCGGCGTACACAGGATCGAGGGCGTGCTCGGCATCCACGAATGCCGCGGTGCCGCCGTGGCTTTGGGCCGAGGCGATGATGGCCAGCGTGAGAGTCGTCTTGCCCGAGGACTCGGGTCCGAAAATCTCGATCACTCTGCCGCGCGGAATGCCGCCGACGCCGAGCGCGATATCGAGGCCCAACGATCCGGTTGGGATCGAGTCCACCTCGTACGTGGCGCCGGCGTCGCCCAAACGCATCACCGAGCCCTTACCAAACTGCTTTTCGATCTGGCTCAGTGCAGCCGCGAGTGCTTTCTTGCGATTCTCTTCCATGGGGAGTCCTTGACAAAATGTGGCGCCATTATTTCATATTCGGCGCCCGCCGCTCATCTCATATGCATCGAAATGACAGAGTTTATCTATGGCGCCGGCGTCTCATCCAGTAGTGGCCAGGTGTCGACTACTGTATAGACGGGCGTCGCTGCGGCGGTGTTCGACTGCAGCAGACTGAAGGCCCGCATCTTCCAGACAACCGGGGACATTGCTTGCAGCACAGGCGCTTGCGTGACCTTCCTCGCAATCGTTACATGCGGGCGCAGGCGCATGGAATTGGGATTTAGCGCCAGATGGTGCTGCGCAAGGTCCGCATGCAGCTGGCGCCACCATTGCTCCAGCGCGGCTGGAAATTCGCGCGCCGCCGCCACCACGACCTCGGACTTCTCCCAATACTCGTATGCGTCGAATCGAACGGCAAAGCTGTGCATACGCTGCGAAGCGCCGATCTGCCGCAGCCCTGCGGCCTGCGATGCGGGCGCCTCACCGACGAATGCCAGCGTCATGTGATAGTTCTCCGGCGGTACCGGCCGCGACGGCGGCTTGAGCTTAAGCGCACGGGCCGCCGCTGCGACGCGCTGTCGCGTTTCGGCATCGGGAATGACCGCGAAAAAGAATCGAATGGTGATAGCTCCGCAGCCGCTCGAGAGCGCCGCTCAATGCGCGAGTAATCCGGCCAGGGCCAGACGCACGGTTTTGCGCCGCACGGCTTCGCGGTTGCCGCGGAATCGCCGGAGCTGTACGGCGAGCCGTATCCGGCGTCCGCGCCGCGCCGCCCAGCACAGCCACACCGTGCCCACCGGTTTGCCTGGCACGGCGCCGTCGGGACCGGCTATCCCGGTGACCGCCACCGCCAAGTGGGCTCCGGCGCGCTTGAGGGCGCCGGTCGCCATCGCACGCGCGACAGCGGCACTCACCGCCCCTTCGCGATCGAGCACCGAGCGCGTCACGTGCAGCGTACGCACTTTCGCATCGTTGCCGTAGGTGACGAATCCTTCGCCGAACCACTGTGAACTGCCCGGCACGTCCGTGATCGCTTTGGCAATCCAGCCCCCGGTACACGACTCCGCCGTGGTCAGCCGTCGGCCGGAATTCAGCAGGTGCCGGCCGACCCGGGCAGCCAGCCGCTCAAGTTCCTGGTCCGTGCTCTTCATCGGTATGCCCTCGGGTCGGCCGCGCATCGGCAAGCCCGGATGTTCGCACATAGAGGATGCGATTCGCATTTAAGACGTGGACAATGGCTTAGGATGAGCAGCGCGGCACCCTTGCAGGATCACACCCCGATGATGCAGCAGTATCTGCGCATCAAGGCGCAGCATCCGAACGTACTGCTGTTCTACCGCATGGGCGATTTCTACGAGATGTTCTATGACGATGCGCGCCGCGCCGCCCAATTGCTGGATATCGCACTGACTCAGCGCGGCGCCTCCGCAGGGGCGCCGATTCCGATGGCCGGCGTCCCGGCAGTCACTCTCGATACCTACCTGGCGAGGTTGGTGCGCAAGGGCGAGTCGGTCGCCATTTGCGAACAGCGCGGCGATCCCGGCAAGACCAAGGGCCCGATGGAGCGCGAGGTGGTGCGTATCGTCACCCCGGGCACCGTCACCGACGAGGCACTGCTGGAGGAGCGCCGCGACAATGTGCTGGCCAGCGTCTGCGGCGCCGAAGGCCGCTTCGGTCTTGCGTGGCTCGACCTGTCGGCGGGCCGCTTCAGCGTCATGGAACTCGCGGATTGCGCGGCGCTCGAGGCCGAACTCGAACGGCTGCGCCCCGCGGAGCTGCTCGCGCCCGACGGCGCACAGCCGCCGTCTGCGGCCATCGGACCCGCATCGGAGCGCACGTGGCGATTGCGGCCTCCATGGCATTTCGACGCCGACTCGGCGCGACGCGCTCTTTGCGAGCAATTTCATACTCGCGACCTGGCCGGATTCGGCTGCGACGACAAGCCGCTGGCCATTGCCGCGGCCGGGGCGCTCTTGGGCTATGTGCGCGAGACCCAAAAGGCGGCGCTGCCGCATTTGCTGTCGCTCACGACCGAAGAGCACGATGGCGCGTTGATCATGGATCCGGCGACCCGCCGCAATCTCGAATTGGACGAGAGCCTCGCCGGCAAACCGGAGCTGACGCTCGCGGGGGTCTTCGACCGCACCGCTACGGCGATGGGCGGCCGCATGCTGCGCCGGTGGCTGCATCGCCCGCTGCGCGACCGCGATACGCTGCGCGGCCGCTATCAAGCGGTGGCGAGCTTGATCGACGCCTCCCGCCATATGGGGCTCGCGGAATCGATGCGCGACATCGGCGATCTGGAGCGCATCCTGGCCCGGATCGCTCTGCGTTCGGCCCGGCCGCGGGATCTTGCCCACCTGCGCGAGGCGCTCGGCGCGTTGCCGGGCCTCCATCAGTCGCTGCGCAGCGTGCAGGCGCAAACCGATTCCCCCCTGCTGCTGCAGCTGCTGCGTGAATTCAGCGACCATGGCGAGGAGCGCACCTTGCTGATCCGCGCTGTGGTCGGATCACCGCCGCACTTCGTGCGAGACGGCGGCGTGATCGCGCCGGGTTACGATGCAGAGCTCGACGAACTGCGCTTGCTCGGCAGCAACACCGAACAGTTCTTGCTGGATCTGGAGCGTCGCGAGCGCGAACGCAGCGGCCTGTCCAGCCTGAAATTGGGCTTCAATCGTGTGCAGGGCTTTTTCATCGAAGTGAGCCGTGCGCAAGCCGATGCAGTCCCCAAGGACTATCAGCGCCGGCAAACGGTCAAATCCGCCGAACGGTTCATCACGCCGGAGCTGAAGTCCTTTGAGGATAAGGTCTTGGGTGCACGCGATCGCGCCCTCGCGCGCGAGAAAGAGCTGTACGAGGAATTGCTGGACTTGCTGACGGCGCATCTACCGGCGCTGCAGCGAACCACCGCAGCCATAGCGCAGCTCGATGTGCTGAATTGCTTCGCCGAACGCGCCACGACACTCGATTGCGTACAGCCTGAGCTGGTGCAGGAGCCGATCCTGTGGATCGAAGGCGGCCGCCATCCGGTGGTCGAGCGCGCCAGTCGGGAACCCTTCATTGCGAACGACTTGCGCTTCGACGATGCGCGCCGCACGCTGATCATCACCGGCCCGAACATGGGCGGCAAAAGCACCTACATGCGTCAGACCGCACTGATTGCCATTCTCGCGCACATCGGCTGCTTCGTGCCGGCGAAGCGCGCGGTCCTGGGGCCGCTCGATCGCATTTTTACGCGCATCGGCGCCTCTGATGATCTTGCCGGCGGTCGCTCCACGTTCATGCTCGAAATGACCGAGACGGCGAACATTCTCCACAACGCCACCGACAAGAGCCTGGTGCTGATGGACGAGGTGGGCCGCGGCACCAGCACATTCGACGGGCTCTCGCTGGCTTGGGCATGCGCCTCCTATATCGCCCGAAAAATCCGCGCCTTCACGCTGTTCGCCACGCACTACTTCGAGCTGACCAGTCTTGCCGGGGAAGCGCCTGGAGTGGTCAATGTGCACGTGGAAGCCGTGGAACACGGCGACTCGCTGGTGTTCTTGCATAGCGTCAAAGAAGGGCCTGCCAACCAGAGCTACGGACTGCAGGTCGCGGCGCTCGCCGGGATTCCAAAATCCGTCACTGCCGCTGCGCGCCGCTATCTGACGGAGCTCGAGCGCGAGCGCGACGCGCTGCGAAATTCCTTCTCTCCGCAGTCCGAACTGCCGCTCGTGATCCCTCCGCCCGCGCCTGCGGAGCGGACAGACTGCGCCGCGCTCGAGATCTTGCGTGCCGTCGATCCGAACGCGCTGAGTCCACGCGAGGCGCTGGACCTTTTGTTCCGGCTGCAGCAGCTGGCGAGCGGCACCCCGACGGAAGGGTGACCTCCGCAGCGCTTTGACTCGCGCTCACGGCGCAAATCGCCCCTCGCGCAGGAAGGCGGCCGTTTGCCGCGCCACCGCGGCGGAAAACAGCAAGCCGCTGTGGGTCACGTGCAGCGTCAATTGCGCCTTGGCGCCCGGCAGTCGCGTCTCCTCGACCAGCACGGTACCGTCATTGGGCGCATCGAACGGACCGACCAGCCGGCCGAGGCCCAATGCCATGTCTCCCGCGATCACGCCCAGGTCGCGCGCTCCGCTCCAATGCCGCTCGCGCGGCTCGAGCAGCAGTTCATTGGCGGTCGAGCCCAACAGCTTCCTGCCGTACGGCAGCCGCGCCAGCCGCTGCGCCGCTCGGCTGCCGCGCACCGGCGAGCCGAGCAGCACGATGCGCCCGCGCGGCAGCGGCCGGCCGGCCGCGAGCAGGCCGTTCGCCGAGACTGCGCGTTCGAAGAATTCCAGAATGAGCGCACCGCCCATGCTGTGGGCGACCAGGTGCAAGGTATCCGGCCGCGTCTGCGCCAGAAAGCCCGCCAGGGCGCGGGCATTGGCCTCAAGATCCGCCGTCATGGAAGAATAGGTGAAAAGGCGCGTCTCGCAGCCCAATTCCCGCGACAGCCGCTGCCGCAGCCAAACCGCTTCCCAGCCGTTGAGCCACAGCCCATGCACGTACACGACCAGCGCGCCCTTCTGCACGGCCGCCGCGCTCATCGCGCCCATCGCCTACCGGCGAAGCTGCTGAATGACGGCACGGTTGGTGCTCGAGGAAGCCAGTGCGAGAGCCTCCGCGGCCGGCAGCCAACGAAACTGCACGTGCTCGGTCTCGCTCAAGGTCACCGGTACACGCTGCAGCAGCTTCAGCGCAAAGGCGTGCTCCAGATTGCGCGTGACGCCGGGGGCATACTTCTTGCCGAATGAGGGAAGAATGTCGTACACCTGCGCCCAGTGCAGGTTGCGCAGGAAACCTTGCGTGATGCCGGTTTCCTCGATGAGCTCGCGGCGCGCCGCGGCATCCGCGGTCTCATCCCATTCGAGACTGCCGGTGACCGATTGCCAAAAGCCCGGCGGCTTGCGCCGCTCCAGCAATAGAAACTCGCCGCCGGCGGTATAAATCACGATCAACACGGATTCCGGACGGCGAAATGTCTGCAACCAGGAGACCTACCCGACGCGCAGGCGGATGTGCAATTCCTTGAGCTGCGCCTCGCTCACCTCGGTGGGCGCGTCCATCAACGGATCGGCGGCGGTCTGTGTCTTCGGAAACGCAATCACGTCGCGAATGCTGTCTGCGCCCGCCATGAGCATGGCCAGCCGGTCGAGACCGAATGCGATGCCGCCATGGGGCGGAGCGCCGAACTTGAGCGCGTCCAACAAGAAGCCGAACTTGTGCCGCGCCTCCTCGGGCGATATGCCCAACAGGTCGAACACGACGGACTGCAGCTCCTGCGTGTGAATACGCACCGAACCGCCGCCGATCTCCGAGCCGTTCAGCACCAGGTCGTAGGCTTTGGCGATCGCCTCGCCCGGACTTGCGGCGAGCGCGGCGTAGTCCAGGTTCGCCGGGCTGGTGAACGGATGATGCATCGCCGCCCAGCGCCTCGCCTCGGGATCCCACTCGAACATCGGAAAATCGACGATCCACAGCGGATGCCACCCTGAGGCCGCCAGCTTGAGGTCCTGGCCGACCTTCAGGCGCAGCGCTCCTAAGGCGTCGCTCACCACTTTGCCGGTATCCGCGCCGAAAAAAATCAGATCGCCGTCGCTGGCCGTCGTGCGCTTCAGAATTCCGGCAACCGCCGCATCGCTCAGGAATTTCAAGATGGGTGATTGCAATCCGTCGCGCCCCTTGGAGACGTCGTTCACCTTGATGTAGGCGAGCCCCTTCGCGCCGAATCGCGCCACGTAGGCGGTATAGTCGTCGATTTCCTTGCGCGTGAGCCTCCCGCCCTGCGGCACGCGCAGCGCGGCCACGCGGCCACGCGGGTCGGCTGCCGGCCCGGCGAACACCTTGAAATCGCAGCCCTGGACCAGATCGGCCACATCGACCAATTCCAGCGCGACTCGCAGGTCGGGCTTGTCCGATCCGTAGCGGCGCATCGCCTCGGAATACGTCATGCGCGGCACCGGGTTCGGCAGCTCTACGCCGAGGACCTGCTTGAACAGAAACCTCACCAACCCCTCCATCAGCTCCTGAATCTGCGCCTGATCGAGGAAGGAGGTCTCGATGTCGAGCTGAGTGAACTCCGGCTGGCGATCCGCCCGCAAATCCTCGTCGCGGAAGCAGCGGACGATCTGGTAGTAGCGATCGAAACCGGAAATCATCAGCAGCTGCTTGTAGATCTGCGGCGATTGCGGCAAGGCAAAGAATTTGCCCGGGTGCGTCCTGCTCGGCACCAGATAATCGCGCGCACCTTCCGGCGTCGCCTTGGACAGCATCGGCGTTTCGATGTCGACGAAACCGGCATCATCGAGGTAATGGCGCATGGCGCGGGTAATGCGATGCCGCAGCAGCAGCCGCTCGCGCATGTCTTCCCGCCGCAGGTCGATGTACCGAAAGCGCAGGCGGACCTCTTCGCTCACGTGCTCATCGAGCTGAAACGGCAGCGGCTCGGAGCGGTTCAGAATCTCGAGCGCCCGGCACAGCACCTCGACCTGCCCCGATTTGAGATGGGGATTCGCCGTACCGCTCGGGCGAAGGCGCACGGTGCCGGTGACCTTGAGCACGAATTCATTGCGCACGCGCTCCGCCATCGCGAACACCTCGGGGGTGTCCGGATCAAACACGATCTGCAGCAGCCCCTCGCGGTCGCGCAAGTCGACGAAAATGACGCCGCCATGGTCGCGCCGCCGATGCGCCCAACCGGCCACCGTGACGACCTTGCCGATCGAGGATTCGCCGACCTGACCACAATAATGAGTGCGCATAAGCTTCGAACTGCACGGGGAAAGCGCGCGATGCTAAGGCTTGGGGCCCGCGCGAGCAAGCCCGGGTGCCCGGAGGCGGGCGCAAGTGGGGTCAGCGCCGCCGCGCCGGCTTCGCCGCAGCCGCCTGCCGTGCGGGCCGCTTGGGCTTCGCCCGCGGATGGGCCCTCTTCGGAATGGACGCGCTGCCCCGCTTGGCGGCGGCCCCGGCGGCAGGATCTTTGGCGGATGCCGCAGGTGCGGCCTTCTCGGCCGGCTTATCGGCGCCCTTTTCCGCCGCCTTGGCCCCATCGGATGCCGCGGCGTCTTTGGAGGCGGTCTCGGTCGATTCCTTCTTGTCTACCTTGGGCGCTTCCGCGTCCGGCCGATCCGCCAGGTTGCGCTTGCTGTCCTGGTCCGACTTGAAGTCGGTTTCGTACCAACCACCGCCCTTCAGGCGAAATACCGGCGCCGACATCAATCGCTGTCAGCTGCGACTTGCCGCAATGCGGGCACTTCTTGAGGGGCGCATCGCTGACCTTCTGCATGGCCTCCAGCGTGTGGCCGCAGCTGTTGCATTGATATTCGTAAAAAGGCATGTCTTTCCTTGATCCCGGCCATTGCGCCGCGCCAGAGTATAGCGAAGCGCCGCGTGGCTGGCGTCAGTGCAACCTCTCCTTCTCGAACACCAAGCCGTCGCGTTTGAGCTTCGCGACCACCCGATCGCCGGCGATGAAATCACCCCGCAATATCTGCTGCGCGAGAGGATTCTCGATCTGCGATTGGATGGCGCGCTTCAGCGGCCGCGCTCCATACACGGTATCGAAGCCCGCCTCGCCAATTCTGTCGCGCGCGGCCTCATCGAGCCGCAGCTGGATGTCGCGCTCCGCGAGCCGCTGGCGCAACCGCCCCAGCTGGATGTCCACGATGGAGCGGATCTGCTCGCGGCCGAGCGGATGAAACACCACGATGTCATCGACTCGATTGATGAACTCGGGGCGAAAATGCTGCGTCACCACCTGCATGACGGCCGCTTTCATCTTCGCGTAATTCGCCTCGCCGGACAGTTCCTGAATGACCTGGCTGCCCAGATTCGAGGTCATGATCACGACGGTGTTGCGAAAATCCACGGTGCGCCCCTGGCCGTCGGTGAGGCGCCCGTCGTCGAGCACCTGCAGCAGCACATTGAATACGTCAGGATGGGCTTTCTCGATCTCATCGAGCAGGATGACACTGTACGGCCGGCGGCGCACCGCCTCGGTCAGATAGCCGCCCTCTTCGTAGCCCACATATCCCGGCGGCGCGCCGATGAGGCGTGCGACCGAATGCTTCTCCATGAATTCGGACATGTCGATGCGCACCATGGCCTCTTCGGTGTCGAACATGAATTCGGCCAGCGCCTTGCAAAGCTCAGTCTTGCCCACGCCGGTCGGCCCGAGGAACATGAACGAGCCGCTCGGCCGGTTCGGATCGGACAGTCCCGCACGCGAGCGGCGAATCGCATCCGCCACCGCCTTCACGGCCTCTTCCTGGCCCACGACGCGTTTGCCGAGCACCTCTTCCATGCGCAGCAGCTTTTCGCGTTCGCCTTCGAGCATGCGCGATACCGGTATTCCGGTCCACTTCGAGACGATTTCGGCGATTTCGACTTCGGTCACCGAGTTGCGCAGCAGCTGGTTGGGTTTCTGCTCGACCTCCAGCGCCTTTGCGAGCCGCTGTTCGAGAGCGGGAATGCGCCCATACTGCAGTTCGGACATGCGCGCGAGATCCTGCGCACGGCGCGCGGTGTCGAGATCCGTGCGCGCCCGCTCGAGCTCCTCCTTGATGTGAGCGGCGCCCTGCACGGAGGCCTTCTCCGCCTTCCATACTTCCTCGAGATCCGAGTATTCCTTCTCCAGCTGCTTCAGTGCGTCTTCCAGGGTGCTCAAGCGCTTGCGGGATGCCTCATCGGTTTCCTTCTTGAGCGCCTCGCGCTCGATCTTGAGCTGAATGATGCGCCGGTCGAGCTTGTCGAGCGCCTCGGGTTTCGAATCGATCTCCATGCGAATCAGCGAGCCGGCCTCGTCGATCAGATCGATCGCCTTGTCGGGCAATTGCCGGTCTGAAATATAGCGATGCGACAGCGTAGCCGCCGCAACGATGGCAGGATCGGTGATCTCGACGCCGTGATGAACTTCGTAGCGTTCCTTGAGCCCGCGCAGGATGGCGATGGTGTCTTCCACGGAGGGCTCGTCCACCAGCACTTTTTGGAAGCGCCGCTCGAGCGCCGCGTCCTTTTCGATGTACTTGCGGTACTCATCGAGCGTGGTCGCGCCGACGCAATGCAGCTCGCCGCGCGCCAGCGCGGGCTTGAGCATGTTGCCCGCGTCCATCGCCCCCTCGGCCTTGCCGGCGCCGACCATGGTGTGCAATTCATCGATGAACAGAATCACCTGGCCTTCCTGTTTCGCCAGGTCGGTGAGAACCGCTTTCAGGCGCTCCTCGAACTCACCGCGATATTTCGCGCCGGCGATCAGCGCACCCATGTCGAGCGCGAGAATCCGCTTGCCGCGCAATCCTTCCGGCACCTCGCCGTTGACGATGCGCTGTGCGAGGCCCTCGACGATGGCGGTCTTGCCGACGCCGGGCTCCCCGATGAGCACCGGATTGTTCTTGGTCCGGCGCTGCAGTACCTGAATGGTGCGGCGGATCTCGTCGTCGCGGCCGATGACCGGATCGAGTTTGCCTTGGGCGGCGCGCTCGGTGAGATCGATGCTGTACTTCTCCAGCGCCTGGCGATTCTCTTCCGCGCCCGCGTCCTCCACCTTGGCGCCGCCGCGAACCTCCTCGATCGCCTTTTCCAGACCGTCCCGCGCCGCGCCGCAGGATTTCAGGATGCGGCCGAGTTCGCCGCGGTCATCACAGGCCGCGAGCACGAACAGCTCGCTGGAGATGAACTGATCGCCGCGCTGTTGGGCGAGCTTGTCCGTGACGTTGAGCAATTTATTGAGATCGTTGCCGAGCAGCACCTCGCCGGCCGATCCTTCCACCTTGGGGGTACGATCGAGCGCGGCCGCGAGTTCTGAGCGCAGCTTGGCCACATTGGCGCCGGCTTTCTCGAGCAAGGGACGCGCAGTGCCGCCCTGTTGGTCGAGCAGGGCGGACATCAAATGCACCGGCTCGATGTACTGATTGTCCCGCCCGACGGCGAGCGACTGGGCGTCCGCCAGCGCAGCCTGGAATTTGGTCGTCAATTTGTCCATTCGCATGAAAACACCCCAAAATCCCTTGAGAACGCTCAGTAGGTGGGGATTCGGTCGGGCAATTCAACCGCTGCTAAGCGTCGCGCAGCCAAATGAGCGTCGCCTGCCGGCCGGTTGGCCCGTCGCGCCGGTGAGAAAAGTACTTATCCGAACAGGAAAAGGTGCATTCGCCGCCGCCGTACACGCGCTCGATGCCCAGTTGCACGAGCCGTCGGCGCGCGAGCACATTCAGATCCGCCAGGTACCGGCCTCGCGCATTCTCGGCGAAGGTCCCATCCGCCCGCGGATCGCCGCGCAGCAGCTCATCCCGGACTTCGGGGCCGATTTCAAAGTGCCGTGGACCGATGGCAGGACCGAGCCATACCAGCAGTGAGGCCGGGGCCACCGCAAGGGACCTCACGGCCGCCTCGATGACACCGCCCGCCAGACCCCGCCAGCCCGCATGCGCGGCGGCCACCGCATCGCCGGACTCGGTCGCGAACAGGATCGGCAGGCAATCGGCCGCGAGAATCGCGCAGACGCGTCCGGGCGTTCGCGTGACGGCGCCGTCCGCCGGACCCGCCGCTGCGCCCGTGGCTGCGCCCGCATCCAAATCCGCAATCTCGGCGCCGTGAACCTGGGTGAGCCAGGCGGGCTCGGCCGGCAGATCGGCGGCGGCGCGCAGCCTGCGGCGGTTCTCCGCGACCGCCTCCGGCACGTCGCCGACATGAGCGGCCAGGTTCAGCGATGCGTAGGGCGCGACGCTGACTCCGCCTGCGCGCAGCGTGGACAGCGCGCACACCGCGGCGGGCGCGGGCCACTGCGGCCTGAGCCACGCTACCCCCATGCAGCGCCCGCAGTGCGTCTCGCCGCGGCGGCGCGCACGTCCTCGCGCAGTGCGCCGAGCAGCCCGCCGAAGTCCGGGGGCACCGCACTGTGCAGGTTGAGCCGTTCGCCGGAGCGCGGATGATCGAACGCGAGGCTCGCCGCGTGCAGCGCTTGGCGTTTGAAGCCGCGCAACGTGACGATCAATCCCTCCGTCGCGCCGCGCGGTCGCCCGAAGCGGCCGCCATACTTCGGATCGCCCACGATCGGGAACTTGAGATGCGCCAAATGCAGCCGGATCTGGTGCGTGCGCCCGGTCTCGAGCTTGACGCGCAGGTAGCTGTGCGCGCGAAAGCGCTCGAGCACTCGGTAGTGCGTAATGGCCGGTCGGCCGTCCTGGCGGACGGCCATGCGCAGTCGGTCGCTGCGATGGCGCCCGATCGGTGCATCGATGCTGCCACCGGCGGTCACAATTCCCACGCACACGGCAAGGTATTCCCGAGATACCGAGCGCGCCGCCAGCTGGCGGGTGAGTGCGGTATGCGCTTCGATCGTGCGCGCCACCACCAACAGACCACTGGTGTCCTTGTCGAGCCGGTGGATGATGCCGGCGCGCGGCAGCGCGGCCAGCGACGGGTCGAGGCCCAGCAGCGCATTTTGCAGCGTGTGCCGCGGATTTCCGGCGCCGGGATGCACCACCAATCCCGCCGGCTTGTCGATCACCAAAACGTCTCGATCCTCGTGCACCAGGTCGAGCGCGATCGCCTCGGGCAGCACGGCGCCGGCCGGCGGCTCGAACCTCATGCGCACCCGGACCCGGGAACCCGCACTCACCACATCGCGGGGCTTGCAGGGAAGCCTGCCGACCTGTACCTCACCCGCCTCGATCCAGCCCTTGATGCGTGTGCGCGAATGCTGCGGCAGCAGCCGCGCGAGTGCGCTATCCAGCCGCTGTCCGGCCAACTCCTGCGGAATTTCGAGGTCGATGACTTGGAACTCTGCGTTCATACGGGTACTCGAAGCTTGCGGCGGGGCATCGGGTATACTGCCGCGCGTCTTTGGACCCACCCATTGTAAGGAATCGCTTGTGAGACTGCGTGATCTTGGCCATCCGTGCCGAATTCTGTTGCTCGCCATCGGCATAGGCGTGCTGGCGGCGGGCTGCCGCAGTCATCGGGACGACGCCAAATCCGGCCCTGAAGTGATCTATGCCCGAGCCCAAAAGGCCATGAAGAATTCGAGCTACGGGGAGGCGATCAAGCAGCTCGAAACCCTGCAGTCGCGCTTCCCGTTCAGCGAGCCGGCGCGCCAGGCGCAGATCGATCTGATCTACGCCTACTACAAGAATCACGAGGTCGATCCGGCGATCGACGCCGCGGATACCTTCATTCGCGAAAACCCCACCAACCCCCGGGTCGACTACGCCTACTACATGAAGGGATTGGTGTATTTCGAGCGTCAGGCGAATTTCGTGGAGCGCTGGTTCAGTGTCGATTTATCGCAGCGCCCGCCGATCAACGCGAAAAAGTCGTTCGATGCGTTCGATGAGCTGCTGAAGAAATATCCGCACAGCCTGTATGCCGCGGATGCCCGGCAGCGCATGATTTTCCTGCGCAATCGACTCGCCGACTTCGAATTGCACGTTGCCCTCTACTACATGCGGCGCGGCGCGTATGTCGGCGCGCTCAATCGCGCCAAGTTCTGCGTTGAGAATTACGACGGCGCGCCCGCGGTCCAGGGCTCCCTCAAGGTGATGGTCGATGCTTACTACGACCTCGGCATGCTCGATTTGGCGAAGAATGTCGAGCGCGTGTATGCGGACAATTATCCAAGTAATATCAAGGACATACAGCGAAAGAAAGCCTGGTGGAAGCGGCTTTTGTAGACGCCCCGGCGGGCCGGCTCAACGCGTCTGGTAGCCGCTGGTGATCGGGTAGCGCCAATCCCGGCCGAATGCCCGGCCGCTCACCCGCACGCCGGGCGGGGCCTGGCGGCGCTTGTATTCGCTGCGCTTCACCATATCGAGGATGCGCCCCACGGTCTTGCGGTCGAAGCCTCGGGCCGTGATCTGATCCACCGATAAATCCTCCTCGATGAACGCCTCCAGGATCGGATCGAGCACCTCGTACGGCGGCAGGCTGTCGGTATCCTTCTGGTCATAGCGCAGCTCCGCCGACGGCGGCCGCTCGATGACGCGTGCGGGGATCACCCGCGATTGCGCGTTGCGCCAGGCGCAGAGCCGGTAGACCAGCAGCTTGCTGCAGTCCTTGATGGGCGCAAAGCCGCCGGCCATGTCGCCGTACAGGGTGGCGTAGCCCACGGCCATTTCGCTCTTGTTGCCGGTGGTGAGCAGCATGCGGCCCGTCTTGTTGGATATGCCCATCAACAGCACGCCGCGGCAGCGCGCTTGAATGTTCTCCTCGGCGGCATCGGGCGGCAGTCCGGCGAACTCCTCCTTCAAGGCAGCCAGCGCGGCCTCGAACATGCCTTCGATGGAAATCTCACTGTGCTTGACGCGCAGCCAGGATGCCTGTTCCGCGGCGTCCTCCCGGCTCATCTGCGAGGTGTAGCGCGACGGCATCGCCACCGAATGCACCCGCTCGGCGCCCAGCGCATCGACGGCGATGCACAAGGTCAGTGCGGAGTCGACCCCGCCGGAGAGCCCCAATACCGCGCCCGGAAAGCGGTGCTTGTCGACATAGTCGCGCGTGCCCTGCACCAATGCACCGTACACGCTCTCCTCTTGGCCCTGCAGCGGCACGATGGCGGAGGGCACGGGCGTGACCGCGCCGCCGGCGTCGAGCGCCAAATCCACCACATACATGCCTTCGGTGAACGCGGGCGCGCGCATCGTGACCTCACCGGCCGCATCCATGACGAAGGAATTGCCGTCGAACACCAGCTCGTCCTGGCCGCCGATCAAATTGACGAACACCAGCGGAATTCCTGTCTCGCCCACCCGTACGGCGCCGACCTGCCGCTCTCTTTGCGCCTGCTTGTCCACTTCATAGGGCGAGGCATTGATGACCAACAGCACCTGTGCGCCGGCCCGGCGCGCCCGCCGCGCAGGCTCGGCATCCCAGACGTCCTCGCACACCAGTATCCCCGCCCTGATGCCGTTCAATTCGACCACCGTGGTTTCGGTGCCGGGGGTGAAGTAGCGCTTTTCGTCGAACACGCGGTAATTGGGCAGGCAGGCCTTGCGGTGATTCGCGAGCACCGCGCCATCGCGAATGACGATGGCGGAATTGAAGATTCGCGCACCCTCGTATTCCGGATAGCCGGCGATCAGCGTGATGCCGCGGACCTCGGTTTTGAGCCGCTGGATCGAGCGCGCGACCTGCGTGCGCATACCCGAATGGAACAGCAAATCCTCCGGCGGGTATCCCGACACGGCCAGTTCCGGAAGCATCACCACGTCCGCGGCCGACTGATCGCGCGCCTGGTTGGCCGCGGCGATGATGCGCGAGGTATTGCCCTCGACGGCGCCGACGACCAAATTGAGCTGCGCCATGACACAGCGCAGCTGAGATGGACGAGTCAATCCGGTCCCCTGCTATAGTCGCGCCAATTCATGAATTATCCTCGAGTGCCGATCTGGTCGCATTGAGG
This sequence comes from uncultured Gammaproteobacteria bacterium, assembly GCA_963837045.1. Lineage (GTDB taxonomy): Bacteria > Pseudomonadota > Gammaproteobacteria > Steroidobacterales > Steroidobacteraceae > Bog-1198. The sequence continues at coordinate 19,426 of CAWIMA010000012.1, forward strand.
CGCGCTATTTTGAATTAAGCTTCACCGCAGCGCAAAACCTGGCTTCGGACGTGAATCCTTAGGAACGTGACCCTTCTGAACCGCCCATTCGACCGCAGCAGCGGCCCGAAGATCGCGCTCAACTGGCGAGTGCTCGGTCTGCTCAATCTGTACCGGGTGCTGGTGCCGCTGGTGCTCCTCGGGGTGTATTCCCTGGGCGGCTCGCGCGGCATTGCCGTCGAGTCCCCCCGGCTTTTCTTCGGGGTGGCGATCTTTTATCTGTGCTTCGGCCTGGGCAGCGTCGTTTTGGTGCGCAAGCGCCTGGCAACGGCGCATGTCCAGACGATCCTGCAGGCGGCCGTCGATCTTACGAGCCTGATGCTGCTGCTGCATGCCTGCGGCGGCATCGCCAGCGGCTTGGGATTGCTGCTGCTGGTCCCGGTGGGCGGCCTGGCGTTCTTGCTGCCGACTGCGCAGCGCGCTGTTCCTGGCCGCCGTTGCGGCGCTCGCGGTGCTGGCGCACACGATCTGGCAGCAGCTCACCGGCCATGCCGATATCACCGCGTATGCAACGGCCGGGTTTTTGGGCGTCGTGCTGTTCACGTTTGCGGCATCGGCCAGCGTCGTCGCGGGCCGCATGCGCGAGAGCGAGGATCTGGTTCGCCAGAAGGACGTCGATCTGGCGAACCTCGCCGATCTGTCGCAGTACATCGTGCAGCACCTGCGCGAGAGCCTGCTGGTCGTCGATGCCGCGGATAGGATTCGCCTGATCAATGAATCCGCGGCCGAGATTCTCGGCGACACGCATGCGGTGCCCGGAGCGCTGGTCGGCGAAGTCTCGCCCCGCCTGCTCTATTCATTGAGCACGTGGCGGCAGGGCGAACGCGACGAGATCGAGCCCTCCACTTTCGTCGCAGCGGACGGCGCGCGCCTGATTCAGCCGCACTTCGCACCGCTCGGCGACATGGCGCCGGGGCCCACGCTGATTTTCCTCGAAGATACCAGCCTCATGGCCGAGCGCGTGCAGCAAGGCAAGCTCGCGGCGCTCGGCCGGCTGTCCGCGAGCATTGCCCATGAAATTCGCAATCCTGTCGGGGCGATGAGCCATGCCGGGCAGTTGCTCGCCGAAAGCCCGCACATCGGGCCCGCCGAGCGCCGGCTGACGGATATCATCCACAAGAATTCCGAACGCGTCAGCACCATCATCAACAATGTACTGCAGCTGTCGCGGCGCGAGGCCACCAAGCCGACCCGCTTGACGCTCGGCGATTGGCTCGAGGACTTCCTGCCCGAATTCTCGCAGACCATGCAGATTCCGCGAACGCAGATCGGCGTGTCCGAAGAAGCGGAGGATCTCGAAGTGCGCTTCGATCCCAGCCACCTGCATCAGGTGGTGTGGAACTTGTGCGACAATTCGATCAAGTACGGCGAGCCGCGCGCCGGCATCGCGCTGGAAATCAAGCTGAGCCGCCTGAACCCGAGTTTCCGCCCCTGTCTGGAGGTCGCCGACCGCGGCCCGGGCATCGAAGCGCAGGCCGTCGATCGAATCTTCGAGCCGTTTTTTACCGGCCGCAAGGGCGGCACAGGTTTGGGGCTGTTCATCGCCCGCGAGCTGTGTCAGCTGAATCGCGCGATCCTGCTCTACGAACCGCGCAGCGGCGGCGGGAGCACTTTCAGAGTCGTGTTCAGCGACCCGCAGCGCTGGGAGGAATAGCGCCCGCCTCCGATGCGCTGACGCTACAATAGGGCCCATGCCGAAGCCTGCAGTATTGGTGGTCGACGACGAGCCGGACCTTTGCGAATTGCTGTCCATCACCTTGGAGCGCATGGACTTGAGTCCGCGCACCGCCGACAGCATCGCCGCGGCACAGCGCATGCTCAAGACCGAGCGCTTCGATCTGTGCCTGACCGACATGCAGCTGCCCGACGGCGATGGGCTGGATCTGGTCAAATGGATGCAGCAATACTCGCCCAGCGTACCCGTCGCCGTGATCACCGCCCATGGCAACATGGAGACCGCCGTGCGCGCGCTCAAAGTGGGTGCGTTCGATTTCGTCTCCAAGCCCTTGGATCTCGCGGGCCTGCGCAAACTGGTCGCCACGGCCATCAAGCTGTCGGAAACCAATGACGGCGATACCAGCGTCTACGGCCCGCGCCTGCTCGGCGCATCGGCCGCCATGCAGCACCTGCGCGAAATGATCGCGCGCGTCGCGCGCAGCCAGGCGCCGGTGCACATTTCCGGCGAATCCGGCACCGGCAAGGAATTGGTGGCGAAGCTCATCCACGAATCCGGCCCGCGCCGCGACGGTCCCTTCGTGCCGGTCAACTGCGGGGCGATTCCCACCGAACTCATGGAAAGCGAGCTCTTCGGGTACAAGCGCGGCAGCTTCACCGGCGCCGTCAGCGACAAGAAGGGGTTGATTCAGTCCGCCGAGGGCGGCACCCTGTTTTTGGATGAGATTGCCGACTTGCCGCTGCACATGCAGGTGAAGCTGCTGCGCGTGATTCAGGAAAAGGCCGTGCGCCCGGTCGGCGAGCAACAGGAGGTGGGCGTCGACGTGCGTATTCTCTCGGCCACCCACAAGAATCTCGCCCAGCTGGTTGCCGAGGGCAAATTCCGCGAGGACCTGTTTTACCGGGTGAACGTGATCGAATTGCGCGTGCCTTCCTTGCGCGAACGGCCGGAGGACGTCCCGGAGCTCGCCGAGGCCATCCTGCGCCGGCTGGGGCGGCGCATGAAAATCACGCCGCCGCTGCTCGGGAAGGACGCGTTGGCGGCGCTCGAAGCATACGCATTTCCCGGCAACGTTCGCGAGCTCGAGAACATTCTCGAGCGTGCGATCACTTGACCACCAGCGGCGAAATGCGCGCCGGCGACATTCAGCTCCGGCCGACGTCCCGGACCGGCTCGGCCCGCGGCCCGACGCAGCGACGTTCATCCGGCATGCGGGGCGTTGGGCGATCATCTGGAGGACATCGAACGCGATGCCATCATCAAGGCGCTCGAGCAGACACGCTATCAACAAGACCGCCGCCGCCAAGGTCACTGGGGATGTCCTTTCGTGCGATTGCGATACCGGATCAAGAAGCTTGGGAATCGAGTGAAAGTGTGATTGACCTCAAGCGTGACGCGCATCTGCACGTGGAAGGCGCGGTTCGTTTTGGTTCAACCTATCCGCTCGCTTATGTCTTGATCGCGCGACGTTGCCGAATAGCCGGATAAGCGAACTGCGCCGCAAGCGATGAATGCTCGATTGGTTACAAGGATCGCGCGAAGCCGCTCAATCGGCATTGCGTTGGCCGACGAGTTGCGCCGCGGGCAGCGCCTGCGGCCGCGCGCGGCGGCAGAGGCCCGGCGGACAACGACGGAGCGAAGCGCCGAAGTCCGCGCTCGAGGAGTTGCTTGCGGCGCGCCGATCGCGAAGTGCGCACCCTGCGGTTGAATTTCTACAAGAAGGCCCGATTCGCGAACTCCTTCAAGTGGAGGCTGATCGAGAACGGCGTCGAGCCGGAGCGTAGCGAACGCCGTGACTCAGTCTCTGATACTGCATCTCTCTCAGAACGGCAGACGCGGCGGCGGCCGCACCTCGACGGCCGCGCAGGCGAACAGCCCGACGCCGGCAAAACCGATGCGCTGCTCGCCCGCGCCCACGCAGCGTTCGCCGCGGCAGATTAGGCGCAGGCCGTCAGCTCTATGACGAGTTCGTATCGCAGCATCCGGACCGAGCGGATAGCGCTGAATAACCTTGGAGTCGCTCTTTACAATTTGGGCCGCTATCAGGAGGCGGAGCAGCGTTACCGGGAGGCGATCGAGTCAATCCCGAATATGCCGAGGCCCTAGTTCAATCTCGCGGCGTTGCTGCAGGGAAGTCCGCAGGAGGCCGAAGCCATTGCTGCGGCGCGTGCTCAAGATAAACCCGAAGTATCCCGGGTGCGCGCGCGATGCTCGGCCTCATGCTCGCTTCCGCCGGCCGCGATCCACGAAGCCAAGACCGCGCTTCGCAAGGCGCTGAAGCTTTCTCCGAACGGATGCCAATGCCCTGTTGGGCCTCGCCCAGATCGCGCGCTCGGAGGGTCGATTCGACGAGGCAGAGTCGTTGCTCAGCGCGCATTGCAAATCAGCCCGAAAATGCCGAGAGCGTGGGCGGCGCTGCACGGCATCCGCAAGATGAGTTCGGCCGACGCCGACTGGTACTCAAGGACCGCGGAGGAGATCGCGGCCAGCGGGATCTCCCTTTGGGAGGATCCGAACTTGCTTTGCGATGGGCAAGTATTGCGACGATATCGAGGATTACGATCGGGCGTTCGCGAACTACGGCGTGGCAACGAGCTGCTGAAGAGCGTTGCCGGGAATTACGATCGAGCAAGGGCACACCCGCTTCGCGGACGACATGATTCGCGTCCATACGCGCGCAAGTCATGGCTTCGATACGGACGGGAGGATCTGACTCGGCGAAGCCCGTCTTCGTGCTGGGCATGCCCCGTTCGGGAACGTCGCTGACCGAGCAGATCATCGCATCGCATCCCGCCGCCAGGGGCGCGGGCGAGTTGGATTTTTGGCTCAAGCCGCACGAACGCACCACAATGAGATACGCCAGCGCATACTGCCGTGCCCGCGAGAAAAGGCTCGCCGAGGAATATCTGCGCGCTCATCGAGCGCCGTTTCCCGGACGCGCAGCGCATCGTCGAAAGACCCCGACCAACTCCGATTTCGTGGGATTCATTCACTCTGTATTTCCGAATGCGCGGATCATCCGCATGCGGCGGGACCCGATCGACACCTGCCTGTCCTGCTATTTCCAGCATTTCTCGACGGGCATGCGCTTCACGATGGATCTCTCCGACCTGGCGGACTACTACCGGAACATCAGCGCCTCATGACCCATTGGTGAGCGCCCTGCCCGCCAGGACCATTCTGGAAGTGCCTTACGAAGAACTGGTCGCCGACCAAGAGGCTGGACGCGCAAGATCCTGGATTTCGTCGGCCTCGAATGGGACGAGCGCTGCCTGACGTTCCATGAGACCAAGCGCTCTGTGTCGACGGCCAGCGCCTGGCAGGTGCGGCAGAAGATCTACCGGCAGTCCGTGGAACGCTGGCGCAACTACGAGAAGTTCATCGGTCCGCTGAAAGAGCTGAGAGACTAGACAGATCTTCGCCGTCGATTTGAAGGGTGTTGACGGCCTGCCTCGCGACGCCCTACGGCGCGGCGCCACGATCCTCGCGCTCGGTCTGTCGCTCGTGCTGCTGTGGTCCCTGACCCATCATTACCTGGGTCTCGGCGGCGATGCGCGCCTGTATGCAGTCCAGGCGCTGGCGCCGAGAGCACCCGAATCTCTTCAACGATCTTTATCTTAAGGACACGCTCTCAGGATTCATACACGCTCTTTTCAGACCTCTACGAGCGATGCATCGACCTCATCGGCCTCGAAACGCTGCGCTCACGCTCGCCGTCGTATTCAAGATCTCGTTTTTTGCTGCGGCTTGGCGTGCTGGTCGCGCCGGCTTTTCGACGGCACTCGCGCCTATCTGGCAGTGGCCTTATTGATGGTCGCATCGGGCGGGTATGGCGCCTTCGGCGTCTTTCATTATGCGGAAGATTGGCTGACCGCCCGTTCGGCAGCGGAGGCACTCGTGGTCGCCGCCCTCGCCTGCTCGTGTTTGCGGATACCGAATCTGGGCGTTGCTGATGGCATGCGGGGCGATGCTATTGCACCCGTTGATGGCTCTACCCGGCTTGCTGTGGGTGATTTGCCTGTGGCTTCCGTTCCGGTTGAGCGCCTTGGGAGCGGGGGCGGGCATCGTTCTGGTGCTGGGCATCGCCTTGATCGCGGCAGTCGAGCCATCCATAGGGTATGACTTGCGTCGTGATGGATGCTGCTTGGCTGGAAGTCGTGCGGGAACGCTCGCAATTTCTTTTTCTGAAGCTCTGGCGCGCCACCGATTGGAGCCTGAATGCACGGCCCTTTCTGTCACTGTCGCTCAGCGTCCTGGCGATCGACGATGCGCGAGTTCGAAGGATCTGTGCGACGGCGATGCTCGTCGGTGCTGCGGGATTCGCGGTTGCGCTCATCGGGAGTCTCGTCGGTCCGGTCAGCCATTCTCTTGCAAGGACAAGCGTGGCGATGGGTGTGGGTGACGACTCTCGCGAGCGTGCTACTCTTGGCGCCGACGTTTCAGGCTCTATGGCGCGCTGAGAAGTGCGGTGCGATGGTGCGTGTTCGCTGGTGATTTGCGCATGGACGTTCTCTACAATTGCCGGCACGACCTGCTTGGTGTTTGCATTGATTCTTTGGTCGATACGAGGCCGCTTCAACGACCCGGTCGGCAAGCGGGTGCGCGGTGCGGGGATTCTGCTCGCATGCTGATGGTTGCATGGATCGGGGCGGTTGCATGCTGGGTTCGGGCGGCTCGGTCTCCAGTCGTTTTGTCGCTGATTACCGGGGGCGCTCGTCGCGGCTTGTCTGTACTGCGTGCCCCGTGCGCTCGCCGATGGCGGCGAGGCCGGCACGGCCGCGAAGGTCAATGAATACTCGGATTGGCGGCGTGCCATTCCACCCGACGGCCAATGTCTTGGTCGTTCCGGTCGCACAACTCGGCGGCGTTCGCGTGGTTCACGCTGGAGCGCCCCAGCTATTTGACGGTTGATCAATCCTCCGGCGTGGTCTTCTCGCGAGCGACCGCCGCTCGAGGTGCGCCGCCGATCGCAAGTGCTGCTGCCGCTGATGGATCCCGATTGGAGGCTGTTGTCGAATATGACTAAGGCGCACAGCGGCGCGCGAGGAAATCCCTCATCCGTGCGACCTCTGACTCGTGAGCGGCTGATCGAGCATCTGTGGCGATCCGCAGCTGAATTTCGTGGTCGCGGCGGAGAATGTCGGCTTCGAGCCGCTGCGTCACGCTCATTCCGGGGCAGAAGGACTGGTACCTCTACGATTGCCGGATCGTGAACAGCGCGAGCCCCGTTCGCGTGAGCAAATTCGCCGTCGTGGCGGGAGCGGGTCCGGCCGGGTTGACCGCTGCCCTGGAACTGCTGCGCCGCTCGGCGATCGTACCCATCGTATTCGAGGCCGACATTCAGGTGGGCGGGATCTCCAAGACGGTCAACTATCGCGGCAATCGGATGGATCTGGGCGGCCATCGATTCTTCTCCAAGTCCGACTGGGTGATGCGCTGGTGGCAGGAAATCTTGCCGATCGCCCACGGACGATGCCGAAGGCGATAGCGCCGCTGCGCATCAGCTACCAGCGGCAATCGCGCGAATTCGCGCCCGCGGTCGCGGATCCGCCTGACTCGGATTCGGTCATGTTGGTCCGGCGGCGCCTGTCGCGAATCTTTTATCGGCGCCGGTTCTTCGATTATCCCCTGAAGCTCAATGCCGACACGCTCAAGAACATGGGGGTCGCGGAGACGCTGCGTGTGGGATTGAGTTACGCTGCGAGCGCGCCTCGCGCGACGCTCTCCGGAAAGCTCGCTCGAGGATTTTCTGGTCAATCGCTTTGGAGAGCGGCTTTACCGAACTTTTTTCAAGGATTACACCGAAAAGGTGTGGGGCGTGCCCTGCGCGGAGATCACCGCCGCTTGGGGCGCGCAGCGGATCAAGGGGTTGTCGGTGACCAAAGCGCTCGCGCATGCCCTCAGCGGCGCCGTTTCGCTCATCGGCGAGATACCGCTCAAAAGGAAACTGAGACCAGCCTGATCGAGCGCTTCCTCTACCCCAAGCTCGGTCCCGGCCAGATGTGGGAGGCGGTCGCGCGCGATGTCGTTGCACGCGGCGGGCACATCCATCTGCGACATCGCGTGGTCGGCATCGAGCGGCATGGCTTCACGGTGACCGCCGTCACGGTGCGCGATGAGACGACCGGATCGGTGCGCCGCGTGGCGTGCGACTATTTTCTGTCGACGATGCCGGTTCAGCGATCTTGCCGCCATGCTCTCGCCGGAGGATGAGCGCGTCGCGCGCGTCGCCCGGCGGCTTCCCTACCGCGACTTCATGACGGCGGGACTGTTGCTGCGCAGAATGACGACGCCGGGCAAGAGACTCCACGACCGCTCAGCGCCAACGGCATGCCGCCGGATAATTGGATCTACATCCAGGAGCCGGATGTGAAAATCGGCCGGCTGCAGATATTCAACAACTGGAGCCCGGCCTTGGTGGCGGACCCAGACACGATCTGGCTGGGACTGGAGTACTTCTGCCGGGAGGGCGACGAGCTGTGGTCCATGCAGGACGGGCGGTTCATCGATTTCGCCGCCGACGAACTCGCAAGACTCGATCTGATCGAACGGCGGGACGTACTGGATGGCACCGTCGTGCGCGTCCCCAAGGCGTATCCCGCCTATTTCGGCGAGTATCGGCATTTCAACACCGTGCGCGACTATCTGGACGAGTTCCGCAATCTTTATTCGATCGGACGCAACGGGATGCATCGATACAACAATCAAGACCACTCCATGCTGTCGGCCAAATGCGCGGTGGACTCGATCAGCCGGCCAGAGCGGCAAGACGCAGATCTGGGACATCAACGCCGACGACAGCTACCACGAGGAACACGAGCAGCCAGGCTGATTGCTGCGCGGCGGACTGACAAATTTTGTCAATCATTGACGCTGCGCGTCACAACCGCCGCCATGCGACGACGGTTCTATGTCAAGCCGCCCCTCACAATCGCGCAATTAGTCTTGTATATTTCATGAACTTAGCAATTAGTCTCTGGACCTTGGCACAGCGCTTGCTCACTCCTGACTACCGGCGCAGGCCGTTGTTCGAAATCTGATTTGTCTTACGTGTTCATATCAGGAGCTAAAATGTTTAAGAAAGTGCAACAGGGCTTCACCCTCATCGAATTGATGATCGTGGTTGCCATCATCGGTATCTTGGCCGCGATCGCGATTCCCGCGTATCAGGACTACACCATTCGCGCGAAGGTGACGGAAGGCCTGAATCTGGCGGACGCCGCCAAAACGACTATCGCCGAAGGTTGCGAGTCGGGCGACGTCGACGGGTTGGCCGCAGCGGCCGCGTTCCTGGTCGCTTCCACAGCGACCAAGTACGTGTCGAGTGCCATCACGATCAATCGCGGCGGACGGGCACGATCACGGTCACCTATGACACCGACCGCCAACGGCATACCGGCTCTCGCGGGCGCCAATCAGATTACGTTGACCCCGAGCATCGGCGGCGCCGTGCTGGCCGCTGGCCTCGTCGGCAACATCGACTGGGCTTGCGTGTCGTCGACCAATGCCACCGCGACGGCCGAGCTGTATCAGGTGCAGCTCCGGCGGCTCCGGTTCTCGCCAAGTACGTGCCCACGCAGTGCAAGTAACGAGCTGATTTACGAATCGAGCTCAGAAGCCCCTCCCCGGAGGGGCTTCCTCTTTTTGGGCCTGGGAAAGCCGAACAGCCCGAGCAGGCTGCATTTTGCGATCAGTATCACGAGCAGGCCGCCTGACAATGTGCGAGTATCCGCCATTGATTTGACATTGCCCGTCCAGCTACCAATAGTAGGCTAGAATGGCGACCAGGGGTTTACTGTAAGTCCATGAATGATAACGCAATAGCGTCGGTCGGCACCACCAATCGCATGGCCTTGGGCGGCCTTGCCCAGCGGCTGGTCCAGGACGGGTTGCTGGAGGAGTCCGCCATGCAGGACGCCGTGGCCAAGGCGAAGGAGCGGCGCCATAGCCTGGTGACCCACCTCGTCTCTTCGAGCCTGGCGAGCGCGCGCGATATCGCCATCTCCGCGTCGAACGAATTCGGGGTGCCTCTCCTCGATCTGGACGCCGTGGCGGCGGACATGGACGCCGTGCGGGCGGTGAGCGACAAGCTCCTGCAGAAGCACCGGGTATTGCCCTTGATGAAGCGCGGCAAGCGGCTGTTCCTGGCGGTCGCGGATCCGACCAATTTGCATGCGCTCGATGAGATTCGCTTCCAGACCTCGATGAGCATCGAGTTCGTCGTGGTCGAGGACGACAAGCTGCAGATGGCGGTCAACAAGGCCATCGATCAGGCCGACGCGGCCATGCCGAGCTTGACGGATGATGATTTCGATCTCGAGAACCTCGAAGTCACCGCCGGCGATGAGGACCCGAACGCCGAAGCGCTGGGCCGGGACGATGTCGAGGACGCGCCGATCGTGCGCTTCGTCAACAAGATCCTGCTCGACGCCATCAAGAAGGGCGCCTCGGACATCCATTTCGAGCCGTATGAAAAGCTCTTCCGCATCCGCACACGCATCGACGGCGTGCTCAAGGAAGTTGCCCTGCCGCCGGTCCAACTGGCGGTAAAGATCGTCGCGCGCCTCAAAGTCATGTCGCGGCTCGACATCGCCGAGCGCCGGGTACCGCAGGACGGCCGCATCAAGATGCGGCTCTCCAAGAACCGCGCCATCGATTTTCGCGTGAGCACCTGCCCGACCCTGTTCGGCGAGAAAGTCGTCACGCGTATTCTCGATCCCTCGAGCGCCATGCTCGGCATCGATGCGCTGGGCTACGAGCCGAATCAGCGCGAGATTTATCTGAAGTATCTGGCCAAGCCGCAGGGCATGATCCTGGTGACCGGCCCGACGGGCAGCGGCAAGACCGTGTCGCTCTACACCGGCCTCAATATCCTCAATACGGAGGATTGCAACATCTCGACCGCCGAGGATCCTGCGGAAATCAACCTGCCCGGCATCAACCAGGTCAACGTGAACAACAAGGTGGGGCTCACCTTTGCGTCGGCCCTGCGGGCGTTTCTGCGGCAGGATCCCGATGTCATCATGGTCGGCGAAATCCGCGATCTCGAAACCGCTGAAATTGCGATCAAGGCCGCGCAGACGGGCCACCTGGTGCTCTCCACGCTGCACACCAACGACGCGCCTCAGACATTGACCCGCTTGGTGGACATGGGCGTCAAGCCCTACGCCATCGCCACCTCGGTGAGCCTCATCATCGCGCAGCGGCTGGCGCGCAGGCTCTGCAGCAATTGCAAGCAGCCGATCGACATTCCGGCCGAGGCGCTGCGCAAGGAAGGCTTCGAGGAGGCGGACATCGCAAGCGGCATCCGAGTGTACAAGGCAGTCGGGTGCGGCCAGTGCACGGACGGCTACAAGGGCCGCCTGGGCATCTACCAGGTCATGCCGGTCACGGAAGCCATCGGCCGGATCATCATGGAAGGCGGCGGGGCTCTCAATATCGGCGACCAGGCGGCCAAAGAGGGCGTCTGGAATCTGCGCCGTGCGGGCCTGCAAAAAGTGAAAGACGGCGCGACCAGCCTGGAAGAAGTGAACAACATCACGATCGAGTAGGCGAGCTTACGCAAGGATAGATTTATGGCGATATCGGCAACCGCAACCAAGAAAGAAACCCAATTTCTGTGGGAGGGCAAGGACAAGCGCGGCAACAAGGTGCGCGGCAAGTCCCTTGCCGCGAACGAAGCGGCGCTGCGCGCCGACCTGCGGCGCCAAGGGGTCGCCGCCACGCGCGTCAAGACGCAAAGCAACGCCTTCCGGTCCGGCGGCAAAATCACCGACGGCGATATCGCGGTGTTCAGCCGGCAGCTCGCGACCATGATGGCCGCCGGCATCCCCATGGTGCAGGCCTTCGAGATCATCGGCAACGGGCATGAAAAGCCGGCGATGCAAAAGCTGGTGCTCGACGTCAAGTCGAACATCGAAGGCGGCAGCACGCTGCATGAGTCGCTCGCGAAGTTCCCGCTGTACTTCGACTGCCCTTTTCGTCAATCTGGTCGAGGCCGGCGAGCAGGCCGGAGCCCTCGAAACGCTGCTCGATAAAATCGCGACCTACAAGGAAAAGACCGAAGCCCTCAAGAAGAAGATCAAGAAGGCGATGTTCTATCCGATGGCCGTGCTGGCCGTCGCCGTCATCGTGTCGATCATTTTGCTTGTCTTCGTGATTCCGCAGTTCGAAGCGCTGTTCAAGGGCTTCGGCGCCTCTTTGCCCGCCTTTACGCAGATGGTCGTCAATTTGTCGCGCTTCGTACAGCATCAGGGCTGGTGGCTGGCGTATAGTGATCGGCGGAAGCGTCTATGCGTTCTTCTTCTTCCTCAAGCGCTCGAGGCCGATGCAGCTCGCGCTCGATCGGATCCTGCTCAAGTTGCCGATCATCGGACCGATTCTGGTCAAAGCCGCGATTGCGCGCTTCGCTCGCACGCTCTCGACCATGTTTGCGGCCGGCGTGCCCCTGGTCGAGGCCATGGGATCGGTGGCGGGCGCCACGGGCAATATCGTCTACGAAGAAGCGGTGCTGCGCATGAAGGACGAAGTGGCGACGGGACAGCGGCTGCAGCGCGCCATGGAAAACACGGGGCTGTATCCCAACATGGTGATTCAAATGATCGCGGTGGGCGAGGAATCGGGTGCCCTCGATACCATGTCGGCCAAAGTGGCCGATTTCTACGAGGCGGAGGTCGATAACGCCGTCGACAGCATGTCGAGCCTTCTGGAGCCGATGATCATGGCGATTCTCGGCGTGCTCGTGGGCGGCATGGTGATCGCGATGTACCTACCGATATTCAAGCTCGGTTCAGTCGTCGGATAAACAGCGGCCGTCGGCACGGCCGGCAGCGGGTTTAGCTCATGCTGAACGATCTCGCCGTGCTCTACACAGCCAGCTCCCTGCTGTTCGTGGGGTCGGTGTTCGTGCTGGGGCTGGTGATCGGCAGCTTTCTCAATGTCGTCATCTACCGGCTGCCCATCATGCTGGAGCGCGAGTGGCGCGCCCAGGCCATCGAGCTGCTGCCCTCCGCCGACAGTGCCGCGACGACGATCACCTCCGCACCGTCCGAGCGGTTCAGCCTGAGCACCCCGCGCTCCGCCTGCCCGGCCTGCAAAGCGCCGATCAAGGCATGGCAGAACATTCCGGTGGTGAGCTGGCTGCTGCTGCGCGGACGCTGCGCCGCCTGCCGGGCGCGCATTTCCGCACGCTATCCGCTGGTGGAGCTCGCGACCGGGCTGCTGTCCGCGGCGGTGGCCTGGCACTTCGGCGTCACGGCCGCCACGGCGTGCGGCCTAGGCGTCACCTGGGCGCTGATCGCCCTGACCGGCATCGATCTGGACCACCAGCTGCTGCCCGACGACATCACCCTGCCGCTGCTGTGGGCCGGCCTGCTGGCGGCGGTCGTGCTGGGGCCTGCCGCGGGCGCCCCCCTGCCCGTGTCGGCGCGGGATGCCATCATCGGAGCCGCCGCGGGGTATTCGAGCCTCTGGCTGGTGTATCACGCGTTTCGCCTGGTCACCGGCAAGGAAGGCATGGGCTACGGCGACTTCAAGCTGTTCGCGGCCTTGGGCGCGTGGCTGGGGTGGAGGTTGTTGCCGCTGGTGATCCTGCTGGCCGCAGCCACCGGGGCGGTGCTGGGGATCTCGATGATCGTCCTGCGCGGCCGCGATCGGGCCGCGCCGATGCCGTTCGGGCCCTATCTGGCGGCGGCCGGCTGGCTCGCCATGCTGTATGGAAATGAGCTCGTGAACGGCTATATGCGCATGTCGGGTCTTCGCTGACCCATGGCGCCGCGCCTGCGGATCGGGCTCACCGGCGGTATCGCGAGCGGCAAGAGCACGGTCGCCCGGCGTTTCACCGAGCTCGGCGTTCCCGTGATCGATGCCGACGAGTCGTCGCGCATCGTGGCCGCTCCGGGGCAGCCCGGGCTCGAGCAGGTGGTCCAAAGGTTCGGCCCGGGGGTGCTGAGCCCCGAGGGGGAGCTCGACCGGCGCGCCCTGCGCAATCTGATTTTCGCCGATCCCGGCAAGCGCCGCGACCTGGAAGCCATCCTGCATCCGCTGATCCGTGCCGATATGGAGCGGCGCGCGGCCGAGGCCGTGGGACCGTATCTGGTGATGGCCATTCCGCTGCTCGTGGAGAGCGGTGCTCGCGACCGCGTGGACCGGATTTTGGTCGTCGACGCGGATGAGGCGGCGCAGCTCGAGCGGCTGACGGCGCGCGATTCCGTGAGCCTGGAGCAGGCGCGCGCGATTCTCGCGGCGCAGGCGAGCCGTGAGAGCCGCCTGAAGGCCGCGGACGATGTGCTCGTCAATTCCGGGACCGTGCAGCAATTGAGCGACGCGGTCGATCGCCTGCACCAGCGCTATTTGCGGCTCGCCGGCGCGGTGCCCTCGTGAAATGCGCGCCCTCGCCGGTGATTTAGACTAAAACCAAGTTTACCGTGGCCCTTCGGTTGGATCAGAATAGGGCTCATGAACTCCTCCCTCGAACCGCGGACCGACGCCGAGGCCTTGTTGGCGCCGGTCGTCTACGAGCTGCCGCTCAACGAGCGCATGCGCACCTTCCTGCGCCTGGAATTCCTCTACACGCAGGCCACCTACCACAGCGAGCTGGACAATGCGTGGAGTGCGCGCGCCGCGGTCTCGAGCCTGCTCGAGATTCTGGCCATCACCGCCCGCGGCGACTCGCGCAGCGACGTGCTCAAGGAGCTGGAGCGCCACGTCAACGTACTCAAGGAATATCAGACCAAGACCGGCGTCGACCCCAGCCGGTTGAAGTCGCTGATGTCGAACCTCATCAAGCTGCGCGAGGATTTGTCGACGGTGGGCGGCAATTTCATGGGACCGCTGCGCGATTCGGAGTTCCTGAGCGCCATCAAGCACCGCAGCGCCATACCGGGCGGCACCTGCGATTTCGATCTGCCCGACTATTCGTATTGGCTCAACCGCCCCGCTGAGATCCGGGCGGCCGAATTCGGCAGCTGGCTGGCCCTGATCCGGCCGCTCTGCGACAGCATCGCGGAGCTGCTGTGGCTCACTCGGCAAAATGCCAAACGCAAATCCGAGAACGCGATCGGCGGAATCTTCCAGCTGCAATTCGACCGGGAAAATCCCTGTCAATTGGTGCGGGTTACTTTGCCGCCGGACAGCGATGTATTTCCCGAGATGAGCGGCAGCCAGCATCGCTGCACCATCCGCTTCTTGAATTGGACCGATGCGACCAGCCGGCCGGTTCACGTGGAGGCGGACGTGCCTTTTCTGCTGACCTGCTGCGCTTGATTCGGACGGTCCCCTTCGATGGCAATCACGGTGAAATGCCCGACCTGCCGGCGGCCGGTGGAGTGGTCGACGGCATCGGCGTATCGGCCGTTCTGCAGCGACCGCTGCCGGCTGATTGACTTGGGCGCATGGCTCAGCGAGCAGCACAAAATTCCCGAAGAGTCCGCCGCCGATGGCGAGGAGCGGTCCGGCGCTGCGCCGGAGGACGGATGATCCATGCGGCCTGATTTCTGGCACGAGCGCTGGCGCACCGGCCAAATCGGGTTTCATCAATCCTCGGCGGATCGAAATCTGACCCGCCACTGGCCAAGCCTGCGGCTCGATGGGGGCAGCCGCGTACTAGTGCCCTTGTGCGGCAAAAGCCTGGATATGCTGTGGCTGCGCGATCAGGGCCATAGCGTGATCGGGGTCGAACTGTCGGCAACGGCGGTCGAGGCGTTCTGCATGGAGAACGGCATTCCCGCCCGGCGAAGGCCGGGAGCCGACTTCGACGTCTACGAAGCTTCCGATCTTGAGTTGTTTCGCGGCGACTTCTTTGCGCTCAGGAGCGCCATGCTGGGAGCGGCGGCTGCCGTTTATGACCGGGCGGCCTTGATTTCCTGGAGCCCGGATCTGCGGGCTGCGTATGTCGAGCATCTGGCGACCTTGACGAGTGCGGGCACGCAGATGCTGCTGGTAACCCTGGAATATCGCGAGGGAGAGATGTCCGGACCGCCATTTTCCGTGCGGGGCGAGGAGGTGCGGCGCCTCTACTCACCGCGATTCAAAATCGACGAGATTGCCCGCGAGGACGTATCGGCGGCCGAGACCCGGATGCGCAGCACGCGCGGCGTCACCGAACTGATCGAGGTCTGCTACCGCGCGGTTCGCTTGTAATCTTAGAAAAAGGTTCTAAAGCTCATGGCCGAATCCCGAACTTCGTCGGGGCGCTACCTGGCGCCCGCTCTGGTCGCCTGCGCCGCGGCGGCAGCGCCCCACTCCGCGCCTCAAGCCGCGGAGCTCACGATCGACCGGCTGTTCGATGCGCCGGCCCTCGCGGGGCCCTCCATCGTCGGATTGAAGATATCGCCCGACGGCTCGCGGGTGACCTATCTTGAGGGCAGGCCGGAGGACAAGGATCGCCTCGATCTTTGGGAATACGACATCCGCGAGCGCCGCGCGCAAATCCTCGTGGACTCGAAGGTGCTGGCGCCGGCCGCCGGGCAGCTGTCGGATGAGGAGCTCGGCCGCCGCGAGCGGCAGAGAACCGCGGCACTGTCCGGGATCCTGGAGTACTCGTTCGCGCCGTCCGGGCGTGCGCTGCTGTTTCCGCTGGACGGGCGGCTGTACTACTACGATCTTGCCAAACCCGCGCAGGAGGCCCTGCTGCAAATCACGCACACCGAGGGCTTCGCGACGGACGCGACGATCTCACCGCGCGGCCGCTACGTCGCCTATGTGCGCAACCAGAATCTGTATGCCTACGACCTCGCCGGCCGCACCGAGAAGGCATTGACCAGCGATGGAGGCGGCCCGATCAAGAACGGGATGGCGGAATTCGTGGCGCAGGAGGAAATGGACCGCAGCACCGGCTACTGGTGGGCGCCCGACGACCGGCACATCGCATTCGCGCGCGTCGACGAAACTCCGGTGAAGATCGTGCAGCGCTTCGAGATAGCGGCGGACAACGTCTCGACATTTGCGCAGCGCTATCCGGCGGCGGGCGATGCCAACGTGCTGATCCGCGTCGGGGTCGTCGACCTGTCGACGGGCGCGGTCGCCTGGATCGACCTGGGGCCCGAAAAGGATATTTATCTTGCGCGCCTGAATTGGCTGCCCGACGGCAAGACTATCGCCATTCAGCGGCAAAGCCGCGACCAGCGTCGGCTGGATCTGATCTTCGCGGACATCGCCACCGGCGCGAGCCGCGTGGTCCTGACCGAAACCAGCAACACGTGGATTGAATTGAACGATGAGCTGACGTTCCTCAGGAAATCGCCGCAGTTCGTCTGGGAATCCTCTCGCGACGGCTTTCAGCACCTGTATCTGTACGATTACAACGGGCATCTGCTTCGGCAGCTCACGGCCGGCCCATGGAACGTCGATGATTTTCACGGCCGCGCGATCAAGGGTATCGATGAGAAGCGGCGCCTGATCTATTTCATCGCGAACGAAAAGAGCCCCATCGAGCGCAATCTGTACCGCACCTCGCTGGACACCCAGGATCCGCGCGCGGTATCCCGCATCTCCCGCGAGGACGGATTGCACGCCATCACCATGTCGCGCGACACGCGCGTGTACGTGGATAACTTCACCAGCCGTACGCAGCCGCCCCAGGTGAGCCTGCGCGCCGCGGACGGCCGGCTCATCGCCTATCTCTTGGAAAACCGCCTGGATCAACAGCATCCGGACGGTGCGTATCTGGCCGAGAATTCGATCCCGGAATTCGGCAGTCTCGCCGCCGCGGACGGACAGGCCCTGCAATACCGGCTGTTCAAACCCGCCCATTTCGACTCCACCAAACGGTATCCGGCCATCGTCGAGGTGTACGGTGGCCCCAGCGTGCAGCGGGTGCTCGATAACTGGACCGGCAACTCCTTCACGCAAATATTGACGCGTGCGGGCTACGTCGTCTTCCAGCTCGACAACCGCGGCAGCGGCTTTCGGGGCACGGCATTTCAAGCGCCGATCCAGGGCCAGCTGGGCGAAATCGAAGTGGCCGACCAGGTGCAGGGTGCGCGCTGGTTGGGCTCGCAGCCCTATGTCGATCCGTCGCGCATCGGCGTGTGGGGCTGGAGCTATGGCGGCTACATGACGCTCATGTTGATGTTCAAGGCGCCGCAAGTTTTTCGCGCCGGCGCGGCCGGTGCGCCCGTGACGGATTGGACGCTCTACGACACGCATTACACCGAGCGCTATCTCGGCCGCCCGTCGGACAACGCCGCCGGCTACGAGGCGAGCTCCGTACTGCCGTACGCCAAGGATCTGCGCGGCAAGCTTCTGCTCATTCACGGAATGGCCGACGACAACGTGCTGTTTCTCAACAGCACGAAGGTCTATCGCATGCTTCAGGATCTCGGCAAGCCCTTCGACGTGATGGTCTACCCGGGCGCGAAGCACGGGTTGATGCGCCAGCATGACGGTCGCCACGCCTATGCGACGATCTTGCGGTTCTTTGATGAGAACCTGCGCCC
>CAWIMA010000013.1:0-116566 GCA_963837045.1 uncultured Gammaproteobacteria bacterium
GGGGCGCAACAAACGAGGGCCGCGAACAGCGCATGGTCGAGCGGCACGGCCCCGCGACTAGACGAAAGTGCCTGAGCCATCAGCAGTTGATGCGGGCCGCTTCCGAGACCACCATGCGGTGAGCTGGCGCGGCAATTTGCGAGACGGTCTCGGGCATCCTAAATTGGTCTCCATTGCGCCCGCCGGTCAGCCCGGGCGATCCATCGACAGCGCAGCTTATCGTGCCGACGAACACCTCTTCAACGCCTGCTAAGATATCAAGCCATGCACATTCTGATTGTTGAAGATGACGAAGTGGCGCGCGATTATCTCGCAAAGGCATTGCGCGAGGTGGGTCACACGGTGGACGTCGCCGCCGATGGCTTGGCGGGGCTGCAAATGGCCTCCTCGGCTGCCATGGATCTGGCGATCGTCGATCGAATGCTGCCGAAGCTCGACGGGCTGGCCCTCGTGCAATCGCTGCGCGCCACCGGACGCAAGCTGCCGGTCCTCATTCTGAGCGCGCTGGGCGACGTCGACGATCGCATCACCGGTCTGCGTGCGGGGGGCGATGACTACCTGACCAAGCCCTACCACATGTCTGAATTGCTGGCGCGCATCGACGCGCTCGCCCGGCGCGGCGACTCGGGCAACGCGGAGGCGAACACCAAATTGAAGCTCGCGGATCTGGAGCTCGATCGCATGACCCGCCGCGTGATGCGCAACGGAAAGAAAATCGAGCTCACCGCGCGCGAATTCCAGCTGCTCGAGTTCATGATGCGCCACAGCGGGCAGGTGGTGACGCGCACCATGCTGCTGGAGGGCGTTTGGGATTACCATTTCGACCCGCAAACCAACGTCATCGATGTGCACATCAGCCGTCTGCGCCAGGCGATAGACAAGGACTTCGACAAGCCGCTGCTGCACACGGTGCGCGGCGCGGGCTACAGCCTGCGCGAAGACGAATAGTGACGCGCGCGGCAGGCGCTAGCCTGAATAATTCATGAATTGAGAAAGCACAAAGGCCTCGATCGTGCTAGAAACGCTTTACCACAAGTGTTTCCTACCACAACAAAGGCCTTTGCATGGATGACGATAGCACACGACAAAGTGTTCTGTTTTCGGATTTGGCGGGCAAGCCGGTCGTCGCCAAATTCGACCAGGACCATGCCAGTTCCGACGGCGGCGCGGTTCTCCTGCAGGCCTGCGATCGGCGGCTCGGGCTGACCGAGGCATTGATCGACGGCATCGATGACCGACGTCAGTCGGGCAAAATCCGGCACGCGATCGGGGATCTAGTGCGCCAGCGGTTGTATGCCATCGCGTGCGGTTATCCGGATGGCAACGATGCCGGGCGATTGGGCGCCGACCCCATCCAGAAGCTGCTGTGTGGTCGCGATCCGGTCAAGGGTGAGGATTTGGCTTCGCAGCCGACGCTTTCGCGCTTTGAGAACTCGTTCGATCGTGCGGATCTGTACCGGATGAGTGTGGCGCTCGCCGACGCGGTGATCGAGCGGCATCGCCAGCGCCTGAAGCGCAAGGCCAAGCGGATCACGATCGATCTGGATCCGACGGATGACCCGACGCACGGCGCCCAACAGCTGACGTTCTTCAACGGTCACTATGACACCTGGTGCTATCTGCCGGTGGCCGGGTTCCTGACCTTCAATGAAGAGCCGGATCAGTATCTGTTCGCCTACGTGCTGCGCCCCGGCAATGTCGGCGCCGGGGTCGGTGCGATCGGGATCCTGTCGCGGCTGTTGCCAAAGCTGCGAGCGGCCTTTCCGCGTGCACGGCTGCGAGTGCGTTTGGACGGCGGCTTTGCCTCTGCCGAACTCTTCGCCTTCCTTGAGCGGGAAGGACTCGAGTACGTAATCGCCATGGCTAAAAACAAGGTTCTTAAGCGCCGCGCTGCGCGCTTGATGGGCACCGCCCGACGCTTGTCGCGCGAATCGGGCGAGACCGCGCATCTGTATAGCGAGACTCGCTATGCCGCCGGCACCTGGGATCAGCGCCGCCGTGTCATCATCAAGGCGGAGGTCGTCCGTCATCCGGGGCGCACGCCCAAAGACAATCCGCGATTCGTGGTCACTAACCTCAGGCAATCGCCGCGGCATCTGTACGAGGCGATCTACTGCGCCCGAGGCGACATCGAGAATCGGATTAAAGAGCTGCATCATGGGTTGGAAATCGACCGCACCAGCTGCAGCCGCTTCCTCGCCAATCAGCTGCGAGGACTCCTGAGCGCTGCCGCCTACGTGCTCTACCAGGAACTGCGGCTGCGGGCTGCCCGGACCGCCTTCCGGGCTGCGCAGGTCAGCACTCTGCGCGAACACCTCATGAAGCTCGGCGCTTGGGTGGAATCTTCCGTGCGGCGCATCGTGCTTCACCTGCCAGCCACTTGCCTGCATCGCAACGACTGGCAGATCATCGCCCGAAGCCTCGGCGCTGCGCCCGCATAGCGCTGTCGGCCAGGCAGCGCGCTCCATCGAATGCCGTCTGAGTACCTCAGACCGGAAGCCCGTGGCCGAAATCACGCGCCGATCACACACCACGGTCGATAATCGATCGCCGCCGCACGCACCGACAACAAAATCACCGCCGCGCATCGACATCACGCCCCGACCTCGCCAAACTTGCACGCGTGACCAGGAAAATCGCATCCTTCATGCATAGGTCAGGCTAGTGCGTTTTTTTGCGCGCCGACGCACCGTGAGCGCCGATCAGCGATTCATCGGCATTCTCGACACCTCGCCGTTTCGCCTCGCCATCGTCTACTCGATCGTCTTCGCCTGCGGCGCGGCGGTACTGCTCGGTGCGGTGGACTTCGCCGTGTCGCGAGTGGTCGACGGCAGCACCGACAATCTCATCGAAGCCGAAGTGCAGGGCCTGCGCGAGCAGGTTCTGGTGCTGTCGCGCAGCGATTTCATCGAGTTGATCGAACAGCGATCGCAGGATCAGGACGTGCGCGGCGCGGTTTATCTGATGGTCGATCCGCAGCTGCGCCCGGTGGCAGGAAACGTGCCCGCCTGGCCGAAAATCGCGGCCGACGCAGGCAAATGGATTCAGTTCAAGGTATCGGTGCCGTTCGGCGATGAGACCCGCGAGCATGAAATGCGCGCGCAGCGGTTTCCCTTGCCCGGCGGCTACCGAATGCTGGTCGGGCACGACGTGCAGGAGCGGCAGGACGTCAAGAATTTGATGATGCGGGGATTGATCGCCGCGGTCGTGCTCACACTGCTGCTCGGGCTGGGAGGAGGCTTCTGGATGGGCCGCCGCATCCTTGCGCAAGCGGGCGCAATATCGGCAGTGGCCACCCAAATCATGCGCGGCGATCTTTCGCAGCGCCTGCCGGTGCGCAAGGCGGACGATGAAATCAACACGCTCGCTCGCGAGATCAACACCATGCTCGATAAAATCGAACAGCTCACGCTCGGTATGCGCACGGTGCTGGACAGCGCGGCGCATGATTTGCGCACGCCGCTCAACCGCCTGCAATCGACCGCCGAGGGCGCGATGAGCCAACTCGCGCCGGGGTCGCCGGAGCGGCGCGTGCTGGAGCGCGTCACCAACGAGGTCGACCACATGCGCTCAACGCTCGATGCCCTGCTGCGCATTGCACTCGCGGAAACCGGCACAGTTGCCCGTGAACCGGTCGACCTTTCGGAGCTGGTCGAGAGCATGGTCGAACTGTATGCGCCGGTATCAGAAGAGCGCGGCATCAGCCTACATAGCGCCGTGGTGCCCGGTGTGCAGGTCCAGGGCAGCCGCCAATTATTGGCACAGGCGCTTGCGAACCTGCTCGACAATGCCATCAAGTTCACGCCCGACGGCGGACATATCCGCGTGCTGCTGCGGGCGCCGAGCGGCGGCCCCGAGGTCATCGTCGAGGACAGCGGGCCCGGCATTCCCGCCGACAAGCGCGAAACCGTCCTGGGACGGCGCGTGCGTCTCGACGAAGCGCGCAAATTCCCCGGATCAGGCCTTGGTCTGTCGCTGGTGGCCGCGGTCACCAAGCTGCACGGCGCGCGCCTGACGCTCGACGACGCCGGGCCGGGTCTGCGCGTCTCGCTCAGGTTCTGATCGGCAGCGTCAAATTATCGGCGGTTGGCCTTGCCCAGCGCGCCCTCCGCGCCCGCCGCAGCCGCCGATGCGGGGTAAACCGCTGATCGTATTCAAGAAAAATGGCGGTAAATTCCTGGCATAGAACTTGCTCGGGTCCTCGTGCGGCAGTGACGCCGCGCTAGGAACCGACAACATGGCCGACGCAGCCGACGAAGCTCCTCCCCCACCGGCGCAAATTTCCGGCGGTATCATGGGCACGCTGATGAAGGGCGCTGGCGCCTTCGTGCTGACGCTCCTTGCCGTGATCCTCGGCGGCTTCATCAACGCCAAATTGCATCCCATGCCCAACCTTCAGATGGGCAAGGACGGCGTGATCACGCCGATCGTACCCGTCCCCGCCGCGACCCACGATGAAAAGGGCTCCCCCAAAACTGCTGTTTATTACGCCATCGACCCGCCGCTGGTCGTGAATTTCGAAGACGGCTCCGCCGTGCGCTTCCTGCAAATCACCATGGAAATCATGGCGCGCGACCAGCAGGCGATCGACAGCGTGCAAAAGAACATCCCGCTGATTCGCAACAATCTGCTGCTGCTCATGAGCAATCGAAACTATCAGACGCTGATGTCGCGCGAGGGCAAGGAAAAGCTGCGCGAGGAGGCGCTCGCCGAGATTCGCGCGGTACAGAAGAAACAGGGCGGCGAGGACGTCGAAGACCTGCTGTTCACCAGCTTCGTGGTGCAGTAATGGCCGGCGAGACCGCTGCCGGCGCCGCGCCCGCGACGAACGCCATCTCCGAGGAAGAAGTCTCCGCCCTATTGGAGAAGAGCGGTCAGGAAACCGTGCGGCCGTACGATTTCGCCGCGCAGCGCATCAATCGTACGCAATTGCCGATGCTCGAGATCGTCGCCAAGGGCTTTGCGGAGCGTGCCACGGGGTCCCTGACGGGGCTGCTGGGCCGCGAAGCGCGAATGCAGTTCACGTGCATCGAATCGGCGAAGGCCGCGGACCTGCAAGCGGCTTTGCCGGTGCCCGCGAGCGTGGCGGTGGTGCGGCTCAAGCCGCTGGCCGGATTCGCTTTCGTCTGTGTCGAGCCGACGCTGCTGCTCGCCCTGTTGGATGGATTCTTCGGCGGCTCGGGCCGCGCCTCGGCCGACGGCCAGGCGGCCGTCGCGCCGGCGGCGCAGCGGTTTCTGGCGCTGATGCTGCGCAGCCTGAGCGCCGATTGGACTGCCGCGTGGACGCCGGTGTCGCCGCTCGAGTTGGAGCTGGTGAAGCAGGAGATCAATCCGCGCCTGCTGCAGCTGGGCGGCCCTCAGGACTCATTGATCGTCGCGAGATTTGCCTTGGAGTTCGCCGCAGTCAGCGGTGGTGTCGATTTGCTGCTGCCCGAAAGCGTACTCGCGCCGGTGCGCGAAGCGCTCGCCTCCGACGGCGGCGCGGCGCCCGTGCGCAAGCATGAGGCGTGGGCCCCGACGCTCGGCACGGCGCTGCAAGAGGCGCAACTGGAAACGCGTGCGATATTGGCCCAAGCCCAAATCAGCTTGCGCGAGCTGGTGCGCTTGACCCCGGGCGACATCATTCCGATCGACCCACCGCAGCACGTCACCTTGCTGGCGGGCGAAGTGCCGTTGTATCGCGGCCGCTTCGGCGTCTCGCAGGGGCGCAACGCACTCAAAATTCTTACCGGAGGTCCTCCATGAGCGTTCCCGATCCCAAGACCGCTGCGGTGGCGCGCGCGCAATTCAATGACCTGGGTCCCAAGGGCGCCGCCCCCGCGGGCCAGGAAATGAATCTGAATTTGATTCTCGACGTGGCGGTCACTCTGGCGTTGGAGGTGGGGCGCGCGCGGATGTCGGTGCGCGAACTGCTGCAGCTGGCGCCGGGCGCCATCGTCGAACTCGACCGCCTGGCCGGCGAACCCCTCGACGTGCTGGTCAACGGCGTGCGCATCGCGCGCGGCGAGGTGGTCGTGGTCAACGAAAAATTCGGCATCCGGCTCACCGACGTCGTGAGCGAGACCGAGCGGATGGAACAAGCTCGGTGACGGGTATGGCGCAACCCGCTTCCCCGCTGTCGGTCGGCAGCCTGACGCAGCTCACCCTGAGTCTGCTTGCGATCGTCGCCTTGATCGTGGCCGTCAGCTGGGCGCTGAAGAGGCTCAAGTTGGCCGGTCCGCGCGGCCGCGGCGGAATTGCCGTGGTCGACGAGCTGGCGCTGGGGCCGCGCGAGCGCATCGTTCTCCTGCGCGTCGGCGATTCGCAGGTGCTCGTCGGGGTCAGCGCGGGCGGCGTGGTGGGATTGACGCCACTGGCGACGCCGATCGCCGTCAAACCCGTTTCGAGCGCTCCGGCCTTCGCCGATCGCCTGCGCGAATTCATGAAGCGGCCGGGAAGCGCGGCATGACCCGCGCGGCGCATCGGCCCCGGCTCATCGCGCCGGCGGCGCCGGCGGCGCTGGCGGTGCTGGCGGCGCTGCTGCCGATCGGGGTTGCCATGGCGCAGGCTACGCTGCCGGCGGTCGCCGTCAAAACCGCCGCGGACGGCGCGCAAACCTACTCGCTCACGTTTCAAGTGCTGATCCTGATGACCTTGCTGACGCTGCTGCCGGCGCTTCTGCTGGCGATGACGGCGTTCACCCGAATCATCATCGTGCTGTCGATTCTGCGGCAGGCACTCGGCATGGCGACCACGCCCTCGAACCAGGTGCTGACCGGTTTGGCGCTGTTCCTCACGTTTTTCGTGATGAGCTCCACGATCGATCAGTCGTATGCCAACGGCATCCGGCCGTATCTGGATGGGCAGCTGGCGGGTGAAACGGCCATTGATCGAACGGTGCAGCCCCTCAAGAAATTCATGCTGGCGCAGACGCGCGAAAACGATCTGCAGCTGTTCTCCAAGCTGTCCGGAAAGGCGCAATTCGGGAGCGCCGACGAGGTTCCGCTCAGCGTTCTGGTACCGACCTTCCTGACCAGCGAACTAAAAACCGCCTTTCAAATCGGCTTCATGGTGTTCATCCCCTTCCTGGTCATCGACCTCGTCGTCGCGAGCGTGCTGATGTCGATGGGCATGATGATGCTGTCGCCTGTGCTGGTCTCTCTGCCGTTCAAAATCATGCTGTTCGTCGTGGTCGACGGCTGGACGCTGCTCATGGGCACACTGGCCGCGAGCTTCCATCGATGACTCCGGAGAGCGTGATGGATCTGGCGCACGGCACCCTGGTGGTGACCTCGATGATTGCGGCGCCGCTGTTGCTCACCGCGCTGCTCACCGGACTCGTGATTGGCATGCTGCAGGCGGCAACCCAAATCAACGAGGCCACCTTGAGCTTCATTCCGAAACTGCTGGTGCTGGTGCTCGCGCTGTTCGTGTCGGGCCCCTGGATTCTGCGGGTGCTGATCGATTTCACCCGCGATCTGTACGCCAATATTCCGAACGTGATCGGCTGAGGCTCGGGCCGCCATGCAACCCATCCTCATAGATGCCGCGGAAATCTCCAGATGGGTCGCGAGGCTGTGGTGGCCGGTGCTGCGGATCGGCGGGTTCGTGCTGACCGCGCCGATTGCGAGCGAGAGGACCGTGCCCGCTCCGGTCAAGATCGCGCTCATTCTCGGTCTCGCATTCATCCTGGCGCCGCTTGCTCCGGTTCAGGCGGGGCTATCGATCTTTTCGGGTGCGGGTCTGCTGGCGGCCTTGCAGGAGGTGCTGATCGGCATCGCCATCGGCATGGTGGTGATGCTCGCGTTCGAGGCGCTGAGCTTCGCAGGTCAGAGCGTTTCGACGACCATGGGACTGGGCTTTGCGACCCTGGTCGACCCGCAGCACGGCGCCGATACACCGGTGCTCGGCCAGCTGTTCATGATATTCGGTACGCTCACCTACCTCGCCCTCAACGGCCATCTGGCGCTTCTCGGCGCGCTGGCCAACAGCTTTCGGACCCTGCCGATCGGCGGCGCCAACGTCGACGACAATTTTCTGCTGGCGATGGCCGGCTGGGGCGTGCGGGTCTTTGAAACCGGCTTACTGGTCGCGCTGCCGGCCGTGATCGCCCTGATCATCGTGAATCTCGCGCTCGGCGTCATCACGCGCGCGGCCCCGCAGCTCAACCTGTTCGGGATCGGATTCACGATCACGCTGCTATGCGGCTTCTTCGTGCTGCTCGTCGGGCTGGACGGCCTCATGGTTGGCATATCCGGCCTCATCGACGGCGCGTTGAGCGCCGTTGCGGAACTTGTAGGCGGCCCCTCCGCGGTGGTGCGCTGATGGCCGAATCCGAGCTCGGCGGCGAACGCACCGAAGAGCCTTCGCAACGACGGCTGCAGGAAGCGCGCGAGCGCGGCCAGGTCCCGCGTTCGCGCGAATTGACCAACTTCGCGACCATGATCGGCGGCAGCGTTGCGCTGATTGCGACGGGCGCCGCGCTCGCCGGCAGTTTGTCGCGGATGATGCGCGAGGGGCTCACGATCGACCTCCGGCGGCTCGAGGACCCGCAGTTCATGATGTCTTCGCTCGGCGAGGCGGCCGTGACGGCGCTGCTGGCGGCGCTGCCGATCTTCGCCGCCCTGATCGGCTTGGTGCTGCTCGCGGCGGTCGTGCTCGGAGGCTGGAATTTCAGTCCAGCGGCGCTGGCGCCCGATTTCTCTCGCATGAGTCCGCTCGCAGGATTGAAGCGGCTGTTCGGTTTGCGCGGCGCCAGTGAGCTGGGCAAGGCGCTGCTCAAATTTCTGGTGGTGGGCGGCGTGTGCGCGGCGATCGTGAGCTGGCTGTTCGCCGACGTGCTCGCCCTCGGCCGCATGGCGCCGCACGCGGCGATCGGCCGCGGCGCCAGCCTGCTGAGTTGGGCCTTCGTGTGGCTGTGCGCCTCACTCGCGCTGATCGCCATGGTGGATGTGCCCCTGCAGCTGTTCCAATTCAAGCGTTCGCTGCGCATGACTCGCCAGGAGCTGCGCGACGAAGCGAAAGAATCCGACGGGCGCCCGGAAACCAAGCAGCGCATACGTCAAATGCAGCAGCAGCTGGCGCGGCGCCGCATGATGCACAAGGTGCCGACCGCCGACGTGGTGATCGTGAATCCGACGCACTTCGCCGTGGCGCTGAAGTACGATCCGAAGCACATGCACGCGCCGCGCGTGGTGGCGAAAGGGGTCGACCTCGTCGCGCAGAACATCCGCCGCATCGCCGAGGAACATCGGGTGCCGATATTCGATTCGCCGAAGCTGGCGCGCGCGCTGTACCGGTCCACGGATCTGAACCGCGAAATTCCCGCCGGGCTGTATGTGGCCGTCGCGCAGGTTCTCTCGTACATATTCAGGATTCGCACCTTGAACCCGACCGTCGCAGCCCGCGTCGCGCGGCCGGATCCCAAGATCGGCGATGAGTACGCCGACGTATGAGTGCCCGCGGCGCAATCGCAACGCTGAGCGAATTTGCACGCAATGGCCTGGGCGTGCCGCTTCTGGTGATGGTGGTGCTCGCCATGATGGTGCTGCCGCTGCCGGCGTTCCTTCTGGACGTGCTCTTCACCTTCAATATTTCTCTCTCTCTGCTGATTTTGCTGGCCGTGATCTACGTGCGGCGTGCCCTCGAGTTCGCGACCTTCCCGACGGTGCTCCTGGGCGCAACCTTGCTGCGTCTCGGCCTCAATGTCGCCTCGACGCGCATCGTGCTGATCAAAGGCCATACGGGCACGCACGCGGCGGGCCGCGTCATCGCGGCCTTCGGACAGTTCGTGGTCGGCGGCAACTACGCCGTAGGCATGGTGGTGTTCACGGTGCTGGTGATAATCAATTTCGTCGTGATCACCAAGGGCGCCGGGCGCATCTCGGAAGTCAGCGCGCGCTTCACCCTGGATGCAATGCCCGGCCGGCAGATGGCGATCGACGCCGACTTGAATGCCGGCATCATCACGCAGGCCGAAGCCATCGTGCGGCGGCAGGAGGTCCGGGAGGAAGCCGACTTCTACGGCGCAATGGACGGCGCGAGCAAGTTCGTGCGCGGCGATGCGATCGCCGGGATCCTGATCGTGTTCATCAACCTGTTCGGCGGCACCATCATCGGCGCGGCGCAGCACGGGATGTCGCTCGCGGATGCCGGCCGCACCTATGCCCTGCTCACCATCGGCGACGGCCTGGTGGCGCAGATCCCGGCGCTGCTGCTCTCGGTCGCGGTCGCGATTCTGGTCACGCGGGTCTCTCGACCGCACGACATGAGCCAGCAGATCATGGCCCAAGTGCTCGGGCAGCCTCGCGCGCTGGCGGTCACGGCCGGCATTCTGATGCTGCTCGGCATTATTCCCGGGATGCCGAACATGGTGTTCCTGATCATGGCGGCTGCGTGCGGCTTTGCCGCGTACACTTTCAGCAAGCGGCGAGCCACGCAGAAGGCGGCAGCGGCCGCCCCTGCCGCGGCGGCCGCGGTCCCGTCCGAGCAGCGCGAGCTGTCATGGGACGATGTCGAACCGGTCGATCTCATCGGCCTCGAGGTGGGGTATCGCCTGATCCCGCTCGTCGACCGCGCCCAAGGCGGTGAACTGATGGGCCGCATCAAGGGCGTGCGCAAGAAATTATCGGAGGAATTGGGGTTTTTGGTGCAGCCGGTGCACATCCGCGACAATTTGGAACTCGGTCCGAACTCCTATCGGATCACCATTTTGGGCGCGCCCGTGGGCGAATCCGAGGTGTTCCCCGATCGCGAGCTGGCCATCAACCCCGGGCAGGTGTCGGGCTCGCTTCCGGGTTCCGCCACCAAGGACCCGGCCTTCGGCTTGGATGCCGTTTGGATAGAGAAGTCGCGGCGCGATCAAGCGCAAGCGCAAGGCTACACCGTGGTCGATGCGAGCAGCGTGGTAGCCACGCACTTGAGCCACCTGCTGCAATCCCACGCGCACGAGCTGCTTGGCCACGAAGAAGTTCAGCAGCTGCTCAACCGTTTGGGGAAAACCGCGCCGAAATTGGTCGAGGATCTGGTCCCCAAGCTCCTGCCGATGAGCGTGGTGGTCAAAGTATTGCAGTACCTGCTGATGGAGCGCGTGCCCATCCGCAACTTGCGAACGGTGTGCGAGGCGCTCGCCGAGCTCGCGCCGAAAACCCAGGATCCGCTGGCCCTGGTGGCCGCCGTGCGTGTGGCACTCGGTCGGAGCATCGTGCAGAACATCGGCGGACTGCGCGCGGAGCTGCCGGTCATCACCTTGGACCCTGCGCTCGAGCAAGTGCTGCAGGACTCGATGGCCGGCGGCGGCAACGACGGCTCGCCGGGATTCGAGCCGGGACTCGCCGACCGGATTCAAACGTCGCTTGCCGACAGCACCCGCCGGCAGGAGGCCGCCGGCGAGCCCGCGGTTCTGCTGGTCGCGCCCAAGATCCGCCCTTGGGTCGCCCGGTTGATGCGCTACTCGAGTCCGACGCTGTCGGTGCTCGCCTACAACGAGATTCCGGAGAGCCGCCGCATTCGTGTGGTCGCGGCCGTCGGACGATGATGAATTGCCTGAATCATGGAGGTTGACGTGAAGATAAAACGCTACACGGCTGCGAGCATGCGCGCCGCGCTCAGCCAGGTGCGGGAGGAGCAGGGACCCAATGCCGTGATCCTCTCGAGCCGCCGTGTGGATGAGGGCATCGAGGTCATCGCGGCGGTCGACTACGACGAAGGGCTGTTCGCCGACGCGAAGCGGCAGCGCATGCCAGCGACGGCGGCCGCCGAAGCGAGTTCGGCGGCCGCACCGGCTCCGGTGGTCCCGGGGCCTGCGGGTCGAAAGCCCGTGAAGGCGTCGGCAACGCCGATGAGGATGCCCGCCGCACCCGCTCCAACGCCGGCCGACGCAGGCGCGGTATTCGGGGGCACCGGATTCGCGGGCGCCGGATTCGCGACGATGCAGCGGGATTTGAAGGATCTACGTGCGCTTCTCGAAAGCGAGCTGTCGCACATGTCGTGGCACGATCAGCGGCTGCGCGATCCGCTGAAAGCTCGCGTCCTGGAGGAGCTGTCGGCCATGGACATCGCACCGGACGTCGCCATGTCGCTCGCCGCGCTGACGCCGAAACGGACCAATCTGGAGAATCCTTCGCACATTCCGCTCGCGCTGCTCGTCAAGCATCTCCCCGTGGTCGACCGTCTGAGCACGGTCAACGCCGGGGTCATCGCCGTCGTCGGACCGACCGGCGCCGGCAAGACGACCACCATCGCGAAGCTCGCGGCGCGTTGGAGCATGCAGCACGGCAGTCAGGATCTGGCTCTGGTGAGCACCGACGGGTACCGGATCGGTGCTCGCGAGCAGCTCATGACGTATGCACGCATTCTGGGCGCTCCGATTCACGCGGCGAACAACGGCCGTGAACTCGCGCGGGTGCTCGAGCGGCTGAAGTCGAAGCGGTTGATCTTGATCGACACCGCCGGCATGGGGCCGCGTGATGTGCGCCTCACCGAGCAGCTTGCCGCATTACAATTGGGGGCCGCGCGCGCCCGAGTTTTACTGGCGCTTCCGGCGCAGGGCGAGGGCCACGCGCTCGAAGAGATCATCCGCGCGTTTGCGAAGGTGTCGCCGGCGGCGTGCATTTTGACGAAGGTCGACGAGGCGGCGAGTTTGGGCGCCGTGATTTCGACGACCCTGCGCCATCGATTGAGAATCGCCTATCTATGCGATGGGCAGCGCGTGCCCGAGGACCTGCATTCGGCCCACCAGCGCCGCGTCTGGCTGGTGCGCGCCGCGCTCAAGCTCAAGGAGCGCGCGCCGCCGCGTCCCGACGATGGCTACTACGCCCGCAATTTCGGCCGAGCGCGCGCGCATGCGTGACACCAGATTGAGCAGAGGTCAGGCAGCTGCGCTGGAGCAGCTCAATTCTTCGCATCCGGTCAAGGTCATTGCCGTCACCGGCGGCAAGGGCGGCATCGGAAAAACGACGGTTTCGGCCAATCTGGCGGTGTCGATAGCGGCGCAGGGCCGGGACGTCATGTTGGTCGATGCGGACTTGGGTCTGGCCAACGTGGATGTGCTGCTCGGTCTGCACACGCGCTTCCACCTCGGGCACGTGATCAAGGGTGAATGCGCTCTCGAGGACGCGATCGTCACCGGCCCGCACGGCCTGCAGATCGTGCCGGCGGCGTCGGGCATCAAACGCATGGCCGCGCTGTCTG
This sequence comes from uncultured Gammaproteobacteria bacterium, assembly GCA_963837045.1. GTDB lineage: Bacteria > Pseudomonadota > Gammaproteobacteria > Steroidobacterales > Steroidobacteraceae > Bog-1198. Next base: position 13,171 of record CAWIMA010000013.1, read on the forward strand.
CGGCGGAGCACGCCGGCATCATCCGCGCGTTCAGCGATCTGTATCATCGAGTCGAGGTACTGGTGGTCGACACTGCCGCCGGCCTCAGCGACAGCGTAATGACATTCAGCCAGGCGGCGCACCACGTTCTCGTGGTGGTTTGCGACGAACCCGCCTCCATCACCGACGCCTATGCGCTGATCAAGGTGCTGAGCCGGGAACACGGAGTGCAGCGCTTCCAGATCCTGGCCAATCAGACGCGCCGATCGGGGGAGGGGCCGGAGCTCTATCAAAAAATTTCCAGAGTCTGTGATCGATTTCTCAATGTGGCGCTCGAGTTTGCCGGTTCCGTACCGTTTGACGATTACTTGCGGCGCGCCGTGCAACGGCAGGCGGCCGTCGTCGAGGCGTACCCGGCCTCAATTTCATCCATTGCGCTCAAGAATCTGGCTCTGAAGGCCGATAAGTGGTCAGTGCCGCAAGGGGCACGAGGTCACCTGGAGTTCTTTGTCGAACGCATGGTGGGGGCCCGGACCGCTCCTTCGACGGTATTGCAATGAGAGCAAGCACACAATACTCAAATACGCAGAAGCGCAGCCAAAAGCCGCTCGAGGATGATGGCGTCCCGGTCGACCAGGTTCCGCAGCAAGAACTCGTCCTCAAGCATGCCGATTTGGTCAAACGCATCGCCTACCACCTGGTGAGCCGCATGCCGCCGAACGTGGAGGTGGATGACCTGATCCAGTCCGGCATGATCGGTTTGCTGGACGCCGCCAAGCACTATTCCCCCACGAAGGGCGCAAATTTTGAAACCTACGCCGGCATTCGCATCCGCGGCGCGATGCTCGACGAGGTCCGAAAATCCGATTGGACTCCGCGCTCGGTGCATCGAAACATGCGCGAGATGGCGGATGTGGTCCGCAAGATCGAGAACGCCAAAGGGCAGGATGCGAGCCCGACCGACATCGCCGAGGGCCTGGGCGTTTCGATCGAGGAATATCACAAGCTGGTGCAGGACGCGGCCAGCTGCCGGTTGTTCAGTTTCGATCAAATGGGCTCCAGCGAGGATGAATCGAGTCCGGCGGATCATGCGCGCGACGAGCGGCCCGGCCCCTTCGACAATATCGAGGATGCCGGCTTTCGCGACGCGCTCGCGGGGGCGATCGATGGATTGCCCGAGCGCGAAAGGCTCGTGCTGTCGCTCTACTACGATGAAGACATGAACCTGCGAGAGATTGGCGAGGTGCTCGAGGTGTCCGAATCGCGCGTCTGTCAGATTCACGGACAGGCTCTGGTGCGGCTGCGCGCGCGGCTGGCGGAGTGGCTCGCGCCCGATTGATCCATGGATATCTTAAGCATCATAGGCGTCGTGCTGGGATTGATAGCGATCATCGGCGGCGCCATCCTGAAGGGCAGCAGCGCCGGCGCGCTGGTCGGCAGCGCGGCGTTCGTGATCGTGGTGGTCGGCACCATGGCCGCGAGCCTGGTGCAGACACCGATGTCGACGTTCCTGCGCGCGTGGAAAATCGTCACCTGGGTGTTCAGGCCGCCGATCAACAATCCGTCCGCGATGATCGAAAAGATCGTCGAGTGGAGCAACATCGCGCGCAAACAGGGCCTGCTGGGCCTGGAGTCCGCGGTGGAACAGGAACAGGACGAATTCCTCAAGAAAGGCCTGCAGTCGCTGGTCGATGGGGGCGAACCGGAGGCGATTCGCTCCAGCATGGAAATCGAGCTGGATACGATGGAGCATTTCGACACCCAGGCCGCCAAGGTTTTCGAGGCCATGGGAGTCTACTCGCCGACGCTCGGCATCATCGGCGCCGTCATGGGGCTCATGGCAGTGATGCAAAACCTGGCGGACCCGTCGAAACTCGGCCATGGTATCGCGGCCGCCTTCGTGGCCACCATCTACGGCATTGCCTTCGCGAATTTGTTGTTCCTGCCCATGGGCAACAAGCTCAAGTCGGTGATCCACGGGCAATCGCAGGTTCGAACCATGGTCATCGAGGGCATCATCGCCATCGCTCAGGGGGAGAACCCGCGCAATATCGAAGCGAAGCTGCAGGGCTACTTTCATCACTGAGCCGCCTTATTAGGGGACGACAAAAGGACTTCGGCGCATGGCGCGCAGGAAAAAGCACGAAGAGCATGTGAACGCGGAGGCTTGGGCCATTCCTTATGGCGACCTCGTGACGCTACTGTTCGCCTTGTTCACGGTCATGTACGCCATGTCGTCGGTGAACGAAGGCAAGTTTCGAGTGCTGTCCGATTCGATGATCGCCGCCTTTCACGGCACACCGAAAAGCATGCAGCCGATCAATATCGGCGAAAAGGAGCCCGGCAAAGGCGGCGACAAGCCCCTGGTGGGCGTCTCGCCGACCGCATTGCTGAAAATCAAGGAGCAGGGCTTGTTGGTCAAACCGCCCGATGCGCCCGCACCGATTCCGATGGCCGAGGTTCCCGGCGCGCTGAGCCGCATGCAGCGCCAGGTGCAGGATGCCATGCAGGCGCTGATCGATGCCAAATTGGTCACTGTGCGCCGCGAAAACATGTGGCTCGAAATCGAAATCAACACCGACATACTGTTTCCGAGCGGCGCTGCCGAGTTCTCGCCAGCGGCGGCTCCCGTGCTCGACAAACTGGCGGAGGTCCTCAAGCCTTTCCCCAATCCGATCCGGGTCGAAGGCCACACCGACGATCGCCCGATCAAGACCGCGGCTTTCCCGTCGAATTGGGAGCTGTCCGCTGCGCGAGCGGCCAGCGTGGTTCACGAATTCACCAAGGCGGGCATCGAACCGTTACGGCTGGAGATCGTCGGCTTCGGAGAGTTTCATCCCCGGCAGCCCAATACGTCGGCCGAAGGGCGAAATGCGAATCGACGCGTTGCAATATTGGTGCTGGAGGAGGTTGCCCCCGGCGCGACGGTCACAGCCCAAGCCGCCGACGGTCCGGCGCCGGATACCGCCGCGGCTCAACCCGCACCTGCAGATGCGAATGGCGCCGAAAATCCGCTACTATGGGAGGTGCCCACCGCGTTGGACAAGACCGTATTGGTGAAGGATCAAGCGAAGGCGGAAGTCAAAGAGCCGTCACCGCCGTCCGAATGAGCGAGGTCATCCATGAGCGAAGTTGATCGGTTGAGCAATTCGGGTCTTTATCCGGCGCTGCCGATTGCGGACAAGCGCAGCCGCAAGGACGGATCGGCGGACCAGCCGCCCGCCGACAAGCGCCCCGCCGCCGCTCCTTCCGAACCAAGGGGCGCCACGGTGCCGGATCCGAATCAGCCGCGGCCGCCGAAATCCCTGATCGATGAGTACGCTTGAGGTGCATATTGCCGCTTGGTCGGGCATTGCCGGTGAGGCGCTTGCCGATGCAGCGCTGCTGACGGCGATCGCCGCCTGGTTGTCGATGCGGCGCTGGCGGAAACGCTGCGTAGCGCTTGACGCGAATTTCGCCGCCCTGCGCCGGGAGCTCGAGCTGGTGGCCTCGATCAGCGTTCGCACCGGCCGCAGCCTCAAGCGCATCGAGCACGAGTACTCCGGCATCGCCGACCGGGTCGAATTGGTCGAATCGCGGGGGGCCGCCGGCTCCTTCGGCCAGGCGATCGAATCGGCGCGCCGAGGCGCCGATCCGGGCAAGCTCATGCAGCAGTTCGGCTTGAGCCGCAGCGAGGCGGAACTGCTTACTCGACTGCACGGGTGTAGAAAGCTCGCCTAGCTCCGGCGGATTGCGCGCATCGCGCCGCAGCGCGCCAAGGGGAGCAGCGCGCCGAAGGCAGTTGTATATTTTTCTCATGGCGCTAAGGCGTCAAGATGTCAGGGCGTTATGACGTCATGATGTCCCAAATTCTCAAGGCTGTTGCCATGGCGGCGGACCGGATAATGACGGGTGATAGTGTGCGCATGCGCGCCGTTCGGTGGCTTTAGTGTCGAGCGGCGCGCCAGCCACGGGGTATGCCATCCGGCGCCTGTCGACCGTAACCGATTCGCATATCGGCGAACTGGCCGCACTGCTGATCGATAGCGTAAACGGCGGAGCGTCGGTGAGCTTCATGAGTCCGCTGTCCGCATCCAAAGCGGGGGCATTCTGGCGCGGAGTCGCCGGCAGCGTGATGCGGGGCGAGCGGGCGCTGCTCGTGGCGCAGGAGAGCGCCGGCGGCATCGTCGGCGCTGTGCAGTTGATCCTCGATCAACCGGAAAATCAGCCGCACCGCGCCGATGTGTCGAAAATGCTCGTGCTGCGCCGGGCGCGCCGGCAGGGACTGGGCGCGGCATTGATGCGGGCTGTCGAGAATCTCGCGCGCGAGTGCGGGAAATCGCTGCTGGTGCTCGACACGGCGAGCGGCGATGCCGAGCGGCTCTATGTCCGGCTGGGTTGGCGGCGCTGCGGCGTCATTCCCGGCTACGCGTTGCTGCCGCAGGGCGGATTGTGCGACACCACGGTCTTCTACCGCACGCTTGCCGATAAATTCACTGCCGGTTGAGTCATGCTGCGTCGAAGGTCGAGTGCGCGGTCGGCGCCTCGGCTTCTATACGGCGAGGGGGACGCGAGATGCGCGCTGCAGTTTTTCATGGTCCGGGCGATTTGCGGCTGGAGTCGGTCCCCGAACCCGACGCGGGGCCGGGCGAGGTGAAGCTGCGCGTGCTGTACAACGGGATCTGCGGCAGCGACCTGCACGAATACTACGACGGACCGGTGACGACCCGCACCACGCCGCACCCGCTCACAGGGGTCAAGAACCCGGTCATTCTCGGTCATGAACTGTGCGGTGAAGTCGTCTCCTGCGGCGCGGACGTCGCGGATCTCGCGCCCGGCGATCTCGTCGCGGTCGAGCCGGTCGAAACCTGCGGACGCTGCGTCTGGTGCAAGGCGGGCCAATACAACCATTGCCCGATTCTTGCGCTGCACGGCTACAACCGAGCCGGCGGCGGGCTTGCCGAGTACACCATCGTGCGCCGATCGATGGCGCACCGGCTGCCCCCCGGCATGACGGCCGTACAGGGCGCGCTCATCGAGCCCCTCGCGATCGCATGGCACACCGCGAACCGATGCCGGCTCGAGGTCGGGCAGACCGCCGTGATCCACGGCGCGGGTCCCATAGGAATCGGCGTATGCCTCACGCTCATGCAGCGCGGAGTGCAGGTCATCGCCGTCGATCCATCGCCGCTGCGCCGCTCGGTGATCCAACGCCTCGGCGCCCGCGTCACGCTCGACCCTACCGCGTGCGATCCGATCGATGCGATTCGCGATTTGACCGGCGGCCGCGGCGCGCACGCGTCGGTGGACGCCGCCGGCGTGCCCGCCGCGTTTCGCGCGATGCTGCACGGCACGCGAGTCGACGGCACCGCAGTCGTGGTTGCGATCCACCATGTTCCAGTGGTGGTGCCGCCCTTCGATCTGCTGATGCCCGAGGTCAATATGACCGGCGTTGCGATGTCGGTGAATGCATTTCCGAGCGTCATCGATGCGATGGCGCGGGGCAGCTACCCGCTGGAGGGCTGGGTGGAAACGATACCTTTCGAGGATGTCCTGGACCGCGGACTCGAACGGCTGCGGCGCCAGGAGGGCCTGAAAATTCTCGTCACCGTGGGAGCACGCGCATGACGGTCGCAGAACTGTTCGGCGTCGGCGGTTATGGGGTCATCGTCACGGGCGGCGCGAGCGGCATCGGCCTCGCCTATGCCGAAGCCTTGGCGGAAAACGGCGCCAGCGTGACCCTGCTTGATGTGGATGCCGAAAGAATCACGGAGGAAATCGGGCGGTTGCGGTCGCTCGGCTATACGGTGCGCGGCGAGGCCGTCGATGTGCGGGATCATGCGGCGATCGAGCGGGCGTTCGATGCGGCGGTCGCCGCGCATGGCCGCCTCGATGTCGTCTTTGCGAATGCAGGGATCGATTCGGGGCCGGGCTTCCTCGGCAATTGGTCCGGGGCGGAGCGCCCGCGCAATCCGGAGGGGTCGCTCGAGCGCTACACGGACGAGCGCTGGAACCGCGTGATCGACATCAACCTGAACGGGATATTCGCGACGCTGCGTGCCGGTGCGCGGCTGATGCGGCCGCAGCGGTCGGGCCGGATGATCGTCACGACTTCCGTGGCGGCATACCAGTGCGAACCGGCCATCGGCGCAGCCTACATGGCGGCCAAGGCCGGAGCCGCGCACTTGATGCGCGCGGTGGCACAGGAACTGGCTGCCTACCAGATCACGGTCAACGCCATTGCGCCGGGGTTTTTCGTCACCAATATCGGCGGCGGCCACGCCAAACATGCAGCCGTTCAACAGGCCATGAGCAAGTCGATTCCGATGCATCGCGTGGGATTCCCCGAAGACATCAAGGGGCTGGCGCTGTTCCTCGCGTCGCCGGCCTCCGCCTACCTCACCGGCCAGCAGATCTCGATCGACGGCGGCTGGACGCTCGGCGCGGCGGATTGAGCGGCGCCGATCCGGTGTTCATTTGACGAGCACCTCCAGCAGCATGGGCGCATCGGCTGCGAAAATCCTGAGCAGCGCCGCGTCGAGATCCTCGCAGCGCTCGATGCGGATGCCCGCCACTCCCTGACCGCGGGCGAGCTCACAAAAATCGAGATGCGGCAGCCGAACGCCGGGCAGCTCACCGATATTGAAGTGCCGGCCGAACTCCTCGAGCGCGCGATAGCTCGCATTGTTGACGATGATGAAGGCGACGGGCAGTCCGAGCTCCGCCGCGGTCCACAGTCCCTGAATCGAGTACATGGCGGAGCCGTCGCCGAGCAGACCGATCACCTTGCGGCCGGGGCGCGCCAGGGCGACGCCGACGGCCGCAGGAAGACCATGGCCGAGACCGCCGCTGGCGCAGGTGTGGAAGCCGCCGCGCTCGGTCATCGGCAGGTGATCATGCATGGCACCGCGGCTGCTCGGCGCTTCCTCGACGATGATGCTGCCTGCCGGGCGCAGAGCGGCGATCTGCTGCATCAGATAGCGGTCAGTCAGCCGGTCGGGGGGCAGATGCGGTGCGCGCGCAGCGATCATCGGCGCGGCACGCGTGGTAGCCGGCGGATGGGCAAGCAGCGCAGCGATGCCCAATTTCAGATTCGTGATGATGGAGGTGCCGGCCGGGCACCACGCTGCGGCGGCGGGATCGTCGGTGAGCTGAATCAGAGTCGCGCCCGGCGGAACGTGCGGCCCGACTCCTTCCACGTGGTAGGTGAAAACCGGTGCGCCGAGTACCACGATCAGATCGGAGCCCTCGAGGCGGGCGACGATCGCTGCACGATCGGCCGGCAGGAACCCGGCGAACAGCGGATGGCGCTCCGGAAAGCTGTTGCGGGCGGACATCGGGCTCACCCACACTGCGGCCTGATGCTCCTCGGCGAGCGCGATGGCTTCAGCCCAGGCATCATCGCGCGCCACCGACGCGCCGACCACGATGACGGGACGCCGAGCCGCCCGCAGCGCCGCGGCGGCGCGTGCCAGGAGCACCGGATCGCCCGCGACGCGGCGGCTGACCGTTCGCGCCGCGAGCGCGGCGCACGGACGATCCCAGTCATCCACCGGTATCGACACGAAAGTCGGGCCGCGCGGAGGCTGCATGGCGGCATAATAAGCGCGTGCGATGGCGGCGGGCACATCGGCTGCGCGCGCCGGTTCGCAGCTCCATTTGACGTACGGCTTGGGCAACTGCGCGGCCTGTTCGGAATACAGGAAGGGCTCGAACGGCAGGATGGAGCGCGCCTGCTGACCGGCGGTAATCAGCAGCGGCGTCTGGTTTCGGTAGGCCGTGAATATGCTGCCAACCGCGTGACCGACGCCGATGGCGGAGTGCAGGTTGATCAGTGCGGCGTCGCCTTGAGCTTGTGCGAAGCCGTCGGCCATCGCGACCACCACCGACTCCTGCAGGCCGAGCACGTAGCGAAAGTCCGCCGGAAATTCGCGGAACATCGGCAGCTCGGTGGAACCGGGATTGCCGAAGACCGTCGTCAGCCCGAATTCGCGCAGCAGCGAATAGACGGCATCGCGTACGGTTGTCTCGGCGCTCAAATGCGGAGCACCACTTTCCCAAAATGCGCCCCGCTCTCCAGATAGCGGTACGCGGCGGGGGCCTCGTCGAAGGCGAAGGTCCGGTCGACGATCGGCTCGAGCCGGTTGACGGCGATCGCAGCATTCATGCGTTCGAAATGGCCGCGCGAGCCGACGAAAACGCCGTGAAGACCCGCCTGTTTGCCGAGCAATCCATAGGGGCTGCCCGCGTCGCCGACGCCCGTCAATACGCCGATCAAGGCGATGCGCCCGCCGACTGCGACAGACGCGATTGACCGGCTCAAGGTACCCGACCCGCCGACCTCCAATACGTGATCCACGCCGCGCCCATCGGTGAGCTTCATGACCTCGCGCTCCCAGTCGGGGCTCGTACGGTAATTGATGCAGCCGTCCGCCCCAAGGCTGCGTGCGCGCTTGAGCTTCTCATCGCTCGACGAAGTGATCAGCACGCGCGCTCCCGCGAGCCGCGCAAATTGCAGCGCGAAGATGGACACGCCGCCGGTGCCGATCAGCAGCACGGTTTCGCCCGGCGCGACGCGGCCCAAGTCGACGAGCGCCCGCCACGCAGTCACCGCCGCACAAGGCAGCGTCGCGGCGGCCTCAATCGACAGATGAGCGGGAACAGCGACCGCATCTTGCTCGGCGAAGACGGCGTATTCGGCGAGGACGCCGTCGACGGGCGGTGCGCCGAGCGCGACGAGAGGCGCCCGCGGCGGGCCGCCGTCGATCCAGTTGCGAAAAAAAGTTCCGGCGACGCGCTCGCCGACGCGAAAGCGGGTTGCTGCGGACCCCGCGGCAATGACCTCGCCCGCGCCGTCGGACAGCGGAATGACACTGCTGCCGACGGGGCCGCCCATGTAATGACCGCGCGCGATCATGAGGTCGCGGTAATTCAGCGAAACAGCTCGGATACGAACCAGAATCTGCGTCGGCCCGGGCTCCGGATCCGGGCGTTCGCAGCGGCGCAATGCGTCGATGGAGCTGCCGCCGGCGGTGAGTTCATAGGCGCGCATGGCATATCCCTCCGAAATCAACGGTTGATTACATCGCAAGATTGGCTGGGACGATCGACTCTGACCGCAACCCGAGTGCACTCGCAGCGAACCCGATGTGTCAGAATCCCTACCCGCATTAGGCGAAAGCCTGTTCACTCCTGGCTGATCGGGTGGCGGGCAAACGTGCACCCTAAGGGGTCGGTGGCGGGATGGCGGGAGCGTCTTCGTGTCGAGCGCCTCGGTGGGAAAATTCGATTATGTGATCGTCGGCGCGGGATCCGCGGGCTGCGTCCTCGCCAACCGCCTCACCGAGGACCCGGATGTGAAGGTTCTCGTTCTGGAGGCCGGCGGGGCCGCGACAGGGATGTTCAAGGACATGCCCGTCGCCTTTCCCAAGTACGTGGTGCGCCGCGACCTGAATTGGAATTTCGAGAGCGAGCCCGAGCCGTGCCTGAACGGCCGGCGCATCGAGATACCACGCGGCAAGGGTCTGGGCGGATCCTCCATGATCAACGGCATGGTCTACGCGCGGGGCCACCGCCGCGACTACGACGATTGGGCGAAGCTCGGCCTTGCCGGCTGGGGCTATGCCGATGTGCTGCCGTACTTTCGCAAATCCGAAAATAGCTGGCTGGGCGAGGGTGTCTATCACGGCGGCTCCGGCGAACTGGAAGTTTGCGTACCCGCCACGAACATGCTGTACGAGGAAATTCGCGCGGCGAGCATCGCCGCGGGATTCCCCGCCACCGACGACTATCACGGCGCGCAGTCGGAGGGATTTCAGCGCAACGAGATGACCGTGACGCGCGGACGGCGCGGCACCACCGCCCGGGTATTTCTCAAGCCCGCCTTGCGCCGGCCGAATCTCACGCTGGAAACCCGAGCGCTGGCGAGCCGCGTCCGGTTCGAGGGCAGGCGCGCCGTCGGCGTCGACTTCGTGCAGCGCGGCGCAGCTCGGGCGGCCGCCGCCGCGCGCGAGGTGATTCTCGCAGGCGGGGTATACGGCTCGGCACAGCTGCTGCTGCTGTCCGGCATCGGACCCGCGGACCAGTTGAACAAACACGGCATCAAGCCTCTCGTCGACCTGCCGGGCGTCGGCAAGAATCTCGTCGAGCATCCATTCATGTTCGTCGGCTGGCGGATGCGGCCGGGCGCCTTTCGCAGTGAGCTGCGCATCGATCGGGCCACCGCCTGGGTGCTGCGCTGGGGGCTGTTCGGCACCGGCGTATTCGCCACCAACGGCGCGGCGGGCAATCTGTTCATCCGCACCGAGGCGGGCCTGGACCGGCCGGACATGCAGTTCACCTGCATGTCGGGGGAGGTCGCCGCGCGCGAGCTGTGGGTCCCGTTCATCGGCAAACAACCGACGCATTCGCTCGGAGTGGGTGTGTCCATGATCAGGCAGGACAGCCGCGGCGAAGTGACCTTGCGCTCCGCCGACGCGAAGGATCCGCCGCGCATCGTATTCAACTTGTTCAAGGAGCGCTCGGACGTCGAGCGGGCGATTCGCGGTTTGAAGGCGATCCGCCGCGTGTATCAGCAGGAGCCGCTGAAGAACTTCACTGCGGGTGAAATCCTGCCCGGTGCCGAGGTCCAATCGGACGCCGAATTGGAAAAATTCGTGCGCGATACCGGAGCGATCACGCAGCATGCGGTGGGCACGTGCAAAATGGGAATCGATGCCGACGCCGCGGCGGTGGTGGATGCGGCGCTGCGCGTGCGAGGCACGGAGGCGCTGCGCATCATCGACGCCTCCGTCATGCCCAATGTGCCGGGCGGCAACACCAATGCGCCCGCCATCATGATCGCGGAGAAGGGCGCGGACCTGCTGCGCGGGCGATCCTTGCCGCGCGCGGATATTCGACCGGAGTACGGTTCATGAAGGATTTGAGCGGCAAAGTGGCCTTCGTCACCGGCGGCAGCAGCGGCATCGGCCTCGGCATCGTCAAGGTACTCGCCGAGGAGCGAATGAAGGTTGCCTTCAGCTATCGCCGTGAGGAGCATTTGCAGCAGGCCATGGCGTACTTTCGCGCCCGGCCGCAGCTCCTGATCCATCCGATCAAGCTCGACGTCACCGACCGTGCGGGCCTCGCCGCCGCCAAGCGGGAAATCGAGCGCGCGTACGGCGCGGTGCAGCTGCTCGTCAATAATGCCGGAGTTGGTATCCATGGGCCGATGGAGTTGGCGACGTACGGCGACTGGGATTGGATCATGAACGTCAATGTGGGCGGCGTGGTCAACGCGCTGGTCGCATTTCTGCCCGATATGTTGGCGAGCGGACAGGAGGCCCACATCGTCAATGTGGCCTCGATGGGCGGCATCGCCGCGCTTGGGGCGGTCGGCCTGTACACCACCACCAAATTCGCGGTGGTGGGCCTGAGCGAAGCGCTGCGCACCGATATGATCGGCCGCAATATCGGCGTGTCGGTTTACTGCCCCGGCACGGTCAAATCCAACATCGGCGAGGGCGGGGCGCTGCGCCCGGAGCAATTCAAGGACAGCGGCTACGCGCCGCCCTCCCCGCCGCCCCCGGGGGAAACCAACTTCATGGACTGGGCGATGGAAGCGGTGCAGGCGGGACGCTACGTGCTCGACGGCATCAAGCGCAATCAGCTGTACATTCTCAGCCACCCCGAATTCCGCGACGTATTGCGCGCGCGACACGCGAAAATCGAAGCCTCGATTCCCGACGAGCCCATCGACGAGGCGCGGGCCGAATCGATTCGCTTCATCCTCTCCAATCCCATCTACAGCGAGGATGCCTGACCGCCGCTCCAGCGCAGCGGCAGGCTGGGGTCGTGCGAACGCCCCCGATTCGCCGGGGCAACTCGGGTAGACTTCCCGAGGCATCCGAATTCGAGGACACTGCTCCTGCTCACCTATCCACTCGAGGTTGAACCGCAAGTCGGCGACGGGTCCGCAGTCCTCGTCGCGCCGGGCGTCATGTGGCTGCGCATGCCGCTATTCGCCGCGCTGCCGTGGATCAATGTGTGGGCCGTCGCCGAGCAGGACGGCTGGTCGATCGTGGACACGGGGCTGCATTCTGCGAAAACGATTGAGGCTTGGCTGGCCGCGCTCGCCGGGCCGCTGGGAGGCGCGCCGGTGTCGAGGGTGGTGGTTACGCACATGCACCCCGATCACTGTGGTTTGGCGGGATGGATGGCGGAGCGCTTCAAGGCCAGACTTTGGATGACGCGCTTGGAATACCTCACCTGCCGGCTGATGGCGGCCGATACCGGCCGAGAGGCGCCGGCCGACGGCATCGAGTTCTATTGCTCGGCCGGCTGGGACGCATCGGCAATCGAGCACTATCGGGCGAAATTCGGTTCGTTCGGCGAGCTCATTTTCCCACTGCCCGCCTCCTATCGTCGACTGGAGGACGGCGAGACGCTGACCATGGGCGCTCACCAGTGGTCCGTGATCGTCGGCAACGGGCATTCTCCCGAACATGCATGTCTTTACTGCCCGGAATTGAAGATACTGATTTCCGGCGACCAGGTGCTGCCGCGGATCTCCTCGAACGTGTCCGTGTACCCCCTGGAACCGGACGCCAATCCGCTGGCCGATTGGGTGAGCTCGCTGGCGAGGCTCAAAGCGCGCATTCCAGACGATGTGCTGGTGCTGCCGGCGCACAACAGTCCTTTCCGCGGACTGCACGAGCGCATCGGCGAGCTGACTGAATCGCATCAACGCGGGTTGGCGCGCCTCGAAGAATTGCTGGGCGAGCCCAGGCGTGCCGTGGATGTATTCGAAGCGCTGTTTTCCCGTCCCATCAGCAGCGGGCTGCTGGGAATGGCGACCGGCGAGGCAATTGCCCATCTGAACTATCTCACGCGCATCGGACGCGCGGTGCGCGAAGGAGACGATTGCGGCGTGTGGTGGTGGCGCAGGACGTTCTCATAGGCGCGCCGGGGGCGCCCCCGGCGCTACTCGACGATCTCGTCGATCTGGATCTGCGGCATCGAGTTGGTGAAGTTCGGAACATCGGCGATGAGCGTGGCCGCGTGCTTCGAGGCCGCCTCGTCGAAGGCGCGCTGCGAGCCTATCCAGATGTTGATGACGGCGACATACGGCACCGGCTTGCCGTCCGGGGTCGCGATGCCGCGGCGCAGCTCGATCTTGGCGATGCCGTCGCCGTACAGCCGCCTGATGAGGGCGGCGTGATGCTCGCGATAGTAGTCGAAATCGAACGTCACGCCGGGGGTGTTGGCGTACAGCACGGTGATGCAGCGGCGGGCGGTCATGTCGGTTCCTCGAGGCGGCTGGCATCCGCCCAGTTGCCGTGCAGCCCGGAGCGCAGCCGGAACGGCAGTTTTGCACGGGCGAGCGGGCCCTCGGCGATGCGACTGGCATCGAAGATGCCGAGGTCGGAGTAGTTCGTCACCACGTTGTCGAGTACGGCGACGAGGTAGCCGTCGCCTTCCGCCGCGCTCGGCGTGCGCGGCACGAAGCAGGGCTCCTGAACGATGGTCTGCGATCCCGCCCACCAGGTCGTCTGTTTGTTTGCAGTGAAATCGATGTGCGCGAGCGAATTCATGACCAGCCCCGAGGCGCGGCCCCCGGGCCCGTCGAACGGCTTTTGACTATCGGATACGAGCAGCCAGCCGTGGCGCTGCGGCTGCGTGGCGTAACGGTCGTCGATGCGCGGAAATTCGCCGAACAGGTCGGTCAGGCGTTCCGATTTTTCGAAGGCGTCGCCCGAGGAGGCCATGTCGACCGTCCAGCGCGTGAGAAAGCTCATCGCCTCGAGCGGTTTGAACGGCGCGCCGCCCACGTCGGGAAAAAAGGGAAACATGTTGTTCTTCGCCACGGGCGTGTCGAAAAAGATGCGGCTGCCGTCGTTGAAGGCGTTCATCACGTGGCTCGCAAACAGGGTCGGCGACTTGAACCAGCGCATGGCGCGCGCATCGCCGTGGCGCGGCAGCACGCCGAGATACACCGGCAACGAGGTGTCGAATCCGAAGTGCGGCAAACCCGCGTTCAGGCGCTCCCAGGAGCTCACGATCGGTACGACGTGGAACACGGCGTAGTCCTGCGTGACGCCGAAGTCGTGCATCATGCAATAGTACGGCGCGTCGAACCACGATTCCTGGAGCAGCTCCCCCGTGGGGCTGATCTCCATGTAATGGCAGTCGCGCGTCAACAAACCCTTGGCCGCGTAGCCGAACGCGCACATGTTGCCGGTGAGCGGATCGATCTTCGGATGGGCGCAGAAGGTCTGCCCCTGCATCTTGCCTCCGAAATCGGTATAGCCCTCGGTGTCGAGCGTCAGAGGATCCATCAGCAGGGCCGGACTGTCCTCTTTGAGAGCGAACAGTCGTCCCGCGTGCACGAGGACATTGGTGTTGGCGGTGCCGCGAATCTTGCCGCGCACGGATTCGTCATCGGTGAGCGGATTGCGATATGCGCCGAACAGCGCGCGCTCGGCGCGGCGCTCCAGCTTCCATTTGTCGGTCTGCGCGTAGCGCTGGCGGAAGTCGATCTTGCCGCCGCGGAAGTGAAACAGCCCGATCATTCCGTCACCGTTGAAAAACTGATCGTTGTCGAAGATCGGCGGGAACTGCGCATCCGGATGCACCCGGTGATAAGTGCCGTTGAGCTGCGCCGGCAGCGCGCCCTCGATCTCGACATCGTGAATGTCGCCCTCGAAGCGCATGGGACGCAACGTGCCGGTGAAGCCCGGTGTGTTAGGGAAATGAGCCATGAGAGCGCATCATCCGCGCGCCATCCGCAGAATCTGTATCGAGCGAGAGCAGCTTTTCGCCGTTCAGCGAACTAGCCGTGCGCGTCGCGGCGGCCAGCATCGCCGCGCCCGACATCGCCTCTGCCGGCATCGTCGCCGCCGGCATCGCCGGGCTCCTGCCGGCTCTGCGTGAGCCGAACCACAAGCTCGCGCAGCCACGCGTGAGCCGGATCCGATTCGTTGCGCTTATGCCACAGCAGGATTTCGTGCATGGTGGGGGTCTCGACCGGCAACGGGAAGGTCTTGATCGGCATGGCCGCGATGACCATCCGCGCCACCCGCTCAGGCAGCGTGGCGACCAACCGGGTGCCGCGCAGCACCAGCGGCAGATGCAGCAGACTCGGCACCGTGATGTGCACTTGCAAGTTGATGTCCAGCAGGCGGCGAACCAGCTCCTCGGCCGACGCCGTATAGCCGTTGGGACGGCCGAACACGTGGGGAAGCGAGAAATATTGCTCGGCGGTGATGTTGTCGCCGACGGAGGGATGATCGCGGTCGACGGCGCAGATCCAGCGCACCGGACGCAGGCGCACGCTGCGCAGGGTGTCGGGAAAGGCGCGCGCTTCGAACAGCCGCAGGCTGTCGAGACACAGGCACAGGTCAACGTCGCCGTATTCGAGCCGGCTCAGCGCCGTCTGCGTCACCAGCTCGATGTTGATGCGGATTCCGGGAGCCTCGCTCGAGACGCGCTCCAGCAGGGCCGGCAGCAGGTCGGGCACCGCTTCCTCGGACATGATCAGGGTGAACTCGCGCTGCGTCGTCGCTGCCGTGAAGCTCGGCTGGGTGCCCAGCGTCGCCTGGATCAGCAGCAGAGCCTCGCGCACCGGCTCGACGAGCGATTGTCCGCGCGGCGACAGTTCCATGTCCCGGCCGACGCGGACCAGCAGCGGATCGCCGAAGTAGTCCCGCAGCCGGTGCAGCGCCGCGCTCATCGCGGGCTGAGACACGAAGACCTTCTCGGCGGCACGCGTAATGCTTTTCTCGCGCAGCAGCGTATCGAGCGCAATCAACAGGTTGAGATCGAAGCGATGGAACTGCATGCACGGTACTGGCGGTAACGGCCGCTATCTTAGCAGATCAGGGGGCAACATACGCGTTTGCGCCGGCGCGTTGCGCTTTGGGTAGAGCGCGTATTCTCCGAGGGTCGAGCGTAAAGCGCGCTGCGCCGGCTACATGGGGGGCATGCTGGAACTCTATCATGCCGAGCCGTTGGCGAATTCGATGAAGTGCCTGCTGTGCCTGAAAGAGAAGGGCCTCGAATTCGTGAGCCACTACGTCGATCTCTTGCGATTCGAGCAGCACAGCCCCGAATTCGTCAAGCTCAACCCCAATGGGCAGGTTCCCGTGCTGGTGCACGACGGCGCTGTGATCACTGAGTCGACGGTGATCAACGAGTATCTCGAGGATGTGTTTCCGGAGGTGCCGCTGCGGCCGGAGAATCCCGTGGAGCGCGCGCAGATGCGCACCTGGAGCAAGTTCGTGGACGAGTACTTCTGCCCCGCGCTCAGCATGTGGGGGTGGCATTTGATGGTGCGGCGCGTCGCGCAGAGCTTGAGCAAGAACGAGCTGGACAAGGTGCTCGGGCGAATCCCGCTGAAGGAGCAGCGCGACAAGTGGGCGACCATTGCCGGCGAGTCCTTCACCGAGGCGCAGCTCGCGGATTCCAAACGCAAGCTCGTCGTATCGATCGAGCGCATGGAGAAGATTCTGGCGAAATCCCGCTGGCTCGCCGGCTCGACGTATTCGCTCGCGGACGTGAACAGCTATTCGATGGTCGCCGGTGTGCCGCGCATGTTTGCGGATATCATGAATCCGGGCGCGACGCCGCTCGCGTGCGCGTGGCTCGACGCGATGAATGAGCGGCCTGCCGTCAAGGCGGCGCTCGCGATGCCCAACAAGGTGCCCGAATTCCTGCGGACCTTCGGCGGCTGAGGAGTCATCGCCATGAAACCGCCATTTCGCGCCGACCAGGTCGGCAGTCTGCTGCGGCCGCGCAAGCTGGCGGACGCGCGCGCGCAATTCAAGCAGGGGGGGATGTCCGCAGATGCATTGCGGCAGATAGAAGACGATTGCATCCGCGCCATCGTCCGGCGGCAAGAGGCGACTGGCCTGCGCTCGATCACCGATGGCGAGCTGCGGCGTGATTACTGGCACATCGATTTTCTGCGGCAGCTCGACGGCGTCAGCATCGTCGCAATGCCGGGTCAGAGCCGCTTCGGCGGCACCGAAGAGCAGCCGCCGATCGCCACCGTGACCGGAGAAATCGGCTGCACGCAGCCGATCATGGCCGACGCTTTCGCGTTCCTCAAACAGGCGACGACGCAGACCGCCAAAATGACCATTCCCTCGCCCTCCATGCTCTACCTGCGCGGCGGTCGCACTGCGGTGTCGAGTGAGATATATCCGGAGATTGCCGAGTTCTGGCACGATGTCGCGCTCGCCTACCGGCGTGCCATCCGCTTTTTGGCGGATCGGGGCTGCACCTACCTGCAGCTCGATGACGTGTCGTTCGCATATATGTGCGACGCGAAGTTCCGCGAGGGATGCCGCCGCAACGGCGACGATCCGGATTCGCTGCCCCGCACCTATACGGGCGCCATCAATGCGGCGCTGAGTGACCGCCCGGCGGGAATGACGATCACGATGCATACCTGCCGCGGCAATTTCAAGAGCTCATGGGTCGCCGAGGGCGGCTACGAGAGCGTGGCGGAGGCCATGTTCTCGGCCGATGTCGACGGATTCTTCATGGAGTTCGATTCTGCACGAGCCGGCTCGTTCGAGCCGCTGCGCTATCTGCCCGCCGGGAAAAAGGTCGTGCTCGGGCTGGTGACGACGAAGGAAGGCGCCATCGAAAACGACGAAGAGATCAAGAGGCGCATCGATGCCGCGGCCGCGTACGTGCCGCTGGACCGCCTGTGCCTGTCGCCGCAATGCGGATTCTCGAGCACCCATCACGGCAACGCGGTCTCCGAAGAGGAGCAATGGCGCAAGCTCGAGCTGGTGGTTCGAGTCGCGCGCGACGTCTGGGGCGAGGAGCAGTAGGCGCATGAATGCCCAGCTGATATCCGATGAGACAGCCGCGCGAGTGCGGGCATTCACCCAGCATCCGCGCGAGCTGCTGATCGCCGGCCGCTGGCGGCCCGCGGCGTCTGGAGCCTCCTTCGAAGTCATCGATCCGGCGACGGGGCGCGAATTCGCACGCGCCGCTGCGGGAGACGCCGCCGACGTCGACGCGGCGGTGGCGGCTGCGCGCGCAGCCTTCGAATCGCCGGCGTGGAGCAATTCGATGCCTGCGGCGCGGGCCCGCCTGCTGCTGCGTCTGGCCGACCTGATCGAGGCGAACGGCGATGAGCTCGCCCTGCTCGAAACCCTCGACAACGGCATGCCGTTTCGCATGGCGCGCATGGTTGCCGCTTACGGCGCCGCGGAGAGTCTGCGCTATCACGCCGGCTGGGCCAGCAAGATCGGCGGCGAGACGATCAATCTGAGCGTGCCAGGGGAGTGGCACGCCTACACGCTGCGCGAGCCGGTGGGGGTGGTCGGGCAGATCGTCCCGTGGAATTTTCCGCTCGCCATGGCGGTGGCGAAAATCGCGCCCGCGGTGGCGGTGGGCTGCACCGTGGTATTGAAGCCGGCCGAACAGACGCCCCTCAGCACCGTACGCCTGGGCGAACTGATTTTGGAGGCGGGGTTTCCTCCGGGCGTGGTCAACATCATCACCGGCTACGGCGAGACCGCCGGCCGGGCGCTGGTCGCGCATCCGGGAGTGGATAAGATCGCGTTTACCGGGTCGACGCTGGTGGGCAAGGAAATCCTGCGGGCGTGCGCCGGAAACTTGAAGCGCGTGACATTGGAGCTCGGCGGTAAATCGCCGGTGATCATTTTTCCGGACGCGGCGCTCGGCCCGGCCACCGAAGTGGCTGCGCGCGGAATCTTCATGAACACCGGACAGGTCTGCGCGGCGGGCTCGCGGCTGTTCGTCCATGAGCGGATCTTCGATCAAGTCGTGGAGGGCGTGGTGGAACGGGCGCGGGCCCTGCGGGTCGGCGCCGGGACGGACCCGGCGACCGACATGGGTCCCCTCGTCTCCGAGGAGCAGCGGAAGCGGGTGACGGGCTACGTGCGCGCGGGAATCGAGGACGGCGCACGTGTTTTGACCGGCGGAGGCCAGATTCCGGGTCCCGGGTTTTTCGTCGAACCGACGGTGCTTGCCGGCGCGACCGCCCGGATGAGAGTGGTGCGCGAGGAGATTTTCGGCCCGGTCCTGTGCGCCATGTCGTTCGCGGACAGCGACGTCGATGCCATCGCGCGCATGGCCAACGACACGGAATACGGCCTGGCGGCCAGCATCTGGACGCGCGACATCAGCGTCGCGCATCGCCTCGCACGGCGCATCAAGGCGGGTTCGGTGCGCATCAATACGCCGGGTTCGGTCGATCCGGCGCTGCCGCTCGGCGGCTACAAGCAGTCCGGTTGGGGCAGAGAAAACGGCCGAGAAGGCACGGAAATCTACACCGAAATCAAGTCGGTGACCGTCGGCCTGGGTTGAGGGCCCGCGGGTGGAATCCTTCGACTACGTCATCGTCGGCGCCGGATCCGCCGGCTGCGTGCTGGCGAATCGATTGAGTGCCGAAACCGGCGTGCGGGTGCTGCTGGTCGAGGCCGGCGGCTCGGACGACCGCTTCTTGATCAAGATGCCCTTGGGCTTCCTGCGCGCGGTGTTCGATCCGGCGCTGTCCTGGGGCTACACCAGCGAACCGGAGCACACGCTCGACGGCCGCTCGCTGTGGCTGCCGCGCGGCAAGGTCCTCGGGGGCTCCTCCTCGATCAACGGCATGTTCTTCATGCGCGGACATTCCACCGATTTCGACGCGTGGGCCGCCATGGGTTGCGCCGGTTGGAGCTACGCGGACGTGCTGCCGTATTTCAAGCGCCTGGAAAGCAGCTGGCGCGGCGCCGGCCGCTGGCATGGCGGCGATGGACCGCTGCAGGTGGCGGCGATCGACACCCGGCGCCTGCTGCATGAGCCGCTGATGCAGAGCGCGGCGGCGGCCGGATTTTCGATCACCGACGACATCCATGGCGAGTGCGAAGAGGGTTTCGCACACGGCGAGATCACGGTGGATGCGCGCGGGCGGCGCGCGAGCACCTCGCGTGTCTACCTGCGCCCGGCGCTGCATCGCCCGAACCTCGCGCTGGCCACCGGCGCGCTGGTGACGCGGGTGCGCATCGAGCACGGCGCGGCGAGCGGCATCGAATACCGGCAGGACGAGCGCAGCGTCGAAGCGCGCGCGACCCGCGAGGTGATCCTGTGCGGCGGCGCGTTCAATTCACCGCAGCTGCTGATGCTGTCCGGCATCGGTCCCGCCGATGAATTGCGTGCACACGGGATCAGCGTGCGTGCCGATCTTGCGGGGGTCGGCGGCAACCTGTCGGAGCACGCGCGCGTGCCGATCGAGTTTGCAACCCGCGGCGACGTCTCGTTCCTGGGCGAACTGCGAGCCGATCGCATCGCGCGCTCCGTGCTGCGCTGGCTGCTGTTCGGCACCGGCCCGTGCGCGACGCAGATCAACAGCTGCAATATCGTCGTGCGCACCGATCCCAAGCTCTCGCAGCCCGACATTCAGCTCATGTGCAATCCGGTGCGGATGGATGCGAAGATCTGGTGGCCGCTCATCGGTCCGCGCCAGGAGCATCGCGTCACGGCCGATGCGGTGGTGCTGCACCCGGAGTCGCGCGGCCGCGTCACCCTGCGCTCCGCGCAGCCGCAGGACAAGCCGCGCATCCGGCTGAACGTGCTCGCGACCGAGGCGGATCTTGCGACCGCACGCCGCGGTGTGCGGCTGGCGCGGCGAATTTACGCCACGCCGCCGCAGTCCGCTCTCATCGCACGGGAAACAGCTCCGGGAGCCGGCATCGAGTCGGACGCCGATTTGAACGCGTACATCCGCGCGCACGCGGCGGTCACGCAGCACCCGGTGGGCACGTGCGCGATGGGCCGGGGCGAACACGCCGTGCTCGATCCGCAGTTGCGGGTGCGCGGAATCGCGGGCCTGCGCGTGGTCGACGCCTCGGTGATGCCGACCGTGCCCGGCGGGAACACCAATGCCGCGGTGATCATGATCGCCGAAAAGGCGGCCGATCTGATCCTCGGCCGCACGGTCGCCCCGGATCACGCGCGCAGCGCCGGGGCGCCCTGTTAATCCCGGCCTCAATTGCGGAGCACCTATGTCGACACCCCCTTGGAGCGAGCCGGTCAGCAAACTCAACCTCGTGCTCGAGCACGTTTTTGACATTCGCATCGACTTCCATCAGCGGCTGATTTTCGATCCGATGCCGGGTGGGCAGAAGCAGGCGTACACGTCCGTGAAGAGCGGTCAGGTGAGCGGACCGCGGCTCAACGGCACGGTGCTTGACTACAGCGGCGCCGACTGGCCGATCGTGCGCAGCGACGGAGTCGTGGAGCTCAACGCGCATTACGTGCTCGAGGCCGACGACGGCGCCAGGATCTACATCCGCAACATGGGCTACGTGTACGGTGCGCGCTCCGCGGCAGATGCCGCACGCGCACCGGCCAATCCCGCCGCTACCGGTTATTTTCGCTGCACCCCGTATTTTCGGGCTCCTGAAGGGCCCCACGACTGGCTCAATCGCACCGTGATCGTGGGCGGCGGCGAGCGCCACTCGGCACCCGACCACACATTGTTTCGGTATTACGCCGTGCTATGACCGGAGCCGACTACATCGTCATCGGCGGCGGGTCCGCCGGCTGCGTGCTGGCCGCGCGCCTCTCGGAGGATCCGCGCGTGCGAGTCGTGCTGCTCGAGGCCGGCGCCTCCGACGCCGGACGCCTGAGCATGCGCATGCCTCTCGCCTGGCGCGACACGTTCATGGACCCCGCCGTCAGCTGGGGGTTCGTCTCGGAACCCGAGCCGCATGCCGACGGACGAGTTGTGCCGGCGCCGCGCGGCAAGGTGCTGGGCGGTTCGGCCTCGGTCAACGGCATGATGTATTCGCGAGGCTGCGCGGCCGACTACGACGATTGGGCCAAGGCGGGGCTCGAAGGCTGGAGTTTCGCCGACGTGCTGCCGTACTTTCGCCGTTCGGAGCGCAATTGGCGCGGCGAGTCCGCGTATCACGGCGGCGACGGCCCGTTGACGGTTTCCCGGCACGTGCCGGATGCGTTCATCTATCCGCGCCTCATGGCGGCCGCCAGGGACTTGGGCTGTGCGCAGCTCGACGATTTCCATGGAGCGCAGGCGGAGGGATTCGCGGTGCCGGACTTCACCGTGCACCGCGGCGAGCGCGCCAGCACTTCAGCGCGCTTCCTGCGCCCGGCGCTGGGCCGGCCGAACTTGACCGTGATCACCGATGCGCTGGCGCACCGGCTGCTGATTCACGGGTCGCGTGCGCGTGCGGTCGAGTACGGCGTGCGAGGCAGAGTGCAGCAGCTTCACTGCGGCGGCGAAATCGTGCTCGCAGCCGGCGCGTTCAACTCTCCGCAACTGCTGCTGCTCTCGGGCGTAGGGCCGTCGCGCGGAATCGAGCCGCACGGTATTCGGGTGGTCCATGATCTGCCCGGCGTCGGCGCCAATCTGCAGGAACACCAATCGATCGCCATGATCTATCGAGCACGCGGCGCGATCACGTTCGACTCTCGATTGCGGGCCGACCGGCTGGCGTTCGCCGTGCTGCGCTGGCTGCTGTTTCGCACGGGAGCCGTTGCCGGCCTGCCGGTGTCGGCTCAGGGGTTCGTGCGCACCGAGGCCGGCCTCGATCGGCCGGACCTGCAGATGCTGGTGAGTCCGGTGTCGATGATGGCGCGACCGTGGTTCCCCGGCTGGCGCGCCGGGGCCGGGCACGTGTTTTCGGCCGCGAGCGTGCTGCTTCATCCGGCGAGCCGCGGTTCGGTGTCGCTGCGTTCCGGCGATCCGACGGCGGCGCCGCGCATTCTGCTCAACCTGCTGCAGGCTCCGGAAGACCGGGAGGCGTTCCGCCGCATCATCCGCTTCGTGCGGCGCTATTTTGCGACGCCGGCGGCGCAGCAACTGGTGCGCGAGGAGATCGTCCCGGGCGAGGCCGTCGAGAGCGATGAGGCGCTCGACGCGTTCGTGCGCGCGAACGTGCGCACGGCCATGCATCCGGTCGGGACCTGCGCGATGGGGGCCGGCGACGGCGCCGTGGTGGACGCGCAGCTGCGAGTTCGCGGCATCGAGGGTCTTCGCATCGCGGACGCATCCGTCCTGCCGAACATCATTGGCGGAAACACCAATGCACCTGTCATCATGATCGCCGAAAAGGCGGCCGATCTGATTCGCGGCCGCGCCACGCTGTCGGGGACGCCGCTTGGCTAAGCATCGCTTTTACGGTTGGACCATGCTCGCGGCTCTGTGGGGAGTCATGTTCCTCAATCTGGGCTTCCCGGCTTACGGGCCGGCGGTCATCAATGCCGCCATGGCCAAGGCCGCCGGATTGCATCGCGAGGCCCTGGGCAACATGTTTTCGGTGTACATGATCATGTCCGGACTGCCGGGTCCGCTGGTGGCGATGAGCGTCAATCACTTCGGTGTGCGCAAAACACTGGTGCTGGGCAGTTCGCTCATCATCGCTGGCTCGCTGCTGATGGCCACGGTGGTCACGGGCGCGCTCGGCGCGATGCTCTGCTTCGGCCTGCTGGTCGGCGCGGGGGTGGCTACGGGCGCGGCTCTGGCCTCGCAGGCGGGATTGGCGCGCTGGTTCGTGCGACGCCGGTCCCTGGCGCTGTCGGTGCTGTACTCGGCGGGCGCCATCGGCGGCTTCGTGGCGGCGCCGCTGCTCAACAGGCTGATCGAGGCGAGCGGAACCTGGCGTGCGGGATGGTGGCTGCTCGGGACCCTCTCCGCCGGAGCGATGTGCATCGCCCTGGTCTTCGTACGCGAGCGGCCCGAAGACATGGGCCAGGTTGCGGACGGCTTCGCCCCGCCCGCGGCCGATGGCGCAGCTGCGCCGGACTCGCGGCCGTGGTTCGTCACGCGCCGAGAATGGAGCTTCCGCGACGCCGCCCGCAACGCCACGTACTGGGTGCTCCTGACCTCGCTGATAGGCTGCAGCGGCGGCTATACGCTGTTCCTGGCGCACGGAGTGGTGCACCTGCAGGATCTCGGCCACTCTGCGCGCGTCGGCGCCTGGGCAGTCGGCGTGATGACGGTGTCGGGTCTCATCGGCAAGGTGATTCTCGCGACGCTGGGCGACCGTATCGACCCGCGCTATATCTTTGCGCTGTTCATGGCCGTGTTCGCGGTGGGGCTGCTGGTCATCGTCGACGCGCGGGCGCTGTGGCAGGTGATCCTGTTCGCGATTTGCCTGGGCATCGGTTTCGGCGGCGGCCTGGTTTGCCTGATGTCGGTGTTGAGCAATTACTTCGGCACTCGCGCGTTCGCTTCGCTCGCCGGACTCGCCGTCGCCATCAACACGACGCTGTCGGCGATCGCGCCAAAGGTGGCCGGCCGCCTCTTCGATCAGGGCATCGGCTACGGCGCCACGTTCTATTTTCTCGCGGCCTGGTGCTTCGTCGGCGCCGTGGCGCTGTGCTTCACGCGTCGGCCCGGGGCCGAGGTGCCGATTGGAACGGGCGGTAAGGAGTGCGGAGCGCTGTGATGACCAAGGTCAACGAGGGCGATTTGCTGTGGACGCCGAGCGCCGAGCGGCTGGCGCAGGCTCATTTGACGCATTATTTGCAATGGCTCGATGCGCGCGGCCGCCGCTTCGATTCGTACACCGCGCTGTGGCAATGGTCGATCGACGAGCAGGACGCATTTTGGGGCTCGCTGTGGGAATACTTCGATGTGCGCGCCTCTCGGCCGTACGAGCGCGTGCTTGGTTCGCGCATGATGCCGGGCGCCGAATGGTTTCCCGGAGCGAGCCTGAACTATGCGGAACATGCCCTGCGTCATGAGCGCGACGGCGCCGTGGCGCTCATGTACTTGAGCGAGCGGTGCAGCCTGAGGGAGCTCTCCTGGGCCGATCTGGGAGGGCAGGTGCGCAGACTCGCGACCCGATTGCGCGCGCTGGGGGTCGCGCCCGGCGATCGCGTGATCGCGTATCTGCCGAATTCTCCGGAGGCGGTCATCGCGATGCTGGCGACGGTCAGCATCGGCGGCATCTGGGCCAGCTGCGGACCGGATTTCGGACCGCGCGGCGTGGTCGACCGGTTCGGGCAGCTGTCGCCGAAGCTGGCGTTTTGCGTGGACGGCTATTACTACGGCGGCAAGCTCTTCGATCGCCGGCCGGAACTCAAGGCCATTTTAAAATCACTGCCGACGGTGGAGCAGGTCGTTTATCTGCGGCACCTGGAGCCTGCGAACGACACGCCGTTGACGGCGCATACGCTGTTCTGGGAGGACGCGCTCTCGGGCCCCGACATTGCGCGCGAGTCGTTCCGCTTCGAGCAGGTGCCGTTCGCGCACCCCTTGTGGATCCTGTTCTCCTCCGGTACCACCGGTCTGCCGAAGCCGATCATCCATTGCCACGGCGGCATGGTTCTGGAGCAGATCAAGTCGCTCAGGTTTCACATGGACGTGCATTCCGGCGAGCGCATGTTCTTCTTCACGACCACCGGCTGGATGATGTGGAATTTTCTGGTGAGCGCGCTCCTGGTCGACGTGATCCCCGTGCTGTACGACGGCAATCCGGCGTACCCGGAACCGGACGTGCTGTGGGCCATGGTGGAGCGCACGGGCGCCAGTTTCTTCGGTGCGAGCCCGACCTATGTCAGCATCCTTGAGAAGGCGGGCATCGTGCCGAAGGATCGGTTCGATTTGTCGCGCCTGAAATCCGTGATGCTGGCAGGCTCGCCGGTCACCGCCGAATGCATGGCGTGGTTTTATCGCAGCGTGAAGTGCGACATCTGGGCGCACTCGGGCAGCGGCGGCACCGATCTGTGCGCGGGGATCGTCGGCGGCATCGTCCTCCTGCCGCTGTATGCCGGGGAGATCCAGGGGCGCCAGCTCGGCATGGCGGCCTACGCGTTCAACGAGCTGGGGCAGGCGGTCATCGACGAGGTCGGCGAGCTGGTCATCACCAAGCCCGTGCCATCGATGCCGGTCGGGTTCTGGAACGATGCCGACGGCACGCGCTACCGGGAGTCGTATTTCGATCAATATCCCGGCGTGTGGCGGCACGGCGATTTCTTCAAGGTGAACCGGCGCGGCGGCTGCTTCGTGCTGGGGCGCTCGGATGCGACCTTGAACAGGCACGGCGTGCGCATTGGCACGGCGGAGGTCTATCGCGCGCTGACCGAGGTGCCGGAGATCGAGGATGCGCTGATCGTCAATCTCGACCTCAAGGACGGCGGTTTTTTCATGCCGCTGTTCGTCAAGCTGCACGACGGGCTCGAGCTGGACGAGACGATGGTGGAGAAGGTGCGCGCCCGCATGCGCAAGGCCTATTCGGCGCGGCACGTGCCGGACAAGATTTATCAGGTGGCTGCGATACCGTACACCCTGACCGGGAAGAAAATGGAGGTGCCGGTGCGGCGGATTCTGATGGGCGTGCCGGTCGAGAAGGCCGCGAATCGCGCGGCCATGGCGAACGTCGAGTCGCTGGAATACTTCATTCGCTACGCCCGCGAGCAGCAGGACTACCGGCTGTAGAAGCCATGGTGCGTAACGTCAACTTCACGTTCGCCGCTGCGGGCGATCGCGGTAGGGAAACCACCAGGGCTTGCGCTCCATCACCTCGCCGAGATGAACCGCCTGCTCGCCGAGATGAACCGCCTGGTCGCCGGCCAGCGCCCGGCGGATGCCGCCATGGCGCATACCGCTGAATGCCCGCGCGCCGGTCGCCGGGTCGTTGATCCGGATAGTGCCCGTTTTGTACGACTCCGCCGCCCGCATCGCTCCCTGCGCATCTCGCGTAAAGATCGAGACGCCGAATACGGACCCTGGCTCACCGGCGGATTCGCCGGCCAACCGCAGCGCTTCCGCGGCGTCCGCCACCGGGGTGATGGTGATCACGGGGCCCAGGATCTCCTCGCGGGTGGGGACGCCGCCCGGACGGACATTCGACAGGATCGTCGGCTGGAAAAAATGGCCGGGCAGGCCAGACGGGCGGAATCGCCGGCCGCCGAGAATGAGAGTTGCGCCGCCGCGCAGCGAGCGCCCGACCTGGTCTTCCACGCGGTGCGCGGCCTCGAGCGAGATCAGCGGTCCGAGATCCGTCGCCGGCTTCATCGGATCGTCGACGTCGAGAAAGCCCACGCAGTGATGCATGCGCTCCACGAACTCGTCGAGGATCGAGCGCTCGACGTAGATGTGCTTGCCCGAAGTGCAAACCTGCCCCCCGTTCCAGAGGCGGGCCCAGGCGATGCCCGGTACGCTGACGTCGAGGTCGGCGTCTCCGCAGACGATGAGTGAGTCGACGCCGCCGAGCTCGAGCTCGACCCGTTTGTGCGCTGCCGCCGACGCGATGCCGCGTCCGACCGCGGCGGAGCCGGTAAAGCTCACCACGCTGACATCGGGGTGATCGACGAGCGCGCGGCCGGTCTGCGGCCCGCCGGTGACGACGTTGACCACGCCGGCAGGCAGGGCGCCGAAGACTTCAGCGAGCTTGAGGCTCGCGAGCGGGTTTTGGTGCGGCGGCTTGCAGACCACCGTCTGGCCCGCCGCGAGCGCGGGTGCGACCGCGCAGGCCATCAGCAGCAGCGGAAAATTGAACGGCATGATCGCGGCGACGACGCCGGCGGGCTGCCAGCCCGGCGAGCCGGCGTGATGCCGGGTCTGCGCCTGCGCCGCACAGGCCTGGAACACGGCGACGGCCGCATCGATGCAATCGACCGATTCGCACAGCGGCTTGCCCGTCTCGCGCGTCAGGAGGGTCGCCAGTTCGCCCTCGCGGGCGCGGATCCCGGCAGCGATCTCGATCAGCAGCGCCGCCCGATCCGCCTGGGCCGCGTTTCGCCAATCGGATTGTGCGGCGCGTGCCGCAGCCACGGCGCGCGCGACGTCGCCAGGCCCGCAGTCCGGCACCGTGCCGAGCGGCTCCAGAGTCGCCGGATTGAGAATCTCTAGCATGACTGGCGCTATGATGCCCCGGCAACCCTCGCAGCTGCGAGCGTCACGGGTCATGAACCATACCGGCACCGGCGTTTCGCGGGCCTTCGACGCGCTTTGTCGGCGCGCGAATTCGCTCGGCCTGGCGGTCCGCGGCGCGTTTCATCCTGAGGCCGGGGAATTCGACCAGCTGCTGCCGGCGATGAGTGCCGGAACCATCGTCCTGCTGGGCTTTACCGGCAGCGTGCAATGGGCCCTTTTCCAGCGCTCCGCGGAAGCGAGCGACGGTTTGCCGAATCCGCTCGACCGCTGGTCCCGACGGGTTGTCGGCGCGCTCGCCCATGAACTCGGAGCGCTGGACGTGTATCCGAACGGATCGCCGGCGCCGCTGCCGTTTCAGCGGTTCGCGGCGCGCAGCGAGTCTGTGCATCAAAGTCCGATCGGATTGCTGATCCATCCCAAGTGGGGCCTCTGGCACGCATACCGCGGCGCGCTCGTGCTGCCTGCACGCATCGAGCTGCCGGCCTTCCCGCCATCCGTTCATCCGTGTGCGAGCTGTACGGTCAAACCGTGCCTGTCATCCTGTCCGGTGCATGCGTTCCGCTCCGGTTCATTCGACCTCGAGTCCTGTGTCGATCACGTGCTGAGTGCGGCGGGGTCCGAATGCCGCGAGCGCGGCTGCCGCGCCCGGCGCGCGTGTCCGGTCGGCGCCGAGTTCCGCTATGTCGACGAGCAGGCGCGGTTTCATATGCACGCGTTCCTGCATTCGGTTCGATCATAAATGCCCACCCCATTCAGCCGATCCGCGCAGGCTCGCCGGCGGCTCGTGCCCGGGCCACCCGGGTGTCTTCAGCGGCTCCGATGTGCCGGCTCGACAGCCACAGCAGGAGCAGCGCCAGCGGCATGACCGCGATCATGCTCATCATGCCCATGCGCAGCGAGCCCGTCAGGGCCGCGACCTTGCCGGTGCAGTACGGGCCGAGCCCTAGTCCGAGAATCGAAACCGCGAGGAGACCCATCGCCCCCGCGGTACCGCGCATGCGCGGCAGCACGCAATCCTGTAGGGCGGCAATTGCCGGCCCCACCCAGAGATATGCAGCGAACACGACGAGCGGATAGGTGAGGTAGAAAACCCGCACATCCGTGGCGACCAGCGCGGCAAACAGCAGCGGCCCCGGCAGAACGGCCGCCAGCATACAGACGAACAGACGCCCGCGCGGATCGCGCCGCTTCCACGCGTCGGCCAGATATCCGCCGGTCAGGCAGCTGGCCGCCGAGACGAATGCTCCCGGCACTCCGAGCATCAGACCCGCGACGTCTGCGCGGAGGCCAAAAGTGCGCATCGCGTAAGGCGGGCTCCACAGAGAAAGCGAGTAGGAGACGTAGGCGATTGCGCCGAATCCGCAGAGCGACAGCGCGATTGCACGCGTGCCAACGAGCAGCGCGAAAGTCGGCCGGTCGGTCGCATGGAGCATCTGCGTCCAGGAAGCCACGGCGTAAGCGCCGAGCCCGATGGTGCACCATTGCAATGAGTCGCCCGTCAGCCGAGCGAGACACGCGGCGGCCACCGTGATCACGCCGAGCTGCAGCAGGTTGCGTCGCAGGGCGCCTGGAAATCGCGCGACGCTCCACAGTGTAAAGGGCGGCAGTATCGCGGCCAGCTCAAGAGCGAATGTGCGCCACGCGCCGGGCCGCACCACCGGCGCCGGGTGCCCGTCGGCGAGGCCGCGTGCGGGTTCGCACAGCGTGAGCACCCACAGGGCAAGAAGCAGGCCCGGCAGGCCGACCGCGAGAAACGCCGCCTGCCAACCGGCGAGGCCGAGCGGCGCGGTGCCGTGCGCGTAGCTGCGGTTCCACGCATGGTCGATCCATCCGCCGAGCGGCAGGCTGAGTCCGGCGCCGACGTACAGCCCCGAGGTATAGATGGACAGCACGAGTGCTCGGCGCCGGACTGGAAAGTAGTCGGCGAGCAGCGAGTAGGCCGCCGGCGAGGCGCTCGCCTCGCCGACGCCGACGCCAATGCGTGCGCACGCCAGCTGCCCGTACGAGCCCGCGAGACCCGACAGGGCGGTCATGGCCGACCATACTGCGAGCCCCGCGGCAATCAGCCGGCCGCGGTACCAGCTATCGGCCAGGCGACCGAGCGGAATGCCGAACAGCGCGTAGAAGACCGCGAATGCCGTGCCATAGAGGAAGCCCAGCTGCGCATCACCGAGGTGCAGATCGGCCTTGATGTCCTGCGCCAGAATCGAAAGGATGCTGCGATCGATGAAGTTCAGTACGTATACGAGGAAGAGCACGCCGAGCACGTACCATGCATAGACGCCCCTCCGTTCGCGCAGCGACGGCGCAGCAGATGCTTCAGTCAGGGAGGCCATGTGCGCCAGACGGACGGCAATTCCCTGCTGATCCATCCCGCCAGGGCCCGGTTGACCGCCCCGGGATTTTCCTGCGCCATCCAATGGCCGGCCCGAATCACGACCTCGGTCAAATGGGCGCAGCCCGCGCGCATCGGTTCGGCAAGTCGCGAGGCAATCGTCTCGCACGTGTAATCGTATTCGCCGTGCAGAAACAGCACGGCCATATCGAGCCGGCCATCGTTTACCGACGTTTCGGCGTAGGCTGCGTTGGCTTCAGGGTTCATGTACCAGGAATCCGGACCGGAGAATCCGTTGCGCGTGAGCGCCGCAGTATAGGCGCTGAGCTCACCCTCAGTCAGCACATCGGTGTCGAGCGGCAGGTCGGGCGCGGCGGATCGGCCGCCGAACCAGCCGCCGTCCCTGCGCACGTAGGCGGTGCGGGATGGTTTGCCTTTGCCGGCCGGATCGCCCTTGCGAAACAGCGCCTTGACCGTCGCATCGACGTTCGCCTCGAATGTCATGCGGGCTTTTTCAAAGTTCTCGCGGTAGAACAGCTGATATTCCCACTGTCCGGCGGGAAATTCGCCGGTGGGGTAAATCGAGCGGTCGATCAGATCGGCAACCGCCCGCGGGCCGAAGCCCTTCGGAAAATAAGGCACGCACAGATTCGCGACTCCGTGGCAGCGGTCCGGATGATGACTCGCGATGCTCCAGACGACGGGACTGCCCCAGTCATGTCCGACCCACACCGCCTTTTCCCGGCCGAGACCATCCAGCAGCTCGATCATGTCGGCGGTGATCTGCTCCAGCGTGTAATCCTCGCGCCGCGCATGAACGGTGGAGCGTCCATAGCCGCGCATATCGGGCGCGACGGCGCGAAAGCCGAGAGCCGCGAAGCATGGCAGCTGATGCCGCCAGCTGATCGACAGTTCCGGCCAACCGTGCACGAATACGATCAGCGGCGCATCCGGGGCGCCGCACGCAAGGTAGAAACTCGTGTGTCGCGCTGTCTTCACCACATGGTCGGTGACCGGAAACATTGCACTGCTCCTCCAGTGAGTGGACCGCACCATACCCATACTGCACTCCGCTGCGCAATGAGCGCTGCCGGCTCTGAAGCGATACGCGGGCTGATATAGTCGACGCAGCCGGAAATCGGGAGGTGTTGCGCAGTGCTTCTATCATGACTAGTCGGGGCACCCATGCGCCGCACGGCAGCGTCGCGGCATTGTCGATCGCAGCGGCGGGAATCGTGTACGGCGACATCGGCACCTCGCCGCTGTACGCCTTGGACCAGCTCTTCCTGAGCCACGGCGGCGTACCTCTGTCCCGGGAGAACGTGCTCGGCGGCATTTCCCTCGTGATCTGGACGATCACGGTCATCGTCGCGATCAAGTACGCCATCTTCGTGTTGCGGGCGCAGAATGACGGCGAGGGCGGCGTGTTCGCGCTTTACGGACTGCTTCATGGCCACAAGCGCCGCGGCGTCGTGATCTTCCTGTGGTCGCTGATGCTCGGGGCGGGGCTGCTGTTCGGCGACGGCATCATCACGCCCGCGATCAGCGTTCTGGCGGCCGTGGAAGGGCTTGGCGTCGCGACGCCGGCGCTCAGCCGCGCCGTGATTCCCGTGACGGCGCTGCTGCTCACGGCGCTGTTCGCGGTGCAGGTCAAGGGTACCTCCGGAATCGGCAGAGTGTTCGGACCGATTCTGACCGTCTGGTTCATCGTGATTGCCGTGCTCGGGGTTCATCAAATCGCACATCACACGGAGATTCTGCAGGCATTCAACCCGCTCCTCGGCCTCATGTTTCTCGGGCACGTCGGGCTGTACCAGGCGCTCCTGGTGCTGGGCGCCTTGATGCTGGTGGTGACCGGCGGCGAGGCGATGTATGCCGACTTGGGGCACTTCGGGATGCTTCCGATCCGCATCAGCTGGTTTACGCTGGTGTATCCGGCTCTGCTGCTCAACTACCTGGGTCAAGGCGCCTACCTGCTGAGCGGTGCGCCGATCGTCGGCGGCAAGATCTTCTACAACCTCGTCCCGCCGGGGCTGCTTTACCCCATGATTCTGCTGGCGACGGCTGCGACGGTCATTGCATCGCAGGCGCTCATTTCCGGCGCCTTCTCGCTCGCCTCGCAGGCCACGGGCCTGGGGCTGTTTCCGCGAATGCGGGAGCTGCACACCCATCACGCTCACGCCGGCCAGATCTACATTCCGTTCGTCAACTGGGCGCTCTATGCCGGATGTATCGCTCTGGTCATCACGTTCGGGTCCAGCTCCGCGCTCGGTGCAGCCTATGGACTCGCGGTTTCAGGAGTGATGGTGATCACCTCGCTGGCGATGATTCCGGTGTCCAGGCTGTGCTGGGGATGGGGCGCCGTCGCGACCGGTTTGCTTTGGGGGACCCTGACGACGATCAACGGATCCTTCCTCCTGGCGAGCTCGCTCAAGTTCCTGCAGGGCGGATTTGTTCCCTTGTCGATCGGCGCCGCGGTGTTCCTGGTCATGGGCACATGGCGTTGGGGCCGCAAGGCGACGTTCGCCGCCTACTCAAAAAAGGAGACCATGACAATCGCGGAGCTGATTCAACTGCATCGAAGCAGCCGGTTCTTCATGGAGCGAACGGCGGTGCTGATGAGCCCCACGCCCCTGCACGATCCATCGGACCGCACGCCGGCGCTGCTGCAATTGCTGTGGGACCGGTATGGGGTGCTGGCGCGCAACCTGATCTTCGTCCAGGTCACGCACCGCAAGGTCCCGTATGTTCACGATGACCGGTATGTGGTCACGGTGTTCGACAAGGACGGAAGGCGTGGCAGCATCATCGGCGTCGAACTGAACTTCGGCTTCATGGAGGAGCCCAATGTGGAGCAGGCGCTCGAAGGCATGGCCCGCCTGATGGAGATTGACCTGCCAACCGACCGCCGGCAGTGGATCGTCCACGTATCGCACGAGAATCTGCTTCCGGCGCGATCAATGGGCCCGATCCAGCGATTCCGCTTCCGGCTGTTCATGTTCTTGCGGCTCGTCTCGCGGCCGGTATTTTACTATTACGGGCTGGGCGACGAGGTGCAGCTGTCGGCCGAGACGCTGCCGGTCCGGGTGCGGTGACGGGCCGTAATTTCCACTCGACTTTCACCAACCTTCGTGCCGTCCAAGCACAGCGATGCGTTCCCGCCCTTGGCCAGGTTGAGAATGCCGGGAGCGATAAGGAAATCGAGTTCGAGTGCTGGAATTTCCGCCTAAAATGTTGTTTTCGCCATCCTTCAGTGGGAATTCGTTGTCATGCCACAGCACATCGGTATCGTCGCCTGCTCCGCCGAAGGTGCAGCCCTGTGTTATCGCACCATCTGCACTGAAGGCGCGCAGCTGCTCGGTCCCCACGCTCATCCCGAGGTCTCGATGCATACGCACTCGCTCAACGAGTACATGAGATGTCTCGAGCGCGACGACTGGCAGGGCGTTGGTGAATTAATGCTCGCCTCCGCG
Organism: uncultured Gammaproteobacteria bacterium; assembly: GCA_963837045.1. Classification (GTDB taxonomy): domain Bacteria; phylum Pseudomonadota; class Gammaproteobacteria; order Steroidobacterales; family Steroidobacteraceae; genus Bog-1198. The sequence continues at coordinate 46,784 of CAWIMA010000013.1, forward strand.
GACAAGCTCGCCAAAATCGGTGCCGACTTTCTCATCTGCCCAGACAACACCATCCACCGCGCGCTGCCCGACGTGCAATCGCGCTCGCCGCTGCCGTGGCTGCACATCGCCGAGGTCGTCGCGGCGCAAGCCGTCGAGCGTGGTTTCCGATGCCTCGGTCTGACTGGAACGCGCTGGCTCATCGACAGCCATGTGTATCCGGAAAAGCTTGAAGCGCGCGGCCTCAGTTATGTGCGCCCGACAAATGCCGGCCGCGACGAAATCAATCGCATCATCGTGGAAGAATTGGTGTGCGGCGTGATTAAGCCTGAAGCCGCCGCAAAATTTCAGAGCGTCATGGCTCGAATGAGGGACGAGGGCTGCGATGCTGTGATACTCGGCTGCACCGAAATCCCGTTGCTTATGAACGACTCGAATTCTCCACTGCCGACGCTCGATTCGACGCGCTTGCTCGCGAAAGCCGCGCTGCGACGGGCAGTGCAAGGCGATCCGGTCCATGTGTAACGCGGAGGATCATCATCATAGTGATTCAAAGGCATCCCTAAGTACCAGTCACAGGTGCTTCCAGACCGCCTCTCTAGTAATCTTTCTCTGGATGACTGGTACGACCGTTTCGGTTCCGCGAATTCGAATCCGAAAGGCTGACGGCGGGCGGCATCCATCGCTCGCGGGTTGGCGGCCTTTGGGCAGACAACGAGGATGCCGGCATGCTGCAACTGCGACCCAACTGTGAATGCTGCAATCGTGATCTACCCAATGATTCGCTAGAAGCGCGCATCTGCAGCTTCGAGTGCACCTTCTGCGCGAGCTGCGCCGAAGAGCGATTGGGCAACGTCTGCCCCAACTGCGGAGGCGAGCTGCTGCGCCGGCCGATCCGCCCGGCCGCCGCGCTCTTGAAATTCCCGGCCTCTCGCCAAAGAATCTACAAGCCTGCCGGCTGCACCGGGACCGTCTGATGGTGGGCTCACTCAGTTACCCCAAACATCGGCCCCAAATTCCGGCCACGATCCTCGCGTCCTAGCTGCGGGGCATAGAGGCTGGAAATCGACCCGTCCAGGTACAGCGCTTCCCGGCAGCCCAACTGCATGAGAAAGAACTGTGCAAAAGCATAAAAGGTCACCGGCGAGTCACTGATGACGAAGACCGCGACGTCAGGGGAGGGAGCGCACACCCCGTTGCGGACCCGGAGCGAGGTTGATTGTGCGTTCATGACCGGCGAGTCCGTCAATTGTCCCTGGTGAACCAATATCGGTCCCGACTGTGTCGCGAGCCACGGGTGCGGTTGGGTATCCACATACTCATCCGTCGTCACCACCCGCGCACCGGTATCCTCCACTAAGAACACTCCATTCGGCGGCTGATAGAAATTGCCGAACCCGGTCCGACGATTGAGTCGAACCAACTCGTGATGATCGACGACGAAGAGACCGAGCGGCGTCAGATCTTCCTGGTAAATACCCGCATTCATCGCGAACACCAGCGTCTTTCCCTGCTTTGCCAACGAATCGCGCAAGCTGGAGAGCTGCCGATACGGCGTGCCGGTCTCATCGCGCCAGTACAAATGCAGGGCCTCCCGGTGCAAATCCACTCGACACGTGGTGAACGACACAGCACCGACCGGCTGGCTTCTGCACTCGACCGCCTGCGCACCGCCGGTGAAGACTAGCAAGCAACCTGTCAAGCCCACTACGGAGGGGATCCATCCAATCAAAACGTCGCCCCCAATCTATTCAGTCGAGATGTTGAGTATAGACCTGCCGTGCGCACCCGTTTTTTGCGAAGATGACAAAGACCACACCGCTCACCGCGAGGCCTTCGCACATGACCAGACCATCTCGATTGCTTCCACGAATCCTTCCCCTTATCGCCGTGCTTACCCTCACCGCCGGTGCCGCGGCTCCAAATCTGCCCGATGCGGCAAAGCTCATCGCCGACGCCGAGCGGGACTGGGCGCTGGCCGTGGCCTCAGGCGATACCGCCATCGTCGAACAAGTCCTCGCTGACGATTTCATTGGAGTCGCTCCGGACGGCACCCAATACAACAAACAGGAGGCGATGCGCGATACGCGCGAGTCCGCCAAAGACTTCGTCTCGAATCACCTGAACCACGTCAAGGTGCGATTCTTTGGCAATACCGCCGTGGCGCAGGGCGATGAGTCCTGGGAGAAGCAGGCGGGGGAGCAGCGCCACGGCCGCTATGTCTGGACCGATACCTGGGTACTTCGCAACGGTCATTGGCAGATCGTCGCCGCCGAGGACCTCACCGTTCTCGATCCGGGGCAGTGAGGACTCTATGGTGGCGCCGACCCGCAAACAATAGAACCACGCCGATCATGACGACCCCCGATGACAACCACTCCCAGCTCGACACCATTTCCGCACCCACTGTCACTCCAAGGACCAGAGCAACCACCGGATTCACCAACGAGTAGCTTGCGGCAAGACTCGCCGAGGTACGTGCAAGCAGCAGCATATAGGCGCTGAACGCAACCAACGATCCAAACACCACTAGGTACAGCCACGCCAACCAAACTCCGGTTTGCACAGGCCAATGCCATGATTCTCCCCGCACGGCAGAAATGAGGAGTAGCACGAGGCCGCCGCTCAGCATCTCGGTCGCGAACCCAGTCGCGCCCGGTGCAAGTGCGAATCCCCGCTGAGCGAGCACGCTACCGAGCGCCCAGCCCGTGGTGCCAACCATGATGGCAATGAGACCGGTAGGGGAGCCGTGAAGTCCTTCTCCTTGAGTGAGCATCAGCACCCCACCAAGACCGACCATGACTGCCAACAGCTCGCTGCGCTGCGGATGAACGCCAAACGCGAGGTTGATCACCACCAAGAGGAGCGGTATGACGGCGATGAAGGCAACGACCAAACCGGAGGCGATGGTTTGCTCGGCATAGGCGACGCCGCCCATGCCGCCACCGAGCATCAGAGTGCCCACGAGCAAGGCATTGCGCCATTCACGAACGGTGGGCATTGAGGTGCCGCGCGCCAGTTGCCAGGCAAGCAAAAGCCCGCCGGCGGCCACGAAACGCGTGGCCATCAGAAAGTAGGGTGCGAAACCGACCAGCGCGAAACGGATGACCAGATAGGTGGATCCCCAGACCAGCCAGGTCACCGTCAGGCAGCTCACGATGAGCGGCGGCCATGCTCGCGATGGTGCGGGACTGCTCGAGCTTACATTCATTTCAATAGCACCAGCCCAATCAGGGGGTAAAGGAATCTTGACGCATCGCACCAGGGTACCTGCTCGACGAGTGATTGTGGTGCGTGACGCGCCTTGTTTGAACTACGTTGGTGCGCCGCGGGTGATGTACGAATCTGTGTAACGACGCTTACAAGCGCGAAAGGCCTCGTGAAATCAACCACAATTACCCGGATTGATATCGTCATTGGTCGTCGAAAGAACCTGGCACGGCGCTTGCTTGGATTTCTGTGCGGACTGTGCATCAAAATTCGCCCGATCCAACCTTCAGGGAATGGCGCCATGAGGATCCACATCGAGTGGGGCAAGGCTCTTTACGCGCAATCCCTGCGCTTAGAGTTGCCGTCGCAGGACGATCGGTTCGCGGAAGATTCAGCGATGATCACCGCGGTGTACGAAGCCCATCTGTGCAAAGAAAAAATGCTGCTAGCCTTAGCTGAACTACGCGGGGATGATGCTGCTAACTCCGACGGGTAAATGAAGAGGTGATCGTATATCTCTGTGCCGGCGCATCGTATATCACGGGCGAAGTCGTCCCGGTCATGGACCGCGATTCGCATCTAACCATGGCATTGGGGCGATCGCGTGACCACGACACGCCCATCGACACGCTGCTGCCTACTCGCCATTACGATGTTAGGGCCTACGCTGGTGGAGGCCATCACGCCATCCTCCGGCTGCGGGAGGACGCTCGCCAGCGGCAGGTACCACATGACGGACCAGAACGTAACTCGGACCTACCGCGTTCTCGTGCCACCGGGCCACAAGCCCAACACTGCGTATCCTCTGGTGATGGTATTCCACGGATGGGGGGGTAACGAGAACGAGTTCCTCGGCAACAAGAACGTCAGGACGCTTGCCGACCAGCGGGGATATATCGTGGTGGCACCGCGAGGGCTTGGGTCAGCCGCCCCCGATTCAAATCCCAACTCGTGGTCTTTCCGGGGATCGACGACAGGGCTCGCCGAAACAGACGGAGAAGGTGCCTCGCACGATTCGGGAGTCTCGGCCGGAGCAATCTGCGATCCCACACTCACTCCAAACTATACGTATCCGTCTTGCAAGAACATCGCACGCAACACGTGTTCATGGACGCAATGTCAGGCCGATGACGTCGCCTTCGCGCTCAACTTGGTAAAGGAGATCGAATCCAAGGCATGCGTCGACACCACCAGAGTCTTCGCGACGGGAGGGTCGAACGGCGGAATGTTCACCTGGGAGTTGGGCCAAAATGCCGCAAGTGCGCCCATCTTCCGGGCTATTGCATCGCTGATAGGCCTGCCGCATCGCGGTTACCTCGATATGCCGGGGAAATCGGGCGGTATGCCGGTCCTGGTAATCACCGGCACGCACGATACGACTGTGCCACCGGGTGCCTGGGAGAGCACAAGTTACACAACCACCAGCGACGGTAATCGGTACTACTACACCGGCGCGTCGGCCATTTCCCGGAGTTGGGGAACCGCCAACAGCTGTCCCTACAGCGGCACGCCTGCCGTTTCCTTCAGCACCGGAATCAATCAGGCGGATTGCCGCACCTATTGCGGCCGCAGTGCAGCCGGATGGTCTGGAGGCTCGGCTGGCGTCGGCTGGCCAAACGTGCTCGATTGTCGGGCCGCTATGGGACACACCTACAGCCTCGGCTGGTCGTGGAAGCTGATCCTCGATTTCTTCGACGCCCAGTCACGCTGAGTGCCCTGCAGGCGAGGATCGCGGCGATTACCCGGCGAAGCGCACGCCCTGCAGCAGCCACGGCTTCGCCTCGGCGCCGCGCGCATAGATCCAAACGAACGCGCCTGAAAGGATCACATGCGCCAGTATCATCAGAGGAAAACACAATCGGGAATATGTCCTAAAGACATGGATGGCGTGGCCGATAGCGTGTGATACCGGTCCCATAAGCGACACACCACCGTCAAGAACTACCCGGGGTTGGCCGATGCGCCTTAAGTCGGCGACCTTTTTTCAATAAACCCCGGAGCGATAGCTATGTTGACCACAAGAGTATTGAAGTCGAACGCGCGCCTACTTCTGGCGCTCACCGCCACGGTCATGGCGTCAGCGCCTATCTGCAGTCACGCCGATGAGTCGGCACCCTCATATAAGGTAAAATACTCGAACCCGACTACCGCCGAAGGCGCCCGCCACCTCTACGAACAAATTGAGAGAGCTGCCAACTATGCATGCGGCACATCACGCAGCGACATCGAAGCAATGATGAATACTCCCGGCCCATGTGTGCATGAGGCGATTAGCCGTGCGATACACGACGCCAAAAACCCAAACCTCGCGCAAGTCTACATCGAAAAAAATGGTAAGGATGAAGCGCAAAAGTTCGGTATCAGCAACGGCGTGATGACCGCCAAGAAATGAAGTTAAGATCGACGGAGAGCCAGACGGCTCTCCGTCGCACTTACTAGCCGGCGTGCTTGATTAAACAGGCACGCCAGCAAACAGTCATGATTGGTATTCGCGTAAGTGGCCAGGCTATCCGTCACCTGCTACTTTATCCCTCATGACCCGCACTTCTAAAACAAGTTAGGTGCGACGTGCGAATCACCGCTGGCGGTCTTCTGCTGTTGGCCCTGAGATTCGTGCCCAGAATGTGGTCTTCGGAGAACGAGCGTCGTGGGCTAAAGTCTTGCACGTCTTTCGGCTATTGGGCCCTCTCCGCGGCAGACCTGGTAAGCCTGGTCGCTCTGCTTCTCCTTCTGGCCATCCCCATTTACTTGGTCTACGTCTCGCTTGTTCATCGATTCACCCCAAATCTCTTGTGGCTATTGCTGCTCCCATTTGGCACGGCATTCACCGGCTCACTCGTTATGATATTCGCCTGGAGTCTCGCCAGAGCCAAACACTTTCGCTACGACTACACGAGCGACACCGCTCGCTGGTTCCACGGCGGCATTGAAGTGTCATACCCTGCAGGGCGCAACTCTCAGTTGTAGTAAATCGCCGGCCGCAACTTCGGTGATCCAAGGAGGGGATCGTCCGAAATTTCGTCGATTACTTCCTCGAATCCTCCTTTTCTATCGTACTCTCGCGGCCTCGTGAGGCGTTTCTAGGAATATTGCTCGCGTTTCATCAATTCATCTTGCGATTGAGCATTAGCGCAATCGCCTCTCCATTCGGGGATGGCGCAGTGAAATGTCGAACCGCTCGAGCCTCGATTCTCCGCCCGCAAGTGCCCCCCATGCGCGATCAAAATCGACCGGCTCAACGACAATCCCAGTCCGAGCCCTTCGGGTTTGGTGGTGTAATACGACTCGAAGATTGTTTCTTCGTCACCAGGCGGAATGCCGTTGCCGGTGTCCTCCACGGATATCTCAATGACGTTGCCCCCTATTCGGCGTGACCGGAGGGTGAGCGTGCGATCATTCTTCGTCGGTTGCGACATGGAATCCACGGCGTTGAGAATAAGATTGATCAACACCTGCTGAAGTTGCACGCGGTCGCCACGGATCGACAGAACACCTGCAGCTAATTCCGTAACAACCCGCACTGAGCGGCAAGTCAATTCATAATTCATCAATCTCAGAACATCTCGAATCAATTGGTTCGCTTCCAACGGCTGTGGCTGGAATTCGCGCTTCTTGATGAACACGTGCAGCCGGCCGATGACCTCCCCGGCTCGCTTGTCGTCCGCGACAATGTCGCTAAGGATGTCACGAACTTGCTGCAAGTCAAAGTCGTCGCGAGCAAGTAAGAGCTGCGCTGCCTGAGCATTGCTCAAGATCGCTGTCAGTGGCTGCTTTAATTCATGCGTCAGCGCGGTAGATAGTTCACCGAGGCTCGCCACCCTGAGCAGATGGGCAGCCTCGTTGCGGTGAGCCTGGGCTTCCAGCTCCGCCAGTTTGCGCCGCGTGATGTCTAGCGAGACGCCCTGTAAACGAAGCGGTTGATCGTCTCCGTTCAATTCGAGGCGGCCTTGGCAAGCGATCCAGCGTACTTGACCATCCGGCAGCAATACTCGGTGTTCCGTCTGGTAGCTGCCATCTCCTTTGTATGCGTTCTCCAGAGCTTGCAGCGTTGTTTCACGATCGTTCGGATGCAGCCGTTGTAAGAACTTCTCGACATACAATGTCTCCGAACTCGTAAAGCCGAAAAGCGCGCGCCAGTGCTCGGAGGCCCAGAAGTCTTCCCGATCGAAATCTCGAGACCAGAAGCCCATGTTCGCGGCTTCTGCAGCCAGAGACAACTGCTGATCCCGGGCCCGCAAGTCGCGGTCCATTTTTACGGCGCGCAACGCATCATCGGGCTCGCGCAATTCGTCATTTCGCGGGAACACCTCTTTTGTGCGATCGCTTGGCAGAGGGGGCTCGCATACATCGTCCCCGGGTACGACTCCCCTGTTGGTCGGATCATCGGGCCCCTGAGTCGATTTCGTGTTTAATAACGGTGCGCGCTGAAGCATTCCTACCTCCCCGACTCTGTCATACCCCAAGGTAACACCGCGAGCAGAACAGCGCTATCAGAGCGTCGGTGGCTTGAGCCTGGGCGGCGCCGACCGAATCTGCGTAAGCCACGACGGGACGGAACGTTTCCGGCATCATGCCCTGTAATTTCGGTTCGGCCAAGGCTGGCTTTTTGGGGGCGCAGGCACGTGGAACCGCCGGTTGATTCAGCAAAGCGGGCGGCGGCCGGAGGCTGGAGAGGGGTCGACTCCGGACAAATTGCCCCGATCGTCGATGACCGGACGGCGAACTGGCGCTAACGGTCACGTCCGGTGATACAGCGGGCATAATAACCCGCCGGATAGCACTCAGCCACGACCGACCCCTGTCGCAAGAGCCGGAACAGAATTATGAATCAATTCACTGGGTTTCGCGCCAACAGTAGTTGCCCCCGTTTAGCGAAACGCAACTTGAACCGGGTACTCGCGCTGATTGGGGCCATCCCGTTTCTTGCTCCCGCTCATGCGGAAGAGGGGTGTCCGGTCGAGATCAAGCTCTTGCTGTCCCCGTCAACAACCGAAACTGTGATCGCATCCCTCGGGTTCGAGAAGGCGACGACAGGGCAAGTGTATTTGTTCGACACGGATGCGCTTGATCTATTGAAGCAAGGGGTGATCATGCGAGTCCGGCAAGGGGCGAAGAACGATCTCACGGTGAAGGTGCGTTTTCCCGAGGACAGCCGGCAATTTGACAAGTCTCGCTTTCGTGGGCGATTTCCGTGCGAGATCGATCGAACTCGAGGAGGAGCAAGCACATCCTACGCGGTGGCGCGAAATTACAAATCGACACAGGTGCCTGAAAGCGGCGAGAGCATTTACAGCCGGCTCAGTGCTTCGCAGATCCAATTGCTGCACGACGCGCAAGTCTCCATTGATTGGGCCCGGGTAAGGAGAATTGCCGACATCAATTCAACGACGTGGCAAACTGCAGCTCGATCGCCATCCGGAAAACTTACGCTGGAGGGGTGGCAATGGCCGGCAGGCAAGATTCTCGAGCTCTCGGCGAAAGCCGGATCTGATGCAGAGGCGTCGAAATATCACAGTTGGAACGGCTAGCGAAGATGAAGAATTTGTCCTTAAGCGTCAGCCAGGACACCAAGACGAGCTTGGTTCTGGAGACAATGGCGAATCAAGCATCCCCGCTAAGATAAGTTCGCCAGCTCATTCACCGCTTTCCGGTCGAAAGGGGTCCGAAGGCCGACAAAGACCGTTTAATCGCGAGCTGGGGCGCCCTGAGGAAACAATTTACGATACGGTCGAGCCTCCTCAACGGCGCGGGCAACGGAAGGCCTGGCAAGCAATCGGCCGCGGTAAGCGCCAACGCCTGGAAATCGGTCGCCGATCGGATGCACCCAATCCGCATAGAAAAGCGCCGGGGCGGCGGCGCAATCCGCCAGATTGAAACTGCTCCCGGACGCCCATAATTGACGCGCAACCTGTTTGTCGAGCCAGCCGTAGGCTACATCCAGCAATTTTCTGGCATCCGCAACTCCCTTGGCGTCGCGCTCGCCTTCAGCTCGCATCCGATCCGTAACCAGTGTTTGCATCGGAGCCATGACGTAGTTGTCGAAGAACCGATCCATGAAGCGCGCCTTCAGAGCTGCATCGCCATTCCCGGGCAGCAATGGCGTTGTCCCCGGATAGTGACGCGTCAGATATTCCACGATGATGCTCGATTCGACAATTACCGCATCGCCGTCGCGGAGAAGGGGGAACTTCTTGATCGGCCACAGCGACTCCAGTTCGGCCCATCCCCTCGCATCATCGACCACTCGATAGGTAAACGGTGTTTGATTCTCGTATAAAGCGATCAATACCTTCCAGCAGTACGCCGCAAATGGGTGCGCATAGAGAACAATGGTCCTGGCTTGTCCTTGCTCCGACATAGGGGTCCTCCATGGGAACTAAGCGATGCCGCGAAACAGTGGCACGAGACGCCGCCTCGACAAATTGTAGCCACCATTCGAGAGAGCGGAAAGCCGCCCCCGCCCCCGCAGGGCGTGTTTGTCTGCTGATTTTTCAGTGGATATGGGGCGTCAGTTGCAAAGAAACGCGCAGCGCGTTGCCAAGGGGCAGGAGTGGCACGCGGGCGTCGTGCGTTTGCACAGGGTTTGCCCATGGAGTTGAAGCAGTCGATGCGCTTCGCGCATCTTACCGGCGTTCGCGCCGATGCTCCGCTCAACTTCGCGGCTGGCGGCATACATTCGTGAGTACGACGGATCCTCCTTGATGAAGCCAAGGCGCGCCAGCACGCGAAGCGCATTCGAATCCGGCGCGAGCAGGGTTTGTGCGCCGGCGAATAGAAGAATCTTCTCGGCGCCCGGCTCGCCGATTCCGGGAAAGCGGCGCAGCGCCTTTTTCGCCGCGCGAAGCGGCCCGAACACCACCGGCCGGAGGTTTCCCTCGAAGCTCTCGATCGCTATCGTCGCGCATCTTCGCAGCTTGGCGGCGAACTTGGCCTTCAAGATTCCGTGTGCCGTCACGCGCTCGAGGGCGGCATCGGACGCTGCAAGAATGTCCGCCGGACGCGTTCCCACCTCGCGTTTCAGCAGCTCAAAGGCCGCAGCACGGCGAGCGGGCGGCGCGAGGTACGCGACGTTTTCCCAAAGAATGAGCTCGAACGGATCGGTCGTCGGAACGGGAGGGAGGGTGCCGTAGTGCGCACGCAACGCGTCGGCGACCGCTGCGATGTCCAAGGGAAAACCAGGCATTGCTTCGTGCCTCCGCGATGGTGACTTGCGCCGGGGCCGAGCGCCGACCAGGCGGGAAAGGCTGCCGCAGCCGCCTCGACTGCGGCGGTTGCGTCCGCCGGCCCCGCTGCGGCGCTGCGGCTCACCACGGCGCCTGAAACCGGGTTGCAGCGCTCAAACACGGCGCCGGATCGCGCTGCCAATTCGACGCCGCCAATCAACAGTCTGACTTCGTTCATGGGGGTAATTTCCTGCTACAGTCGCGGGTGAAATATTGCGCCTATGCTAGCCGGTTGCGCCGCAACGGGACGTTCGCTCTGGATCGAATCGAAGCTCTTTATCGATCGAGCCTGCGCCGGGGGGAGTGGCGCTTCATTGGGTCCAAGCATCCGCTATCAAACCGTGGAGAAAGTGCCGTGAACGCAAACATCAACGTCAAGTCCAACACCATTGCCGCTCAGCCCAGTCCATCCGCCGCGGTCAACAAGTTCCTGGCTTTGAAGCCGCGCCTGTTCATCAACAATGAATGGGTGGAAGCTCGGTCCGGCAAGACCCTCAAGGTATTCGATCCGGCCACGGGGCGCGAGATCGGCCAGGTCGCCGATGCGGGTCCTGAGGACGTCAATCGAGCCGTCGCCGCGGCGCGCGCCGCGCTCGAGACCGGGCCATGGGCGAGCATGTTGCCGGCCGGCCGCGAGGCGCTGTTGTGGAAGCTGGCGGATCTGATCGAACAGAACGCCGCCGAGTTCGCCGAGATCGAGAGCATCGACAACGGCAAGACGCGCTTCATGGCGAGCATTATCGATGTGCCCGGCTCACGCGATTATTTTCGCTACATGGCGGGCTGGGCGACGAAGATCGAAGGCACCACCATGCAGACCTCGATCGGCATGCCGCCGGGAGCCAAATACCATACCTACGTCGCGCGTGAGCCGGTGGGTGTGGTGGGGCAAATCGTACCTTGGAACTTTCCGTTGGCCATGGCGGCCTGGAAGTTGGGCCCGGCTCTGGCGGTCGGCTGCACCTGCGTGCTGAAGCCCGCGGAGCAGACGCCGCTGTCGGCGCTGCGCCTCGGGGACCTGATCCGCGAAGCCGGTTTCCCACCGGGCGTCGTCAACATCTTGACCGGCGAGGGGGAGACTACCGGAGCCGCGCTGGTGGCGCATCCTGGTGTCGACAAGATCGCGTTCACGGGTTCCACCGAAGTCGGCAAACTGATCAACAAGAGCGCGACCGACAGCCTCAAGCGCGTGTCGCTGGAACTCGGCGGCAAGTCGCCGATGATCGTGCTGCCGGATGCGGATCCGCAGGCCGTGGCCGGCGGCAGCGCCGGCGCGATCTTCTTCAATGCGGGCCAGGTGTGTACTGCGGGCTCGCGTCTGTACGTGCACAGATCCATCTTCGACAAGGTGGTGGAGGGCGTGAGCGCGGCTGCCGCCGGCATTCGCCTCGGGCCCGGGCTGGATCAGGCAACCGAAATGGGGCCGTTGGTCTCGAAGGAACAGCAGGAACGCGTGCTCGGCTACATCGAGTCCGGCCGCAAGCAGGGTGCATCGGTGACGGTCGGCGGAGAGGCGCCGTCGCATCCGGGGTATTTCGTCAAACCCACCGTCATGGTCGATGTGCGTCCGGACATGCGAGTGGTGCGCGAGGAAATCTTCGGGCCGGTGCTGGTGGCGCAGCGTTTCGACGATCTCGACGATGTGGTCAAGGCGGCGAACGACACTCCCTACGGTCTGGGGGCCAGTATCTGGACCAACAACCTGTCGGCGGCACACCGACTGGTCCCGCGCATCAAGGCGGGCACGGTATGGGTCAACTGTCACAACATGGTGGACCCGAACATGCCGTTCGGCGGCTTCAAGCAGTCCGGCTTTGGGCGCGAGCACGGCCGGGTGGCGATCGAGATGTACACCGAGGTCAAATCCGTCTGCATGATGGTCTAAAGGTTCACGGCATGAGACTTCGGATCGGTGCCTGGGGCGCGCTGGCTCTCGCCCTCGCGGCGTGCAGCCCGCCGCCGCCGCCTCCCGCCGCCGGTGCGGCGCCCAAGCCCAAGCCGGCGGCAGCCGTGGATGGTGCGCGGCTGCTCGCTGCGAACGGCGATCCGGGCAATTGGATGAGCCCGGGGCGGACCTACGATGAACAGCATTTCAGTCCGCTGCAGAAGATCGATGCCGGCAACGTGAAGCGGTTGGGGCTTGCCTGGTTCTACGATCTGGACACCGCGCACCGCGGCCAGGAATCGACGCCATTGGTCGTCGACGGGGTCATGTATGTGACCAGCGCCTGGAGCAAGGTGTTCGCGTTGAACGCAAAAACCGGCGCTCCGCTGTGGACCTTCGATCCCAAAGTCCCGGGCCAAACGGCGGTCAACGCCTGCTGCGACGTGGTGAATCGCGGTGTGGCGGCCTGGAAGGGCCGAGTCTACGTGGGTACGCTCGATGGCCGGTTGATCGCACTGGATGCGGCATCCGGCAATCCGGTATGGGAAGTCAAGACCGTTCCCGAGGGCGGGCGCTACACCATCACGGGTGCGCCGCGCGTCGTCAAGGGAATGGTGCTGATCGGCAACGGCGGCGGGGAGATGGGCATCCGCGGCTACGTCACGGCCTATGACGCCGAGGACGGCAAGCAGCTGTGGCGGTTCTACACCGTGCCCGGCGATCCCTCGAAGCCGTTCGAGAGTCCGGCCCTGGAGAGGGCGGCGAAAACCTGGAGCGGGGCAGACTGGTGGAAATTCGGCGGCGGCGGTCCGGTATGGGATTCGATCGTCTACGACCCCACGTTGAACCTGATCTACATCGGCGTCGGAAACGGCAAGTGGAACCGCGGCACGATACGCGGCGATGCGCTCTACTTGTCGTCGATCGTGGCGCTGAAGGCCGACACCGGGGAATACGTCTGGCACTACCAGACCACTCCGGGCGATGAGTGGGACTTCGATGCGTGCTCGCCGATGATTCTCGCCGACCTCGACATCGGCGGAGTGAAGCGCGCGGTGCTCATGCAGGCGCCGAAAAACGGATTTTTCTACGTGCTGGATCGGGCAACCGGGGAGCTGATATCCGCCGACGCATTTGCAACGACCACGTGGGCGAAGGGTGTGGACCTCAAGACCGGGCGACCGATCGTGGCGCAGGGCGCCCGCTACGGCGAGAGCGGCAAGCCTTTCGTCTCGATGCCGGGGCCCGGCGGTGCGCACAGCTGGCAGCCCATGTCGTTCAATCCCATGACCCATTGGGTCTATCTGCCCGTCACCGAGGCCGCGTTTCCATTTTTTCCGGAGAAGAATCCGCAGCATCACGACCTCGCTTGGAATACGGGCGATGAGTTCAATTCCGGCAGTCTGCCGCAGGATCCGAGGGTCAAGGCGCAGATCGAGGCCGGCTTGAAGGGCCATCTGGAGGCGTGGGACCCGGTCGCCCGCAAGGAAATGTGGCGGGTCGAGCTCGGGCATCCGTGGAACGGCGGCATCGTATCCACCGCGGGCAATCTGGTGTTCCAGGGAACCGGGATGGGCCAGTTCGTCGCCTACCGCGCCGACAGCGGCGAGCGCCTGTGGTCCGCGGAAACCCAGGCGGGCGTGCTTGCCGCACCCATCACCTACGAGGTCGACGGCGAGCAGTACGTGGCGGTCGAAGTGGGTTGGGGCGGAGCTTTTGGCCTCGCGGCCGGCGAGTTGGCGCTGGTATCGCACACCTCCTCGAACCTGCCGCGCGTGCTCGTGTTCAAGCTCGGCGGAACCGCCCAGCTGCCGGCGGCGGCGGCGGCCGTTCCCGCCGTACTCGATCCGCCGCCCGATACCGCTGCGGCCGCGACCGTCCAGGCAGGCAAAGCGCTGTATCAAGAGTACTGCTCGAGCTGTCATGGCGACAGCGCAACGAGTTCCGGTGTGCTGCCCGACCTGCGCCACTCAGGAGTGCTCAAGGACCCCCAGGCGATGGACATGATCGTGCGTCAAGGTGTTCGCATGGACCATGGCATGGTGGCATTCAAGGAGGAGATCACGCCGCAGGATCTGCAGACGATTCGCGCTTATATCGTTCACCGCGCCAACGAGGACAAGAAGGCCCAGAGCGCCGCCGGCGCGAAGCCGTAGGAGCTGAGCCGCCGCGGGGCCCGGCGCCCGCGCGTCAGACCAGAATCTTCCGGCCGGTGTCGAGAGTGGTCTTGTCCTTCTCGCCGATGTCGCCCGGCGGCGGAACCGCGCGCCCGCGCTGCACCGCCGGCCGGTCGCCGACGGTTTTCAGCCAGCGCGACAGATGCGGCAGTCCGTCGATGTTTACGCCCGACCACTCATAGCCGTGGATCCACGACCAATGCGCGATGTCGGCGATGGAATACTCGCCGCCTGCGACATACTCGTGCACCTTGAGCTGGCCCTCGAGCACCTCGAACAGGCGGCGCACTTCGCGCTGATACCGATCGATTGCGTACGGGATTTTCTCCGGCGCGTAGCGGAAGAACACGTTCGCCTGACCCATCATCGGGCCTATTCCCGCCATCTGGAACATCAGCCATTGCATGACCAGCGAACGGCCCTTCACGTCCTGCGGCATCAGCCGTCCGGTCTTCTCCGCGAGATAAATCAAGATGGCGCCGGATTCGAACACCGCGAAATCGCCGTTTCCGCGATCGACGATGGCCGGTATGCGGCCGTTTGGATTGATCTTGAGGTACCACTCAGCCTTCTGTTCCTGCCTGGTAAATGACAATGGGTGTACGGTGTAGTCGAGGCGGAGCTCTTCCAATGCGACGGAGATTTTCCAGCCATTCGGCGTCGCGGCGGTATACAGATCGATCATGGCGCCCTCGGTGTGGCAGCTGGGAGTACTGCCGCGAAGTACACGCGCCGGCACGGTGCGAGTCAAGTGCGCCGCCAGGCGCTGCGCACCGTGTACCGAATCTTCGCTCACTGTCGATTTTTGCTTCTGTCCTAGCGCACGACAAAATAATGGATCCGGTTGGCGCCGGGGATTTTCTCCGCGACGCCGATGAACACATGCTTGCTCATCCAGGCGTGCGGACCCTCGGGCACATCGAATTTCGGCGACACGCGCATGTAGTACTCGTCGTCGGCCACCGGCTCGTTGCGATTCATCTTCTCGGCGGCCTCGAGACTCTTCGCCCAGCGGAAGCCGCGGTTTTGCAGGTAGATGAGGGTGCCATCCTCGGCCTCGAGCAGGTAGCGGGCGTCGAAATCGATGACGCCGTCGGGACGCACCAGAGGGAAGTCGCCGCCGGACATGGGAATGACCTTGCCGCGCAGCAGCGGGCCGTCGATCGTGCCGCTGCCGGCGTAGACGGCCGCTCTCGTGAGGCCCATCGTCGTGGGCTTGATCCAGCGGGCACCGGTCAACTCGATCGCGATTGTGAAGGCATACTCCAACACGGGTTGCAATGGGTACTGCACGGGCGTTTCCTCCGTCTGTCGCGTTGTGAAGAGCTAGGCCGCCGGGATCGAGGGCCGATAGACGGTGTCCAGGTCGGCGCGCAACGTGCGGGCGGCAAGCAGGAAGTGCAGGCTGCCCCACAGCAGTAGCAGGGCAACCGCGCCCATCGCAAAGCGAATGCCGTGCGAGGAGGCCGTCGCGCAGGCGCCGGCGAGGACGGCGCCGGCGTCTCGCCGCGCCGCACCGCCGGGACACAGGCTCGAGAATTGACCGGCGTCGAAGCTGTGCTGCGCGGCCAGGTCGCTGATGACACCCACGATCGTCGGCCCGAGTCCCGCCCCTACCAGCCCGAAGACGACCGCGACGGTGAACGCCGAGGAGGCGCGCATGCTCGCGTCCACCATGTTCTGTGCGATGGCCAGCGTCGGCGTGTAATAAATGAACAGCGCGACATGAGCCACCAACAGCGCCGCCATCGTGCGCGACAGCGTGGGCTGAAACAATCCGACCTCGAACAGCGGCATCGCGAGCGCGAGCGCGATGCAGGGTCCCCAGACGTACCAGCGCCGGTCGCGCCGGACGGCCCAGTCGACCCCGAAGCCGCCGATGACCAGCCCGGAGCTCATGGCGACGATCACCATCAACCCGAGCAAGCCCCCGGCCCGTGCGGTTCCCAAATGGAAGACGGCGACGAAGTAGCGAGCGAAGAACTGACCCATGCCGTTCATCGCAATCGCCGCGAATGCCGCGCCGAGCAGCACGTGCCGCATGGACGGTTTGGCGAACAGGAAGCGCATCGCCGCGCCGATCGACGGGATCGCGCCGCCGGCCGAGCCGCCGGCATCGAAAGCGCCGCGCCGCGGCTCGCGCAGCGTGAAGATCGCCAATGCGGCGGCCACGAATCCCGGAATCGACAGTCCGATGAACCACGAGCGCCAATCCGCATGCTGCGCCGTCCAGCCGCCGATCGCGGCGCCGGCGAGTGCGCCCAAGGGCGCACCCAGCCACACCACGGTGATGGCCGAGCCGCGTTTGCCCGCCGGATAATGGTCACCGAGCAGCGATGAGACCGGCGGACCGACGGCGCCGGCATCACCGATCCCGACGCCGATGCGGCACAGCAGCAGCAGCGTGAAATTGCGCGCCTGTGAGGCCATGGCGCCGAAGCCCGAGAAGACGGCGATGGAGATCGCGATGATTCGGGCGCGGCTGTGCCGCTCCGCCAGGCGCGCGATCGGCAAGCCGAGGAGCGTATAAAAGATCGCAAAGCCCAAGCCCTGAATCACGCCGAGCTCCGTGTCGCTCAGGCTCAAGGAGCGCTTGAGAGCCGGTGCAACCGCCGCCAGCCCCTGGCGGTCGGCGAGATTCAGCGCGTTCATGAGCATCAGCATGAACAGCATCCATCCGCGGTAGCCGCGCTTGAATTCGTCCGTCGCAGCCGCCGGTGCTGCGAGGATCGCGCTCATAATCCGAACACGCGTTCGGCGTTGGTCTGGAAGAAGGCCTTCTTGTCCGCATCGCTCATGCTCATCGCGTCTTGCGCGGCGACTTCATAGGCTTCGAACTGGTACGGATAATCCATGGCGTACATGATCCGGTCGGCGCCCAGGGTCGATCTGCAGAACTGAATGGCGGGCTCCCATGCGACGCCGGAGAAGGTGACGTAGATATTGCGCTTGAAGTAGCCGGAGATCGGCAGCTGCAGAGGCTTCAAGAACGCGTAGCGGCCCGAGCGGATGCCGGCGCCGTGCATGTAGTCGAGGCGATACGCCCAGTACGGCAACGCTTCCCCGCCGTGGCCGACGATGAGCTTCAATTTTGGAAACCGGTCGAACACGCCCATGACGATCAAACGCAGCAAGTGAAGACCGGTATCGACACCGAACCCGTACACCGCGCCGTCCAGTCCGCGCTCGAGCAGAGGGCCGATGAGGCCTCTGGAGGGACCCTGCGGGTGCAAATACACGGGTGTGCCGAGCGCTTCGGCCGCTTCGAAGATCGGCCAGTACTTCTCCCCGTCGGTGTATTCGCCCCCGACATGGCCGTTGTGAATCACCGCCTTGAACCCGAGCCGGGCCCCACGCTCGATTTCCTTCGCCGACCACTCGGGATCCTGCGGGGCGATCGCGGTCATGCCGACGAAGCGCGCAGGATGCCTGCGGCAGGCGGCTGCGAGCTGATCATTGGCGTCGCCGGCGAGCGCTCTGGCCTCGGGCGCGCTGAACACGTGTGCGCCGGGAGCCGTCAGCGCGATGATCGCCTTGTCGATGCCCGTCGCGTCCATATCGGCCAGCCGCCGCGCACCCACATCTTGAAGCCGTTCGATGACCGAGGTGGCGCGCGCAGACGGAGAGCCTGAGTAAAAGCCCCACAGACTGACAAAGCCCGGATCGTCGAAGCCGCTCGATACCAGGCGCTTATAGGCGCTCAGGACCTCGGCCGTGATGAAGGCCTCTTCGGTGGCGATCCGCAAGTAGCCTTGGGCGCCGCCGGTCTTCAGATCCGCCATTGTTTTCTCCCGGAGTGAACCGAATGCTGCAGGTTCACGCCTGATGAATCGACTTGAGCACCATGCACGCTTCCAATCCCTCCGGGCCGTCCTCGGAGCCGTGCCCCGAATCCTTCACGCCGCCGAACGGAGCATCCGCACCGCCGATCATCGTCGTGTTGATGCCGATCATGCCGCTTTCGATGGCATCGCCCAGCAGCAGCGCGCGCCGGCCATTCTCGGTAAAGCAATAGGCGGCAAGACCGTACGGCAGGCGGTTGGCCTGTTCGACCGCCTCATCGAAGGTCTTGAAAGGGCGCATGAGCGCAATGGGTCCGAAGGGCTCTTCGTTCATCACGCGCGCCTCGAGCGGCACATCGGTGAGCACGGTCGGCCTGAAGAAAAAGCCGCTGCGGTGCGTGCCGCCGCCACGCTCCCCGCCGGCAGCGATGCGCGCGCCGGCCTTCAGCGCATCGCCGACGAAGGCCTCGATCGCGTCGGGGCGTCTGGGGTTCGCCATCGGACCCATCTGGCTCGCAGCATCCAAGCCGTCGCCGACGTTCAGTTTGGCGGCGCGGGCGGCGAACTCCTTGGCGAAGCGCTCGTAGATTCCCTGCTGCACGTAAAACCGCGTCGGCGACACGCAGACCTGGCCGGCATTGCGAAACTTGTGCGCCACCAAAAGGTCCAGCGCCTTCGATATGTCGGCGTCCTCGAAAATCAGCACCGGCCCGTGACCGCCGAGCTCCATGGTGGTGCGCTTCGAGCCCTCCGCCGCGAGCTTCATCAGGTGCTTGCCGACCGCCACCGAGCCCGTGAAGCTCACTTTGCGGATGACAGGAGAGGCGAGCAGGTGGCGGGAGACTTGATCGGGCACGCCGAACACGCAACTCGCCACGTCCTGCGGCAATCCGGCATCGAGCAAACAGTCGAGCACCTCGAGCGCCGAACGCGGCGCTTCCTCCGGCGGCTTGATGATGATGGAGCAGCCGGCGCCGATGGCGGCGCCCAATTTTCGCGCCGGATTGCCGATCGGGAAATTCCAAGGGCAAAAGGCCGCTACCGGGCCCACGGGCTCCTTCATCACCCGCGACAGCGTGCCGGCCGGGCGCACCAGCACCCGCCCATAGATTCGCTGCGCCTCGCCGGCGTAGAAATCGAACAGTGCCGCGGCCATGTGCAGCTCGCCCCGCGCCTCCGGCAAGGTCTTGCCTTCCTCGAGCGTCGCGATGGTGGCGATCCTCTCGATGCGCTCGCGCATCAGGTGCGCCGCGCCTGCCAGCACCCGGCTGCGCTCTGCGGCACTCGCTCCGCGCCAGCGCCGGTAACCGCGCGCGGCCGTGTCCAGCGCGCGGTCCAAATCCGCTGCGGTTGCCAGCGGCAGCTCGGCGAGCGCCTCGCCGGTCGCCGGATTGACCACGCGGTGCGTCGCGCGGCCCGCAGCCCCCAGCCGCTCGCCGTCGATGAACATCCTCGGAGCCGGGTCGTACGTGTGGGGCATTGAACTCTCCAGGGAGTCGGTTTCGCCGGCGCACACCGTGCCGCCGGCACTCCCTCGCCGGCGGAGCGGCGGGAATCAGCTGATGCCGGCCTTTTCGCGCCGATATTCGCGCGGCGTCACGTGGTATTTGGCGCGGAACACGCGGCCAAAGTGGGTCGGACTGTTGAAGCCGTAATCGAAGGCGATGGCCGTCACCGTGCGGCCGCGCTGCGCTCCGGACTCGAGCGCACGCGAACACGCCTCCAGGCGGCGGCGCAGAATGTAGCGCGCCACGGTCTCGTCCTGGTCCGAGAACAGATGATGCAGGTAGCGGGCGGTCATCTTGCACGCCTGCGCGATGCGCGTCGGGGTCAGGTCCGGATCGTTCAGATGCGCCTCGATGTAGTTGATGATGCGGATTCGATGTGCGGTAGCGAGCGAGGAGCGATCGGCCAGCGCCTGCGGCAAATCCGCGTACGCGGCGCCGATCAGATCGAGGATCGCGACCGCGACCCGGCTGTTGGTCTGCTCATCGAGCCCACGGTGGTACTCGCTCCAATAGTGACGCAGGAGCTGAGACAGCAGGCCGCTCGCCCCGCGGCTGCCCGGCATCGGGATGGCGGCGAGGCACTCGGGGCATCCGATCTGGCGCCGCAGCGTCGCATTCGGTATTCCGAGCACGAGCATGCGATTTGCGCCGGTGAACACGATCTCGTAGCGGCGCGTGCTGTCGCACAGCGTGAAATCGCCGGCGCGCAGCAGTGATTCGCGCCCGTCCTGGCGGGAGATGCTTTCACCCTCCAATTGCAGGTGGAGGAAGAACATCGAGCTCTTGGTGCGCGCCACGTGCGAGCGGGAATGCCGGACGATCTGGGCGTCCGAATACACTTCGGCGAGACTCATGTCGCCGACCATGCCGCGTTCGATGGAACCGTTGAACACGCGGATGTCCTCCGGCTCGGACACGAGCGGGGAGAAGCTTTCGCTCGCCCGGTCATTCCAGAACGCGAGCTTGCGGCGCGGGTCGAGTCCGGCCGTACTGAACGACTCAAGTTGTGACATTAGCCCACTCCCCCGTTTCTAGCGGGACTCCCATCGTTGTCGTGCAGCCAGCCTGCACTTCTTATGAGATAGTTATACGAGACAATCATTTCGTGCAGCCAATTCTTTTGGCTTATAGGTGATATAGACCAACCTGAGTTGTTGCCGCACGACAACACTTCGCTCGATGCTCGATGCGGCCAAATCGATGTCACTCTGCGTCGAGTTTTCTGCGCTGCCTGCGGCAACATTGTAAAAGTGGGGACACCATAAGAGCGGCGACGCAGAGAGGAAGCCGTGAATATGACGCCGCTCAGCGGCTACGTTGGCTATGCATTGCGCCGGGCACAGGGCGCTATTTTCGCGGATTTCAACCAGACGCTCGCGCAGCTCAATCTGCGGCCGGGGCAATTTGCCGTTCTGGTGCTCATCGACCAGAATTCGGGTACCAGTCAGTCGAGCGTTTCCGAGGCGCTCGGCATCCAGAAAGCGAATTTCGTCGCAACCATCGCGGATCTCGAGCACCGGGGGCTGGTGCGCCGCCGTAAGTCCGACACCGACGGACGCACCTACTCGCTCAGCCTCACTCCGCGGGGCCGGTCGGTGCTGCGGCATGCTGCGGAGCTGCATTCACAGCACGAGGCGCGCGTCATCGCGCACATCGGCTCGGACGGGCGGCTGCAGCTGCTCAATCTGCTGGATCGACTGGCGCGTCTGCCGGGTCCGCCGCCGTCCCCCGGGTGGCCGCCGGTCCGCCGCGCGCGCGCGCGACAGTGAGCGGGCCGCCGAGCGCCAGGCCGATCACGCCGGATCCGCGCGAGACCCTGTCTTCGAGTCCGATGAGTCTGATCCAGATCGGGGTGGTGGCGATCACCGTCGGTCTGAACGCGCTCGACGGCTTCGATGTGCTCGCCATCAGCTTCGCCTCGCCCGGCATTGCGCGAGCGTGGGGCATCGATCGCGCGGCATTGGGCTTCGTGCTTTCCATGGAGCTGATCGGAATGGGGGTCGGCTCCATATCGCTGGGCGGCGTCGCGGACAGAATCGGGCGGCGGCGCACATTGCTCGGCTGCCTGGCGGTGATGACACTGGGCATGGCGATGGCGACGCGCGCGAAGGGTGTCTATGACCTCTCTGTGTGGCGTGTGTTCACGGGCCTCGGAATCGGCGGCATGCTGGCGGCCATCAATGCGGTGGCCGCGGAATTTTCGAGTGCACGCCGCCGCAGCCTGAATGTGTCACTGATGGCGATCGGCTACCCGATCGGGGCGATCGTCGGCGGATCGATCGCCGCGCTGCTGCTCAAGCAGGGCGATTGGCGCGCAGTGTTCGAATTCGGCGCGGCAGCGACGGCGGCCTTCATTCCATTGGTATTCTGGCTGGTGCCCGAGTCCGTTTACTGGCTGTGTCAGCGACAGCCGCCGGGCGCGCTCGCCGGCGTCAATCGCAGCCTGCGCCGCATGGGTCATCAGACCGTCGCGGCGCTGCCGCCGATTCCCGCCGAAGTGCGCAGGCGCTCGGTGGGCGAGATCTTCGCTCCGCAATGGGCGCGAGTGACCGTGCTGGTCACCTTGGCCTACTTCCTGCACATCACGACGTTCTATTTCATTCTCAAGTGGGTGCCGAAGATCGTGGTCGACATGGGCTTCTCGCCGTCGTCGGCGGCCGGGGTGCTGGTCTGGGCCAACGTCGGCGGCGCCACGGGCGGCGCGGTGCTCGGCCTGTTGTCGCTGCGCCTTGGCTTGAAGCACCTGACGATGTTCGTGCTGGTGACATCCACGATCATGCTCGCGGTGTTCGGCCGCGGGCAGGCGAATCTTGCGCAGCTTTCGCTGATCTGCGCGATTACGGGCTTCTTCACGAATGCCGGGGTGGTCGGCATCTATGGAATTCTGGCGCAGGTGTACCCCACCCGACTGCGCGCCACGGGCACGGGTTTCGCCATCGGACTGGGGCGCGCGGGCGCCATGCTCGCGCCGATCATCGCCGGATACCTCTTCCATACGGGCTACGGTCTGCAATTCGTCGCCGTCGCGATGGGCGGCGGCTCGCTCATTGCCGCAATTGCGGTTTGGTTGTTGCCGCAGCCGTCGAGCGCGGCGGAGCTGATGGGGGCGGCGGCGGCGGCGAGGTGGACGCGCTGAAGAAGGCGGCGAGGCCGCGCCGGTCACCCCCAGCGCGACGCTTCGATACCCGGCACGAACTGCCGCTCCGGATGGGGCGTTCTCGCCGTGCGCAGCGCCTCGCGCACCGAGTCGCGCGCGGCGATCCGCCCGAGGTATTCCCAGATGCGCGGGGTCGATTGTGCATTGACGGAGCGCGGCGCCAAATCCGGAAGCACGCAGAGCATCGGATACGCGTCGATGTCGGCGATTGAGAATGCGGGGCCGGCGATCCAGGGCCCACCGCTCAGTGCGCCCTCGATGCGCGCCAGCGGCGCGCCGAGCCGCTCGCGCACCGACTTCAGATAAGCCGGCGTGTAGCTGCCGTTGCGCACTGCGAGCCACCCGGCACGCCGCTCGATGGGTTCGATGGCTGCAATGCGCCCATCAACCACCGCGGAATCCAGGGAGGCGAGGTGGGGTTGCAGATATTTCGCAGCTCCCAGCACCGGCACGATCGAGCCCAGCTGCGCCCCCAGATACTGGCCCCAGGCTCGTGCGCGGTAGGCATCGTAGGGATCGTCCGGCACCAGCGAATCGCCGGGCAGCGCCTCCGAGATGTACTCCAGCATGAAGAACGAACTCGAGATGAGGGTCCCGTCATGCAGCAGCAGGGGCCCTTCGCGCTCGAGCTGCAGACTGGACTCGAGGTCGCTCGGGAACCCGGCCGCAAACTGTTCGAGGCTCGCGGCATCGAAATATCGGGTGGTGAATGCCGCACGCTTCTCGGCCAGCGCGATCAGCGGCTTCAAGAAAAGCGTGTTCGGCTCGGAGGTGTACAGTTCAAGCACTCGGCGTGCGCTCCAATATCTTGATCCGAGCGGCCATTTGCGTACGCCCCTTGGCCCAGGTTTCGCGCGCTGCGGGGCGCTCGTAGATCCGGCGCAGCCACTCCATGATGTGCGGCGTCCTGGCGTCGTTGCAGTGTTCGGGCTGCGACAGCGGCAGCGCGTAGCCTAGATTGAAGCCGTTGATGTCGCCGAGCGAGTATCGGTCGCCGGCGATCCAGGTCGAGCGGCTGAGATGCCGCTCCAGAGCAGCCGTGGCGAACAGGACGCGGCGCTTCGATTCGGCGAGCTCCTCGGCGGAGAACTCGTTGAACAGCGCCTTGCGCCAGGCGATGCGGCGCGACTCGAGCGGTATCCGTTCGATCGCGGCGCGCAGCTCCTCGGGCGGGCGATGCCGCGCGGCCGGCCCGATGAAGATGCTCCAGCCGATCATGCTCAGCGACGGCGCGAAGTAGGCGTCGAAGAAGCGCATCCACCAGCGCATGCGCCAGCGAGCCTGCGCACCTTCGGGCCTGAGCGGCGGCCCCGGAAACGCCTCGTCGATGTATTCCATCATCGGCGTCGATTCGGTGAGTACTCGCGAACCGTGCACCATGGCCGGAATGGTCCCGTCCGGGTTGACGGCGAGATAAGCGGGTTTGTGCTGGTCGAACTGCAGCAGATCGAGGTAGCGGCTTTCGTACGCCACGCCCTTCTCGGCAAGCGTCAGCATGGGCTTGCCCGAATTGGCGTTCGGCTCCCAGTGATAGAGGATCACGGACATATGGCCGGATAGGCTGAACGCTGCGCATGAATCCGGCTCGACGGTCGGGGAAAGGCAACGCGATGAGGCGCGAACACGGCTGTCCGTTGAAAATGTTATGCTCCATAATGAACTATTGAGGCGCGGCCGCCAGCCCATGAAACCCCGGACGAACGACATCGGCGCTCCCTTGGGAGGCATCGAGCAGACCGTCGGCTACATGCTGCGGCGCGCGCAGCTCGCGGTTTTTGCCGATTTCATCGCCGGCCAGCGCGGCCCGGTGGCGCGGCCCGGCCAGTTTTCCGTGCTCGCCGTGATCGGCCGCAATCCCGGCATCAGCCAATCGCGGCTGTGCGCCGCCCTCGGCATCAAACGGGCCAATCTGGTCGCGGTTATCGACCGCTTCGAGGCCCAGGACCTCGTACGCCGCGAGGCGTCGACAACCGACCGCCGCACGAATCGCCTGCAGCTGACCGGCGCCGGACAGCGGGCGCTGCAAAACGCGCTCGCGGCTCAGGCCGAGCATGAAGCGCGCATCACCAGCTTGCTCGGCGCCGCCGGCAGGCACGCGCTGCTCAAGCAGCTTTCGAAGCTGTGCGAGCTCACATCCCCGAGGAGGCATCCGTGAGTTCCCAAATCGTGACACTTAAGATGGACGGCGATGTCGCCGTCATCAGCGTGAACAACCCGCCGGTCAATACCATCAACGCCGCCGTCCGCCAGGGCTTGTTCGCGGCGGTTGCGGACATCCGCTCGCGCGCGGGCGTCTCGGCGGTGGTGCTCGTCTGCGAAGGCAGCACGTTTTTCTCGGGGGCGGACATCGGCGAATTCTCCGGTCCTCCGAAGGAGGCCGAATATCGCGATCTCTTCCGCCAGCTGGAGCAGCTGCCGGTCCCGGTGGTCGCCGGGATGCACGGTGTGGCGATGGGCGGCGGCCTCGAGATCACGCTCGCCTGCCATTACCGCGTCGCCGTACCGGGCACGCGCTTTGGACTTCCCGAGGTCACGCTCGGCATCATCCCGGGCGCGGGCGGAACCCAGCGCCTGCCGCGGCTGATCGGCGTCGAGAAAGCTCTCGATCTGATACTGTCGGCGCGTCCGGTGGATGTGGCGACGGGCATCGCGCTCGGATTCATCGATGCCGAGATCTCGGGCGACGTGCGCAACGGGACGATTGAATTCGCGCGGACGCTGATCCGCGACGCCGCAGGCCCGCGCCGTACGGCGCAGCGCAGCGTTGATCCGCGGACGGCGACGCCGGCGATCATCGATCGCCTGACGCAGCAGGCGAAGAGCCAGTATCCCAACCGGCAGGCCGCCCTGACCGCCATCAAGGCGGTGAGCGCGGCGGCGACGCTGCCGCTCGAGGACGGGCTGCTCTACGAGGAGGAACTCGCCAACGGCACGAAGGCGACGGTTGAATCCAAGGCGCTGATACACGTGTTCTTCGCGGAGCGCGATACGCGCAAGGTGCCGGGGTTGCCTGCGGAGGCGAAGGCCCGCCCCATTGCGCGCGGCGGCGTGGTGGGCGCCGGCACCATGGGCGGCGGAATCGCGATCTGCTTTGCCAATGCGAACCTGCCGGTCACCCTGCTCGACAGCACGCAAGAGGCGCTGGACCGCGGGCTGGCGGTGATCGGCAGCACCTACGACTCGATGGTCAAGCGCGGACGGCTGACGGCGGCGGACAAGGATCGGCGGATGGGGTTGATCCGCGGCACACTCGACTACTCGGACCTGGCGCAGGCCGATGTACTGATCGAGGCGGTTTTCGAGAACCTCGACCTCAAGCGCAAGATCTTCAAGGCGCTCGACGAGGTCGCGCGCCCAGGCGCCGTGCTCGCCACGAATACCTCGACCCTGGATATCACCGAGATCGCGGCGGCGACACGCCGTCCGCAAGACGTCGTCGGACTGCACTTCTTTTCGCCCGCGAACGTAATGCCCCTGCTCGAGGTGGTGCGCACCGGCAGGACCGATCCCGCGGTCATCCGCACCGCGCTCGATCTCGCCAAGGCGCTGCGCAAGACACCGGTGGTTGCGCGGGTTTGCTATGGCTTCATCGGCAATCGCATGATGGAGGGGTATGCGCGCGAAGCGCAGCGCATGGTTCTCGAGGGCGCCACGCCGCGCCAGGTCGACGACGCTCTCGAAGCGTGGGGCATGGCCATGGGCATCCTGGCCGTGTTCGACATGGCGGGAATCGAGGTGGGGGTGAACGTGCATCGCGCCAACGCGGACCGGTATCCGCCCGATCCGGCCTACTATCAGGCGGATTTTGCGCTGCACGCGGCCGGCCGGCTCGGCCAGAAGAACGGCAAAGGCTACTATCGATACGTGGCCGGCGATCGCACGCGTCACGACGATCCCGAGGCCATCGACATCCTGCGCCGCACCGCGCAGCGCCTGAACATCCCGCAGCGAAATCACAGCGCGAAGGAAATCGTGGAGCGCTGCCTGTATCCGCTGATCAACGAAGGGCTTCGCATCCTCGAAGAGGGGGTGGCGTCGCGGGCCGCCGACATCGACGTGGTCTGGTGCGCCGGCTATGGTTTTCCGCGCTACCGCGGCGGGCCGATGTTCTACGCGGACACGATCGGCCTGAGGACCGTGCGCGACGGCATGCTGAAATACCGCGATCTGTTCGGCCCCATGCACTGGCAGCCGGCGCCGCTGCTCGACCGGCTGGCCGCCGAAGGGAGTACGCTTAGCGAGTGGGAAGCCGCGCGCAACCGTGCGCAAGGGGTGTCGAAATGAACGTGAAGGACCTGATCGCGATCGATGTGCATACCCACGCGGAAGTCTCCTGCCGGCAGCCGGCGGACGAGGTGTGGCAGGCGTACGAGGATGCGGCGTCGAAATATTTCAAGGCCGGCAAGCGCCCCACCATTGCCGAGACGATTGCCTACTACCGTGAACGCAAGATCGGCCTCGTCATGTTCACGGTGGACTCGGAGCACGAACTCGGGTCGAGGCGCATCCCGAACGAGGAGGTGTGCGATGCGGCACGCGAGAACAGCGATCTGATGATCGCGTTCGCGAGCATCGACCCGCACAAGGGCAAGATGGGCGTGCGCGAGGCCCGCCGCCTGATCAAGGAAGGCACGGTCAAGGGCTTCAAATTCCATCCGACGGTACAGGGCTTTTTCCCGAACGACCGTATGGCCTACGGGCTGTACGAGGTGATCGCCGAGCACAAGCTGCCGGCCATATTCCACAGCGGCCATTCGGGCATCGGCACGGGGATGCCCGGCGGGGGCGGCGTGCGCCTGAAGTACTCGAATCCGATGCACCTCGATGATGTGGCGGCGGACTTCCCGGACATGAAGATCATCATCGCGCACCCGTCGTGGCCTTGGCAGGACGAGGCGCTGTCGGTGTGCCTGCACAAACCGAACGTGTACATCGATTTGTCCGGCTGGTCGCCGAAGTATTTTCCGCCGCAGCTCGTGCAATACGCGAATACGCAGCTCAAGCGCAAGATGCTGTTCGGTTCGGATTTCCCGCTGATCGCGCCCGACCGGTGGATCAAGGACTTTCGCGAGGCCGGATTCAGGCCCGAGGTCCACGATCTGATCCTCAAGGACAACGCCGTCGCGATGCTCGGCCTTTCGGACTGAAGAAGGCGTAGGGTGAACGCAGCGGACGAAGAGGCCGGCGCCTCGGGCGTCGAGGCGGATCTTCATTACCTGGTGCCCGGTTCGCGCATCAACCGGCGGTACGTGGCGCCGGGCGCGGAGATGAACACCGGCCAGTATGCGCCGCATCTGGTGAAGATCCGCAATGCGCGGCCGTTCCAGGGCCGCCTGGGATTCGACAGCCACGGATTCGTGCTCGCCCGGCACGCGAGCCGAATCACCGATTTCACCGACCGAGTGCAGGTCGATACGCATTACGCCGGCGAAGTGAGCGAGGTGGTCAGGCTCGTGACGGGCGCAACACGGGTGCTGCCGATGGGCTGGATGATTCGTTCATCCGGCGAATTGCCGGCGCCCGCGCAGCAGCCTCTCGGATATACCCACCAAGGCGGTATGCAGCCGCCGGCGAGCGACGTCCATGTCGACATGACGCCGGACCGTGCGCAGCGCTTTGCGAAGATGCTCTACGAGAAGCACGTGCCCGGCGGGGGAGGCTACCGGCGCTTCGTCGCCACGAGCTGCTGGCGCGCATTCTCGGCACCGCCACAGGACTGGCCGCTCGCCGTGTGCGACGGCACCAGCGTCGATCCGGCCGAGGGTGTCAAGAACACCATGGTGATCGTCGACGCGCTGCCCCGGATCGACGCGATTCCCGATGAGCTGCCCGGGGAGGACGGCCTGCCGGCCGCCTCCGTGTTCCACTTCAACCCGAAGCATCGCTGGTGGTATTACCCGAACATGACGCGCGAGGAGGTGCTGCTGCTGAAGTTCCACGATTCCGATCATTCGACTGCATGGCGCACGCCGCACACGTCGTTTCGCGATTCGACGTATCCGAGCGCCGGGGTCCGCCGCAGCATCGAGTTTCGCACCGTGGCCTACTTCGAATAGAAGAAGCAAAAGAAGCCCCTCGCGGCAAACGCGCGAGGGGCTGCATCGCCTCCGATCAGAACTTGTGCTTGACCTCGAGCGCGACCTCCAAGGGCGCGCCCGGCTCGCCGGTCACAAATCCGGCCAGACTGTAGAGGTCGAACTTGTTCAAGTAGTAGAACTTGTCGGTGAGATTCAGCGCCAGCAAAGAAGCCTCCCAGTTTCCCTGCTCCGGTCTCCAGGTGATGCGCGCATTGTAGAGCGTGTAGCCGCCGATGTGGTTGGTCGGGGCGTTGACCGGACCGGCCCAGATCTCGGTGCGCATGTCAGCATCCAGGCGGGGCGTGACCGAGCCCCAGTTACCCAACGGGATCTTGTACTGGATGCCCGCGTGCCCCTGCCACTCCGGCGTGTACGGCGAGATCATCGAGGTCGTCACTCCGGTCGGGTAGCTGCTCAAGTCCTCGTACTTGAAGTTGAGGTAGCTGCCGTTCGCGTCGATTTCCAGGCCCGCGACCGGGTGCGCCTCGATCTCGAGCTCCACGCCCTTGATGTTCGCATTGCCGGCGTTGAACGGCAGTGCACACGGCTGATTGGGGGGAAAGCCGGGGGGGTTTAAAAAGTCACAGTTCAACAGCGCGAGCTGGATGTCCTTGTAGTGCGAATAGTAGACGTCCAGGTTTGCCCGCAGGCTGTTGTTCAACCATGAGCTTTTGATCCCGGCCTCGTAGGTCGTCACCGTTTCAGGCTGGAAAGGCACCGCCTGGAAGGGGTAGAACGGCCGCGGATTGACGCCCCCGCCCTTGAACCCGGTGGACACCTGCGCATAGGTCATCAGCGCGTCGGTCCATTGATAGTCGATATCCACTCGATAGTCGGTCTTATTCGCGGAGTAGTCACTCGACACTCCATTCAATGCGCTCACCAGGATCGCGCTGCCCCCGGGTCCCCCCTCGGGATTCGTACGGACGTAGGTGTAATCCTTGGTCTGTTTGGTGTAGCGCACGCCCGCGGTCAAGTTGAGCTTGTCGGTGAGGTGCCACACCGTATGCAGAAAGCCGGCCTTATCCGTCGCCTTCACCGGATCGTCGCCGAGAAAATCCAGCGCTCCCGGGAAGACCGCATACCACAGATCCTGGTGCGTGCCGTAGGTAGTGAGCTCATTGAAGTAGAAACCGCCCAGGGTGTAGTCCACGAGTGTCCCAAAGCTGCCGTTCAGGCGCAGCTCCTGGCTGAACTGGTGGTGCTGCAGATATTCCCCGCCCAGACCCTCCGGCCACTCGGAGTCATCGTTGTCTTCGTACCAGGTCGAAGAGTAGCCGCGAAACGCCGAGATGGACTTGAGCGATAGGATGTCGTTGATCCTCCAGTCGACGGTGGCCTGAGTGCCCCAGTTGAGCAGATCCGAGGTATCGGGCGCAGAGTACGCGGGCTGGGCCTGCAAGATATTTGCGGAGCGCCGGGGGGCTGGGGGAACGGGATGCCACCTGCAAACGCCGGCATGTTGTAGCCGGCATAGCTCGTCCAGCGGTTCGGCGAAAGGATCGCCGGCACCAGGGTGCTGTTGTAAGGCAGGAACGCCGTGGCGCCCGTCACCGTGTTGGTTGCCTGGAGAGTGGTGGTATTATGGTTCGCAACCAGCAGCGTCGTGGCCGGGTTCTCCTGGTCCTGCTTGGTGATATCGCCGGCGACATTCACTTCCACGTTATCGCTCGGCAGCCAACGCACCGCCAGCCGCATCGCCTCGTAGTTCGTGCCACCCTCCTGGTTCTTCAAGCAGCTGCCCGCGTGCGTCACGAAGCCCGGAGGGATGGAGTAGGTGCCGGGCGGGCCACTGATTGCGCCTGTCGCCGGATTCACCGGCGTGGCCGTGAAGCTCGGATGCGAACAGCCAAAGTCGAACACGTTCACGTAGCCGTCCTGATTGTTGTACACCGCGGAGATGCGCACAAAGAGATTATCCGGCACCAGGACGAAATCGGTGCTGCCGCGCGTCTCGATGTGATTGCGGCTGCCGTAGAGTACGTCGAGCATGGTGCCGGCCGTGCCGTCGGGTTTCTTCGAGACCAGCTTGATCGACCCGCCGATCGAATTCATCCCTTCCAGTGTGCCCTGCGGACCGCGCAGCACCTCGACACGCTCAAGGTCCAGGAGGTCCAGCGCCGCCCCGGTGAGCGTGGCGAAGTACACATCGTCCACATACAGACCCACCCCCGGCTCGAGCGCGGGGTCGTGGTCGTACTGGCCGATGCCGCGGATGTACCCGACCATCGAGGGGCCGAAGGCCGTCGACCCCTTCAGCAAGGTCGTGCTCGGCACATCAGCCGCCACGTCTTCCACATTGGTCATGCTCCGATCCTCGATCATCTGCGAACTGATCGCGGTGATCGCTATAGGGATCGTCTGCAGGTTCTCCTTGCGAAACTGCGCCGTCACTACGATTTCGGACAGCTGGTCGCTCGACCCCGCGGAAGCCGCGCTGGCGCCGGCGTTCTGCGCGAGCGCCGGAGCTGCGGCCAAGCCCGTGATGATCGATGCGGCGATGAGCCTGCGCGCCATGGCTGTTGGGCCACGGAAACGACTTGTAATGCTTACCGACATGAGACACCCCCTGATTTCGACGACGATGCAGCTAAGCCATCCCGCTGTTGCCACCGCCGACATGGAATCTTCTATGGAAAGCCACCAGCCCCTCAAAACCTCTCCCAGTCATAGGCTATGATCTCGCCCAAATGTGCCGGCCGTGGCTCGCACGCGACGGAAGCAAATATCCACCAACAGCGCAATCCATCCGGCGACTGCGGATCGGCGTACGGAGATGGCCGGCGCTGCCGGCGCCTTCGGTGACAGTGCGGTAAGGGAATTGCCGGGAAATTCCCGATTATTTTCGGCGCCGAGGCCGCTGCAGCAGCGCTTCAGCGGGCGGCGCGCGCACTCCGTGCCCGTACCCCTGGAATCATTGAATGGAAGCGGTTTCCCTGTAGCAAGCCAGCCACACGGCTACGGCAGGGCGAAATAGCGGATGATGTTGCCGTCGGCAGACCGGTCGGCGAGCCCGACGAAGATGTGGCGCATGAGCCAGTCGGGCTTGCCCTTCACCTCGAAGGCCGGCGCCGCGCGCAGATAGACGCCGAGTCCGGCGTACGGGCCGCCACGTAGCCGCGCATTTGAGTCGATAAATATGTCAATTGCGCGGGCCGCGGCCCAAGGGGAGTAGTATTTTATGGTCCGCCGCGGCGGAGAAGCGGCCGCGCGAACACACGCAAACAACGAACCAGAATCCGCCCGGGAACTGCCGCACGAAGCGGCCGACACTAAGGAGGGGATACCGTGGTCAAATTCTTCGGTTCACTGACGCTGACGCTGTCGCTCGCCCTGCTGCCCGCATTGTCCCCGGCACAAGCGGCTTCCGCCGCCGCTACACCAACTTCGACCAGCGACACGCCGATCTCGGTCACGACGTATCACTACAACAATCTGCGCACAGGTTGGAACCGCAACGAAACGGTGCTCAACGCCTCGAGCTTCCCGTCCATGTTCGGCGTGCTGCAAACCGTGGCCCTTGATGATCAAGTCGATGCGCAGCCGCTGCTCGTGCCCGCGCAGCAGATTGCCGGCGGCACACATGATGTGCTCTACGTGGTCACCGAAAACAATTCCATTTATGCGCTCGACGCCAACAGCGGCGCCATTCTGGTGCAACGCAATCTGGGCGCGCCCGTACCCACGCCGCTCGGCTGCGGAAACAACGGACCGAACGTGGGGATCACGAGTACGCCGGTCATCGATCTCGCGAGGGGCGAAATCTTTTTGATCGCCTACATCAATGGTGCGACGCCGAGCTACCAGCTGCACGCACTCAATCTGACCACGCTTGCCGACGCCGTGGCGCCGGTGACCGTCGCCGCGACCCAGACCCTCACCGATGCAACGAAGTTCGCGTTCAATGCCACCTACCAGCGCCAGCGCCCGGGTCTGCTCGAGATGAACAATATCATCTACGCCGGCTTCGGCAGCTTCTGTGATTTCTCTGCGAGCCATTCACGAGGGTGGGTGCTGGGCTGGAAGGCGGCTACGCTTGCCCCCCTCGTGCATGCCGAGCTGAACGATTCCCAAGCGACCTCACCGACCAGCTTCTTCCTGAGCTCCGTGTGGATGTCCGGCTTTGGTGTCGCCGGCGCCAACGGACACGTCTTCTTCTCTACCGGCAATTCGGATTGCAACTTCTACCTATCGCCCGAGGCCTGCCCGTCGGAATCGACGTACGACGGTGTGACCAACATCCAGGAGAGCGTCATAAGCATGCAGCCGACTCTCGCGCAGCGAGACGGTGTATTCACGCCGAGCAATGTCTTCCAGATGGACATTGACGATGCCGACCTCGGGGCTGCGGGCGTCATGCTGATTCCGGAGCAGTCCAGCAGCTGGAATTTCGCGGCGATCGTATCGAAAGACGGACGTCTGTTCCTGCTCAATCAAGACGATCTCTCGACGGCCCTCGACATGCAGCAGCTTGCCGACGGCTGCTGGTGCGGACCGTCCTATTTCCACGGCTCGGACGGCATCAGCCGCGTCATCAGCAGCGCCGGCGCGGCGCTGCAAACCTGGCAGATTCAGACCTCGCCCTCGCCGCAGCTCGTGGCGGAGGCCACAGCCTACGTGCAGCAGAGCGAGCAGGATCCTGGCTTCTTTACCGTGGTCTCATCGAACGGCGCGAACCTCAAGAGTGCAATCATCTGGGCGGTGGCAAGACCCACCTCGACTGCACCTCTGATGCTGTACGCATTCGCCGCAGCGCCGGCGAGCGGCACACTCAAGCAGCTCTACTCCGCACCGGCAGGTCAGTGGCCGAATCTTGGCGGGAACGCCAACATCGTGCCCGTCGTGGCGAATGGAAAGGTGTATGTAGCGGCCTATCAAAGTCTGATGATCTTTGGACCCAATGGTTCCGCTGCGGCCGGCGCCGCCAGCATGGTCGGCTCGAGCGAAGCAGCAGCCATGCTGCCGCGCGGTGCCACGCAGCGGGTGAGCGGCAGGCTGCTCGCCATCGATGGCGCGACGCTGACCCTGTTGACGCGAACGAGCCAGGTCGTCACGGTCGATGTCTCCCGCGCGGTCGCGACCGAGCAGGTCGCAAACCTCATCGTCGGACAGGCCTATACCGCGCTCGGCGCCGAGACCACGCCCACGGAAACCTTTCAGGCCACGTCCGTCATGCGTGCCAAGCGCGGCCCCGGCGCCTGGCCCAAGGATCAATGGTGATTTGAATCGCGGGCAGGGGGCTACCGGTTTGCGAGACAGAGTATCGTCCCCGCGAGCAGCTCAGCGCGCGGCATCGGCTGTG
Organism: uncultured Gammaproteobacteria bacterium; assembly: GCA_963837045.1. Classification (GTDB taxonomy): domain Bacteria; phylum Pseudomonadota; class Gammaproteobacteria; order Steroidobacterales; family Steroidobacteraceae; genus Bog-1198. Next base: position 81,084 of record CAWIMA010000013.1, read on the forward strand.
CTCGATTGGGAGAGGGGGCATAGCTTTGCGCCGAACCAAGTGAGCAGTAGAAGGGATCCGAGGAACGTGAGGTGATACCAGATTGGGAATCGAATCCACAAGCGGTAGTGAACGGGAAGGAACATAAACAATAGAATCACGGCGACCGCAATGACGGGTCGGCGGTCGCCGCGGCCGACCCAGGCGGCCGCGAATCCGGCGCAGAGGAAGGGAACGGCGCCTGGCACTGCGAGCCTGGCAATCATCATGGGCAAGGTGAAGTGCATCTGCGGCTCAGCCGCGGCATAGCCCGGCAGCGTGAACCGAAGCAGAATATCGAGTCCGGTCGCGCAAACGACCCAGACGATGAGGCCGACAATCACCGGGATGGCTGCACGAATCATCGTATTCTCCTTCGATTTCGGGGTACCGGTTCATTGGATGACCCCCAATTAAGTAAGCACCCCTCGCGTCGATTTGAGCTGCTACGGTCAGGGAGTGGCGGGAGTAACGTCCGGCGGTGCGCGTCGAATATTGAATACCAGTCCGAACGGATCGCGCAGATAACAGCGCGGGATGGAAGGGTCTTCCTCCTGCACGATACAGCCTGCTTCGAGGAGCCATCGTTTGGCGGCTTCAACGTTGGGGACGAGAAATTCGAACACCGGCCCGTGGTAGGTGCCCTGCTCGACGTAGAGCCGAAAGCCGCCGGCGTCGAAGCCGACGAGGTTGAGGCTCTGGTGAACGATCGGCAGCCCGAGGATGGATTGATAAAACGTCTTGGCGTCGGCGAATGCGCCGGTGCGGATGATGACATCGCGGGTGGCTTCGAAAGGAAGCGTCATGGGGAACTCCGACAAAGGGATTGCAATTCTACGTTTCACACCGCCGCGAATCCATTGCCAGATTCTTGTACGCTGATGTTTGATAATCACTTCTTCAAATTCGCGACGGAGGACAGTCCGCGATGGCCAATGCGTTCTCGCTCAGGATCGCCGCTCTGTCCCTGTTTATCGCCGGCATCTCCGCCTCGCAGCGCTACCGGATGGTGGAGGTGAAGGGCCCGGGGGATCGGCTACAGGACAACCAGCGCCGGTTTCTGGAGTTCTGCACCCTGCATAAGATGCCGGTGTCGGTATGTCCTGTGCGGGGTCGATAAGGTGCACGCCGCGGGTCGGTAGGCCGGCGGCGCTGTCAGGAGTACTTGAATGGGCAGTCGGAAAGTTCGTGTCTTCGATACGCAATCCATCGAGCAGCAGCGGACGCAATTAGGCAAGACCTATTTGGAGTTTCTACGCGAATCCTCGATGAGTGCCGGCGTTTATGTACTCGTCGCCGGCGGCGTCGACCAGCAGTCGTCGCATAAGGAAGATGAGCTGTACTACGTCGTCAAGGGCCGATGTCGGATGCATGCCGGCTCCGAGGATCACCGGCTGACGCCGGGCAGTCTCATTTACGTGGCCGCAGAAGTGGAGCACCGCTTCTATGACATCGAAGAAGAATTGACGGTGCTGGTGTTCTTTGCTCCGGCGGAGACGCTGTGAAGCGGATTTGCCGCGCGACGGATACTTCTATGGCCTGGCGCTTGTGGATGGCTACAACGGGTCGATCATGATGTTTCGAATTGCCGCGGGGAACGGCCTCCAGTCCGACGCCTGACGGCGGCTCCGTTGAAGGCACAATGTACACTTTCGAGCATCGAGATGCTGACGCCTGCCGCAATCCGTCTCTTCCAAGCTTCAGTGGTAGTCTTCTTCGCGTTGGTGCCGCGCGGCGGTAACGGTAACCGTGTGATTGTCGTCGATTTCGAAAAGCGCGACGTAACCGGAATGTCCGAACGGGATCAACAGCTCTCGCCAGCAGGGGTTTTTCTGTAGCAGAGCTTTTCGACAGGAGAAAGGCGAAAAGCGAAGCAGCGTAAAAGCATGCTCGATGGCTGCGAGCGCGCGCTCGGCCGCGTCCAGATCACGTTTGAGCAAGAAATCGTAGAGCCGATCGAAATCCTCGAGCGCGGCATCGCCGTGCGTTTAGCGTTACTTAACGGACGGTCAGAAAGTCCATTTGTTGTGCGTTCGTGAGTCGCACAGGCTGTCTGTGTGTTCAAAACAGCTTGTGTTTGCGGAGGATCTCTATCATGAATGCGATTGATCTTGTTGTCAGGGTTGGCGAGTCGCTGCTTGCCGTGGGTGTGACGATTGCTGCAGTGGGTGTGTTTCAGTTTGCGATGGTCTTAGCATAGTGAGCGGCGGCAACGAGGATGCCGGTTGAGTATTGCAGCGAGCGGAGGTGGCCTCTTAAGGCGCCGATAGCGCTTCTGCGGTTCCGGCGGCGGGCAGCGGAACGTCGCGTCGTCCGCCGGAGCGAGGACCCCCTTCACAGTGCACGCGGAGGGAATGTACCGGACAAGTCGGTCAGGCGCCGACGGGCGCAAGAGGTGAACGGCCTGGCCAGCCGGAGAAAGGCCGCCTCGAGCGACTCCGCTTATATTTCCCTGCTCCTAGAATAAACGCCTACGAAATCCCCGCGTTCGTATTAATAGGTAGGTGAGCCCGAGCAGCAGCCATATGAGACCCACTGTCAGTGCGATTCTATGCAGGCTCACAATTAGCCAGATCGAGGATATGGCACCCGCTCCCGCTTGGATGAGCTTAAATGTGCTACCGGGTAACTGTTTGCGACCGCTTGCGTGATCGACTAGGACACATAGATTCACCGATAAGAATGCGGTAAACGCTCCGAAATTTACACAAGAAGCGGCAGTCTCAACGTCCATCCAATCGCCAACCAGCATGACGATACCGGTCAGTACGATGCCATACACTGGCGTTCGAAGCTGCGGATGGAGGTATGAAAAGATTTTCGATGGCAACATATCGTCACGCCCCATCGCATATAGGAGGCGGGAGGAACCCGCCTGGGCACACATGACTGAGGCGCCATAGGCGATCAGTACGGCTGTAAAGAGCAACAGGAAGCCCTTGCCGCTGACGACCGCGAGTATTTCATATCCGGCATTGTCGACGTCTTTAAATTCCAAGGAGGGATGCACGCGGGTGAGGAGAAACGCCGTGATCACATAGATTACGCCGCTCGCTGCGGCAGCGAATACGGTCGCGCGGGGAATATTTCTGGTCGGATCGATGGTCTCCTCAGATAGTGTCGTTACCGCGTCGAAACCAAGGAATGAGTAGGCAGCGATGGCGGCGCCGCTCATGACCGCAGGAACGGTTGTCTGCGAGTTCAGCAGTGGTGCTGTTGACCATAGGGGGCCATGATGCTCAGATGACTGCAGGTACATAATGGAGAAGATGATTAATGCGGCGATGACGGCGAGTTGGGCCGTCATGATAGCCACGTTCACTCGATTCGCGACCTGAATCCCCAGCGTGTTGATTACTGTGGTGGCCACCGCGATCAATGCGACCCATATTCGATAGGAGATTCCCGGCAAGACAACCGCAATCGCTTTCGCGGTGAAAAGGCAAATCACCATGGGAACGAAGAAATAGTCGAGAATCAACACCCATCCCGTGACGAATCCAGCGCTGACGCTAACTGTCTGTGAGACATAGGTGTAGGCGGAGCCCGCGTGCGGATACCGAGCGGCCATTCTCCCGTAGCTGACTGCGGTAAGCAGAATCGCAATCGTCGCAATCATGTATGCAGTCGCAGTGGCGCCCAGTGTGTCCTGTGCGAGGACACCGAACGTGCTTATAATCACGGTGGGACATATATATGAAAGCCCAAACAGGGCCGCCGAGCCAGCTGTTAGGCGTCGAGACAACGTTACTTGCGATTTCAACGAGTCAAGCCTCGGCCGTCAAATAAGGATTGTAATATCAGCATCAGCGCGGGCTGGTTTGCATTTCGGTGATCCCGCTCGCGAAGACTCATGCCCAACGGGTAGCCTGGGCGTCCGTGTCGTAGAACTACAATGGGTATAGTGTGAACTCCCCAGGGAGCCGTCTCAATGCAAACCGATGACCCCTTGAAGGGCTTCTGCCGAGCATTTGAATCCAAGGACGAGACCGAAATCGTAACGCTGTTCGATCCGAAGGGCATTTGTGAGCTGCCACTCATCGGCGGGCGGTTAGTTGGGCATGGCGAAATCCGCGCGGGATTCATGCGTGCATTCTCCGTGGTTGACCGCTGCAGTATTGAACGCCTGGCGCTCAAATCAGAAGGTACAACTACGATTGCTGAAGGGCGACTACACGCCAAGCTATACCGCGATGAGCGTCAAATGGCCATCCCGCTCGCCATCGTCATGATCGGGAACGGCGGAGGGATTGTTCGGCTTTCCATCTATCTCGATGCACGGCCATTCCGTTTGTGGAGTGACGGGCCGATTTTCGGATAGATAACCGCATCTTTAGGGGCGAAACTGATGTTGACCAATCTTACGCCGCGCGGGGTTCTCGAAAGGTACTGTGACGCATTCTCCCGTCGAGCCCCTGACGAAATAGCGCCCTTGTTTTCGGATGACGCAGATTTTGACCTGCCTCTACATGAGGGCCGCATCCATGGGCGGGAGGCAATCATTCGGGAGATCCGAACGGCGATTGCCGGCCTGAAGAACATCAAAATCGGTCTCGTCCATGTGATCGAGGGCGAGTCGGAGGTATTCGCAGAAGGCAGCTTTTATGCGGAGCATGTTGGCGTCGTCCCGCACGTCAATGGGTCGCCCGCGCGGCTCGATTTCAAGTTTGTCGTCATCGTTGAGACCGCCAAAGGGAGGGTTCTTCGCTGGTCGGAATATTTTGACACCAAGCCGCTCAAACCGCCTGAGCGGACACGTTTGTACCCGATCACCCGCCGATCTCCCTATTGGGACGGTACCTTGGAGGCCGGGGTATCTGAGTTCATGGTTTACAACCACATGTATTTTCCGCTCATTTACCACCATTCCCCCGCGGAGGAGTACGTTGCCCTGACCGAGCGGGTGACGATGTGGGACGTCGGCTGCGAGCGGCAGACTGAATTACGTGGCGCTGATGCTCTGAAGTTCGCGCAGTATTTGACTACGCGGGATCTATCAACTATCAAGCCGGGAGATTGCAAGTACACGCTCGTGTGTGATCCTGGCGGTCAGATCCTCTGTGATCCGGTGCTCCTCAATCCCTGGGAGAATGTTGTTTGGCTTTCGCACGGAGATGTGGATCTGACTCTGTGGGCGCGTGGCGTAGCGCTTCATGCGGGGTTCGAAGTGGAAGTTTGCGAGCCTGATGTGGCGCCCATACAGGTTCAAGGCCCGAAGTCGCTGGATGTTCTGCGGCATGTCGTCGAGTCGCCCCTCGACACACTTGGGTTCTATAAGTGTACGGTCACACGCGTTGCAGGGGTGCCTGCCGTTGTGTCACGGACTGGCTGGAGCGGTGGTCTTGGATATGAAGTGTTTCCCCTCTCCAGTATTCAAGGCATGCACTTATGGAATAGTCTCATCGCGGCCGGGCAGGCCTATGGAATGATGGTGACAGGGCCGAATATTAACCGGGCGGTCGAGAAGGGTGTGACAGATACTGCCTATTACTCGAACTCAGGGATGAACCCGTACGAAGCTGGTCAGGGACGCCTCGTTGATTTGGATAAGGGCCAATTCATCGGACGCGGCGCACTACAGACTATCGCGTCCCAGGGCCCCAAGCGAAAGACGATTGGGATTCTGATTGATGGCGATTTGCCGCTACTCGAGTGGTACTGGCCGATTACTGACATACACGGCAATATCGGGGAGGTGCGTTGGGCGACGCACTCCTTTGCGCTTAACCGCAGCATTGGGATCGCTCTCGTCGATATATCCGTACAGGTTGGCGAGCGAGTGCAGGTTCACCATCCGGTGGGCTCGCCTTGGGCGCTAGTTACAGAGATTCCCTTTGTTTGAATCGTTCGACGTGCCTGAGCAGAATAAGATTTTGCGAAATCCCGTTGTGCAGTTTTGTTTCCCGTTATCAGTTCGTGTCTGTTTAATAGATGTTAGGCGGATTCACCTTGGAGCACGTTGACGGAGAGCGCAATGAATCTAGCCAATGCGACAATTAGTCAGCTCCTCATTCCGGTTGATGACTTTGAGCGCGGAGTCGAGTTCTATCGAGATACTTTGGGAATACCGTTGTTGTTCGCGTTTCCACCGCAAATGGCCTTCTTCAACTGCGGCGGCATTCGATTGCTTGTTGGCGTCGTGCCTCCCGGCCAGAAGGCACAGCGAGGATCTGCGATCTATTTCCAGGTTGCCGACATTCAGGCGGTCTACTCAACGCTCAGAGACAACAAAGTGCAATTTGCCGCGGAGCCGCACGTTGTAAATCGCACCGCTAAGTCAGAATTGTGGCTGGCGGAGTTCACAGATCCTGATGGAAACCAACTCGCTCTCATGAGCGAGGTTGCAGCACGCCCCGCCTAACTATTCCGTTGGAGCCGCCGTGAACGATAAAACGCCGCTATAGATGCCGGCGTGCCTGTTCCCTCCATCGTTGAAACCTGGGGGGGTAATAGCCGTCCGTGCACCCGGTCTGCGAGCAGAAACTGTAGCATGGATTGCGGCTTCACTCCTCGGCCCGCACATTGGCCAGTTGCGCATCGCGCAGATCGAGCTCCCGCTCGATCCGGCGCCTCGCTTCATCTTTCAGCTCGCCGCGGCGATACAGATCGTTGATCCGCTCCCGTTCGGCGGCGATCAGCAGATACTCGATGTCATCGTGCAGCTCGGTGAGGCGTTTATGCCCCTCGTCGCCGTCGCCGTCGCCGTCGCCGTCGCTGCGACGCTCGACATGCCTCAATCGATCGCGGTAGCGCGCACGCAGCGGCCGGAGGATATCCTCCGGCAGCTCTCGCTGTGCGGCCAGTTCGTCGAGGCGTCGACTGGCGGCCTCGATGGCCTGCCTGCGCGCGGCGAATTCCTCGACTCTGTCTGCGTGCTGCTCGCGGCGGCCCGCGTTCGCGAGTCCGAGCGCACGGATAACGGCGGGCAGCATCAAACCCTGGCCCACGAGGGTCACCAGAATGACCGCATAGGTGAGGAACAGAATCCGATCGCGGTCGGGAAATAACTCCCCGCTCTCGGTCGTGAGGGGAATGGCGAGGGCGGCCGCCAACGAGACGATTCCGCGAACCCCGGTGTACGCCAGCGCAAACGGCCACTGCCAGGGAGGCGCAGGATCGTTGCGCGCGATGGAAGGAACCAGCCAACGCGGAAGGTAGGTCGCGGGGAACATCCACACAAAGCGGGCGCCGATGACCACGGCGCAGACGACGGCGGCGGAAGTGGCCAGATCGGACAGCGAATCACCATGAATGCCGGCAATCAGCGCTCGCGCCTGCAAACCGGTGATGAGGAACACGAATCCCTCGGTCAAATACATCAGGAAATCCCAAAAGAATATGCCCTGCAGCCGCGTCGCGGCACTGATCAGCCTCAGGCCATTCCAGCTAATGTAGAGCCCGGCGGTCACGGTGGCGAGCACGCCGGAACCGCCCAGGTGCTGGGGCGGCCAATAAGCTGCGAACGGCGTGAGAATCGAGAGCAGGATCTCGATGCGCGGATCGCGCACCCAGTGCCGCAGCCGCAGCATCAGCCAACCCACCCCGATGCCCCAGAGCACCTCGCCGCAGAGGATGGCGACAAACAGGCTGGCGGCGCGGCCGAACGAAAATGCGCTGACACTGACGGCGGCCACCGCGAAGCGATACAAAATGAGCGCACTGGCATCATTCGCCAGTCCCTCGCCCTCGAGGATCACCAAGAGCCGTCTGGGGAGCTGCATTCGGCGCGCAATGGACAGCGGCGCCACAGGGTCCGGCGGCGAGACAATGGCCCCCAGCACGAAGCCCACCGGCCAGGAGAAACCCAGCAGCCAGTGGGTTACCGCGGCGGCCGCGACGGTCGTGAACAGGACGCAGCCCACGGCGAGGAGCGAAATGGGGCGCAGATTGAATTGGAACTCCCTCCAGCTCATCGCCACGGCGGAGGAATAGACGAGCGGCGGCAGCACGATCAGCAATACGAATTCCGGGGCCAGCCTCACGGTCGGCAGCCCGGGGATGAGCGCCAGAATGACGCCGGTGAGCACCAGTAGAATCGCTGGCGGAATGTTCAGCCGTGCTGACATGACCGCAACTGCGGCAATCACGATCAGCAGCAGGACTAGAATCTGAATCGTCGGAATCATGAGCGCCCCGGACGGCGTCAGCGAGTAGTTACGACGTTTGAGGACACTCGATGGACACGAGGGTCCCGCCGTGTTCTCCCGACTTGATCGACAGACGCGCACTCAAATTCGCTGCACGAAATTGCATGATCTTAAGACCCATGCCGGTGGGCTGAGTCATCTGTTTCGGCAAACCAACACCATCGTCCTGGATAGCGAAGTAGATAGACGAAAACTTCATATCGTTACCTCCGAAGTATGCGGCGGGTCGATCTGTGATTATACCGGCGATGGCAGCGCTCGGACCCTTTGCAGATGCTGGCGAACGAACCCTTTGGAGCATTGCAATCCGACAGCAGGGCGGCAAACGCACCGACTACCGGAGTGATTTCTCGTAGCGCCACACTTCGAGCGCAATAGTACCGCCCGGCACTTCTACATTGTCGGTTACTGTTCCAGTCCGGAACCAGCCACACTTTTCGTAGAACCTGGCGGCGCGATCGTTGCCAATGGCGCACGCGAGCCAAGCTGTATGGACACCGCTTTCGCCGAGACGAGCTTCAGCATCGGCCATCAGATTTGCGGCAACGCCGGACCCTCGCGCATTGGAAGAAACATAGAATTGATACAGCTCGGCACCCTTCAGAAGGTAAAAGCCGACAGGTGCGCCTGCTGCTGCGGCTACCCGCACACCGGTCGAAGCAGCTCGAAGTCTTTCCTCAAAGCTCTGCAGGGTACGCAGCCGAACAAGTTCCGCCGGTACGATTCGCGCATGAGCGTCTTTCCAGCCGTCGAACCAGATCTTTGCCAGCTGCCCGATCTCCGATAGCTTGACGTCCCGTATGTTTGTACCAGTCAAGGTGTTCACGTGTAGTCTCCGATCATATGTTGGCGCCCACCACGCAAATCAAGACTGTTACCTTCTAGCATAAGAATTGGAACTTCCATGAATAAATCCGGCGCGACTCTCGTTCTCATATTGTCGGCGGCTTGCACGCTGGGATTGCTTCGCTGCACCCACGACAACACGGACTGTGCGAGCGATCGCTGCATGCGGCTGAGTCGGGGCTGGCAGAGTCATCGCAGCCGCGGTAGGCTCTCACCTGTTACATCAGCGGAGATGCAGCCATGGTGATCAAACGCCCAACAAAAAGCCGGGGTACGCCATTACACAAGCCGGTCGCATCGGCCCCGTTGCGCCATGTCGATGTCAGGCCGCCGCAGCAGATGGTGCCGGGCGAGCTCTACGCAGGTTGGCTGTGTAAGAACCGTTCGTGCGGGCGAGTCATCGCAATTGCGGCCACAGCACCGGGCGGCAAAGCGTTGACGGATGTCGACGATCAATTGACGGCGATCAAATGCCCTCATTGTGGGGATGAAAACCTGTACCGCTGGAGCGCTCGGAGCGAACAAAAATACACGCCGACAAGTGCGGGAACCTGAGTCTAGGACGAGAAGCGCAGCGCGTCGGATGCAAATAACAGGCGAACACCTTCCGCATCAACGCCTGCCCTCGAGCATCGCGACGAGTGCGGGGTCGAGCTTTTCCGGCATGGCGGCGAGGCATCGCCTACGCCGAACTGCGGCGGCCGATTCTTCGACAGTTCGTGAATGTTCGTTCGGACCGGTCCGGGACAGAGCACGGCGACATGCTGCACGGGCTGCCTCCTCAATGTTGCAGGGCTGTGCCACCTGGCAGGCGCGTCTCATACCCCGGGGTGCGGGGGAGACGTCAAGCTGGCGCGGGCGGCCCGCTCCGGCGCGCCCGTGGGTGCAATATTGCCGTGCCGAGAGCGTAGTATGCGACGATCGCATGACGAGTGGGTAACGGGCTTGATGCCTATCGATGCGGAGTCTGATCATCCGGCTATTCGATCCGCGAATGTACTTATTGGCCGATGGCATTCATCGCGCCGTATGCTTCCCACAATGTCTCTGCTGACCGATCTGTACCAACTCACGATGGCCCATGCCTATTTCGACCACGGCATGAACGATATTGCCGTGTTTGAATTGAACGTGCGCAATCTTCCGCCGGGGCGGCGCTTTCTGCTCGCGGCCGGTCTCGAGCAGGCCATAGAGTATCTTGAGCAATTGCGCTTCACCTCCGATGACCTCGAGTTTCTGCGGGGACTTGGAACGTTTCCGCAAGCCTTCTTGGACCACCTCGCGACTGTGCGTTTTACCGGAAGTCTGCATGCAATGCCGGAAGGCACCCCGTTTTTCGCTAACGAGCCTCTGTTGCGTGTGACCGCGCCGATTGCCGAGGCCCAGTTGGTCGAGAGCCGCTTGCTCAATATCGTTCATTTTCAAACGTTGATCGCGAGCAAGGCGGTGCGGTGCGTAATTGCCGCGCGCGGCAAGCAACTCGTCGATTTCGGAATGCGCCGGGCCCATGAGGCGGGCGCAGCCCTTTTTGCAGCACGCGCAGCCTACCTAGCGGGATTCAACGGCACCGCGACTGTCCAAGCGGGCCGGTGCTTCGGTATTCCGCTGTCCGGCACCATGGCGCACTCGTTCGTCGAAGCACACGATCGTGAAGAGGAGGCGTTCCGGCATTTCATCGCGAGCCGCCCAGAGACGGTCACACTGTTGATCGACACCTACGACACGCAACGGGCGGCCCATCGGGTGGTTGCGCTCGCCCGCGAACTCGATAGGCGTGGGGCACCTCGAGCCATTCATGCCGTGCGCATCGACAGCGGAGATCTTGCGGCGGAGACGCGCGCGGTACGCGGAATCTTCGATCGCGCGGGCTATCGGGATATAGGAATTCTGTTGAGCGGAGGGCTCGACGAGCACAGCATCGAAGAGCTGGTGCACGAGGGCGTGCCGATGGACGCGTTCGGCGTCGGCACCTCGCTTGACGTATCGGATGACGCTCCGGCGCTTGATATGGCTTATAAGCTCGAAGAATACGCCGGCAGGCCGCGTCGCAAACGTTCGCCGGGCAAGGTCACCTGGCCAGGGACAAAGCAGGTTTTTCGGGAACGCGGCAATGAGGGCGAGATGCTTTGTGACTGCATTGCGCTCGATAAAGAACGGGAGCCCGGCGAGCCGTTGCTGATTGAAATGATGCGCGCCGGCCGGAGGGTTGCGAACGGGCCGGCACTTGAGCGGATTCGTGATCTGTGTTCGCGCGAGGTGCAGACGCTGCCGCCGGCGCTTCGGGAGTTGGGCGACACGCAGGAGCGTGGCGCATTTCCTGTACGGGTATCCGACGCATTGCGCAAGCTGGCCGCCGCCATGGATGCCGGGGGCGACTGATATAGAACTCCCTCGGACGATGCCACCGATCGTCGAACGCCAGCATACTGCCGGATCGAGCCTGTGATGGCGCGATCCATTATTGCCTCGACAGGTCAATTCGGGGAAACCATAGAATGAAAGTGGCATTTATCGGAATCGGCAATATGGGGAAGCCGTTAAATCGCGAGATGCACCGATGCAGTGGATGAATAGGCGGGGCTGGTCGGTCCGCTTGGGATGTGCGACGGGGGCAGCCTGCCTCATGAGCGTTGCCGCCGGGGCGCAATCCCTGTTCGACAGCGGGCCTGTTGGATTCACCGAACTACAGGCCACGCGCGGCGCAGCTGCCTATAGGGAAAGCTGCGCTGCGTGTCACGGCCCCAATCTGGACGACGGTCAGTTCGCAGCGCCCCTGAGGGGCGCTGCTTTCGAGGCGCACTGGCACGATCAGTCGCCGGAGGCCCTGTGGTCGCTGATCATGAAGCGGATGCCGCCCGCGAGTCCGGGCAGCCTCGGCAGCAGGACCTATGCCGACATTGAAGCCTATTTGCTGCAGCAAAACGGCGAAAGAGCGGGGACGACGGAGCTTGCGGCGCCAAGCGCGCCGACCGTCGGCGGCGCGCCGGCGGAATCTCCGGCCGCGTCTGCGAACGATTCGAGCCCGCGCGTCGGTGCCGCCCTCGTTGACAACCGGGACGCCAAATATCGTGCTGCCATGGCCGCAAGTCAGAACCTGCTGCGCAAGCTCACGCCGGTCTCCGACGCGATGCTGAGAGACCCTGCCGCCACCGATTGGCTGATGTGGCGCGGCACCTATGCCACGCTCGGCTACAGTTCGCTCGATCAGATCAATACAAGGACCGTGCGCAATCTGGGCGTCGCATGGACCTTGGGGCTGCCGCCCAGTGCCAACGAGGCCGCACCGTTGGTCCACGACGGCGTGCTATTCGTTGAAGGCGCCGATACGGTGGAAGCGATCGATGCCGCCGAGGGCAGTATTCTCTGGCAATACGTCCGTTCGCTGCCGGACGCGCTTCACAACGGCCGCGATGCACGGATGAAAGGCATGGCGATTTATGAGGACAAACTCTTTGCCCCCACCGCCGACGGGCACATCGTCGCGCTCGACGTGAAGACCGGCAATCTTCGCTGGGATCACGCGGTCGTTAGTCCTGAACAAGGAGTGCACCCCGGGCAGTTCGACGGCGCCTACTTCCATATTTCCGGCGGCCCGCTGCTCGTTCACGGCAAGGTGATCGTCGGTGTGAGTCTCGGCATCGATACCGGCGGCGGCGACTTCATCGTCGGCCTGGACGCGCAAAGCGGCGACGAGAAGTGGCGTTTCAACACCATTGCACGACCGGGCCAGCCCGGCGGCGACAGCTGGAACAGCGCTCCCGTCAATGAGCGCTACGGCTCCGGAGTATGGTCAGTGGGCAGCTATGATCCAGAATTGAATCTGGTCTATTTCGGGACCGGCAACACATACGACGTCGGGACCCTGTTGGTTCCGCGGGCCGGCAAGACCTTGTCGAATAACGATGCGCTCTACACGGATTCGACGGTTGCGCTCGATGCCGATACTGGCAAGCTGACCTGGTTTTACCAGCACATGAACCGCGACGTTTGGGATCTCGACTGGGCATTCGAGCAGTCGCTGATCACGCTGCCGGTCAACGGCAAGCCCACCAAACTGGTGGTCACCGGCGGCAAGAGCGCGATCTTCGACGCCGTCAACCGGATCGACGGCAAGTATGAGTTCTCCAAAGACCTGGGACTGCAAAATATCGTCGCAAGCATCGATCCGAAAACCGGCAAGAAGATCATCAAACCTGCGCTCGAGCCGCAGCCCGGAAGAATCGACATCATCTGCCCCGCGTCGACGGGCGCACGAAGCTGGCCGACGACGGCGATTGACCCAACTTCCAATTATCTTTACGTGCCGCTTCTTGATAACGATTGCATGGATTACAGCTGGGTCGAACGCGACGCCGAGAAGATCGCGGCCGGCGGCATGGACGTGCGCCTCGGGGCTCGTCCGAAACCCGATAACGACGGCAATTTCGGCCGCATCGAGGCAATCGACCTCAAGACCAGACGAGTTGTCTGGTCGAAGCGCCAGCGCGCCCCCATTGCCAGCTCCCTTCTGGCGTCGGCCGGCGGCCTGGTATTCAGCGGCGCGCGCGATCGCCGCTTCCGCGCGTATGACGCAGCGACCGGCGCGGTGTTATGGCAGAGCGTGTTGAATGCCAGTCCAAGTTCCTCACCGGCGACCTACAGCGTCAATGGTGTGCAATATCTGGTCGTGGTCGCCGGCGGCGGCGGCGCCTTCGACGCCGGCAGCCGGAGCCTAACGCCTGAAATAATCGATCCAGCCGCCGGCACGACCTTATGGGTATTCAAGCTCGTTGATCCAAGCGCAGCGGCAATGCCGCAATAGGGATACTCGAGTTCATGAACTCATGACCAGGGTGTCGACGCCGAAAGCGCCGCGGAAGGCGACAAGGGAGGACGCGCTAGCGCGACTGTCCGACCGACCCTGTGTGGTCTGAGTCCCTGGCATGTACGGATGCTCCTTGGGCGGTTGCCGTGCGGCGGCGGCCACCGAACATGACGCGCAGGAAAACCCGCGGTACGAACAGCGAGGCCGGCGCCGCGACGAGATGTATCACGCGGATGAACGCGACAGAGACCTTCGGATCATGTGTGGCGGCACGCTGCAGCCGGGCGATGTAGGCATTGACGATGCGCACCAGCAGCGGCCGCGGGCCCGGCACGTTCGGCAACGCGAGGTCGCTGCCGACTGCCAGCTGCCACGGTGCGTCAATCACCTTCGCCGCAGCTCGAAAGAAGCGCCCGGCAAGGCCTTCCTCGCCCCCCGCCAGCGTGGTGTCCAGCGCTATCGCCTGGCAGGCGGCGGCGGTCATGCCCTGGCCATAGATCGGGTTGAAACTGGCCAGGGCATCTCCTAGCACGAGGTACCCGCGCGGAAATCGTTGCAACCTCTCGTAGCGCCTGCGCTGGCTGTGCGGGAAGCCGTAGCGGATTACCGGCCCTAGCGCCTCGCCGCCCTCGGCGAGCGAGGCGATCTCATCGATACCCACTGCGCGCGCTCGGCGTCGCATGGCTTCGAGCGTAGGCTCGACATGGTCACCGGCATAACCGCCGACGCCGGCGACCCAGCGCGCGCAACCATCCTCGCCGGGTTCCTGCGCTATCAGTACGTAGGGGCGCGGCAGTTGGGGCGTGGCAGCGCCGATGATCGCGGTGAGCGGTGGGCGTAAGCCAGCGTCGCGCCGGAAGTAGGCGCTGGTGTAGCAGAGTCCGATCACGACCCGTTCCTCGGGTACCTGTTCGTAGCCCCACTCGCGCAGCCACGCGGGGCTGCGCGAGCCGCGGCCGGTGCAGTCCACCACCAGCGCGGCGGCGAGTGCTTGCTCGCCGCCTGCGCCTGCGCGGGAACGATAGCGCACCGCCGTGACCCGGCCGCCGGACGCGTCGTGGACAGGCGCCTGCACGTCGACGTCGGTCACAATGCGGATCGCGGGCAGCGCCCGCACGCGGCGGCGCAGCTCGGCCTCGATCGCCAGCCGGCTCACCGCCAGACCCAGCAGACCGCTCGCGCTCCGCGCGAGGCGTCGGCTGTTGGCATCGACCGCCACGTCCATGGCGACGTCGCCTGCGATGGCACCCTGGGCGATCAGAGCGTCGCTAAAGCCAGGGAAGAGCGTCTCGAGGATCTGGCGTCCCCGCGCCAGCAGGCCATGCGGATGCACCGCATGCGGCGTGCCCTTGCGCGGCGCGGGTCGCTCGGGCAAGGCATCGCGTTCGAGCAGCACGACCTCGGCGAAGCGCTCGCAGAGCACGCGCGCTGTCAGCAGCCCCGCGATGCTGGCCCCGAGCACGACGGCCCGTCGATCCTCAGGTATGGAAGATGTCATCGTTTGGCTCCTCGCTACAGACGAGAAGCTCTGCACATCCCAGGTCCGCACCATCGTGCGCCGCGGGCCCCGAGCCCCTGCCGTCAGTGGAGCCAGACTACCCGCGTGCGAATTCGCAGTACAGCCTGCCGATTACGGTATCGCGCCCGATCGATTACGCCGACTGAGTGCAGCCGGCGTGCGGATAATCTGTCTCGTCATGTTAGTGCACGCTCCACAGATTCGCCCAGACCGCTCGGTAATACTCGCGTGGCCTTGGTGTGCCGCAATCCGCTGCCGATGTCTGCCGCTGATTTATTGACAGGGAGGGAATTGAACCCCGGCGCGCGGATTTCCAACAGCTGCCAAAAACGAACTATGTCGTTGAAATGAAAACGAAAACTTCCGCTACAACGTCCAATATTTCTGCGGGATACGGGCACTAAGGTGCTGATTGCCCGAGATAGCGTCACTTAGTATTGGACACTGTTTCCCGCGCGAGCCCTGGTTCTCGACGCAACGCGCCAGTTGATTTGATTGCTTGGCACCTCGGCGAACGGCAGAGATCGGGGACCCGAAGCCGTCTGTCATTGCTTCCCTGAACTTGCGGCGATAAGGTCCGTTCATGCCATCCTCCCGTCGCGATTCTTGGAAGACTCGCTTTAGATCCTTCTACTACCGGCGGGCGCCCGAACCGGCCGACCCGACGCTGGAGCGGGGCAAGTTGGCGCTGTTGGTGATCGACGTTCAGAACGTCTACTTGAAACGTCCCGACCCGACGAGTCTGGATGAGTCTGGGCGCGCCGACTACGACGCTTGGACGCCGTTTCACGACCGCATGCATCGCACGGTGATTCCCGCCATCCAAGAACTTTTGCATCGATTCCGCCGCGACAGACACGAGGTACTGTTCGCCCGCATCGCCTGCCAAACGCGTGACGGACGCGATCGATCGCTCAGCCAGAGACTGCCTGGCTGGAATAATTTGCTGCTGCCCAAGGACGAATGGGAATCGCAGATCATTCCCGAAATTGCCCCGCAAACGGACGAGATCGTCGTCACCAAGACAACCGACAGCGCGCTGACCGGCACCAATCTGCGACTCATCCTCAATAATTTGGGCGTATCGCAAGTCGTCTGTTGCGGCATCTTCACCGATCAATGCGTGTCCTCCACCGTGCGCACGCTGGCCGATGAAAGCTTTTCGGTCATCGTTGTGGAGGACGCCTGCGCCGCCGGATCGGACGCTCTGCACCGCCAGGAACTGGAAACCATCAACATGATTTATTGCCACGTGATGAGCGGGGAGGAATTGCTCGCCTATTTGCCGTGAGGAATCGCTCGCGCTTTATCGGTGCGGCGAAGCGCCGTGAGGCACTATAATAGTGCAGCTGACGGCGGATCCTGGGCCGCCGTTTGTTGTGTTGGACGAGCAACGCGTAGCAATTCCCGACTTCGCAAGGCGGCGTGAAATGCCTTGCCACGAATTGCCCGGTGGTACGTTTTTTGCTACACGGCTTAAGATAACAAATAGAGGGGATGCGAAAATGACGGGGTCAATCAGCCTTCGATCACTGTCCGGCTCGGCTAGTTCAACAGCCCAGCGGTGTGCTTTGGACCGCGCGCGCCGCACGACCGTACGGAATTCCATTCTTTGCGGGGCCCTGCTGTTGGCAACGTGCTGGACAACGTCCGCTTCAGCCGCCGACGCCACTGTCGCTACCACCACCACCTCACCGGCCGCAACGGAAGCGGGACTCGACGCCACGGTCGCTGCCACCGCCACCTCACCCGCCACCACGGAGGCGGGACTCGAGGAAATCACGGTCACCGCCGAAAGATACACCTCGACCATTCAGAGCACGCCGATCAGCATCTCGGCGCTCACCGGCGAGCAGTTGACCGCGGCAGGGCCTCTCGCGTGTCCAGGAAATCATCAAGGAAGTGCCGGGCCTGTCCATGCGCTACGCGGGACCCGGCCTGACCGAGTACGAGGCGCGCGGCCTCGCCTCGAACGGCGGCGCGGCCCCGACGGTCGGCTTCTATCTCGATGAAATTCCCTTGTCGCCGCCGGCCGTATCGCAGTCCGGCAAGGTGGTGATCGATCCCAATCTCTACGACATCGAGCGCGTCGAGGTGCTGCGAGGGCCGCAGGGCACCCTGTACGGTTCGGGATCGATGGGCGGCACGGTCCGGGTGCTGACCAATGAGCCGAAGCTCGGTACGTTCGAAGGCTCGGTGCAGGGTACCGGGTCTTACACCGACGGCGGCAGCGGCAATGGCAGCGGCAACTTGATGCTCAATTTTCCGCTCGGCGATACGATGGCAGTGCGCCTCGTCTTGAGTGACACGTATCGCAGCGGCTGGATCAATAACATCACCGTGCAGCCGTTTCCGATCAGCTTGACGTCCAACGTCGTTGACTGCCAACCCCTCGACCACTGCCGGTCGACGAACATCTACAGGGATGCCAACGACCTGACGTTATACGGCGGCCGCATCAGCCTCAAGTACCAGCCGAGCAACGATTTCTCCATTCTCGCCTTTGCAATGACCAATAGCCTGCACCTCGGAGGGTACGACCTGCTCGACGGCACTCCGACCGTCCAGCTGCCCGGAATCGTCTATCCCGCGCACTACGAGGCATTTCCGATCAGAGAGGGCGTCCGCGACGACATCTCCATCTTCGGCCTGACCGTGAAGGCCAACCTGGGCTTCGCGGACCTGACGAGCGCGACCTCGTACTTCGGCCGTCTGGGATACCAAACCCAGGATGCCTCGGCGAATATTTATTATTCGAATCAGCCCAGTCGGGGGCACGCCGCTCGTGCCGATTCCCTACGCGGAACGAGATCCGTCCCACCAGCTGACCCAGGAAATCCGCTTGACGTCGCACGACGTCGGAGGCTGGCACTGGGTGGCGGGCGCCTTCTACAGCAATCTGCATTCGGTTTGGAATGAGATCAGCAGCAATCCGCGAGGTTGCCGTTGTGGACCCCGCAGTACCGGACGGCTCGTTATTTACATCCTGGAACGATTACGGGGTCAGACAGACCGCGCTGTTTGCCGACGGTTCGTACAAGTTCACCGAGCAATGGAAGCTCTCCGTGGGCGCGCGCTATTACGACTACGCGAGCCACCAGGACGAGTACTCGTGGGGCTACGACGGCCCGAACCCGACGCCGCCCGCGAACTCGAAGATTACCACCGCCAAGAACAGCGGCGTGAATCCGCGAGTCAACCTGTCGTACGAGCCCGGCCCCGATTTGACCCTGTATTCCACGGTGTCCAAGGGCTTCCGCCCGGGCGGTGCCAACCAGATCCTGCCGCCGCCGACCTCGCCGCCCTTCTGCCAGCCGGGTGCCCTGTCGTTCGGGCCGGATTCCGTCTGGAACTATGAGCTCGGCGAAAAGGCCAGGTTCTTCGATAGCTGGCTCACCGTCAACAGCGACGTCTACTACATCAAGTGGAACGACATCCAGCAGGTGCTGACACTGCCGTGCGGCTATCAGTTCTATAGCAATGCCGGCAACGGCCGCTCGTTCGGGCCCGAGCTCGAGATCAATGCGAAGCTGTCCGAGGATTGGACCGCCGCCCTCAGCGGCGCCTGGACGGACGCGAAGCTCACCAACCCGAACGCGTCGTACACCAGTTTCCTGGAGAACGTCGCTACCTTCCCGGACGGTGTGACCCATCCCTGCACGGCCGGCTACAAATGCACCGTGCCGATCATGAACGTCGTCAAGGACACGGCCAGCCTGTCGCTGAACTATGCACAACACCGTGGGCAACTATCAGGTCACTGCGCGCGCCGCCTATTCGTTCGTGGGCTCATCCTACGACGTGGCGTACTACTTCGGATACAAGCTGCCGTCCTACAGTCTCGTCAACGCGCGCGTGGGTCTCGGGCAGGGCGCCTGGACGGCCGACCTGTTTTGCGACAATCTGACCAACAGGGTCGCGTTGATTACCGCCAACAACACGAGCTTCCAGTTCAACATTCCGCAGGTGGTGCGCTATTCGACCAACCAGCCGCGCACTGTCGGTGTGCAGGTCAATTATAAGTTTTGAGTATGGCCGCAGTTCGGCTCACCACATCATGAAGGGCGCTACGTCCGCATCCGACACGAGTCCGTGGCGCACGTCGGTCATGGCTCGGTCGATGATGTCGATGCCTTCCTCGGCCTCGGTCTCGCTCAGCGTCAGCGGCGGCGTGAGCTCCAGAACATTGCCCTTGAGGCCGACGTAGAAGAACACGGCGCCCAGTTGATAGGCCCGGTAAATCACCTTCGCCGTGGTGGTAACCGGCACCGGTTCCCGCGACTCCGATCGCTCACCAAATCCACCCCCACGGCGAGACCGCGTCCCCGCACCTCGCCGATCATCGGATGCCGCGCGCTCAAGGCGCGCAAACCACCGGCTAATATTGCGCCGACCCGATTCGCGCGATCGATCAGGCCCTCATCGGCGATGGTCTGCAGCACCGCGCGGCCCGCGGCGGCGGCCACGGGGTTTCCCGCGGTCGTCTGCAACGCAAAGGCGGGTGCGTGATCCATGATGTGCTGCGGTCCGATGACCGCCGAGAGCGGCAGGCCCGCCGCCCAAACCCTTGCCGAACACGACGAGATCGGGCTCCAGCCCTTCGTGCTCGAAACAGTGCATCTTCCCGCTTCTCGCGAGGCCCACTTTCACCTCGTCGACGATGATCTGAATGCCATGCCGCCGACAGCGCTCCTGAACGGCTGCGAGAAAGCCCGGCGGCGGGACGATGAGGCCGCCATCGGCCATCAAGGGCTCGATGAATATTGCCGCGACTTGAGCCGGTGGACAGGTGGTCGCGAACTGATAGTCGAGGAGCGTCAGCACGTCTTTCGCGCTGAAGGTGGAGCGGTAGGGATCCGGATAGGGGAGCAGCACCAAACCTGCGCGCGGCAGCGTGTGGGTCATCGCGGTGTGGCCGCTGATACTCATCGATCCCGAGAGGTTGCCGTGATAGGACCCGATGAAGGAAATGAAACGCGAGCGTCCGGTCGCTGCTTGAACGACGCGCATCGCGCAGTCATTGGCGTCCGAGCCGGAATGTCCAAACCAAACGCGCCGCTCGCCGCGTCCGGGCGTGAGCCGCAATAGATCCTCCGCCAGGGCCACTGCCGACTCGTTCGGGTAGGCGAGCAGGCTGGCGCCCGCCATATTGGCGCACGCTCGAGTCACCGCTTGCGTGATCGCCGGATGGCTGTAGCCCAGCGCCGCCGGCCCGAACGAGGCCGACAAGTCGAGCAGTCGGCGACCCCCCTCCTCGATCAAATAATTGCCGCAGCCGCCGACCAACGACAGCGGTGAGAAGCGCAGGCGGCCGATGTTGGCGATCACCCGCGCGTCGCGCTCCCGCAGTGACCCCGAGCCCGACACGTCGGCATTCATCATCGCACGCGGAGCAAATCCGCCGCCGGCAAACTCTTGCCACGAAAACGTCCGGCAAGATCGCTGGCTCCCACGAAGACGATCTGTTCCTGCTGCATGGGGCCCTCGCTTAGTCGCCGCTACAAAACTCGTGTTGTCCAACGAATCCTATATTGCCAGCTCGGCCCGCCGCCGATTCGTCAAGATGATGCCATACACGATACCGGCGATGAGCCAAGCGATGCCGAGCGTCATGGCCAGCGGACTCATTCCGGACAGGACGGCCAGCACGACGATGATCCCAGCCACCGGAACTGCCAGGTGGACGATCCATCGGCCGGAGCGTCCTTTGACCCAAAATCGGGCGATTACCGACACGTGGAGAAGCAAGAACCCGGAAAGCGCCCCGAAGTTGACGATCGACACGAGCTCGTCCATTTGGTATCGCATCAGCAGCGCGACCGTGATCGAGATGGCGGTGGTCGCGACCATGCCGACATAAGGCGTCCCGTGTTTGGGGTGAATCTTGGCGAGCACCGCCGGCAACTGGCGATCGCGCCCCATGGCGTACATGACGCGCGCGACGCCGACTTGCATCGGCAGCGCATTGGTGACTCCGACCAACGTGGCCATGACCCACGCGGTCAGCGCGGCGGCCCAGGGCGCGATCGCCCAGGCGACCAGCTCGTAGGTCGCGGCTGCCGGATCCTTGATCGCAAAGCCGCTCAGCAGATCGCCGAGAACCCACGCCGTCACCCCCATCATCGCCGCTGAGATGAGCAGCACGCTGACGATGGCACGGCCCACGATCCGCTTGTCGTCGCTCTCGACCTCTTCCGAGAGGGTGGAGATCGCGTCGAATCCGAGAAAGGACATCACGCAAATCGACGTCGCCGTGAAGATGCTCTTAAGATGATAGAGATCCGGCGCGTAGAGCGGCCGCAGCGTGAGCGCCCCGTTGCCCTTGCCGTGGTAAAGCGCGATGACTCCGAGCACCAGGAGCAGAGCGAGCACCGCGATCTGCACCGCGACGGAGATCAGGTTGACTCTGGAAGTGACTCGTACGCCGAACCAATTGATGCCGAGCGTCGCCGCGCCGAGCGCCACGATCCAAAACGCTCGGTCCACCTGCGGCACCAGCGTGCCCAAGGCTACTGCCATGAAGACATACACGTAGGCCGGTATCAGCAAGTAATCGAGCAGGATCATCCAGCCGCCGATGAATCCGGCGAATGGACCGAGAGCATGGCGCGCATAGCCGTAGATCGATCCCGCGCTCGGCACGGCCTCGGTCATCACCGCGTAGCTCTTCGCCGTGAAGTACATGCATATTGTGGCGAGAATGTAGGCGAGCACGATGAGGCCGTTGGATGCTTGCCATACGAATCCGAGGGACTGAAATATGCCGAAAGGGCAGACGTACGCGATCCCGTAAATGACCAGGTCGTAGTAGGACAGCGTTCGGCGCAAGGATTGCACCGTATGACGGTCGTGGGTCGGCGGTGGTGCGTCAGCGGAGTTCAGCGGCCCAGCGCCTTCAGCCGCTTTGGCTCGATAATCTCGATCCAGTACCCGTCCGGATCCTTGACGAACGCCACGTCCTTCATCTTCCCCTGTTCGGGCCGCTTCACGTACGGCACCTGGTGCCGGTCGAACCAAGCGATCGCTGCATCCAGATCGGGCACCGAGAAGCAGATGTGACCGAAGCCCTGCGGTTGCGCGTTGCCGTCGTGATATTTGAAATTCGCGTCGGACTCGGTCCCCCAATTATGGGTGAGTTCGAGCACCGCACGCTGCGAAAACATCCAGGCCGTCCGCTCCCCGGGGTCCTCGGGCACCGAATCCGCGGCGGATAGGTGCGCGAGGAAATACAGTGAGAACTTCATCTCCGGAAAGTCGAGCTTGCGCAGCACGCGCAGCCCCAACAGCCGCGTATAAAAATCCAGCGACACAGTCGGATCTTTCACGCGCAGCATCGAATGGTTGAACACGAAGCCCGACGTGGCCGCCGCGGGTTCGGCGCAGACGCCGGGGTGGTTTTCCGTGGTGAAACTCATGGTTAGTTCTCAGCGTTAGTATCGCATTACCGCGCGAGCCGTGGGTAGTGCTAAGGTTTGTGCGAGGGGCAGCTTGCCGAGTACCGCC
Organism: uncultured Gammaproteobacteria bacterium; assembly: GCA_963837045.1. Lineage (GTDB taxonomy): Bacteria > Pseudomonadota > Gammaproteobacteria > Steroidobacterales > Steroidobacteraceae > Bog-1198. The sequence continues at coordinate 103,921 of CAWIMA010000013.1, forward strand.
CGCCTCGGGTCGACATTCCACCGCGCCGCGGCTTAAGATGGAAATTAGGAGCGGCGGCGGTCGAATTCGTTCCTTAGGCGCGAGCCGCGAACCGAGATCGTAGAATGCCACGATTTGGCCAAGACCTCACCGGAGCCCAGGGATGAGTTTCAGAATCATCGCCGCAATCACCTTGTTGAGCGTCAGCGCTGTCGCCGCCCCGCAGGACAAAGACGATCTGGATGCGGGCGCCAAGCTGCCGGTTGCCGAGCCGCATGTGACGGCAACGCTGTCCCCCACGCACGCTCGGCGCCTATTTGTCCTCGATACGGCATTCCCCGCCGCCGAGGCGGGCAAGACCATGGTCATCGACGGCGATAATGGCAAGCTCGAAGGGATGTTTAACCAGGGATACTGGTCGAATTTCGCGATCGCGCCGGACGGCTCTGCGGTCTATGCTGCCGATACTTATTTCGAGAAGCATACGCGCGGCAAGCGCCAGGACTTCGTCGTGGTTCGCGACGCGCGCACGCTGGAGGTGCTGAAGGATATCCCGTTGCCCAACGGGCGTTTACTGATCGTCTCGAAGAAATACAATTTCGGCGTCACTCCCGACGGACGCTACGGGCTGTCGTACAACCTGGCCCCCAGAACCGCCGTGAGCGTCGTGGACTTGAAACTCCGGGAGTATGTGGGCGACATCGACATCCCGGGCTGCGGCCTCATATTTCCACAGTCGCCGAATCAATTTACCACCTTATGTGCCGACGGCTCGGTGGCGACCGTCACGTTCGATGAAAAGCTCAAGGCCACGAGCGAGCGTGTAAAGAAGGTCTTCGATGCCGAGAAAGATCCGGTCTTCGAGCACTCCGGCTGGGACAAGCACGATCGGATGCTTTATCTGGTTTCATATTCCGGAACCGTGATCCCGCTCGATCTTGCGGGCGCCGCGGCGAAGAAGCAGGCGACTTGGTCGCTGACGAGTCCCGAGGAGAGAGCCGCCGGCTGGAAGCCCGGCGGGTGGCAAGTCACGCATTTTCACGTCCCCAGCAAGCGCTTGTATGTGCTCATGCATTGTGGACACGAATGGACCCACAAGGATTCAGGCACAGAGGTCTGGGTGTACGACGTACAGACCCAAAGACGCCTGCAGAAGATCAAACTGAGCAAGCCCGCCCAATCGATTGCCGTGAGCCAGGACGATTCACCCTTGCTCTATACGATCGCCGATGGAGCGCCGCAAATCATCACCTACAACGTCTCCGCCGGGAGCGTGCGCAGCGAACTCGACAACATCGGTTTTAGCCCCCAGCTTCTGACGGTACCCGGGGAGTAGGATGAATTGAACGTGGTGCTCACTGAAGCTTTCGCACTGTTGATCGCCCTGGTATTCGCCGGTGCCGCGATCGCCAAGTTGACGGCGTGGAGCGAGTTGCCGGGGGTCGTGCAAAACTTCCGCGTCTTGCCGCGCGCATTGGTCATGCCCGTGGCGCTCCTGCTGCCGCTGCTGGAAGTTGCTATCGCGCCGAGCATATTGATCACGGAAACACGTGCGGTGGCAGCGGTATCGGCAGCAGTATTGTTTACGGCTTTCGGTGCGGCACTGGCGATAAATTTTTTTCGAGGGCGTCGCCACATCGACTGCGGATGCTTTCGTTCGGACCTCAAACAGCCGATATCGATCGCCGTCATAGTGCGTAACGCGTTTCTCGCGGTTTGCGCGCTGCTGTTGCTGCCGGCCGGCGGGACCGCGGCGCTTTCTCCCTTGGCGTGGGCGATCGCAATCGCCGGAGCGGTGACACTGTTTCTGTGCTACCTGTCGGTCGGCCTCTTGTTTCGGGCGCCTACGCCGTCGTACGAGGACAACTTTCATGCAGCCCGAGGAATTTCGAATTAGGAATCCGTCATGAGCGACCTGCTTCCCTACGTCCTAGTTCTGCACACCATCCTCATCCTCGTTCTGGCGGTAATGGTGTTCGGCTTGACTCGACAAATCGGCATTCTGCACGAGCGAGTGGCGCCGATGGGAGCAATGACCAACGACCACGGCCCGGAAGTGGGAGAAATGGCGCCGACATTGCGTGCCAAGTCGATCGCGGACGAAGTCGTGCAAATCGGCGGTGCCAGCGCTAGGGGGCGCACGACACTGCTGTTGTTCATCTCGCCGACCTGTCCGGTGTGCAAGAAGCTGCTGCCCATCGCCAAGTCGTTTTCCAATAGGGAAAACTTGGAGGTGATTTTGGTGGGCGATGGCGACGTCGCGGAGCAGCAGCGAATGATCCAGAAGGAGGGCTTGCAGACGCTGCCGTACTTGTTCGGGCCGGAAGTTGGATTGGCTTTTCAGGTCGGAAAACTACCTTATGCCGTTTTGATCGATCGTGAAGGCGTCATCCGCGCCAAGGGTCTCGTCAACAGCCGCGAGCATTTGGAAAGCTTGGCCGTCGCAGAGGAAACCGGCTACGGATCCATCCAGGCTTATCTCAAGGCCCGGGATCTTTCGCAGTCCCTTGCGCGCAGCGAGCGGCCGCCAATACCCCGTGCAGCAACGATTCTACAAAAGCGGGTCGACGAGGAGCGGATTTCATGAAATTGCTGTCCAAGAATTTCTTCGACCGATTCGTCGAGCGAAGCTCGCGACTGAGTGCGCAGCGCATCTCACGCCGCTCCCTGATCTCCATGATCGGCAACGCCGTGGTGGCCTCGGCGGCGCTCCCCTTGCTTCCGGTCCATCGCAAGGCGCAGGCGGGAGAACTGAGCTCTCGTTTTGCAAGGAACGCACAGACGAAGGACACCACCAAGTGCAATTACTGGCGCTACTGCGCGAGCGACGGCTACTTGTGCGCGTGCTGCGGCGGAGGCCCGAGCACGTGCCCGCCGGGGACAGCCCCTTCCCCGACGTCATGGATCGGCTCGTGCGTGAATCCCGACGACGGCAAGACGTACTTGATCGCCTATCGTGATTGCTGCGGGACCGATTCTTGCGGCCGCTGCTCGTGTCTCGGCCAGGAGGGCGATATGCCGAGCTATCGACCCCAGTTGAATAACGATATCATCTGGTGCTTCGGCGCATCGAGCATGGTGTACCACTGCTCGAGCGCCGCGCTCGTGGGCCTGGCCAACTGAGTCGGGACGGAAGCGCGGACGTGAGGGTAATTTGCGGCGCAATCGCGGTGTCAATGTTGGCTGCGGGCACTCACCTCGGCGCGCAACAATACGCCATGGAGCTCGTGCCGCCGCCGGACGAGCACGCGAAAACTCACAGTACGGCGGTACGTCATTTATCCAGACCCGCCACGACCTACGCAGTCAACTGTGCAGGCTGCCACGGTCATTCCGGCCGGTCGGTCAGCGAGATCCGGACGCTGGTCAATCGAATCGGCTATTTCGCACGAATCCCCGAGGGACGTGCTTATCTCGTTCAAGTGCCCAACGTGGCGATGTCCGCGGTTCGCGACGGGGACTTGGCTGAAATGCTCAACTGGCTGCTGAACACTTATAGCGCTGCACAGCTCCCGAGCAACTTTCGGCCTTACACCGGCGCCGAAGTGGCCGAATTGCGCGAGGTTCGCATCATCCCCTGGTCGCGACGCCAGGAGCTGGTCCAAGCCTTGCTGGCTGCGGGGCAGATTCCATCCCCTGACTCTCTGGAGTGACGTGCGCAAACCGCAGCTTCGCAAGGTCAATGTCGCCGCTGTTATTCTTGGCGCTGGAGTCATGGTCGCGGGAACGTCACTGGCCGCCGATCCCGACGTCGATGCGGGTCGGGCGAAATTTACCCTCTGCGCAGGATGCCATGGCGGCGACGGCCGATCCGGCGCGCTCCCCGAGTACCCAAAAATTGCCGGACAAAACGAGAAATATCTGGTGAATGCACTCAAGGCGTACAAAAGCGGGCGCCGCACCGGCACCTACGCGGCGCTGATGGCGGCAACCGCCAACAATCTTTCGGATGCGGATATCGAGAACCTGGCGGCGTATCTGGCCAGCCTGGACGACTCCAAATAGGATATCCGCTTCATGGGCAAACCGCGTGCGCGCGATCTTGGTCTGCGGTTCAGAGGGACGCCGGGCAAATTTAACGCGATCACCGACGTTCCAGGAGTAGAGGTAGGCTTCTCGACGTTGAAGTCGCTTGCAACGAATGATTGTCCGCAGATCTACACTGGAGTGACCGCCGTGCTTCCGCGGGGTCACCATCCGGTTCCCTTGCCGGTATGGGCGGGACAGTTCGACCTCAACGGTAACGGGGAAATGACAGGCAGCCACTGGGTGCGCGATGCCGGCTATTTTCAGGGACCAGTCTGCCTGACGAACACCCATTCCGTGGGGATCGTGCATCACGCTGCGGTTGGCTGGATGATTGAGCGTTATGCTGCCGCGTTCCGCGACACATGGGGTTGGGCCATGCCCGTCGTCGCGGAAACCTACGACGGCATGACCAACGACATTTGTGGGCGCCACGTGACGGAGAAACACGCCCTTCAGGCTCTCAACAGCGCGTGCTCTGGCCCGGTCGAGGAAGGCAATGTGGGCGGCGGGACCGGCATGCAAACCTACGAGTTCAAGGGAGGCACTGGAACGAGTTCACGGCAATTTCAGATCGAGAATCAAGCCCACACCGTTGGAGTGCTGGTGCAGTCGAATTTCGGGGTGCGCCACGAACTTAATATTCTCGGTGTGCCCGTCGGCCGCTACCTGACTGAGAATGCGATAATCTCTGATTCGGGGCTCCGCGAGACGGGTTCGATCATCGTGCTGATAGCAACGGATGTGCCGCTATCGCCGATCCAGCTTCAGAGGCTTGCAAAGCGCGGTGCGCTTGGCATCGGGCGCACGGGCAGCAGCGGCGGGCACTACTCCGGCGATCTAATACTCGCGTTTTCCGTCGCCAATCCCATCTATTTGCCGGTGATCGGCGAGACGCAGCCGTACTGTTTCAATTTTCAATCTCTGAACGATGCGCATTGCGACCACGTTTATGGCCCTGCCGTCGACGCGGTCGAGGAGTCGGTCGTCAATGCACTGATTGCAGCCGAATCCGTGCCGACAATAAAGCCACCGGGGCGCGTACTGCAGGCAATCGATCATGACCAGCTCTTGCAGGTCATGCGCGCATTTGGTCCGCCCGAAGTGGTCAGCGGCCGCGCGCCCATGGTGTGATAGGATCGGCGGGCTTTACCGATGTTGGGTCGAAGGCCTCTCAACGAGGCGGTCATCGCTCCGAACACCTCATATAACAACGGTCGGATGAACAACGAGCCCGGCGCTTTCGGTCAGCGGCTCAACTACTGATTAGGGCAGGGGAGAGTAATTTGAGCTCGTCACGAATGACCGCATTGAAGGCGGTTGCCGCGAGTCTATTGCTGTCGCTGTGCACGGCACAGGCGATCTGCGCGGACGCGCCGGCTGCGCGCCGAATGCTGACGGCGGATGATTTCTACCAAGTTCAAGACGTGAGCGATCCCCAGGTGTCGCCGGAGGGTCAATGGGTTGCCTATGTGGTGACTTCGAACGACCGCGCCGCCGACGAGGCGCGCAGCGCGATCTGGATGGTGAGTTGGGACGGCAGTCAGCATCTCGCGCTGACGCATGCGGCGAGCGGGACGAGCAAACCGCGGTGGAGCCCGGACGGGCGCTATCTCGCCTTCCTTGCCACGCCCTCGGGCTCGGAGAAGGCGCAGGTGATGCTGTTGGATCGTCGCGGCGGCGATGCTCGTCAGCTGACGAGCGTCAGCGGTGAGATCGGCGAGTACGCGTGGTCGGCGGACGGCAAGCGGCTGGTGTTTGCGATGGTCCAAGGCGAAGCCGGCGGCACCGAGCAAGCGCCCAAGCCGATCGTGATCGACGCGCTGCACTTCAAGCAGGATGAAGACGGCTATCTGAGCCAAGATCGGCGGCGGCATCTGTACTTGTTCGACGTGGACAGCAAGCGCCTCGAGTCATTGACCAGCGACCCCGCATTCAATGAAGACCTTCCCACCTGGTCTCCCGACGGTCGGCGGATCGCGTTCATTCGGACGCACGAACTAGGGCCGGATTCCGATGGGCGGACGGACATCGACGTCATCGATGCACAAACCGACGCGGCGCCGCGCACCCTTGTTCGTCCCTACGCGCCGAACACACAGCAGCTCGCCTGGAGTCCGGACGGAACGCAGATCGCGTATCTGCAGGGGCTGGAGCCGCAATTCAACGCATATATCCAAGATCGTCTGTTCGTCGTGCCGGTAGCTGGCGGTGCCCCGCGCGCGCTGACCAACGCTCTGGATCGTGCGGTGATGTCGTACGCGTTCACGGCCGACTCGACAGCCATCATGATCGCCGTGGAGGATGACGGCGCGGTCTACCCAGCGCGGGTCGATCTGGCGAGCGGCGCCATCAGCCGCGAGGTCGCCGCAGGACGATTTGTCGTCGCTGGGCTGAACTCGAAAGCCAACCATACGGTGCTTCTCGAGTCGAACGACCATGAATTCGCTGAAGTGTATGCGCTCGAGGGCGGGCGACTGCGCCGGCTCAGCGCGCACAATGATGCGTTGCTGGCGGAGCTCAACCTTGGCGCGGTCGAGGACATTCGATTCAAAAGCAAGGACGGCACCGAGATTCACGGCATGGTCATCAAGCCGCCGTCGTACGTTTCCGGACGCAAGTACCCGACTATTCTTTGGATCCACGGCGGGCCGAACGGCCAGGATGAGCACTCGCTGGTGCTCGACGGATATCAATTCGAGCCGCAGATGTTCGCGGACAAGGGTTTCGTCGTGTTACGCGTCAATTATCGCGGCGGCAGCGGCCGCGGGCTCGCTTTCGCGAAAACGATATTCGCCGACTGGGGCGACAAAGAAGTGGAGGATCTGCGCGCCGGTGTCGATTACCTGATTGCGAGCGGCATCGCGGACGCCGATGGGCTGGGGGTCGGCGGATGGAGCTATGGCGGCATCCTGACCGATTACACGATCGCGAGCGATGGGCGCTTCAAGGCCGCGATCAGCGGCGCGGGCAGCGCCAATCAGATCTCCATGTACGGCAGCGACGAATACATCCTGCAATACAACAATGAACTGGGCCCGCCGTGGCGTAATAGCGCGCTGTGGCTCAAGGTCTCGTATCCGTTTTTCCATGCGGACCGGATCCACACCCCCACGCTATTCTTGGGCGGGGAGAAGGATTTCAACGTGCCGCTCGCCGGCGGGGAGCAGATGTACGAGTCGCTCAAGACCCTGGGCGTGCCGGCGCAGCTCGTGGTCTATCCGGGGCAGCATCACGTGTTCACTCGACCGAGCTTCATCAAGGATCTGGCGGACCGCATGTCGGGCTGGCTCGACCGCTACCTGCCGCATTGAGGGGACAGCTTGGTCTCTTGCAGCTTGCGGGCCTTGGCGTCGGCATCGGGCGGCGTCGCTTGTGCACGCACCCACTGAACGTACCGCGTGATGGCGCAATGCATGCCGGCCGTCCCGGCGGCGGGGGCCGCGGGCGCGAGAAAGGCGATGACGATTTGCTTTGAGGGGCAGCGCTCGCCTGGAACGTCGTCGATTGGGAGGCCGCTGGAGCTCTCACACATTAGTAATTACCGCTCGCTCCGCCGCCCCCGAATGTGCCGCCGCCGCCTTTGAATGGTGCGCCTGGGTGGTGGGCCGACGCCGGAGTCAACCCGCTGACGGCTGCCAGCTGCGACAGATCGAGGGAATCGCCGTTCTCGGAGCACTGAGTGGAGGTGATTCCGCGACGCGGCGTGCGCAGATACCGATCGACGGCGATCGTCAGCAACAGCAGCACGCCCCCGTAGCCGATCAATTTCGCTTGCAGCGACAGAGTCGTCAGGTGTCGAAGCTCATAGGCGACGCAGCCCGCACAGACCATGAATGCGAGAATCGGCGCATGGCTGCGCCGGCGGATCCCGGCCATCAGTGCGGTGAACCCAAAGACCGCCAACAGCAGCACGGGCATCCATTGATAGATGAGGCCCCGCCGGAACGATGCAATCGAAGACCCGAACGCGCTCTGCGTTTCAAACCAGAGAAACGCGGCCAGTGGCATCGCGACAATCAACCAACTGAGCGTCTGGTCACACGAGGGCCGTCTAAACTTCACTCGGTTCAAGTACAGCGCGACCACTGCCACCGCCAAACAATATGCGCTTGCCAGAGTGGCGCCGGGTATCGCGCGGCCTCCGTGGTATTCCCAGGTGAAATCAATGGTCGCCGAGAACGCCATGACTGACAGGGTGATAAACAGCGGGTTGAGCAGCCGTAGTCCCGCCACCAGCAACATCAGGGTGATGAGCAGCGAGGTGCGAACGTTCGAGGAGTTGTGCCACACACTCACCGTATCGAAGGCGATCATCAGCAGGCCGGCCAACACCAGCGCCTCCTCCACGCCTGTGCCGAAGAAGCGTCGCTTTACAATGAGCCATTCGGCGAGCCCCACCAAGAGCAGACCCGAGATGAACAGAAAGCTGCGAACATGCAGCAAGTTAAGGAGGGTCGCAATCAACCCCGCGGCGAAGAGGCCGAGAACAAAAAACGCGCAGCGCGTGAACCACGTGGCCGCTGCCCAACCGCCGATGCGCTCGGCAAGCCACGGGGTGTCCCGCCTTAACTGAGTGCGGGAGGCCATCTGCATCCATCGTTCCTGGGCGGGCGTGGGCCGCAGCGAAGTCATGCGGGCACCGACTCGGCCCGATGGCGCAGGCGCCATAACAAGATGACCGCCGTCACCATGGTGACCAGTCGGCATGCGACCAAGAACACGGCATCGCTGATGAGTTGGGATTCCAGGGAATAGATCCCCAGTGCCGTGTACACCACGCCGTAGATGACGAATATTTCCTGCGCATTACGCAATCCTTTGCGGATTGACACCACCGCCAGCGTGATCAAGATGCCTGCGCCCGGCCAGCGCGTGTCCGGTGTGAAACACAAGGCAATTGCGCCCCAGAAACCCAGATTGGCCGCAAAGTGTTCAAAGACGTCCTTGTACTGTGCAGGTCCTCCGGCGCGCCGATGGATCCCGCGCCAAACGAGAATCACACCGGCGCAAACCAGTGCCTGGATGGCGGCAACACGGAGCGACTTATCCACTTGAATCAGACCGGCCATGTGTGCGTCAACGCCGAACCATCCAGCCAGCGATGTGAGCGACACGGCGAGCACCAGGCGCGAATCGAGGGCATAGGCCGTGAACGCGTGCAGCGCCGCCAGCAATAACAGGTACCAAGACCAATTGGAGCCGAGCCAGTGAAACTGAGATTCCGCGTAGCCCAAATCGGCACTCAGAATGAGTGCCCCGAGCAAGAGAATATAGTCGCCGCCGACGGTGCGTATCTCCTGACGCAACAGTGTACGAATCGCCGTTGCGTAGCAGATGGCTGCAGCCAGTGCGAGCGCTGCCATGAGGGTCAGCGGACCGATATGCGCCAGGTTCTCTTTGACCAGAATGCCGATGCCGGTCGTGATGGCGGTCACGGACGCATATAGCGCGAATCGGACTTCCTCGAACACAGAGAATATTTCGCCACGCTCTACGGCGATTGCGCGAGCCGCCGCGGCCTCATCAATGAGCCCGGCGGCTTGGAGTTCCCGATACTCTCGCTCTAGGGAGTGCACCACGCCAATATAGGGAAAATGACGACCGTATGGCGGTCAGGCGTCACACCGGCGAGGATAAATCTAATTGTGAGCGAAGCCGAATAGTAGGGACTTCGGTGATACAGTCAGGCATGCCGTCACTGGCCGCTTCGAAAATGCCTCGTTTTTTCTTTATCGCCGTCTTTGCAAGTGCGGTGATGTCGCGGGTCGGGGCAGCGCAAGAGGGCGCCAAGGACGATCACGGGATCGTTTTCGAAGCCGGGGCGGCCGGCGAGCACGGTATCCACGGGGGTGGATCGAATTTCGGGCCCAACCTGGCCGTCGAATTCACTCCCATCGAGGATTGGCTTGAAATCGAGTTCGGTGTTTCAGCTCTCGGCACCAACGGTCACACGGAACTCTCGAGTGATCTGGTCTTCAAGAAGCCTTTCCGATTGTCCTCGACCGCTGAGTTAATGATTGGTCTGGGCCCCTCGGTGTCCCGTATATCGAGCGGCCCAGACGAAGGCTCGTCCCACGGCATTGAGGTCGTCTTCGATTTCATGTTCTGGCCGCATAAAGACACCGGCTGGTACCTCGAGCCAAGCTGGAGCCGAACTGCCCACAGTGGCGAGCAATCGATTGGCTTGACCGGCGGAATCCTCTTCGGATTGCACTAAAAACGCATCCTCCAGCTCACTGAGCCGTCACCGACAAAGTGCCTGATGAGGTCTGAGCGGTGGCCGAGATAAATGAGAGTAAGCTGCTCGAGGGCAGCGAAAACGTGGTTACGTCGGTCTCAATGAGCGTGTTCTGCGTGTCGTAAATTTTGTCCGTGAACTGCACTGAGACGGGGCCGGCGGGATCAACAGGTGCAGATACGGCGTAGCTTATCTGAGTGGTGCCAAGGGAAACGCCCATGCTGCTGTCCGTGTAACGGCTCACTGTGCCCAGATTCCCGGCCGATCCGCCAACTACCGAGGTTGGATAGGTGAACGGGGATTGAACGACGTCATACTCGTTCGATGTCGACTGGCCCAGGACGGCACCGCCGTTGCTGGCGTAGTAGTCGGTCTGCATGGACGAAAAGGGTGCGGACTGGCCAGCGGCAGTCACCGTCCCCGAAATGGATTCGGTTTGCGCTAATGCTGCGGAACTATTGAAAGTCGCCGAGACCGCGCGTGCAAAGGTCAAGGTGCCCGTGCCGCTGAACGGCGTCGAGTTCCCACTGACGACAACGGTGCCACTCAAGGCCACACTGGTCGTTAGGCCCATGTTGACGAGGTTGACATAACCCGCCTGGAGATTGAACGTACCGGACGCCGTGGCGGCGTTAGGATTTCCGCCGCAGGCACTCAAGGCGATCGCGAACGATCCAGCCACGGCGAAGTATGAATGCGATGCTCGGTGCACATTGCCTCCTACTAGCGTTGTCTCGAAGTCCGGACAGCCGGTCACCGTCGTCTGATGGAATTGCCGCTGCAGGCATAGGATCTGCTCAAGTTCGCAGATAGCTCGCGCCGTTGACGTCAATTACGCCTCCGGTCATCGCGGGCGGCGCGTCGAGCGCACAGTAGATGGCCGCGGCCGCCACTTCATCCGTGCGGTTCACGCGTCCGAGTGGATGCTGCGCGAGAATGGCCGGGCCGTCGGGTCCGGTGAGATGGCCCGCGGCCATTTCCGTCTCCACCCAGCCCGGCGCTACGCAGTAGACGTAGATCGCACGCGGCGCGAGCGCTTTGGCGAGGGACTGGGATAGGGCATTGAGGCCCGCCTTGCTCGCGCCATAGGCCGGGGCGTCTGGTTCGCCGCGAAATGCGCCGCGCGAGGAGATATTGACGATCCGGCCGCGACCGAACGCGGCATCCACCGGGTCGTCGCGGCCTGCCATGCTCTGTGCGGCGAGCAGCGATAGGTTGGCAGGAGCGAGAAGATTGGCGCCGACCGTGCGCCGCCACACGGACTGCCAGGACTCGTAGTCGGTATCCAAAGGCGCGTGCATGGTGTAGACGCCGGCATTGTTGATGAGGACGTCGACGCCGCCGAATTGCCGGACGACGCGTTGCCAGAGCCGAGTGGTCGCGTCTGGATCGGCGAGATCCGCATCAAAGAGCGCGTGGCCCTTTCCCGGCAGATCGGCGAGAGCCGCGTCTGCGGCGTCCCGGTTGTTGCGGTAGTGGAGCGCGATCCGCAAGCCGCGCTGCGCCAGTTGCATCGCGATCACCCGGCCGATGCCTCGGGACCCGCCGGTCACGAGCGCAGCGAGGGAATGGCGCTCTTGCGGCATCAGGGGATTTTCATTGCCTCTTCGCGCGCGTCTTTCCCATGAAATCGCGCTTCCCGATCGGGACCCCCTTCCAGCGGAGGATGTCGTAAGCCGTGGTTGCATGGAAGTAGAAGTTGGGCTGCGAGAAGGAAAGCAAGAAATCTTCGGCGGTGTAATCGATCTGGCGGTCTCCGAATGCAAAGCGCATGTCGCGGCCGACAAAAGCGTCGACCTCCGCCGCCTCGATCGTCTCGAGCGCAGCGAGCGTTTCAGCGATTCGCGCCTTGAGCGCCGCGAAACTCTCGGGGGGCGGCGTCATATCCGGAGAGAAGACGCCCTTGCGGACGCCCTCGATCGCCCCGAGCGAGTGCACTGCGGTAGACTTCAGCTGATAAGCAAACGGCAGCATGTCCGCAGCAAGCCGGGCCTGAATGATGTCGTGAGGTGCGAGCCCTTTTTCCGTGCAGAAGGCCTCCGCCTTGCCGAGCAAGCCGGAGACGGCCCCCAGAATCTGCCGATAGGACGGAACGGTGGCGGCGTAGAGCGAAAAAGCCATGGTATTCCTCCGATGATCGATCGCAGAGTCTAATCGCACCTGCTTGAAAGAAGAAGCCAGCACCGCCGGGCGAGGCTTTTGCACGCGCCAACCGAACAGCCTAGTATCAAGCCATGGACAACCGGCGCCCATGGCCAGGTCGTGCCGTACTCAAAGGCGCGCTCGCGGTCGGCGCAGCCAGATTTTGACGACGCAGCTCTTTTTCCCCGGAGAGCCGCGCAACGACGTTGACAGATTACTCCGTCCGCAGCTGCTCATGAAAATCGGCGGCACGCGCGA
>CAWIMA010000014.1:0-291560 GCA_963837045.1 uncultured Gammaproteobacteria bacterium
GCTCATGAGCGCGCAATTCGACTTCGTCATAGAGGCGTAGAATTTCGAGGCGCAGGTGCACCGGCGTTCGGGAGGGCGCATGCTGCGGTGGCTCAAGCTGCCGCGACGCGTGATTATGAAAAAGCGGGTGCGATGCTCTAAACTGTCACACAAATGTCATCAAGCACACATACGGCAAAAAAGGCACAGCGCGATCACAAGGATGGACGCGAGGTGGAATGGCAGCTCGCGTCCACCGATCTCGATTCTGTTCGCCGCTGGTTGGCCGACCACGGCACCATTGACGGGCTCGTCCTGGAACCGCGCTCCACTTTGAACATCTTCGATACCTACTTGGATACACATGACTGGCGAATACATCGCGCAGGCTTCGCGCTGCGCATCCGCTCGGAGTCCGGGAAATCGGAGGCGACGCTCAAGTCGCTGCATTCCGCCAGCGCGGAGGTGGCGGACCGCCGGGAGTTGAGCGAAGCGCTGGACAACTCCGAGAGCGAGTCGATTCGACAATCGATGGGGCCGGTCGGCACGCGAGTGCACGCCGTGAGCGGCGCGCGCGCTCTGCTGCCATTGTTCGAAGTGCGCACCTCGAGGCAAAGATTCGCGATCCGCAGGGAGGACGAGGCGAAGCAACTGGGCGAGATTGCGCTCGATGATACCGTCATCTCGCGCCCGCACGGCGAGCCCCAGACGAGCATGAAGCGGGTCGAGGTGGAAGCCCTCACGGAGGCCCACGAGCCGCTTCAATCGCTGGTGAAGACTCTCCGAAGCGACTGTGCGCTCGAGGCGGCGTCCGACACGAAATACTCGCAGGGGCTCAAGTCGGTAGGCCTGGCACCGGGACCTGCGCCGCAATTCGCGCCGACGGCGGTAGATGCTTCCATGCCTATTGTCGAGGTCGCATTGGCGAACCTTCGCCGCTACTTGTCCGCCTGGCACGGCCACGAGCCCGGTGCCCGCCTGGGTGACAATCCGGAAGAACTGCACGATTTGCGCGTCGCCGGCCGCCGATTGGATGGCATCCTGCGCGAGTTCCGCTCGTGCTTGCCGGCGCCGTTTCTGCGCATGCGGCTGGTGCTCAAAGAGGCACTGCGTGCTCTCGGCGAGGCGCGCGACCTGGACGTCGCCCTGAGTGAGCTGGAGACGTTCAGCCGCGAGTTGACGGAATCGGATAGGGAAAGCGTGGAGCCCTTGAAGCAGCACCTGGTGTCGGAGCGCCGCCGGGCGCGCGCGCGGATGTTGAGCGTTCTCGATTCTGTCCCGGTGCAGGACAGACTCCAGAATTTGACGTCATTGCTGGCCGCGCCCTCTGCAGCATTGCAGCAGTCATCAGCGGAGTCGGCGCTGAGCGTGGCGCCGGAATTGATCCGGCTGCGATACCGGAAGCTGCGCAAGAGCGCGGACCTCTTGAGGCCGGATTCCTCTATGGAGGCGTATCACGAGGTCCGCGGCCAAGTGAAGAAGTTGCGTTACGCATTGGAGGCGGTGGCGGCCATCTACGGGAAACCTGCTGATCAGATGCTTCGTACGTTGCGCCGCTGGCAGGACAAGCTGGGAGTGCAGCAGGATGCCGTCGTGGCGAGCCGCCGCCTGAAGGTTCTCGCCAGCGCACCACCCACGGGTATACCACCCGAGACGCTGTTCTTGATGGGGAGGCTCGCGGAACATTATGCAAGCACTGCTGTGCGGGCGCGCAAGCTGTATGCAAAGGACTATCGAAAAGTTCGGGAAAGGTGGAAAAGGCTGCGGATCAAATTCGAGGATTCGGCTGTAAGCGACGCACCCGAGCTTTCCGGCTCCGGGCCCTGAAATGGCGCTGCTGATCGTCCGACATGCGGTTGCATATGAGCGCGACCGCCGTCGGTGGCGCTACGATGCTGCGAGGCCGCTGTCACCCGCGGGGATGAGGCGGGCGCGGAAGGTACCGCGCATGCTGTGCGGATTTCGATTCGGCTGATAGGCGAAAATACAATGGCCGAAATCCCTGACGACTCGGCGAGCCCAAATCCCGCGGTTTCTTCCGGCCGCATCAAGGCCGCAGGTGCGGGCCCCAAGCAGGACGACGCGATGAAGATCATCGCCGTCACGAACATCAAGGGCGGAGTCGGCAAGACGACCACGGCGGTCAATCTCGCTTATCTGTGCGCGGCGAGCGGCCGGTCCACGCTGCTGTGGGACCTGGATCCGCAGGGTGCGGCGACTTACACGCTGAGGGGAGAGCCGCACGAACACGCTTCGCCGAAGAAACTGCTGAATGGCAAACGCCTGCTGCCCGAATTGATCCTGCCGACCGACTATCCGGGATTGGATCTTCTGCCCGCGGATTTCTCATACCGCAATTTTGATGTTCACCTGAGCGAGCGAAAGCGCCCCACGGAGCGGCTTCTGAAAATGAGCCGCTCGTTGCGGGAGATGTATTCGGCGCTATTCCTGGACTGCGCGCCCGGCATCTCACTGCTGTCGGAAAACGTGCTGCGCGCTGCGGATGCGATCATCGTGCCGCTGCTGCCCACGCCCTTGTCGGTGCGCATGCTGACTCAATTGCGCGATTTCATCGTCGGCGAGGGCTGGGAGGATTTGATGCTTCTGCCGTTCTTCTCGATGGTCGATCGCCGCAGATCGCTGCATCAGGACGTCATGGCGAGTACTCGCGAGCGGTTTCCAGCGATGCTTGCCACCGAGGTGCCGTATTGGAGCGAGATCGAGCGCATGAGCCTGCGCCGGGCGCCGATACCCGCATTCGCGCCCAACAGTGGAGCGGCGCAGATTTATGCAGCCCTGTGGGCGGAGGTCGCGGCGCGAATGGGCGAGGCCCCGCGAGCGCAGGCCCGGCACTGATCACGCAGTCCCGGGCCGGCCTTTCAGGGGCGGCGGTAAATCACGCGGCCGCCGCGAATCGTGCATTGAACGTTCGCAAACGCCGATGCGTCGTTGCTCGGATCCTGGCCCAGTACGACGAGGTCGGCGATCTGACCGACGGCGACGCGACCGGTGCTGGCCTGGACACCAAATCGCTGCGCGGGCGCCATGGTGAGCATGCGTAGAATATCCATGGTGCCGAGGCCGGATTTTTGCAGCGCGCGAAATTCATCATCGGTGGCGTAGTCCGTCATGTAGCCCACATCGGTGCCGAACAGCAGCTCGCCTCCCAAGGCGTGGAATTGGCGGACCTCGGCGTAGATCGGCTGCAGATAGGAGGCGCTGGTGCTCACCGTCGTGGCGAACATCTTGAGCGTGGGGATCATCGCCATGTGCCGGGCCACCAGCGAGCGGAGCAGCTCGGAGTCCACGCCCTCCGTGGCATCCGGCGCGTGCGCCAGCACGTCGACTCCGCTGTGCAGCGCGATGAGCACACCCGCCAGATTGGACGGATGGCTGAAGGCGAGCTGGCCATGCCGGTGCGCGACCGCCACGGCAGCCGAGGCATTGGCTTCCGGCATCGGCAGGATGATGCCTCGTTCGACGTAGGATCCGGTGAATAGTTTGAGGACGTCTGCACCGCGTGCGATGTTTCGCTCTTCGATCTTGGCGGCTTCGGCCGGCGTCGCCGGCTGAGGCATGAAATGCAGCAGGTATCTCGGCAGAGTTTCGCGCAAATAGAAAGGGATGCCGTGCGGCGGATACTGCGCGGCGCCGGCAGTATAGATTTTCGGCCCGCGCAGGTCCCCGGCCTCGATGCGCCGGCGCAGCGAAATGGTGACGCGCAGGTCGGAGCCGAGGTCGACCACGGTGGTAAAGCCGCGGCTGGTGAGCATGTCGGCGAGCTGCCGGTTCAGCGCGTCGCCGGACTTCCAGTCCGCGAAACTCCACTTGCGCTCGGTAAAATGCACGTGAGCATTCCAGAACCCGGCGGCCACCACGCAATGATCGCATGCAAGCATTTGCGCGCCGGGCGGGATGAGAATGTCGGGGCCTACGGCGCTGATTCGGCCGTCGCGCACCAATACCGTCGCGCGCTCCAGCGGCGGTTCGTCAGGGGACCTGTATACCTTTGCATCGCGGATTGCGAGCATCCCGGTGCCCAGGCGAACGAGGGGGTGTGGATCTCGCAACGGCCAGAAAGCCAGTCCATAGAAGGCGACGGTGAGCGCGGCCGTGACCGACAGTGCAGCGATGCCCAGGCGACGCCACATGGCCAGGCGCTACGCGCGCGCCGCCGCCTCGCCGGTCACCACCTCCAGCATGGGAGCCGCCAGATCGTAGGCGACCACGCGCTGGGCACGGCCGCGCGCGAGCGCGAAGCTCGCATGGCCGGCGCCTGACCCGAGATGCAGGCGCGAGCGGGCCGCGACGGGGCGCAAAGCGCGGCGAGCCGCCCGATGTCCGCGCCGGTCGCGTGCACGGCACTCGTGAGATACTTCGCGGCGGTGGCGCCGAATTGACGGGCGGTCAGTTCCGGTTGGTCCATATCACGGCCTTTTGCCGCCTTCCGGCGGCTTCGCCGCCTATGGCAGCATCGAGCGGGCATGCATGGCAAGCATTTCGACATTCCTGCTGACTGAGGCGTCGGGAGCGCAGGACTTCGATCTCGCCCGTGCGCTATTCGGGGAATATGCGGCGCAGCTCAAGATCGATCTTTGTTTTCAAGGATTTACCGCGGAGCTGGAGCAGCTTGCGCAGATCTACGGTCCGCCATCCGGCTGCCTGCTGCTCGCAAGACGGGGCGAACGAGCCGTGGGTTGCGGCGCCGTCCGCCGGCTGTCCGAGGACGCCTGCGAAATGAAGCGGCTTTACGTGCGGCAGGATGCGCGCGGCGTGCAACTCGGCCGCATCATCGCACGGCACCTGATCGCGCGTGCTCGCGCGCTCGGCTACCGCCGCATGCTGCTCGACACCCTGCTCGAGATGGTTCCCGCACGAACGCTGTATGGTTCGCTGGGATTTCGCGAGACCGGTCCTTATTACGACAATCCACTGCCCGGTGTGGTCTACATGGAACTCGATTTGCGGGCGGACGACTAGCCGCGCGGCTGCTTGCCGAGAATGTCGGCCGCGGCCCGCTCCAGAATCTCGGCGATGCGCCGCTGCTCCTCGGGCGCGCTGTCCCATTTGTCGGCGAGCGCCGTTGTGAGGGCGCGCCGCGCACGCATCAATTCCTTGCCCCCGCGCGGCTCTTGGTCGCCCGCCGCCTGCTCCTCGGCGTTCAGGACGCGGCGCACGTGTTCCATGCGCTGCGCCACCCGACCGAATTGCGCGAACAGCGCGTCGGCAACGGTGCGGTTCTCCTCGAGATACTGTCGGCCAAGCTCGGTGATGTGGTAGAGCTTGCGCGTGCCCTCGACCTCAACCGTCGCATGTCCGAGCTCCTCGAGATACGTCAAGGAGGGGTAGACCATGCCGGGACTCGGGACGTAAAAGCCTTTGGAGCGCTCATCCAGCGCCTTGATGATTTCGTAGCCATGCCGCGGCTTGTCCGCGAGCAGCCCCAGGATCATCAGCTGCAAATCGACGGCCGCGAGCTTGCGGCCCATCCCGAAGGCCTGGCCGCCCATCCCGCTCCCATCCATGAATCCCCTGCCGAACCGCCCCAGCCCCCGCCCGCCATGCCGGCTGCCAAAAAAATGCTGCAGATGACGATGCATTCCTGTTTCTCGATCTGTTGTAAAACCTATCTTACGATATATCTATCGTGATAAAACGTCAAGTGATGTGACTTGGATGAGCGGGTGGAGGACTTCTCGGTCGGCAGCGATCGCAACCCCACCGCGCGGCGGAACCGCCGATCGGCGACGCCCATCGTCCTCCACTAATAAGACTCGCGTTGACGTTGACACTGGAGCACTCGCGCCGCAAAATACGCGGCTCATTTTAGGGAGGGGTACCCAAGCGGCCAACGGGGGCAGACTGTAAATCTGCTGGCTCATGCCTTCGTAGGTTCGAATCCTACCCCCTCCACCAGCTGGGTGAGGGTACGGTGCCATTGGCTTGCGGCGTGTGTGAATGCGGGTGTAGTTCAATGGTAGAACGTCAGCCTTCCAAGCTGATCACGTGGGTTCGATTCCCATCACCCGCTCCATGTGGACGCGGCCCACGTAGCTCAGTTGGTAGAGCACGTCCTTGGTAAGGACGAGGTCAGCGGTTCGATCCCGCTCGTGGGCTCCAGTTTTTTCTTAATTCAAGAGGTACTTGCCGTGTCGAAGGGGAAGTTTGAGCGAACGAAGCCGCACGTGAACGTGGGGACGATTGGGCATGTGGACCATGGCAAGACGACCTTGACGGCGGCGCTGACGAAGGTGATGGCGGAGAAGTTTGGCGGGGAGTTCAAGGCCTACGACCAGATTGACAAGGCCCCTGAGGAGCGCGCGCGCGGGATCACGATTGCCACGGCGCACGTGGAGTACCAGAGTGCGGCGCGCCACTACGCGCACGTGGACTGTCCGGGGCATGCGGACTACGTGAAGAACATGATCACGGGGGCGGCGCAGATGGACGGGGCGATTTTGGTGGTCTCTGCGGCGGATGGGCCGATGCCCCAGACGCGCGAGCATATCTTGCTGGCCCGGCAGGTGGGGGTTCCGTACATCGTGGTGTATTTGAACAAGGCGGACATGGTGGACGATGCGGAGCTGTTAGAGCTGGTGGAGCTGGAGGTGCGGGATTTGTTGACGTTGTACAAGTTTCCCGGGGACAAGACCCCGATCATCACGGGCTCTGCCTTAAAGGCGCTGGAGGGGGATGGGAGCGAGATTGGGGTGCCCTCGGTGCTCAAGCTGGTGCAGGCGCTCGATGACTACATACCGGTGCCGAAGCGTGCGATTGACGGGGCGTTTTTGATGCCGGTGGAGGATGTATTTTCGATTGCGGGCCGCGGCACGGTGGTGACGGGACGGATCGAGCGCGGGGTGGTCAAGGTGAACGATGAGGTGGAGATCGTGGGGATTCGCCCGACGCAGAAGACCACCTGCACGGGGGTGGAGATGTTTCGCAAGCTCTTGGATGAGGGGCAGGCGGGGGACAACGTGGGGGTGTTGCTGCGCGGCACGAAGAGAGAGGAAGTGGAGCGCGGGCAGGTGCTGTGCAAGCCGGGGAGCATCAATCCGCACACGAAGTTTGAGGCCGAGGTGTACGTGCTGACGAAGGAAGAGGGCGGGCGGCACACGCCGTTTTTCAAGGGCTACCGGCCGCAGTTTTACTTTCGCACCACGGATGTGACCGGGGCGGTGGAGCTGCCGGAGGGGACCGAGATGGTGATGCCCGGGGACAACATCAAGATCGTGGTGGAGCTGATCGCGCCGATAGCGATGGAGCAGGGGCTGCGCTTTGCGATCCGCGAGGGCGGCAAAACCGTCGGTGCAGGGGTTGTGGCCAAGGTGATCGCGTGATCTGTGCGACCAAAACCGTCGGTGCAGGGGTCGTCGCCAAGGTCATAGCTTGATTTGCTTTTTATCGGACGGGGGTCGCTCGCGACCCCGTTTATTTCGGCGCAGCGCCTGGGAATGGCGTGAGCGCCTGACAACACTAGGGCAGTAGCTCAATTGGCAGAGCGGCGGTCTCCAAAACCGCAGGTTGGGGGTTCGATTCCCTCCTGCCCTGCCACTTGAGCAGGCCTGTAGGTCAACAGCAGTAAACATGACAGAAGTGCAAGCACCCACGGGCGCGTCGGCGAAGGATACCGCGCTCATGACGCTGTCGGTCACCGCGCTGGTGGCCGGGATCGTCGCGTTCTATTGGTACGAGGACCAGTCGCTGACGATCCGTCTCGCGATGGTCATTGCCGGCCTGGCTGCGGCCGCGGGGCTCATTTGGTTCAGCTGGTACGGGCGCGAGTTTCGGCAGTTCGCGATGGCCGCGCGAGTCGAGCTGCGCAAGGTGGTGTGGCCGGAGCGCGAAGAGACGATCAAGACGACCTACGTGGTGTTCATTTTTGCCATTGTGATGGGCTTGTTTTTTTGGGGACTCGACTGGGTTCTCACCTGGCTGATCCGGCTGTTGACCGGCCAGCCGCCCGCCTGACGAATTCGGAGTGCTTATGTCCTTGCGATGGTATGTCGTTCACGCGTACTCGAACTTCGAGCACAAGGTCTCCGAGTCGCTCAAAGAGCGCGTGAAGCGTGCGGGTTTGGAAAGCAAGTTCGGCGAAATTCTGGTGCCGACCGAAGAAGTGGTTGAAATGCGCGACGGCCAGAAGCGCAAGTCCGATCGAAAGTTCTTCCCGGGCTACGTGCTCGTGCAGATGGAGATGGACGAAGACACTTGGCACCTGGTGAAAGAGGTGCCCAAGGTATTGGGATTCATCGGCGGCACGAGCGACAAGCCGGCGGCGATCACCGACAAAGAGGCGATGTCGATTCTGCGCCGCGTGGAAGAAGGGGTCGACAAGCCGAAGCCGAAAGTGCTGTTCGAGCCCGGCGAGGTGGTGCGTGTGACCGACGGCCCGTTCAACGATTTCAACGGTGTCGTGGAGTCGGTGAATTACGAGAAAAACCGGCTGCAAGTGGCGGTGCAGATCCTCGGGCGCTCGACGCCCGTGGAGCTGGATTTCTCGCAGGTCGAGAAGGGTTGATTCATCGGTCGGGGCCGCATCGGCCCCGTTGAGAGGCGGCGCGCAAGCGCCCGGACAAGACAAGGGGAGCTTCTCGTGAGAGGGGCGCTATTACCCACAGGAGAGAAGCGACCATGGCGAAGAAAGTCACCGGGTATATCAAGCTGCAGATCCCCGCAGGCCAGGCGAATCCCAGTCCGCCAGTGGGCCCTGCACTGGGCCAGCAGGGCGTGAACATCATGGAGTTCTGCAAGGCCTTCAATGCGCAGACGCAGGCCTTGGAAAAGGGCCTGCCGACCCCAGTAGTGATTACGGTGTACAGCGACCGCAGCTTCACCTTCATCATGAAGACGCCGCCGGCCTCGGTGCTCATCGCCAAGGCGCTGGGCATTCCGAAGGGCAGTGCCACGCCGAACACCTCCAAGGTGGGCAAGGTGTCGCGCAAGCAGCTCGAGGACATCGCCAAGCTGAAAATGCCGGACTTGACGGCAAGCAATCTCGAGGCCGCGGTGCGCACCATTGCCGGCAGCGCGCGCAGCATGGGCGTCGACGTGGAGGGACTCTAAAATGGCCGCGACCGTCAAACGCACCAAGACCTGGAAGGAGAAGCTGCCGCCGGGCAAGTCGTACGCCATCGACGACGCGCTCAAGCTCGTCAAGGAGTTTGCGACGGCGAAGTTCAACGAATCTGTGGATGTGTCGGTGAATCTGGGCGTGGATGCCACCAAGTCGGACCAGCAGGTCCGCGGCTCCACCGTCATGCCGCACGGCACGGGGAAGACCGTGCGCGTAGCCGTGTTCACCCAGGGCAAGAACGCGGACGCCGCCAAGGCGGCCGGCGCGGACATCGTCGGCTTCGAGGACCTGGCCGAAAAGGTCAAGGCCGGCCAGATCGATTTCGACGTGGTGATCGCGAGTCCCGACGCCATGCGCATCGTCGGTCAGCTGGGCCAGATCCTGGGTCCACGCGGCCTGATGCCGAATCCAAAGGTCGGTACGGTGACGCCCAACGTGGCGGAAGCCGTGAAGAACGCCAAGTCCGGCCAGGTTCGCTACCGCACCGACAAGGCGGGAATCGTGCACGCGCAAATCGGGCGCGCGGACTTTGAACCGGCGGCGCTCAAGGAGAACCTGTTGGCGCTGGTGGCGGATCTTCAGAAGATCAAACCGGCGACATCCAAGGGCGTGTATCTGAAGAAGCTGACCTTGTCCTCGACCATGGGGCCGGGCGTCACGGTCGACCAGTCGAGTTTGGGACTGGTCAAGTAGGTTTGACGAGTTTGAATTGATGGAGGGCTGCGTTTTTCGGGCCGTAGGGGGGCCGGACGCACTCACCGTCGAAGA
Organism: uncultured Gammaproteobacteria bacterium; assembly: GCA_963837045.1. Classification (GTDB taxonomy): domain Bacteria; phylum Pseudomonadota; class Gammaproteobacteria; order Steroidobacterales; family Steroidobacteraceae; genus Bog-1198. Next base: position 9,824 of record CAWIMA010000014.1, read on the forward strand.
CCGCAGGCGGGCCTCGGGCTCTTAAAGATTGGCCTGCGCAGATGGTGGGACCGAATCAGGAATTTCCTGGTGAAGGTCGCACCGCATGAGTACGAGAGTACTCGAGGGTGGGTACGGGCGACGGCGTTCGTACCTGGTGTGTGACGCTTCTGACCGGGAGGACCGGATGGCACTCAAGTTGGAAGAGAAGAAAGTCGTGGTGGCAGAAGTCAACGCGGTCGCGGCGAAAGCCCTGTCCGTGGTGGGTGCAGAGAACCGTGGCTTGACCGTGACGCAGATGACCGACCTGCGCGCCAAGGCGCGCAAGGAAGGGGTCTATCTGCGAATCGTCAAGAATACGCTCGCGCGCAAGGCCGTTGCCGGCACCGCTTTCGAGTGCATTTCTCCGGCGCTGAAAGGCCCCATTGTCCTCGCATTCTCCAACGACGATCCGGGCGCGGCTGCGCGCATCGTCAAGGCGTTTGCGAAGGACAACGACAAGTTGGTGACGACGCTCGTGTCTTTGGGTGGGCAACTGCTCAAACCCGATTCACTCGAACGCGTGGCTTCATTGCCCACGCGCGCGCAGGCGGTGTCGCAGCTGTTGGGTGTGCTCAAGGCGCCGATTTCGAAGTTAGTTGGTACGTTGGCTGCCCCCAATTCCAAGTTGGTGAGGACGCTGGCTGCCGTTCTTGAGGCTAAAAAGAGCGGTGCAGCGCAGGCGGCGACGAATTAGTCCTGATTCGGGTCGTGGGACCCTTTTTTGATTTGGAGAAGATCATGGCTGTTACTAAAGACGAGATCCTCGATGCGATTTCCAAGATGTCCGTCATGGAAGTGGTTGAGCTGATTTCAGACATGGAGAAGAAGTTCAACGTCACGGCGGCTGCTCCGGTGGCGGCGGCGGCGGGCGGCGCGGCGGCGGCTGCGGCGCCGGCGGCGGAAGCGCAGACGGAGTTCACCGTGACGATGACCGAGTTCGGCGCCAACAAGGTGGGCGTGATCAAGGTCATTCGCGAGATCACCGGTTTGGGCTTGAAGGAAGCAAAGGATCTGGTGGAAGGGGCTCCTTCGACGGTCAAGGAAGGCATCCCGAAGGCGGATGCCGAAACGATCAAGAAGAAGCTCGAGGACGCCGGCGCCAAGGCTGCCATCAAGTAGTGACCACGGCTGATATGCGCGGTCCGGCCGCTGTCGTCGATGGGACGACAGCGGCCGGCTGCGCCTTTGATTTTGAGTTCGATGTCGATGTCGGTTTTCTGCTCGCGCAGCGGGCATTCTCGGTCGGGGTCGCCTCGACCCCGTTGATTTCGGCGCGTTAGCGCCCGGAGAGTACCTCAATGGCTTATTCGTTCACCGAAAAGAAGCGCATTCGCAAGAACTTTGGCAAGCGTCCGAGCATCCTCGGAACGCCGTATCTGCTGGCGATCCAATTGGATTCGTACCGGCGGTTTCTGCAGGCCGAGGTGGCGGAATCCAAACGCGACGAAATCGGCCTGCACGCCGCCTTCGACAGCGTGTTCCCCATTTCCAGCTATTCCGGCAATGCGACGCTGGAGTACGTGAGCTATCGTCTGGGCGAGCCGGTGTTCGACGTCAAGGAATGCCAGCTGCGCGGCCTGACCTACGCCGCGCCGCTGCGCGTCAAAGTGCGCCTTGTGGTGCTCGACAAGGAGGCCAGCGGCGCCAAGAAGCCCGTCAAGGACGTGCGCGAGCAGGAAGTGTACCTGGGCGAGCTTCCGCTCATGACCGAGAACGGCACCTTCATCATCAACGGCACCGAACGGGTGATCGTCTCGCAGCTGCATCGCAGCCCGGGCGTGTTCTTCGACCACGACCGCGGCAAGACGCACTCCTCGGGCAAGCTGCTGTTCTCCGCGCGCATCATTCCCTATCGCGGCTCGTGGCTGGATTTTGAATTCGACCCGAAGGACTGCGTCTTCGCGCGCATCGACCGCAGGCGCAAGCTGCCGGTGACCATCATCCTGCGGGCGCTCGGCTACACCGAGGAGCAGGTATTGGACATGTTCTTCGAGAAGAACGTGTTTCACCTGTCGAAGAAGGAAATTGAATTCGAGATCATTCCGCAGCGCCTGCGTGGCGAGACGGCGTCCTTTGAGATCCGGGTCGGCAAGAAGGTCATCGTCGAGGAGGGCCGGCGCATCACCGCCCGCCACGTGCGCGACCTCGAGGAGGCCGGAGTCAAGCGTCTGCCCGTGCCGACGGAGTATCTGCAAGGCAAGGTATTGGCGCACGACATCGTCAACACCGAAACCGGCGAGATCCTCGCCAAAGCCAACGAGATCCTCACCGTGCCGACGGTCGGCAAGCTCATCGAAAGCGGCATCACGGAAATCCGCACGCTGTTCGTCAACGATCTGGACCGGGGTCCGTACATCTCTGACACGCTGCGCATCGATCCGACCAAGACGCGCCTGGAGGCGCTGGTCGAGATCTACCGCATGATGCGCCCCGGCGAGCCGCCGACCAAGGACGCCGCCGAAAACCTGTTCCAGAACCTGTTCTTCAACGGCGAGCGCTACGACCTGTCGCCGGTGGGGCGCATGAAGTTCAACCGCCGGGTGGGTCGGGATGAGATCACCGGCTCCGGGGTGCTGAGCAAGGAGGACATCATCGAGGTCATGAAGACCCTGATCGACATCCGCAACGGCAACGGCCACGTGGACGACATCGATCACCTGGGCAACCGGCGGGTGCGCAGCGTCGGCGAGATGGCGGAGAACGCGTTCCGCATCGGCCTGGTGCGCGTAGAGCGTGCCGTGAAGGAGCGCCTGACGATCGCCGAGAGCGAGCCGATCATGCCGCAGGAAATGATCAACGCGAAGCCGGTGGCGGCCGCGGTGAAGGAATTCTTCGGTTCCTCGCAGCTCTCGCAGTTCATGGACCAGAACAATCCGCTGTCGGAAGTTACGCACAAGCGGCGTGTTTCCGCGCTGGGCCCAGGCGGCCTGACGCGCGAGCGGGCCGGATTCGAGGTTCGGGATGTGCATCCGACACATTACGGGCGCGTCTGCCCGATCGAAACGCCGGAAGGTCCGAACATCGGCCTGATCAACTCGCTGGCGGTCTACGCGCGCACCAACGATTACGGATTCCTGGAAACGCCGTATCGGCGCGTATCGAACGGCAAGGTGACCGACCAGATCGATTACCTTTCGGCCATCGAGGAAGGTCAATACGTGATTGCACAGGCGAACGCCACCCTGAGCGAGAAGGGCGAGTTCGTCGATGACTTGATCTCGTGCCGCACGCAGAACGAGTTCACCCTGTCGGCTCCGGAAAAGATCGATTTTATGGACGTGTCGCCCAAGCAGATCGTCTCGGTGGCGGCGTCTCTGATTCCGTTCCTGGAGCACGACGATGCGAACCGCGCTCTCATGGGTTCGAACATGCAGCGCCAGGCGGTGCCGACTCTGCGGTCGGAAACCCCGCTGGTGGGCACGGGCATGGAGCGGGCGGTCGCCATCGACTCGGGCGTCACCGTGGTGGCGCGGCGCGGCGGCAGCGTGGACTCGGTCGACGCCTCGCGCATCGTGGTGCGGGTGAACGACGACGAAACCACCGCGGGCGAGCCCGGCGTCGACATCTATTCGCTGACCAAGTACACGCGCTCCAACCAGAACACCTGCATCAACCAGCGACCGCTGGTGAAGGCGGGCGACGCGATCAAGCGCGGCGACGTCCTGGCCGACGGCCCGTCGACCCATCTGGGCGAGCTCGCGCTCGGCCAGAATCTGCTGGTGGCGTTCATGCCCTGGAACGGCTACAACTTCGAGGATTCGATCCTCATCTCCGAGCGCGTGGTCGAGGAAGACCGCTTCACGACCATTCACATCGAAGAGCTCACGTGCGTTGCGCGCGACACCAAGCTCGGCCCGGAGGAGATCACCGCCGATATCCCTAATGTGGGCGATTCGGCGCTGGCGAAACTCGATGAAGCGGGCATCGCCTTCATCGGCGCCGAGGTGCGCGCGGGCGACATTCTGGTGGGCAAAGTCACGCCGAAGGGCGAGACGCAATTGACGCCGGAGGAGAAGCTGCTGCGGGCGATCTTCGGCGAGAAGGCGTCCGACGTGAAGGACACCTCGCTGCGCGTGCCGCCCGGCATGGACGGCACGGTGATCGATGTGCGCGTATTCACCCGCGACGGGGTGGAAAAGGACTCGCGGGCACTGGCGATCGAAAAGGCCGAGCTCGAGCGGGTCCGCAAGGACCTGGCCGATCAACAGCGCATTCTCGAGGACGACCTGTTCCAGCGCGTGCGCGGCATGATCGAGGGGAAGGCCGCGGAGGCGGGCCCCAAGAAGATCAAGGCCGGCACGCAGATCGACGAAGCGTATCTGGCCGATTTGCCGCGCGAGCAGTGGTTCGAGATCCGCCTCAAGGACGAGGAGGCGAACGCCCAGCTGGAGACCGTATCCGAGCGGCTGAAGGGCCAGCGCAAGGCCTTCGAGAAGCGCTTCGATGAGAAGAAGGCCAAGATCACGGCGGGCGACGACCTGGCGCCGGGTGTGCTCAAGATGGTGAAGGTGTACCTGGCGGTCAAGCGCCGCGTGCAGCCGGGCGACAAGATGGCGGGCCGCCACGGCAACAAGGGCGTGATCTCCTCCATCGTGCCGGTCGAGGACATGCCCTACATGGCCGACGGCACCCCGGTCGACATCGTGCTGAATCCATTGGGTGTGCCGTCGCGCATGAACATCGGCCAGATCCTTGAGACGCATTTGGGCTGGGCCGCCAAGGGCGTGGGCGCCAAGATCGGCAAAATGCTCGAGGCGCAGCAAGCCGTCGCGGAGATCCGCCGGTTTCTCGCCCAGGTATACAACGAGACCGGCGGCCAGAAGGAGGACATCAAGTCCCTGAGCGATGCCGACGTGGTGGAGCTGGCGAGCAATCTGCGGCACGGTGTGCCGATGGCCACCCCGGTGTTCGATGGAGCCAGCGAAGATGAGATCAAGAGTCTGCTCGCGCTGGCGGACCTGCCGACCTCGGGCCAGACCGTACTGCACGACGGACGCACGGGCGAGCAGTTCGAGCGGCCGGTGACGGTGGGCTACATGTACATGCTGAAGCTCAACCACCTGGTCGACGACAAGATGCACGCGCGCTCCACCGGGCCTTACAGCCTGGTGACCCAGCAGCCGCTCGGCGGCAAGGCGCAGTTCGGCGGCCAGCGCTTCGGGGAAATGGAAGTGTGGGCGCTCGAGGCGTACGGCGCCGCGTACACCCTGCAGGAGATGCTCACGGTCAAATCCGACGACGTCAACGGACGCACGCAGATGTACAAGGCGATTGTCGACGGTAACCACGAAATGAAAGCCGGCATGCCGGAATCGTTCAATGTGCTGGTCAAGGAAATTCGGTCCCTGGCCATCAACATCGAACTCGAAAGCGAGGCCTAATCCATGAAAGATTTACTCAAGTTGTTCAAGCAGCAGGTGCCGGTCGAGAATTTCGATTCGATCAAGATCGGGCTCGCGTCCCCGGACATGATCCGCTCCTGGTCGTACGGCGAAGTGAAGAAGCCGGAGACCATCAACTACCGCACCTTCAAGCCGGAGCGCGACGGCTTGTTCTGCGCGAAGATTTTCGGGCCGGTCAAGGACTACGAGTGTCTGTGCGGCAAGTACAAGCGCCTCAAGCACCGCGGAGTCGTGTGCGAGAAGTGCGGCGTCGAGGTGACCCAGTCGAAGGTGCGCCGCGAGCGCATGGGCCACATCGAGCTGGCGAGCCCCACCGCGCACATCTGGTTCCTGAAGTCGCTGCCGTCGCGGATCGGCTTGATGCTCGACATGACGCTGCGCGAGATAGAGCGCGTGCTGTATTTCGAGGCCTTCGTGGTGGTCGATCCGGGCATGACGTCGCTGCAGCGCGGACAGCTGCTCACCGACGAGATGTATCTGGAGTCGATCGAAGAGCACGGAGACGAGTTCGACGCGCGCATGGGCGCCGAAGCGGTGCACGAGCTGCTCAAGTCCATGGATCTGCCCGCCGAGGTCGTGAAGGTCCGCGAGGACATGGCCAACACGAACTCCGAGACCAAGATCAAGCGCTTGTCGAAGCGGCTGAAGCTGATCGAGGCTTTCATGGAGTCCGGAAACAAACCGGAGTGGATGGTGCTCACCGTATTGCCGGTGCTCCCGCCGGACCTGCGGCCGCTGGTGCCGCTCGACGGCGGCCGCTTCGCGACTTCGGATCTGAACGATCTGTATCGCCGCGTCATCAACCGCAACAACCGCCTGCGGCGGCTGCTGGAGCTCAATGCGCCGGACATCATCGTGCGCAACGAAAAGCGCATGCTGCAGGAGGCGGTGGACGCTCTGCTCGACAACGGCCGGCGCGGCCGGGCGATCACGGGCACCAACAAGCGGCCGCTGAAGTCTCTGGCCGACATGATCAAGGGCAAGCAGGGCCGGTTCCGCCAGAACCTGCTCGGCAAGCGAGTGGACTACTCCGGCCGTTCGGTCATCGTGGTGGGTCCGACGCTGCGCCTGCATCAATGCGGATTGCCGAAGAAGATGGCGCTGGAATTGTTCAAGCCGTTCATCTTCTCCAAGCTGCAGCTGCGCGGCGAGGCCTCGACCATCAAGGCGGCGAAGCGCCTCGTGGAGCGCGAAGGGCCGGAGGTATGGGACATCCTCGAAGAGGTGATCCGTGAACACCCTGTGCTGTTGAATCGCGCGCCGACCCTGCACCGCCTCGGCATCCAGGCCTTTGAGCCCGTGCTGATCGAGGGCAAGGCCATTCAATTGCATCCGCTCGTCTGCACGGCGTTCAACGCCGACTTCGACGGCGACCAGATGGCGGTGCACGTGCCGCTGTCCATCGAGGCGCAGCTCGAGGCGCGCGCCTTAATGATGTCCTCCAACAACATTCTCTCGCCCGCCAACGGCGATCCGATCATCGTGCCCTCTCAGGATGTGGTGCTCGGCTTGTATTACATGACGCGCGAGCGCGTGGGCGCCAGGGGCGAAGGCATGGCTTTCAGCGACGTCGCCGAAGTGCACCGCGCTTACGAGAGCCGCAACATCGACCTTCAGGCGAAGATCAGGGTGCGGCTGTCCGAGCACATCCGCGATGCCAACGGGCAGCTGGTGCAGAATGTCCGCGTGGTCGATACCACGGCGGGCCGCGCGCTGTTGTCCGAAATCCTCCCCAAGGGCCTGTCCTTCGATGCCATCAATCAGGACATGACGAAGAAGACCATTTCCGCAACGATCAATGCGTGCTACCGCACCGTGGGTCTGAAGGAAACGGTCGTGTTCGCCGACCAGCTGATGTATACCGGCTTCCACTACGCGACCCGCGCGGGCGTGTCGATCGGCGTGGACGACATGGTGGTGCCGCAGCAGAAGACCAGGATTCTGGCCACCGCCGAGCGCGAAGTGAAGGAGATCCAGGAGCAGTATTCCTCGGGTTTGGTCACCAACGGCGAGCGCTACAACAAGGTGGTGGACATCTGGTCGCGCACCAACGATCAGGTCGCCAAGGCGATGATGGAAAAGCTCGGCACGGACGAGGTGACCGACACCAGGGGCAACAAGGTCCGTCAGAAGTCGTTCAATTCGATCTTCATGATGGCGGATTCCGGTGCGCGCGGCTCCGCCGCGCAGATTCGCCAGCTTGCCGGCATGCGCGGCTTGATGGCGAAGCCGGACGGCTCGATCATCGAAACGCCGATCACCGCCAATTTCCGCGAAGGCTTGAACGTACTGCAGTACTTCATCTCGACCCACGGGGCCCGCAAGGGCCTGGCCGACACCGCGCTGAAGACGGCGAACTCCGGCTACCTCACGCGGCGCCTGGTCGACGTGGCCCAGGATCTGGTGGTCACCGAGATAGACTGCGGCACCGCCAACGGGCTGTCGATCACGCCGATCGTCGAAGGCGGCGATGTGGTCGAGGGCCTGGGCGAGCGCGTCCTCGGCCGCGTGGTCTCGGAAGACGTGGTGGTCGCCGCAACCGGCGAAGTGCTGGTCAAGTCCGGCGTATTGATCGACGAAAAGCTGGTCAAGCTCTTGGAAAAGATGGGCGTCGATCAGGTGATGGTGCGTTCGCCGATCACCTGCGAAACCCGCTATGGCGTGTGCGCGCAGTGCTACGGCCGGGACCTCGGCCGCGGGCATCGGATCAACATCGGCGAGGCGGTGGGCGTCATCGCGGCTCAGTCGATCGGGGAGCCCGGAACCCAGCTCACGATGCGCACCTTTCACGTCGGCGGCGCGGCCTCGCGGGCTGCGGCCGCCAACGGCGTCGAGGTCAAGAGCAAGGGCACCATCCGTCTGCACAACATCAAGACCGTGCGCCATGAGAAGGGCCACCTGGTGGCGGTGTCGCGTTCCGGCGAACTCGGGGTGGTGGACGAATTCGGCCGTGAGCGCGAGCGCTACAAGATCCCGTACGGCGCCACCATCACGGTGAACGACGCCGACATGGTCTCGGCCGGCCAGTCGGTGGCCAACTGGGATCCGCATACCCATCCGGTGGTCACGGAGGTGGCCGGCATGATCAAGTTCTCCGACTTCGTCGACGGCATCACCGTCACGACCCAGGTGGACGAGGTCACCGGCCTCACCTCGACCGTGGTGCTGGATCCGAAGCAGCGCGGATCCGGCGGCAAGGATCTGCGCCCGGTCGTGCGGCTGACCAACGCCAAGGGCAAAGAGGTCACCTTCGCCAACACCGACATTCCGGCGGTCTATGCGCTGCCGGCGGGCGCCATCGTCAGCCTGGAGGACGGCTCCAGGGTGTCGGTGGGCGATGTCATCGCACGCATTCCGCAGGAGTCCTCCAAGACCCGCGACATCACCGGCGGTCTACCGCGCGTGGCCGACCTGTTCGAGGCGCGCAAGCCGAAGGATTCTGCAATCCTGGCGGAGCGCAGCGGCACGGTGAGCTTCGGCAAGGAGACCAAGGGCAAGCGGCGCTTGATCATCACCAACGAGGCCAACGAGAAGTACGAGGAGCTGATCCCGAAGTGGCGGCATCTCAACGTGTTCGAAGGCGAGCAGGTCGAGAAGGGCGAGGTCATCGCCGACGGCGAACCGAATCCGCACGACATATTGCGGCTGCAGGGCGTCGAGGCGCTGGCCAACTATCTGGTGCGCGAAATCCAGGATGTGTACCGGCTGCAGGGCGTGAAAATCAACGACAAGCACATCGAGGTCATCGTGCGGCAGATGCTGCGGAAAATCGAGGTGCTGGAGACCGGCGATTCGGCGCTGCTGCGCGGCGAACAGATGGATCGCGGGCGCCTGCTCGATGTCATCGCGAAGCAAAAGACCGAGGGCAAGCACCAGTCCACCTGGGAGCCGCTGCTGCTCGGCATCACCAAGGCATCGCTCGCCACCGAGTCGTTCATCTCGGCGGCATCGTTCCAGGAAACCACCCGCGTGCTCACCGAGGCGGCGGTACGAGGCTTGAAGGACGACTTGCGCGGCTTGAAGGAGAACGTCATCGTCGGGCGGCTCATTCCCGCGGGCACCGGCTTCGCGTATCATGCGCGACGCCGACGCGCTTCGGACGACAGCCGCCGCCGCAGCTTCATGGACGTGAGCGGCGGCATGAGCGATACGGACGAGGCCGTACCGGCGGGGGATACGGAAGCAGCCGAATAAACGACAACAAGCATCGAAAGAGATGGCCTCAGATCCGCAAGGGTCTGGGGCCTTTTTTCAAAGGCCGTCTTTGTGCCGATGCCGCGGCCACCAACGCTCGAGAAGGGCCGCCGCCCATTCCTTGCCCCCGAGGCCGAACGCCAGCGCCAGCGCCAGCACCACGCCCGCCAGGATCACGAGGAATGTGCGTTGAACGATGTCGCCTCCCACCTCCACCTCGCTGAGCGCGATCATGATGACGAACGCCATGATGAGGTATTGCGCGATCTTGCCGAGCAAGTCCGCGTCGGGAACCCGGGCTTCGGTGCAATAAGTCGTAACCGCGCCGCCGACGAAGCGCGCAAAATACGAACCGAAGACCACGACCAGCATCGACGCGAGCACTTTGGGCGCGAACAGCACGATCCGCTGCAGCAGCTCCGGGAGGTACGAGAGGCCCACGCCGTTGGAGGCGATGATCAGCGCCGCCAAAATGACCAGCCAATATGCGAACAGGCCGAACAGCGTCGTCGTATCGCCGCGCATGCCGCCCTGCTGCAAAAAATTATCGGTGCCGGCGCGCTCGGTCAGCACGTTGAAATTGACCGCGCGAAGCGCCTTTTCGACCGCAAATCGCACCGCTTTGGCGCACAGCCAGCCTGCCACGACGACCGCGAATGCCAGGGCCAGTCGCGGCAGCAGCGCGGAGATCTGATGGAGGAATTCGCGTGCGGTATCCAGCAGAAAGTCGATCGTTTGCATGAAAGCCTCCGAGTCATGCGGAGCCGGCGCTCCACTCCAGGATGCCCTGCAGGGGTATGCCCGCCGAGCCGGGCCGATTGCTCAATTCGTGGCGAAGTTCGTACAGGGCTCTTTCCACTTCAAACAGATCGAGGAGTTCGCGGTCGAGCTGCAGCGGCCCGAACAGCGGGCTGTCCCGAGTCTGCGCATCATAGGCCGAGAGGAACGCGGCGCGCACCCCGGCCGCCCAGGCGCGCGCCAGCGGCGCCAGTTTGGCGCGAGCCGCATCATCGTGGCCCAAGCCGTGCAAGGCGGTGTGCTCGGCGTAACTGAACGAGCGCAGCATGCCCGCGACATCGCGCAGGGGTGAATGCTTCGCGCGCCTGTGCTCGAGGCTGTGTTCGCGATCGCCTTCAAACCCGACGATGACGAAATCATTGCGGGTGACCAGCACTCGTCCGAGCTGATAGTCGCCGTGAATGCGGATCTTCTGGCCATGCGGCTCCCGGGCCGCGCAAGCCTCGATACGCGCCAGAATCCGATCCTGCTGCGCGAGAATGGCGACCGCCTGGTCGCGCTGCGCCGCCAAGAGATCATCGAGCCGAGCGTTCAGCATTCCAAGCGCGCTGCGCGCCTCGTCCATCGCCCGCTGGCGGTAGGCGTCGAGATCGGCGCGGGACAGCGGTTGCGGGTCAAACGCGGCATTTTCCGTCGGTGTTGCCAGGGCCAAATGCAGCTCTGCGGTTCGCCGGGCAAGCACGCGAATCAGCGTCAGATACGCCTCGTGCGCATCGATGGGCGGGGCGTCGGCGGCGGGCGCCGTGCGGTGCTCCTCCAGGTGCCGTCGCAAATACTCCAATGAGTGGGTCCAGCCGTCGCCCTGATGGGCGACATAGGCCTGCAGCAGCGCGAGCAGCCGACTCTCGCCATCGTTGCCGGCGTACTGCCAGATACCGGCGAGCGGCGCGCAATTGCGAAAATGCACGACCTCGGTGAGATACAGTCCCATCTCGAGCTCGGGGCTGGCGCCCGCCTCCAATCGGCGGCGGGCCTTCAATACCAGCCGCTCTCCCATCACGACCATCGTATTTGAATTCGACCCGTGCGGCCGATCGGCGGGCAAAGCGGTGAAGTCGTCTCCTGCGAGCCGGCCGAAGGCGGCGGTCGGCCTGAATTGCAGTTTGCCCTGCGCCGTTGCGACATCACGCGGGCTCGACATTGCGGCCACGACCGCATGGCAGAAGACTTCGTCGGCGAACGCATCGCCCATCACGCCGACGTTCGATTGCTGGCGCACCTTGGCGATGGCTGAAGACGACAGACGGCGGATGCGGTCTTCGTCGCGCTCCTCCCAGGCGAGCGCGAGCGGCATGAAATAGCTCGCGAGCTCGCCGGCGCTGCGGACCTCGAGCAGCGCGACGAGCCAACTCGACTTTCCCTCCTCCCAGAGTGCCTGATCGACCATGCGCGCGCGCTCGATGGAGACGCCCTTCGGCGCGTACCAGCGCTGCGCCTCGATGAACCGGGGGAGAGCATCGGACTCGAATTGCAGCCGGGTCTTTTCCGCCATGCCGATGCGCCATGGCACCACGCGGTCGCGGAACAGGCTGCTCCAGCCGTCGAAAAGCACCAGCACGGGCCGCTCCTCGATCGAGAGGATGTGCTCGTGCCACTCGGGCGCCTCGGCATCGACGGTCAGCTTGAACCAGTAGAATCCGTATGCGGCGAGGGTCAGCAGATAGCGCGGATCGCCGACGGGGGGAAACGTCGTCCGGCCGAGCATTTCGACCGGCACTCTGCCGTTGAACGACGATAGATCGAGTTCGACCGGCTGGGCCGAGCGCGACAGATTGGCGACGCACAAGATGCTGTCATCGCCGCACTCGCGCAGATAGGCGAGGATCTTGCGGTTGCCGGGCTTCAAAAAGCGCCGCGTGCCCCGTCCGAAGGCCCGGCTGGTCTTGCGCACGGCCAGCATCCGCTTGGTCCAGCTGAGCAGCGAACTCGGATCGCGCAGCTGCGCTTCGACATTGACCGACTGATAGCCGTAGACGGGGTCCATGATCGGTGCAAGATACAGGCACTGCGGATCGGTCCGCGAGAAGCCGGCGTTGCGATCGGGGCTCCACTGCATCGGGGTGCGCACGCCGTTGCGGTCGCCGATGAACACATTGTCCCCCATGCCGATCTCATCGCCATAATAAAGAATGGGCGATCCCGGCATGGACAGCAGCAGGCTGTTCATGAGCTTGATGCGATCGTGGTCATTCTCCATCAGCGGCGCCAGGCGCCTGCGGATGCCGAGATTGATGCGCGCCCGCACGTCCGCCGCATAGGTGCTGTACATGTAGTCGCGCTCCCTGCTGGTCACCATCTCCAGAGTCAATTCGTCGTGGTTGCGCAGGAAAATCGCCCACTGGCAGCAGTCGGGTATGTCGGGCGTCTGCTGCATGATTTCGGTGATGGGAAAGCGGTCCTCCTGGGCGATCGACATGTAGATGCGCGGCATCAGCGGAAAGTGGTACGCCATGTGGCATTCGTCGCCGTCGCCGAAATATTCACGCACGTCCTCCGGCCATTGATTGGCCTCGGCCAGCAAGAACCGGTTGCGGTAATGCGCATCGATCGCCCTGCGCAGCTGCTTGATCACCGCATGAGTCTCGGGCAGATTTTCGTTGTTGGTTCCCTCGCGCTCCACCAGATAGGGGATCGCGTCGATCCGGAAGCCGTCGACTCCCATGTCCAGCCAAAAACGCATGATCTGCAGCACCGCGTCCAGCACGCGCGGATTGTCGAAATTCAGATCCGGTTGATGGCTGAAGAAGCGGTGCCAGTAATAGGCCTTGGCGATCGGGTCCCAGTTCCAGTTGGAGGTCTCCGTATCGCTGAAGATGACCCGCGTGCCGAGATACCTTTGATCGGTATCGCTCCACACATAGAACTCGCGATCGGGAGAGCCGGGCGGCGCGCGACGCGCGGCCTGAAACCAGGGGTGCTGGTCGGAGGTGTGGTTGATGACCAGCTCCGTCACCACCTTCAGCCCGAGCCGATGCGCCTCGCCAAGCATGGTTCGAAAGTCATCGAGGGTGCCGTATTGCGGGAGTACGTTCAAATAATCGGCAATGTCGTAGCCGTCGTCCTTGAGCGGAGACGGGTAGAAGGGCATCAGCCAGATCGTGTTGACCCCGAGGTCCCGGATGTAGCCGAGCTTGGACGTCAAACCATGGAAATCCCCGATTCCGTCGTCGTTCGAATCAAAAAACGACTTCACATTGAGCTGATAGATGATGGCATCTTTGTACCAAAGGGCATCGGCCGCATCCGGAGCGGGCGGCGTTGCGGATTTGTCGGATGTGGCCTTTTTCATGACGCGTCACATTGCCGGGATTCAGCGCCAGACGCAGTAGGTCTTGCGCAGAGTCTCGTGAATGGTCCAGATCCCGCGCGTCAGCGGCGGAAAGTACGCCGCATCGCCCGCGCGGAATTCGAAAGTCTGTCCTTCGTCGGTAATGAACGTCGCGCGGCCGGCAACGAAATGGCTGAACTCCGCATCCACCACCGCCCGTGCGAATCGGCCGGGGCTCGCCTCCCAGGTGCCCGTCCTGACGGCGCCATCCGCAGATGCGAATGCTTCCCTGCTCGACAGCCGCGGCGAAGGACTGGTCCCCACCGGAGGCGGCGTCGCGCCCAACTCGAACTGCGCTGCCGGCAGCCGTGCCGGCGCCACGATATGAATGATTCCCATGGTGCCCTTCCGTTGTCGAAGATTGGAACAGAGTGTAGATCCGGCAGAGATGATTGGCGATATGCTGCTACTGCGGCGCGTAGGAATGCCCGTCAATCCCATGCGCGGGAGCGACCCGTACTAGATCAAGGCATTCACCCCCTCGGTGTGCCGGACAGAAGCGCCCTTGACCGGCATAGGCGTTTGAAGAGGAATTTGGCACAATGCGATGATGAAGCTTTTCTACGCAGCCACTTCCCCGTTCGTACGAAAGTGCTTGGTCAGCGCCCATGAGTTGGGGTTGCGCGAGCGCCTCGAGCTCCTGCCTGCCGCAGCACATCCGGTCAATCGCGACCGGGCGGTCGTTGCGCGCAATCCGCTCGGCAAGATCCCGACTCTGATTACAGAGGAGGGCGAGGTGCTGTACGACAGTCGCGTGATCTGTGAGTACCTGAATGCGCTGGGCGACGGTCGTCTCATGCCGCGCCAAGGACCGGCGCGCTGGGTGGTGCTGGTCGATCAGGCTTTGGCCGACGGCATCATGGACGCGGCAGTGCTCACGCGCTACGAGACGGCCCTACGGCCGGAAAACCTGCGCTGGGCGGATTGGGTTGCCGGTCAGCTCGATAAAGTGTCCTGCGGGCTGGCCGAAATCGAACGGCGCGCGGGTCACTTGGCCGACCGCGTCGACGCCGGCACCATCGCGCTCGGCTGCGCACTCGGCTACCTGGATTTTCGTTTCGCGACGCTCGTTTGGCGAGAAAAGTGCCCGAAGACGGCAGTCTGGTTCGAACAGTTCGGCAAGCGCGATTCGATGCTGTCGACACAGCCGCCGGCGGCGTAGCTGATCAAAGGCGGCGCAGACCCGAGAGTAGGGGTTGAAGTGGGTCAGGGATGCAGCATTCCCCGGGACGCCGTGGCATTGGGCATGGCGTTGCAAAAATGACGGTGCAGCAGCGCAACTTTCGATACTCTCTGCGGCATGCGCATCCATGTGTTTTCCACCCCCGAAATCGCGGCCGAACGTGCTGCCGACTGGCTGCGCAGTGAGATCGGCCATGCGCGCGCGCAGCGCGGCCGATGCCTCGTCGCCCTGAGCGGCGGGCGCACGGTGCGGCGGATGCTGCGCGACCTGGGCCGCCTGCGCGTCCACTGGCACGACCTGCAGGTCTTTCAGGTGGACGAGCGGGTGGTGGCGGAGAACGATGAACGGCGCCACGCGCGCCAGATCTCCGACCTGCTGGTCGCACCCGCGATGCTGCGCGCCGCGCAATTCCACGCGATGCCGGTCGAGCGCGGCGATCTCGAATCGGGCGCCGAGGATTACGCGCGGCTGCTCGGCGAATACGGCGGAACACCGCCGGTGCTCGACGTGGTCCAGCTTGGGATCGGCGCCGACGGCCATACGGGCTCGCTGGTGCCGGGCGACCGGCTCCTTGCGGTGCGCGACCGCGAAGTCGGAATCAGCGCTCCCTACCAAGGAGTGGTCCGGATGACGCTCACCTTCAGAGTACTCGACGCGGCACGGCATCGGTTGTGGCTCGTTACCGGCGCCGATAAGGCGGCGGCGTTGAAGAAATTATGGGCCGGCGACGACTCGGTGCCGGCCGGGCGCGTGATGCGCGAGTCTGCATTCATATTTACCGACGCAGCGGCGGCGGCCGAATTGCCCGCCGATATCCGTTCTCCCCACTGAAGCGGCGGACGGCTCGCGGCCGTTGGATGCGGCTTGCAAAAGGCCCTCACTGAGCTGTTGTACGCGGACTCAGGGGCAACAATAGATGAAACGTAGCGCCGCGACCCGAATTGTGCTCAGCCCAAAGCTTTCCTCCGTGGGCGTTGATGATCGTGCGGCAGACGGATAGCCCCAAGCCCATGCCATTTGCCTTGCTGGTGAAGAAAGGCTCAAACACCTGGTCCAGTTTTCCTTCGGCGATGCCGGGACCGGTATCGGAGACGGAGATCAACACGAAATCGTCGCCGTCCAGTCCGGTGCGGATCGTCAAGGTGCGAGCCTCGCTCGGCATGTCGGCCATCGCGTCGCAGGCGTTCGTGACCAAATTGATCAGCACTTGCTGGAGTTCCACCCGATCACCTTGCAGAATCGGCAAACTCGAGGCGAGTTCAGGGTGCACGGTGACGCCTCGATCGATGAGTTCGCTCCGCAGCAGCTTGAGCACGTCCTCAACGATCTCGTTCGCGCCGAGCGCCTGGAGCTGCACTACGCCTCGCTTGAGTAGCTGACGTAGGCGGCGGATGACCTCTACCGCTCGGTGATCGTCAGCCACGATGTCCCTGAGGATCTCGCGCACTTCTTTTAGATCAGGTTCGGACTTGCTGAGAAGCAGTTGCGCCGCCTGCGCGTTGCTGAGGCTGGCGGTGAGGGGCTGGCTTATTTCGTGGACAATGGACCCTGACAGTTCGCCGAGCATACTTACGCGAGAAAGATGGGTCAGTTGGTTACGCTGTTGCGCAATTTCCAGCTCCGCCCGCGCGCTCTTTTGTTCCTCTTTGACGACCAGCCAGGCTCTTGCCCCGAGCGTTGACAATGCCACGCCAACAATGAAGAAAATGCTCATACCCACCGCCAATTTATTGCGGAAGGTGGTCAGATCGGTAAGAACATCCTCTTCGCTCGAGGCCACGCAAATCGACCAAATGGTGTTCCCGAAATGAACTGGCAAATATACTGCGTAATTCCTGGTCGGGCTCACATGCCGGTCACCGATTCGTTGAGAGGTGTATTCCGCGGTACCCTGGCGGCCTTGGAGCATAGCGCCCACCAGGGCACCTAACGAAGGGTTGTCCTTGTCGGCTGCCAATATGGATTTGCCGATGAAGCCCGGTACCGGCGTGTAAAGAATGATTCCGTCGTGGCTGATCATCCAGGCGTAGCCGGTTTCGCCGACCTTGATCACATCAAGATAGCGCTTCGCGAGGCTCTTGAAGTCGATCAGGATTTCCACCGACCCTTTGAATTCAGGCCCCTGCAGGACAGGCACGTGAAGGGCGATCGAGTCAATTCCCTCAATGGTTCTGAACACCTCGCTGATCACGGGCTTGTGATCCCGCAGCAGCGCGACAATGTGTTTTTGATGCGAGATGTCCAATCCCACCGCATTGCTATCGGGGAAGTCGTCGCGGATCACGCCTTTTTCATCCACGCGGGTGATCTCCATGATCCGCGTTTGGTTTGTCTCGTAGAATAGCTTCAGAACGGCTTTGCCCTCGCTGCTGTCCGCGACGACCGTATTCATCTGTGACAAGGCGTTTAGGTTTCCCGTCCACGTTGCAAAGAACTCTTCGATGCCCCGGGCCGCCTGCCGCGCATAGATCATCTCTTGCTGATTCAGCTTCGTTATTGCGGCGCTCTTGGCTTCCTGGTAGATGCCTTCGAAAATGACGACGCACGCACCGGCAATGACAATTGCAAGGGAAATGAAGATCGTTTTACGATTGGCGTTCAATTGACCGCCCGTGTCGAGAGTCGGTTGGGTCGTCCGACGTTACCGGTCCTGTCTCCCGCCTATTGTGCGCAGGTCCCGCCGCAGCGCCACGCGACGCGCGGCCCATCATGCACTTTATCTCAACATCTGTCGCAATGTCCGCTGCAACCGCAATGTCCGCTGCAACGACAAGCGCTTCGGCCGTCACGCCCGGGGCAGCCGGCGGCCAAAAACCGGGCACTTGGATCGGGGAATCGGGTTGCCGAAGGCGGGCGTTCCCCGACGCTGCACTGCTCCTGGTTGCCAACCAGGAGGGCATCCGCGACCATATCGAACAGGAGATGCAGATCGTGAAATCAAACTGGTTGCTGGCAGGATGTGCGTGTGCTCCGGCCGTTTCGGTGCAAGGTCCGCGCATGCATCCGACGCGCGCTGCTTGCGCCGCCGTCGCAGGACTTGGCTGCGGACTTTTTGGTGTGCTGGCCAGCTGCATGGCGTTCGCGCCGAATGCAGCCGCCGCGGGTGCTCAACCTGCCGCAGAGCAGGCTGCAGTCCTTGCGCGGATTCGCGATGCTGCAATGTCGAGCGATTGGGCTTGGCGGCATCTGGTCGATCTGACGGACAGGATCGGGCCGCGCTTGTCCGGCTCTGCGCAGCTGACCGCGGCCATAAACCAATTGGCGGACGCGATGCGTTCGCTTCCCGCGCAGGTGACGTTGCAGCCGGTGAAGGTTCCGCACTGGGTGAGGGGCGAAGAGCAGGCAGAACTGGTCGAATACCCGGGAAGACCGGCCGGTGTGACACAGCACCTGCATTTGACGGCACTCGGTTCCTCATCGGCCACCGAAGCCAAAGGGCTGAGCGCACGTGTCATCGTCGTACACGACTTCGCGGATCTCAATAATCGATCCAAAGACGTGCGTGGGAATATCGTTCTATTCGACGCGCGTTTCGATCAGCGATTGGCGGACAATGGTTACGCAGGCGAGGCCTATAAGCAGGACGGCGCCTACCGTTTCAAAGGACCCTCGGCGGCGGCGGCACTCGGTGCGGCGGCAGCCCTGGTGCGCTCGGTGGGCGGAGCCGATTTCCGCTTGCCGCATACCGGCGCAACGATGTGGAAGGACAAGCAGGCGCCGATCCCGGCGGCTGCGCTTTCGGCGGAGGATGCTGATCTGGTGGCGCGGTTGGCTGCTGCCGGCCCCGTGACGCTCAAGCTGATTCTCACGCCGAAGACTCTGGCGGATGCCGATAGCAGCAACGTCATTGCCGACTGGCCCGGACGTGAACGACCCGGCGAGTACGTGATCGTGTCAGGGCACCTGGACAGTTGGGATCTGGCTACGGGCGCGACGGACGACGGAGTCGGCGTGATCGGCGCTGCCGCAGTCATCGAAATATTGCGACGACTGGACCTGCACCCGCGACGCACTATTCGCTTCATTGGGTGGACGAACGAAGAGAACGGCGGTCGCGGCAACAAGGCTTATTTCGCTTCCGTTGACCACTCCATTGAAACGCAGACGGCAGCCATCGAAAGCGACGATGGCGCGGGGCGTGCGCTCGGCGTGGATGCGGCCGTAACCAAGGACACGTTGGCGACGCTACAGCCCGTGATTGACGCTCTTGGCCCGATTGGCGCCACCGCCCTCAGGCGCCGCGACGGTGAGCTCGGCGCCGATATTGAGCCGCTGCAGGCCGCCGGAGTGCCTGGATTCGCTCCCTTGGTCGACGTGCGCCACTATTTTGACTACCACCACACTGCCGCGGACACGCTCGACAAGGTGGAGCCGCAGAGCCTTCGCAGTCAGGTCGCAACCATGGCGGTGCTCGCCTACTTCCTTGCTGAACTGCCGGAACCGCTGCCGCGATTTAAAATTTCCGATTGAGGCACCGGCGCTCATTGCGCCCGTGCTTTCGGTAAGCGGCAATTCGTGGCCTTCTCGTCACCGCTCATTGCCCCGCTTTGAATTTCTCCCAGACGCCAGTGATAGCGCGGGTCTGATCGGCCGAATCCGCCAATTGCACCGAGAGTTTCGGCAGCAGTTCCGGCGTGGGGTAAACCCCCGGATCATTCTTTACCGACGCCAGCGGTTGCGCCACGGCGTTGGCATTGGCGTAGCCTTTGAAATTGGTGATTTCGCCGATGACTTCCGGCGTCATGAGGAAGTTGATGAACGCATGGGCGTACCCGGGATGCGGCGCATCCTTGGGGATAGCCAGCATATCGAACCAGAGAATCGTGCCTTCCTTCGGTATGCTGTACTTGATTTCGATGCCCTTATTGGCATCTTGCGCGCGGTCCCGCGCCTGCAGAATATCGCCGTTGTAGCCGACGGCGACGCACAGATCGCCGTTGGCCAATGCCTCGATGTATTCCGAGGAATTGATACTGCGGACGTAGGGCCTGATTTTCATAAGCACCGCTTCGCCTTGAGCCAAATCCTCCGGGTTTTGCGAGTTCGGATCCTTGCCCAGGTAGCTGAAGACGGCGCGCATCATCTCCGCCGGCGAGTTGAGTAAGCTAATGCCGCATTTGGCCACCTTCGACGCCACCTTCGGATCAAACACCATTCGCCAGCTGTCGAGCGGTGCGTCGGGCAGCAGCGCCTTGACCATTTTTTCGTTGTAGCCGATGCCGTTGGTGCCCCACAAATAAATGACGCCGTGAGCATTGCCGGGATCGTGAAAAGCAACCTTTGCCATGAGCTGCGGGTCCATATTCGTGAGGTTCGGCAGCTTTGATTTGTCGAGCGGCAGATACACGCCTGCCTTGATCTGACGCTCGAAGTAAGAGGCGGTGGGCACGACGACATCGAAGCCGCTGCCGCCCGCAAGCAGCTTGGCGTCCAATGCCTCATTGGTGTCGTAGTAGGCGGCATTCACCTTGATACCCGTCTGCTTCTCGAACTTCGACAGCGTTTTTGGCGCAAGATAGTCGGACCAGATATAGAGGTTCATGACCCTCCCGGCATCGGCGCCGCCCGACTGTGCCGATCCCGATTTCCCGCCACTGCAAGCGCTCAATAGCAGCCCACAACCCAGCGCCAAAATCACCGTCCGACTTAGGCTGAACATGTGACGCCTCCCCTCATTATTCTCTGAGCGCTAGTTATATCGCAGACGGCGCCAGGCGGACAGGCGCTGTTTCTTCAGAAGCACTGCGCGTTGCAACGCAATAACACACTTCGCTCGACAAGCGCCAACGTCACCTGCGCGCTCGCGCCAAAACTACTTGACCGGGGCTGCCGAATCGTCTGGCATAGTCGGAGCGAAACCCCATGGGGTGCTTCGCAGCGATGCGGCGACGATCCATGCCGACGCCGCCAGCAAGAAGGTCACGAAGGTCTCCGACCACTGAATCTGCCTTGAAGGCGCCCATTCGGGCGCGGGTTGCGCGAAGAAGCTCGGAAACCAGACCAAAACGCCAAATAGACTCATCATGATGGCTTCCAGTGTCGCCGCCAAGCGGGGAAGAACCCCAACGAGAAGGCCGAGGCCCGCGGCAGCGTGACCGGCTCCGGTAAGATATGCGAGCTCCGTTCGAGCGGGAAGCCACGCCGGCACCATTGTCGCCGTAAAAGCTGCGTAGGCGAAATGCGCGGCGCCGTACGCCACGCAAGCCGCGCCGAAGAGAACTCGAGCCGCGTGTAGCGCACGGTCGCCGGTCATCACCGGCACGGCCGGCGCGTCATATTGGCGGCGCAGCCCAGCGTAGAGAATCCATGCGCCGAGCAGTGGTCCCAGGGCTTCGCCAAAGCCGTACCAGGTGCTAATGATCATGGGCTTGAGCAGAACGGCGCGTGCGCGTGCCACGGCCCAGACCGATTCGTACACTGCGATGATTATCGCGCTTGCCAAAGCTGTGCGGCCAAAGAACAAGCCGGCGCTTGCCGCCAGCAATATCGCCCCCAATCCATATGCCCACACCTCCCGCCAGGGAAGCGAAGCAGGAAACGGCTCCCATATTGGCGCGAAGTCGCCGTAGACCAAACTAAGTATGGCGAGGCCTGCCACTGCGATTCCGAACAAAGCATGGCCGAATCCAGATATCCGCATATTGAGATTGCCTACTTCCAAGGACAGCCCGCAGATGGTGGGCAAGCCGGCGTTCAAGCACGGAATAGTATCCCTACGATTTGCTCAAGTCAGCTTGAACATACCTGACCTGTTCGGTGCTGCGCATGCCGGTAGTGCCGCCGGTAAGGGCCGCGTCGCCCAACACAGGCAGATACGCGCCGCTGCGGATTTGCCGGCATCACGACCACGCGTCGCTACGCGTTTTCCACAAGCGGCAATACACAACTACGAATTGCGGACGCAGCGCAAAAGTCTACGGTATATGGTCTGATCGCAAATTGAGCGCATCATGACCACCATCATTGCCGATGACAGGTTGGCTCTCCAGCGTCTTTACCACTGGGAGAGGACCGCGCCCAACCAGGTGGCATTGACGCAGCCAATCGGCGACGGCTCGGTACGCGACTATACCTGGGGCGAGGTGCTAGAGCAGTCGCGCCGCATGGCCGCGCATCTGAAGAGCTTGGGCCTGCAGCGGGGTGACCACGCCGCCATCTTCTCGAAGAACACCGCGCACTGGCTGATGAGCGACTTCGCCATCTGGCTCGCGGGCGGCGTTTCAGTACCGCTCTACCCGACGCTGGCGCCGGACACGATTCGCCAAATTCTGGAGCACAGCGGGTCGAAGCTGCTGTTCGTCGGCAAGCTCGACCGCTGGGAGTACATGAGGGCGGGCGTACCGCGAGGCCTGCCCTGCATCAGCCATCCGCTGTCGCCGGAAGAGGCGAAGAAGAGCTGCCCGCAGTGGGACGAGATTGCGGCCAACACCGCGCCGCTCGAGGGTGAGCCGGTGCGTCCGGGCGACGAACTTGCGACGATCATCTACACCTCCGGCACCACCGGCGCGCCGAAGGGGGTGATGCATAGCTTCGCGGCGTTTGCCTGGGCCGTGCAGACCGCCATCAGGCGCATCTCGTTGAACGGCGGCACGCGCATGCTCTCGTATCTGCCCCTGGCACATGTGGTGGAGCGTGCGCTCGTCGAATTCGGCCAGCTGGAAAGCGGCATGCACGTGTATTTCGCCGAGACCCTGCAGACCTTCACCGAGGATCTGCAGCGCGCGCGGCCAACGGTCTTTTTCTCGGTGCCGCGACTATGGGTCAAGTTCCAGCAGGGCGTGCTGGCGCGGATGCCGGGAGCCAGGCTCGACCGGCTGTTGAAACTGCCCATCATCAAGGGCATCGTGAGCCGGAAGATCCTCGCAGCACTCGGCCTTGACCAGTGCGCCTTTGCCGTCGGCGGCGCGGCGCCGATGCCGCCCGAATTGCTGCGTTGGTATGCCGAGCTCGGCCTGAACATCGGGGAAGGCTATGGTATGACCGAGAACCTCGCTGCCAGCCACTTGACGGTCCCCGGGCAGGTGGCCTTCGGCACGGTGGGGAAGCCTTACGACGGTGTGCAGTGCCGACTGGACCCGTCAAGCGGCGAGATCCAGGTGAAGAGCCCGGCGACGATGCTCGGTTACTATAAACAGCCCGAGCTGACCAAACTGGCGTTCACTGATGACGGCTGGCTGCACACGGGCGACAAGGGCGTCCTCGACGCCGCCGGCAACCTAAAGATCACCGGCCGCGTAAAGGACTTGTTCAAGACCAGCAAGGGCAAGTACATCGCGCCGGCGCCCATCGAGGAAAAGCTGGTGATGCACGCGGCGGTGGAGGCCTGCTGCGTCACGGGCGCCAACCTCGGGCAGCCCATCGGGTTGATGATGCTCAACGACAACGCGCTCAAAAAGATTGCAGACCCCGCCGGCCGCAGCGAGCTCGAAGCCTCGCTCGCCGAGCACTTGAATGAAATCAACGCCGCCCTCGATCCTCACGAGCGGCTCGGCTGTCTCGTCGTGATGACCGACGCCTGGACAATTGACAACGATCTGATCACCCCGACGCTGAAGGTCAAGCGCAATCGCATCGAAGACCTTTTCGCCAAGCACTATGAGACCTGGAGCGGCATGGGCAAGGTGGTCGTGTGGCACGAGAAGCGCCCGTAGCAGATGCGGGTTGGCGCACCGCGGCAGGCGATCGATGCGGCCGCAGCGTATAATCGGCGCACGTTCTACAGGATCTCGAAGCGGAGTGGCCACATGAACCTTCTGGTCAAGGCGACCGTGCTGGCGTTCTGCATCGGCACGGCTTGTATCTTCGCGGAGGCCGCCGTTGGCGCAGACACGGTCCCTGCTTCTTCGATCCCGGCCGAGGATCTACTGCAGCCGGCGAAACTCGCCGCAATTCTGCAGTCGAACTCGGGGCCGCGGCCGCTCGTCCTGCAGATCGGCTTCCGCAAGCTTTATAACGAGGCGCATATCATCGGCGCCGAGTATGCAGGCCCAAGCAATGAAAGCGCCGGCCTTGACGTGCTGCGAGAGCGCGTCGCCAAGCTGCCCAAAGAGACTCCGATCGTCATCTACTGCGGCTGCTGTCCGTGGGGCAAATGCCCGAATATCGGCACCGCCTTCTCGACGCTGCACGCGCTCGGCTTTCGCGAGGTCAAAGCTTTGTACATCGCCCATGATTTCGGTACCAACTGGATCGATGAGGGTTACCCCGTCACCAAAGGCGGATAAAGTCGTGGCGCCGCGACTGGGTGTATTCGGCGCGGCCGCGCTGTGCGCCTGCCTGTCGATTCGAATCTTCGCGGCCGGAGCGGCAATCGGGCCGGCCGGGCGGGTGAATACGATCGCACCGGATTTCATGCGCACCGACGTGGCGGGACGGCCGCTGCGGCTCGACCAATTCAGAGGGCGGGTCGTGCTGCTCAACTTCTGGGCGACCTGGTGCGGCCCATGTCTCGAAGAGATTCCGGTGTTCTCGCGCTGGCAGCGCCAATATGGGGACTCGGGGCTGCAGGTCATCGGCGTATCGATGGACGACGATGAAGCGGCCGTCAAGCGCTTTCTCGCGAAGCAGGTTGTCCCTTACCCGATTCTGATGGGAGATGCGAACCTCGGCGAAGCGTTCGGCGGAGTCTATGGATTGCCGCAGAGCTTTCTGATCGATGCGCACGGCCTGATTGTGTTTCGCAGCGTCGGCGAACCGAATATCGAGGCGTTGCGGGCGCAGATCGAGGGTCTGATCGGCAGCCACTGAAGGCACGAACGTGATAACGCCGGACCCCTACAATCTGCAGCGCTTCGTCGAGGCGCAACGCGGCGTCTATGCGCAGGCGGAGACCGAGCTTCGGGCAGGCCGCAAGCAGAGCCATTGGATGTGGTACATCTTTCCGCAGATCCAGGGCCTTGGCCGCAGCTCGATGGCGCAGAAGTACGCGATTTCGTCACTCGAGGAGGCAAAGGCCTACCTCGATCACCCGATACTCGGGCCCAGGCTGCGGGAATGCACGCTGCTGGTGACGGCGGTGGAGAACCGGTCCATCGAGGAGATCTTTGGCTATCCTGACCATCTCAAATTCCATTCATCGATGACGCTGTTTGCACATGCCGCTGAGGACAATCGGACTTTCAAGCAGGCATTGAGCAAATATTTTCGCTCGGAACTCGATGCCGGAACTTCAGAGAGGCTGGTCAATGCTCCCGCCACACCGGGCTTCGCTTCTCGATGAATGCGTCGATGCCTTCCTGCGCGTCCCGCCGGGAAAGATTGGTCACCATCACCTTGGCGGTATATGCATACGCATCTGCGAGAGGAAGTTCAGCTTGGGCGTAGAAGGCCTCCTTGCCGATCGCGAGCGTCTGCGGCGACTTCGCCGCGATTTTCGATGCAAGCGCCGCGGTCCGGCCTTTCAGCTCGGCCGCAGGCGCCACCTCGCTGATCAGCCCTAGGCGAATGGCTGTATCGGCATCGATCAGGTCGCCCGTCAGCAGCATCCGCATGGCGGCCTTTCGGCCGACGTTGCGCGACAGCGCCACCATGGGAGTGGAGCAGAAGAGGCCGATGTTGACGCCCGGCGTGGCAAAACGAGCATCGTGGGCCGCCACCGCGAGATCACAGCTCGCCACCAGCTGGCAGCCGGCGGCTGTCGCAACGCCATGTACCTGCGCAATGACCGGCTTGGGAAGGCCGATGATCGCAAGCATCACCTTTGTGCATTCGGCGAACAGCGCTTCGGCATAAGCGCTGCCGAATCTCTCGGCACGAATCTCCTTCAGGTCATGGCCCGCGCAGAACGCCGGCCCGGCGCCGGCCAACACCACCACGCCCACCGAAGGGTCGATGGCGGCGCGCCCGAGTTCAGCCGATAGCGCCAGCAGCATGCCGAGTGACAGCGCGTTTCGCGCCTCTGGCCGATTCAACGTCAAGGTCGCAACGCCGCCTGTATCGGACCGCAAAATGAATGGGGTGTCTGTCATGGTCCTCCCGTCCCTACGCGGCCGGTTCCGGCTGCGTCACACAGTGCATCAATCCGCCTCCGGAGGCGATCGCGTCCAATCGAATCGGCACGATCTGACGATCGGGAAAAGCTTCTGCAACCAGCTCTCGGGCCCGATCATCCGACCGAGCCTGGCCGAACGACGGCATGATCACGGCGCCGTTCGGCGTATAGAAGTTCAGGTAGCTATCGCAGAAGTTGGAGCGGCCCTTGCGGGCCTCGGGTCGCGCCATCTCGACGACCTGCAGCGTGCGATCCTTGGCGTCAGAGGAATCACGAAGGAATTTCACGGCCTCAGGCAGCCCCTGGTCAACGAGCACAACCCCGGGTTTTGCGAAGCGAGCGATTCCATCGACGTGGCCGTCGGTCCAGTAATCCGGCTTCGAGTCGGGTACCCACAAGACTCGCTCCACTCCTAACCACCCACACAGATACTCGGTGAGCCGGGCGCGAGGCAGCCCGGGATTGCGGTTCTCGTTCTCGATCGACGGTGTGCAGACGAGCAGGGTGCCTTCTCCGTCCGTCTCGAAGGCGCCGCCCTCGGATACGAACGGCGCGTGGAACGCCCGCAGCTTAAGATGCGCGAGAAGTTCCGCCGCGACAGTGCTGTCCCGCGCGTGCATCTGCTTATTGCCCCAGCCGTTGAAATTGAACACGGACCCGGCGACTTGAGCCTGCCGGTTGGTCAGAAAAACAGGACCCGAATCACGCAGCCACATGTCGTCGACGCGCATGGGTACGATTTCCACGTCGGCGCCGCACAATTTTCTCGCCGCTGATTCCTGGCCCGGCTGCACCAGCAGGCCGACCGGTTCGAAGCGGCCGATTGCCTGGGCCAGGCGCGCGATGTCCTGCCTCACAGCCCCAAGTTCCTTGCCCCACACCACCGTGCGCGCGGGCCAGGCCATCCAGCAGCCCTTGTGCGGTGCTTGCTCGCTCGGCATCGCCCATCCGAGATGGGCGGGCGGCTTCTCCGGCGAACTCGCTCCCGCGAAGAGTGGGGTCGCCGCGCCCAATATTCGCGACGATGCGCCGCCTTGCCGCGCAGGCGCCGCCACCGGCGCGGCTGCCGCGAGCGGAAACATCAGGACCTGGCGACGCTGCATGTCACGAGGCTACACCCCTCTCGACGGATCTGGAACAGCGCGCGCTTTCACGTCCGCATCGGCGGTTGACAACGGCGCGCCAGCCGTTAGGGTAGCTTACGCCGATGAACGCAAAGACAGTCCGAACTTAAGTGATTCCCGATCCGGTCGCCGCTGAGCCGGCCCAGCTCGCCCGCCGGACTCTGTTCGGGTTCATCCTTACGTTCATCGCGGCGCGCACGGTGGTGCTCCTCATCATGTCGCACCGGATGCCGAATCTGTATTTTTTCCTGCGCGGCACCCACGTCCATCATTTGAATTACGGCATTTTTCTGCTTGCCGCTGTGGGCGCATTTCTTCTGTTCCGCGCCCGCAGTCCGGGAGAGCTGCGCTTTGCTGCGCCGGCCTACGGCATCGCCATGGCTTTGACGTTCGATGAATTCGGAATGTGGCTGCATTTGGGCGGCAGCTACTGGCAGCGGGCGAGCGTCGACGCCGTCATTGTGGTTGCCGCGGTGCTCGGCCTCATCGCATTCGCCTCGGCGATACGCAGCTTCGAATCGCGCCACGTCAAGGCTTCGATCGCGATATTGATCGCGCTCATGACATTCGGCGTGGTGCTGTACGATGCGTCGGTGCGGATCGGCCGACTGGAGGGTCCGCGATTGGAGGCGCTCGAATTGTCATCGTCGCCGTGACGCGGATACCGCATGCAAATCATTCGACG
This sequence comes from uncultured Gammaproteobacteria bacterium, assembly GCA_963837045.1. Lineage (GTDB taxonomy): Bacteria > Pseudomonadota > Gammaproteobacteria > Steroidobacterales > Steroidobacteraceae > Bog-1198. The sequence continues at coordinate 37,549 of CAWIMA010000014.1, forward strand.
GTCCGACTTCAAGACCACGCCGTGGAAAAACGGTGGCGGCATCACCCACGAAGCGATCCGGATGCCGGCGACCGGCGATTCGTTCCGCTGGCGTCTCAGCGTTGCGCACATCGATCGTTCAGGCCCTTTTTCCGATTTCGCGGGCTACAACCGCACCATGGTGCTGCTGCAGGGGAATGGAGCCGCGCTCAAATTTGCGCGCGGCGGACCGCGGCTGCTGCGGCAGGTCGGCGACATGGCGCAATTCGATGGTGCGCTCGCGACGCAGTGCGAGCTCGAGAACGGGCCTTGCGTGGATTTGAACCTGATGGCGGCAAAGTCGCTGCCGGACGTGCGTGCGCGGGTGCTGCGGCTGCAGGGGCCGCTTGCACTGGGTGAGTCGGAGGGTTCGACACTGGTTTTCCCCATCGAGGCCTCTGTCGTGCTGCGCGTCGCCGGCGAATCGGTGATCCTCGAGCGCTGGGATCTGGCGATTGTTTCGCGCCCGGCCGACAGTGCCGGCAGTGTGGCGCCGCGCGATGGGGACGCGCCGGCGCTGATGTTCCTGGCGACGGTGCCGGATGTGTGACTAGTACTTGTGGGTGGACAGCAGCAGGCTGGTTTCGGTGTTGGAGATCCCGTCGATCAGACGAATGCGCCCCAGCACACGATCAACCGCCTCCAAGCTGTCCGTACGCAGTTCGGCAACGATATCCCAGCGCCCATTGGTGGTGTGCAGCGCGCACACCGCCGGGTCGCCGCGTAAGGCCTTCAACACTTCGTCGGTGCGATTGCCTTCGACGGCGACGGTCATCAGCGCTCGAATCCGCTGGTCCTCGGCGGGCAGTTTGAGCCTGACGGTATAGCCGACGATGATGCCGTCCGCCTCGAGCCGGGCCAGCCGGTTCTGCACCGTGCCTCGCGCCACTCCGAGCGCCTTGGCAAGCGCCGCCACCGACATTCTCGCGTTGTCACGCAGCAAGGAGAGCAGCTGTCGGTCGGTGGTGTCCATGGTTTGAAGTCTCAGTGGATGCGCAATTCGCCATTTTACTCTGACTATTTGATCAAATATAGGTGCATTCTGGTCAGTTTTCTGTCTATTAACTAGCCCAAGGACGCGGGAAACTATCGGCGTCGGCATTGAGCCTGTAATTGCCCCTATTGGCTGTGAGGACATCATGGTGAATTACATCGGAACTGCGCGCGTTCGAGAGCTGGTGCGCGCCGTCGGTCCCGCTCGTTTCATGGAAGCCTTGGCGCGCGAGATCGAGGCGGATTACCGGCGGTGGAGCCAATTCGACAAATCCGCTCGCCATGCCAGCCATTCCCCTGTGGGCGTCATCGAGTTGATGCCCACCTCGGACGCGCGGCTGTATTCATTCAAGTATGTCAACGGCCACCCGAAGAACACGGCCGCCGGTCTGTTGACCGTCACCGCATTCGGCGTCCTCGCGGACGTCGCGACCGGCTACCCGCTGCTGCTCTCGGAGATGACGTTTGTGACGGCCCTGCGCACCGCGGCGGTCTCCGCATTGGCGGCCCGCCACATGGCGCGCGCCGGCTCCCGTGTGATGGCGCTCATCGGCAACGGCGCGCAAAGTGAATTTCAGGCGCTCGCATTTCATCACATGGTGGGCATCGAGGAATTGCGCCTGTTCGACACCGATCCCGACGCCACCGCGAAGCTCAAGGTAAATCTCGACGCTCTGTGTCTGAGTGGCCTCTCGGTGAAAGGCTGTCTCGAACACGGCTGAGGCGGTGCGCGGCGCCGACATCGTCACCACGGTGACCGCCGACAAGCGCAACGCACTGATCCTGACGCCGGACATGATCGAACCGGGCATGCACCTGAACGCGGTGGGCGGCGATTGCCCCGGCAAAACCGAATTGCATGCGGACATTTTGCAAAGGCCGGATGCGCGTATCGTGGTCGAGTTCGAGCCGCAGGCGCGCATCGAGGGCGAGATCCAGCAGCTCGGCTCATCGGTCCAGGTGGCGGAGCTCGCCGACGTACTATGCCAAAAGCGGCCGGGCCGGCTGGGCGAATCCGAAATCACCATCTTCGATTCGGTGGGCTTTGCGCTGAACGACTTCTCCTCACTGCGCTACTTGCATCGCCTGAATGGCGAGCTGGGCGGTGCGCAGCGGATCGATCTGATCCCCAAGCTCGCCGACCCGAAGGACCTGTTCGGAGGACTGGCGGCCGGGGCGGCTGCTTCGATGCGGCGCGCAGAGCGTCTCATCGACGAACGGGGGATTTCGGCGTGAGCGCGTCTGCGACATTGCGGACGGCGAGTCTGATCGGCGCACCCACCGATGTGGGGGCGGGCGACCGCGGATCCTCGATGGGTCCTGAAGCGCTGCGCGTCGCCGGGCTGCACGGGGCACTGGCCGGGCGCGGACTGGAGGTCATCGATTGCGGCAACGTGAGCGGACCGCCGAATCCAGGGCTGCCGGCGCTGGACGGGTACCGCAACCTGCCGCAGGTGGCGGCTTGGAACCGCGAGGTGCATGGCGCCGTGTATCGCGAGATGAGCGCCGGACGGCTGCCGATACTGCTCGGCGGCGACCACAGTCTGAGCATCGGGTCGATCTCTGCCGTGGCGCGCCATTGCCGCGACACGCAGCGGCCGCTGCGCGTGATCTGGCTCGATGCGCACGCCGATTTCAATACGCGGAACTTGAGCCCCAGCGGCAGTCTTCACGGCATGCCGGTTGCGTGTTTGTGCGGCCTCGGCCCTGCGGCATTGGTGCAGATCGGCGGCGTGACGCCGGCGATCAGGCCGCAATGGGTTCGTCAGGTCGGGATTCGCAGCGTCGATCCCGGCGAGAGGCGGCTGGTGCACGAGCAGCAGCTCGCGGTATTCGACATGCGCTTCATCGACGAGATGGGCGTCAGACGAGCCATGGAGGCCGCCCTCGCGGACACGCACCCCGACACGCACTTGCACGTCAGTTTCGATGTCGACTTTCTCGATCCGGAGATTGCGCCGGGGGTCGGCACCACGGTTGCCGGCGGAATGTCTTACCGCGAGGCGCAATTGTGCATGGAGATGATCGCCGACACGGGCCGTATCGGCTCCCTCGACATCATGGAGCTCAATCCGGCCCTCGATGTGCGCAACAAGACGGCCGCGCTCGCAGTCGACCTGGTCGAGTCGCTGTTCGGCAAGAGCACCCTCATGCGCCAGCCAACCGCCGCGCAGCCCGCGGGCCGGGTGCAGGCTGCATTCGGCGCGGCGCGCACGGGATTGGCGCTCCTTTGATGAAGGCCCCTCAAGGGCGGATGAAGGGCCCCTAAGGGCGGCGCTGGCGTTCCCTCCTTCCCTTGTCGATACTAGGAGCCTGTCTGAGTATTCCACGTGGCCGCGACCGTGGCAGATTTCGCTTCAGCCGAGGCGGAGCCGACGTAGTTGGGTCAACGCCCAATGAGGAGGCGACAACGACGGATGAAGCGAAATCTGCCCGGTCCCGAAGGGTTGGCATGGTGAGGGGCGTCTGCGGTGTTGCGCGGCTTGGACGTAGCTCTCGCTACGTCCTGCGCCGCGCGCCTTGCATCCGCTCCCTCGCCAAGCCAACGCGGCTCACGCGGAATACTCAGACAGGCTCCTGACCGCTGCACCTTCCGAGGAAGCCTGCCATGGCCGCCAGCTTGAATGAACCTGCGGACAAAACCACGCCGGAAGCCCTCCGATCTGAGCTGCGCGAGCACGGATTGTGGCCGGAAGACCAGGCAGTCGACCGCCTGCTGCGCCGACTGGAGCTGACCGGCGGCGCCCGCCACCGCGCGGTGGGCCTGGCCGTGGCGCTGGTCGAAGGCGCGCGCGCGCGCCGCGACGAGCGGCCGTTTCTGGATGCATTCCTGCAGGAGTTCGGCCTGTCGAATCACGAGGGCATTGCGCTCATGTGCATTGCCGAAGCGCTGCTGCGCATACCGGACGATGCGACCGCGGACCGGCTGATTGCCGAGCAGCTGGCAACCGGTGACTGGTCGGCGCATGCCGGAAGGTCGGAATCGCTGTTCGTCAATGCATCGACCTGGGGCCTGATGTTGACCGGCGGCATTCTCGAACTCGATCCGGAGATCAAAACCGACGCGGCGGGATGGGTCCGAAAACTGACGCGCAAGGCGGGTGAGCCGTTGGTGCGGCTCGCGGTGCGGCGTGCCATGCGGATCATCGGCGGCGAATTCGTCGTCGGACGCTCGATCGAAGAGGCGCTGGCGCGCAGCGCGCGCGAGCCGGAGGTCGGCCTGTGCTCGTTCGACATGCTGGGCGAAGGTGCCCGTACGCTCAAGGACGCGGAGCGGTACCTGCGCTCCTATGAACATGCGATCGACGTCATCGGCGGGGTCGGGGGCGGACGCAGCCCGCAACTGCGCTCGAGCATTTCCATCAAGCTGTCGGCCCTGGAGCCGCGCTATTCGCCGCTGCAGCACGAACGCGTCATGCAGCGCCTGGTGCCCAAAGCCATATCGCTGGCGCTGCGGGCCGCAAAACACGGCATACAGCTCACCATCGACGCCGAGGAAGCGGACCGGCTCGATCTGTCGCTGGACGTGATCGAGGCGCTGGCGCGCGATCCGGCCACGCGCGAATGGCCGGGTCTGGGCTTCGCCGTACAGGCCTATTCCAAGCGCGCCCTCGATGTCATCGAATGGGTGGCGGCAGCCGCCCGTGCGAGCGGCAGGCGCGTCGCGGTCCGGCTGGTCAAGGGCGCCTATTGGGACAGCGAGATCAAACGCGCACAAGAGCGCGGGCTCGAGAGCTATCCGGTTTACACGCGCAAGGTCACCACCGACGTGTCTTACCTGGCATGTGCCGGGAGCTTGTTCAAGCACGCCGATGTGATCCTGCCGCAATTTGCGACTCATAACGCACACAGCATCGCGTCGATTTTGGAGCTCGCCCCGGCCGGCTGCGAATACGAATTCCAGCGCCTGCACGGCATGGGCCGGCTGCTGTACGCCGAGGCCGCGCGCCAAGTGAGCGCCTTCCCGCAGGTTCGCGTGTATGCGCCGGTGGGCGAACACAAGGACTTGCTCGCCTATCTGGTGCGGCGATTGCTGGAAAACGGCGCCAATACCTCGTTTGTGAATCGATTCATGGATGAGCAGGTGCCGGTGGCGGACATCGTGCGCGACCCGATTTCCGAGCTCGAGCGGCTGGACACCTATCCCCATCCGCGGCTGCCGAATCCGGCTCTGCTTTATGCCGACCGGCGAAATTCGATGGGAATCGACATCGGCAATCCGTCGGCGCTCGAGACGGTGCATGTGCGGGTCGCGGGCCGCCGCTCATCGGAGCACAGCGCCGGACCCATCATCAACGGCGGGCTGTTGCCGGGGCGCCAGCACCCGATAGCCAATCCGGCGGACCACCGCGAGGCAGTCGGCGCCTCGCGCGACGCGACGGCGTCTGAAATTGCGGGCGCATTCGATGCCGGCAGCGGCGCCCACGCCGCATGGAATGCGATCGGCGGCGTGGAGCGCGCGGACTGCCTCGACCGGACCGCGGCCCTGCTGGAGGAGCGGCGGCTGGATTTTTACGAATTATTGGTCCGCGAAGCCGGCAAAACGCTGCCGGATGCGATCGCGGAAGTGCGCGAAGCGGTCGATTTCTGCCGTTACTATGCGATGCGCGCGCGCGAACAGTTCGGCAGCCCCGCCCGCCTCGAGGGACCGACCGGCGAGTCGAACGAATTGTCGCTGCACGGACGCGGCGTGTTTGCCTGCATCAGCCCGTGGAATTTTCCGCTCGCGATTTTTGCGGGACAGGTGACCGCCGCGCTGGCCGCCGGCAACTGCGTCGTGGCCAAGCCCGCGGAGTCGACGCCGCTGGTCGCCGCGCGATTCGTGAGGACGCTGCACGAGGCCGGTATCGCGCCCGAGGCGCTGCACTTGATCCCCGCGCCGGGACGGCTGTTCGGCGAGATCGCATTCGCGCACCCCGCCCTGGCGGGCGTGGCGATGACCGGATCCACCGCAACCGCGCTCACCATCAATCGGGCGCTGGCGGCGCGCGGCGGCGCCATCGTTCCACTGATCGCGGAGACCGGCGGCTTGAACGCCATGCTCGTCGATTCGACGGCCCTGCCGGAGCAGGTCGTCGACGACGTGGTGAGCTCTGCCTTCATGAGCGCAGGCCAGCGCTGCTCCGCGCTGCGGCTGCTGTTTTTGCAGGAGGAGATCGCCGACACCGTGCTGGACATGATCGTGGGCGCCATGGACGAACTCGTGATCGGCGATCCGGCCAATCTCGAGACCGATGTGGGGCCGGTCATCACGGCGGCGGCCGCCGAAGGGCTGAATCGCCATGTCGAGCGCATGCGCCGCGAAGCACGCATCGTCAAGGCGTGCCGGCTCGATGATTCGCACGTCCGCGGCAGCTTCGTCGCGCCGCATCTGATCGAGCTCACTGATGCTGCGCAGCTGACGCGCGAGGAATTCGGACCCCTGCTGCACGTGGTGCGCTATCGATCCAACGACATCCAAAAGGTGCTGGCGTCCATCCGCGCCAGCAATTACGGCCTGACGCTCGGCGTGCAGACCCGCCTGGAGTCCTTTTGGAGGCAGGTGTTCGAGGCCACGCCGGTCGGCAACACCTACGTGAACCGCAACATGATCGGTGCGGTCGTCGGCGTGCAGCCGTTCGGCGGGACCGGACTGTCCGGCACGGGTCCCAAGGCGGGCGGACCGCATTACTTGATGCGCTTCGCGAACGAGAGAACGCTCACGGTCAACACGACCGCCACCGGCGGCAATGCGGCACTGTTGAACCTCGGGGTTTAGGCGCGTTGAACGCCGACGGCCACACGCGCGCCGACGGATACCTGCGGATCGTTGGCGGCGACGTCAACGGCTTCCTCGGTCTGGTCGTCGACAACCTGTCCGTGCTGGCGCTGCTCGCGACCGTGCTGATCGGCGGCTTCGGAATTCCAGCGCCGATCGTTTTTGGACGCATGTTTCCGGGAACCGCGCTCGGCGTCCTGATCGGCGATCTCATCTACACCTGGCTCGCCGTTCGCCTGGCGCGCCGCACCGGGCGCGCGGATGTCACCGCAATGCCGTTCGGCCTCGATACGCCCTCGTCCATCGGAATGGCGCTGCTGGTGCTCGGCCCCGCCTATGCAAACTGGCGGGCGGCGGGGTTGGATCCGGTCGCCGCGGGCCTCGAGACCTGGTATCTGGGGATGGCGGCAACCGCGACCATGGGAGTCGTGAAACTGGCGCTGGCATTTGCCGGCAGGGGCGTGCAGCGGCTGATTCCCCGGGCGGGACTGCTGGGGTCGCTCGCGGGTATCGCCTTGATGCTCATTGGATTCCTGCCCATCGTCGAGCTGCTGCAGGCGCCCGTCGCCGGATTCCTGGCGCTCGGCCTCGTGCTGTATGCGCTGGTCGCAAAGGGCAGGATCCCCGGCCGCATGCCGGGCGTGCTGTTCGCCGTCCTCGTCGGTACGCTCGTGTACTACATCTGCGGTGGGTTGGGGTGGGCCGGGATGGCCATCGACACGCCCGCATTGCCGGCGCTGCGTCTGGCCTTCCCGCATCCGGACATCGGTATCTTGCGCGGCTTCGCGGGCGTGGCGGACTATCTGCCTCTGATCCTGCCGTTCGCCTTGCTGACGGTGGTGGGCGGCGTCAACAACGCCGAAAGCGCGCGGGTCGCGGGCGATGACTATGATGTGCGCAGCATTTTGCTGGCCGAAGCGGCGGCCACGCTGGTGGCGGGAATCGCCGGCGGTATCGCGCAGACCACCCCGTACATCGGCCATCCCGCCTACAAAGAGATGGGCGCGAAGGCCGGCTATACGTGGCTGACCGGTGTATTCATCGGCGTGGGGGGGATGCTCGGTTATCTGTCGAATTTGATCGAAGTGATACCCATCGCGGTTCTAGCGCCGGTGCTGGTGTTCGTGGCAATGGACATCACGGTGCAGGCGTTCAGCGCGGTGCCGGTGCGCCATGCGCCGGCCATTGCCATCAGCTTCTTTCCCGCTGTTGCGCGGATGCTGACCATCGAGCTGAGCAATCCCGAGTTGATTCCGCCGGCGCGCTTCGCCAGGCTGCTTCTCGCGTCCGAACATGGGCTGCCCGCGCTGGCGGTGATCGTCGCGCTCGGCAACGGTTTCATTCTCACCGCCACGCTATGGGCGGCATTCGTGGTGGAGATGACCGAACACCGGCTGCGGGCGGCCGCAGCCTACCTCGCTGCCGGCGCAGGACTGTGTTGCTTCGGGATCATTCATTCGGTGCGAGCCGACGGCAGTGCGTACGCGCTGTGGCAGCTGAATGGAACCGCGCGCATCGTGGCGACCCAGTTTTGTCTGGCCTACCTCATCCTGGCCGCAGCGCTGCTGCTGTTGTCCCTGCAGCGCCGTGCGGATCGGGGAGCTCCATGAGCCGCCGGTAAACCAGGGCGGATTCGCGGCGCTCGCGCATGCGCTTTTCGCGCCGGGCTGACCCGATGGTATTCTCAGCACGGTGCGGCCCATCTTCCAGGCGGAGCTCATCAACAGGACGTTCGGCGATCCCGGGGTCTTTGTCGACCTCAAATTCGAACGCCGCGCGATTCTTTTCGACATTGGCGACATCAGCGTTCTGCCGACGCGCAAGCTGCTGCGCGTCAGCGACGTTTTCGTTTCGCACACTCACATGGATCATTTCTCCGGATTCGACCACCTGCTGCGAGTCTGTCTGGGCCGCGACAGGGGCGTCAGTCTGTACGGCCCCGAAGAATTCCTGACACACCTCGAACACAAGCTCGCGGCCTACACCTGGAATCTGGTCGAGAATTACGAGACCGAATTCGTCATCGTCGCCCACGAGATCGATGCCCGTGGATGCGTGCGGCGCGCCCAGTTCCGCAGTACGCACCGCTTTCGGCGCGAACCGCTCCCCGCCGCCTCGGCGCCCCGGGGAGTGCTGCTGGAAACACCCCTGTTCAAGGTGCGCAGCGTGCCGCTCGAGCACCACGACATCACCTCGCTGGCTTTCGCGTTCGAGGAGAGCGTGCACATCAATGTGTGGAAAAGCCGGCTGGATGACCTGCGGCTCCCGACGGGACCGTGGCTCACGGAACTGAAGCGCCGGGTGCGTGAGGGCGCACCGGACGGCACCCGGATCAAGGTGCAATGGCGCACGCGCAATGGTCCGCACGTCCAGGAAGTGGAATTGGGCGAGCTGAAGCGCAAAGTGCTGGAATTCGTGCCGGGGCAGAAGATCTGCTACGTGACGGACCTGGCCGACAACGAGCGCAACCGGGGTGCATTGGCCGCATTCCTGCAGGGCGCCGATCTGCTGTTCATCGAGGCCGTTTTTTTGGATGCCGACCGGGCGCTCGCCGAGCGCAAGGCGCATCTCACGGCGCGCGCTGCGGGCAGCATCGCCCGGGCCGCCGGCATCAAGTCCGCCGTGCCGTTTCACTTCTCGCCGCGCTACATGGGGCGGGAAGCGGAGCTGCGCAGAGAGTTCGCCGACGCCTGGCTGCGCCCGCGGAACGGTGCCTGCGGCCAGGGGCCTGCGATGCGCGGAGCCATTGAGCCATGAGACTTCGCCTGCATCACCACAGGTCGACCTCGATTTTCGGGTTTCTCATGCTCGCTCTATTCGGGGCTGCGCTTTGCCTTTGTTTTTGGTGGGTTCGCCGATCCTATCGCCGCGCACGCTTGGCTGCAGCGGAAGACCGGCAAGAAAGCGGGGGCCGGACGCGCCGGCGTGAACATCAATAGCGCGAGTTTGGCTCGACGTTGATATTTTGGAAGCCGCGAAGATAGGCCATCAATTGCCCGGTTACTTCCTCGATGGTTGCCCCCGTCACGGCCGCCGGACGGTAGACACCGAGCGCACTCTGCGAGGGTTTGAAGTGATGGCTCACGTCCCAGCCGTAACGCGCTATCGGATCTGCATCCAGATGTTCAACGATGCGACCCCTGATGCTGAACTGCACGGCGTCGGTCCAAAGCACGTATTCTTGAACGACTCGCGAGACCCGTGTGGTCATGCCAGGTTCCTCCGTGATCGAGTGAAGCGATGACATGCTACACCCTCGAGAGAACGGTTAATGCTTCGCCGGGGGGCTGTTGACCGCCGCGAGCGCGTCGAACAGGCTGTCGTCTGGATGCTGAGTGCATCGGCTCTGCAGAGCCGATGCAAAATGCGTCAACCCGCCCGCATTGAACAGGTGGCTGCCCGACAATCCCACCGCGTAGCCGAACAGCCACATCATGATGGTGTTCGCGCTATCCGCGTCCGTGCGCGCCATCTCCACATGCCGTGATTCGAACGTCGGACAATTCAAGGTCGTCAGATCCATCGGTTTGTCGCGTTTGGGCCGGACGGAGGTCAACGCCTCCAGCAGACTGGTGCTTGGATTGTTCTTGCATTCGGCATCGAGCGCGAATCCGAAGGAGGTCAGCGCGTCCCCGTACATGACGTGCTCGCCGGACTTTGCCACCGAATAGCCGAACAGCCACATCACGGTGTTGATCGCATCGGGGCTTTTCGCCGGATCCGCGTTCTGCGGGGAGCCCGCGGCGGGGAGAATCTCGTTCTCGTACTTATCGCAGCTCACGGTGGCGAGATTGAGCTCGCCGGCGCGGCCGATGAGCGGCATCAGGCAGGCGAGAAGCAGCAGCAGGCTGATCGGCTTCATGGGATCAATCTCGCGAAGGCAGCAGTTGTTTGACCAGGGGAGTGAAGCGCCCAGACTTGACCCAGCGCTTGGCCGCTTCGATGTCCGGTGCGAAGTAGCGGTCGGCCGCATAAAAGGGAACTTCGCTGCGAATGCTCGCGTGCACCTGCTCCAGAGCCGCCGATGAGCGGGCGGGCCGGTGGAACTCGATGCCCTGAGCTGCCGCCAGCAGTTCGATGCCGAGGACGCCGGCGGCGTTCTCGGCCATGGCGCCCAAGCGGCGCGCGGCGTGCGTGGCCATGCTGACATGGTCCTCCTGGTTGGCGGATGTCGGAATGGAATCCACGCTGCAGGGGGTGGCGATGGTCTTGTTTTCCGCCACCAGCGCGGCCGCGGTCACCTGCGCGATCATGAAGCCCGAATTCAGGCCGCTGTTCTGCACCAGGAACGCGGGCAGTCCGCTCATTTTCGGATCGACCAGCACCGCCATCCGGCGCTCCGACAGACTGCCGATCTCGGCGATGGCGAGCGCCAGCGTGTCCGCCGCGAAGGCCACCGGCTCGGCGTGAAAGTTGCCGCCCGAGAGCACCTCGCCCTGCTCGACGAACAGCAGCGGGTTGTCGGTGACTGCATTGGCCTCCAGGCGCAGCGTGTTGCTCGATTGTCGGATCAGATCCAGGCAAGCCCCCATGACCTGCGGCTGACAGCGAAAGGAGTACGGGTCCTGCACACGCGTGCAGTCGAGATGCGAGGCGCGGATCGCGCTGCCGGCGAGCAAACCGCGATACTGGCGCGCCACGTCGATTTGCCCCGGCTGGCCGCGGACCTGGTGAATGCGGTCGTCGAACGGCGCGTCGCTGCCCTTCAGCGCATCGACCGACATTGCGCCGGCGACCACCGCCGCCGCCAGCAGGTCTTCGGCGCCGAACAGCCCCGCCAGCGCGAGTGCGGTGGAGACTTGGGTGCCGTTGATCAGCGCCAATCCCTCCTTGGCGCGCAGCTTGGACGGTGCGAGCCCGGCGAGCTTGAGGCCCTCTGCGGCCGGCAGGATCCTGCCTTTGCAGCGCACCTGGCCGATGCCGAGCAGCACCGCGCTCAAGTGCGCCAAAGGCGCAAGATCGCCCGAGGCGCCGACGGACCCTTGAGCGGGAATCAACGGATAGACTTCTCGCCCGAGCAGCGCCAGCAGCGCGTCGATCAATCCCAGAGAGATTCCGGAATGTCCGCGCGCCAGCGCGTTGATCTTGAGCGCCAGGATCAGGCGCACCACCGGATCGGGCAGCGGATCCCCCACGCCCGCCGCGTGCGACAGCAGGAGGTTCTGCTGCAGCTGCTCGAGCTGCTCGGTCGGTATGCGGGTCTGCGCCAGCAGGCCAAAGCCGGTGTTGATGCCATAGGCCGCATCGCCCGCCGCGACGATCTGATCGACCAGCGCGGTCGCTGCGGCAATGCGCGTGCGGTCCTCGCCGCGCAGCGCGAGCATCGCGGGCGCTTCGTAGATCCGCCGCAGCTGCGGCAGCGTCAATTCGCCGGCGCGTATGTCGACAGCACCGGTCACTTGCGGGATTGCCCGGTGGGCCCCTGGATCATGGGCAAGTCCAGGCCCTGCTGGCGCGCGCAGTCGATGGCGATTTGATAGCCGGCATCGGCATGACGCATGACGCCGGTCCCCGGATCATTCCACAGCACCCGTCGAATGCGGCGCCCGGCCGCTTCGCTGCCGTCGCACACGATCACCACTCCCGCGTGCTGGGAATATCCCATGCCGACGCCGCCGCCGTGATGGATCGACACCCAGGTGGCGCCGCTCGCCGTGTTCAACAGCGCATTGAGCAACGGCCAGTCCGACACGGCATCGGAGCCGTCCTGCATCGCTTCGGTTTCGCGATTCGGGCTGGCCACGGAGCCCGAGTCCAGGTGATCGCGTCCTATGACGATGGGCGCCGATAATTCGCCGCTGGCGACCATTTGATTGAAAGCCAACCCCAGGCGATGGCGCTGTCCGAGGCCCACCCAGCAGATCCGCGCCGGCAGTCCCTGAAATTGGATCCGCGAGCGGGCCATGTCGAGCCAGTTGTGCAGATGCGCATCGTCCGGGATCAATTCCTTGACCTTCGCGTCGGTCTTGTAAATGTCCTCCGGATCTCCGGACAGCGCGGCCCAGCGGAACGGCCCGACGCCGCGGCAGAACAGCGGGCGGATGTACTCCGGCACGAAGCCCGGGATGTCGAAGGCGCGAGCGACGCCCGCGTCGCGCGCGACCTGCCGGATGTTGTTGCCGTAGTCGAACACCGGCAGCCCCATGTCCTTGAAGCGCAGCAGATACTCCACGTGCTTCGCCATGGAGCGCGTGGCCGCGGCGCTGGTGCCCTTCGGGTCGCTGACGCGCCGCTCGTCCCATTGCTCGACGGTCCAACCCTGCGGCAGATAGCCATTGACGGGATCGTGGGCGGAGGTCTGATCGGTGAGCGCGTCGGGCCGAATTCCGCGCTCGAGCAGCGCCTGCAGCACATCGACGATGTTGCCGAGCAGCGCCACGGAAATCGGCCCGCCATTCTTCTTGGCGGCATCGAGCAGGCCGAGCGCCTCATCCAAGGAGCGGGCCTGCACGTCCACGTAGCCGGTTTCCAGGCGCTTCTCGATCCGGCTCGGGCGGCATTCGACCGCGAGCATGCTCAAGGATGCCATGGTCGCCGCCAGCGGCTGCGCACCGCCCATGCCGCCGAGGCCGGCGGTCAGTATCCATTTGCCCGCCAGCCGGCTGCCGAAGTGCCGGCGCCCCATCTCGGCGAAGGTCTCGTAAGTGCCCTGTACGATGCCCTGGCTGCCGATGTAGATCCATGAGCCGGCGGTCATTTGCCCGTACATGGCAAGGCCCTTGCGGTCGAGCTCATGAAAGTGCTCCCAGGTGGCCCAGTGCGGCACCAGGTTGGAATTGGCGATCAGCACGCGCGGCGCGTCCGGGTGCGTGGGGAACACGCCGACCGGTTTGCCGGACTGCACCAGCAGGGTTTCGTCCTCGGTCAGGCGCTTGAGCGTCTCGACGATGCGGTCGTAGCAGTTCCAATCGCGAGCGGCGCGGCCGATGCCGCCGTAGACGACGAGGTCGCCGGGATTTTCGGCGACTTCAGGATCGAGATTGTTCATCAACATGCGCAGCGGCGCTTCGGTCATCCAGGAGCGGGCGCTCAGCGAGCTGCCGCGTGCGGCGCGAATGATTCGGTTCTTGGCGGGTGCGAGCATGGGGGTATCCTTAGGGGCGGAAGCGCCCCGACATTTCGTAGCGGGAACCGGGATAGTAAAGGCGTGCTACGGAGGCGATCTGGCCGGCGGTCCAGGTGCGGCGGATCATCAGCAGGCACGGCTCGTCGCGCTTCATGGCCAGCAGCTTGCGCGTGCGTTCATCGGGCATCACCGCGCGCAGCAGATGCTCGGCCTCCTGCAGCGGAGCGACCTTGACCAGGTAGTCGTACGGCGTCGTGCGGCTGAAGTCCACCGTCAGATAGTCGGGGGCGAGCGTCGGCAGCACATAGCGGTCTTCCAGCTGCACGGGACGATCGTTCTCGAAATGCACGATCACCGAGCAATACAGCTCGCTGCGCGGCGCGATGCCGAAGTCTTCGGCGAGTTCCGCGACGGCGCGAACTTTCTCGAGCGACACGATCTCGGCGCGATGCACGTGCCCGCGCTCGCGAATCTCATCGGCAATGCTGCGTATCTCAAGCGGGTGTGCGCGAACGTGACGATCCGCGACGAAGCTGCCCACCCCGGCGATGCGCACCAGAACCCCTTCGTCGCGCAGCTCCCGCAGCGCGCGGTTGGCGGTCATGCGCGACACCCCGAAGGATTTCACGATGTCGTTCTCGGAGGGCACCCGGGTCGAGGTGCCCCACTTGCCGGAGCCGATATTGTCCAGGATGTGCCGCTTCACCTTCAGGTACAGCGGTTGCAACGCGGTCGATTTGTCCATGGCGCCAGATTAACCTGTATAGACAGGTACAGTCAACCTTGAGAACTCTGCGCCGGCCGCGCGAGTTCGGACATCAGCTCCTGAAACCGGCCGGCGAGAGGCGCCTCGGCCCGGTGCTGCCGGTCCTCGACGACCCAGCGCCCCGCCACCATGACGTCGCGAATGGCCGCGCTGCCGCCCGCGAAGAGCAGGTGATCGAGCGCGGTCGCCTCGGTGGCGCCGGCCATGCTCGGATGCGCGCCGTCGAGCACCAGCCAATCCGCGCGATGGCCGACGGCGATGGCCCCTGCGGGCTGGCCGATCGCGAGCGCTCCGTGCTCCGCCGCATCGCGCCACAGGCGGGTGCCCACGTGGGGCTCGGCGTTGTCGGCCAGCACGCCGCGGCGCTTGCTGCGCAGCCGCTGCTGGTACTCCATCCAGCGCAGCTCCTCAGCCGGACATACGGTCGCCTGACTGTCGGAGCCCACGCAGAGTCGGCCGCCCGATTGCATGAATCGCGCGGCATTGAAGAACCCGTCGCCCAAATTGGCCTCGGTGGTGATCGAAACGCAGACGGCGGCGGCGGTGGCGGTGATGCCCTGCAACTCGGCGGCGGTGGCGTGAGTTGCGTGCACCAAACACCAATGGCGGTCGAGCACGCCCAGATCCAGCAGCAGCTCGATCGGCCGCCGGCCGGTGTGCAGCTCGCAGGCCTCCACCTCCTTGCGCTGCTCGGCGACGTGGATATGAATCGGCAGCGTTGCATCCATTTGGCGCAGCGCGGGCACCGCTTCGCGCAGCGCTTCGAGCGGAACGGCGCGCAGGCTGTGGAATGCGGCGCCGGTGCGCAGGGTCATGGTCGCGCCGCTGCGCCGCTCGGCGCCGACGCGCTGTTCGATCGCACGCAGAAAGTGCTGGGTATCCATCGCGAAGCGCGCCTGCTCGCGCTTGAGCGGCTGCGCGCCGAAGTCGCTGGTCTGGTAAAGGGTGGGCAGAAACGTGAGTCCGATGCCGGCGGCTGCGGCGCCCTGCGCCACGGCGTCCCACAGGCTGTTGGAGCCGGGGTAGGGATCGCCGCCGATCTGCCGGTGCAGATAATGGAACTCGGCGACCGAGGTGTAGCCGGACTTGAGCATTTCCACGAACAGCTGTGTCGCCAGCACCTGCAAGTCGGCGGGCGAGATCCGATTCGCTAGCGCATACATGGCCTGGCGCCAGGTCCAGAAGCTGTCGCGCGCCGACAGCCGGTATTCCGTATTGCCCGCCATGCCGCGCTGAAATGCATGACTGTGGGCATTGGGCATCCCGGGCACGACGAAGCCGGCCACGCGCTTCGCGTCCGGGCGCGATGTCTGCGGGTGGATGTCGATGCGGCTGATGTGCCCGTCGTCCGCCACGGTCACGAATGCGCCGCGCACCCAGCCCTGCGCCAGGAGCACGGATTCCAGATGATATTGCTGAGCCATATTGCCTATACCTGTATAGGCAGCCTAGCTTGCCGTATCATTGACAGAACGGCAAACACCAAGGCCGCAATCGATGGGCGAGCGCGTGCAGACATCCTCGAACAAGGAATGGGACCGGGTTTGGATCGGAGCGAACATCGCCTCGATGGTCGCGGGTGTCGAATCTTATGGCAAGCTCGAAAGCGATGCGCTCGCGGTGAAGGGAGAGCGCATCGCCTGGATCGGCCCGGCCGCCGAGGCCCGCCGCAAGGCCGCGGCCCAGGACATTCCGCTCGAGGATTGCCGCGGTCTGTGGATGACGCCGGGGCTGATCGATTGCCACACGCACCTGGCCTACGGCGGCAATCGCGTCGAGGATTTCGAGAAGCGGCTGTGCGGCGTGTCGTACGAGGACATCGCGCGTGCCGGCGGCGGCATCCAATCGACCATCAATGCCACCCGCGCCGCGGGCGCCGCTGAGCTGCGTGCCGCGGCTGCGGTGCGTGCGAAGCGGCTGATGTCCGAAGGGGTTACCACCATCGAAGTGAAGTCCGGCTACGGATTGGATCTCGAGGGCGAACGGCGCTTGCTGGAAGTGGCGCGCTCGCTCGAGTGCGAGCTTCCGGTGTCGATCAGGACCACCTATCTGGGCCTGCACGCGCTGCCGCAGGAATTTCGCGAGAACCGCCAGAGTTACGTCGACGAGGCGAGCGGACCCTGGCTCGAATCGCTTGCCGGCGCCGGGCTGGCCGATGCGGTCGATGCATTCTGCGAGAACATCGCGTTCTCGGTGGCCGAGGCCGGGCAATTCCTGCAAGCCGCACGACGCTTGGGATTACCCGCGCACCTGCACGCCGGTCAATTGAGCGACATGGGAGCGGCGGAACTGGCGGCGCGATATGGCGCGCTCTCCGCCGATCATCTCGAATTCTTAAGCGAGCGCGGCGCGCAGGCGCTCGGCGCCGCGGGCACGGTCGCGGTGCTGTTGCCGGGCGCCTACTTCACGCTGCGCCAGACGACGCCGCCGCCGGTGGCGATGCTGCGCAAGGCGGGGGTCCCGATGGCGGTGGCGACCGACTGCAATCCGGGCACCTCGCCGTGCACATCGCTGCTGCTCGCTCTCGGGATGGCCTGCACTCTTTTCGGCCTGACGCCCGAGGAGTCGCTCGGCGGCGCGACCCGGAACGCCGCCAGAGCCCTGGGGCTGCAGGATGAGCTCGGCACTCTTGCCGTGGGCAAGCGCGCGGATTTCGTCCTGTGGGACATTCAGCGGCCTGCCGAACTGTGCTACGCACTCGGCGCCAATCCCTGCGTCGGCGTGGTGCACCGCGGCCGGCCGAGTACCGCAGTTTCACGAGCCTAGGCCCCTAAGCGGCAACGGGTCGAATGAAGTTGGCATCCAATGCTCGCCTGCAGTCTGGAGCGCGCTGATTAACGGATCACTGCTGGCCTTCAATTTGGCGCATAGATCGAAAATGTTGTCCGTATTGACTTCCGAAATCGCAGGGAGCACATTTCCCGACGACTAAGAACATTAATCGCCGCACAAACTTTGGCGGTGCAGCGGCATTGCGATACGGCTCGAGTTGAACGTACCGCGACCGGTCAGGCCCATAACAAGCAAGCAACAGGATACTTCGCTGTGTCGTCGCAAATCGCATTCATGTAGTTTCGCGCGGTTGTGAGTGCTTGTTGTGAGCTTGTGCGGGCTGCGATCCAGCAGAAAATTCTAAGACACACAATTATTGTCTTTGGGAGGAGAATACCGATGAGCACACACACAAATGGGTACCGCTCAACTCTCATCTGGCTGGCGGCGATTGCGGCGCTGCTGGTCGCATCTACCAGTTTTGCACAATCGCGCGCGTCATTCCGTCAGCAACTGCTGAACTGCAGCTGGAACTGGGGAATTTTCTGCGCCGAGCAGGCGGAGATTCCGTACTCCTGGTACGTCGGCCACGATGAGCCGGCGCTGCTCTTTTATTCAGGCGCGCCCGGATCGGGTACCAACAATGTCTGGCGAGTGCGCCTGCCGAAGGACCCGCTGCAGATACCGCAGCAGGACGGAAAGGGCACGACGTGGAACTTCCAATTGCACCCCGCATTTTGGTTTGGCATGGCCCTATGCGATACCCAGTCGTATCCGGAATACACGTCGGTGTGCAGGGCGGGTACCGACGACAATATCTTCGATAGCCCGGACCCGAATAGTCGGCACTACATTGGCAAACATCCCGGAACCGCTTTCATGGAGATGCAGTTTTATCCACCGGGATGGTTCCTCACCAGCAATAGTGTCACGCAATGGACGGCGGCGCTAAACATCGACAGCCTTTCGGAGAATGGCAACACCGGTGCCGGCAACAATGCCGCCTGCGGCGGGATCAACGAGTACGTCAACTTTGCATATATCCAAACGGACGGCGTCCCTCTCGGCCCCCCAAGCCCACTGCTTCAGAACGGAAATACATTTACGGTCAACGCGGCGACGCTGTTCATGAACCCCGGCGATGAGCTGCTGGTTACCGAGGTAGACACGGCGCACGGACTAAAGATTACGGTCAAGGATCTGACAACCGGCCAAAGCGGATACATGGTTGCGAGCGCCGCGAACGGATTCGGCCAGATTCTCTATGACCCAAGCGGCACGAATTGTGACGCCAAAACCCATAACATTCCGTATGATTTCCATCCGATGTACGCGACCTCCAGTGAGCAGACGCGCGTACCGTGGGCCGCACATACCTACAACATTGTCTTCTCGGATGAAACCGGCCACTTCGAATATTGCGCTTCCGTCGACGAGGAGGGCGGCGATTGCAAACGGACGGGTGTCAATGATCCTCCGGGTCTCGACGATGCGTTCTGCTTTGACGCGGCCTATTCGGCTTCCTTCGGGTATATCCCGCTCGGCGGCTGCATCGATGGCGATGTCGACTTCGATGGTGTGCCATACCGCAGTCATACGTGGCCGGGCACACTCGCCGATACCGGCCTCGATCGAGTGCTGCATGCCGAACCCTACATATTTTCGAGTCCGGTATTTAAGGATGCTTGGGGCAACGCGCGGGACTACCAGCGGGTCGCATTTGAGGCGGATTTGCCCCGGATTGAAACGAACACCAATCCGCCCTGTCAGCGACATCTATCCAATCCAGCCGACCCAGATCCCGGTGCTGGTTGCGTCAATCCACCCGCGGGCGCGGCGTTTTACCCGATCTATACGACACGAGTCACCGACGGGCAGTGTCGATGGCAATTGGGGGGACGCCACCTGCCATTCACCGCGCGAGACTTCGGCGGAACATCGACCGCCGAATACGGATCCATCCTGACTACGCTTTATTCTGGGTCCAATGGGCGACCCCAATACATTTTAGAGAATTTCCGGCAAGTGCTGGATGAGAATCCCTGCAATGCCCTAGGGGAGGAGCGGCAACAGTGATTCAGAATATACAATCAAGAAGAGGGCGGGGAACCGCCCTCGTTGTGAAGCAACTTCGGACGCGACGCACACCAACTGCACGAACTAGCCGAAGCCTGCCGGCCGACCGCGGGTCCTGTGCCGCGGCCGCGGCACGACCGGCACGACCGGCACGACCGGCACGACCGGCACGACCCGCACGACCGGCACGCGGTATTGCGCGCGCGCGCCTCTCCTCGACGCTCGAGGCAAACGGATTGCGCACGAGGAGCTGGCCGAACATCATGCCGTCTTGAAATTCCTCGCTGAGCAGCACCGTGCAGCTCTGCGCCTGCGCGGCGGCCACGATCGTGGCATCCCACCAACTGGTCCGATACCGCCGTTCGATTTCGCGCGCGCGCCCGAGTACCTCCGCATCGATCGGCTGGGGTTCCCACGACATCAGCGCCTGCACGTCATCCCATGCATCGTCGGCTTTGACGCCCGGTCTGAGCTTTCGCGTCAAGGTGACGTAGTACTCGCTCAGCACCTGCACACTGGTGCGCCCGGTGCGCTCGCGCCACAGCACGTTCAAACACTGTATGGCGGTTTGCTGCTTCGGGCCATGATCGATGTCGCGTGCATACACCAAAATGTTCGAGTCAACGAAGCTGTATTCGGTCATGCAGCTCCTCACGCGCAGGATACGGGGCGTTCTCCCGATTCAGCCGACTCGGCTTTTTGGACAGATAGCGTCGCATCGAGTCCTCGTACTCGCGCGATTCGTGTATGTTCGTGTAATTGATGACGGTATCCTGCTGCTGATGCAAGGGCCCGCATGAGGCGATTGAATTTCCAGTTGGAGGCCACGGCCTCAGGCTCGCGCGCCCGCGCAGGCCGGTTTCGAACCCTGCACAACGAGGTGCTGACGCCGGTGTTCATGCCTGTGGGCACGCACGCCGCCGTGCGCGCGCAGCGCCGCGAGGACCTTCTCGAATGCGGCGCTCAGGTATTGCTCGCCAACACCTACCACTTGCTGCTGCGGCCGGGCGTGGAAATTTTCGGTAAATTCGGCGGCATCCATGGGTTCATGAACTGGCCCCGCTCGGTGCTGACGGACTCCGGCGGATTTCAAATTTTTTCACTGCCCGGCAGCCGCACCTTGCGCGAGGAGTGCGCCGAATTCAAAAGCTACGTCGATCGGCGCACGATCCATCTGAGCCCCGAACGCAGCATCGACACGCAGAAGGCGATCGGGGCGGACATCATGATGGTCCTCGATCAATGCGTGCCCTCGACGGTCGAGCGAGGCTTCGCCCGTGAGGCGATGGAGTTGACTCACCGCTGGGCGCGGCGCAGCCTCGCCGCCCGCGGCGATTCGCCGCAGGCCTTGTTCGGAATCGTGCAAGGGGCGAGCTACCCGGACCTGCGGGTCGCAAGCGCGCGCGCCGTCACCGACATGCCGTTCGACGGGTTTGCGATCGGCGGACTCGCAGTCGGTGAAAGCGCCGCGCAGCGCGAAGACTGTACCGCGCTCGTCACCGAGCACCTTCCCGCGGATCGGCCGCGCTATCTGATGGGCGTCGGCACCACCCGCGATCTGCTCGAAGCGGTGCATCGCGGCGTCGACCTGTTCGACTGCATTCTGCCGACCGCGCTCGCCAAGCAAGGAGTTGCCTTCACCAGCGTGGGCCGGCGCGACCTGCGGCGCGCCGCCTACCGCGGCATGGAGGGCCCCATCGATCCCGATTGCGGCTGCTACACCTGCAGGACATTTTCGATTGCCTATCTGTTTCATCTCAATCGCGTGCGCGAGACGTCGGGGTGGCAGCTTCTGGGGCTGCACAACCTGCATTTCTACATGCAGCTGATGCGCCGCATGCGCGAGCACATTCTGGCGGGCACCTGGCTCGACTTCTACCATGCGCAGCGCCACGTGCTCGACGCGCGCGATTCCTACGGCGCGGAATCGAAGCGCATGCCCAAGGCGCAGCGCCGGCGGCTGCGCCTGCAGCTGGGCCGATACGAGGTCGTGGTGCGCGATGAACTCGGGCACATCCGCGACCTGCAGTCCGGAGAGGTGATGCACCCGGTGCACGATCCGGCACAGGAAGCACACTCGCTGTACGTGGACCAGTCGCGACTGCTCGAGCGTCTCGAGGCGGCGGATCCGCGCCCGCTCGTGGTGTGGGACGTGGGTTTGGGAGCGGCAGCCAATGCCATGGCCGCGATTCAGACGGTGGAGGCCCGGCGCGGCACCTCGGACGCGCCGCCTGCAGCCGGCGCTCGCCGCCTGGCCATGGTCAGTTTCGAGTGCGATCTGGACGCACTCCATCTCGCGCTGCGCCATCCAAGATGGTTCAAGCATCTGTGGCATGCCGGGCCGCGGCATCTGCTGGCGCAGGGCCGCTGGAGCAGCGACAAGGCGGCCATCGACTGGCTGCTGCTGCACGGCGACTTCGCAGTCTGCAAATACGCCGCGCCGCCGCCCGACGTGATCTTCTTCGATCCGTTTTCGTTCAAGACCGACAGTGCGCTGTGGACGCTCGCGGCGTTCCGGGAGCTCGCGGCACTGTGCAGCGGCAAGGCCGTCGAGCTGTTCACTTACACCTATTCAACCAGCGTGCGCGCCGCCATGCTGGCGGCCGGATTCCACGTCGCGAAGGGAATTGGGACGGGCCCGAAGGCCGAAACCACGATCGCGCTGTCGCCGCGCGCCGCGGCTTTGCCGCATCCGCATGAGCTGCTGGGGGCGGAGTGGCTCGCCAAATGGCGGCGCAGCGATTCGCGGGTGCCGTTCGGCGCAAGTGCCTGCGAGTCACGCTGGCAAGAGGCGGTGAGCGGTCATCCGCAGTTTCGTCAGCCAACCGGACCCGGCGGTCAATACACCTCTCGCTGATGGACGCGCGATGCGGGCCCCGGGAAGACGCCGAAGGTCGCCATGCCGACCGGATTGACCGTGCTGCCCCAGTTGTACTGCAGCCAGCTGGGTGCGGTGGCGGTGACCGACAGTGCGCCGGTGTCGCCGGCGCCGGGCGCAGCGAGAAGGAGATTGAAGCTGCCGGCCGCCGCCGGTGACAGGTACTGCATCCCGGAGGACGCGGGCGCCGCGCAGCCGACACCGGATCGGCCGGGGTTGCCGGTATCGAGAACGCAGGTCTCGCCGGCCGTGAGGTTCAGCTGATAGTTGCTGAAGGACAGCGGCGCCGCGGCCGTGCAGCTGTCGGCGGTGTTCGTGGTGAATCCCTGGGTGGTGCTGAGGTAGTACTGGGTCGTCAGCGACATCGGCAGGTTGAGCAGCTCCGAGCCCACCGCATCGCGCAGCGCGAGCCGCCCGTAGTATTGCGCCGCACCGGTGCTGAAGCTGATGCCGGAGCCGCTGCCGAAGGTGACCGGGTTCGGTGCGGCCACGCCGTCGGTGTCGACGACATTGATGCTGAGCGCGATGTTGGCGTTGAACGGCGCGATGGCGCTGCCGCGCGTGAACGACAGGCCGCCGCCGGCGCTGAAGGTGAGCGCGGCCTGACCGGTGCCCAGGTCCGCGATGGCGGGGTCGACCGCCGTCGACGGCAGCCCCGACACGTTCAGCGCCGGGCTCGCCGGCGTGGGCGTGTAGATGCGTCCGTTCAGCGAGCCATTGGTCAACTTCAGGAACGCGCCCGTGTAGTTGCGCGTGGTCGTGCCTCCGGCCGCCAGCGCGGTCGCGGTGAGGACGGGTGCCACGGTGTAAGTCAACGGCTGGCCGAGGTAGCTGAACCCGCCCGCGCTGCAGCCGGTGCCGAATACCGGTGTGTTGAGCGCTGCGGCGAAGCTGTTCGGGATGAATCGCCCCACATCGCCCGAGGCGGTGCCGGTCACTGTGCCGGATCCCAAATAGCTCGCGACGCTCGGGGTCAGGGTGATGATGCCGACCTCCGGCCAGTTGAACGTCGTGCCGGTCGCAACGCCGCCCGCAAAGCTGCCGAAGGCCGCGGAATTGTTGAGCGCGGCCGCATCGCCGCCCGCCGGCGCCACCAGGTTGGCGGTCAGAGTCACGGCCACGGGCGATGTTTCCCGGCCGAAATTCGGGGTGGCGGCGCCCCCGAAGTTGCTGGCCGTGACCGTCGCCGAGAACGGCTGTCCGGCCTGGATGAACGCAGGGCCGGCCGCCGAGGTTGCTCCGGGATTGTTGCCGGGCGCCGCGAGTGAGGAGGCACAGCTGCCGGCACCGTAGGTCGTGCACTTGATGTTCGAGAGCGTGAAATTGTACGGCTGCACCACGAATTGGCTGGCGCCGTTCATGAAGTTGCCCGAACCCGCGCCGCTGCCGAGCGGAATATTGTAGTGCGCGTACAGCGTGATCTGACCGGCATCGGAGTAGTTGAGGCTGAACGGCGCCTCCGAGTTCGCGGTGCTGAACTTCAAGGGCACGGTCGTATAGGCGCTCACGCCGCTGTTCGGGTTGCCGGCGATGTTGCTGGTCGCCCCGTTGTTGGTGATCCCGAGGGTTTGTCCGGCGACACAGGTCGTCGGGTTGTTGCACTGGAATGCGAGGCCGATGCTGACGGTCGCGCCGCTCGGGAACGCCGCCGTGCAGGCCCCGGTATTGGTGTCGGTGCGAACCGCCTGCAGTGCGAGGCTCTGCGTCGACGTCTTGCCGGCCACCTGCGTGCCGATCGTGGTGCCCACATTGGCGCCGTTGGTGATCCGAAAGCCCGACGCCACGAAGGTGAGCGGCGGCTGCTGCGAGGCGAGCGCGGTGCCCGACTTCTGCGTGATGTTGCCGTCGGCGACGTTGATGGTGACCGTCTCGGGATAGGTGTCCTTGAGCGACAGGGTGACGACGCCGTTGTCGCCCGACACGTAAGTGTAGGTCGCCGTGCCGCTGTTCGAGGCGCCGGCGACGAACGTGCCCCCGCCGGTGGTCAGCAACCAGTCGCCGTGGCCGGTGCTGGTGCTCACGGTGATCGTGGCGGTGGTGGCGATCGCCGCCTGCGCCGAGTTGACCGCCGTGATGGTCACCGGCGAGGCCTGGCAGTTGACCGCGGTCCCCGCATCGCTGATGGCAAAATGATCGGGCGTGGTCGCGTTGCTGGCGCCGAAGGTCGCGATCGCCGCCGCCCAGCCGGTCAATGTCGGATTGACGGTCCAGGTGTTGCTCTGCACACCGGTCGCGCTGACGATTTTGTACGCGCCGGCGCCCGCGGTGTCGCCGGCATTTTGATACTCCACGGCACTCATAGTGTAGCCGGAACTCGGAGCGATCGAACTGAAATTATCCGCGGGATTGTCGATGCCGAAGGAGGAGACGACCAGCTCGTTCGCGTACTTGGTCGCCGCCGAAGTCGACACGCTGGCCGCGGCCGCGGTACCGGTCACGGCGTTCGCCTGATCGACGGTGCCGACACCCGAAAACTCGAGCGCGACCGCGCGGCTCTGCGATGAGCTGTCATTGCCGGGCATATTGATGGTCAGGGTGAAATTGGCGCCGGTCTTGGTCACCGGTGCCGAGAATACCTGCGCGCTTTCGAACCAGGCCGACTGGTCGATCACGGCCAGCGCATTCGACGTGTAAGTGTTGCCCATGCTATCGGTCACCGCGGTCGCGGGAGCGTTAGTCTCCGTCCAGGTCCACAGCAGCACCACGATGGTGTCGCCGACCGTGGGCTTTGCCGCGAAGGCGGACGAGGTCGCGGTGATGCCCGCCGGGGTGCCGAACAGGCCGGACGATTGAACGTAGGCGATCTGCGCGAACGCAGAGGGTGTCGCGAACAGCAGCAGGGCGCCGAGCAAGGGCGCCGCGCGCCGCGCGCCGGCGCGAAGCGAGGCGCCGCGGGCGGCGGGCCGGTCAGGGGTAGGCATGGCGGATGGGCCTCGCATCAGGTGGCATTCGTATAAGTGCCGCTGACGACCCGGTGAACGTACCCGGGCTGACCGTAGGTGCCGGTGGTCGCGGTCGACAGGAGCACATAGGAGGAACTGGTGGCGGCGCCGTTGGCAAACGTCGTCGCCGCGCAGGTGACGATGACCGTGAACCCGGCAAGCGCCGCCTCGGTCAGGTTCAGCGTCGTGCTCGGCGCGCAGCTGGCGTTGACGGCCTGGTAGGCGCCCCACTCGATGCCGGCCTGCGCGGCGGCGAGCGCGCGCGCCTCCTGGAGAGACATGACCACCGCCTGCTGCTGGCCGGTGCCGACCCGGATCGCGACCAGCGCCAGGGCGCCGAGCACGACGATGAGGAACAGCGCGGGGATGAGCGCGAAACCGCGCGGTGCGCGGCGGTGCCGTGGGCAATGGCGCGGCGGTGGATGGCGCGGCGGCCTGAGGCGCTGGTCGGCGCGCGTCATGGTGCGTTCACCACTTGCACCTCGTTCAGCAGCTGCACGGATTCACCGCTCTGCGTGATCTGCAGCGTCAGCGTCGCGAGCGCATTGCGCGATGCCGTGCCCGGCGTATAGGTGAACTGACAGGCGCCGACATCCGCCGCCACCAGCGCGGCGGTCGCGCCCGCGGCGGCGAGCGTTGCGGCGCTGGCGGGCTGGGTGCTCGCGATGGTGTAGCCGGAGTAGCGGGTCAGGCTCCCCGCGGAGGTGTCGCACAGGTAGGACACCGGTCCGCTCACCAGGTACACGCGCTTCTCCGGCGAGCCGTACGCGAACTGAAACGCGGGACTCAGCGTGACCAGATTCTGATTGGGAGCTGCGCCCGCCGAAATCGTGATGGCGGTGCCGGCCGGCGTGATGACGTTCGCCATCTGATAGGCATTGGCGCCCGGCACGCCGACGTTGTAGATCGACAGATAGTAGGCGCTCGAGCTCCACGGCAGGGTCAGCCGGGTAAACGGCACGGTGGTGGCGAATGCGCTGGCGGGCGTCGCGAAGTTGAGCGCCAGCGCCGGGTTCGACAGCGGGCCGCCGTCCTGGTAGCGCGCTCCGTCGGCGGTGGCCAGCAGTTCGAGCGCGGTGACCATGCCGCTCGAGGTGACGCGCACGCTGTTCGGCAGTGCGCTGCGCAGATCCCGGGCCATGAAGCGCAGCGCGCTGTCGCTCGCATCGACGAGCGAGGCTCGCCGCGTCTGTGCGGTATACGCGTTCATCGGCATCACGATGAACAGGGCCATGAACGCGACCACCACCGAGCCGACCGCGATGGTGATGACCAGCTCGACCAGCGTGAAGCCGCCGGCGCTTCGCGGCGGCCTCCTGCAGTGAATTCGCCGTGCGGCGGGCGGCATCAGTAGTTCGTCCGGTAGCCCGACAGCGTCACGCTGTGGTTCGGCGAGTAGCTCACCGTGATGTCGATGCGGCGTGCGGCCGCGGTCGGCACCCCGGCGAGGGCGGCGGAGGGAGAGGTCGTGACGCTGACCGTATAGGCGGCGAGCGTCGCGATCGGATTGCCGAACTGGTCGTGGGCGCCGACGTCCACCAGTCCGTTGTACTCATCGACCAGATCCCAGCTGCCGCGGCCGGTATTCGGCGGCGTGCCGTTGGGGTCGACCACCCAGCGCTGCTCGATCTCGTCGAGATATGCCTGCGCGACCGCGATGGCCTGTTGCTGCATCATCGCATCCGCGCTGCTGGTGGCGATCGCCCCGATGGCGCCCAGAATGGTGGTCGCCGCCACGGCGACGATGGTGATCGCGACCACCATTTCGATCAGGGTCACGCCGCAGTGCCGGTGACGCATGGCTACTGCACCTGCACGAGTCCGGTGCCGGCAGCGATGGTGAGCGTGTGGGTGCCCACGGTGATGGTCGTGGCGGGGCTCGAACTCAGGCGGCCCTGTGTGTCGAACTGGAACGCGCCGGTCGGATTCACGACGGTATTCGCCGGTGCGCTGTCCTGAACCGGCGAGCCGTCGGCGCTCAGCACCGGCGTCGGCCAGGTCGCATCGGCGAGGTTGCAGCTATTGCCGGACACCGCCTGCTGGGTCGCCGAGTAGGCGGTCGAGGTCAGGATCAGCTGCGCAGGGCAGCCGGTGATGACGGCCGTTTTTTGCGTCGAGCGCAGCGCCGCGGCCAGCTCATCGGCGTAGCCGCGGTCGGAAAAGGTCTGCTGATTCCAGAAGCGCGGCGCGATGTACGCCGCCATCACGCCGGCGACCGCCATCACGACCACGAGCTCGACCAGCGTATAGCCCATGGCACTCAATGCCGGGATGCGGTGAGAAGCTCTGCGCCGCATGTGCCACTCTCCCAAGCGGGAATCCGTCCCGGCTTGTGGCGCTGCCGCGCTAGCAGCCGGTGGTCGTGGTGGTGATGGTGGGCGTCGAGCCGGCCGCCGCCGGCAAGTAGCTGACCGCGCAGTTCGCGGGCGTCGGCGCGCCGTTCTTGGTCCAGGTCGCGGCGGCCGCCCCGGCGCCGGCGGCGAACGTGAAGTCGCCGTTCGCCCCGTTGTTCGAATTGACCGCGGCCGCGATGCCGGTGGCGCTCGAGTCCGGATAATTGTTGAGCAGCGTGACGGGCACGGCGGCGCCTTCCATGGGCACGGACGCTGGATTGCCCGACGCCATCGCGAGGCTGCGGGCGAGGGAGGCCGCGCTCTTCACGCTGCCGGCGAGTCCGCTGATGGTGGCGGTGCGCGCCTGCGAATCGAGCGCGACGAACTTGGGCACCGCGAAGGCGGCGAGGATGCCGAGGATCGTGATCACCACGACCAGCTCGATCAGCGTGAATCCACGAGACTTGGAAGGCTTCATTCTTCTGCTCCGCGGCGCATCGGCGCCTTTATGTAAAACACGGGCGCGAACATGCGCTTGATCTTAGGAATCGGCCGGATGGCCGGGTGCTTGAGCCATTTTCCGTAGGCCGGAGCCGCATTCGCCGCGAGCTGTGACCTGCATCACCCCTCCATTAGGATCAGCCGGCATGCCCGACTTTGGCGATCATGTTCCACATCGGCAGGAACACGCCCAGGGCCAGGATCAGCACCATGCCGCCGACGCCGATGATCAGCAGCGGCTCGAGCATCGCGGTCAGGTTGCGCAGCCGGTAGTCGACCTCGCGCTGGTAGAATCCGGACACCTCTTCGAGCAGGCGCGTCAGTTCGCCGGTCTCCTCGCCGACCAGCACCATCTGCAGCACCAGCGCCGGGAAGATGCCGGCGCCGGCGGCCGCGTGGCTCAAGGGCTCGCCGCGCTCTACCGCATCGCGCAGCCGCAGCAGCTGTTCCGCGAGATACTCATTGCCGGCGGAGCGCGACAGCAGGGTCAGCGCCTGAATCATCGGCAGGCCGGCTTCCAGCGAGATCGCCAGCGAGCGCGTCACCCGCGACAGCACCGACAGGTGCAGCAGCTCGCCGAGCACCGGCACCTTGAGCTTGAAGCGATCCCAGCCGTAGCGTCCCGCGTCGGTGGCGATGTGCCGCTTGAACGCGAACAGGGCGAGGATCGCGCCGGCGATGAGCGCGATCCCGTGGCTGCGGACGAACGAGGAGGTGCCCATGATGACGCGCGTCGGCCACGGAATGTCGTTGCCGAGCACCTTGAAGAGCGGGGCGAAATTCGGAATCACGAACACGGTGATCACGGCCATTGCCAACCCGATCACCCCGACCACGATCAGCGGGTAGCGTACCGCGCTCTTGACGCGGTCCTGCACCTCCTGGTCCTGGCTCAGGTACTCGCACAGACGCAGGAACGAATTGTCGAGCGTGCCGGTCGATTCGCCGACGCGCACCATGCTGATGAACAGCGGCGAGAAGATGTCCTGGTGGCGGGCGAGCGAGGAGGCGAAATCGCGGCCCGATTCCAGGCTGTGCAGCACGTCGTGCAGCGCGTCGCGCAGCAGCGTGTTGTGCGTCGATTGAGCGAGCCCGCGCAGCCCCCGCAGCAGCGGCAGGCCGGCCTTGGTGATCGAATACATCTGCCGGGAGAACAGCACGAGATCGGCGGTCGATGGGCGGCCGGCGCCGAGCCGCTGCAGCAGATCCTGGAGCGTGGCGCCCCGCGCCGCATCCGGGGCGATTTCGAGCGGCGTGATGCCGAGATTCAGGAGCCGCGCCGCAACCGCATCGATGTCGTCGGCCTCCAGCCGTCCGGTGATGAGATCGCCGCGCCCCGAGCGGCCTCGATAGCGGAAATTGGACATTAGGGGGCTCCTATTACGCGCGCTGCTCGAGCAGCGTGTCGACGGTCGCATCCTGCAGCGGCGCGCCCGCATCGACGTCCACGAGCTCCTCGAGCCCGCTGCCCACCGCCATGGCCTCGGCGAGCGAGGTGACGCCGCTCAAGGCGAAGTCGATGGCCCCCTGCGCGAGCGGCACATAGCCCTCGCTCGAGCGCGCCGCGCGCGCGAATCCCTCCAGATCGCCGCGCCGCACCGCATCGGCCAGCGTTCGATCGATCTCGAGAATCTCATAGACGGCGACGCGGCCGCGGTAGCCCGACAGATTGCAGTAAGTGCAGCCGGCGCCGGCCATGAACTTCTGCCGCTCGGGATTGAGGGCGGGACGGCACGAGGCCAGCCAGGCGATCTGGTTCACCGTCGGGGTCGCGGGCTGGGCGCAGTCGGTGCACACGCGGCGCACCAGACGCTGCGCGACGACGCCGTGGACCGCCGCCGCAATCATGTAGCCCGGGGCACCCATGTCGAGCAGCCGGTTGACGGTCGCGACGGCGTTGATGGTGTGCAAGGTCGAAAACACGAAGTGGCCGGTCATCGCGCCGCGCAGGCCGATCTCCACCGTCTCGCGGTCGCGCATCTCCCCGACCAGAATGATATCGGGATCCTGCCGCAGTGCGGTGCGCAGCACGCGCGCGAAGTCGAGGCCGATCTTGGGCAGCACCTGCACCTGCGTGATGCGATCGAGGCGGTACTCGACCGGATCCTCAACGGTGATCACCTTCACGCCGGGCTTGTTGATGTGGTTGAGCGCCGCATACAGGGTGGTCGTCTTGCCGCTGCCGGTCGGGCCGGTCACCAGCACCATGCCGGCGTTGCGCTCGACCAGGCGGCGGAAACGCGCCTCGGTCGCCGCGGGCATGCCGAGCCTCTCGAGCGACAGCAGCGCGGTGGACTGGCTGAGCAGGCGCATGACCACCGATTCGCCGTGGGTCGTCGGCATGGTCGCGAGCCGCACATCGACGACGGCATCGCGAACGCGAATGCTGAAGCGTCCGTCCTGGGGCAATCGCTTCTCGGCGATGTCGAGCCCGCACATCAGCTTCAGCCTCGTGACCAGGGCGCTCGCCACCCGGTGCCCATCGATCACCTGCTCCTGCAGGACGCCGTCCACCCGCAGCCGGATGCGCAGCTTGCCTTCGCCCGGTTCGATGTGGATGTCGGAGGCGCGCGCCTGCATCGCATCGTTGAACATCGTCTGCAGCAGCTTGATCACCGGCGCGTCGGGCGAGCTCTCCTCGGCCGACAGCTGTTCGATGTCGACGTCGCCCTGCTTGAGATCGTCGCGCACGGCCTCGGCCAGCGAGGCGATCTCGTCTGTCTGGCGATACACGGCGTCGAGCGTCTTGAGGAAATCCGCCTCGCCCACCAGCGCGAGGCGGATCGGCTGTTTGAGCCTCGCCTGCAGCTCATCGTAGGCATGAATGTCGGACGGGTCCGCCATGCCGACCAGCAGTCCGCGGGCGTCCTGCAGCAGCACGATGGCGCGGTAGCGGCGCGCCAGCGCCTCGGGCAGCAATTTCACCGCTTCGCGGTCCACCCGCGCCTGCTTGAGATCCACGAACGGCACCTGCAGGTGCTTCGCCAGGAATTCGTGCAGCGAGGATTCGGACATGAGCCCGAGGTCGGCCAGCACGCGGCCGAGCTTGCGCCCCGAGCGCCGCTGCTCCGTCAGTGCGGCGGCCAGCTGCTCCTCGGTAATGGCGTTGTGCTGAACCAGCACCTCGCCGAGCCGGATTCTGCGTTTGACGCTCATGATCCGGTGCAGATCACTGCGCGTTCCCGCGCACTTTTGGATCCATCTTGGCGGCCTGGTCCACTTCTTCGCCGGTCAGCTGCGTCCACTGCGCGTCGCTGTCGACGACGATCGGCCGCAGCAATATGACGAGCTCGGTGTGATCGTCGATCTTCTGCTGGCTCTTGAACAGATTGCCGATCAGCGGGATGTCGCCGAGCACCGGAATGCGGTAATCCTGATAGCTGTGAGACTTCTGCATCAGGCCGCCGATCACGATCAGCTGGCCGCTCTTTGCAGTGACCACACTGTCCGACTCGCGCACCTGGCTGTAGGCGAGCGGCAGGGTGGTCGTGCCGCTGCTGCCGTTGGCGCCGGTACCGGCAATGGTGACCGTGAGGGACTTCGGGGTGACGACGCTCACGGTTGGATGAATGTGCAGAATGATCTGCCCGTCGTAGGACAGCTGCGGGGTCACGTCGAGCGCGACGCCCGAAAAGAAGGGCGCAAGGTCGAGATTGTTCGCCGTCGAGGAAGAGGTGCCCACCACCGTGTTGCTCGACACGCCGGTCACGAAGTACTCATCGTCGCCGGCCTTGATGACGGCTTTCTGGTTGTTGAGCGTCGAGACCCGGGGGCTCGACAGTATCGTGGTCTTGCCCTGCGTGGCGAGCGCCTCGATGTACGAACTGAAGCTGCCGGTGTCGACGGCGAGCGCAAACGCGCCGCCGATCGTGTTGGTGACCGTGCTGGTGATGGGATTGCCGGGTCCGATGGTCACCGGCATCGACGGCTGATTCAGCAGCTGCAGATTGTTGCTGCCGAAGCCGTTTTGCGGACCGGTCTGGAAGCCGCTGTAGGTGCTGTTACCGTTCTTCGCGATGGCGGCCCAGTTGATGCCGGCCTGGAACGCGTTCGACAGCTCGACCTCGATGATCTTGGCCTCGATGATCACCTGGCGCGTGGCAATCTGCTGGATCTTGTCGAGGAACTGCTGCACGTCGCGCAGCTCGCGCGGAGTGGCACGCACCGCGATCAGGCCGGATTCGGCGTTGATGACGACCGTGCGGCCGCCCGCGCTGCCGACCAGGTTGCGCAGGCTCGCTTCGAGCTCGGGCCAGAAGTCGGAGGAAGAGCGGGTCGAGACGCTGGTGCCGGTGATTTCCTTGACGTGCTGGTCGGCTTCCTTGGCGCCCTGGGTGGCGTTGAAGACCACGCCCGGCGGCTCGCTCAAGCCCTGCTGGGATTCGGTGCCGGTGCCCGACACCGTGCCGCCGACGATCTGCGGGTTCGAGCTCTGGCCGACCTGACCCGAAGACACTCGCGTGCGCGAGGTGCCGCGGCGCTCGAGATCGATGTAGTTCACTTGAAACAGGCGCGTCTGCAGCGCCGGCGATACGATGACGAAGCCGGATGGGATGCGCCGGTAATCGTAGCCATAGGCATCGCGTACCGCGTCGAGCACCTCGACGACGGTGACGTTCTTCATCTTCAGGGTGATGCTGCCGCCGACGTCCGGCTCGAGCACGATGTTGTACGGCGTGCCGTCGGCGAGGCCTTCGAAGAAGGTGCGCGCCGGCGCATCGGCGACCGCGACGTCGAAGCGGGGGTCGTCCGCGCGGGCGGGCAGCACGAGGCCCGCGCACAGCAAGGCGATCGGAACAAGCACTCTGGCGTAGATCATCATTGGACTCCGCTGGGTGCCGGCGGCGCTTCGGCCGCGGGCTTTTTCATGGTGGATCCGGTGTGCGCGAGGTGCAGCTCATGCGTCTGGCTCGCGTGGCGGTACCGGACGCCGTCCTCGAGCACCGATTCGATCGTGTACGCGCCGACCACCGATCCGGGGCGGACCAGCCGGCCGTTGAAGATTGCGACGCGTTTGCCGTCGAAGGTCAGCACCGCGGAAAGCTGGGGCAGCGGTTCTTGCGGCGCCGCGGCGTGGGTTTGCGCAAGCGGCGGCCGCGTCGGATCGCGCAGGCCGTCGGCCCCGGCGGTCAAGGCGAGGCCAAGTCCGGCGATTCCGAGGGCCAGCCGGCTCATACGCTCATCCAGTAGCGCGACAAGCTCAAGGCGCCGATGACGATGCGCACCCGATTGACCGGATACTCGCCTGCGCAGAGCTCGAGCTGCTGCCAATGGATGCGCCACGGCATGGCCTCAAGGGCGCGCAGATAGGCGACCACACTGCCGTAGTCTCCTTCGACCACCATCTCCACAGGATGCAGGAATGGGCCGCGGTCGTCCGCGGCGATGGACGCGTCCACCGCCGATGTCGTGGGCTGCGACAGGCTGCGCACCGGCAGATTGGCGAGGCTGACGAGTTTCAGCCCATGCTGCTCGGCGAGCACTTGCCGCAGCAATTCGGTCATGTGCTCGGGCGCGACGTAGCCCTGCGCCATCGAGCTGAGCTCACCGTCGAGCGCGGCGAGCCGATCCGCGAGCGCGCGGTTGCGCAGTGCGGCGGCGACCGCCGGGTCCTGGGAGGCGGCGGCGCCCACCTCGTCGATCATCGCCATCTGCCGGTGCGCGTCCGCGAGGTGCTGTTGCGCGGTTTTCGCCCGCACAACCAAGGGATCCATCAGCAGGGTTTGCCAGGCGATGTAGAGCAGCGCGACGCCCGCGCCGAAGATGATGACGCGCTCGCGCAAGGTCAGCGCATCGAGCCGTTCGATGAACGGCCGCACCCGGCCGAATGCGGCGTGGATCGCGATCATGGATGTGCCTCCGGCGCCGGAAATTTCAGGCCGGGAGCGCCGAGCTCGAACTCGAGCTGCGCCGGCGCCTCGTCGTGCTTCGCGCGGCGCATGGCCAGTTTGTCGAAGCGCACGCCGGCGAGGGCGGGTTCCTCGGCCAGCGCGGCGAGGTATGCCGGGACCAGCTGCGGATCGAGGGTGCCGCCGCGCAGCGCAAGCCGGCCTTCGCCCGAACCGACGACGATGGTGTGCAGCCACAGGCCGTCGCGCTGGCGGCGGGCGAGCGCCTCGAGGCGGGCCGCGAAGCCGGTCGCCGGCGATGCGGCCCCGAGGCGCACCAGATCGAGCGCGCGCTGGCGAGCGGCGATGTCGGCGCTCAGGTTTTTGGCTTGCGCCTGCAGGTCCGCGAGACTGCGGCCGGGCTGCAGCGCGGCGCTGGCTCGCTCGACCGTCGCGAGCTGCGCCGCCTGCTGCGTCTCGAGCAGCGCGACCGAGCGCTCGACGCGCCCGGTTCGCCACGCACCGAAGGCGGCGATGCCGCTCAGACACACCGCGAGAATGCACAGGGCGATGCCGATGGCGCGCGCCGAGAACAGGCGCTTCTCGGCGCCGAGGATCGGCTGATAAAGATTGACTTGTTGTTCCATGGCGTCGATGTTCTAGAGGGAGCGATGCTCCTCGCGGAGGGCGGCGCCGACGGCCAGCAGACAGGTTGCCTGGTCGGCCGGGTCAACCGGCTCAGCGCAGCTCAAAAGCACATTGAGGTCGAGATTGGTGACCTCGAATCCGGTTTCGTTCCCCAGATCCCGGGCGAGCCCGGCGGCGCGCGGTCCGGCGGGCGACACCGCGATCCGGGTGATCGGCGGCTGGTCGTAATGGCGCTCGTAGTAGTCCAGTGAGCGCTGCAGCTCGAGCACCACGCTCGCGGCATCCAGCCGCTCGCCGCCGCTGCCGGGGGCGATGTGCAAGGTCGCCTGCAGGTCCATCTGGCGGGCAAAATAAAACGTCTTGCCGCGCACCAGGACGATGTTGGCCGTGGTTTCGCCCAGGTGCAGGAGCGCCACCCCGGCGGCCGCCGTGGGCAGCAGCGCCGCGAGATTGCGCAGGCACAGCTCCGGGACGTCGACGACGTCGAAGTCCGCAATGCCGGTCAGGGCAGCGGCGTGCCGGTTGACGGCGCTGCGCCGCGCGGCAACCGCATACATCATGCGGCCATGCCCACCGCGGTTCTGGCCGGGCACGTCGAACACGTCGATGACCGCGTCCTCGACGCGAAAATCGATGGTCTCCTTCAGGCGCCAGCGCATCGCAGCGCGCAGCTCAGCGGGCGGCACGTCCGGGGCCTCGATCAGCGCCAACTGGTAGTCGTCCGGCCGCAGTACCGTGCTGATCGGCATGCGCGGCAGCCCTGCGGCCCGGATGGCGGCCGCTGCGGCGTCGGCGCCCCCCGCCGGATCGATCGGCAGCAGCTCGCAGCGCTCGAGCGCCGGGGTGCCGCCATCGCGCCGCATCACCGCCAGGGCGATCTGGTTGGGGCCGAATGCCAGACCGATGCGGCCTTTCACGGCGGATGATTTTTTTAGCAGTCCAAACACTCGACACTCCATGCCGAACAGGCGGGGGCGTTCGGGCCTGTTATTGCATTGAGGTATCGGATGAAAGGTGGCGATCTTTAACAGAAGCTTAGGGCCGCGGGCACCCTTCCAGAGGTCCGGCGGGCTCCGGGGCCTCGAATCGTGACAACGGTCTCAAGTGCGGCAAAGCGGCAATTGCCTTGACACTCGCACGCCCGGTTCCTACAATCGCCGGCCTTTCGGCCTAAGCGTGGGCACGGCTCGCTTTACGTTTTTTTTTGTTTTGGGCCAACTTTTCAGTCTGGCTCTCAAAGGTATTTATGGCGACGACAACCCAACTGATCCGCACCGGCCGCAATGAGCCGGCCTGGAAATCCAAGGTCCCGGCATTGGCGGCCTCGCCGCAGAAGCGCGGTGTGTGCACGCGCGTCTATACCACCACCCCGAAGAAGCCCAACTCCGCGCTGCGCAAGGTCTGCCGCGTGCGCCTGACCAACGGCTACGAAGTGTCGAGCTACATCGGCGGCGAGGGGCACAATTTGCAGGAGCACTCGGTGGTATTGATCCGCGGCGGCCGCGTCAAGGATCTGCCGGGTGTGCGCTATCACACGGTCCGGGGCGCCCTCGATTGCGCCGGCGTCAGCGACCGCCGGCAGGGGCGATCCAAGTACGGCGCCAAGCGTCCCAAGAAGTGAGCCTCTCCGCCTAAGCCAATAGAAGGTTTCCAATGTCCCGCAGAGCAGCAGCACCCCATCGCACCATCCTCCCGGACCCCAAGTTCGGCAACGATATGTTGGCCAAATTCATCAACATGGTGATGGAGCGCGGCAAGAAGTCGGTCGCCGAGAAGATCGTGTACGGCGCCATTGACCGCATCGGCGACA
This sequence comes from uncultured Gammaproteobacteria bacterium, assembly GCA_963837045.1. Classification (GTDB taxonomy): domain Bacteria; phylum Pseudomonadota; class Gammaproteobacteria; order Steroidobacterales; family Steroidobacteraceae; genus Bog-1198. Next base: position 73,938 of record CAWIMA010000014.1, read on the forward strand.
AGACCGGACGCGCCGGCGGCGATGCGATCGCGCTGCTGCAGCAGGCGCTCGACAACGTGAAGCCGGTGGTCGAAGTGAAGTCGCGCCGCGTCGGCGGCGCCACCTACCAAGTGCCCGTGGAAGTGCGCGCCAATCGCCGCCAGACCCTTGCGATGCGCTGGGTCATCGAAGCGGCGACGGATCGCAGCGAGAAATCGATGGCGCATCGCCTTGCCGCCGAGCTGATGGAGGCTGCCGAGAATCGCGGCGCCGCGGTGCGCAAGCGTGAGGACACTCACCGCATGGCCGAGGCGAATAAGGCGTTCGCGCACTACCGCTGGTAGTTGCCGGGCTGGTAATACCCCGGCGAGGCCTTATGTTTAGACTTATCGGACGGGTCGCTTCGACCCCGTAAATTCGGCGCGCAGCGCCTAGGAAATATGGCACGTACGACGCCCATCGAGCGATACCGCAACATCGGTATCTCTGCGCACATCGACGCGGGAAAGACCACCGCGACCGAGCGCATCCTGTTCTATACGGGCGTTTCGCACAAGATCGGCGAAGTCCATGACGGCGCCGCGGTCATGGATTACATGGAGCAGGAGCAGGAGCGCGGCATCACCATCACGGCCGCGGCCACCACCTGCTTCTGGAAGGGGATGGACAAGAGCTTCCCCGAACATCGCATCAACATCATCGATACGCCGGGACACGTCGATTTCACCATCGAAGTGGAACGGAGCCTGCGGGTGCTGGACTCGGCCGTGGCGGTGTACTGCGCGGTGTCGGGAGTGCAGCCGCAGTCCGAAACGGTGTGGCGCCAAATGAACAAGTACGGGGTGCCGCGGGTCGCGTTCGTCAACAAAATGGACCGCGCGGGCGCCAATTTTTTGCGCTGCGTCGAGCAGATCAAAACCCGGCTGCGGGGCAATCCGGTGCCCATCCAGCTGCCGATCGGTGCCGAAGACGGTTTCGTCGGCGTGGTCGATCTGGTCAAGATGAAGTCCATCTGGTGGGATGAAGAAACCCAGGGCATGAAATTCGAGTACCGCGAGATCCCGGCCGCAATGCTCAAGGAATGCGAGGAATGGCGCGGGCGGATGATCGAAGCGGCGGCCGAGGGCGCCGAGGACCTGCTCGAGAAGTACCTGGAAGGCGCCGGCCTCAGCGATGAGGAGATCAAGCGGGGCCTGCGCGCGCGCGCGCTGAAGAATGACATCTGCCTGGTGACCTGCGGTTCGGCCTTCAAGAACAAGGGCGTGCAGGCGGTGCTCGACGCCATCGTCGAATACATGCCGTCTCCGGTCGACGTGCCTGCGGTGAAGGGCCAGAGCGAGCGCGGCGAACCGATAACCCGCAAAGCGGACGATTCCGAGCCCTTTTCCGCGCTTGCCTTCAAGATTTTGAACGACCCGTTCGTGGGCAATCTCACCTTCTTCCGGGTCTACTCCGGGACGCTCAGCTCGGGCGACCAGGTGTTCGTGCCGAACAAGAACCGCAACGAGCGGATAGGCCGGCTGCTGCAGATGCATGCCAGCGAGCGCTCGGAAATCAAGGAGGTGCGCGCCGGGGACATCGCGGCGGCCGTGGGCCTCAAAGACGTGACCACGGGCGATACGCTGTCGGACCCGCAAAAGGTCATCATTCTGGAGAAAATGGAATTTCCGGAGCCGGTGATCTCGGTGGCGGTCGAGCCGAAGACCAAGGTCGATCAGGAGAAGATGGGCCTCGCCCTGCAGCGGCTCGCCAAGGAAGACCCCTCGTTTCGGGTGCATACCGACCAGGAATCCGGCCAGACCATCATCTCCGGCATGGGCGAGCTGCATTTGGAGATCATCGTCGATCGCATGAAGCGCGAATTCAAGGTGGAAGCCAACGTCGGCAAGCCCCAGGTCGCCTATCGCGAGACGATCCGCGGCAGCGTGGAGTCGGAAGGCAAGTTCGTGCGCCAGTCGGGCGGCCGCGGCCAATACGGCCACGTGTGGCTCAAAATCGAGCCGCAGCCCGCGGGCAAGGGCTACGAATTCGTCAACGGCATCGTCGGCGGCGCCGTGCCGCGCGAATTCATTCCGGCGGTGGACAAGGGCATCCAGGAGGCCGTGCAGACGGGCGTCATCGCCGGCTATCCGATCGTCGACGTCAAGGTGACGATCTTCGACGGTTCGTACCACGATGTCGATTCGAACGAAATGGCGTTCAAGATCGCGGGCTCAATGGGCTTCAAAGAGGGCTTCCGCAAGGCCAAGCCGGTGCTGCTCGAGCCCATCATGAAGGTCGAAGTGGTCACGCCGGAAGATTATTACGGGGACATCGTCGGTGATCTGAACCGCCGCCGCGGACAGATCATCGGTATGGAGGACTCGCCGTCCGGCAAGGTGGTCGCCGCGGAGGTGCCGCTCGCCGAGATGTTCCAGTATTCGACGGCCATGCGTTCCATGAGCCAGGGCCGGGCGAACTACACGATGGAGTTCGCGAAGTACATGGAAGTGCCGAGCAATGTCGCCGAAGCGGTGATGAAGAAAGCTTCGTAAGAATCCGAAACGCCCACAATCAATTCAAGAGGTACTTGCCGTGTCGAAGGGGAAGTTTGAGCGAACGAAGCCGCACGTGAACGTGGGGACGATTGGGCATGTGGACCATGGCAAGACGACCTTGACGGCGGCGCTGACGAAGGTGATGGCGGAGAAGTTTGGCGGGGAGTTCAAGGCCTACGACCAGATTGACAAGGCCCCTGAGGAGCGCGCGCGCGGGATCACGATTGCCACGGCGCACGTGGAGTACCAGAGTGCGGCGCGCCACTACGCGCACGTGGACTGTCCGGGGCATGCGGACTACGTGAAGAACATGATCACGGGGGCGGCGCAGATGGACGGGGCGATTTTGGTGGTCTCTGCGGCGGATGGGCCGATGCCCCAGACGCGCGAGCATATCTTGCTGGCCCGGCAGGTGGGGGTTCCGTACATCGTGGTGTATTTGAACAAGGCGGACATGGTGGACGATGCGGAGCTGTTAGAGCTGGTGGAGCTGGAGGTGCGGGATTTGTTGACGTTGTACAAGTTTCCCGGGGACAAGACCCCGATCATCACGGGCTCTGCCTTAAAGGCGCTGGAGGGGGATGGGAGCGAGATTGGGGTGCCCTCGGTGCTCAAGCTGGTGCAGGCGCTCGATGACTACATACCGGTGCCGAAGCGTGCGATTGACGGGGCGTTTTTGATGCCGGTGGAGGATGTATTTTCGATTGCGGGCCGCGGCACGGTGGTGACGGGACGGATCGAGCGCGGGGTGGTCAAGGTGAACGATGAGGTGGAGATCGTGGGGATTCGCCCGACGCAGAAGACCACCTGCACGGGGGTGGAGATGTTTCGCAAGCTCTTGGATGAGGGGCAGGCGGGGGACAACGTGGGGGTGTTGCTGCGCGGCACGAAGAGAGAGGAAGTGGAGCGCGGGCAGGTGCTGTGCAAGCCGGGGAGCATCAATCCGCACACGAAGTTTGAGGCCGAGGTGTACGTGCTGACGAAGGAAGAGGGCGGGCGGCACACGCCGTTTTTCAAGGGCTACCGGCCGCAGTTTTACTTTCGCACCACGGATGTGACCGGGGCGGTGGAGCTGCCGGAGGGGACCGAGATGGTGATGCCCGGGGACAACATCAAGATCGTGGTGGAGCTGATCGCGCCGATAGCGATGGAGCAGGGGCTGCGCTTTGCGATCCGCGAGGGCGGCAAAACCGTCGGTGCAGGGGTTGTGGCCAAGGTGATCGCGTGATCCGTGCGACCAAAACCGTCGGTGCAGGGGTCGTCGCCAAGGTGATCGCATGATTTTTTTCTCTTCCCGCTCGCGAAGCGAGCGACTAACAGGCGGGGTCGCATCGACCCCGTCATGGGTAAATGAACATGGCTAATCAGAACATCCGAATCCGCTTGAAGGCTTTCGATCATCGTTTGATCGACAAGTCGGCTCGCGAAATCGTCGATACCGCGAAGCGCACCGGGGCGACCGTCAAAGGCCCGGTTCCGCTGCCCATCAAAATGGAGCGCTTCACGGTGTTGGTATCACCGCACGGCGACAAGGATGCTCGCGATCAATTCGAGATCCGCACCCACAAGCGTCTGATGGACATCCTGAATCCGACGGATAAGACCGTCGATGCCCTGATGAAGCTCGAACTTCCGGCGGGCGTCGACGTTCAGATCAAGCTGAATTAGCCGGAAAACTTGAACCCCGGGCGGTTTCCGGTATACTCCGCCGTCCATTTTAGAGGTCGGAGCGCGTGGGCGCCGACGCCAGTTATCCAAGGCAAGCCCCTGCCGGGGCGATTCCAAGGGTCCTGGGGTCTCGTGTACCCAAACCGCTGACCTGTTGCAACCAACGGGGGGGCCAATCGCAGCTCTCGCCGTGTGAGGATTGAAAATGACCATCGGTCTGGTTGGCCGCAAGTGCGGCATGACCCGAGTATTCACCGACGCCGGTGTGACCGTGCCCGTGACGGTCGTCGAGGCGTTGCCCAATCGCATTTCGCAAGTTAAGAGCGAAAAAGCCGACGGCTACCGGGCGGTGCAGGTCACCATCGGCAGCCGCAAGCCCTCGCGCGTGCCGAAGGCGCTGGCCGGCCATTTCGCCAAGGCGAACGTCGCCGCCGGCTACACCTCGCAGGAGTTCCGATTGCGCGCCGGCGAGGGCGAATCGCTCGCCGCCGGCGGCGAGCTGAAGGTCGACATGTTCTCCGTGGGCCAGGTCGTCGATGTCACCGGCACCACGCTCGGCAAGGGCTTCGCCGGCACCATGAAGCGCCACAACTTCGCGGGCGGCATGAAGAGCCACGGCAACTCGTTGTCCCACCGGGCGCCCGGCTCGATCGGACAGCGCCAGACCCCCGGTCGCGTGTTCAAGGGCAAGCGCATGTCCGGCCACATGGGCGTGCGCAACCGCACCATCGAAAATCTGCGCATCGTCGAAGTCGACGTGCCGCGGAATCTGTTGCTGATCAGCGGCGCCGTTCCGGGTGCCGAGGGCGGCCGGGTGATCGTTCGACCGTCGGTCAAGGCGGTATCGCAGGGGCGCCGCACGCGTCTGATGCCTAACAAGGCTCCCACCCCGGCCAAGGGCGCACCGGCCGCGAAGGCCGCGCCGGCGCCGAAAGGCGCGGCGAAAGCCGACAAGAAGTAACCGCCATGAAGCTCCCATTGACCAATGCAGCGGCCTCGAGCGAGATCCAACTGTCGGATGCCGCTTTTGGACGCGCCTACAACGAAGCGCTCGTTCATCAGGTCGTTACCGCCTACATGGCAGCGGGCCGCGCGGGCACCAAAGCGCAGAAGACGCGCGCCGAGGTGCGCGGCGGCGGCAAGAAGCCGTGGAGCCAGAAAGGCACCGGACAGGCTCGCGTGGGATCCATCCGCAGCCCCATCTGGGTGGGCGGCGGCAGGGCGTTCGCGGCCCGACCGCGCGACTTCACTCAGAAGGTCAACCGCAAGATGTATCGCGCCGCGATGCAGTCGATGGTGTCGGAACTGGTGCGGCAGAATCGTCTGGTGGCCGTCGAGTCGCTCGAGCTCTCCGCGCCGAAGACCAAGCTGCTGACGGCCAAGCTCGCCGAACTCGGCCTCACCCGCGCATTGATCCTGGTCGAGGCCTACGAAGAGAGGCTGTTCCTTGCGGCCCGCAACATTCCGTACGTGGACGTGGTGCCCGTCGCCTCTCTCGATCCGGTGAGCCTGATCAAGCACGACAAAGTGATCGCCACGGTCGGCGCCTTGAAGTTGCTCGAACAGCGTCTTGGAGGCGTGCATGAATAAAGAACGATTGATGACCGTGCTGATCCAGCCGCACGTGTCGGAGAAGGCGGCGAACATCACCGAGAAGGCGAATCAATACGTGTTTCGCGTGCGCGACGACGCCTCCAAAGGCGAGGTCAAGCAGGCGGTCGAATTGATGTTCGAAGTGAAGGTCGAGGGCGTCAACCTGCTCAACAAGCCCGGCAAGACCCGCCGCTTCAAGAACGTGGCCGGCAAGCGCGGCGGCTACAAGAAGGCCTACGTGCGCTTGGAGACCGGGCAGTCGATCGACTTCACCGGTTCGGCGAAGTAAGGAGCGGCCATGGCACTCATCAAGATGAAGCCTACCTCGCCGGGCGCGCGCTTCGTGGTCAAGATCGATCGCTCGCACCTGCACAAGGGCGGACCGCTCGAATCGTTGACGACCAAGAAAAACCGCACCGGCGCACGCAATCATTCCGGCAGGCAGACCACGCGCCACATCGGCGGCGGCCACAAGCAGCGGTATCGCATCGTCGACTTCAAGCGCGACAAGGACGGGATTCCCGGAATCGTCGAGCGCCTGGAATACGATCCGAACCGCACGTCGCATCTCGCGTTGGTGCTCTACAAGGACGGCGAACGCCGCTACATCCTGGCGCCCAAGGGCGTAAAGACCGGCGACGAGATCCGCTCCGGAGCCGATGCCCCCATCAAGGCGGGCAACGCGCTGCCGCTGCGGCACATTCCGGTCGGCAGCACCGTGCACAACATCGAATTGAAAGTCGGCAAGGGCGGCCAGCTGGCGCGCAGCGCCGGCGGCTCGGCGCAGTTCGCGGCGCGCGAAGGGCTGTACGCCAGCGTGCGCTTGAAGTCGGGCGAAATGCGCAAGGTCCACGTCGATTGCCGGGCCACGATCGGCGAGGTGGGCAACGACGAGCACAACCTGCGCGTGTTCGGCAAGGCCGGCGCCGTTCGCTGGCTGGGCGTGCGCCCCACGGTGCGCGGCGTCGTGATGAATCCTGTCGACCACCCGCACGGCGGCGGCGAGGGCAAGTCCGGCCAGGGTAATCCGCATCCCGTGAGCCCATGGGGTCTGCAGACCAAGGGCAAGAAGACGCGCCACAACAAGCGCACGGACGGCATGATCGTGCAGCGCCGGAAGAACAAACGACTCTAAGAGACTGGAGATACATCAGTGCCTCGTTCGCTCAAGAAAGGCCCATTCGTGGACTTGCATTTGGCCAAGAAGGTGCAAACCGCGAGCCAGAAGAACGATCGGCGTCCGATCAAGACCTGGTCGCGCCGTTCCATGGTCATTCCCGACATGGTCGGTTTGACCATCGCCGTGCACAACGGGCGTCTGCACGTTCCCGTGCTGGTGTCGGAGAACATGGTCGGCCACAAGCTCGGCGAATTCGCGCCGACGCGCACCTTCAAGGCTCATTCTGGCGACAAAAAAGTGACGGCGGCGGAGTAGGGCATGCAGACCAAAGCAGTATTGCGGTACGCACGCATCTCCCCGCAGAAATGCCGGCTGGTGGTCGACACCATTCGCGGCAAGTCCGCGACGCTGGCGGTGAACACGCTGAAATTCATGCCCAAGAAGGGCGCCAAGATCGTGCTCAAGGTGCTCGATTCGGCCATCGCGAATGCGTACAACAATTACAACGCCGATGTCGATGATCTGAAGGTGACGCGGGTCGAAGTCGATCCGGCGCCGATGCTCAAGCGCTTTCATGCGCGCGCCAAGGGGCGCGGCGTACGCATCGCCAAGCGCAGCAGTCATATCCTGGTTCAAGTGTCCGACGGCAAGCGAGAGACTTAATGGGTCAGAAAGTAAATCCGATTGGCATTCGTCTCGGCATCACCCGCGACTGGACGTCGAAATGGTATGCCGGCACCAAGACGTTTGCCTCGAACATCCACACCGATCACCTGGTGCGGCAGTATTTGAGCAAGAAGCTCGCCGACGCCTCGGTCAGCCGCATTCACATCGAGCGCGCCGCGCGCCGCGCCAACATCACGATTCACACGGCGCGGCCGGGAATCGTGATCGGCAAGAAGGGCGAGGACATCGAGAAGCTGCGCACCGCCGTCGCGAAGATATTGGGCATGACCATGCAGGACGTGCGCCTGAACATCGCGGAGATTCGCAAGCCCGAACTCGACGCCAAGCTGGTCGCAGAGGGCATCTCCCAGCAGCTCGAGAAGCGCGTGATGTTCCGCCGCGCCATGAAGCGCGCGGTCACCAACACCATGCGATCGGGCGCCCTGGGGATCAAAGTGCGCATTTCGGGCCGCCTGAACGGCTCGGAAATCGCCCGCACGGAAAGCAACCGCGAGGGGCGCGTGCCGCTGCATACGTTCCGCGCCGACATCGACTACGGGCTGGCGGAAGCGCAGACCACGTACGGCGTGATCGGCATCAAGGTATGGATATTCAAGGGCGAAGTGTTCGACCAGCCTGAAGCCGATGGCCTCGAGGCCGAAGCCGAGGCGTCGGGCGCCAAATCCGCCGAGGCCGCGGCGCCCGCCGCCGGTTGAGGTAATCGCACATGATGCAGCCGAAGCGGAGCAAATTCCGCAAACAGTTCAAGGGCAGGATCGCAGGCAGCGCGCAGCGCGGCAATTCCGTCGCGTTCGGCGAATACGGCCTGAAGGCGACCGATCGCTGCCGCATGACCGCTCGCGAAATCGAAGCGGCGCGGCGGGCCATCTCGCGGTACGTGAAGCGCGGCGGCCGCATTTGGATCCGGGTGTTCCCGGACGTCCCGATCACGCAGAAGCCTCTCGAGGTGCGGATGGGCAGCGGCAAGGGCAACGTCGAATACTGGGTCGCCAGAGTGCTGCCGGGCAAGGTGCTCTTCGAGATCGAGGGCATGAGCGAGGAAATCGCGCGGGAAGCGTTCCGGCTCGCCTCCGCGAAGCTCTCGGTGTCGACGGCGTTCGTCAAGCGCCAGGTTCGGACATGAAGGTGCAAACATGAAGGCGAAGGATTTGCGCGAGAAGACGCCGGCTGCGCTCGGCGAGGACCTGCTCAAGCTGCGCCGCGAGCAGTTCAATCTGCGCATGGCGCGCGCCACCGGACAGGCGGCGAAGCCGGACCAATTCGCGAAGGTCCGCAGGAACATTGCGCGGGTGAAGACGGTGTTGGCTCAGGCGCGCTCGCGCGGAGGTAAGGTTTGATGTCCTCAACAGAATCCACTGTGCACGGGCAGGACGCGGCGTCGTCCGGCACTGCGCCGGCCGGCCAGCGATTGCTCACGGGGAAGGTCGTCAGCAACAAGATGGACAAGACCATCGCCGTTTCGGTCGAGCGTCTGGTCAAGCATCCGACCTACGGCAAGTACATCCGCCGCACCACCAAGCTGCTGGCGCACGATGCGAACAACGAGTGCCAGGAAGGCGACACCGTTTCAATCAAGCCGTGCCGCCCGATGTCGCGCCGCAAATCCTGGATGCTGGTGCGCGTCGTAGATCGCGCGCGTTCAGAATAAGAGACGACACCCATGATCCAGCTTCGAACCATGCTGAATGTGGCCGACAACAGCGGCGCCAAACGACTGATGTGCATCAAAGTTCTGGGCGGCTCGAAGCGCCGCTACGCCGCCGTCGGCGATGTCATCAAGGTGAGCGTCAAGGACGCCATCCCGCGCGGCAAAGTCAAGAAGGGCGAGGTGTACGATGCGGTGGTGGTGCGTACGCGCAGCGGGGTGCGCCGTGCGGACGGATCGTTGATCCGCTTCGACACCAATGCGGCGGTCCTGCTCACCAACAAACTGGAACCGATCGGCACGCGCATTTTCGGCCCTGTGACGCGCGAGCTCCGCAACGTGCAGTTCATGAAGATCATCTCGCTCGCGCCCGAAGTACTTTGATCGGCAGGAATCGGTAGATGAAAAAGATACGCAAAGGCGACATGGTGATTGTCAACGCAGGTCGCGACAAAGGGCGCCGCGGTGCGGTCATCGAAGTGCTGGCCGACGACCGCGTGCGGGTCGAGGGGCTCAACATGTCGAAGAAGCATCAACGGCCGAATCCTCAGATGGGTGTGCAGGGCGGCATCATCGAGCGCGAAGCTCCGCTGCACGTCTCGAATGTGTCGATTTTCAATCCCGCGACGCAAAAGGCCGACCGCGTGGGTTTCAAGTCGCTCTCGGACGGGCGCAAGGTGCGCGTGTTCAAGTCGAACAATGAAATGGTCGACTCCAAATAGCGGGTGAAACGACATGGCAAGACTGCAGCAAATTTATCGCGAGAAGATCGTGCCGGAGCTCAAGCAGAGCCTGGGGCTGAAGAACACAATGCAGGTCCCGCGCATCCTGAAAATAACCGTCAACATGGGCGTCGGAGAAGCAGTGGCCGATAAGAAGGTCATGGACGCGGCCACCGCGGACCTTGCCAAGATCACGGGCCAGAAGCCCGCGGTGACGAAGGCGAAGAAGTCGGTCGCGACCTTCAAGGTTCGGGACGGCCAGGCGATCGGCTGCAAAGTGACGCTGCGCGGAGCGCGCATGTACGAATTCCTGGACCGCCTGGTCAACATCGCCATTCCTCGCATTCGGGATTTTCGCGGCATCAGCACCCGCTCCTTCGACGGTCGCGGCAATTACAGCCTGGGCGTGAAGGAACAGATCATCTTTCCGGAAATCCAGTACGACCAGATCGATCAAATTCGTGGAATGGACATCACCATCTCCACGTCAGCGCACGATGATAAGCACGGGCGCGCGTTGTTAGAAGCCTTCAACTTTCCGTTTCGCAAGTAGGGTAACAGCCCATGGCCAAGACGAACATGCTCATGCGCGAGAAGCGCCGCCTCAAGATAGCCAAGAAATACGCCGCCCGGCGCGCTGAACTCAAAGAGCTGATCCGCGACCCGAAGACCGGGGCGGAAGAGCGCGCTGCCGCGCAGACCGAGCTGCAGCAGCAGCCGCGCGATGCCTCCGCGATGCGGCAGCGCAACCGCTGCTCCATCACCGGCCGCTCGCGCGGCGTGTACCGCAAGTTCGGTCTGGCGCGCACCAAGCTGCGCGAGGCCGCCAATCGCGGTGAGATCCCGGGCCTGTCCAAGGCGAGCTGGTGAGGCGCGCACAATGAGCATGACTGATCCGATCGCCGATCTTCTGACCCGCATTCGCAACGCGCAGTCCGCGGGCAAGCCGACGGTGGGCGTGGGCGCATCGAAGCTGAAGCTCTCAATCCTCAAAGTGCTGAAGGAGGAGGGCTATATCGGCAGCTACGGAGTGGAATCGAGCGGTTCGAAGAGCACCCTGTCGATCGAACTGAAATATCACGACGGGCGCCCGGTCATCGACCGCATCGAGCGCATCAGCCGTCCGGGGCTGCGCATCTATCGCGGCAAGGATGAGCTGCCCAAGGTTCTCGGCGGACTGGGTGTGGCGGTCATCTCGACCCCCCAGGGAGTCATGTCCGACGCACAAGCGCGCGCGGCGGGCACGGGCGGCGAAGTGCTCTTCGTCGTGCAATAGGCCCCGCCTCAAGTTCACCTAGGATTTCATCATGTCTCGAGTCGCAAAAAAGCCGGTCGATCTGCCGCAGGGCGTCAGTGCCACCATCGGTGCGGACGCCGTTACCGTAAAGGGTTCCAAGGGTTCGCTGACGCTGGCGCTCAAGAGCGGCATCAAGGTCGAGCTCAAGGACAAGCACCTCGCGGTCGAAGCGACAACGAACGAAGAGGGGCTGGACGCGGTCGCGGGTGCGACGCGCGCTCACCTGGCGAATATGGTCACGGGCGTCACCAAGGGCTACGAGAAGAAGCTCGAGCTCGTCGGCGTCGGCTATCGCGCCGCCGTGCAGGCCAAGAGCCTGACGCTCACGCTCGGGTATTCGCATCTGATCAATTACGTGATCCCGGAGGGCGTGACCATCGAAACGCCGAGCCAGACGGAGATCATCGTCAAGGGAATCGATCGGCAGCGCGTCGGCCAGACGGCGGCCGAGATTCGCGGCTTCCGGCCGCCGGAGCCGTACAAGGGCAAGGGCGTGAAGTATTCGGACGAGAAGATTTCGCTGAAAGAAGCGAAGAAGAAGTAAGGCCATGAAACTGGACAAACGAGACACCCGCCTGCGGCGCGCGCTGCGCGGCCGCGTGAAGATCAAGGAGCTCGCTGCCCTGCGCCTCTCGGTGCATCGCACGCCGCAGCACATCTATGCGCAGATTTTCGCCCCCGAGGGCGACAAGGTTCTGGTCGCCGCCTCGACTTTGCAGAAGGAGGTGCGCGGCGAATTGAAGACGACCGGCAACATCGAGGCCGCCAAGGCCGTGGGCCGCGCCATTGCGGAGCGCGCCAAGGCCTTAGGTATAGCCAAGGTCGCCTTCGACCGTTCCGGCTTCATGTATCACGGGCGCGTCAAGGCGCTGGCTGAGGCCGCACGCGAAGCCGGTCTCGAGTTCTAACCGAAGAGGTCTTAAAGGGCGCTATGGCGAGAGTAGAAAAACCAATGTCCGGCGACGACCTGCTCGAAAAGCTGGTCGCCGTGAACCGGGTTGCAAAGGTGGTCAAGGGCGGCAAACAGTTCGGCTTCACCGCGCTCACCGTGGTGGGCGACGGCGCCGGACGCGTCGGCTTCGGCTACGGCAAGGCGCGCGAGGTACCGGTCGCTATATCGAAGGCGATGATGCAGGCGCGCAAGAGCCTGGTCACCGTATCTTTGAAGAACGATACCCTGTTCTACGCTGTCAAAGGTCGGCATGGAACCACGCGTGTCTACATGCAGCCCGCGGCGGACGGTACGGGCGTGATCGCGGGCGGTGGCATGCGCGCGGTATTCGAATGCGCAGGGGTGCGCAACGTGCTCGCCAAGAGCTATGGATCGCGCAACCCGATCAACGTGGTGCGCGCCACAATGGATGCGCTCGGCAAATTGCGCACGCCGGACGACATCGCGGCCAAGCGCGGCAAGAGCGTCGCGCAGATCGTGGGCGACGCGTCATGACGGGCAAGTCGATCAAAGTCACCTTGATCAAGAGCATGGCCGGCCAGCTGGCCAACATCCGTGCTTCCGCTCGCGGCCTGGGGTTGCGCAGGATCGGGCACAGCGTCGTGGTGGCGGACACCCCCTCGAATCGCGGCATGATGAACACGGCCAGCCACATGCTCAAAATCGAGCCTGCGTCCGGGCCGGGAGCTTAAAATGCGATTGAATACCATCAAGCCGGCCGCGGGCTCCAAGCGGCAGCACTTGCGGGTCGGGCGCGGCGCATCCGCCGGCCAGGGAAAGACCTGCGGCCGCGGCGTCAAGGGCCAGCGCGCACGCAAAGGCGGCTATCACAAGGTCGGTTTCGAGGGCGGCCAGATGCCGCTGCAGCGCCGGCTGCCGAAGACCGGCTTTCGCTCGGCCGTGAAAGCTTCGCGGGCAGAGCTCACGCTCGAGGATCTGATGCGCGTCGCGGCAAGCGAAGTCACGCTGGCCGGACTGATGGCGGCGAATCTCGTGCCGCAGCACACCAAGCGGGTGAAGATCATCCTGTCGGGCGCGGTGACCAAGGCCTATGTCATCAAGGACAAGGCGATCACCGCAACCAAGGGCGCCAGGGGCGCGGTCGAATCGGCCGGCGGCCGCTTCGAGGTCTGAGCGGTTCCATGGCCACATCCACCACCAACGCCGCAGCGGCACTGGGAGACATGACGCGCTTCGCCGAAATGCGCAAGCGCTTGTGGTTTCTCTTGGGTGCGCTCGTGGTGTATCGGGTGGGAACGTTCATTCCCGTGCCGGGCATCGACGCCGCACGCTTCGCCGCATTCTTCTCGGGCCAGCAGGGCACGCTGCTCGGGATGTTCAACATGTTCTCCGGCGGCGCGCTGCAGCGATTCAGCATTTTCGCGCTCAACGTGATGCCCTACATCACCGCCTCCATCATCATCCAGATGGCCTCCATGGTGTATCCGCCCTGGTCGCAAATCCGCAAGGAGGGCGAGTCCGGACGGCGCAAACTGATGCAGTACACGCGCTACGGGACGGTGCTCCTCGCGGGCTTTCAGGGCTTCGGCGCCGCCCTCGCGATCCAGAACTCGGGCGGCAATCTCGTGCCGAACCCAGGGCCGCAGTTCCTGTTCATCGCGACCATCTCGATCACCACGGGCACCATTTTCGTGATGTGGCTGGGCGAACAGATCACCGAGCGCGGCATCGGCAACGGCATCACCATGATCATCGTGGCCGGCATCATTGCGGGGCTGCCGCGCGCCATCGGCAATACGCTGGAAATGGTGCGATCCGGCGAGATGAATCCGCTGATCGTGCTGCTGATCCTGGTGGTCGTGGTGCTGGTCACGCTGTTCTGCGTCTTCGTGGAGCGCGCTCAACGCAAGATTCAGGTCAATTACGCCAAGCGGCAGATGGGCCGGCGCATGATGCAGGGTCAAAGCACGCATCTGCCGTTCAAGCTGAACATGGCCGGCGTCATCCCGCCGATTTTCGCCTCGAGCCTGCTGGTGTTCCCCGCCACCATCGCGCAGTTCTTCGGCAACAGCCCGAACCCTAATGCCATCCAGCGCACCCTGCAAAAGATCGCCGCCATCCTCGGCTACGGCCAGCCGCTGCATGTCATGCTGTTCGCGCTGCTGATCATCGGCTTTGCGTTTTTCTACGTGGCTTTGGTGTACGACGCGCGCGATACAGCGGAGAACCTGAAGAAGGCCGGCGCATTCATCCCCGGCATCCGGCCCGGCCAGCAGACGGGGGACTACCTGGACAAGGTGCTGACGCGTCTGACGCTTTGGGGCGGCCTGTACATCATGGCGGTCTGTCTGCTTCCGGAAATCATCCGCATGGTGAACCCGAGCATCCCGTTCCAGTTCGGCGGCACCTCCTTGTTGATTATCGTGGTTGGTGTCATGGATTTCGTGGCCCAGACGCAGTCGCATTTGATGTCGCATCAATATGAGGGCCTGATGAAAAAGGCCAGCCTGCGGGGCATCGGGAGTAGGAAATGAAAGTTCGTCCTTCGGTCAAGAAGATCTGCAAGAACTGCAAAATCGTGCGGCGTCGCGGCATCGTGTACGTCATTTGCTCGTCGGATCCGCGGCACAAGCAGCGCCAAGGATAGTTGGACAATGATAGATGGGTCCGCCAATGGCTAATAAATTGATATCTGGGCGCTTTTCGTATATAGTTGCGCGCTTTTTCGCGTGCGCTGTAGTCATCCGCACGGGGGAGAAATAGATGGCGCGTATCGCCGGCATCAACATACCGATGAACAAGCATGTCGTCGTCGGTTTGACCCATATATTCGGCATCGGGAACAGCCGCGCTGTGCGCATTTGCGATGCCGCAGGCGTGAAGTACAGCGTCAAGGTGAAGGACTTGACGGACGCCGAGGTGGCCTCGCTGCGATCGCAGGTCGCGAAATTCGCGGTCGAAGGCGACCTGCGCCGCGAGGTGTCGATGAACATCAAGCGGTTGATGGACTTGGGCTGCTATCGCGGCATCCGCCACCGCAAGGGCTTGCCGCTGCGCGGTCAGCGCACGCGCACCAATGCCCGCACCCGCAAGGGTCCGCGCAAGCAGGCGGTCAAGATGAACGCGCCTCCGGGCAAGGTCTAGGAAAATACATGGCAGAGCAGAAGCAGAATGCCGCTCAAACCGGCGGTGCGCAGGCGGGCAAGCCGGCGCGCAAGAAGGTGCGCAAGAACGTGCTGGATGCGATCGCGCACGTGCATGCGTCCTTCAACAACACGATCATCACGATCACCGACCGGCAGGGCAATACGCTCTCCTGGGCCACCTCCGGCGGCTGCGGATTCCGCGGATCGCGCAAGTCCACCCCGTTCGCGGCGCAGGTGGCCGCCGAGCGCGCCGGGACTGCGGCGCAGGAGCATGGCGTGAAGAACGTCGAGGTCCGGGTCATGGGACCGGGACCGGGCCGTGAATCGGCGGTGCGCGCATTGAACGGCTGCGGGCTCAAGATCACCAACATTGAAGACGTGACGCCGATCCCCCATAACGGCTGTCGTCCGCCGAAAAAGCGCCGCGTCTAGTTGTTGGTCCGAAAAGATTAGCTCAAGGGTTCTCAATGGCAAAGTATACCGGTCCGAAGTGCAAGCTCTCTCGACGCGAAGGAACCGACCTGTTCCTGAAAAGCGGCGCGAAGCCGCTCGAGTCCAAGTGCAAGCTCGAGGTGCCCCCGGGCGGCGTCAAGAGCGAGCGCAAGCAGCGCCTGTCGGAATACGGCCTGCAGTTGCGCGAGAAGCAGAAACTGCGGCGCATGTACGGCGTGCTCGAGCGCCAGTTCCGCAACTATTATCAAAAGGCCGCCGGCCGTCCGGGAGCGACCGGCGAGACGCTGCTGCAATTTTTGGAATGCCGGCTCGACAACGTGGTCTACCGAATGGGCTTTGCCGCGACCCGCGCGGAGGCACGCCAGCTGGTGAGCCACAAGGGCGTGGCGGTGAACGACAAACTGGTGAACATCGCCTCGTACCAGTGCAAGGCGGGCGATGTGATCAATCTGCGCGAGAAAGCCAAGAAGCAGACTCGAGTGCAGTCGGCGCTGACGATTGCGAGCCAAGTCGGCTTTCCGGATTGGGTCGAAGTGGACGACAAGAAGTTCTCGGGCGTGCTGAAGTCGGTTC
Source organism: uncultured Gammaproteobacteria bacterium (assembly GCA_963837045.1). Classification (GTDB taxonomy): domain Bacteria; phylum Pseudomonadota; class Gammaproteobacteria; order Steroidobacterales; family Steroidobacteraceae; genus Bog-1198. The sequence goes on from CAWIMA010000014.1 coordinate 90,271, forward strand.
CCGACCGGCAGGAAATACTGCCGGACATCAACGAGAGCCTGGTCGTCGAGTTGTATTCCAAGTAACGCATTGCAGCCGGTGCTGCGGCGTTTCCCTTTGGTTAGTTAGCGAGGGTGTTCCATGCAGGGATCGATCAACGAGTTTTTGAAGCCCCGAGTCGTCAAGGTACAGCCCGTATCGCCGCGCCATGCGCGCATCGTGATCGAACCGTTCGAACGCGGCTTCGGGCATACGCTGGGCAACGCCTTGCGCCGAGTACTGCTGTCCTCCTTGCCGGGCGCCGCCATTACCGAAGTCGAGATCGAGGGCGTGCTGCATGAGTACACCGCCATCGAGGGCGTGCAGGAGGACGTGGTCGACATCCTGCTCAATCTCAAGGCGGTGGCCATTCGCATGCACACTCGCGACGTGTCGGAAGTGCGCCTGCACAAAAAGGGCCCGGGCCCGGTCACGGCCGGCGACATTGCCGGAGACCACGAGGTCGAGATCCTGAATCCGGAATTGGTGATCGCCAATTTGACGAAGGCCGGCGAGCTGTCGATGTCGCTGAAGGTGGAGCGCGGGCGCGGCTATCGGCCGGCAGCGCAGCGGATGGCGTTCGAAGAACAGACCCGCGCGATCGGGCGGCTGCAGCTCGATGCCTCGTTCAGTCCGGTGCGCAAGGTGACTTACAACGTCGAGAGCGCGCGCGTCGAACAGCGCACCGACCTCGACAAGCTCATTCTCGACATCGAAACCAACGGCACCATCGATCCGGAAGAGGCGATTCGCCGCGCCGGCGGCATCCTCAAGGACCAATTGTCGGTGTTCGTCGATTTGCAGGGGCAGGACGAATCGACCACCAAGGCGACCGAGACTCAGTTCGATCCCATTCTGCTGCGTCCGGTGGACGAGCTCGAGCTCACCGTGCGCAGCGCGAACTGCCTGAAAGCCGAGAACATTCACTACATCGGCGATCTGGTGCAGCGAACCGAGGTGGAACTGCTGCGAACGCCCAATCTGGGCAAGAAATCGCTGACGGAAATCAAGGAAGTCCTGGAAAGCCACGGCTTGACCCTCGGCATGCGGATCGACAACTGGCCGCCGCCGGGCTTGAAGCGCGATGACGAGCGCGACAGCTTATAATCGCAACACGGCACCACGGTGCCCGAGATCATTGAAGTAAGGCCTTAATCATGCGTCACCGAAACAGCGGGCGTCAGTTATCGCGCAATTCATCCCATCGCCATGCGCTGTTGCGCAACATGGCGGCCTCGCTGCTGCGTCATGAGACCATTCGCACGACCGTGCCCAAGGCGAAGGAATTGCGCCGTGTGGTCGAACCGCTGATTACCCTCGCGAAGATCGATTCGGCACCCAAGCGCCGGCTGGCGTTCGCTCGCTTACGCGATGATGCGGTCGTGGAGAAGCTGTTCGCCGATCTCGGGCCGCGCTTCAAGGCGCGCGCCGGCGGCTATACCCGGATCCTCAAGATGGAACCCCGGCCGGGCGACTCTGCCGGCATGGCGCTCATGCAGCTGGTCGAGGCGATGCCGGTCGCGGCGGAGAAGGCCGGTGACGCGCAGAGCGGCAAGGTTCCCAAGGCACCGAGGAAATCCAAGAAGGCCGGGGATGCGGAACAGGCCGCGGCGGCCCCAAAGGCCGGGGCGCCGAAGCGCCGCAAGGCCAAGGCGGCCGCCTAGGCTCCTGCCCCGCCTGGCTGCCTTCACGCGGCGAGCCGGGCGAATGCATCGCGGGTCATGTTTTCAGGCGCCGCCGCGGTCGTCACGACGTTGTCCTCGATGCGAATTCCGCCATACGGCCGAAGCTCCTCAACAGCCTCCCAATTGATGAGCGAGCGCCGCTCATCCGCATGGGCGGCCCCCAGCAGCAGGTCGATGAAATAGATGCCGGGTTCGACCGTCACGACCACCCCCGGCTCGAGCATGCGCGTCAGCCGCAGGTAGGGATGGCCGTCGGGACGTTTGCGCTCGCCGCCCTGCAAGTCGCCCATCACGCCGCCGACGTCGTGGACTTGCAGTCCCAGCAGATGGCCGATCCCGTGCGGGAAAAACACGCTGGTCACGCGCTGCTCCAGGGCGGCTTGCCCCGGCAGCCTGGTCAATCCGGTCTGAAGCAGCAGGTCGCCGAGGAGCCGGTGCGCCGACAAGTGCACCTCGCGGTAATCGCGCCCCGCGACGATTTCCGCGCACAAGCGCAGCTGAGCGGCGTTCAGACCCGCAACGAGATCGGCAAATGGCCCGGGGGCCGCGGCGTAGGTGCGTGTGATGTCCGACGCGTAGCCGCGAAACTGCGCACCGGCGTCGATCAAAAATGAGCGCAGCGGCTGGGGCGGGCGCCGGTCGAGATGCTGATAGTGCAGCACCGCAGCGTGCTCGTTATACGCCACGATGTTGTTGTAGGGCATCTCCTCCTCACGCCGCACACAGGCCTCCAGATACTGCATGTGAGCCTCGTATTCGGATGCCCCGCGGCGGAAGGCTGCGAGCGCCGCGAGGTGCCCGCGGGCGCCCAACGCGCTCGCCCGGCGCAGGCATTCGAGCTCATAGTCCGTTTTGACCGCGCGATCGTAGTGCAGGCGCGCGAGCAGCTCAGGGTTGTTCACCGATTGCGGTCCAGCGTCCGGGAAGCACTCGTTCGGGCCGATGAAGGCCGCACGGCCGAGCTTGGCCCAGTGTGCGGGCGCCTGGGCCGGATCGGGCATTGCCGTAAGGTCGACCGCGCCCGTCCATGGCTCTTGCGGGAGGCTGGCCGGCTTGTGCCAGTAGTCGTTGGGTTGATGAAACAGTACCCGCGGCCGCATGCCCGGCGAATAGATCAACAAACAGCTCGGATTGTCCACTATCGGCACCCAGGCTTTGAAATGCGGGTTGACCTTGTACGGATAGTCTTGATCGTCCAGAAATTGGGTGGGTGCACGCCCGGCGTGAATGACCAATGCATCGAAGCCGCTGGCCGCGAGCGCCCGCTCGGCGCGTCGCATCAGCGTCTGCAAATGCTGAACATAGAGCTCATCCAGACTGACCTCGGACACGTTGACTCCTTCTCGTTTTTCCCACTTGCTCCGGAAGTATGCGCCCGCCGCGCCCGCCCGCCACAGGGGGGAAGGTTAACCCGGGCCGCGCGTTTCCGATGTCAAAGGCGCCTCGGAATGGCGAAAGAGATATGAAATTGAGCCGAAACCCTCTAAAATCGCCTCGGACAGTTGGGTGGAAGCCCAATACAACATGCTCGGCCTTTAACTTTTATCATCAAATTTCTGGGGTATCGATAGATGAAGACTAAACTTGCTTTAAGCGCTCTTGTCGCTGCATTCGTGCTGAGTGCCTGCGGCAGCAAGACCGAGGCTCCTGCTCCCACGACCGAAGCCACTCCGCCGCCTGCCGCCATGCCGGCAGCACCGGAAGGATCGGCTGCTTCCGCCGCCGCTGATTCCGCCGCCGCCGCGAGCGCCGCTGCCGACGCAGCATCGGCAGCATCGGCAGCTTCGGCTCCGAAGCAGTAACTTGCTTCGATAGCTGATCCCATGCCCGGGCGGACGGCCAACGTGGTGCGTTCGCCCGGGCAGTGTGTTTTCTAGCGATGGGGAAATGGCTTCGTTGCTCGTCAGCATTCGCGACTGTAGACATTCGAAGAAGGATCGCCAGTGGATCCAGAATGTTTACGCGGAATACATCGAGGCGCTGGCCGACCTGAACACCGGCCTGTATTCCGTGCTCGGCGGGGACAACCCGCACGAAGATGAGATTTTTGCGCATTGGTTCTCCAGCGACCATTCGCATCCGCTGCTCATACTCAAGGGTTCCGAGCCCGTGGGTTTTGCGCTGGTCACGCGCCCGCTGGTGGCCGCTTCGGGCGAGGCCGCGGTGAATTACCACATGTCCGAGTTCTTCGTGCGCAAGCAGTACCGCCGGGTCGGCATCGGCCGCGATGCCGCCAAACTGATCTTCGACCGCTTTGCCGGCGATTGGGAGATCGTGGAGTATCAGCGCAATCCGAGTGCCGTGACGTTTTGGCGGCGGGTGCTTTCAGCGTATTGCCCGGGCCGCTTTACCGAACGTACTCATGACGGCGAGGTGCGCCAGCGCTTCAGCAGCCGGCCTGCGGTGACGCGTTGAGCGCAGCACGGATCCGGTAGCCGGAGCCGGTACCCCAACCAGTCCGACCGGCCCCCCAACCGGTACGCGCAAGCCGGTCCCCCAAACCGCGCGCCGGCATCCGGCGAAATCGACAGCGGAGGCCTCAAGTTTGCCGATCTCCTGTCGATTTAGCGGTCTTGGAGCCGCCGCATCCATGGCGGGCGGTTCGCCGTTGACCACAGAGAGTGCGAATTGACGAGCATCCCATTGCAGACGCCCTCCAATGTTGCCTTCGATTTCATCAGGTCATTGGCAGCGGAGTTGTCCGGCGGCAAGGTGGATCTGCCCTCGTTTCCGGAAATCGCGGTCCGCGTGCGCCGCATTCTGTCAGACCCAAACTCGTCCCTGGAACAGGTCGTGCGTGTGGTGGGTTCCGAGCCGGCACTGGCCGCCCGGCTGCTGCGCATCTCCAATTCCGCGTCGTTCAATCGCAGCGGCCGCACGGTGACCGATCTGCGCACGGCCATCAACCGCATCGGCTACAACATGGTGCGCAGCGCGTCGATCTCTTTCGCCATGGGACAGATCCGCAACAGCAATAAGCTCGCCGGCCTGGAGCACTATCTGCAGGATCTTTGGCAGCGCAGCACTCTGGTCGCCGCGTTCGGATTCGTGCTGGCCCGCACGTGCACTCCGATCAACCCGGATGAGGCCATGCTGACCGGCATGATGCACGGCATCGGCAAGCTCTACGTGCTGACGCGCGCCACGGGCCATCCCGAGCTGTTCGCCGACGCCGCCACGCTCGATGAGATCATCAGAGAGTGGCATCCCGCCATCGGCAAGGCGATCCTGGAGAACTGGGATTTTCCCGAGGCCATGGCACAGGCGGTCGGCGAGCAGGAAGATCACGCGCGAACCGAGCCTGAGGCGTCCGATTTGAGCGACATCGTCGCAGTCGCCGTATTGATGGCCGAAAATTCGGCGGATTTGCCCGTGCTCGAAGCGGCGCTGGACGGCCTGCCTTCGAGCGCCCGCTTGGGGCTGAGCGGGACGCGCACCTTGAGCGTGATGCATGAATCCGCCGCCGAAGTGACCGCGCTGAGCCAAGCCCTCGGCGCATAGCCGCGCGCGCCGCCGAGACGAACCTAGACGAACCGCTCCGCGGCGATCGATTCGGCCACGTAGGCCGCGTTGTGGGGCATGATCCCGGCAAGATTCATGCGGCTGTCGGCCGTCATGTAGATGTGATGCTTGTCGCGCAGCGCATCGACCGCCGCGACGGACACGCCCAGCAGCGAAAACATGCCGTGCTGCGTCTCGATGAAATCGAACGAGCCGTCGCGCGTCAGCGCCCGCAGGTGGCCCGCCAGCAGGGCGCGCATGTCCTGAATCCGGCCGCGCATTTGCACGAGCTCCGAGATCCAGGATTGCCGCAGCTCCGGGTCGGCGAAGATGCACGCGGCAATCGCCGCGCCGTGGTCCGGCGGCATCGAATAGATGCTGCGCGCGATCTGCAGCACATGGCTTTGCACGGCGTCGGCCCGGGATGCATTCTCGCTGATCACGATCAGCGCACCGACGCGCTCACGGTATAGACCCAAATTCTTGGAGTGCGACACGGCGATGAGCGCTTCGGGCAGGACCTCGGTGACCGCGCGGACGCCGGCCACATCGGCGGTCAAATCGGTGCCGAAGCCCTGATAGGCGAGATCGAGGAACGGCGTGAGCCGCCGGCGCTGCAGCAGCTCGGTCAGGACTTTCCACTGACCGTCGGTCAGATCCGCACCCGACGGGTTGTGGCAGCAGGCGTGCACCAAAACCACATCGCCCGCGGGCGCCCGCTCCAATCGCTCCAGCATCGCATCGAAGCGCAGCGCGTGCGCTTTTGCATCGTAATATGGATAGCGCTCGAGCTTCAGCCCCGAGCTGCCGAGCAGGGGCGTGTGGTTTCCCCAGGTCGGATCGCTCACGTGCACCGTCGAGGACGGGGCGGCTGCCCGGATGAGTTCGGCGCCGACGCGCAGGGCGCCGCAGCCGCCCGGCGCCTGCACGGTTCGGGCGCGCCGATCGCGGCGCGCGCGATGCGAGGCGCCCAGCACCAGATCCTCCACGGCGCTGTTGAATTCCTCGCGGCCGGCCGCGGCGACGTAGGATTTCGTCGACTGGGACTTAAGGACGATCTGCTCGGCGCGGCGTACACACTGAAGGACGGGTGTGTTGCCGCTCAGATCGCGATAGACGCCGACGCCTAGGTCGACTTTTTGCGAGAATGCATCGGCGCGATACTTCGCCATCAGTCCAAGAATAGCATCGGGATTCAAGCGGTCGAGATGTTCAAACAAGTGTTTACGCCCCATCATTTTGCACACCGCATTATAGTCCATGCCGCCGTGGACAACCGGCGCCTTGCATGGTGGTGGCGATTGAGGCCGTACGCGTGAGGCTCGCCGGTCCGGCCCCGGTGTGGGTCGCCGCGGCCGCGGCGCTCGCCGCGGCGCACTCTGCGCGAGCGGCGGATGACCCGCCGCAGGGGATCGCCAGATGGTTCGATCCGTCCACCGCGCCCTTCATTCCGGTACCGGACATCGACCACGATCCGAACAGCGGCACGACGCTCGGGCTGATTCCGACCCGGCTGGTGACGGACGATCAGGGGCAGATCCGCAAAATCATTGCACCCGATGTCAACTACAATCCGTTCTTCGGTGTCGGAGTCAGCGGCAGCATCTACGCATTTCTGTCCGACGACACGCAATGGTCCTTGGTTGCGGGGGCGAAGCAGCGCGTCGAAAGCCAATTCAACTATGAATATCAATCGGGGATTCGGCGCGACACCCGGTGGTCCTTCGATGCCAGCCTCGTATATGACCGCAGCGGCACTCCGCGCTTCTACGGCATCGGCAACAACTCGCCCTCGTACGACGTCACCAATTACACGCTGCAACAGAAATACGTGCAGACCACGGTGGGCTGGAATTTGAGCCATGTATGGCAGATTGCCTATACGATTCGTGATCGAGACGTCCAGGTGCAGCCCGGGACGCTCGCCGGCATCGAATCGCTGCAGGGTCGCTTCGGGTCCATTCTGGGCGTCGGAACCACTCACGAGACGCTGAACCGTGTCGAAATCATCTATGACACGCGCGACGATACGATCATTCCGACGCGCGGCGGCCAATATGTGATCTTCGGCGGCGTGGCCGCGCAGGACGGGGTGTTCGAGTCCTCGCTGTACAGCGTGACCGGGGCCGATGCGCGGCAGCTGTGGTCGCCGGCGCCCGGGAATATCATCATCGCCCACATGGCGCTGCGCTACATGCCGGGGGCCACGGACGTGCCGTTCTGGAGTCTGTCGAATATCGGCGGCGAACAAAGCGTCCTCGCTGAAAACCAGCCGCTGCGCGACTGCGGCGAGGGGCGCTTTTACGGGCGCAATTCATTTTCCGCCAGCATGGAATACCGCAAGCGAGTGCTCGCCGTCGATGCATTGGGCACGCATCTCAACGTCGAGGTGACGCCGTTCGTGGACGTTGGCGAAGTGTTTGAACACTCGAGGGACTCCCCGGTGGCGAACCTGCACCATGCCGGCGGCCTCGGCTTTCGCGGGATTGCCAGCCCGTTCGTCGTAGGATATGTGGATATCGGGTATGGCTCCGAGGGCGTGGGCGTCTTCACGGGAATCAACTACCCGTTTTGAGCAATTCATGAACCGTGCCTTTCACCCCTTTGGCGCCTTCATCGGCAGGCACCCTCGAAGCGTGCTTGCCGCGTGGGCCCTCGCCATTGCGCTGGGGATCTGGGGGGCCGGCAACTTCCAGAGCGCGTCGCAAAACGGCACCTCCGGGCTCTACGGCAGTCCCTCCTACGCAGTCACCCAAGCGCTCCGCTCCGATTTCAGCAACCCGTTCCTGGAGCCGTTGATCGTCGCGGTGGCGAGCCCCCGATTCTCGATCGACGACCCGGAATTCCTGGCCTGGGACCGCGATGCGGCGCAGTCGCTGCGCGGCCTCCGCGTCGTCAAACAGGTCGCCGCCTACGCGGACTTCCATGATCCGCACTTGCGCGCACCGGGCGGGCATCAGACGGTGCTGCTGGTGGGCCTCGATGCAACCGACGTCGTGGGGCAGCAGCGCGCGGTGCCCATCGTGCGGACCGCGGTTGCACCGCTGCGCGCGCGCTTGAGCGCGCTTGATCCGCAGGCCCAGGTTGCGGTCACGGGCGGTCCGGCAGCCGACTTCGATATCAACACCTCGAGTGCGGACAGCGGCGATCATGCGGAGAAGCGCGCGCTGCCGCTCACCCTCGGCATTCTGATTCTCGCATTCGGCACCTTGATCGCCGCCGCGCTGCCGTTTCTGATGGGTCTCGCGACCACGCGCGTGTCTCTGGGGCTCGCGTTCGTGCTGGCTCAGGCGATGCCGGTCTCGAATCTGCTGGGCAACGTCGTCACCATGATCGGGCTCGCGGTCGGCATCGATTACTCCCTGCTGATGGTCGAGGATTATCGCGAGAGGCTGAGGCATGAGCCCGCGCTGCAGGCGGTCGCCGAGACCGTGGCGGAGGCGGGCACCACTATCCTCTGGTCGGGCTCGACCGTGGCGATCGGTCTGCTGGGATTGCTGTTCAGCCCCATCTTGGAGACGCGCAGCGTCGGGGTCGGCGGCGCCCTGGTGGTGCTGGTCTCGGTGCTCGCCGCGCTGACCTTGCTGCCCGCATGCCTGGCGCTGCTCGGCGATCGGATCGAACGCTGGCCCATCATCCGGCGTTCGGCAACGTCGCGCAGCCGCCGGGCAACCGGGTGGGCCAGGCTCGCCGGATGGATCGTGCGGCGGCCGCTGCGGACGCTGCTGGCCGCCTCCGGTGCGGTGGTGCTGCTCGCCCTGCCGGTGTTCGGCGCCCACAGCGGCTTCAGCAACGAATCGTGGTTCATGCCGAAGCACCTGGAATCGCGCGTGGGCGCCGATTTGCTGTCCGAGCAGCGCCCGGACAATACGGCGTTCAAGGTGCGCGTGCTGGTGCGCGCCACCGACGCAGAGCCGGTGCTTGCCCCCAAGCACGCCGCCGCCCTCGATGACTATCTCGCGCGGCTCAAGCACGATCCGCGCGTCGCGGAAGTGGCATCGCCGCTCACGGCTCGCGGGGCCGCGGCCGATCTGTACTTGAGCCGCGACGGGCGGGCCGCACTGTTCGAGGTCACCCCGGCGAACGGGTTGCCGATGCAGCGGATTCAGCAATTGGCCCGCGACCTCAAGTCCATCGAGCTTAATGGGCCATTCACCGTCGCGATCGGAGGCACACCGGCTTACTACAACGACTTCAGCGACTACATGTGGAAGAGCTTTCCCAAGGTGTTCGGCTTCGTCATCCTCACGACCTTGGTGCTCCTGTTCAGCGCATTCCGCTCGTACATCCTGCCGCTCAAGGCCGTGATCGCGAATCTGCTCGCCATTGCCGCCGGCTATGGCGTGGTGGTCGCCATCTTCCAGTTCGGCTGGCTGCACGGTTTGGTCGGTTTGGAGCGGCCGTTTGCGTCGATACCGCTCGAGGTACCCTTGATGATATTTTGCCTGAGCTTCGGGCTGTCGATGGACTACGAGCTGTTCCTGCTGTTCCGGATTCAGCGCCAGTTCGCGCTGCACGGCGATAACGACCGCGCGACGGTCGAAGGTCTCGCCGCCGTTGGTCCGGTCATCACCGGCGCGGGCTTGATCATGGTCGTGGTATTCGGCGCGTTCGTCACTGCGGACTTGCCGGCCCTGAAAATGATCGGTGTCGGACTGTGCGTCGCGGTGCTGGTCGACGCCAGCGTGATCCGGGCACTCGTGGTCCCTGCCTTCATGAGCATTGCGGGGCGGTGGAATTGGTATCCGGGACGTCCCCGGGAAACCTGAAACCTGCAGGGGACGTTCGTAGGGAGCGCCCTTGGGGGTAATCCGAGGGGGACCACCCCACCCGGAGAGAGCACCCGCAGGGGCCCGCCCCCGGGGGAGCGCCACCCGTCGGGAGGTCCCGTCTCCAATACGGGAGGCCCCGTCTCCAATATAAGACAGTGGCCCAATGACATTTTCCAAGGTTAGCGTGTACGCTTTAGTCACCTCACAAGCGGGAGAGTCGAGTCATGGCACTATGGAATGAAAAACCCACCCCTGCGCCGGCAGCACGCAAAGAACCACTGACGCCCGGGTCGGCCGCCGCCGCTCAGCCCTCCCTGACGACGCCGGCGGAGCGCAGCCTGCCGGAGCGCAGCGCGAGCGATGGCGCGGCCGTGCGCCGGCCCACGCCCCGCGAGCGCGGCGAGGGCGGCGAATCGGTGATTGCTGCGAACCTGTCGATCGAAGGCAAAATAGAGGGCTCCGGCAACGTTCGCATGGCCGGGCGCTTCAAAGGCGATGTACGTATCGACGGCAATTTCACCATGGACTCTGGTGCTCACCTGACGGGTCAGGTGCTGGCGGGCATCGTCGTGGTAGGCGGCGAGCTGCAGGGCAACATCGAGTCCGCGAAACGAGTGGATGTACTGGAGGGCGGCGTCATCGTCGGCGACGTCAAGGCCGGGTCGATCACGGTCGCGGCCGGCTCGCGCATGCGCGGCCACGTTGAATTCGGCTGGGATGAAGAGAAAGCCCTGAAGATGCCGGGTACGGCGGCCGGCGGCAGCTAAGGAGCCCGCCTGATGAGCGTCGTTCGTCAAGGCACCCTTGGCGCAACACGAGTATGCCCGCACTGCAAGGCGACGGTATTGCAAAGCGCGGCCATTTGCCCCGGATGCCAGCATCACCTGCGGTTCAATGCCGCCAACGCCGAGCCCCAATCCGAAGGGGTGCCGGCAATGCGGATCGAAGGCTCGATTCATCATCCGGGCCGCGGTGAGCAGTGCGAATACTGCGTCGTCGTCTCGATCACCAATGAAAAGGGCGAGAAAATCGCCCGTCAAGTGGTCGGCGTAGGCGCGCTGCAGCCCGGCGAACGCCACAATTACAGTTTTTCCGTGGATGTGATTCCAGCGCGCGGCAGCGTCGGGGGCGAGCGCAAGCTGCGCTGACCAGCCGGGGGCGGTCGCTCAGCGCAGCGTGCTGCCTTCGATGTCGATGAAGCGCAGAAATTCCGCGCGGGTGCTGGCATCGGCGCGAAACGTTCCAACCATCTTACTGGTGACCATGGACACGCCGCGCTTGTGCACTCCGCGCGTGGTCATGCACTGGTGAACCGCGTCGATGACCACACCGACACCGCGCGGCCTGAGCACGTCGTTGATGCAGCCCGCGATTTGCGCGGTGAGTTTCTCCTGCACCTGGAAGCGGCGTGCGAAGCCGTCGACGACGCGCGCGAGCTTGCTGATCCCGACGACACGGGCGGTGGGCAGGTAGCCCACGTGCGCACGGCCGATGATCGGCGCCATGTGGTGCTCGCAAAATGATTCGAATGCGATATCGCGCAGCACCACCATTTCATCGTAGCCCTCTACCTCCTCGAAGGTCCTGCGCAGGTATTCACTGGGGTTGCTCGAGTATCCCGAGAACCAGTCGCGGTAGGCATTCACGACGCGCTTCGGCGTTTCGCGCAGACCTTCGCGATGCGGGTCTTCCCCGGCCCAGCGCAGCAGGGTCTGTACCGCGGCTTCCGCGGCGGTGCGCGTCACCGGGCGGTTGGTTTTCCTGGTCATTTTTGCATCGCTTCTTTGACGAGCGCCTGCCGCTCCAGCGCCTCACAGAATAGCATCTGGCTCGATTCGCCGGAGGCGCGCGGCCGGCGCCGCCTCCTCATGGATGCGCCGCATCGTAGACCACTTCACCGTGTACGATCGTGAGTTCGCAGTGCAGATTGCGCAGCTCGCGCGCGGGCATGTCATACATGTTCCGATCCCAAACGGCGATATCGGCATCCTTGCCGACTTCGAGCGAGCCTATCCGATCTTCCAGAAACAGCTGACGAGCGCCCCACACCGTATAGGAGCGCAGGGCCGCGTGGATGTCGACCGACTCGGCCGTGCCGAACGGGCGCGGGCCATAGGTTCCCAGCAGCGTCTCGCGTTCGACCGACGCCCACAATCCGAAGCGCGCCGGCAGCGGCGTGACCGAATAATCCGAGCCCCCGCCCCAGCGGATGCCGTGGTCCACAAAGCTCTTCAGAGGCACCAGCCGCAGCGAACGCTGCGGCCCGAAGTTGCCGGCGTAGGTGTCGCCGATCCACCACATGAAGGGCGCCTGCGCCTCCGGGTAGCCCGCATCATATTTTTTTTCGAGTTCGACCATGGTCTCGATCGCATGGTCGGTCGGGATATTGGCGTGGATGATGCTGTGCCTGAGGCCCACGGTCGGCGTCTCCGCGAGCACCTGCGCGTAGGTATCGACCACCCAATCGATCGCCCGGTCGCCGACCGCGTGAGTGCCCACGTGCACGCCGGCCTGGTGGAACATGCGCACCACCTGCCGATAGACCTCCGGATCGATCGCCGGATAGCCCGTGTTTCCGGTATCGATGCCCGTCGAATGCTTGTTCCAGTCCCGGTACACCCAGGCCGTGCGCGCGCCGCCGCTTCCGTCCATGAAGATCTTGGCGCCGCAGGAGAGCAGCCGTCCGTCTCCCAGGGACTGAGGCGGGCGCGGCAGCGCCAGAATCTCCTGGAGTGCGGCGCGGGCGGAGGGGAGCGTGCTGCCCGCATACCACAGGACGCAGACGTGCTCCTTCAGCTTGCCTGCGCGCAGCAGCTCTTGGTAGGCGTCCCAGATCGGCCGATCGATGGCGGGATCCTTGACCGCGGTCATGCCCTCGCGGTGCAGGAGTTCGATGCTGTGCATGATGCCGGCGCGCTGCTGATCCGGCGTGGGCGCAGGGATGAGATCGATCACTGCATTCTTGGCCGCCTCCTTCAGGACACCGGTCGGCAGGCCGCGAGCGTCGCGGTCGATGGTGCCCGCGACCGGATCCGGGGTCTGCGCCGTGATGTGGGCGAGTCGCAGGGCCGCCGAGTTCGCCACGCCGTAGTGGCCGGTGGTGTGCATCAGCCACACCGGATTGTTCGGCGATACGGCATCGAGGTCGGCCGCCGTGAGGTAGCGCCGCTCGGCGAGCTTGCCCTCGTCCCAGCCGTCCCCCTGCAGCCATTCGCCCGCTTGGAGTCGCGCAATCCCCGCGCGTACCCGGCGCACGACTTCTGCGACCGTCGATGCGTCGCTGAGGCGCACGTGGTAGAGCTCCTCGACGCCGCCGTCGGCGATGTGGGCATGGCTGTCGATGAGTCCCGGTGTTGCCGTACGACCGTTCAAATCGATGCGCAGCGTCGCCGCGCCGGCGAGGCGCAGGAGCTCTCGGTCCGTGCCGACCGCGATGATCTTTCCATCCCGGACCGCCACGGCCTGGGCGATGGAGTCGCTCGGATCCATGGTCAGAATGTGCCCGTGGAACAGCAGCAGCTGCGGCCGCGCCGTCTGCACCTGCGGCGGTGCCGCCGTCTGCGCCTGCGCACCGCCGGCGAGCGCGAGCAGGCCCGCGACCGGAAGCATTCGCCGCGCGATGCGCGTCGTTCGATTGACTCGGGCGGACATAAGCGACATCCTCGTTCTTTGGCTCGAGCCGGAGAACAACACTTGATTCATTGCGCTCGCCTGACCTCGATCGTGCTCCTCCTCGCACTCGGGGCGCAGAGCGCTTGGTGCGCCACACCGCAGAACGACGCCGCGGTTCGCGCGATGGCGCACGACATATTCAAGCAGCTGATCGAGATCAATACCACGGATTCTATCGGAAGCACGACCGTCGCTGCACAAGCGATGGCGCGGCGCCTGCTCGATGCCGGATTCCCGCCTGCCGATGTAATCGTGGTGGGGCCCAATGACCGCAAGGGCAACATGGTCGCGCGCTACCGGGGCAAGGCAGGGTCGAAACAGCGGCCCCTGCTGATCATCGGCCACCTGGACGTGGTGGAGGCGAGGCGCGAGGATTGGACCACGGACCCCTTCCAATTCGTCGAGCAGGGCGGCTATTACTACGGCCGCGGAACCCAGGACATGAAGGACAGCGACGCCATCGTGGTGACCAACTTCATTCGCCTGAAGAACGAGGGGTTCGTACCGGATCGCGACATCATCCTGGCGCTCACCGCGGATGAGGAGGGCGGCACTTCGAACGGCGTCGAATGGCTGCTGAAGAATCGCCGCGATCTGATCGACGCCGAGTTCGCGCTCAACCCGGACTCGGGCGGAGTGGTCACGGAGCACGATAAGCCGGTGGCGGTGGAATTCGAGGCGACCGAAAAGCTCTATGCGGACTACCAGATCCTCGCGACCAATCCCGGCGGGCACAGTTCGCTGCCGCGACCCGACAACGCCATCTATCACGTGGCCGACGCCCTCGCAAAGCTGCAGAGCGCACAGTTTCCGTTCGAGTTGAATGCCGTCACGCGCGAATATTTCACGCAAATGGCGCTGGTCGAGCCCGCGCAGGTTGCCGCCGACATTCGCGCCGTCTTGGCGGCGCGCCCCGACCCGGCGGCCATTCAACGGCTGTCGCAAAGCCCGCGCTATAACTCCACGATGCGCACCACTTGCGTCGCCACCATGCTGAGCGGCGGCCATGCCTTCAATGCGCTGCCACAGCGCGCCGAAGCGAATGTCAATTGCCGGATCTTCCCGGGTCATTCGCAGGAGGAGATCCGCCTGGCGCTGGTGAAGATCTTCGACGACCCCGGGCTCAGCGTGCGCTACCGAAGCGATGCGGGCGAGCTGTCGGATCACGGCTCGGATCGCAAAGCCATGATTCCGCCGCCGCTACGGGCGGATGTCATGGACGCACTGCGCAGCGTAGCGGCGAGGCTGTGGCCCGGTGCTCCGGTCGTTCCGATCATGGAGACCGGTGCCTCGGACAGCATCCACACCATGATGGCGGGCATTCCGAGCTATGGCATCAGTGGTGTGGCAATCGATCGCGACGACGTGCGCATGCACGGCAGGGACGAGCGATTGAAGGTCGAATCGTATTACGCCGGAGTGGAGTTCTACTACCAGTTCCTCAAGGCATTGACGATGCGCAAGCGTTGAGGCCGCGCAGCCATCAGCCGCGCGACGGCTATCGATCGTGGTAGTACATCTGCACCGGTTCGTCGGCGGTATTGGCGAGATCGGGAGCCCGCGTTCCAACCCGGCGGTCCACCCGCCGGTATTGCCCCCCGAAAAACAGCAGGGGTCTCAGCGGCTCGACCCCTCGGTGCAGCTGGCGCACTTCCAGGGTCACCAGCCAATGATCGCCGCCCTCGAGTATGTCGCGGCGAGTGCACATGAGCGACGCCAGGCTGCCTTCCAGGCGGGGCAGGCCATCGGTGGTGACGAAACGGTGGGGTGGAGGCGCGGCCTCCTGCCAACCTCCCGCGAAATAGGTCGACAGCGCTTCCTGTTCGTCGCGCAGAAAGTTGACTGAAAATCCCTCGGCCCGCGGCAGCAGCTGCGAGAACCGCGCGCGCTTCGCGGGGCAGAACAGCACCAGCGGCGGCTCCAGCGAAAGCGAGGACACCGCGTTCGCCGTCATGGCGTGTATCTGCCCGTCGACATGGGTGGCCACGACGGCGACGCCGGTGGCGAACATGCCAAGGGCATCGCGAAAGGCGCGCGAATCCGGCGTTCTGGCTTTCATCATTGCACTTTCAGTCGACGCATCGCCCGTGGGGCCGGCTCAGCGGCCGGCGCCTGCAAAGGCCTCATCGCGCCCCTCGCGAACGAAGGCGCTCACGCGCTCTGCCCGTTCCAGTATCTCGGACTTGTGGCTGGCCACGAGGGCTCCAGCCATGCGCACTGGGTCGCCGAAGAAAAAGCGCTCGTAAAGGACCTGGCGCGAGGCGAACGCCGACAGGGAGGCGTCCCACGCCAGGCGAAACAGCGGGATGCGATCAAAGGCCTCGGCGCGCGCCGCCTGGTAATAGTGCTTGATGTCCGCGGCCAGCGGACCCTTGAGGTCGGCTTCGACCGGCATCGCGACCAGGCCCGATGCGCCGATCTGCTGAATGATTTCGACCATGCGGGGGTAGAGGCGCGGGAACAGATTGCGGGCCGCATCGAGCGGGTTCCATGCCGGGCGCATGACCCCCCATTCATCGAGCGCGGCATCGGCTTCCGCGGCGCGCAGGAAAGCCCTCATGGTCTCCATGTTGACCCACAGCTCCGCGAGCTTCTCCTGAATGTGCTGAAATCCCTCGGCGCCGATGGAATCGACGAGCAGGTGGGCCAGCCCCAGCATGAACTCGGCCTTGGCGATGTTCTTCACGACGACCTGGTGCGTCATGTGCACGACCGCGCCGGTGCGGGCATATGCCTGGTTGCACCGGTTCACGTCGCGGTACAGCAGTATGTTTTCCCACGGCACGAACACGTCGTCGAAGATCACGACGGCGTCCATCTCCTCGAATCGCGAACCGAGCGGGTGGTCGAAATGGGAGCGTCCATAGTCGACGCTCTCCCGGCAGATGAATCGCAGACCGGGGGTGTGGTTCGGAATCGAGAAGCCGAAGGCATAGGGTGCGTCTTCCTCGGGGCTCTTCAGCAGCGTCGACGGAAACACCATGATTTCATCCGAGATCGGCAGCGTTGCCAGCATCCTGCAGCCGCGGATGACGATACCGGCGTCGGTCTCCTCTTTGACCCGCGCGGCGAGAAATGGATCGGCCTGACGCGCCGAGTTCACTGCGCGGTTCGCCTGGGGCGGAATGAGCGTGTGGGTGAGGCAAAGGTCGTGCTCGCGCAGATATTCGTGGTAGCGAACGGCATTCGCGCCGAAGCGCGGGTCCGCCTCGCCCAGAAATGCGGCGCCGGCCGCATATCCCGTCATCGCGCGGTTGATGTAGTCGGGCACACGGCCCATCATGCCGTGCGTGTGATGCTCCCACACCATCATGGCGACGGAGATGCTGTGCAGCTCATCGCGGGTCTTCGGCAGCATGAACGAGCGCGCAACCTTGCGTCCGCTCGAGGGTGAATCGAACAGGGTCTTGTCCGCGTGCTGCCACTGCAGGTCGTACAGGCGCGCCAGCGTATCGACGCCGCCGCGCAGCGCCGGATGGGTCGTGACGTCGCGGACCTGTTCCCCCCGGTACCATATGGTCGGGGGATGCTCGCGCAATCGCTCGAGCACCTGGGCGCCGCGCCGGGCGCCGCTGCCGGCATTGCGGTTTGAGTCGATCGACGGGTTGGTTTGGCTCATGCGTGCTCCAAAGTTTACTCTGATCCGGCTGCGAGACTATGCAGCGGGCCGGTCGATGCGCTCACGCCGCGCGCCACAGTTCGGGAAAGAGCGGATGATTCATCGGAGCGCCGGGAGGCAATTCGTCCGCCAACCCGGGAAAATCCGGGGATGTTTTCCAGCGCCGCGGCGCATGCGTGACGTCGTCGCCTAGGAAGCGCACGGAGAACACGCGCCGGCGCCTAGACCCCTCGACTCCGCGCGCCGCATGCAGCGTCAGCATGTGAAAGCACACGGCATCGCCCGGCTCGAGTTCCCAGCCCAGAATGGGGAAGTCGGCGCGGTGCGCCTCGATATCGGGCAGATCGGCGAGCGTGCCCTCCGGAAACCATTTCGCCTGCGAGTCCATGAACGAGCGGGGCATCAGCCAGGGTCCGCGGTGCGACCCCGCGATGAACTCCAGGGTCGATGCGCGGCTCACCGGATCGACCGGTATCCAGAAGCTGGCGTTTTGCCTGCCCTCGATGTTGTAGTAAGGCTGGTCCTGGTGCCAGGGCGTCGGCTGCCGCGTGCCGGGCTCTTTGGTGAGCATGTGATCGTGATACAGGCGCACCGTCCTGCTCTGCATCAGGCGCCCCGCCGTATCCGCCAAGGCCGACTCGAAGATGACGCGCCGGTAGTGGGGATTCTCCCGCCAATTGCAGAAGTCCTCGACGAAGCGTCCGGGATCGTCGGGGCTGCTGGCCACCTTGGCGCGGGGGCTCAGCTGGGCGAGGTTCAAATCGATGCCGGCGCGCAGTTCCGCGATCTCGCCGGCGCCCAGCAGCTGCGGTATGCGCACGGCGCCGTCGCGCTGAAACCGCTCGATCAGATCCGCGCTGATCATGCCGCGGCAGTCACGGTCGGCACCGTCTCATCGCGACGTTTTTGTGCGAGCGCATTCAGAATCTCCTCCACGAGCAAGGGTCCACGATAGGCGAATCCGGTATACACCTGTATGAGATCGGCGCCGGCGCGCAGGGTGGCCAGGGCATGGTCGGCGCTCACAATACCGCCTACACCGATAATCGGGAAACCGGCCCCCAGCTCCGAGCGCAATTGCGCGATCACCGCCAGTGACCGGGAATGCAGCGGCGCCCCGCTCAGGCCGCCGCCTTGCCCGGCCGGCCACGCGGGTCCCAGAACCGCCAGATGGGTGGAGGTATTCGTCGCGATGACACCGTCGACCCCGAGCGCGCGCAGGTTTGCGGCCAGCGCCGCCACTTGGCCGGCGTCGAGGTCCGGCGCCACTTTGACCAGCAGCGGGACGAGTTTGCCGTGCCGCTCTTCGAGCGATGCCCGCGCGTGCAGCAGTTCGCCGACGGTTCGCTGCAGGCCGTCGCGCTCCTGCAGTTCGCGCAGGCGCGCCGTGTTGGGAGAGGAGACGTTCACCGCGATGTAATCGGCATACTCGTACACTTTGCGCAGGCAGGCCGCGTAGTCCTGCGCGGCAGCTTCGATGGGGGTATCGGCGTTCTTGCCGATGCTGATGCCGCGTACGCCCCGATAGCTGCTGCGCTTCAGGCGCGCCACCAGGTGATCGACGCCTTTGTTGTTGAACCCCATGCGATTGACCAGTGCGGCGGCCTTCGGAATGCGGAACATGCGCGGTTTCGGATTGCCCGGCTGCGGCCGCGGCGTCACGGTGCCCAGCTCGATATGGCTGAATCCCAGCGCCCCAAGTGCGTCCAGGTAGTCGCCGTTCTTGTCGAAGCCGGCAGCGAGCCCGAGCGGATGATCGAATCTCAGCCCCAGACAGGAGAGCGACAAATCGCCCGGCAACCGGACGGGGGATGCAAAGCGGCGCAGCAGCTGCAGGCCGGAAAGACCCACGTCATGCGCCAGCTCGGGGTCGAGCCGCGACAGGATCGGCAGGGAGCCGCGAGCGACCAACGCCGCCAGACCGCTCACTGCCGCGGCACCCTGGAAAAAATGCCGAGTCTTCCGCTCATGCGCGCCTGCGCTGCGCGCCCGGCTCGGCGGGCATTGCCTGCGCACGCTGCAAGGTGGCCTGCAAATAGCGCCCGGTGTACGAGGATTTGTGCGCGGCGACCTGTTCCGGCGTGCCGGCCGCGATGATGCGGCCCCCGCCGTCGCCGCCCTCCGGCCCCAGATCCACGACCCAATCGGCGGTCTTGATGACGTCGAGATTGTGCTCGATCACGATCACCGTATTGCCTTCGTCGCGCAGGCGGTGCAGCACCACGAGCAATTGCGCGATATCCGCGAAGTGCAGGCCGGTGGTCGGCTCATCGAGGATGTACAGAGTGCGGCCGGTGGCGCGCTTCGACAATTCCCTGGCAAGCTTGATGCGCTGAGCTTCCCCGCCCGACAGCGTGGTTGCGCTCTGTCCCAGGCGCACGTACGAGAGGCCGACGTCGAGCAGCGTCTGCAGCTTCGGCTGTACGGTTGGGACCGCGGAGAAGAACGGCAGCGCGTCTTCGACCGTCATGTCGAGGACTTCTTGAATGTTCTTTCCCTTGAAGCGAATCTCCAAGGTCTCTCGATTGTAGCGTTTGCCCCGGCACACATCGCAGGGCACGTACACATCGGCCAAAAAGTGCATCTCCACCTTGATGACGCCGTCACCCTGACAGGCCTCGCAGCGGCCGCCTTTGACATTGAAGCTGAAGCGCCCCGCTTCGTAGCCGCGAGCCCGGGATTCCGGAACGGCGGCGAAGATCTCGCGAATGGGCGCGAACAGGCTGGTATAGGTCGCCGGATTGGAACGCGGGGTTCGCCCAATCGGGCTCTGATCGATCTCGATCACGCGATCGACGTATTCCAGGCCTTCGATGCGCTCGAAATGAGCGGCGCCCGGCGCGGCGCGATTGAGCTGCGTCGCCACCGCGCGAAACAGCGTATCGTTGACCAGCGTCGATTTGCCGGAGCCCGACACTCCGGTGACGCAGGTCATCAGGCCGAGCGGAAACTCGGCCGTGACGTTCTTCAGGTTGTTGGCCGTGGCGCCGCTGACCCGCAGCATGCGCTTCGGGTCCGGCACACGCCGCGACGGCGGAACCTCGATGCGGCGGCGGCCGCTCAGGTATTGTCCGGTGATCGAATTGGGATGGGCCGCGACCTGCGCGGCCGTGCCCTGCGCGACGATCATGCCGCCGTGTACGCCCGCACCCGGCCCCAGATCCACGACGTAATCGGCCTGCCGAATCGCTTCCTCGTCGTGCTCCACCACGATCACCGTGTTGCCGAGATCGCGCAGATTCGCCAGAGTATCGAGCAGGCGCTGATTGTCGCGCTGGTGCAGGCCGATCGAGGGCTCATCGAGGATGTACATGACCCCGACCAGGCCCGAGCCGATCTGGCTCGCGAGGCGGATGCGCTGCGCCTCCCCCCCGACAGGGTGTCGGCGCTCCGGTCGAGGGTGAGATAACCCAGCCCCACATTGGCGAGGAATCCGAGCCGATCGCCGATCTCCTTGACGATCTTGACGGCGATCTCACCGCGCCAGCCGCTGAGCTTCAGCGTCGAGAAGAATTCGATGGCGCGGTCCACAGACAATGACGACACCTCGGGCGCGCTCTTGCCTTCGATGAACACGTTCCTGGCAGCCCGGTTGAGGCGGGTGCCGCGGCATTCGGGGCAGGCACGCGAAGAGCGATACTTGGCCAACTCTTCGCGCACCGTGACCGATTCGGTCTCCTTGTAGCGGCGCTCGAGGTTTTTGACGATGCCTTCGAAGGTGTGCTTGCGCTTGACCGTGCCGCCTTTGCCGTCGAGGTACTTGAATTCGATTTGCTCATCGTCGCTGCCGAACAGCACCAAATTCCTGATCCTTTGCGGGAGACTCTCGAACGGCGCTTCAATGTCGAAGTTAGTGTGCCGTGCCAATGATTGAATCAACTGAAAATAGTAGGCATTGCGCCGATCCCAGCCGCGCACCGCCCCGCCGGCGAGCGACAGGTGCGGATTGGCGACGACCTTGTCGGGGTCGAAGAACTCCTGAGTGCCGAGTCCGTCGCAGCTGGGGCAGGCGCCGATGGGGCTGTTGAACGAAAACAGACGCGGCTCGAGTTCGCTCAGCGAATAGTTGCAGATGGGGCAGGCGAACTTGTTCGAGAACACGAGTTCCGCCCGGCTCGGGTCGTCCATGTAGGCGACTCGCGCCACCCCTTGCCCGAGCCGCAATGCGGTTTCGAAGGACTCGGCGAGACGCTGGCCGAGGTCCGGCCGCACTCTGAAGCGATCGATGACCGCCTCGATCGTATGCTTGCGCCGCACATCGAGCTTCGGCGCCCGGTCGAGCTCGACGACTTCGCCGTCGATCCGCGCTCTAACGAAGCCGCCGGCCTGCAGCTCTTCGATCAGTTCGGCGTGCTCGCCCTTGCGCTCCGATATGGCGGGCGCGAGCAGCATCATGGTGGTGCCGTCCGGATGTTCGAGCACGGCATCGACCATCTGACTCACGGTCTGCGCGGCCAGATCGATGTGGTGATCGGGGCAGCGGGGCGTGCCGGCGCGGGCATACAACAGACGCAAATAATCGTACACCTCAGTGACCGTACCCACGGTCGAGCGCGGATTGTGCGAGGTCGATTTTTGTTCGATGGAAATGGCCGGCGAGAGCCCCTCGATGGTGTCGATGTCGGGCTTTTCCATCATGGACAGGAATTGACGCGCATACGTCGAAAGCGATTCGACGTAGCGCCGCTGCCCCTCGGCATAGATGGTGTCGAATGCCAGCGAGGACTTGCCCGATCCCGAGAGGCCGGTCAACACGATCAGCCGATCGCGCGGCAGGTCGAGGTCGATATTCTTCAGATTGTGGGTCCGGGCGCCCCGGATGCGGATATTTTGCATGTAACCGTTTACTATACGCCCGGCGTCAAGGGGGTACACGGGACGGCCGCACGCCTTGAGTTTCTCGACGAGCGCGGCGCCATCGCCACATCATGGGGCCGGCATGCGCGTGTACAATATGTGGCATTGATACTTTCAGGGGAATCTCATGGCGCGCGGAGTCAATAAAGTCATTCTGGTCGGCAACCTGGGCGCAGACCCCGAGACCCGCTCCATGCCGAGCGGGATGACGGTCACCAACATCCGCATAGCCACCAGCGAGTCGTGGAAGGACAAGGCCTCGGGCGCGCAGCAGGAGCGGACCGAGTGGCACAACATCGCGCTCTTCGGCCGTCTGGGTGAGATCGCCGCCGAATACCTGCGCAAGGGCTCGCAGGTGTATGTCGAGGGTAAATTGCGAACCCGAAAGTGGCAGGACAAGCAAGGCAATGATCGCTTCACCACCGAGATCATCGCCGACAACATGCAAATGCTGGGCGGGCGCGCGGGCGGCGCCGCCATGGGGGCGGCAGGGGACCGCGCGGGGTCAGCCGGCGCCCCGCCACGCGAGGACTACGACCAATCGCCGGCGCCGGCCGGCGGCAAAGAGGACTTCGACGACGACATCCCGTTCTGATCGTCAGTCGTCAACCAGGTCCTGGCCCGGAAACAGGGCATCGTTGAAGCCGAACTGGGTCAAATCCCGTATGCGGCGCGGATACAGGATGCCGTCGAGGTGGTCCACCTCATGCTGTACCACACGCGCATGAAAGCCGCTCACGATGCGGTCGATGGGGTTGGCCGCGGCATCCACGCCGGTGTAGCGCAGCTGTCGATATCGCGGCACCAGCCCGCGCATGCCGGGTATCGAAAGACATCCCTCCCAGCCTTCCTCCAGGTCTTCCCCGAGGGGCGTGAGTTCGGGATTGATGAGCACGGTGTAGGGCACCGGATCCACCTCGGGATAGCGCGGGTTGTGCTCCATACCGAAGATCACCACGCGCAGGCCCACTCCAATTTGCGGCGCAGCAAGCCCGGCCCCGTTGAGATGGCGCATGGTATCGCGCATGTCGTTCAGCAGCTCATCCAAGTCGGAAGTGCCGAAGCCGCGCACCGGCTCGGCGACGGCGAGCAGGCGCGGATCGCCCATTTTCAGAACTTCGCGTATTGCCATGGTTCCTAGTATCTTAAATCCATGCCCGGCCTTGTTTACATAAAAACCTTCGGCTGCCAAATGAACGAGTACGATTCCAGCAAGATGCAGGAGGTGCTCGAGGCCGCCAATGGAATGACCCGAACGGAAAATCCGGCAGAGGCCGACCTGCTGCTGGTCAACACGTGTTCAGTGCGCGAAAAGGCCCAGGAGAAGGTGTTTTCCCTATTGGGCGAGTGGCGGCAGTTCAAGCAGCAGCGGCCGCACGTGGTGATCGGCGTCGGCGGCTGCGTCGCCAGCCAGGAAGGCGAGGGCATTACGGCGCGTGCGCCGTTCGTCGATCTGGTGTTCGGACCGCAGACCCTGCACCGCCTGCCCGCCATGCTCGACGATCTGAGGCAATCGGGCCGTCCGCAAATCGACGTGAGCTTCCCAGAAATCGAGAAGTTCGACCGGCTGCCGGAAGCGCGCGCCGGCGGCGCCGCGGCGTTCGTGTCGATCATGGAGGGCTGCAGCAAGTACTGCACCTTCTGCGTCGTACCGTATACGCGCGGAGAGGAAATCAGCCGCCCGTTCGACCAGGTGCTGCACGAAGTGCGGGTGCTCGCGCGCCAAGGGGTTCGCGAGGTCACTCTGCTCGGGCAAAACGTCAACGCGTACGCCGGTCCGATGGAGGACGGTACACTGGCCGATTTGGCCACACTGATTCACTTTGTCGCAGCGGTCGAGGGCGTGGAGCGCATCCGCTTCACCACCTCGCACCCGCTGGATTTCAATGACAGCTTGATCGAGGCCTACGCCAACGTCCCGAAACTCAACAATCACCTGCACCTGCCGGTGCAGAGCGGCTCGGACCGCATTCTCGCCGCGATGAAGCGCGGCCACACGGTGCTCGAGTACAAGCAGAAACTGCGCAAGCTGCGCGCGGTGCGGCCCGACATCAGCATTTCAACCGACCTCATCGTCGGATTTCCGGGCGAGAGCGAGCAGGATTTCGCGGCGACCTTGAGTCTCATCGCCGACGTGGGCTTCGATCAGTCCTTCAGCTTTCTCTACAGCCCCCGCCCCGGTACGCCGGCGGCCGCGCTGCCCGATCAGGTACCGCATGAGGTCAAGCAGCGGCGGCTCGAACTTGTGCAGCAGCGGCTGAACTCGCAAGCCCGGGCCATCTCGCGGCGCATGGTCGGAACCCGCCAGCGCGTACTGATCGAGCGGCCGGCCAAGCGCAATCCGACGCAGCTCGCGGGGCGCACCGACAATAATCGCTGGGTCAACTTCGACGGCCCTGCGCACGATCCTAAGGCTCTGATCAATGCCTTTGCCGACCTCATCATCACCGAAGCCATGCCCAATTCACTGCGCGGACGTCTTGTGGTAGAAAGCCTGCCGTGAGTTCCGCTCCCATGACGCGGGACCTGCTGCTCGCGCCGGCCGATAACGTCCGGCTGGTCGAGCTGTGCGGTCCGCTTGACGAACATCTGCACCAGATCGAGGCGCGGCTGGGCGTCGAAGTGCGGCGGCGTGGCAATCGCTTCCAAATCATCGGATTGCCCGGCGCGATCAAGCGGGCCGAGGCAGTGCTGCAGGACCTGTATGCGCGCGCGCAGCGCGAGCCGGTCGATTCGCAGCGTGTCCACATCGCGCTCCAAGAATTGGACATGGACGGCCGTGAACCCCTGACCGACGCGGACGAGCCGACCGATGAGCTCAAAGTGCGCACCTCGCGCGGCCCGGTGCGCGCGCGCGGCGCCAACCAGACGGAATATCTGACCAATATTCGCTCGCACGATCTCACCTTCGGGATTGGCCCGGCGGGCACGGGCAAGACTTACCTGGCGGTGGCGTGTGCGGTCGAGGCGCTGCAATCGGAAATGGTGCGGCGGATCATACTGGTGCGTCCCGCCGTCGAGGCGGGCGAGCGGCTGGGATTTCTGCCGGGTGACCTGTCGCAGAAGGTCGACCCTTACCTGCGTCCGATGTACGACGCGCTGTACGAAATGTTGGGCTTTGAGCGGGTCGCGAAATCGATCGAGCGCAACGTGATCGAGGTGGCGCCTCTCGCATTCATGCGCGGCCGATCGCTCAACGATTCGTTCGTGATTCTCGACGAGGCGCAGAACACCACCAATGAACAGATGAAAATGTTCTTGACGCGCATCGGCTTCGGCTCGAAAGCCGTGGTCACGGGAGACATCACGCAGGTCGATCTGCCGAATTCCAAACAGTCCGGCCTGCGCACCGTCATGGATGTTTTGCGCGGCGTGCGCGGCATCGCCTTCACCCTGTTCAGCTCGCGGGATGTGGTTCGCCATCCCCTGGTGCAGAGAATCGTTCAAGCCTACGAGGCGAATACGCCCGATGACGGCGCGCCGCAGACGGGCTCCTGAGCTCGGTGCCGCGGCGGCTTGAAGTCGACGTGAGCTATGCAGCGCTGCACCCCTGGGTGCCGCGGCGCACGCAATTCGCGGCCTGGGCGGCGGCGGCGCTGCCGGGCGCGGCGCTGCCGGGCGCGGCGCTGCGGGACACGGCGCGAGTCGCTAAGCACGCCGCTGCGCAGGTCGTCATCTCCGTCCGAGTGGTCGGCGTGGCCCGCAGCCGCACCTTGAATGCGCGCTACCGGCACAAGGATCGGCCCACGAATGTGCTGTCCTTCGGCGGCCCCGGGATGAGCCCCGACGGGCGCAATTACTTGGGCGAGCTGGTGATTTGCGCGCCGGTCGTCGCTCGAGAAGCCAAAGAGCAAGGCAAGACAGCCGAATCGCACTGGGCGCACATGACGGTGCACGGTACGCTGCATCTGCTGGGCTTTGACCATGAACGCGCCTCCGAGGCGCGAAAAATGGCCGCAAGAGAGACTCAAATCCTTGATCGGCTTGGGTTTTCTAACCCGTATGCCTGATCTAGTATCCTGGTGACCCATGTCCGAACAGCCTCAAGGCAGCACCGGCCGCTGGTTGAAGCGCATCACGCAGTCGATGTCCGGCGAACCGCGCGATCTCGCCGAACTGATCGAGGATCTGCGCGACGCGAGCGCACGCGGCCTGTTCAATGCCGATGCGCTGGTGATGATCGAAGGAGTGCTGGCCGTCGCGGACATGCAGGTGCGCGACATCATGGTGCCGCGATCGCAGATGGTGTTCGTCGAGCGCGACGAGCCGCCGGACAAGCTGGTCGAATTGGTGGTCGAATCGGGGCATTCGCGCTTCCCCGTCATCGGCGAGGATCGCGACCAAATACTCGGCATCCTGCTCGCGAAGGATTTACTGCGGCTGCAGATCGCGGACGGAGAGCCCTTCGAGATCCGCGAGTACATGCGGCCGGCGGTGTTCGTGCCCGAAAGCAAACGCCTCAACGTGCTGCTCAAAGAGTTTCGCCTGAGCCACAATCACATCGCGATGGTGGTCGATGAATACGGCGGGGTCTGCGGTCTGGTCACGATCGAGGACGTCATCGAGCAAATCGTGGGCGAGATCGGCGACGAACACGATGTGGAGGACGATCAGACGATTCGGCGCGAAGGCGAGCGCGAATTCACCGTGCGCGCGCTCACGCCCATAGCGGACTTCAACGAGTATTTCGGCACGGCATTCTCCAATGAGGAATACGCAACGATCGGCGGCCTGCTGATGCAGGAATTCGGACGCCTGCCGCGCCGCGGTGAAACCATACGGATCGGCGAGCTGGAATTTCGCGTGCTGCGCGCGGATCGCCGCCGCATCGATCTGTTGCGCGTGATCACGCCCACCGCCATCGCGCCTCCGGCGCCCGATCAATCGACCCGTTGAGCCCAGGAAAGATCATGCAATCGATACCGATCGGGGCCACGGGCTCGTTCAGTCTTGTCGTCAATCCCGAGCATCTCGCCAGCCGCTTCAAGGATGCGACCTTGCCTGCCGTTCTGGCGACGCCGGTCATGATCATGGTCATGGAGAACGCGGCGCTCAATGCGATCAAGCCTTATCTCGGCGCCGGCGAAAGTGCGCTCGGCACGCGCGTCGACGTGCGCCATCTGGCGGCGACGCCGGCCGGTCGGCGCGTCACCGGCGAAGCGACAGTGACCAACGTGGATGGGCGGCGCATCGAGTTTGCCATTCGTGCGACCGACGGGGCCGCGGAGATTGGAGTCGGCACACACGAACGCATGCTGATACACGTGGCGAAGTTCTCCGACCGGATGAAGGCCAAATTCGGCTAGCGGTGTGCCGATCGCCGCCATGCCAAGGACGGCCAGTGCGTCCGACATGACCTTCCCGAGAGCACCGGCGCGGGATCACCGGATGCGCGATGTGACCAGTTTCGACCCGGCATCAATCAAATAGGCAGATCAATCTATCCAGGATGACGGTATCCAATCTTTCGTTTCCTAAATCCGGGCCCTGTGGATGTGGCTCTCTTCACGAAGTCGGTGAACGACGTGATCTACGGTTGCGTTTCTATCTTCCTTAAAGATCGCAATGATGTCGGCCCTATGGAGGTCAGTTGCATGTGAAATTTTCTTGATAGCTTCTTGGGTGGCATGGGTAAGCTCCGCCACATCGACCTCTTCAATAATGTGCAACACTTCTTGCACCGGAAGTTTGGTCAACTTCGCTATCCGCTCCAAAGATTCCTCGACGACACTGACAAGCTTTTTTACATCCTCCTGTTCGAGAACCTCTTCTTCGGCAGGAGTATTGTGCGTCTGGTAGTACTTGGAATAAGGCATGATGTGCCCCCTCTTCATGAGAATGATAAGCGTTTCCACATCACGATATCGAAACCCGACAAGACAAACAAGTCCCTATCGATAGAATAAGTAAGACCCTCATATATCTCTTTCTCATATATTTGACCGGTCAACGAGGGCGCCGCTCGCACGCCGGGAACTGCGCGAATCAGACCGTGCGGGCCGCCAATCCTTCGATCATCTCGCGGTAATCGAGCAGCCCCGGCGTCGCGAGCCCTGCGACCTTGCCCGCATCGTCGCAGCGGCGCACGCGCACCGCCTCCCGGCAAAAGGGCTCGGCCTCGAAGCGCGCCGCTTCCTGCGCACTCATCGGACCGCCCTGCAGTTTCAGCGTGACGACCGAAGCTGCGCTGAGTTTGGCGAAATAATGCCGGTCCGTGGCGCACAGATAGCGTTTGGCCGGGACGTGCAGCCGCACCGGCTCGAAGACTTCCGGCGGCAAGCGCTGCGCGAGCCAGCGGGCGCCCACGATTTCATGACAGGCGTCCGTGGTCCACTCCGCGAGGTCCGCGGGGACCTCTTCGATGAGATGGCCGATGTCGTGCAGCAGCGAGGCCACGATCAGCGGCGGCGGCGCCGCGTCGGCCTGTGCGAAGTAGGCGGTCTGCAGCGCGTGCTCGGTCATCGACACGCGTTCGCCGAAGTAGGCGCCCGTGCCGCGCCGTTCGAATATGGCGAGTATCTCCTCAGCAAGCGACATCACCGCTCCTCCCTTCGAGTGCGCGGCGCAGAAGCGCCGCCGCGCCATAAACACTGTCGCGTGCGAGGTAGCAGCCGCGCAGATGCCGGGCGTGCTTCGCCGAGGAGAACGCCGTGCGGCCATGCAAAACCCGCTGATTGTCGAACACGACGAGATCGCCGTCGGCGAGTCTCAACTTCAGCTGGAGCCGCGAATCGCGAAGCAGCAGGGCGAAGCGCCGGTACGCGGGATAAAACGTCGTCGTTTCGCGCGGCGGCAGGCGCAGCGGCGCGATCGAGCGGCTGTTGTAGTGTACGGCCGCGACCTCGCCGCGGCAGGACAACTGTATCAGCGGGCGCTCTGCGTACAGTTCGGCGTCCTTCGATCGGTAGCGAAACGGTACCGCAGTTCGCGTCAGGAGCGAGAAAGCGTCCGGATCGGTGACGCGCAGGTGCTCGGCCAGCGCATGGCCGTCGGCGAACAGACTCTCGCCGCCGTCGGGGGATGCTGCGAGGACGTGCAGCGCCTGAAATCCCGGCACCGGGTCCCGATACGGGTTGTCGGTATGCAGGCCGAGACCCAGGTCGGAATACGCAAGATTTTCGGGCTGCGGCACGGAACGAACGTCGAACACCTGTCCGTAGTTCGTTTCGAGCACGCGCCCGAGCGGCTCCGTCGCATCGAGAATGGCGGCCTCGGTTCGCGGTACCTCGCGCAGAAAGGCGATGCCGTCCTGAAGCAGCCGCCTCAGCCAGGCCAGGCGTACGCTCTGATCGCTGCGCGCGGCGGCGAAGCTCGCCCACGCGAAGCGCTGCGAGGCATCGAGCATGGCGCCCTGCAGCCATCGATGCGTGTCGAGCTCGGCAGGCTGCCGGTGGGAGTGGTGCATCGTCGCCAGCCAATCGAGGCCGAACGAAGCGGGCGGGGCCTCGCGTTCCCAGTCGATGCGGACCGCCCCGTCGCGCGCCACCGCCGATCTGATTCGCGGCTGCTCGGGCAGATCCGCGATGTCGACGAGGCGCTGGCCGTTGTGCGGGTCGCGATCCTCGGGCAGATTGTCGCGCAGCCAGAGGCTCGCGAACTCGCCGATTTCGCCGTTCGCCCATTCGATGACGAGCATATCGGGGGTGCTGCGGATGCGCCGCGTCGCGGCGGCCTCGCTCACGGCAGGTGCCTTCCCATGGCGGCAGCGCGGGCGCTCAAGAGATACAGCCGCCCGGCCCCCAGCGCCGCGACCGCGCTGACGGCGGCCAGCGCGAAAAACACTCCCTGCCAGCCGACCGCCACCGACCCTCTGGCAACGCTGTCTCCCGCGACGACCGCGCCCAGATAGCCGACCCCATCGATGATTCCCGAAGACGCTGCGGAGGCCTGCTTGCCGCCGAAGTCCAGCGCGAATGCGCCGCCGAGATAGGAGTACGGGCCCAACAGGCAAAAGGCGACGGTGCCGATCGCCAGCAACGGGAGCAGCACACCCGATGTGCTGGAGCGCATGGACATCAGCAGCAGCAGTGCCGCTGCGGAGGCGGACAAGCCGAGAAACAGCAGGAGCGCCCTGCCGGTGACGCCCAGACGATCGCTGAGCCAGCCGGAAAACAGCACCGACACGGCGCCGACGGCGGGAAACACCGCGCTCCTGGCCGCCGCATTGCTCATGGTGTAGCCCAGATAGTCGTGCAGATAGGCTGGGGTCCAAATATTGAAGGTCTCGCGAATTATGGTGCAGCCGAGCGAGAGCAGGCAAACGAGCAGAAATGCGCGGCTGCGCAGCAGCGGCAGCAGCAGTGTGCCGAGGCTCTGGGGACGCGATTCGGAGGCGGCGAACAGGTTGAGCGGATTGGGTTTTGCCTCCCCGTGGCCGGCTTCGGTGCGCGACTCGCCGAGAAAAAACAGGTTGGCGGCGAAACACACGGCCGCCACCGCGGCTGCGTAATAGAACAGTGCCGGCCAGTCATGGCCGCGCTCGATCAGCATTCCCATGCTCTGACGCGCCAGCGCATCGCCGACGAGATAGCTGATGCTCAGGATGCCGATGATCATGCCGTAGGAGGAGTAATCGAACCACTTCGACGACACTTTGATGAGTCCTGCCCACGCGATCGACTGCGTCAGGCGGTTGCCGAGCCAGGCGATCGTGAACACCGGAATCGTGCCGCCGGCCGCGAACAGCAGCGTGAAAGCCGTGGCGCCGCCCAATCCGATCAGAAAGCTGACCCTTCCGCCCCAATAGTCGCCGAGACCGCCGAGGAACAGTTTGCCGAGCGCATAGGCGAGCACTCCCAACGAGGCGATCGTACCCAGGTGCACGATGGCCTGATCGTGGCTCATACCGTGCTTGCTCAGCCGCTCGATGATCAGCGGCGTTCCGACGGACAGGTCGGCGCGGCAGAAGTAAAGCGCTGCATAGCCGCCAAACAGCAACGTTACGATCGTCAGCTGTTGGTAGCGCAATGAGCGCATGCATCATCCCTTGAGGCGAGGCGGACAAATGCCCTGGGCAACATCATCGCATTACAAGGGCCGATCGTGTAAGCGCAGCGGCTGCGAGTTGGCACAAAAGCTGCTTTGTCTCTGGACGAGGGCAGTCGAAACAACTGCTCCGCGAAGTCGATTTTCAAAGGAATTGGGCCGGCAATGCGCTATTTCTCGAGATTCAGGCGGCCGCCGCCGCGGCAAATCGCCGCGGCAGCGGCAATGCGTGGCCACCTCCATCACGGCGGCGGCAAATCATTGCCGCCCGGACAGGGCAACTTTCCATAAGGAATTCAACATGAGCTTGAGCGCCATTTCCCCCTCCCTTTCAGCAACCTTGTCGGCAGCGAATTTCCATCCGCGTGGCCACCACCGAGGCGCGCACGTGGACAGCGGTATCACCGGCAGCGGCGCCGGCATCGGCAGCAGCGCCATCGGCAGCGTGGGGCAGCTGCCGGTCGGGGCCGCGGCGGGCCTGTTCAGCAGTGTGCTGCAATCGCTCGAACAGGCGGTCGGCGCCCAATCGACCGCATCGGCCGGCGCGGCAGCGGCCGGCGCGGCAGCAAGCACGGCAGCGAACGGCTCGGCAGCGAACGGCTCGGCAGCGGCGACGGCGGCGACCGGTGCGGGCGCGCCTGCCGCAACTCCATCGTCGGCGCAGGATCTGCAAGCATTCCTGCACTCGCTGTTCCAAGCGTTGAAGCAGGACGGATTGGGCAGCGGCGGCGGCGCAAGTAGCGCGGCGGGCGTGCCGGGCGCGTCGAACGCGACCGCCGCCGCGGGCGGTGCTCCGGCCGCGGCGGCAGCCGCCGGTCAATATCAGGAGAACTTCTTAGCCTCACTGCAAACGCTGATTCAGCAGCTCGGCGCGAACGGCACGACGAATGCCGCGACGTCCTCTCTGAGCGCTGCGTTCAATCAGCTGGTCAACGGCGCAGGCGGCAGCGCCGCGATATCGCCGGGCTCCGCCAATACGGCGTCGAACCAATCATCGAACTCAGCGCTGCAACATTTTCTGACTACGCTGCTGCAGAATCTGCAGGCCGACGGCGTGCAGTCGCCGAACTCGCTCGGGGCGGTTTTGAACGCCAAGGTTTGAAGGCGCGCGGCGCCGCGCTGCGCAATTGACGTTCACTATCGGCCCCGCTAGGCTGCCGGCCGGAATATCAGATTCGTGAACGCCATCAAGAGACTGCCGACGTTGTACATCCCGCATGGCGGCGGACCGTGTTTTTTCATGGACCCGCCGCCGAATTATCCGCACATGTGGGATGGCCTGGCCGCGTACCTGCGCGGCATCGACGGCAGCCTCGGAGTCAGGCCCAAGGCAGTGTTGGTGATTTCCGGACACTGGGAGATGCCGCAGCCCACGGTCAACATGGCGGAGCGACCCAGGCTGCTCTTCGATTATTACGGGTTTCCGGAGCATACCTATCGGTTGAAGTATCCCGTTGCCGGTGCACCCGATTTGGAGCCGCGAGTTCGCTCATTGCTGGCCGATGCAGGTTTTGAGCTGGGAGTGGAGTCCAAGCGCGGCCTGGATCACGGGGTGTTCGTGCCGTTCCTGTTGGTCTATCCGCGGGCGGACGTGCCGATCATGCAGTTGTCGCTGCAGCAGAGTCTCGATCCGGGCGTGCATCTTGCCATCGGTCGGGCACTGGCGCCGCTGCGCGAGCGGGGGATTCTCATCGTCGGCAGCGGCATGAGCTACCACAATTTGGCGGCGATGTTTTCGGGACGCGGCGCCGAGGCGGCCGCCGCGTTCGACGCATGGCTGGGGGAGGCGGTGCAAGATCCGCAGACTCGCGACGCGAAGTTGGCCTCGTGGCGCAGCGCGCCGGGCGGCCGCGAATCGCATCCTCGCGAAGAGCATCTTATTCCGCTGATGGTGGCTGCGGGTGCGGCCGATGGCGATCCGGGCGTGCGCAGCTTCGGCGAGTCGATCGCCGGGAAGGCCATTTCGGGCTTCCAATTCGGCTGAATCCCCAGATTCGCGCACATGCGCCGCGGGCTGCGGCTTGGGGAAACGCTGCATGCCGAAAAATGCGCTGGCCAGCTATCGCGCAAAGCGCGATTTCTCGAAGACCACCGAGCCGCGCGGTGAACGTGCGCTCGGCGCCGCGAGCCGCTTACGTTTCGTGGTGCAGAAGCATGCGGCACGGCGCCTGCACTATGACCTGCGGCTCGAACTCGACGGGGTATTCAAATCCTGGGCGGTGACGCGCGGCCCCTCGGATGACCCCGCGGACAAGCGCCTGGCCGTCGAGGTGGAGGACCACCCGCTCGATTACGGCGATTTCGAGGGCACAATCTCGCCAGGCGAATACGGCGGCGGGACGGTGCAACTGTGGGACCGGGGATACTGGGCGCCGGAGGGCTCGAAGTCCCCCGAAGATGCGCTTCGCGACGGCGATTTGAAATTCACGCTGCACGGAGAGCGCCTGCACGGCAGCTGGGTGCTGGTGCGCATGAAGCACGACCGCAGCGGCGGCAAGCGCATCAACTGGCTCCTCATCAAGCACCGCGACGCGAGCGCGCGCTCCGACGGCGGCGCCGCGCTGCTCGCCGCTGACCGATCGGTCGCTTCCGGCCGTACGATGCAGCAGATTGCCGCAGGGAAGGGCCGCGCGCCCACGCCATTCATGACGGATGCGAACTGGAGAGCAGCGCCGCCGGGGCGGGCGGCGGCGCCTCGACGAACGCCCGAGCCTTCTCCTGCAGCGGGCATCCGCGTGCGCCGGATTCCCGACTTCGTCGAACCGCAGTTGTGCCGGTTGGCGGATCGGCCTCCGAGCGGGCCGGGCTGGATCCACGAAGTGAAGTTCGATGGCTATCGATTGCAGCTGCGGGTGGTTGGTGGAAGGGCGTCGTTGAAAACCCGCAAGGCGCTCGATTGGACGGCGCGCTTCGCCGCCATCGCCGCCGATGCACGGCGGTTGCCCGATTGTCTGATCGACGGCGAAGTGGTCGCGCTCGACCACCATCGCGTTCCCAGCTTCACGGCGTTGCAGGCGGCGCTGGCGGGCGATCACTCGGAGCACCTCATTTTTTTTGCCTTCGATCTGTTGTTCGAAGGGCGCGCTGATCTGCGCCGGCTGCCGCTGCTCGAACGCAAGGCAAGACTTGCCCGACTATTGCAGGGCATTGCCGGCGAGCGCATCCGATATGTCCAGCACATCATCGATTCCCACGCGGATACGGTGCTGCTGTCCGCCTGTAAATTGGGGCTCGAAGGCATCGTGTCGAAGCGCCGGGACGCCGCGTACACCGCCGGACGCGGAGACAGTTGGCGCAAGACGAAATGCCGGCCGGGCCACGAGGTCGTGCTGGGCGGCTGGACCACCGAATCGGGCACGTTGCGGTCGCTGCTCGCGGGGGTCAATCGCGGCGGGCATCTGCAGTACATCGGCCGTATCGGCACCGGATACGGACGCGAAGCGGTCAAGAATCTATTGCCGCGGCTCAAGGAGCTGACCACCGACAAGAGCCCGTTCGTTGGCGCCACTGCTCCGGCCAAACAGCGCAATGTCCGCTGGCTCGTGCCGACGCTGGTCGCCGAAATTGAGTTTGCCGGATGGACCGGATCGGGAATGATCCGCCAGGCCGCATTCAAGGGCCTGCGCCAGGACAAGCCCGCCAGCGAGGTCGCGGCGGAGATGCCGGCAGCTGCCGGCGACTGCGAGATCACGCACAGCCGCGGCGGACACGTGCGCGCGACCGTCATGGGCGTTCCCATTTCCAAGCCCGACAAAGCGCTCTGGCCGGACGCGGGCGACGGGCAGGCGGTCACGAAGCTCGATCTGGCGCTCTATTTTGCGGAGGTCGGATCATGGATGCTGCCGCATCTGCACGGGCGGCCGTGTTCGCTCGTGCGGGCCCCTGACGGCATCGGCGGCCAGCACTTCTTTCAGCGGCATGCAATGGCGGGAATATCGGATCTGTTCGAACTCGTCAGAGTCAAGGGCGACCGCGCACCCTACGTTCAGATCGACCGAGTCGAAGCGCTTGCCGCGGTTGCGCAAATGGCTGCGTTGGAGCTGCATCCATGGAACTGCGCACCCAACGCCCCGGAATTCGCCGGACGCCTGGTGTTCGATCTGGATCCCGCGCCGGACGTGAATTTCGACGCCGTGATCGGCGCGGCGCTGGAGCTTCGCGAGCGGCTCAAGGTAGCGGGACTCGAGGCGTTCTGCCGGACGACCGGCGGCAAAGGGTTGCACGTGGTGTCGCCATTGCTCGCTTCGAGAGGGCACGCGACCGAATGGCCGGCGGCGAAGGATTTCGCGCACGTGCTCTGCGCTCAGATGGCCCAGGACAGCCCCGACAGATATCTCGACACGATGTCGAAGAGCCGGCGAGTCGGGCGCATCTTTCTCGATTACCTGCGCAATGACCGCACGGCGACCGCCGTGGCGCCGCTGTCTCCGCGGGCGCGCGATGGCGCCCCGGTGTCCATGCCGCTCACTTGGGCGGAGGTCAGAGTCGGGCTCGATCCGATGCGCTTCACGGTGCGGACCGCGCCGGCATTGCTCGCCAAAAGCCAGGCCTGGAGAGCCTATGAGGAGTCTGCGCGGTCCCTCGCCGGCGCGATACGCAATATCACTCGAACCGTCCGGACGCGCAGCCGCGGGGGTGCTGCAAAGCGGTAGACTAGCCCGCTTGTGCGCAGTCCGAACTCTCCATCCGGCCAGTCCACCATCGCCGCCGAGGTCATCGCCCCCGACAGCCGCAGCGAGCGGCTGAATACCAAGGCGGCGGGGATCATTGGCCTCGCGGTGATGTGCAGCCGCCTGCTCGGATTGGCGCGCGAGCAGATCTGCGCGGCACTGTTCGGCGGCGGCGGCGCGATGGATGCGTTTACGGCAGCGTTTCGCATCCCGAACCTGCTCCGCGACCTGTTCGCCGAAGGTGCCCTGTCCACGGCCTTCGTCACCACCTTTAGCAAGACCATTGCGCGCGACGGCGACGAGGCGGCGTGGCGGCTGGCCGACAAGGTGGCCACTCTGACGGTTCTGGTGTTGGGTGTGCTGTGCGCCGCCGGCATGCTGTTCTCGAACCAGCTCGTGAGTGTCCTCGCACCGGGTTTCGGGCCGCACAAAGCGGAATTGACCGCCCAGCTCACGCGAATCATGTTTCCGTTCATTCTGCTGGTATCCCTGGCCGCATTGGTGATGGGGATGCTGAATTCGAAGAACGTGTTCGGCAGGCCGGCCATGGCCTCGAGCTTCTTCAATCTCGGATCCATCATCGGCGGCGTGACACTGGGGGCGTGGATCGATCCGCATTTCGGTCCACGCGCCCTGATCGGCCTCGCGATAGGAACCCTGATCGGAGGCGCCCTGCAGTTCGCGGTGCAGCTGCCGCCGCTCAAGCATCTGGGCTATCGCTATCGGCCGGATTTCCAGTGGCGCGACCGCGGCGTGGCCGCGATTCTCGCCCTCATGGGCCCATCGGTCATTGCTGCGAGCACGACTCAGTTCAACGTGCTGATCAACTCCATGTTCGCTTCGACGCTCGGCGATGGGGCGATATTCTGGCTGGCGATCGCCTTCAGACTGATGCAGCTGCCGCTCGGCCTGTTTGGAGTGGCGCTCGGCACCGTTACGCTGCCGCTGCTGTCTCGATTGGTGGTGGCGGGACAGATGAGCGCCTTCCGAGCGGAATTGTCGCGGGCTCTTCGGCTGATGTTCCTGCTCACCGTTCCGGCGACCATCGGGTTGATGATGCTGGCCGAGCCCATCATCTCCGTGCTGTACCAGCACGGAAGATTCGACGCCTACGAGGCCGCGCAAGCCGCCGGCGCGCTGCGCTTCTACGCCATCGGCCTCGCGGGATACGCCGCGCTCAAGGTGCTGGTGAACGCATTTTATGCGCTCGACCGCCGCAAGACCCCCATGCTGGTAAGTTTCCTCGCCGTCGGACTCAACCTCCTGTTCAATTGGCTGTTCACCTTCCGTCTGGGTTGGGGCCATCGCGGTCTCGCCTTCTCCACCGGTTGTGTGGCAAGCATCAATTTCCTGCTGTTGTACGCATTGATGCGTCATCGTCTCGGCGGCATCGAGTCGTGGCGAATGCTCAGAGCTCTGGTCAAGATTTTCGCGGCCGGTGCGGCGCTCTGTGCGGTGTGCGCCGTCTCCTCTCATTGGCTGCTGGCCGATTGGGCCACGCAGGCGTTCTGGAGCAAAACGATCTGGCTGTTCGGCACGATCTTCGTGGGCGCAGGGGTGTTCGTTGCCTGCGGCCTGCTGCTGCGGATCGACGAGCTCGCGGACCTGCTCGCGGCGCTCAAACGGCGTCTCCGGCGCGTGCCCTGACCGGCGCTTTGCACAACTTTGCCTGGCGACGCGTTGCATTCAGGGCATGCTGCGCGAATGATCCGGCATCCGCTGCAAGAGGACTGCACGATGTTCAAATTCATGGGACTCACTTTATTGTGCGTTGCGTCAACGGTCGCGGCTGCGCAGACTAAGCCTGAAATCTTCGTGATACCGGCTGGACAAAACGGCCGGGAGGCGACGATCAAGATACCCGTGGGTGCCGTGGCGGCTTTTTCGGCGAACGCCGCCGAAGCCCTGGTTGCCTATTCGGGGCCGCAAGTCGAGGTCATGCGCTTGAGCGGCGATGTGCTGATCAATGTCGTGGGGGCGAACCAGCCCATCCAGATCAAGGCGGACGACGTCGTGCTCGAGCTGACGGCGGATGAGACGCCCACGCGCGCGAAGCTCGATTGGCTGCTGCGGCGTCCAACGCATCGGCTGCAATCAACCACGGTCATCGCGGACGGCGGCGATACGCGGACATTCGTCGGCAATGTCGTTTTCACCGTGCAGACCTCCGCCGGGGCCATGCAAATCAGGGCCGACCGGATCGAGCGCAAGGTGGGGGCGGCTGCCGGAGCGTAGCGGAGCGGGTGGTGGTCGGCTGCGGCGGGGCAAGTGCGGGCTCGTCAAGCTGACGGGCGGCCGGGGCTGCGCATCACGATGCCGCCGATCCCCATAATGGCCGCGATGCACAGGTAGACAAACCAATCGCCGTACCTCACGTACATCGTGTCTCCGCCCGGCACGTGCGGCGCGCTCACCACCACGCCGTCCGCGGCGCGCGGCTCGCGGTACGGATCATCCGCGTAGGTCTTGCGCACGAGCCTGCCGTTCGGGTCGATGAGTGCGGAGACGCCGGAATTGACCGCCCGCACCATGCCGACCCGCAGCTCGACGGCGGCAAACACCGACAACGCGAGATGTTCCCACGGTTCGGTCTTCGCGCCGAACCAAGAGTCGCTGGTCAAATTGACCAGCAAGTCGGGATGCAGCTCGCCCACCCGGCGCAGCAACTCGGGCAAGATGTCTTCGTAGCAAATCACCGGTCCGATGGCCCATGTGCGCCCCTCGGGCCCATGCAGCGGCATCACCACCGGGCTGGCGCCCGCCGTGAATCGGCCGGCACCCGCCGGTATGAATTTCCTCAGCCAGGGCAACAGATCGATACCCGGCACGTACTCGCCGAAGGCCAGCAGGCGCACCTTGTCGTAGCGGCCCACGACCGCGCCGCTGCCGTCGAGCAGCAGCGCCGAATTGAAGGCGTCGTCGGTGCTCGAGTCGTAGGTGACGGCGCCGATGAGCACCGGAATCGCGATATCGCGGCGGATCATGCCCAGGGAAGAGGTCGGGAAGTCGGTCCTGAAATCGCGCGGCAGCGCCAGCGGATAGCTGCCCTCGCTCCAGACCACCAGCTCGGCCCCGCTGCGCTCGAGGCGCTGCGTCTCCAGCCGCAGGGCGGCCAGCTGCCGCAACGCCTCGTCGCGCGAGAACTCCCCGTTGATCGTGTACGGAAAATTCGGCTGCACCAGTCCGATCTTGAGCTGCGGCGCATCGGCGAGGAGCCTGTCGATCTGCCGTATGCGCACCGCGCCGAATATCAAGGCCGCCGCGAGCAGCGTCGCGGCCGCAACGAGCGGATAGCGCGCCGTTCGCGGACTCATCAGCGCATCGCAGAGCGCGCCGTTGACCATCATCAGCAGTGCGGTGACGCCGTAGGGCCCGGTGAGCTCGGCGATCTGGATCACCAGCGGCTGCCAGGCCTGAGTGATCCATTGGCCGCAAGGGAATATTTGCGGGACGAGGAATTCGCACACCGCCATGACAATGGGCGCGAGCAAAGTCAACGGCACCTTGCGCCGCCTGCGAATGCCGCACACGACGGCGGTGAAGAGCAGAAAGATCAGTGCGCGCGCGGCGCAGAACAGGAAGAATACCAGCGCCGCCGCGGCCCACGGAAAGTCGGCGAAGCGCTGCATGACGTCGATGAGCCAGTAAAAGCCGCCCGCCGTTTCGACCACACCCGCCCACCAGCCGAGGAACAGCGCTCCCCGGTAGGTCGGCGCCCGATCGACCGCGATGAGCATCGGCACCGCGGCGATCCAGCCCAGATAGGACAGATCGAACGGTGTGCACGCCAGAAACCACAGGCAGCCGCTGAAGGTGACCAGGCCGAAGCCGACGTAATGCTGGGATGCGCGCATGATTGGGCGGCAAGCTTACCGGGAAAATTACGACAGTTCGCGGCGACCGCGCATCTTAAGGTATTCTGGCGGGTAACTATGCACGACAGATACGAGCCCGCCGCCGTCGAAGCGGAGGCGCAGAAATACTGGAACGAGCGGCGCTGCTTCGAGGCCAAGGAAGACCCGGCCCGCGAAAAATACTATTGCCTGTCGATGTTTCCCTATCCGAGCGGCCGCCTGCACATGGGGCACGTGCGCAACTACACGATCAGCGACGTTCTGGCGAGATTCATGCGCATGAACGGCAAGAATGTGCTGCAGCCGATGGGCTGGGACGCCTTCGGATTGCCGGCGGAGAACGCGGCCATGGCCAACCGGGTGCCGCCGGCGAAATGGACCCTCGACAATATCGCGCACATGAAAAAGCAGCTCAAATCCCTGGGGTTCGCCCTGGATTGGAGCCGCGAGCTCGCGACCTGCCGGCCCGAGTACTACCGCTGGAACCAGTGGCTGTTCCTGCGCATGCTGGCAAAGGGCATCGCCTACCAGAAAACCGGCGTGGTGAATTGGGACCCGGTCGATAAAACCGTGCTCGCGAACGAGCAGGTCATCGATGGCCGCGGATGGCGCACCGGGGCGCCGGTCGAGCGGCGTGAGATCCCCATGTACTACCTCCGGATCACGGCCTACGCCGACGATCTGCTCGACGCGCTCAGCGGCATGTCCGGCTGGCCGGAGCGCGTACGTGCCATGCAGGCCAACTGGATCGGCAAAAGCGAAGGCATCCGCATCGGGTTTCCCTATGAGATCGACGGCATGCAGGGGGTGCTGCACGCCTTCACCACCCGGGCCGACACCATCATGGGTGTGACCTTCTGCGCAGTGGCGGCGGAGCACCCCTTGGCCGCGCACGCGGCGCAGAGCGATGAGCGGCTCGCCGCATTCATCGAGGAATGCAAACGCGGCCCGGCCGCCGAGGCGGAGCTCGCCACGCAGGAGAAAAAGGGCATGGCGACGGGTCTTGTCGTGCGCCATCCGCTCACCGGCGCGGCGGTTCCGCTGTGGGTGGGCAACTACGTCCTGATGAGCTACGGCGACGGGGCGGTGATGGGCGTTCCCGCGCATGATGAGCGTGATTTTGAATTCGCGAAGAAGTACGCACTGCCGATAAAGCCGGTCATCGAGGTTGCGGGCCGCACCTATTCGCTCGATGGCTGGGCTCCGTGGTACAGCGATCACGGGCGCTGCGTCAATTCCGGCAAGTATGACGGGCTCGATTTTCGCGCCGCCGTCGACGCGGTCGGCGCGGATCTGAAGCGCCTGGGCTTGGGCGAGAAGCAGGTCACCTGGCGGCTGCGCGACTGGGGCATCTCGCGGCAGCGCTATTGGGGCTGCCCGATTCCGGTGATTCACTGTCCGGTGTGCGGCACGGTGCCCGTGCCGGATGAACAATTGCCGGTGCTGCTGCCCGAGAATCTCGTGCCGGACGGGAGCGGAAATCCGCTCGCCAAGGATGCCGCGTTTCTCGCCTGCGTCTGCCCCCGCTGCGGGGCCGCGGCGCGGCGCGAGACCGACACCATGGACACGTTCGTCGATTCCTCCTGGTATTTTCTGCGCTACGCATGCGCCGACAACAACGAGTCCATGCTGGATTCGCGGGTGCACTACTGGCTCCCCGTCGATCAATACATCGGCGGTATCGAACACGCGATCCTGCATCTGCTGTATTCGCGCTTCTGGACGCGCGTGGTGCACGAACTGGGAGCGGTGGCCTTCAAGGAGCCCTTCGCCAAGCTGTTCACCCAGGGCATGGTCCTCAACGAGGTGTTCTTTCGCAAACCCGAGGCCGGCCGCATCGAATACTTCAATCCCGCCGAGGTGGAGATCAGAACCGATCCGCGTGATCGACGCCGCGTCGCGGTGCTGCGCGCGGACGGGCGCGAAGTGGAGTCGGGCGGTGTGGTCACCATGTCGAAATCGAAGAACAACGGCGTGGATCCGCAAGCCCTGGTCGATGAGTTCGGCGCGGACACCGCGCGTCTGTTCATCATGTTCGCAGCGCCGCCGGAGCAGACACTGGAGTGGTCGG
The DNA here is from genome assembly GCA_963837045.1 of uncultured Gammaproteobacteria bacterium. Classification (GTDB taxonomy): domain Bacteria; phylum Pseudomonadota; class Gammaproteobacteria; order Steroidobacterales; family Steroidobacteraceae; genus Bog-1198. The sequence continues at coordinate 131,975 of CAWIMA010000014.1, forward strand.
ACGAGGGCGTGCAGGGCGCATATCGATTCATCAAGCGCCTGTGGAAAGCCGTTCACGAGCATGTGACGGCGGGCGCGGCCGAGCCGCTCGACAAGGCGGGCCTGAGCGACTCGCAGCGCGCGATCAGGCGCCAGGCTCACCAGACGTTGAGCAAGGTCACCGACGACATCGGCCGCCGCCGCACGTTCAACACGGCGATCGCCGCGGTGATGGAACTGCTGAACACGTTGGCCAAATTCCCGCAAGCCGCGCCGCAGGACCGCAGCGTGATGCACGAGGCGCTGGAGATCGCCGTGCTCGCGCTGTCGCCCGTGATTCCGCACGCCACTCATGCGATGTGGCTCGCCTTGGGCCACACCCGCGCGTTGATCGACGAACCATGGACACGGGTCGATGCCGCCGCGCTGGAGCAGGCGACGGTGGAGATCGTCGTCCAGGTGAACGGCAAACTGCGCGGGCGGATCATCGTGCCCGTCGATGCAAGCGACGGCGAGCTGAGCGAGGCGGCGCTTGCCGACGCCAACGTGCGCAAGTTCGTCGGCGCCGCCGCCGTTCGCAAAGTGATCGTCGTGCGCGGCAAGCTCGTCAATGTGGTCGTGTAGGACGCCGCCGACGTGCATGCGCCGGCGCGGCGCTGCGGTGCTGGCGGCGTCCGCGATGCTCACTGTTTGCGCCTGCGGCTTTCGGCTCGCGGGCAGTACACCGCTGCCCCCCGCGTTGGCGCGGCCCTATCTGTCCGTCAAGGATCCGTATACCGATTTCGCCCGCGAGTTCGAGCACGAGCTGAAAAGCTCGGGTGCGCTGCTGCAACCCCTGCGCCAGGACTCGACCGCCACCATCGATGTGACCAAGGACCTGTTCGAACAGCGGACGCTGGCGGTGTCCTCCACCAATATTCCGACCGACTACGAGATCACCTACACGGTGACCTTCGCCGTGCACGGGCCGGACAGCGAGCTGATGGCGCCGCTGACCATCAGTTTGTCGCGCGACTACAGTTTCCAGGTGAACGAGTTGCTCGCCAAGGAGCACGAGGCGGATATGCTGCGCGCGCAAATGGCGCGGGATCTGGTGGCCATCGCGATGCGCCGGCTCGAGCGCCTGAAATAGCGCTGCGATGCGCCGGGGACCGCGTGCTGCTGCTCAACTCCATCGATCGCCTGGAACTTGCATTGCTGCTGGATCGCTACGGATTGGATCTGGTGCTGGTGGCCCCCGGACACGAGATCCCCGGTTCGTTTTGGGGAGAGCGCGAGGCCGGCTTGATCGGCTCGAAGATTTACGCGCGCCTCGATACGCCCTTGCACTCGGTGCTGCACGAGAGCGCGCATTTCATCTGCATGAGCCCTGAGCGTCGCGCCGGTCTGGATACGGATGCGGGCGGCGACGATGCGGAAGAGAGCGCGGTGTGCTATTTACAGATTCTGCTGGCGGCATCGCTCGAGAATGTCGGCCGGGAGCGGATGTGCCGGGATATGGACGAGTGGGGCTACAGCTTCCGTTTGGGCAGTGCCGCGAAATGGTTCGCCGAGGATGCGCAGGACGCCCGGCGGTGGCTGCGCGAACACGGACTGATCGATCTCGAGGACCGTGCAACGCATGCGTGCAGACAGTAGCGGATCCGCGCCGCGGCGCGCCGCATGGGCGCCTGTAGCCACTCTCCTGGAGGCGGCGGCTTGGAAGCTGGCGCTGCTCGCGGTCAATCTGCCCGCCGCCGCCTTCGGCTCCCATGAGCGCCGGGTGGACATCGCCTACGGAGATGACCCGCAGCATCGGCTGGACGCGTACGTACCGGACGAGGGCGGAAGCGAGCCGCGGCCGCTCGTCGTGTTTTGGCACGGCGGAGGCTGGAACTCCGGCGACAAGGCCGAATACCGGTTTGTCGGCGCGGCCCTGGCGGAGCTGGGCTATGCGGTGGTGCTGCCGAACTATCGACACTATCCGCAGGTCCTGATGCCGGGATTCATGGAGGATGCGGCGCATGCCGCCCTGTGGGCGGCGGCGCACGCTGCCGATCTGGGTGCGGATGCGAATCGGGTGTACCTGATGGGGCATTCGGCGGGCGCTCACATGGCCGCGCTGTTGACGCTCGATGCGCGCTATTTCAAGTCCACGGGCCGGCCCGCGCCGCGCATCGCCGGGATGATCGGGCTGTCGGGGCCCTATGACTTCCTGCCGCTGCTCGAGCCGGATGTGCAGGAGATGTTCGGTCCGCCCGAGCAGTATGCGCAGTCGCAGCCCATCAATTTCGTGCGGCCGGACGTGCCGCCCGTGCTGCTGATTCACGGCGCGAAGGACGGGCGGGTATGGCCGAAGAACTCCGTCAATATGGCGGCGGCCCTGAGCGCGTGCGGTGCGGCCGTGACTCTGAAGCTGTATTCCGAGCGGGGCCACGCCGACACGCTGGCCGCGCTCAGCATACCGGCGCGCAGGCGCGCGCCGACCCTCGCCGACATTGCGGCCTTCGTCAATCCGCCGCGCGTTCAGGCTGCATGCGATACGGCGGGCGCGGGGGTCGCGTAGAAGCGGCCAAACCGATTGTCGAGGAACGGCTGTAGAGCGATTTCTTCCTGCTTGATCAGCCCGGACTGCGGCAGACGACCGGCGCTCAGCATGTCGAGCACCGCACAGATGCCGCCCGCGGTGGTGATCTGAATCGCGCTGCGCACGCGGCCGCCGAGGGGTGCCGCGTAGATCTTGTTCGCGTAGGTTTCCTGAACGAGCTGGCCGTCGCGCATGCCGCTGACGGTGACGAAGACGATGACGACGTCCTGCAGGGTGATCGGCACGGCGTTCTCCAAAATGTCCTTCAGCAGTTCGCGCCGATCGCGCAGCCGCAGATCGTTCAACAGCGCCTTCATGATGGCCGCATGGCCCGGATAGCGGATGGTGCGGTAATTCAGGTTGCGCACCTTGCCGGCCAGGGTCTCGCACAGTGTGCCGAGGCCGCCCGAGGTGTTGAACGCCTCGTATAAGATGCCGTCGAGGGAAAACTCCTCGAGCTCCTCGAGAGGCTGCGTCTCGCGCCGCTGGCCGTTGACGATCGCCTCGCAGGGCTCGCAATACTCGTTGATCACGCCGTCCGTGCTCCAGGTGAGATTGTAGTTGAGCGCGTTGGACGGAAACTTCGGCAGCGCGCCGACGCGCATGCGCACGTCCTGCAATTGGTCGAAATGCGAGGCTAGATCGCTCGCCACGATGGTGATGAAGCCGGGGGCCAGGCCGCACTGCGGGATGAACGCAGTGCGCGCGCCGGCGGCGAGCTGCTTCACCGCACGGGTGCTGGCGACGTCCTCGGTCAGATCGAGGTAATGAGCGCCGGCGGCTTTGGCCGCTTCGGCGATCCGCCGCGTGGCATGGTAGGGCGCCGCGCTCAGGACGGCGAATTGACCCTTGAGGATTCTTTGCAGGACGTCGCCTTGGGTGATGTCGGCGGCGATCTTGGTGACGGCCACCGCGGTCTCAAGCCGGTCCAGCTGCTGCTGCGAGCGGTCGATCACGGTGACGGCGTAGTCACCGCATCCGCCGAGGAGTTCGGCGATCATGGAGCCGATTTTGCCTGCGCCTACGACAACGATGCTTTTCATGTTCGCCCCCGGTGATCGGGCTATTTTATCCACATGGCCTTCGATTGGTAGGCTCAATTTAGGCGTTTTTAAGGTATATTAGCGGCGATATGAAGGGCAAATAGGTTAAAATGACATGGATGCCATCGACGAGAAGCTGATCCTGGCGCTCAAGGAGAATGCCCGTGCGTCGACCGCGCAATTGGCCCGACTGGTGGGCCGATCCCGCACCAGCGTGCAGAGCCGCATCGAGCGCTTGGAGAAGCAGGGAATCATCGTCGGCTACGGAGTGCGCCTCGCGCCCGAACATGGCCTGGGGGCGGTGCGGGCGCACGTGATGATCAAAGTGGGCGCCAAGGAAATGCGCGCGGTTACCGCGGCGCTGTGCGCCATTGACCCGGTGCGTGTGCTGCACTCGGTGAGCGGGGAGGTGGACTTGATCGCCGTCGCCGCGACCTCCTCGGTGGCGGAGATGGATCAGGTCATTGACCGCATCGGCGCGCTGGACGGGGTGGAGCGCACGACTTCCTCGATCATCCTGTCGACCAAGTTCGAGCGTTAGGCTCCTGGCCTCGCTTCAGTGCTGTGCGGCAATGACCGCGATTTCGATCTTGTACTCCGGAGCCGCCAACTGCGTGCTCACGACCGTTGCCCGCGCCGGCGCAGCGCCCGGCATCACCCAGCGGTCCCACACCCGGTTCATCTCCGCGAAGGTCGACATGTCCGTGAGCCAGATCGTGGCGGATAGCAGGCGGCCCTTGTTGGTCTTGGCTTCCGCCAGCAGCGTATCGATGGTCGACAGGATGTCCCGAGCTTGTTCTGCGACGGTCTTGCCCAGCGCATTGGCCGAGACCTGTCCGGCCACGTAGACGGTGCCGTTGTGGATGACGACCTGGGACATTCGCGGGCCTTTGTGCAGGCGTTCGATTGGCATGAGCATCCTCCGCTGATAATCCGTTGCCGGCAGGATAGCGGTTTATCCCGGCGCGCATCTAAATCATGCATGGGACTGTCGACGATGTCGCCAAGCGGACATAAAAAACGGCGTGGGCCTGTGGGCCCACGCCGCCGGATGTCGCACCGACGGGGGAGTTGGCTGGCTTGCCGGCGCGAGACTCTCCTAAACTTATCCCGCCTCGCGGTGCCACCGCGAGGCCGCTTTAATATGCCAAAATCCTCCGCGGAAACGGCGTACTCTTTATATCGCAGAGTGCAATTGTTTTCACTTGACAAAAACCGCACCTGGATGCGGCTTCTACTTACCCCGGAGGCCGCCAAAGACCGCGGCCGGGAAGGAAATCAGATGGCGGGATAGGGCGCGTTGCGCGGCTGGCGCACGCGCTTGACGACAAGATACGCGCCGATCGCCAGCGCCAGAGTGAGACAGCTTGCTTTGAAGTCCTGCTGCAGAGCTGGCGTGAAGGCCATGGCGATCATCACCGCGCCCATGCCGGCGATGCAGCCGTAGCTCAACCACGGGAACAGCCACATCACCACGGCCGGCGCCGGTTGCCCGGCGCGTTCGCGGCGCACGCGCAGCGTGATCTGCGCGACCGCGATCGCCATGTAGACGAACACGATCAGCGCACCGGAGGAGCTGACCAGGAAGTCGAACACCGCCTGCGGCGCCTGGGTGGCCGCGATGATGCCGAGAAAGCCGGCGGCTGAACCCATCAGCACGGACGCGACCGGCACGCGCCGCGCGTTGAGTTTCACCAACGTCTGGGGAGCGTCACCGCGATCCGCCAGAATGAACATTACTCGCGAGCTGACGTAGAACGCCGAGTTCAGGCAGGAGAGCACGGCGGTGAGGATGATGACGCTCATGCACGCTCCGGCCAGGGGTACGTGCATGGTGTTCAGAGCCAGGGTGAACGGCGACTCCCCCGAGCGCACCGTGTTCCACGGCGTCACCGATACGATCAAAAACACGGAGCCCACGTAAAAGATCAAGATGCGCCAGATCACCGCGGTGCTCATGCGCGCGACCGCGCGTCCGGGTTGGGCCGACTCCGCCGCCGCGATGGTGGTGATCTCCGCGCCTGTCATCGCGAAGAACACGGTGGGCACGGCGGCGAGCACCGCGATCCAGCCGTGCGGCGTGAATCCGCCGTAGTTGACGAGATTGCCGAACGTGGCGCCGTGCGGTGCGGTCCAGCCGAAGGCGTAGGAGGCGGAGATGGCGATGAACGCCAGAATGGCGGCCACCTTGATCGAGGCGAACCAGAACTCGAACTCGGCGTAGGAGCGTGCGGACATGAGATTCACGCCGGTCATCACCGTCATCAATCCGACGCCGATCTGCAGCGAGGACAGCGGCAGCCACAGCTTGAGGATCTTCGCACCCGCGATGGCTTCCACAGGAACCACCAGCACCCAAAAATACCAGTACAGCCAGCCCACGATGAACCCTGCTCCCTCGCCCAGCCCCGCCCGGGCAAACTCGGTGAACGACCGCACCTGGGGCAGCGCCGTCGCCATTTCGCCCACCATGCGCATCACCAGCAGCATCACCAGCCCGGTGATGGCGTAGCTGATGAAGGCCGCCGGACCGCCGGCGATGATGGAGGTGCTGCTGCTGACGAACAGCCCGGCGCCGATGATTCCGCCGATCGAGATCATGGTCAGGTGGCGGCCCTTGAGCGAACGGCTGAGCTCGTTCTTGCCGGGGATTGCCGTCGTCGGATTCTGTTGGGTCATCAGTAGCACCTTGGCTTGGCAGCGTTCATATTACCCCGGTTCGACCTGCACTCGCGCATCTCCCAGTTTGGGGATGGTGGCGCCTCCCCACAGCTGGCGCTCGCGGATCCAGGGCAGCGGATAGGCGGGGTGCGGGCTGTCGAACTCGCGCGCCAGCCGGTGCGCATCCCACATCGCCTGATTCAGCTGCGCGGGCGCTTTGCAATCGCCGGTGCGGAATACCGCCTGAATGTCGTTGGCGGCCCATTCGGCCTTGCGCGCCTTCAATTCGCGCCACAGGCGATCCTCGGAGTAGCGCGCGGTCACCAGGATCACGGCGTCGATCTGAAGATCGAATTCTCCGCCATTGTCCTTGCGCGGCACTCTGCCCGCGCTCGGTCCCATGAGCTCCGGACCGTACTTGTACAAATAGGTGAGGCGCACGCGGCCGGGTTCGATGCGCTCAACCCAGTGATTGCAGTAGGTCTTGATCCCCTTCTCGAACAGCATGCGCTTGTTGTTCCCCGACTCCATCGTGAACACTCCGTACTCGGCGACGTCGGACGCGTCGCAGATGTAAGTGACCTGCCTGCCTTGATTGGCCATCATTTCGGCCAGGGTGATTCCCATGAAGTGCCCGTCGCCGTCCAGAATCAGCACCCGGCCTCCGGGGACGGGCTTGCCCTGCATGACCTGGGTGGGGGTGAGCACGTGCGGCAGCGCCGCGTCGGCGCCGGGAATGGGGCCGTAATTGGCGCCGCGACCATCGCTGCACCAATGGTAGCCGGTCGCGAGGACCACGCGGTCGGCGCCGTACTTGAGCACGTCGTCGGCGCTCATCTGGCCGACGCCGAGGTGCACCTCGACCTTTTTCTTGAGCTTGCGCAGCTGGGTCTGCCGGTAGGTGATGACGCGGCTCCATTCGTTCAGGCGCGGCAGGGTCGCGATCGACTTCCAGTGGCCGCCGAGCTCGCCTTCGGCTTCGCGCAGGTGCACGGTGTAGCCGCGCTCGCCGAGAATGCGCGCACACTCCATCCCCGCGGGTCCGCCGCCGACCACGAGCACTGCGCAGGGACTCGCCGTTGGGGTGAATTTCTCGGGATGCCAGCCGCGGCGGTACTCCTCGCCGATGGTCATGTTCTGCGTGCACATGATCTGGCCGCACTGGTTGAACTTCGAGACGCAGATGTTGCAGCCGATGCACTCGCGAATATCCTCCAGTCGGCCCTCGGAGATCTTGGCCGGCAGGAACGGATCGGCGATCGAGGGCCGCGCGGCGCCGACGATGTCGAGCACGCCGGCGCGGATCAAGGCGACCATGTCGTCCGGGCTGGTGAGCCGCCCGTTTCCGACCACCGGTACGCCCGGCCCTAGAATGGACTTGCCCTGCTTGATGAAGGGTGTCATCCAGCCGGACTTGCGGAAGCGCGACACGCCGGCATCCTCGCCCCACTCGGCATAATCGCCGATCTTGAGCGCGACCGCGTCGACGACTCCTTCCCGGCGAAACAGCTCGAGGAGCCGCACCGCGTCTTCATGCGCCTCGACGCCCTCGGGGCCGTGCAATGTGTCCATTTCGAAGCGTGTGGTGATGCCGCAGCGGTCTCCCAGCGCGCGCTTGAGCGCGTGCAGCAGCTCGATGAAGAAGCGCGAGCGGTTGGCGAAGCTGCCGCCGTAGTGGTCTGTGCGCCGGTTGAAGCGCGGCTCCAGAAACTGAATCGGCAGCGTGTCGTCCCCGGCGGAGACTTCGAGCAGATCGAAGCCAGCAGCTTCGGCGCGCTTGCCGGCCTCCACGTACATATTGATCACGGCGCGGATGTCCAGATCGTCCATCTCATAGCCGTACACTGTGCGCGTGGCGAAAAACGGCGAGAGCCATTGACTCGGGCTGCGGCCGACCTCGCGGGACTCGAGAGCGGGCGCATTGCCGCCGCTGTACCAGAGCTGGATGCCGGCGAGACTGCCGTGGCGGTGCGCGATCTCGCACATGTAGCCCAAATTCACGACGTCCCCCTGATCCCAGATCCGCGCCGAGGTGTAGGGATACTCGTCCGACTCCGGGTGGATGGAACAGTATTCGGTGAACACCACCCCCCAGCCGCCTTCGGCTTTCATGCCGCGAAAATGCGCCTGGGCGCCCGGCCGTTCCGAACCGGGTCCCGCGCAGTGGGAGGTCTGCCAGAAACGATTGCGGGTCTGCTTCGGCCCTATCTTCACCGCCTCGAACAACACGTCATGCTTGGGATCTCGAGCCATGGTTTTTACCTCATAATTGCCCGGGGGGCGCAATCGACCCCCGCCGCTGCGGAGTGATCTGAAAATGAATTTTGCCGGAAAAGGGGTGCTGGTCACCGGCTCGACCAGCGGAATCGGCGAGGCGTGCGCACGGGTCTTCGCCGAGGCCGGCGCCGCCGTCATGGTCTGCGGCCGTGATGCGGCCAGGGGGCGCAAGGTCGCGGAGTCCATCGCGGCCGCGGGTGGCAGCGCGCAGTTCCGCGCGGTCGATCTGCGCGCCGCCGGCGCCTGCGAACGCCTGATCTCCGACACCATCGAGGCGCTCGGCAAGCTCGATGTCCTGGTGAACAATGCCGGCATCCTGTACACGGCGAATGCGCTCGAGACCACGGATGAGCAGTGGCTGGACACCATGGCGGTGAACGTGAACGCGCTCTTCTACCTGAGCCGCGCCGCGGTCAGGCACATGAAGGCCGCAGGTGGCGGCGCGATCGTCAATGTGGCGTCGGAATGGGGGCTGAACGGGGAGCCGAACCATGTCGCCTACTGCGCGAGCAAGGGAGCGGTGGTGCAGATCACGCGATGCATGGCGCTCGATCATGCGCGCGACAACATCCGAGTCAACTCAGTGTGCCCCGGCGAGATCCATACGCGCATGGTCGACGACATCCTCGCCAAGCGCGGCGGCGATGCCGCGGAGAATCTGCGCGAGCTCTCGGCCGGGATCCCCATGCGGCGCCTGGCGCATCCCAAGGAAGTCGCGCATTGTGTGCAGTTCCTGGCGTCGGATCTGGCGAGCTATGTCACGGGCGCCCAATTGAGCGTCGATGGAGGCAATGACGCGACCGCGGGCCCGTATCCTTAGAGGCGAGGCCGCGGCCGCGAGGCGCGGCTCACCCGAGCGCCTCAATGGGTGATCCCTGCCGTGGTTCCCCCGGATCCAATCGAATGTGCATCGCCGGAGGGGGCGTTGCTGCGCCCGTGCGGCTTCGCAAACGCCATGTACACCCCGCCCAGCAGCACGATGGCCATGGTCGTCGCCGCCATTCCGTATACCGCGTACCACGGATCGTTTGGGGTGGCGGGCCGCGGCCACAAGATATTGATGATGGCGCCCACGCCGTACGCGAGGGCCACCAGGTTCACCAGCCATCCCCAGCCGCCCAGCGTAAAGGACCCTGTCGGCCGCCAGCCCCGGGTGCGCGCGAACAATGCCCCCAACACGATCATCTGGAACGCAATATAGATGCCGACCGCCGCGAAGCTGATGATGGTCGCGATGGCATCCTGCAGCCACAGCGCCGAGAGGGCAATCAGCGCCGGTACGGCTCCCATCATGATGAGCGCGTTGGAAGGGACATGGCGGCCCGGCGACATGCGGCTCAGGAAATGACTGCCGAAGATCATCTGATCGCGCGCGTAGGCGAACACCAAGCGGCTGGCGGCGGCCTGCAAACTCAAAAGACAGGAGATGAACGAGACCAACACGACGACGATCACCGCCCGAAAGCCGACTTCACCCATCGCGGCCTTGAGCAGCGTGACGATCGGGTCGGTGTCCTTGCCCGACATCACCGCGTTCATATCCCCGATGGACAGCACGAACGCGAGGCACACCCACAATGCGGCGGCGCCGCCGATGTAAATGGTCATGCGCATCGCCTTCGGTATCTGCCGGCTCGCATCGGGCGTCTCCTCGGCCACATCGCCGCAGGCCTCGAAACCGTAGTAGCAGAACATCGCCGCGAGCGAAGAGGCCAGGAACGCCGGCAGGTAGCTGCCGTCGGTGTGTGCGATCGAAGTATCGATGAGGACTTTGAGCGGCTGATGGCGCGCGAACATGAGCAAGTAGCCGCCCACCACGATGGCGCCCACCAGTTCGCAGACGAAGCCGAACATGGCGACGCGCGCGAGCAGGCGCGTGCCGCTCAGATTGAGCAGCGTCGTGCCGACGATGAGCACCAAGGCGATGAGAGTGGTTGCGAGCGCCGTGCTGTCGACCCCGAACAGCTGCGCGAGAAACGGCGCCACGCCCGACGCGACGCCCGCCATGGTGCAGCACAGCGCCCACCCATACACCCAGCCCGCCATCCACGCCCAGCGGCGGCCGACCAGACGGCGCGCCCAGGGATACAGGCCGCCGGAAATCGGAAACTGCGAGACGATCTCCCCGAAAATCAGGCAGACCATCAGCTGGCCCAGCCCGACGAGGATATAGTTCCACCACATCGGCGGGCCGCCGGCCACGAAGGAGGTGGCAAACAGCGTGTACACGCCGACCACTGGCGACAGATAAGTGAAGCCTAAGGAAAAGTTTTCCCACTTCGACATGCTGCGCTCGAAGTGCGACACGTAGCCCAAGGCGCGCAGCTGTTCGGCGTCCTGATCGATCGGCTGTGCCGCCTTGTCATTCACCAACCGTCGTCCCTCTTCGTGATAGCGCTTATGTTACGCAATTCGGGGCGTGCGCGCCCGGATGGTCCTACACCAATGGTTCGCCCACACCCAGAACTACGCAATCACCGGCTGCCTCCACTCAGAATTTGTACTGGAAATCCAGACCGATGGTGCGCGGCTGGTTGGTCGAGACTCGCGTGATGGCGTAGGTCGTCCAGGCAAAGTTGGTGTTGTTGATGCTTAACTCCGCGACTCTGTTCGTGAGGTTGGTACCGAATAGGTAAGCGCTCCAAGGGCCGCTGCTCACGCCCGCACGCGATCGAAAAGGTCGGCATCGATGACGGTACGGCCGTTGAGCGCAATCGCCGACGCCGAAATCGGCGTCTCGTCGAGGTAAAAGCCGACGGTCGCCGCGGCACCGCCGCCCGCCGAGAGGCCTCGCGCCTCGTACTCCGTCTGACCCGGACCCGAGGTGCGCAGCGAAATACCAGGCACCTTGCCGACCAAATCCTCCGGCACCGTGATGTTCTGTTGCGATAGATCGCCGGCGCTGAGCGCCGTCAGGCTGATCGCCGTGGCCTGTACCGTCGATTCGCGCTTCTCGGCGGTGACCACGATTTCCTCCAACTCGCCGCCGCTGCTTTTGGCCGCGGGGGCCGTACTGGCCGGGTTGGCCGGACCAGCCGGATCGGGGTCGGCCATGGCCGGACCACATAGCAGCGCCGCGCCAGCTAGAGCGGCGCCAAGGAGCGCGGAGAGTACCGATGCGGGCAAGAAAGCGGCCGCGTCTGCGGCACACCAGAGTTTTTTCATGAACGGATCTCCCTTCAATGAGCACATCAAACGCCCGCGCGATCCAAATACTTGTGAGACACGATGCGTCGCATCGGTCCTTGTTGTGATCCCCATTCGCGCTATTGGCGCTATTACCGCGATCCCCTTGTGATCGACAGACTCAATTCGTAACATAGCGTTTACTGACACGCAAGCTGTTTGCGCGCGAGTCACCCGCAGAAGCATTCTCATAGCTCTTCTGCCGCCGGATTGGCACAGCCCGAAGGCAAGGATGATCGCAATGCATACTTTGTGCCGGGCCCTGGCCTCTGGCGGAAGGCGCGCCGCGTCCATGCGCGCTGCGCGTCGCACGGTCGCGCAGCACGCTGCTCTTTGCATGCGCAGGAATTGAGCGCGTGCAGCCGGCTTCGCGTCGACTGGTTCTCGGGGCGGTGTTCTCGAGCAGCCTGGGCGTCGGGCTGATCTTCGGCTTTCAGCCGCCGCTGATCGCGCTCACGCTGAGCCGTGCGGGCGCCTCGAGCTTTGCCATCGGCGCGGTCACCTCCGCGAGCCTCATCGCCGTGATCCTGCTCGGGCCGTGGTATCCGCGCGCCATTGCCCGCCTGGGGCTCAAGCGCTGCATCGTCGCCGGCGTGCTCATCGCCGCGCTGATCCTTCTGCTCATGCCGGTGTGGCCCGGCGTTCCCAGCTGGCTGCTGCTGCGTTTTTTGAGCGGCTGTGCGCTCGGGCTGACGTGGATCGCGAGCGAGATCTGGATGAACAGCGTGAGCGGCGAGGAGTCGCGCGGCACCATCATGGGAATCTACGGCACCGTCTTTTCCATCGGAATCATCGGCGGACCCATCCTCCTGGAGTTCACCGGGACGCGGGGTTCGCGCCCGTTCATCATCGGTGCCCTGTGTCTGGTGCTGACGCTGCTGCCGTTCGCGGTATTGCGCCGAGTCAGAAGCGCGACCCAGGAGTTCGCGCCACTGGGCGGCCTGATGAGCGCCGTCCGTGCCGCTCCCCTGGTGATGCTCGCGGCCCTGGTCGCCGGATTGGTGGAATCAGCGGATCTTGCGTTGCTGCCGCTGTTCGGTTTGCACGCCGGCATCGGCGAGCGCGCCGCGCTGCTTCTGGTCACCGTGTTCATGGCGGGCAACGTCGTGTTGCAGATGCCCATCGGCGTGCTCGCGGATCGCTTCGGCCGCAGGTTTATGCTGGGGATCTGCGCGCTGTTGAGCGGCATCGGACCGCTGCTGCTGCCCGCCTGCATCGGCACGCCCGTGTTGTTGGGGCCTTTGCTGTTCGTCTGGGGCGGCACTTTGTATGCGTTTTATAGTCAGGGCGTGGCGCTGCTGGGCGAGCAATTCCCCACCGCGGAGCTGCCGCGCGCCAATACCGTGTTCGTGATGGTGTATTGCCTGGGCGGGGTGATCGGGCCGAGCGCGGGCGGCATCGCCATGGATGTGTGGCCGCACACCGGCTTGCCGGCGCTGCTCAGCGGCGCGGCCCTGATGATGCTCGCAGGCCTTGCGCTTGGAGCCCGCAGGCCGCACTCCATTTGAGGTCTTCCCCTACACCCACATTGTGATCCGGCGCACATTGGTAGCCTGCTGCGGCGACGGTGGCAGCCGATACAGCGGGTATACGCCGGAGGCGCGGGGCCACGGCAATCCGGAAGGGGGCATTGCCTGCCGTGAAGTTCCTGGGCCGCCTCGGCGTTTCGGCTCGATTCCTGCTGGTGCTGGCGATCGGCTTCGCATTTCAAGCGGGCATCTCGGTCGGTTCGCTGATCTACCTGAGGCAGTCGCTGGTGCAGGATCGGATCAGCGAAGTGAAGCATCTGCTCGAATCCGCGTACAGCACCGTCGCCTTCTACCATGATCAGGCGCGCAGAGGTCTCATGACCGACGCGGCAGCCCGTCGCGCGGCGGCCGATGCCGTGCGGGCCATGCACTACGACGGCACCAACTACTTCTTCATCTGGGACCTGAACGGCACCGGCATTGCGCATGGGGCGCAACCCGCACTGGAAGGCAAGACCTTCATCGACTCGCCCGACGCGGAGAAAAATCCGGTCGTCGCCTACATGGTGCGCAGGCTGATCGAGGTGGCGAAAAGCGACCGGAAAGAAGGCGTCACCACCTACCGCATCCCGAAAGGCGGGCAAAAGATGCCGCTCGACAAAATCGCCTACTCCCGGCTGTTCGAGCCGTGGGGCTGGTCGATCGGCACCGGCGCCTATGTCGATGACATCGACGAGACGTTCCACAAGCGGGCGCTCGCCGTCTTGTGGGTGTTCATCGGCCTCATCGCGCTGGCCAGCGCCATCACCTTCGCGATCGGACGCGATTTGGCGCAGGCGCTGAACCGCCTCTCCGGCCGCGTCACCGGCGTCGCCAAGGGACAGCTGGATGGCGAGGTTCATGATATCGAGCGCACCGACGAAGTCGGCGCCATGGCGCGCGCCTTGCTGGTGCTGCGCGACACCAGCCGAGAAGCGGCGGAGCTGCGGCTCGACCAGCTGACCGGATTGCCCACGCGCAAACTGCTGATGGATCGGTTGAAGCAGGCCAAAGCCCGCAGCGCGCGCAGCGGCAATCGAGGCGCGCTGATGCTGGTCGACATGGACAAATTCAAGCCGCTCAACGACACGCATGGGCACGACGTCGGCGACCTGCTGCTGCGTGAAGTCGCACAGCGCCTGACGGCCAGCTTGCGCGAAGGCGACACCGTGGCGCGGCTGGGCGGCGACGAATTCGTCGTGGTGGTCGCCGATATCGGCCACACTGAGCCGGAGTGCGCCGCCGCCGCCGAGACGGTCGGCAAGAAACTATTGGCCGTGCTCACCCTGCCCTACCATCTCGGCCATATCACCCACATCGGCACCGCCAGCATCGGCATCACGCTGTTCAGCGGTGGCGGCGTGCCCGAGGAGCTGTTGAAGCAGGCCGATCTCGCCATGTACAAGGCCAAGGACTCGGGCCGCAACGTCTGCCGCTTCTATGACGCGCACATGGAAGCGACGGTGGAAGAGCGGGCGAGGCTCGAGAGAGAGCTGCGGCACGGCATCGCGGACGGGCAGTTCCAGCTCCACTACCAGCCGCAAGTGGGACCCGAAGGCGACCTCACAGGAGCCGAGGCATTGATTCGTTGGAACCACCCCAGCCGAGGATTGGTGCCGCCGAACGATTTCATCCCGGCCGCCGAGGAGACGGGCTTGATCGTGCCGCTGGGCCAGTGGGTGCTGGAAAGCGCCTGCAGGCAGCTCGCCGTGTGGGCCGCGCGGCCCGAAACGGCCGCTCTGAAGGTCGCCGTCAACGTGAGCGCCCGGCAGCTCCAGCAGCCGGATTTCGTGGAACAAATCCTTGCGACGCTGCGCGATAGCGGGGCCGATCCGCGGCGGCTGACGTTGGAGCTCACCGAGAGCCTGCTGGTGCACAACGTGGAGGAGGTCATCGAGAAGATGTCCGAGTTGAAGTCGGAGGGCGTGAGCTTTGCGCTCGATGACTTCGGCATCGGCTACTCCTCGCTGTACTTCCTCAAGCGCCTGCCGCTCGACCAGCTGAAGATCGACCGCTCGTTCGTGCGCCATGTGCTCACCGACCCGAACGACGCGGCGATCGCCAATATGATCGTGGCATTGGGCCAGACTCTCGGCTTGGAAGTCCTCGCGGAGGGAATCGAGACCGCGGAACAGCGCGATTTTCTGTCCAGCTCCGGCTGCTATTACTACCAGGGCTATTTCTTCAGCAGGCCGCTGCCGCTGGAGGGCTTCGAGCAGTTCGCGCGCCAGCGCTGCACGCGCAGACCGCTGCGCGAATCCGCGGCCTGAGCCGACTCATTCTGCGGTCGCGGGGTCGATGATGGTCGACACCAGCGAAATCTTGTTGGCCGGGAAGCCGCCGAGCTCCGCGTGCCGCCGCACCAGCGACTCATCGGCTGCATGGTAGACACAGTAGATCTTGTCGGCGGTGACGTAGCTGTGGATCCACTGCACGCTGGGTCCCAGGCTGCTGAGCACTCCGCACGATTTCTTCGAGATCGACTTGAGCTCGGCGGGGCTCATCTTGGCGGCGCCGGGGATCTCTCGTTCAATGACAAATTTCGGCATGTCCGTCTCCTGGTAAAATGCTGGCATGCAATTCATGGCGCATGCAGTGTTGCGCACGCCGCCGGCCCTGTCTTGAATTGCAGATGAAATTATTCTAAAAAGCCGCTTCGGGGCCGCGAGCGCCCATTCAATCAAAATTATCAACGACTTATCGCGTCCGGAATCGTGGATGACGAGACCGGCGGCTCTGATGACGGGCGCATCAGAGCCGCGATCCCAAAGGTCATTTGTTGCTGGCGATCTTGATGCTCGCGCCGCCGGGGAGAGGTCCGCGGGCCGCCGCATAGGCGGTGACGGCGGGGCGGTCGATTTTTACGATCGCATTGCCGAGCGCCAATTGCACGCAGCTGGCATATGGCTGCATCAAAGCCAGTTGACGGCCCGGTTGCAGATCTTTGCAGACGCTCTCGGCGGCGCTCTTCACGCGCTGATACAGTACCGCTGCACCCTGGGCAGTACTCGTGTCGAGATCCGCGAAGTGCACGGTCGCACGGCGCGGTTCAAAGGCGGTGTCGGCCCGGGCAATTGTAAAATTGCATACGGCGAAGGTCGTAACGGCGATTAGGGCGGTCAAGTTCTTCATGGCGATCTCCCATTGGGTTGTGGCACGGTTTGCGCTTCGGTTGTGGAAATCACTTCGGCGCGGGGACACGATCTCTCATGTCCTCGGCGGAGTCTTGAAGCGCGGCTGAAGCTATTCTGAAATGTTGCGATAAAGTCCACGGGCGAGTGGCGAGGTGCGAAAGTCAGATGGATTTGATACGAGTCGGTACCTTTGATCTCTATCCGTCGGAACGGATGCTCCGCGCCGCAGGCAAGCCCGTCGAGATAGGCGCGCGCGCCTTCGATGTGCTGCTCGTCCTCGTCGAGCACCAGGGCCGACTGGTCACGAAGGCCACGCTGTTCGAGCGCGTATGGCCCCGGCTCGTGGTCGATGAGAACAACATTCCGACGCAGATCGCGAGCCTGAGACGTGTCCTCGGCGCCGGCGCGATACGCACCGTTCCGGGGTTCGGCTACCGCCTCGAGCTCGAGGTATCAACGCCGCGCTCGCCCGAGCAGGCCCCGTCAGCCACTGCGCCGGCACGCGAACGCGAACCGCCGCGGCTTTCCGTGCCGCGCCGCACGTGGCCGGACCGGCTCGGATCGCTGATCGGTCGCGACGACGACGTGCGCGCCGTTCAGGAGGCGCTCGATCGAGCATGCCTGGTAACCGTCGTTGGCATTGCCGGAGTGGGAAAGACCCGGCTCGCCCAGGAGATTCTCGCGCGCGAGGCCGAGAAACCCGGCTCGGCGGTTGCTTGGGTGTCGCTGGGGCAACTCGACGAGGTGGACCACGTGCCCTCGGCCATCGCTCTTGCACTCGGAATCTCGCTGCCGGACGGACTTGACGGGTTCGCGGCGCTGCGTCAGGCCGTGGAGAATGTGCCGCTGCTGCTGATCTTGGATTCTGCGGAGCGCCTGAGCGATGCGATGGCATCGCCGTTGGCCGCACTCATGTTGCAGACGCAAGGGGTGCGCGCACTGGTGACGAGCCAGGCCCCGCTTGGTATCCCTGGAGAAATTGTCTACCGCCTGCCGGTACTCCCGGTCCCCCATCATGGGCTCAGTCCCGCGGACGCCGGACAGTACGCGGCCGTCACGCTGTTCGCCCAGCGGGCGGCAGCCGCCGACCGGCGCTTCGAGCTGTCCGCCGCGAACGCCCCGCTCGTTGCCGATATCTGTCGACGGCTCGACGGAATTCCGCTCGCCATCGAGCTCGCGGCGGCTCGCGTTCCGGCGCTTGGGCTCGCCGCACTGCTCAGCCGGCTCGATGATCGGTTCCGGCTGCTGAAGGCCGCAGGGCGCTCATTCGACCCGCGCCACGGCGCCCTGCACGCCGCGTTCGACTGGAGCTACAGCCTGCTTGCACCGTCTGAACAGAGGGTGTTCAACAGGCTCGGCACGTTTGCTGGAAGCTTTTCGCTGACGACAGCCGCGACCTGTGTCGCGGACGATAACGTCGACACTTCCGAGGCAATGGATTTGATCGGGCGGCTGGTCGACCGTTCGCTCGTGACGGCTCTGGCGGTCGACCCGCCGCGATACACGCTGCTCGAGACCGCTCGCTACTACGCCCTCGAGAAGCTCGCGGCCGCCGGCGAGTTGGAAGCTGCACGTGGCCGCATGGCCGCCACGATGCTGGATCTGCTCGATCTGGCCTATCAGGAATACTGGTCGCTCGACGAAGCCATCTGGCTGCACCGCTATGAGCCCGAGCTGGACAATGTGCGCGCAGCAATGGAGTGGGCCACCCGCAATGAGCGCGAGATCGGCATCTCCCTTTACGGCTCAGCGTGGCCGCTGTTTGTCGAGACGAATCTGCACGCCGAAGGACGTGCCCGCTATTCGCAGGCGCTCGGCCTTCTCTCCGATGCACTGCCGCGCGCCCGCGTTGGCCGGTTCTGGGAAGCAATCGCCTCCTACGACTCGACGCGGCAATGCGACCGTGCGCGGTACGCCGCGGAGCTCGCGGCCGCAATGCACGAGGCCACGGGCGACGACCGCTCGCGCTACTACGCGCTGATGCAGATCGCGAGCAACTGGCCGGTCGACACCGCTACGGCGCGCTCGGTATTCGAGGCGGCTCGCCTGCTCGAGGACCCCGCATGGCCGGCGCGCCTGCTGACCCACGGCGCGTTGACGGAAGGCGCGCTGCTGACCGGCGCCGGAGAGTTCGTCGCAGCTCGCACGGCTTACCAGCGTGCCCTGAGATTCGCGCTGACGACCAGCGAGCGGCAGGCGCTCGTGGCGACCGTCAACATCGCCGAACTGGACATTGCGTGCGGTGATACCGTCTCCGCCCTGCAACTCGGCCGCCCGCTGGCGCTCAGCCTGCAGCACCTTGGGCGCCGTGAGACGCGAATCGAGCTTCTGGTGGTGACGTTCAGCGCATTGCTCATCGCCGGCGAGATCGACGAGGCCCGCGCGACAGGCGCCGAACTCTACGATCTGGCCGTGCGCTTCGACAGCAGCAAGTTGTACATGGCGCTCGATGCGATGGCGTTACTCGCCTGCGAGGAGCGGCGCTACGAGGCGGCGGCGCGGATTGCCGCCTGCGCCGATGCCGCCCATGAGAGCCACGGGCAGGCGCGCCGGCGCCCGGCCGCACAGCGTGTCCGGACCTTTGTGACGGCGCTGCTCGATGAACGGCTGGGGCCGGCGTGGCGTGCCGGGGGAGCGCATGAGCCGTTGGACGAGACGACCGCCTGTGCGCTCGCGCTCGGCCTCTGCGCCTGACCTGAAGAGGCGATGCTGCACATCAGTCGACAAATCGGCTCAGTTCGGAGCATTGGAGCAACACGTCGACGGCCGCATTGAGGCCGACGGCGTCCTCTTGATCGAACCGCGCCACGCGAGGGCTATCCAGATCGAGCACGCCCAGCAGACGCCCATCTTTAAGCATCGGGACGACAATCTCCGAGCGGGACGCATCATCGCATGCAATGTGTCCCGAAAATGCATGAACATCCGGGACGATGACGGTGTCCCTGCGCTCCGCAGCGGTGCCGCACACGCCGCGACCCAAGGCAATCCGCACGCAGGCGACCCTGCCTTGAAAGGGCCCCAGCACGAGCTCGCCTCCCTGCAGAAAGTAGAAACCCACCCAATTCAGATCGGGCAATGCCTGATAGAGAACGGCCGTCATATTGGCCGCGTTGGCGAGGCCATTGCGCTCACCCGCAAACAATGCGGCCAATTGTCCCTTCAGCTCGCGGTAGCGAGCAGCCTTGGGGAGGGTGGCATCGGAAATTGCGAAATGCATGAGGTCAAAGCTTGACCATGATGTGCCGCGGCACGCTGTAGTCCTCGAGCGCATAGATCGACAGATCCTTGCCGTAGCCGGAGCGCTTGAAGCCGCCGTGGGGCATCTCGCTGATCAGCATGAAGTGGGTGTTGATCCAGGTGCAGCCGTATTGCAGCCGGGCCGCCACGCTCATGGCCTTGCCGACGTCCTGCGTCCACACCGAAGATGCCAGGCCGTATTCGGAGTCGTTGGCCCACGCCACGGCATCGTCCGCATCGGTGAAGCGAGTCACCGAAACCACGGGTCCGAAGACCTCGCGCTGCACGATTTCATCGGCTTGGCGGGCGCCCGCGATGAGCGTCGGCTCATAGAAGAACCCGGCGCCCGATCGCAGCTTTCCGCCGGCGGTGATTTCGACATGCCGGTGCGCCGCCGCGCGTTCGACAAATCCCGCCACGCGGGTGCGCTGTTCGGCCGAAATCAGCGGGCCCATTTCCACGCCGGCCTCGCTCTGCGAGACCCACCTTGAGGGAGCGCACGGCGGCGCCCAAATCGGCCACCAGCCGGTCGTAAATCTTGGCGCCGGCGTACAGGCGGCACGCGGCCGTGCAGTCCTGACCGGCGTTGTAGAAGCCGAAAGTCCGCACGCCGGAGACGACTGCGTCGAGATCGGCATCGTCGAACACGATGACCGGGGCTTTGCCTCCCAGCTCCAGATGCGTGCGCTTGAGATTGCCTGCCGCGGCGCCGAGAATTTTCTGGCCCGTGGCCACATCGCCGGTGAGCGAGACCATGCGCACCCGAGGATGAGCGACCAGCGGCGCCCCGACGCTCTCGCCGCGGCCGCAAACGATGTTCACGACGCCCTTCGGAAACAATTCCGCCAGCAGCTCGGCGAGCTTCAACGCGGTCAGCGGCGTCTGTTCGGAGGGTTTCAGAACCACCGTGTTGCCGGCCGCCAGCGCCGGGCCCAGCTTCCACGCGGCCATCATCAGCGGGTAATTCCACGGCGCGATCGAGGCGACGACGCCCACCGGATCGCGCCGAATCATACTGGTGTAGCCGGGCAGATACTCGCCGGCCAGCGCGCCGTGCGGAGTGCGTGCGGCAGCCGCAAAGAAGCGAAACACATCGGCGATTGCGGGGATCTCATCGTTCAATGCGGCCGCCAGCGGCTTGCCGGCGTTGTCGGATTCCAGCTTCGCGAACGCAGCGCCGTCGGCCTCGATGCGATCGGCCAAACGCAGCAGCAGCGCCGCCCGATCCTTCGGCGCGGTTTGCGCCCAGCCCGCGCCCGCCGCCTCGGCCGCAGCCACCGCCGCGTCCACCTGCGGGCGGCTCGCCTCCGGCACTTCGGCGATGCACTTGCCCGTCGCCGGGTCGAGCACCCGCTCCACCGGCCCCTCGCCCGCGACCAGTGCGCCATCGATCAGGAGTTTGGTTTGCATGTCAGCCCACCGCCATACGTTTGGTCTTTGCCGGGTCGTCGAAGGGCAGGGTGTGCGCCACCGCCGGCCCCTTGACGTGCTTGCCGCGGATCTCGAGCTTCGTGCCGTGCACCGCGGCGGGCACGGCGAGACGCGCAATCGCCATCGACCTGCCGGTCAAGGTCGAGACCATTGCGCAGGTGACCACTCCCACCTGTTCATCGCCGCGGTGGACCGGATCGCCCATATCCGCCGGCAGCCGGCCCTCCACCAGCAGCCCGAAGATCTTGAAGCGCTCCTTGCCCTCGAGGCGGGCGTGCGCATCGGCGCCGCGAAAATCGTTCTTGCCCGGGCTGACCGTGAAATCCAAGCCGAGTTCCCACAGGCTGTCGCCCGGCGGGTCGTGCTCGAAGGGATACATTTGAGACATGTCGTAGGGATAGAACAGCAGCGAGCTCTCGACCCGCAGGTAATCGAGCGTGGTGAAGCACGCCGGAACGATCCCCATGGACCTGCCTTCACTCAGAATGGTGTCCCAGACGAGGCCGGCATCCTCGCCCTTGCAGAAGATCTCGTAGCCGCGCTCGCCGGTGTAGCCGGTGCGGGATATCAGCACCGGCCGCCCGAACAAGGTCGCGGGCATGTGGTGGAAATATTTCAGGTCGCGGATTCCGGGCACATGCTTGGCCAGAAAATCGACGGCGACGGGCCCCTGCAGCGACAAATCGTGCAGGTCGTCGTCGACGATCATGGCGGCATTCCGGCCCACGGCGTAAGCGCTCAAGGTTTCGTGGCCTGCGCCGCTGCCGTGTACGAACATCCAGGAATTCGGTCCGGTCCGGAACAGGACGCAATCCTCGATGAAATGCCCCGCCTCATTCAGCATGCAGGCATACGCGGACTTGCCGGGATAAATCTTGCCGACATCGCGAGTGGTCGTGTAGTTCAAGATGGCCGATGCATGCGGACCGACCAGGTGCAGCTTTTTCAGTCCCGACACGTCCATCAAACCCGCTTTGGTGCGGATCGCCACATGATCCTGCGCCACCTCCTTGGCGTAGGTCCAGGCCGTGCCCATGCCGTTCCAATCCTCGAGCCTCGATCCAAGCGCGCGATGCCGATCGGCCAGAACCGAGTGACGCCAAGTCAGTGCCATGGATAACTCCGGAATTTTGTTTTGCCGGCATCTTGCGATACGCAAGCCACGCTGACAAGCTTCGACGATCAATCGAATGATCGAGTCGATCGATATGTTCCAACTGACCCAGGCACAGGTCGAGCGATGGCACGAGGACGGCTTCATCGTCATCGAGCGCTTCCTGACGGACGAGGAGGTCAGGCTGGCGAGGTCGCGCTTCGAACCGCTCTTTCGAGGCGAATTCGCCACCGGCATCGATCCCGATGAATGGAATTGGCGCGAAGGGCGCGATCCGAAGGACCGGACGCGCCAAATCTGCAACGGATGGAAATCCGACCCGGTCGTCGCCGGCATCGTGCTCAAGCGAGAGATCGGCCGGATTTGCGCCACTCTGGGCGGATGGCCCGGCGCGCGCATTGGCCAGGACAACGTCATCTGGAAACCGCCCGGCGCCAAGCCGCTCGGCTTCCATCAAGACGACAGCTATTGCGGCTGGGTCGTGCCGAGCGGCTTCGTGACCGTCTGGATGGCGCTCGACGATACCTCGGCAGCGGGCGGCACCTTGGAATATGTGCGCGGCTCGCATCGCTGGGGCAAATTCCCGCCAATCCGTCAATTTCACGCACCCGACGATTATCGCGAGGCGCTGAAGGAGGCGGCGGCTTCGGTCGGCCAGCACGTGGACATCGTCTACGTGGAGGTTCCCGCCGGAGGCTGCGCTGTGCATTCCGGTCGTACCTGGCACGGCTCGGACTGTAACCGCACAGGCCAGCCTCGCCGGTCGCTCGTCACGCACTGCATCTCCTCCGAATGCCGTTTCCATCCGACCGAGGTCAGCCGCATCTACAGCCGCTACAAACGGGCTCAGGACGATACGATGGATGAGAGCTTTTTCCCCATCCTATGGACGAGCGCGGGCTACCGGACTCCGCACCTGCCGGATGAGGACGTTCACTCGCCGCCGCCCTCATTGACGCCCATCAGTTGACGTTTCGCGTACTGTAAATGATCGGTGACGATGGCCACGGCCGCCTGGATGTCGCGCGTACGAATGGCTTCGTAGAGCGCCACGATGCTGCTGATTGTATTCGGCGATCCGCCGCGGAGTCAGAACCTTGTCCTTCATGGCGTTCCATTGACTGTGTGTGCGCACGGCATTGATCTGACGATAGACCCAGACCATGAGCGGATTGCGGGTCGCCTCGGAAATCAACTGATGGAATTCCTCGTCCCAGAGCGTGAAGCTCTCGCTGTCCCCGCTCGCGGCCTCCATGCGCGCGATCGCGCCGGCCAGACGCTCGATGTCGCGGCCAGTGGCGTTGAGCACGGCCAGGTGCACCATGTGCGGCTCGATCCCCAGGCGCACTTCGATGAGCTCGAGCGGGCTCGTTTGCTCGGCGATACTCTCGCTGTCGCCGCGGCCGCGGAAATTGACGAAAGTGCCTGCGCCCAGGCGCCGCGTCACGAGCCGCTCCGCTTCGAGGCGGCTCAGGGCGGTGCGGATCGTGGCGCGCGATGCGCCTAAGGCCGAGGCCAACTGCCGCTCGGCCGGAAGTTTCTCGCCGTCCGCGTAGCGCCCGTCCAGAATCGCCTGGCGCAGCTGCGCGGTGATGCGCAGCGACCCGGGCACCGGATCCCGGATGACGGCTTCGGGACCGCCAACGGTGGTCGTACCAATTTCAGCCATTATGGAACCTTTGGGCCTGATTGGTAGAAGTTTGGTTTGAAATCGGCACAGAGCTATGTGACACTCTGGCCGTGCCGAGTCAAGTCCCCGGGGGACATTCGGAGCCGCACAGGCGACTCGCCCAACGGGAGCACGCTTACCATAAGGGCAAACTGCATCCCACTTCCAACAGCCCGTGTCCATGGAGCCAGGAAGCGGCCAACAATGACTTACGATGGGGGGTCCCGATGACTGATTTGGAAGCACATGTAAACGCCGCGGGCCGCAGCGATCTCGTCAAGCAGGTACGCGAGAAGATCAACCGGCTGGGCATCCAGTACCTCTACTGTCAGTTCGTCTCGGTGACCGGACGTATCGTCGGCAAGGGAATTCCCGCCGATCATTGGGAGCGCGTGGCCGAGCGCGGCTTCCAGCTGGTCTACGGCTCCACCGCCAATCTGTACGTCGATCGGCACAAGAATTATATCGGCTACGGGGCCGAGGCCTCGGAGCTGGTCGGCATTCCCGATCCCGAGACCTTTGCGCAGCTGCCCTGGGACAAGCGGATCGGACGGGTTTTCTGCACCTGTTTTCGCAACCGCGAGGAGAAGGAGAACCCCGGCGGGCATCTGACCTCCGACTGCCGCGGCAATCTGCGGATCATCCACGAGGCGTTCAAGAAGGCCCACAAGGGGCTGCATCTTCGCCACGGATGCGAGCCCGAGATGATGTGGCTCAAGAAGGGCGAGGACGGCCTGCCGGACGGCGGATTCTCCAAGCCCAACTGCTATCACATCGACCAGTTCGAGTCGCTGCGCCCGGTGTTCATGCGCGCGATCGAGTATTCCCGTGCCATGGGTCTGGACATGATCCAGGGAGATCACGAGGACGCGCCGGGTCAGCTCGAGCTCAATTGGATGTACGACGACTGCCTGCGCACCGCCGATCGGCTCACCACCTATCGCCAGATCTGCGCCCAGGTGGCGCGCGAATTCAATCTGATCGCCTGCTTCATGTCGAAGCCGTTCATGGGCGTCTCGGCGTCCGGCTGCCATCACAACCTCTCGCTGTGGCGCGGCGGCGAGGAAAAGCTCAACAAGCTCGGATTTGCCGACCTGCCGGGGCTCGAGCAGAACTTCACGTATCTAGAGGGCGGCGAGAACACCTTCATGCCGGTGAAGGGCGACCCCAAGCCCGGTCCCATTGGACTGTATTGCATCGGCGGCCTCATCAAGCACGTGGGCGCGCTGACCGCGATCGGCTCATCGACCGTCAATTCGTATCGGCGGCTCTGGGACACGGGCTTCTGGGCGCCTGTGTATGCCGACTGGGGCTACCAGAATCGTACCTGTGCGCTGCGGATCTCGGCGCCGGGGCGGTTCGAGTACCGCTCGGTCGATTCGACCGTGAACCCTTACCTGATGGCGGGAGCCATCCTCAAGGCGTTTGACGACGGCATCAACCACAAGCTCGATCCGGGCGAACCCGAGGAACGCAACATTTATGTCGCCATGGCCGCGGGCAAGAAAGTGAAGAAATTGCCGATGTCGCTCGGCGAGGCGCTCGCGGAGCTCGACAAGGACGAGACGATCAAGTCGGCGATGCCGGATGAGATGTACCGGGTGTTCACGCACTACAAGCGCGACGAGTGGGAAAAGTTCATGTCCACTGTGACAGACTGGGATCTGAAGCAATATTGGGACTATTTGCCCTGACGCCGGCGAGCCTTGGGACAGCGAGAGGAGTACGAATCATGTGTGGAATTGCCGGATTGATTCATCGTGGCCGGACCGGGGAGGTGGGCCGCGAAATGACTGCAATGCTGCAGTCCCTGAAGCACCGCGGACCGGACTCGACCGGCTACGCGCTCTACGGCAAGCCGCACGGCAAGGAGCTGGTCATACGCTTCAAAGTCGCCGAGCAGGACGAGATGTCGAAGGGATTCAAGATTCACGATCAGGTGAAGGAGCGCCGCAGCGAGATCGAGCGCCGTCTCACCGAGCTCGGTGCGAAGATCCTCGAGGAGGACATGGCGACGGAATATGCATTCCGCTTCCGCATCGACTTCGACGGCGACCTGCGCCGCCTCGCGAATTTCATCGAGGACGTCGAGGGTGCGGAGATCTTGTCCATCGGCCATGGCCTCGAGCTGATCAAGGACCTCGGCGATGCCGATCGGGTCGCCGGCCAGTACTCGCTGCGCGGCTTCGTCGGCACCCACGCCATCGGCCATACCCGCATGGCGACTGAATCGGACGTCGACATCCGCTCGGCCCATCCGTATTGGGCCTATCCTTTTGCCGACGTTTCCGTGGTGCACAACGGCCAGCTCACCAACTACTGGAACGGCCGCCGCGCATTGGAGCGGCGCGGCCACCGCTTCGTGTCGAATTGCGACTCCGAGATGATCGCGGTCTATTTGGCGGACCGGATGGCGCAGGGGGCGACGCTCGAGGAGGCGATGAAAGCCTCGGTCGAAGAGCTCGATGGTGTCTTCACCTATCTGGTGGCGACCTCCGACAGCTTAGGGATGGCCAAGGACGTCATGGCCGCCAAGCCGATGGTGCTATACGAAAGCGACCGCTTCATCGCGCTGGCTTCCGAGGAGGTGGCGATCCGCAGCGTCTTCCCGCACGAGATCGATACCTTCGACCCCTATGAGGGCGAAGTACGCGTCTGGAAAAATTGAGGCCGAAACTCAGAGCCGCGAGAGAAATTTATGGCAGTCACGACCAAAGCGACCGACTTGGGCATGCACACCGAGCAGCTTGCGGGACGCTCCCAGCAGCGCTTCTTCCGGCCGGAGGAGGAGGAGCGATTTACCTATCCGCAAGCCTTTGAAGTCGACTTCAAGAAGCGCGCGCAATTCGACGCGGCGGCGATGAGTCCGAGCGAAGTCAATCTGAAGCTGCGCGAGCTGATGAGCCAGGGCTTTGGTACGGTGGTCATGAAGAACCCGGGCGCCAAGCATTCATTGGCAGTCGGCATCCTCAACCGCCTCAACCTGACGATCGAAGGAAGTCTCGGCTACTTCGGCTGCGGTTTGATCGACGGACCGAATGTCCATATCAAGGGCCGCGTCGGCTGGTCGTGCGCCGAGAACATGCTCGCCGGGACGGTGGTGATCGAGAAGAACGCGGGCTCGACCTTCGGCGCCGCCCTGCGCGGCGGCGACCTCGTCTGCAAGGGCGACGTCGGCGCGCGCGTCGGTATCGACATGAAGGGCGGAACGATCATCGTGGGCGGCCGGGCGGGTGCCTTCTGCGGCTTCATGATGCAGCGCGGACGCATGGTCATTCTGGGCAATGCCGGCAAGAACCTGGGCGACTCCATGTACGATGGCACGATCTATGTCGGCGGCAAAATCGATGGGCTCGGCGTCGATGCCGTTCCTTCCGAGATGACCGACCTCGACGTGCAGTGGCTGGAGCGCAAGTTGAAAATGTATGGGCTCGAGGCGCCGAAGGGCGCCAAAAACATGCAAAAGATCTGCGCGGGCCGCCAGCTCTGGAACTACGACAATCTCGAGCCCGCCGAGAAGAAGCTCATCCTTTAGACGTTTTCGAGAAAGGAAAGGCAGAACATGGCGAAGGAAACGAAGGCGCCCTCCCCGGTGCCGACCACGAAGAAAAAGCTCAGCCGAAACACCCACGTGCTCGGCCAGAGTGCTCTGTTCACTCCCCAGGTGATGGATGATATCCATATCAAGAGTGAACTCGGCCGCTACCGCATGCGCGGTTTCTCGCTGTTCAAGAAGATCCCCAGTTGGGACGATCTGACTTTCTTGCCCGGAACGTTGACTCGCTTCGTGATCGAGGGCTATCGCGAGAAGTGCGAAACGAAGACCGTCATCGGGCCGCGCGCCAAGCGGCCGCTGGTCCTCGACGTTCCGGTCTACATCACCGGCATGAGTTTTGGCGCGCTCTCCTACGAGGCGAAAATCGCCCTGGCGCGCGGCGCGACCATGGCCGGCACGGCGACCTGTTCCGGAGAAGGCGGCATGATCCCCGACGAGCGCCGCTATTCCTCGAAGTGGATCTATCAATGCATACAGTCGCGCTACGGCTTCAATCCGAACCATCTGCGCCTGGCCGATGCCTGTGAGTTCTTCATCGGCCAGGGCTGCAAAGTCGGTCTCGGCGGACATCTGATGGGCCAGAAGGTGACCGATCAGGTGGCCGAGATGCGTTCGCTGCCGGCCGGGATCGACCAGCGCTCGCCTGCCCGCCATCCGGACTGGCTCGGACCCGACGATCTGGCGCTCAAGATCCAGGAGGTCCGCGAAGCGACCAATGGGGAAATCCCGATCCAGCTCAAGCTCGGCGCCGCCCGGGTCTACGACGACGTGCGCATGGCGGCCAAGACCGGACCCGACAGCATCTATATCGACGGGATGGAGGGCGGCACCGGTGCCGGCCCGCACATTGCGACCGAGGAGACAGGAGTGCCCGGAATCGCCGCGATTCGTCAGGCCCGCAAGGCGCTCGACGATGTCGGCATGTCGGGCGAGATTTCCCTGGTCTATGCCGGCGGCATCCGCAACGGCGGCGATGTCGCCAAGGCGTTGGCGCTGGGTGCGGACGCCGTCGCGATCGGGCATTCCGCCCTGATGGCCCTCAACTGCAACAAGGATATCCCGGAGGCCGACTACGAAAAGGAAATCGGCGTCGAGGCGGGGCACTGCTACCACTGCCATACCGGCCGTTGCCCGGTCGGTGTGACGACGCAGGATCCCGTGTTGCGCAAGCGCCTTGATCCCGACGGAGCCGCGGAGCGCGTCTACAACTTTCTGCACTGTCTCACGATCGAGGCCCAGATGATGGCGCGTGCCTGCGGAAAGACCAACGTGCACAGCCTGGAGCCCGAGGACCTGGCTGCGTTGACCATGGAGGCTTCGGCCCTTGCCATGGTGCCTCTTGCCGGATCGCAGCACACGGTCGGCCGGCCCGACATGACTCGCTACTAGAGATGGGAACATCATGGCTAAAGTGACCGAGCTCAGCAAATACGCACAAGCCAAGAAGGGGGCCAAGCCGGCCAAGCCGGCCGTCAAGGCAGCGGCCAAAGCCGCCG
The DNA here is from genome assembly GCA_963837045.1 of uncultured Gammaproteobacteria bacterium. Lineage (GTDB taxonomy): Bacteria > Pseudomonadota > Gammaproteobacteria > Steroidobacterales > Steroidobacteraceae > Bog-1198. The sequence continues at coordinate 160,834 of CAWIMA010000014.1, forward strand.
CCAAGTCGGCCGGCGCCAAAGCGGGCGGCGCGAAGAGCGGCGCCAAGGACATCGATCACTTCATCAAGACCGCGGGCCTCGACACGCGGCGGGAGAAGGAGATCGGTCAGCACATCGGCTATCGCTACGATGTCAATCTGGTCCCCGACTACAACCGGCTCACGCCCTTCCTCAAGAGGTACATGAGCACCATGGGCTGGTCGGACTTGAACTGGCTCGAGGACGTGCACTTGGGCTACGAGGAGGGCAAGGCCGCCGTCTTCGACCGCAACGTCAACGGCTGGGTCACGGTGCCGGAGGGCGTCAAGCTGCCGGACAATCAGCAGGACCGAGACATGCTGGCGCGTGAGCTGTTGATCAAGTTCCAGATGTCGCCGCGCCACCCGCTCGTCGATCTCAACAAGGCCTACCGCAAGTTCTGATCGCAGGAGCCTGTCTTTGAGCTTTAGACAGGCTCCTTATTCGCCGCTGCGATAGCGCGCGGCATGGCGCCAATCCGGCAGGAAGGAAAGTATCTCGACGTCGGCCGGCAGATGGGGATTGAACAGCCGGTTGTGCCAGTAGGTCGCCCGATGAAATGCGTGGCCCTCGGCGAGCCGCGCGACGCTGCAGGGTATGCGGTAACCCTGGCTGTATTGTTCGAAGTCGAGAATGCATCGTTGCTCGCCGCACAGCCGCGCCGCAAGCGTCGAACGTGGCCCGAAGAGCGCGGTCATGAGGTCTGAGAACCGCGCAGGCTCCTGGAAATAGCTCCCCTGCAGGATCTCGAGCATCTTGTCCCAGCGCTCGTTTGGATCGTGCGTCTTCAGGTACTGGTATCGAAACAGCTGGGTGCTGTCCTCGGGCTCGGACTCGATGATGAGCGTGACGATGCCGGGCGAGAGCTGCTGACCCCCGCCCTCTTCGGTGACGCGCGGCCGCATCCCAGAAGTGGGCCGCCCGCCATCCTGACGCGCCGTCAACTGCCGGATGCGGCATTGCCAGCCGATGAACTCGCGGCACAGCGCCTCGGATGCGGCTCGGGTAAGCACGACATTGTCGGGCCGGGCCATTGCCTTGCATTCCTGGGCGGGGTCAGTAGACCGCGAGGTGATGAGTGATGGCCACCACGGCGGTGCCCAGCGCCAGCACCGCGTACGGCCAGATGCCCGCGCGCTTGATGATCTGCTCCCCGCCGCCGATCTCCAAATCCTCGACCATCTCTCGCGGGAATGCGCCCTTGTCCTGCACATAGTGGCGGAAGAAGAACACCGGCACGATCAGCGCGGCGAAAATGAGCCCGGTCTTGAGAGTGCCCGAACCATAGACGTCGGCGCCAAAGCCCATGAAGGCGAGATTCATGAAGGACAGGATGGCGCCGGCGGCGAGAATCCAGGTCGGAGCGCGCCACGGGCGCTCCTGGCGCGGGCGGTCGAGCCGATGAATCCAACCTGCGTTCAAGGTCAGGAAGTTGTAGAGCAGATAGCCGATGTTCGCCGCGCCGATGACGAACACGGTATCCGACAGCAGCAGCAGCAGCAGATTGAATGCCAGATTGGTGAGCATGGCGTTGGTCGGCGCGCCGTGAGCGTTGACCTTGGCCAGGTACTTCGGCAGCCAGCCGTCCACCGAGGCCTGGTAGAGCGTGCGCGAGGAGCCCGCCATGGAGGTCATGAGCGACAGTACGAGCGCCAGAATCAGCATCACCACGACGACTCCACCGACGATCTGACCGGCATGCACCATCCTTGCCATGACGGCTGCGACCCCCATGCCGCTGTAGATGTCCGGCGCCAGCATCCCGCTGTATTCGGCCGCCGTCGTCACCTGGCCGGCTGCGTCGATGACCGCCGGGTGCACCAGGGCGCCCAGGCCGAGAAAGCCCTGGAACGCGAACGGCACCAGCGTGTAGACCACGACGCACAGCAGGCCGGAATAAAAAATGGCCTTGAAGGTATCCGTCTTGGGATTCTTGAATTCGCCGGTGTAGCACACGGCGGTTTCAAAGCCGTACGTGGACCATGCGGCGAGAAACATCCCGGCGGCAAGCACCGTGATTCCCGCCATGTTCCAGGTGCCGTCGGCGACGCGACCCGCGGCATCGTGCGCGAGCGGCGCCAGCGGAAAGAAATTCGCGCTGACCAGATCGCCCGTCAAGATGGGGACTATGCCGATCAGCAGGAGCGGGATCATCGCCGAAATCCCCAGGATCTTCGTCGTATTCGCCGATCGCAGGATGCCGCCGTCCTGAATGAATTTCACCGCAAGCAGGATCACCGCGCCGAGCACGAACGTGGCATTGACGCGCAGGCTCAGCCCGGTCTTGAGCGAGCCGAGATCGAGCAGCGTCCACTGCCAGGTATTGATCATCGAGTCCGGCGCGTACAGGCCATTCAGGATATAGCCGGCCGCGAGCGCCGAACCGGTCGCCTGCACGGGAGACCAGGCGAACCAGTTGCACCAGACCGAAATGGGCGCAATGACCTTGCCATAGCGCACCCAGGCGATCGCCCCGTAGATCGAAGTGCCGCCCGCCTTGTTGGGGAACAGACCGGCGATTTCCGCATACGTAAAGGACTGAATGAAGCCCATCGCGATCGACGCCGCCCAGATGACCCAGGAGAGTTTTCCAACCGTGGCCGCGACCGCGCCGATGGAGAACAGAACCAGGGGCGGAACGCCGCTCGCGACCCAAAATGCACCGGTCCAATCGATGCCCCGCTCGAGGCCGGCCGTTTTGGCCGGCACTGCGCCGGCCGCATCCTCCGCCACGGCGCTCATGCTCGGATTCCCCTCACAACAATACTCTCGGACGGGGCCGCCTCGGCCCCGTTGAACGTTGCGCGGAGCGCATCAAAAACAACGGCGTAGCTCTTCGGCGATTTCAAAGATGTCTCCCACGATGCCGTATTTGGCGACCGAAAAAATCGACGCCTCGGCGTCGCTGTTGACGGCGACGATGGTGGCGACATGCTTCATGCCCGCAAGATGCTGAATGGCGCCCGACACGCCCATGGCGATGTACAGCTTGCAGGCGCTCGCCGTCTTGCCGGATTGCCCGACTTGCCGGCTCTTCGGCAGCCATCCCGCGTCCGCGATGGGCCGCGAACAGCCGAGCGTCGCGCCGAGCGCATCCGCCAGCTCACGAAACTGCGCCACCTTGGCCTCCTCGCCGATACCGCGGCCGATGGACAGGATGAACTCGGCCGCCGTCATATCGACGTCGTCGCCCGCGCTCAATTCGACGAATCCGCGCGCGACCGAGCGGCTTGCTGCCGCCGGCGCCGCGAATGCGGCGACGCGCGGCGCGGCCGCCTGTTCCGGCGCCTTGTACACGTTGCCGCGGATAGCGAGCAGCACGGTGTCGCGGCCGGGGAAGTCGACTTCCACGCTCACTTTCTGGCCGTAGCCGCCGCGCGTGGCGACGAGTTCGCCGTCGATGCGCTCCACTTTGAACACATCGGTGGCGAATCCCAGCCCGAGACGAGCGGCAAGCGCCGCCGCGTACCCGAATGAATCGACGCTGTGCGCGATCAGCACCACCTCCGGGCGCCGCTCGGCGATCAGAGCGCCAACCGCCGCTTCGAACGTATCGGGATCGAACTCAGCGGCCGCGACCTTGGCGGTGATGATTTCATCCACACCGGCGAGGCGCAGAGGGTCGAGGAACTGCTCCGGAGCCGCCGCGAGGACCGCCACGGAGACCTCGTCGGCGCCGCGGCGCAGCGTTTGCGCGGCGCTGATGAGCTCGAACGTCGCGGGCCTCAATTCCCCGCGCCGCTGTTCCGCGATGACCAACACCCCGCTCATGCCGCTCCTCCCTTGAACTCGCGGATGATCTCGGCGAGGCGCCGCGCCTGCTGCGCCGCATCGCCCTCGATCAGCTGCGCGCGGCCCTTGTCGGGCACGTACATGCGCCGTACGCGCGAGGCTGAGCCTGCTTCGCCCACATCGCCGGCGCGCAGCCCCAGATCGGCCAGGGACCACACGCTCGATGGGCTTCGCGGCGGCCTGCTTGATACTGCGCAGCGAGGCGTAGCGCGGGGTGTTGATGCCCAGCTGAATGGTCAACACCGCGGGGCATTGAATCTCCACTTCCTGCAACAGACCACCCTCCAATTCACGGCGCAAGACTGCGCTCCGGGCGCCCGGCGCCAGCTCAAGGGAGCTCACCACGGCCGCGTGCGGCCAATCGAGGAAGGCGGCCGTCGCCACGCCGGTCGAGGCAAACGCATGATCGGATGACTGCACACCGGCGAACAGCATGGCGGGCATCTCGCGCTTCGCCACTGCGGCAAGAACGCGCGCGATGGCGATCGGGTCGGATCCTTCTAGGCCTGAATCCCACACTCGCAGCGCGCGATCGGCGCCCTTGGCCAGGCACTTGCGCAGGGATTCATCCGCCTCTTCGGGTCCCACCGAGACGGCGATCACTTCGACGGGCTCGGACGCGGCCTCCTTGATCTTGACGGCTTCTTCCAGCGAAAAATCGTCCCACTCATTCAAATCCCGGATGAGGAAATCCGCCTCCGCGTCGCGCCCATCCCCGCGAATCTCGAAATCCTCGTCGAGCGCTGCGACCTGCTTGACGGCCACCAGGATCTTCATGCGCCGACTTCCTCTGCGCGCCGCTGCGGAACGGCGTCGCGGACCAGTTCGATCAGTTCCTTGACCACGAATTTCCCCTCATTGCCGGTGGTCTTCAGCGCGTCCTCGAACATCGTCAAATCCTTCGGGCAGCTCACGACGTACACCTCCAGACCCGGAATCGCGGCTGCTTCTCTGATGCGATTCTGAGCCGGCTTCTCCGTTCCCACGGGATCCGGAATCCAGATTCTGCCGCCGCCTGCGCCGCAACAAAAGGAGTTGTCGCGGGTGCGGGCCATTTCGACGATCTCGCAGCCCAGCAGCCTGAGCACTTCGCGCGGCGCTTCATATCCCTTGTTGAAGCGCCCGAGATGACAGGGGTCGTGGAAGGTGGTGCGCAGCTTGAGCGGCCGGGCGACCTCGAGCTTGCCGTTCGCGAACAGCTCTCTCAAGAAGCTGGTGTAGTGCTGGATCCGGTAATTTCCCCCGAAATCGGGATATTCATTGCGGATCGTGTTGTAGGAATGCGGATCGGTGGTGACGATGGTTTTGAACGAGGCGCTCGCGAGCGCAGCGACGTTGGCGCCGGCCAGCACCTCGTACAGGCCCTCCTCGCCGACGCGGCGCACATCGTTGCCGGCATTCGACTCGCCGTCGTAGAGTATGCCGAAATCGACGCCGGCCTCGTGCAGCAGGGCGGCGAAGGTTTGGGTGACCCGTTGATTGCGCGGATCGAACGAGGCGTAATCGCCGACGAACCACAGCACCTCCACCGGCTCCTTGCGCGCGTCCTTGACCTTGAACGGCAATGACTTGCTCCAGGCTCCGCGCTTGCGCTTCGACTCGCCGAAGGAATTGCCGGTCTTGTGAATCGTCTGCAGCGTCTTGGTGAGCAGGGGATCCATGGCGCCGTCCTCGACCAGCTTGCGGCGCATCTGCACGATGATGGGCACGTGTTCCACGGCAACGGGGCATATCTCCACGCAGGCCATACAGGTCCGGCACGACCACAGCGTCTCCATCGCCACCTGTCCGGGCGCCTTGCCGTGCACGTTGAGCTCGACGGCGTCCGGCAGGACGCCGGATTCGAGCGTGGCATTCGCAAACTCGCGCAGGCTCAGGATCACATCGCGCGGCGACAGCGGCGCCCCCACCGCGCGCGCCGGACAGGCTTCGTGGCAGCGGCCGCACTTGGTGCAGGCGTCGAGATTCAGCAGCTGCTTCCAGTTGAAGTCGGTGATCTTGGCGACCCCGGGCGCCGTCTGCGTTTCCGGTATGCGCGGCAGCCGCTGCGCGGCTAAGGGGTCGCGCACCATCAATGACCCGGCCGCCGTGAAGATGTGCTTGACCTTGCTGTAGGGAATCAGCGCGATGAACGCGAGCGCGAGCAGGCCATGGAACCACCACAGCCCGAAGCGCAGCGCACCGGCAGTCCGAGCGCTCAGGGACAGCGCCTGCAGGCCCTCGGCGACGATCGCCCCCACGGGGGACCACCAGCGCGTGTCCCACACGTCCGGCCGCGCCTGCAGCCACACCAGCCGCGCGGCCTCGAGCAGATAGCCCGTGAAGCCGATGATCAGCAAGACCCACAGAAATGCCCAGTCTTCGCGCCGGTATCGCGGCCGGTCGAAATCCGGATCCCCGGGCGCACGGTCCGGCCGTGCGTAGTCGAGCTTCGGCAGCTTGAGCCAGCCGCGCCGATACATCATGTAGGCAAGGCCGCCGATGAGCGCGATCCCGGCGAGATCGAGAACCAGAGAGAAAATCAAATAGAATTCGCCGTACCAGAAGCGAATTCCGAACAGCGGCTCGAGGATGTCGTACTCCAGAGTGATTGTCGCGGTGCCGAGGAACAGCAGCAGGAAGCCGTAGAAGATCAGCCGATGCGCCCCGCCCGCCGCCGGATCGCGGCGCTCGACGGTGCGATGCTTGAGCACCGTCGCGACCATGTCGGCGAGCCGGGCCCGGAGGCTCCCGTCGAGGCGCAGTGGCGCACCGCGCCGGTACTTGCGGATCTGCACGTACACGCCGTAGCAGAAAATGCCGATCGCCGCGAAGCCCAGCGCGTAGAAAAGCCGCACTTCGGCAGCCGAAAACGCCTCGAACAGGATTCGAGTCACAGCGTCGGCGCGGCTCACCATCGGGCTCTTAGGTCTTGTACTCGAGCTCGAAGCGCCCGCCGGGCATGTGGGGGGCGCCCCACACCGCGACCTCGCGCTTGTACGGCAGCGGCAGCTGAGCGTTGGGCTCCTCGATTTCCCGCGCGAGGCGGTGACCCGAGAAGGTCGCGTCCGCAATGAGACGCGGCGCTTCGGCATCGCCGATGATGTAGACGCTCTTCACTCCATTCTTGGCCCAATCGCCGTGCCGCAGTTTGATTTCACGATACAGGCCGTCGTTCGAGTGCCGGCCGGTGACCAGTACCAGGGAATCGAATTCCACCCAGCGGTGGCTCTTGTTCGGTTCTCTCGGCACGTGTCCCGCTCCGCGATAGGTGCGCTTCGAACCGTCGCCCCAGATGTCGTACACCTGCAGACGCCCCTTTTCGATCCTGCTCGCGAAGGCGTTGTGCATTTCCTTGATGTGCAGCTCGTGCATGCGGCGCATCATGTTCGGGTATTCGAGCGTGAAGTGCATGTAGTTGGCGAGATGCACGCCGGTGACGACCGTCACTTCGTGGCCTGCGACGGTCAGTTTTTCCGCGAGGCTCGGCGCCATGAAATAGGTATCGGCGTTCAGAACCACCACGCGCTTGCCGATGGGTTTCTTGCCCTCGAACACTTGTTCGGGCGTGAGCTGATCGGGTTGCGATGCGTCGGCCCCGGGAATCGGCTCGTGCGTCAGGCAATTCGTGCCGTCGGCATTCCATGAGGATCCCGTGGCGACGACGATTTTCTCGGCCCCGTAGCTGATCGCGGTTTCGGCAGTCAGCGGCTTTTGACCCAGCGCCACCTGGCTTTGCTTGTTCTTTTTGACGAGCTTGTTGATCTGCAATTCGCGGTAATCGCGGTGGTAGCCCCATTCGCCGAGCCCCGGCAGCGTGGACACCGAATTGAGGTGGCCGCCGATCTTGGCGGCGCTGTCGTACAGATGCACGGTATAGCCGCGCTCCAGCAGCACGCGCGCGCATTCGCCGCCGGACGGTCCGGCGCCGACAATGAGCACCGAATCATCGGAACCGCGCTTCGGGAACTTCTCGGGATGCCAGCCGCGGCGGTACTCCTCGCCGGCGGTGGCGTTCTGCGTGCAGATCATCGGCGGACCGCCGATTTCCCAGCGCGAAATGCAGACGTTGCAGCCGATGCACACTCGAATGTCGTCGTAGCGGCCTTCCTCGATCTTTTTCGGCAGCCAAGGATCCGAAATGGACGGGCGTGCGGCGCCGATGATGTCGGCGATTCCCTTGGTGACGATTTCGGTCATCTTTTCGGGGTCGGTGAAACGGCCGACTCCCAACACCGGCTTCTTGGCCGCCTGTTTCACGAAGCGGGTCCAGGGCACCTGGTGGCCCTGCTGGTAGAATCTCGACGGGCCGGCGTCCTCGCCCCACTCGGCGATGTCGCCCACGTCGACGTCCCACAGATCGACCATCGGATCGGCGAGTCCGATGAATTTGACTCCGTCGCGCTCGATCTCGACGCCCGTATCGCCATACAGGGTGTCGACGGCGAAGCGCGTGGCGATGGCGCAATCGTGGCCGACCGCACGGCGCACCTTCTCCAAGGTCTCGAGCCAGAAGCGTGCGCGATTTTCCAGCGTACCGCCGTATTTATCCTTGCGCTTGTTGTAGTAGGGCGAGAGAAATTGCACCGGCAGATACGAGTGCGCGCCGTACACGTACACGATATCGAAACCAGCGTCGCGGGATCGTAGTGCGGCATCGACGTAGTACTGCTGGACGGTCGCGATGTCGTCGAAGTCCATTTCCTTGCAGTACGTCAGCGTCTCGAACTCGGAGGCGTACTGGCTCGGTCCGCGCGGCGTCGCACGCGATTCCATGCAGGGCGCATGCGAGGCGCCATACCACAGCTCAACCCCTGCGAGGGCGCCGAAATGATGGATGTGGTCCGTCATGGCGCGCAGATTGCGCACGTCGCCTGCATCCCAGATGCGCGCCGAGAGGCGGTGGGTATCGTCCGACTCCGGATGAATGGAGCAGTACTCGGTATTGATGCCGGCCCAACCGCCTTCGGCCTTCAGCGAACGATGCGCCGCCTGAAACCCCGGCTTGTCGGAACCCGCTCCTATGCAATGCGGCACCTGGTAGAACCGGTTGCGCAGCGTTTTCGGTCCGATCTTGATCGGTTGAAACAAAATGTCGTGTTTTGGATCGCGCGCCATACTCTTAGTCCCCTGTGCTGTGTGTTCGTACTCTGTAGTTCTATCGCGAGAGTAGTTCTATCGTGAGAGGCCCGCCGCCGCGGGACGGGACCTGTATCATATTCGCGATCGAGCGGTGCTGGCCAGACGCCGGGCCGACTGACGAGACTGCGCGCTGACCAGGGCCTCGGGCGCCGCCATTTCGCACTAGCCCAACTTGCGCAGAATCGAGGGTGTGATTGAGGCAAATCAAGGGGTTGCCTCAAAAGTCGGCACTACATTTTGGCGTGAGATGAAAGTCAGGCGCTTAAGGCGATTGGCAGTTGCGCCTCATCGATGCGCAGGCGCTTCGGCAGCGTGATCCCGAGTCGATCGAGCAGCATCGACTGCAGCTCATCGGGGTGCGTCACGCAGCGCAGCTTGATCTCCCCGTGCGTGGTGGTCGGCAGACACACATCGTGGCATTGGATGCGCTTGATCTCCTCGAGCACGGTGCGCGGGGAGTTACCGAGATCGGCGCGCCGCTGCCACAGCTCCAAGGTCTTCCACAGAACGAAGGCCAAGAAGCACACCAGAATGTGCGCCTCGACCCGATCGGCGCGCTGATGCCAGATCGGGCGGATCGAGAGCTCATCCTTCTGCACCCGAAAGGCCGCCTCGGCTTGGGCCAGTTGGATGTAGGCGCGCCAGAGCTTCTCATCGCTCCAGTCGGTGAGGTTAGTCTTTAGGGCGTATGCGCCCTCGGAGATGCTCGCCCATTGATCGAACGCCTCGTTGATCTTGACGTTGAGGTGAAAGCCCGCGGGGCTTTTGGCCTCGACGAGGGTGATGTCGTAGCGCGCCGCGGCGCGCTGGTTCACTTGCAACAGCCGCCCGATCTGGCGCTGGATCGTGGCCGGATCGAGACGGCGACGAGCGCGCTCGATGCGCTCGGCGAGGCGCGCAAGCCCCACTTCGATCCGCCGAGAGAACTTCTCGTGCATCGCGCGCTCTTTGTCGCGCCGCTCGGCCGAGCGGGCAAGCACCACGGTGTCCCCCGTCTCGGCGCAGCGCGTGAGCCTGACCTCGACGCCCTCGCGCAACGGATGCCAGCCGCGCGCCTCGGCCAGGAGCGCCGCGTGCTTCTTCAGCTCCGACTTCGCTGCCCCGATGATGTAGCGCCGCCCCGAGGAGCGCAGCCACTGCAAGTTCGCGCGGCTACTCATCCCTCGATCGGCAATCCACACCCGCCCGATCACCCCGTGGCGCGCCTCCATCGTGGTGACGATCTTCTCCACCGTGCGCGCATCGCTCATGTTCCCGGGGAACACCTCATAGCCTAAGGGAAAGCCATCAAAGCTCACCACCAGCGCAATGCACACCTGCTTGCAGTCCGGGCGGTGATCGCGCGAGTAGCCGCGTGCGGCGAGCGCATTACCCGAAGCCTCGCCTTCAAAATAGGTGCTGGTCACGTCGTAGAGCAGCACCTCGTGATCGATCGAAAACAGCTCCCCACAGCGCCTTGAGAGGTGTGCCTCGATCGCCCCCTTGTGCGGCAAGAGCTCATCGAGCGCGCGGTACAGCCGGTCTTTGTTCACCTGCTCGGCGGGCAGCTGCAATAGATCCGATAGCGCCGTGCGCCGGTACCAGTCCTCAGCAATGTGCAGCTCGCTCGAGGGCTCGCACAGCCGCGCCGCTACCAGCACCGAGACTATCTTCGCCCACGGCACCTGCTCCTTGGCCCAGGGCAGAAGGCTCTCGCACAGCTCCTCAAGTCCTGTCCCTCGCCACAGCGCGAGCGCCAAATACACATCGCCAAACTGCCGCGGCCGCTCCACCCGGATCCCCTTCAAGCGCACCGGCACCGTCACATCGGCGTGTCCGTCCTCAAACAGCCGTCCTTGCTCGGGCGAACCGATCAGGTGGCGAGCGAGCGCACGGGCCCGAAGACGTCCCTCCGCATCGAGCTCACCGAGCTGCGCAACGGTGCGTTGAATCACGCGTCGCCCGATGCGAACGCTCTCCACCAAGCGCCAGTAGCGATGCGTCTTGCCGTCCTTCCTGCGCGTGCTTGCTCGCAAATACATCGAGCCCCATCACACCCGATGTGAAGCGCAAAGAAAAGGCCCAAGGTCGGCACTACAGCGCCAAATCCCGCATCCCACGCGTGCAAGTGCTTGAGCACGCTGGATCAGCGCGCCCAAAAACCAGCAAAATCAGCCCTTACTTGCGCAAGCTAGGCTAGATAACACGCTGATTACTGTCGTGCAAACCAATTGCATGCAGTGTAAATTGCCGGCGTAGGGCATGGAAGCGTTTTAAGCTGGCTACCCCGCAAGGAAACTCGAGAGACCCGCAGTGGCACGTGCTCCCAGGAATAAGCTTGCCGCCCCGGCGTCCTCCAAAGGCGCCGGCGCCGCAAGCGTCGGTTCACAGCTCGGCGCCGTCGCGCGCCGGGTGCGCGAGAGCCACGGGCTGACCTTGACCGATGTCGCAACCACGGCCGGCATCAGCGCGGGCATGCTGAGCCGGCTCGAGACCGGCCGCGTGACGCCGAGTCTGGAAACACTGGTCGCCTTGGCGGGCGCGCTCGGCGTGAGGCCGGCGCTGTTGCTGCAGGAGATCGGCGACGATGATACGGGCGCCCAGCGGGTCCCGGCGGGCCAAGGGCTCGAGGTGGTGCGTCGAGGGACGCGGCGCGGTCACACCTATCACCTGCTGTCCGCGCATCGAGGCCCGAAAAAATCCTTCGAACCGTTTCTCATCACGCTGACCGACAAGAGCGAGGTATTCCCGGGTTTTCAGCATCCCGGCACCGAGTTCATGTATATGCTGGCGGGGTCGATGACCTATCGTCACGGCAGCCAAACATTCCCGCTCGGGCCCGGAGACTCCTTGAGTTTTCGCGGCGACGTGCCGCACGGCCCCGAATCCCTGGGGAAAGTGCCGATTCGGTTCTTGTCGATCATCATCTACGACGAGGGGAGATAGCGCCCGCGCGGTCAGCTGATCGGCCATCAAGATCAAGAAATTGGGTCGGGCCGACAAGATTTTCTCCTGACCTCGACGGTGACATGCGACAGTGATTTGAAATCCTTCAGCAGCGCGCCATAGTACGCGCAGTCGCGAGCCTCGCTCGTGAGCACCGATACGACGGCACCCAGGTGTCCGGGCCCCAGGCGCCACAGGTGCAGATCGAGGAGCCGATCGCCGGTCGCCTCGATGGCCTCGCGCACCTCTTCGGTGATGCGCTGATCGGGATTCATGTCGAGCAGGATGCGCCCGGTGTCGCGCGCCAGGCCGAAGGACCAGTTCGCGATCACCAGAGCTCCGATGATGCCTGCCAGCGGATCCATCCACATCCATCCGAAACCGCGCGCGAGGACGAGCCCGGTGATCGCCAGCACCGATATTGCGGCGTCGGCCACGACATGCACGTAGGCGGAGCGAATATTGTTGTCGCGGTGCGCCGAGCCAGAATGACTGTGGCGCGGCCCGTGTTCGTGGGAGTGCTCCTCCTCGAACGCCGCCTCGTGCTCGCCGCCGGCGAGATGAAGCGCGACTTTGAATTCATGGGGCTCGGGGATCTCCATGATCGATTCAAAATAGGCACCCCTGTCGGCGAATTCGAACGACTGGCGCCTGCCGTCGGGTCTCAAGGTCTCCAGGCGCGGCGATTGCTCGCCGAGAGCAGCCGCCGGTTCGGCGAAGATCAGGCGAAATCGCGGTGGCGTGCCGTTCTCATGGATGGACAGCTCCACCCGACCCTGGCCGGTTTCAATGATTTTGCTGTCGGCGGGGCGTCCGGGGTGGCTGTGTCCGTGGCCATGCGCGTGATGATCCGAGCCGCTGAGCAGCCATGCGCTCACGATATTCACCAGCAGCCCGACCACCGCGATGGGGATGGCTTCGGCAAAGCGGATCGGAATGGGGGACAGGAATCGCGCGATCGCCTCGTAGCCGATGAGCACGGCGATCATTGCAAGTACGATGGCGCTGCTGAAGCCGGCCAGATCGCCGAGCTTTCCCGTGCCAAATACGAAGCGGCTATCATCGACATGACGGCGTGCGTAGGTGTAGGCAAAAGCGGCGATCAACATGGCGCCCGCATGGGTCGACATGTGCAGGCCGTCCGCCACCAGCGCCAACGAGCCGAATATGCTGCCGCCCACGATCTCGACCAGCATCATCGCGCTGCACAAGGCGATCACGGCCCACGTCTTGCGCTCATTCTGCTCATGGCCGGTCCCGAGGAAGACGTGGCTGTGCGCGCGCGGGTCGAAGGTGTCTGCGGCTGTCATGGGCGGCCTCCCAGGCAGGATACCTAAAGGCACAGGGGCCTCGCCATCGGCGGCCGCATCGGCCGATGCGCCGTGCTACAGCCCCGGGGCCGCGAGTGGCCGGCCGGCAACCGCGATTGCGCGCCCCTTGAAGATCTCGTCGGTCAGCTCAGCTCGGCCCAACGACGTCCGATGTTCGTCTGTCGCTGGAGCAGGGGCCCCATCAGCATCCCGCCACCGCTCACTTATGCGCCGCCGCTTCCTGCGCCCGATACGCCACCCAGCTTTGATCGATCAGGTACGCATGGATGTTGTCGACGTCCGTTTCGCTCAAGAGGTCGTCGAAGCGCTCCATGCCCGCCGGTGCAAGCGCACCGTGCAATACGATGTCCTTGAAGGCGGCATGCAGTGCCGGATCGAGGCGGCGCAGATCCGGCGTCGTGCTCAGGCCGAGCGCATGGCAGCGCGAGCACTCCTCGATGAATTTGACTTCACCGGCGTTGATGCTGGCCGGGCCGGCCGATTGCGGCGGCGGTCTGGCGAATGGTTCCGCAACTCGCGCGGGCGGAGTCGGCACCGGCCCGCCGCCGAACTTGAAGGCGATGATGCGATTGGTGTTCTCGTATTTGACGGCGGCGCTGCTCGGCGGAATGGGTCCTTCGGCGATGGATGTGCCCCCGTAACCCGCTTGCACGGCAACATACTGCTCGCCGTTGACCGCATAGGTCATGGGGGCCGCCATGATGTGGCTGCCGGTCTCGATAATTTTCAGGACCTTGCCGCTGTCGGCCGCATAAACCCACAGACCGCCGCTGCCACGGCCTTGAAATACGAGGTTCCCCGCAGTCGACATCACCCCGCCGTCGACGCCGCGCATGCCCGCGGAGGTCTCGTGTTCCCACACGGTTTTCTGCGCCACCGGGTCCCAGGCGCGAATGAGTTCGCGCACCGGTTTGACTTTACGCTCCGCCTTGATGTCCTTGAGGTCCGGCAAGGGCCCGTACAGCCGCTTCAAATCCGCGGCATCGTAGTTGTCGTCGGGAAAGATGCCGTTGCCGGTGAAGAACCCCTCGAGGAATTTGACTTCACCGCCGTTGTGCAGCATGTCGACCCACACACTCGGGACATCGAGCACCGGAATGTAGACGAGGCGCGTCTGTGCGCTGTAGGACATGGGATTCCACGTGTGCGCGCCGGCCCAGGAGGGATACACGTTTTTGGGCGATGCGTACCAGTCGGATTGCGGGGTCGGGATCGGGCGTCCGGTCTTCATGTCGACGCCCGAGGCCCAATTGATGTAGGTGTAGCTCTTCGCGGACAGCAATTTCCCGCTGGCTCGATCCAGAACATAGAAGAATCCGTTCTTCGAGGCCTGCATGACGACGTGATGGACGCCGCCGGCGACATCGAGGTCCGCGAAAATCAGCTTTTGCACCGAGTCGTAATCCCAATGATCGTGCGGCGTCGTCTGGTAGTACCAGGCGAGCCTGCCGGTGTCGGCGTGCAGAGCAATGATCGAGGCGGTATACAGGCTGTCGAGCTTCGCGGGACCGAGCTGCCGCAGATCGTAAGGGGCGGCGTTGGCGGTGCCGAAGTAAACCAGATTCAGATCGGGGTCGAAGGCGAACCCGTCCCAGGCCGTGCCGCCGCCCTGATATTGCGCCGCGCGATGCGAATCCCACGTCTTTGCGGCCGCCTCGAGCTCGGGATTCTCGAACGGCTGTCCGGGCACAGGCGGCACCGTGTAGAAGCGCCATCTGAACGCGCCGCTGTCCAGGTCATAGGCGGTAACGTAGCCGCGTACGCCGCCGCGCCCCATGTCCGAGCCGCTATTGCCGATGACCACCACGCCGCCTGCGATCTGCGGCGCGCCCGTGCTCGAATACGGCAGCCGGTGATCGGTGATGGTGTCGACCTGCCAGATCTTCCGGCCGGTCGCGGCGTTCAGCGCATGCAGTCGGCCATCGACCGAAGCGACGTATACCTTGCCCTTCCATACCGCAACGCCGCGGTTGACGAGGTCGCAGCAGGGATTTCTCGCGGCAAAAAAATCGGCCTTGGGATCGTAGCGCCAAAGCTGCCGCCCGGTGGCGGCATCGACCGCGTAGACGTAGCCCCAGGTGCCGGAGGTATACATCACGCCGTCCACGACGATCGGCGTTGCCTCCTGACCGCGCATCGGGCTGCCGAGATCATAGCTCCACGCGAAGCCCAAATTCTTGACGTTGTCGGCATCGAGCGTCTTCAGCGGCGAGTAATAGGTGCCGTCCTGGTCGCGCCCTCCCGTAAACCAGTTCTGCGGCTCGGAATCCGCCGCGCGCAGACGCGCAGCGTCGATGGCTCCCGCCGGGGCCGAAGCCGCGGCAGGGGTCAACTTCACGAGCAGCACCAGAACCGCGAAGAGGAGCACTCGGTGCAAGGCGCGGGTTGCGGTGCACGCAAACGGGTGAATTCGAAGCAAGGCGATCTCCTCGAGAATGTGGGGAAAGCTTAGCGAACATCTGCGGCGAGCGGTACCGCAACTCCGCGGCGAGCGGTACGGCAACACGACGCTCAAGCTGCCGGCCGCGTCGGAGCCGTCATTGCGCAATACGTAAAGCAGTTGCTCCACGGTTAAAATTCATGCTTATATTCGCATCCGCATGCCCCATCGATTAATTCGCTTCGGCTTCTCGCGCAAGCATCCGGAACCGCGGATGTTCACGCGGCACGACTCGTTGAAGCCGGGCTACGATGTGGTGATCATCGGCGGCGGCGGGCACGGCTTGGCCGCGGCCTATTATCTGGCCCGCGACCACGGCATCTTCAATGTCGCCGTGCTCGACAAGGGCTACATCGGCGGCGGCAACACCGGCCGCAATACCACGATCATCCGCTCGAATTACCTCACTCCCGAGGGCGTCACGTTCTACGACGAAAGCGTGCGTCTATGGCAGGATCTGGGTGAAGACTTCGATTTGAACCTGTTCTATTCGACGCGCGGGCACTACACGCTCGCGCACACGGATTCGGCCATGCGCACCATGCGCTGGCGCGCGGAGGTCAACAAACATTACGGAGTGCGCTCCGAGGCCGTCGATGCCGCCTTCGTGAAGCGCGGCATTCCGATGATCGATATGAGTTGCGGCGGGCATGCCCCGATTTTGGGCGCGCTGTTCCACGAGCCCGGCGCGATCGCGCGTCACGATGCGGTCGCGTGGGGCTACGGCCGCGGCGCCGACCGCCGCGGTGTCGAGATTCACCAGCAGACCGAGGTGACCGGCATTCGATTGCAGGGCGGACGCGTGGCGGGCGTCGATACCAACCGCGGATCCATCGCCACTTCGCGGGTGCTGTGCGCCGTCGCCGGATTCACCCCGCGAGTGCTCGACATGGTGGAATTGCACACGCCGATTTACGTGCATCCGCTGCAGGCCATGGTGTCCGAGCCGATCAAGCCATGGCTCGATCCGATCATCGTGTCGGGGTCGCTGCACGTGTACGTATCGCAGACTGCGCGAGGCGAGCTGGTCATGGGCGCTTCCCTCGACCCGTACGAACTGCATCACACGCGCTCGACGCTGGACTTCACGGAGTCCTTGAGTGCGCACATGCTCGACATGTTTCCATTTCTGGGAGACGTGAAGGTCAATCGGCAGTGGGCCGGCCTCGCGGACATGACGCCGGATTTCGCACCCATCATGGGCCTCACCCCGGTGGAGGGCTTTTATCTCGATGCGGGCTGGGGAACCTGGGGGTTCAAGGCGACGCCGGTCTGCGGCAAGACCATGAGCCATACGGTCGCGACGGGGCGCGGTCACCCGCTGATCGAGGGATTCGCCATGGACCGCTTCGCGCGCTATCAGTTGACGGGCGAAAAGGGCGCCGCATCGGTGGGCCACTGATGAAGATCATGATTTGTCCGCTGAACGGTCCGCGCCCGGTGTCGGAATTCGTTTACGGCGGGGAGGTGCGCCACAGCCCCGATCCGGACACCTGCAGCGACGCCGAGTGGAGCAGCTACGTGTTCGACCGATCCGGTTCTCCGGGCATCAAATACGAGTGGTGGTGCCATATTGCTTCCGGGTTCTGGTTCATCGCGCTGCGCGACACGGCGCGCGACGTGGTGATCGCGACCTATCCCGTCGAGACCGTGCGTCAGCCCCTCAAGCCGGCGGCGCGCGCATGATGTACCGCCTCGACCCGCACCCGGCGGAATGGATCGATCGCGCGCGCGCGGTGAGCTTCCTGTTCGAGGGCAAGCAGTACCGGGGCTTTGACGGGGACACCATATCGTCCGCGCTCGCCGCCGCCGGCGTGACGTATCAGGGGCGCAGCTTCAAATATCACCGGCCGCGCAGCATTCTGTCGTTCGCCAACCATGACAGCAACACGCTGTTCCAGGTCGATGGGGTGCCCAATGTGCGGGGCGACGTGACCTTGCTGCGCGAAGGCATGCATGTGGCGGCGGTCAATACGTTCGGGGGGCTCGCGCGCGACAGGGCGCGAATTCTGGACCGGTTCGCGCGCTGGCTGCCGGTCGGGTTCTACTACAAGGCGTTTCATTCGAAGCGCTGGTTCCCCCGCTGGGAGCGAATGTTCCGCACGATGACGGGGCTCGGCACGGTGACGCTCGATGCCGAGCGCAGCACGACGCCGAAGCGCTATGGATTCTGCGACGTGCTGGTGATCGGGGGCGGCCCGAGCGGACTGTCGGCCGCGCTCGAAGCGGCCGCCGCAGGCGCGCGCGTCGGACTGGTCGAGGAGGCGTTTCGCCTCGGCGGCACCGGACCCTGGGGCGAGCGCCGTGAAGAATCGGTGCACAGCCTGGCGGCAGCCGCGCACAGTTCGCCGGGCGTTACCGTGTTCCCCGCGACGGTGGCGGCCGGCTATTACTCCGATCATTGGGTGGCGCTCGCCGAGCCGAATCGCATGACCAAGATGCGCGCCAAGGCGGTGGTGTTCGCCACCGGCGTGATCGAGCAGCCCGCGGTGTTTCGCAATAACGATTTGCCGGGCGTGATGCTGGCCTCGGGCGCATGGAGGCTGCTGCGGCACTATCGCGTCGCGCCCGGCCGAAACGTCGTCATGGTGGCAGCCAACCTGGAGGCGTATTCGGTGTGCCTGGAATTGCACGCGCAGGGCGTGCGCATCGCCGCCATCGTCGACTGGCGCACTGCGCCCGAAGACGGCGAGGCGGCGGCCGCGTGCGCGTCGTGCGGCATCCCGGTCATCAGGGGCTCTGCGCCGTACGAGGCCATTGCCGGCGCCGACGGCGCGGTTGAGGCGCTCGCGATCGCGCCGCTGGACCGGTCCGGACGGATCGATCCCACCCGGCGGCAGCGCATCGGCTGCGATGCGGTTTTGATGAGCGTCGGGTGGGCGGCGGCCACCCAGCTGTTCGTTCAGGCCGGCGGCACCACGCGATTCTCCGAGGAGCTGCAGCAGTTCGTGCCGAAGGACTTGCCGCCGGGGGTCTTCGTCGCCGGCCGCATGAACGGTGTGCACGATCTCGCATCGAGGCTTGCCGACGGCAAGCGCGCCGGATCACAGGCGGCCGCCCACGCCGGCTTCGGCTCGCCCTCGACTGCCATCGTCGCCCGCGGCGCCCGCTGCCCGTCGCATCGCTTCCCGGTCGTCGATCATCCCGGCGGAAAAAATTTCGTCGACTACGATGAGGATTTGCAGGTCAAAGACCTGGAGAACGCCGCGCAGGAAGGATTCGATTCGAGCGAGTTGCTCAAGCGCTACAGCACGGTCGGAATGGGGCCCTCGCAGGGCAAGCACTCGAACATGAACGCGCTGCGCATCCTGGCCCGCGTGCGCGGCCTGAGCGTGGAGCAGCTGGGCTTGACCACCTCGCGCCCCATGTACCATCCGGTTCCGATGAAGCTGCTGGCGGGCCGCAGCTTCAATATCGAGCGCCGCACGCCGGTTGACGCGCAGCATCAGGCGCTCGGCGCGGTGTGGATGCCGGCGGGAAACTGGCGGCGCCCCGAATACTACGCGGTGACCGGCGAGACCCGCGCGCAGAGCATCGAGGCGGAGGTGCAGGCCGTGCGCGGCAGGGTCGGACTCATCGACGTGGGTACACTGGGAAAGATCGAGATCTACGGACCGCAGGCAGGGATGTTTCTGGATCGGGTATATGCAGGCAAGTTTTCCGACATGAAGGCCGGTACGACCCGCTATGGACTGATGCTCGATGAATCGGGAGTCATCATCGATGACGGGGTGATCGCCCGCTTGACGGTCGGGATGTTTTATTTCACCACCACGACCGGCGGCTCCGCGACGGTGTTTCGCGAACTATTGCGGCTCAATGCCTTGTGGGGACTGGACTGCGCCCTGGTGAACGTGACGGGGCATCGTGCAGCGTTCAATTTTGCCGGTCCGCTGAGCCGCGACATCCTGCAATCGCTGACGGATTTGGACCTGCACGATGCGGCTTTTCCGTATTTGGGTGTGCGCGAGGGATTGGTCGCGGGCGTTCCCGCGCGCCTGCTGCGCGTCGGGTTCGTGGGTGAACTCGGCTATGAGATCCACGTCCCGGCAGGCGCCGCCGCGGCAGTGTGGCAGGCGCTGCACGACGCCGGCCTGCCGCGGGGCCTGCGGCCGTTCGGCGTCGAAGCGCAGCGCGTACTGCGCCTGGAGAAGGGCCACTTCATCGTGGGCCAGGACACCGACGGGCTCACCGATCCCTTCGAAGCGAATGCGAGGTGGGCGGTGAGCATGCAGAAGCCCTTCTTCGTCGGGCAGCGCAGCTTGAAGATCCTGCAGGCGCGCGGACCTCGGCAGAAACTGGTCGGTATCGAGATTCTGGACGCCACCCGAATGCCGCGAGAGTGCCAGCTGGTGATCGAAGGGGATCGCATCGCGGGGCGCCTCACCAGTGTGGTGCGCTCGAGCACCTTGCACAAGTCGATCGGGCTCGCCATGCTGGCGCCGCAGCTCGCCGATGCCGGAGGGGACATCCGGATTCGCTCCGATCACGGCGAGATGCTGGCCGCGCGCATCGCACCCACGCCATTCTATGACCCCCAGAACCTGCGCCAGCGGGCGGGGGTCGGGCCATGACCGATCTGAGATTCGATGCGCGGGACCGGCGCACCCGCCTGGGGTTGAAGGGGCCGCGCGCCGCTGAATGGCTGGTCGCGCAGGGCCTCGGCGTGCCGATGGCGCCCAACAGCTGGGCACGCTCGGCTGGCGCCGCCGGCTCCGAGGCCGTGATGGTGGCACGGCTCGGCCAGTCCGAGTTTTTTCTCGAGGATGCGCCGGGGAGCACCAGGCTGCGAGGTCTCGCGCCGGCATTGGTGGCGAATCCGTCCGGCGTCTATCCGATGCTGCGCGAGGACGTGGCGTTCGAATTGAGCGGCGAGGGCGTGCACGATGTGCTCGCGCAGGTGTGCAATGTGAATTTCGCCGGGCTCTGCTTGGACTCGCATCCGCTGATCATGACGCTCATGATCGGCGTCGCGGTGCTCGTGGTGCCCGAGCCGATGCATGAGGGAGCCGGCGACGGGCGGCGCTATCGCATCTGGTGCGATCCCACCTTCGCCCCTTCTCTGTGTGAGACGCTCGCGGAAGTGGTCGCCGATTGCGGCGGGATCATCGCCGGCGAGGAGTAGCATGATTCTCAGCATCGATGATTTGCGCGATCTCGCCAAAAGGCGCATACCGCGCGCCATTTTCGACTATGCCGACGGCGGCTCCTACCGGGAACTCACACTGCGCGCCAACGCGGCGGATCTCGACGCGATCATTTTCCGGCAGCGCGTCATGGTCGACGTCTCCTCGGTGTCGCTCGCGACCACGGTGCTGGGTAGCCCGATTTCCATGCCGCTCGCCATCGCGCCTACCGGCCTCTCGGGCCTGTTTCATGCCGACGGGGAAATCTTGGGCGCGCGCGCCGCGGCCGCATTCGGCATTCCATTCTGCTTGAGCACCATGTCGATCTGCTCGATCGAGGATGTCAGAGCGGCGACCGGGCAGCCGTTCTGGTTCCAGCAATACCTGATGCGCGACCGCGGATTCAACCAGGCGCTCATCGATCGGGCAATCGCGGCGCAATGTTCGGCGCTGATGCTCACGCTCGATTTGCAGCTTCTCGGCGAGCGCCGTCGGGATGCACGCAACGGCCTCTCCATTCCGCCGCGGCTCTCGTTGCGCAATGCCTGGGATGTGGCGACGAAGCCGGCGTGGGCGATGAAGGTGCTGTTCGGCAAGCGGCGCACATTCGGCAATCTGGTCGGGCACATCCCGGGCGCCGCCGGGATGCTGAACCTTGCCGAATGGACGCACTCGCAATTCGACGCCTCCGCGAACTGGCGCGACGTCGAGTGGGTGAGAAGCCGCTGGCCGGGCCGGTTGATCCTGAAGGGCGTGCTGGATGCCGAGGATGCGCGCTTTGCGCTCGCCGCGGGAGCCGATGCGGTGGTGGTGTCGAATCACGGCGGCCGCCAGCTCGACGGTGCGCCTTCGTCGATATCCGTGCTGCCGGAGATCGTCGGCGCGATCGACGGCCGCTGCGAAGTGCTGTTCGACGGCGGCATCCGCTCGGGCCAGGACATCGCGAAGGCGCTCGCCTTGGGAGCGCGCGCGGGCTTGATCGGCAAGTCCTATCTGTTTGCGCTGGCAGCCGCCGGCGAGGCGGGCGTCACGAGGGCGCTCGAGATCATGCGCAATGAGCTGCGAGTGACGTTCTCTCTGACCGGAACGACGAGCGTGGCCGCCGCGGGGCGGCACATGCTGAGACGCGCATAGATCGCCCCTATGTCAAAGCGCCATGATGACGGCGCCGCCCGTGATCAGGCAGGCCGCAATACCGGTCTTCCAGCTGAGCTGCTCGCCGAGAAAGGCCGTTGCGAACAGCACCACGAACACCACGCTCAACTTGTCGATCGGCGCGACGCGCGAAGCGGGGCCCGTCTGCAGCGCGCGGTAGTAACAAAGCCACGACAGGCCGGTCGCGATGCCCGACAGCACCAGGAAGAGGACGGCGTGCGAGGACAGCTTGGCCGGCCGTTGCCATTCATTGCGCGCCCAGACGATTGCCGCCGCGACCAGCAAAACGACGATGGTGCGCAAAAAAGTCGCCAGGTCCGAATTGATCTCGGATACCGCGACCTTGCCGAAGATCGCGGTCAGCGCGGCAAATATGGCAGATCCGACCGCGTATACCCGCCAGTCTGAGCTCATTTGCGGCTAGGGTATCAGATCGGTGCGCGATCAGATCATCGGCAGCGGTCCCGGCTTGCCGCGCGGGAATGCCGCATCGAGGCGCGCGATTTCTGCGCCGCTGAGGCGCAGTGCGGCGGCGCCGGCATTCTCCTCCACGTGCGCGATGGTGGACGCCTTCGGGATCACGAAACTGTTCGGATGCCGCAGCAGAAATGCGAGTGCTATCTGGCGCGCGGTGGCGTGGCGCGCCGCCGCGATTTCCTGCAATACGCGGCCTGGCCTGGTGCGCGGATCGAAAACGTCAGGCCGTTCTCCGAACGGCGTGTAGGCGACCACCGCCACCCCGCGCGCCTGGCACCACGGCAGCACCGCGTGCTCGATCGCGCGCTCCTGAAGGTGATACAGCACTTGATTGCAAGCCGGTGGCCCGGCGCCCGCGATTGCCGCCACTTCATCGAGATCGGCGACGTCGAAATTGCTGACGCCCCAGGAGAGTATTTTGCCGCCGCGCTTCAGCGCCTCGAATGCCTCGATGGTCTCTTCGAGCGGGTGCGCACCGCGCCAATGCAGCAGATAGCAGTCGAGCCGATCGGTGCCGAGACGCGCCAGCGATTTCTCGCATGCCTCGACCGTACCGCGTCTGGACGCGTGGGTCGGCAGCACCTTCGAAACCAGGAACACCTCGTCGCGGCGCCCGGCGATCGCGGAGGCGATGATCCGCTCGGCGGCGCCCGAGCCGTACATCTCCGCGGTGTCGATGTGCGTCATCCCAAGATCGAGGCCGCGGCGCAGCGCCGCGACTGCCGCGTCTGGGCTCGACTCCTCGGTCCGCCAGGAGCCCTGACCGACGGCGGCGACTTCGCGTCGCGTGGAGCCGAAAGGGCGCAAGGAGCGTTCTGCGGGCATCGTCAGCCGGGCGGATACTTCACGAGGCCCAGGCGGCGCGTCATGCGCAGGGCCGCCTCCCTGCCCTGATAGTAGCCCGGCACCACATTGAGCGCGTCGAATCCCAGGGTCTGGTAAAAGAGGCGCGCAGCCTCATTGCGCGCGCGCAGCTCCAGATTGATGCGAAATACACCCGCTTCGACGGCTGTCGCGGTGAGCCAATGAATGAGCTGGCGGCCGAGACCTTGGCGCCGATGTTCGGGCGCGACCGCCAGCAGATTGAGATGCGCGACCTCATCGCCAAGATGCATGATGGCGAAGGCCGCAAGCCGCCGGTCGCGCCGAGCCACAACGACGGAGGAGTCGGGGCCGCAGATGAAGTGTTGTACCCGCGCGGGCGTCCAGGACCAGGTCAGCCCCTGCTCGATCAAATCGCGCGACATCTCTGCGATCTCGCGCGCATCCGCGGATCGTGCGAGTCCCAATATGGCGAGTTCGGACATGCCTCAACGGCTGCGGTATCGATCGGTGGCGAGCACGAGTTCGCTGATGTTACCCGGCTCGAACGCCGAATGCCCGGCGTCCGCGACCATGCGAAAGTCCGCTTCAGGCCATACCCGGTGCAGATCCCAGGCGCTGGTCGCGGGGCACACGATATCGTACCGGCCCTGCACGATGGTCGCGGGAATGCGCCGGATGCGCGGCACGTCGTCGAGCAATTGCGTTTCGCTGCGCAGAAAGCCTCGATTCACGAAGTAATGCGATTCGATTCGCGCCACGGCGAGCGCGAACTGATCTTCGCTCCACTTGCGGATATTGTCGGGATTGCTCTGCAGGAAGCTGGTGGACGCTTCCCAAACCGACCACGCTCGCGCCGCGGTCAGGGCGGCTCGCTGATCGGTACCGGTCAGGCGCTGATGGTAGGCGCGCAGGAAATCGTCCCGTTCGTCGACCGGGATCACGTCCCGGTAAGCTTCCCAGAAATCCGGAAATATCTCCGAGGCGCCGTGCTGGTACAGCCAGCGGATTTCGGCGTATCGGAGCAAAAAAATGCCACGCAGCACGAGTTCACTGACCCGCTCCGGGTGCGCTTCCGCGTAGGCCAGCGCGAGCGTGCTGCCCCAAGAGCCGCCGAACACCAGCCACCGCTCGATGCCGAGGTGCTTGCGCAGCCGTTCGATATCGGCGACCAAATGCCAGGTCGTGTTTTCAATCAGGCTGGCGCTCGGGCGGCTGCGGCCGCAGCCGCGCTGGTCGAACACCACGATGCGATAATGGCGCGGATCGAAGAACTGCCGCGCACGCTTGTCCGACCCCGCGCCGGGGCCGCCGTGCAGGAACACCGCAGGTTTTCCGGCCGGGTTTCCGCACTCCTCGTAATAGATCTCGTGGACGTCCGACACGCGCAGGTAGCCCTGGCGGAACGGTTCGATGGGCGGATACAGTTCGCGCCGTGCCGCTGCCGCGGGCGCCTTCGCGGCGGCTCGCGACGACACGGCCGGACGAGCCGCGAGCTTTGCCGCGCTCGCCGAAGCTTGATGCTTGGCGATGCGGATTGGTTCTTTGAGCGCCGTCCGTTTGGACGCGGCAGCTCGTGCGAGTTGCGGCCGCGTTCGCGTCGTCTTGAGCGGTGCGGCTTTCTTTTTCTTCATCGCCTGTTCCTCTGTATATTGAATTTATGCGCGCTGAACCAAGGGACCCAACGGCTTTCCGCCGAGCAGGTGCAAATGCAGGTGATAGACCTCTTGACCGCTGTCAGGATTGCAGTTGAGGATCAACCGGTAGCCGCTCTTGGCGACGCCGTGCTCGCGCGCGAGATCGCGCGCGACGATGATCATGTGTCCAATCAGCGATTCATCGTCATCGGCGATATCGTCCGTGGTGGGAATGGCCTTGTGCGGCACGATCAGAATGTGCACCGGGGCCGCCGGCCTGATGTCCAGAAACGCGATCACCCGCGAATCGCGGAAGACGACGGTGGCGGGCAGCTCTCCCGCGATGATCTTTTCAAAAAGCGTAGGCATTTCATGCGCCTCCAACGGCCGCAAGCCCGTAAGATAGCAGGAACCGCCGTGCGGCCACGATTTCCAACGAGGCGCCGCGCCGCCGGCGCTTGAAGGGGTCGTTTGTCGTCGATATTGCGGTGCAATAAAAACCCTGCGAATGGTAATGGGAACGATTCTCATATAGGATTGCATGCATGCATACCAATCACCCTACGGCTGATGCCGTGGCTGGGCCCGCCGGCATCAAACTCGCGGATCTCGCCACCGGCACGGTTGCGCGCGTGGTGTCGGTTTGCGCTCCGGATGCGCCGGCGCCGCTCGAACTGGGAAGACGGCTGGCGGAACTCGGCTTCCTGCCCGGGGAAGCGGTGCGGATCGTGGCGCGCGGTCTGATGGCGCGCGATCCCATCGCGGTACGCATCGGTACAGGCACTTTCGGGTTGCGGCTGTTCGAAGCGGCGTGCATCCGCGTTTGCCCGGAGCAGCCGCTGCTGGGAGCCTAGGTTAGGCCCATGCAGGCCCTGTCCGGTGTGCACCCGAGTCCCCTGGTCGCATTGGTCGGCAATCCCAACTGCGGCAAGACGGCGCTGTTCAATGTTCTGACCGGCAGCCGGCAGAAGGTCGCCAATTACGCCGGCGTGACCGTCGAACGCAAGGAGGGCATGCTGCAGACGCCCTCCGGCCATCGAATCCGCATCCTCGATCTGCCCGGAGCCTACAGCCTCGACCCTTTGACGCCCGACGAACAAGTCACGGCGGATGTGCTGCTGGGGCGGCGTGCGGGCGAGGCCACTCCCGACCTCGTCGTATGCGTCACGGATGCGACCAACCTGCGACAGAATCTGCGGCTGGTGCTGAGCCTCAAGCGGCTGGGCTTGCCCATGGTCGTCGCTTTGAACATGACGGACATCGCGCGGCGCAAAGGCATCGTCATCAACGCCGAACGCCTCGCGGCCGAACTCGGTGTGCCGGTCGTCGAAACGGTAGGCATCAAGTCATCCGGCGCCAGCGCCTTGATCAAGATGCTGGGTTCGGCGGCGATTCCGGCGCGCGCGCAGCCCGCCGCCGAGTGGCGCACTCCGACGGCCGCCGACATCGAACACGATCAGACCGAAGTCCGTAGAATTTTGCAGGCTGTCGGGGCCGACCGCCTGAGCGGCGTCACCTTCAGCGACAAGGTGGATGCCGTCGTGCTGCATCCGGTGATCGGCCCGCTGATACTCGCTTCGATTCTATTCCTGGTCTTTCAGGCGGTTTTCGCGTGGGCACAGGCGCCGATGGATGCGATCAAACTCGGCGTGGGGGTGATCGGCGATTGGCTGGGCCATGTCCTCCCGGCCAGCTTGTTGAAGGATTTGCTGGTCAACGGCGTGCTGGCAGGCGTCGGCAGTGTCTTGGTGTTTCTGCCGCAGATCATCATCCTGTTCTTTTTCATCCTGCTGCTCGAGGACTCCGGATACCTGCCGCGCGCGGCATTTCTGCTC
Source organism: uncultured Gammaproteobacteria bacterium (assembly GCA_963837045.1). Lineage (GTDB taxonomy): Bacteria > Pseudomonadota > Gammaproteobacteria > Steroidobacterales > Steroidobacteraceae > Bog-1198. The sequence continues at coordinate 187,513 of CAWIMA010000014.1, forward strand.
GACCGACTGATGGGCAGCGTCGGATTGTCGGGACGGGCCTTCATTCCCCTGCTGTCGAGCTTCGCGTGCGCAATTCCCGGCATCATGGCGACGCGCACCATTCAAAATCCGCGCGATCGATTGGCGACCATCATGATCGCGCCGCTGATGACGTGCTCGGCGCGGCTGCCGGTGTATGCACTGATCATCGGGGCGTTCATCCCGCACCGCGCCGTTTGGGGCGGCGTCGAATTGCAGGGATTGGTGCTGTTTGCTCTCTACGTCGCGGGTGTCGCCAGCGCCATGGGCGTCGCCTACGTGCTCAAGCGCAGCGGCGGCTCCGCCTCGCGCTTCCAGGCGCTCATGCTCGAGCTGCCGACCTACCACTGGCCGAGTCTGCGGAGTCTGGCCATCGGCCTGTGGCAGCGCGCCGAAATTTTCTTGACCCGCGTCGGCACCATCATCCTGTCCCTGATGGTGATTTTGTGGGCCTTGAGCTCGTTTCCGGCTCCGCCGCCGGGCGCCACCGGCCCAGGCATTCAGTACAGCATCGCGGGGCACGTGGGCTCCTGGCTTGCGGTGCTGTTCGGACCCATCGGCTTCAATTGGCAGATCTCGATTGCGCTGGTGCCGGGGCTTGCGGCGCGCGAAGTCGCGGTGGGCGCGCTCGGCACTGTCTACGCCTTATCCGCCACGGGCGCGGATGTCAGCTCAGCGCTGACGCCGTTGATCGCGCAGTCGTGGAGCCTGCCGACGGCGCTGTCGCTGCTGGCCTGGTATGTATTCGCGCCGCAGTGCTTGGCCACGCTCGCCACCGTCAAGCGCGAGACGAATTCCTGGCGCTACCCGCTCATCATGGCCGGGTACCTATTTGCGATGGCTTATGCGGGATCCTGGGTCACCTATCGACTTGCACTGGCGCTGACGGGATGATGCAGCATGCAGCGGATGCGGACAGGCTATGAATAGAATTCTCGATAATTCCGTGGTGGGTCTGGCGCTGCTGGCGAGCGCCGGGTACGCACTGTCCTCGCTCGGGCCGAGGGGCCTGCGGATGCGGCTGCGCACCGCGCTCGCGCAGCTCGCGGCACGCGCTCCGGCGTTCCTGCACCTCGGTCCCGTCGCGCGGCGGCTGGCGGCGGCGGCCGCCAAAACCTCCGGCTCCTGCGGCGGCTGCGGCAGCTGCGAGTCCGCAACGTCGGCGCCTGACCAGCCGCCCGAGCCTGAAGTTCGCGTGCCGCTCGCAAAGGTCGGCAGACGCAGTTGAGCGGATCTCGGCGGCTATTCGCCCGAGAAATTCGGTGCGCGCTTGCCGCGGAAGGCGGTAACGCCTTCGGCGAAGTCCCGTGTATCGCCCAAGGCCGCCTGTTCGAGGGCCTCGAGCGCCAGCTGCTCGGGCAGGGTGGCCGCCGGCTGCCGATTGAACGTTCGTTTGATCCGCTTGAACGCTTGCGTCGGGCCGGTCGCAAAGCGGCGCGCGATGCCGTGCGCCTGCTCGAGCAGAGCCAGATCGTCCACACAGGCCCAAATAAGGCCCCATCGTTCCGCATCCGGCGCCGACAGCGCATCGCCCAGCAGCGTCATGCCCTTGGCGCGGGCCGTTCCTATGAGCCGCGGCAGATAAAACGTGCTGCCCAAGTCGGGCATCAAGCCGACCTTGGGCGCGAACAGCTGCACGAAGCTGGCCGAGCGCGCCGCCAGAACGATGTCTCCGACCAGGGCCAGGCTCATTCCCGCACCGGCGGCCACGCCGTTGACGGCCACCACGACCGGCACGGCGATCTCGTGCCAGGCGTTCACCATGGGATTGAAGTGATCGCGCAGGCTTGAGCCGATTTTCTCCCCGGGGCTGCCCTTCGCCGTCTCGAAGAAATCGTCGCGCATGAGATCGGCGCCGGAACTGAAGGCGCGCCCGGCACCGGTCAGCACGACGGCGCGGATGTCTCGATCGGCGTCGATGGCGGCGGCGGCGGCGCGCAAATCCTCCACCAGCTGCAGATTGAGCGCATTGAGCCTGTCGGGGCGGTTGAGCGTAACGCGGGCGATGTGATCGCTCCGCTCGAACAGCAGGGTCGCGAAGTCCATGAGACCACCGGTGAGGACTGACGGGCAAGTGTACCGCACGGCGCAGTCGGTCATAATGGCCGGGCAATTCTCAATGAGCTAGAAGCATGCCCATTCCCGCCATTCTCCAGGGACATCTGCGCCTGCCGGTCATCGGCGCGCCCATGTTCATCGTCTCCACGCCGGCTCTGGTGCTGGCGCAATGCAGGGCGGGGATCGTCGGCTCATTTCCGGCGCTGAATGCCCGGCCGGCCTCGCAGCTCGATGAGTGGCTCGCGCAGATCACCGAAGAGCTCGGCGCCTACCGGCGGGCGAACCCGCGCGCCAGGGTCGCGCCGTTTGCCGTGAACCAGATCGTGCATGCGAGCAACGATCGACTGGAGCACGACGTGCGCCTGTGCGTCCAGCACCGCGTACCGATTGTCATCACCAGCCTGCGACCGCCGTCCGAGGTGGTCAGCGCGGTGCACGCTTACGGCGGCGTCGTGTTTCACGACGTGATCAGCCTGCGCCACGCCGAGAAGGCTGCGGCGCAGGGCGTGGACGGCATCATTGCGGTGTGCGCCGGCGCCGGCGGCCATGCCGGCGTGCTCAGCCCGTTCGCCCTGGTGAAGCAGATCCGCGAAATCTATCCGGGCACGATCATTCTGTCCGGAGCGATGAGCACGGGCGCCGACGTGCTCGCGGCGCAGGCGCTGGGCGCGGACTTGGCGTATCTCGGCACGCGGTTCATCGCCACCGAGGAGGCCAATGCGAGCGCGGCCTACAAGCAGATGCTGATCGACAGCCGCGCCGAGGATATCGTGTACACCTCTCTTTTCAGCGGAGTAGCCGGCAATTATTTGCGCGGCAGCGTGGCGCAGGCCGGCCTGGATCCGGACAAATTGCCCGAATCGGACAAGACCAAGATGAATTTCGGCACCGGCGGGAACACCGCATTGAAGGCATGGAAAGACATCTGGAGCGCGGGACAAAGCGTCAGCGGCATCCACGAGGTGCAGGCGGTGGAGGCGCTGGTCAACCGGATGGCGGCCGAGTACGAGGCGGCCCGGGCGCGCATCAACAGCGGCGCGGCCGCGAATCAATGACGTGAGGCGAGGAAATTGCGGCTGAATTCCGATCAGTTGGCGGCTGCTCTGGCCCGCGGTCTCGTCCCCATCTATCTGGTGTCCGGCGATGAGCCGCTGCTCGTCGGCGAGGCGGCGGATGCCGTCAGAGCCGCGGCGCGCGCGGCCGGATACGCCGATCGCACGGTGTTCTTCATCGACCGGGGCTTCGCCTGGGATGAGTTGCGCCACGCGACGCAGGCGCTGTCCCTGTTCGCCGAGCGACGGCTGTTCGAACTGCGGATGCCGAGCGGCAAGCCCGACAAGGGGGCCGCGCAGTTGGCCGATCTCGCAATGCACCCGCCGCCCGACGTGCTGTGTTTGATCATCACCGACAAGCTCGACAAAAAGGCCGGCGAGGCTCCCTGGGTGCGAGCCGTCGAACGCCACGGCGCGTGGATACCGATCTGGCCGGTCGACGCCGCGGCTCTGCCGGCGTGGCTGGGCAGCCGCGCGCGCGCAATGAATGTGCGGGTGGAACCGGCCGCCGCCGAGCTGATCATCGAGCGCGTCGAGGGAAACCTGCTCGCGGCGAAGCAAGAGCTCGAGAAATTGGCGCTGCTCGCCGATGGCAAACCAATCAGCGCGCAGCTGGTGCTGCGCACCGTGGCCGACAGCGCCCGATACGACATATTCCAGCTCGCGGAAGCCGCGGCGGGGGGAGACGCGCAGCGTGCAATGCGCGTCCTGCTGGGATTGAAGAGCGAGGGGGTGGAGCCGACGCTCATTCTCTGGGCGCTGGTGCGGGAATTGCGCGGATTGTGGCAGGCGCGCGAGCGCGACCGCCTGCACTCGCACTCTGCGGGCGCGGGTTGGAATCAAGCGGCGAGACCCTCCGCGCGCGCGCTCGCGCGAAGCGGCAGCATGCCTCTGGCGCGGCTGCTGCGCCAAGCCAGCGAGACGGACCGCATTCTGAAGGGGGTGGCTCGCGGCGATGCCTGGACCGCGATCATCGGGCTCACCGGCTGCATTGCGGGCGCTTTGCAAGCGCCCCAGGATTCAGGCAGGGTAGCCGGATGAACCCGATGGGCATCTTCGGCGGGACCTTCGATCCCATCCACTATGCGCACCTGCGCACGGCCTTCGAGCTGCAGCAGGCGCTGCGCTTGAAAGAGATACGTTTTTTGCCCGCGGGCAATCCGCCGCACCGCGATCAGCCCGTTGCCAGCCCGCAATTGCGCCTGAAAATGGTCGAGCTGGCGACGGCCGGACAGCCCGGTTTCGTGGTCGATGACCGCGAGGTGCGCAAAGCAGGGCCCTCGTATTCGGTCGAAACGCTGGGCGAACTGCGCCACGAGTATCCGGACCGCAGCCTGTGCCTCATCGTCGGCATGGATGCGTTCCTCAGCCTGCCCAAATGGCATCAATGGCGCGAGCTGCTGCAGCTGGCTCATCTGGTGGTCGCGCACCGCCCGGGATGGCGGGCGCCGGGGATGGGGCCCCTGGGTGAATTGCTGGTCGATCGCGGCACCGGGCGCATCGGCGACCTGCACGAGCAGCGCGCCGGCTGCATTTATATTCACGCCGTGACGCAGCTCGAGATCTCCTCCACGGAGGTGCGGCAGCTGATTGCGATGGGCCGGGATCCGCGCTTCCTCATGCCGGATTCAGTGCGTACACTGATCCTGGATACCAATTGTTACTCCAAAACACGGACGCCGTAGTGCCAGTCAAGAAAAAGCCCTTTTCAGCCAAGTCTCCGATCAAAAAACTCAAGGCCGGCGCCCGCAGCGCCGCCACCGGCAAACCCAAAGGCACCGCCGCCAGGAAGGCCTCAGCCGCCGCCGGACCCTCCCTCAAGTCCGTGATCCTCGACGCCTTGGCCGACATGAAGGCGTTGGAAGTGAAAGTGCTGGACGTCCGCGGCCTGACCGATATAGCCGACTTCATGGTGATCGCGAGCGGCACATCGGACCGGCACGTGCGCTCCGTGGCGCAGCGCGTGGTCGAAAAAACCAAACTGGCGGGATTTCGGCCGCACGGGGTGGAAGGCCAGCAGGATAGCGACTGGGTGCTGATCGATCTGCACGAGATGATCGTGCACGTGATGCTGCCGCGCGTACGTGAATTCTACGGACTCGAAAAGCTGTGGGATCTGACGCCGGCGAAGCGCGCCGCCCGCGCCTAGTGGCGAAGCGAACATGAAATGCCGGTTGATCGCTGCCGGCACCCGCCTGCCCGATTGGATCAGCGCGGGATTTCGCGAATACCAGAAACGCCTGCGCGCCCCGCTCGTTCTCGAATTGCTGGAAATCCCGGTTGCCGCGCGGCGGGCCGGTGAGGCTCCGGAGCGCGCAATCGCCCGCGAGGGCTCGAACATGCTGGCTGCGGTGGACCCCAAGGACTACGTGGTTGCATTGGAAATCACTGGTCAATCCATGACGACGCAACAACTCAGCGCCTGGCTGGCCGTGCGCATTCGCGAGGCGAGGCCGCTCGCCTTGCTGATAGGCGGCCCCGATGGGCTGGCGCCGGAATGTCTGGAGCGAGCGAACCAGGGCTGGTCCCTGTCGCCCCTCACCCTGCCGCATGCGCTGGTACGAGTGGTGGTCGCCGAGCAGCTCTATCGCGCCATGAGCATGCTGGCCGGCCACCCCTATCATCGCGCCTAAAGGCGTGCAACGTGGGTATGCTCAACGCATGTGCGCAGACTTCGTGTATCTCGCCTCGGCCTCCCCCCGCCGGCGCCAGCTTCTTCAGCAAATAGGCGTGCCTTTTCAGATACTTAGCGTTTCGATCGACGAGTCGATCGCAACCGCGGAGGCGCCGCCCGCATTCGTGTCGAGGCTCGCCGAAGCCAAGGCCGAGGCCGGCCGGCACCTGGCCCAGGCGAGCGGCGCAGCGGCCATACCGGTTCTCGCGGCGGATACGGCGGTGCTCATCGACGGCGAGATTCTGGGCAAGCCGACCGACGGCGGGGACGCCGAGCGCATGCTGCTGCTGCTGTCGGGGCGGACTCATGAGGTGCTGACCGCTGTTGCGCTGGCGACGGCGGACCGCGTTGCATCCTGTGTCAGCCGCAGCGAGGTCACTTTTCGCGACATCGGTGTGCACGAGGCGCGCGAGTACTGGAATACTGGGGAGCCGTGCGACAAGGCCGGCGGCTACGCCATCCAGGGGCGGGGCGCAGTTTTCGTCGCCGACCTGCACGGCAGCTATTCCGGCGTCATGGGGCTGCCGCTGTACGAAACCGCCGGGCTCCTCAAGAGGGCCGGCGTGCCGATATGGCGGCCTTCGGATCAACGGCGAAGCGGATGAGCACCGAGATTTTAATCAACGCGAGCATCCACGAAGCGCGCGCCGCAGTGGTCGAGAACGGTGTGCTGCAGGAGGTGTTTCTCGAGCGCGCCAGCCGGCGCGGCCTGATCAGCAACATCTACAAAGGCCGTGTGTCGCGGGTGCTGCCGGGCATGCAGGCGGCGTTCATCGAGATCGGAATGGAGCGCACTGCGTTCCTGCACGCCTCCGACATTTTCGACGCGCGCCACGCGGATACCGGCATCGAGGCGCCGCGCACCGAGAACATCCGGACTCTGGTTGCCGAAGGCAATGAAATCCTCGTGCAAGTCGTCAAGGACCCGCTGGGAACGAAGGGCGCGCGCCTCACGACGTACATCACGCTGCCGTCACGCTACCTGGTCTACATGCCCCAGGGGCGCGGCGTCGGCGTGTCGGCGCGAATCGAGGATGAGGCGGAGCGCGAGCGTCTGCGCGGCGCGGTGCTGGCCGGACTGGAGGCCGATGAAGGCGCCGGATACATCGTGCGCACGGCGGCGGAGGACGCGCAGCGCGACGCGTTGCGGGCCGATATGATGTATCTGCGCAAGCTGTGGGAGTTCGTGCGCCAGAAGGGGCTGCGCACCGAGGCGGGGCAGCTGGTGCACGCCGATTTGCCCCTGCACCTGCGGATCCTGCGCGACTTGCTGCGGCCGGACGTCGAACGCGTGCTGATCGATCAGCCGAGCGCGCATCGAGAGATGCAGGAATTCGCGGCGACTTTCATGCCCGAAGCACTGCCGCGCATCGAACTGTACGAGCGAGAGCCGCCCGGTTTTCGAATTGCACCACGTCGAGGAGGAGATTCAAAAGGCGCTGGATCGCAAAGTCCCCCTCAAATCCGGCGGCCATCTGATCATCGATCAAACGGAGGCGATGACCACGATCGACGTCAACACGGGCGCGTTCGTCGGCCACCGCAACTTGGAGGAAACGATATTCCGCACGAACCTGGAGGCCGCGGTGGCCATCGCGCGACAGCTGCGTCTGCGCAATCTCGGCGGCATCATCATCATCGACTTCATCGACATGGAGGAGCCCGAGCATCGCCGCCAGGTCATCCAAGCGCTGGAGAAGGCGTTGAGCGCCGATCACGTCAAAACCAACATCTCGTCGGTCTCGCCGCTCGGCCTGGTGGAGATGACGCGCAAGCGAACCCGCGAAAGCCTGGAACATCTGCTGTGCCAGCCTTGTCCGACGTGTGAAGGGCGGGGGTTCGTCAAGACCGCGGAGACGGTGTGCTACGAGGTGTTTCGCGAAATAGTGCGCCAAGCGCGGCAGTTCGAGTGTCAAGAGCTGATGGTCCTGGCGCACCAGGACGTGATCGAGCGGCTGCTCGATGAGGAATCATCGGCGCTCGGCGAACTCGAGCTGTTCACCGGGAAGCCGATCCGGCTGCAAACCGAATCCCTCTACACCGTCGATCAATACGACGTCGTTCTGATGTAAATGAGCCTGCGCAAATTCGGCAAGGTCCTGCTCTTCGGCATCGCGGGAATGGTGATGGGGATGCTGCTGCTGATGCTGGGGGTCAAGCTGGCGCTCGATCGTGCGCCTCAATATCAGGCCGAGATCAAGGAGTGGGTGCACAACCGGATCGGGTACCACATTGCGTTTTCGCATGTGTCGCCGGCGTTCCGCTGGTACGGCCCGGAACTGTATTTCGCGCGACTGGAGCTGCGCTCCAAGGACGACCAGCGGGTGCTCGCGCGCACGGCGGGCGGGCGCGTCGGCATCGACTTCTGGCAGCTGTTTCACAGCGGCAAATTATTTGCCGTGCGAGTCGAACTGGACTCGCCCGACATCACCGTCGAACGCATGGGGCCGGACAAATTCGCGCTCGCGTCCGAAATCGTGCTGGGCGGCGAGCAGTCGTCCATGTCCGTGCTCACGCTGAACGATCTGCCCGCCGGTACCCTGGCCATTCGCCGCGGCCTCATCACGGTGCAAAATTGGAACTCCGACCTTCCCGAACTCAAGCTGCGCGCCGTGAATCTGGATTTGCGCCGCGCCGCCGACCTGGCCGTGCTCCGCCTGAACGCGCAGCTGCCGGCGGTGCTCGGCGGCTCCTTGAATTTCAATGGAAGGGCGCGCGGCGTCGGCCCGCTGACAGGCGTGAGCTGGGACGCGCTGCTGAGCGCCCGCGATATGTCGTTTCCCGGATGGCGGCAACTGCTCCCCGAATATCTGACCAGACTCGATGCGGGCACCGGCGGCTTCGAGATGCTGGCGAGCGGCCGGGGTCCGACGCCCGCGCGCGCCGCGCTCGATTTTGCGGCGCGGGGCGTGGTCGCCAAATTGAGCGAGGGCCTCAGCGACAGGTTCGAGCAGATCAGCGGCTCGCTGACCCTGACGCACGCGGGCGATCGCTGGACGGTGCTTGGCCGCCGCGTGCGTGCGCTCACCGCGGGACGCCGCGATCCGGATTCCGAGTTCGACGTGAGCTGGCGCAGCAGCGATGCGGGCTTGCTGGAACTGCGTGCGCAGGCGAGCTACCTGCGCGCCGAGGCGCTGCTGCCGCTCGCCGGGCTGATGCCGCAGAAGGACTTGCGAGATCGGTTGCGCGACATCGCTCCCACCGGCGAGTGGCGCGACATGCGCGCGCAGCTCAAGCGAACCAAAGTGGACGACCCGTGGCAGCTGGCGGTCAACGCGCAGTTCCGCGGCGTGGGCTTCGCGCCCGTCGGCCGCGCGCCGGGCCTGCGCGGCTTGAGCGGCATGATTGCCGGCAATGAAAGCGGCGGCCGCGTAGTCATCGATACGCAGACCGCGGTGTTCAACTGGCCCGGCCAGTTCCCCCAACCGATCAATCTGAGCGCGCTCAAGGCCACCCTCTATTGGAAGCGGACCGCGGAGGAATTCTTGGTGGCCACGAGGGACTTCGAATTGAGTACTCACGGCGCCAGCGCCCATGCAAAGGCGGCCTGGCGGCAGCCGAGCGACGGCAGCTCGCCGGTTTTGACCATGGCGAGCACCCTGGACGGCGGCAATGTGACGGATGCGCACCTGTTTTTTCCGCACGAACTCATGCCGGCTCCCGCGCTCGAGTGGCTCGATCGAGCGTTTATCGCCGGCCGTGTGGTGCATGCCGACGCGATCTTCGAAGGCCCGGTGCGGCGCTTCCCGTTTCATGAGGGCGGGGGCCTGTTTCTGGCCCGCTGCAGCATCGAGGGCATGACGCTCGACTACCGCGAGGGCTGGCGGCGCATCGAAGGTCTCGCGGGCCGCGCTGAATTTCGCAACGAGGGCATGACGGCGCGGCTCACCAGCGGCCGCGCCGGCGCTCTCGTGCTCGATTCGGCGGACGCGCGCTTCGTCGACCTGAGGAACGGCGAGCTGGAGATCCACGCGGTCACTCGCGGCGATGTCGACGACGCGCTGCAATACTTGCGGGCGACACCGCTCGATGAGATGGCCGAACACGGCTTCTCCGACGTGGAGGCCAAGGGAGCGCTCACGGCCTCCGTGAATTTGTTCCTGCCGTTCAAGCAGTTCGATCGACATCGCGTGCTGGTGCACGTGAATCTGGAGGGTGCGACGGTGAACCTCAAGGGTTCGTCCCTCGCGGCGAGCGAAGTGTCGGGAGACGCCGATGTCGACGGCGCTCAGGTGGCCCGCGCCGACATGCGCGGCCGCGCCCTGGGCGGCGCCTTCCAGATGACGGCGCGCGTGCCGCGCAATCGACCGGTTCTGCGCACCCAATTGGATTTCCACGGCACCTTCAGCGGCGAGGCGCTGCGCGCGGCGCTGTCCTTGCCGGCGAGCGTTTCCATCGGCGGCCAGGCCGATTGGCACGGCGTACTCAAGGTCGCGCCCGACCCGCAGCGCGAGCGCTCGCTGCGCTTAAGCAGCAGTCTCGCCGGTCTCGATCTGAAGCTTCCCGAACCGTTGGCGAAGCCGGCCGGCAGCGCCTTGCCGTCATCGGTCGACGTGCAGTGGCCGCAGAGCGGCGGTGCGCAGCTGCGCGTGGTCTTGGGGTCGGTGCTGCGCGGCGCCCTCACCCTGGGTGCGGATGCCAACGGACCCAAGATCGAGCGCGCCGCCGTCACGTTCGGCGCGGCCGAGCCCACGTTCAGCGATACTCAAACCGTCAACGTGGGCGGCAACATCGGTCGGCTGGATCTGGCCGGCTGGCTGCAGCTCGCCGCGCTCGGCAAGAGCGCCACGCCGCTGGCCAATTACTTGCGCTCCGCCACCATAGCCGTCGCGCAGATCGACTACCTGGGCGTTTCGTTCCTCGACGTTGCGCTCGAGCTGGCCGAGAGCGGCGGCGGCTGGCGCATTGGCGTGAGCGGCCCGAACGTGGTGGGCACCATAGCTGTGCCGGGCGGCAGCGATTCGGCCGCACCCTGGAATCTCGAGTTCGATCGGCTCAAGTTCGTCGACGGGCCCCCCGAAAGCGCTTCGACGGGAGATCAAAGGAGCCCCGCAGACCCGCGCTCGATTCCGGCGGTCGATTTTCACGCCGCAGAGATGACGTGGGGAGATAGAGAGTTCGGCGATGTGCGGGCGACACTCGCCAAGGTGGAAGACGGGATCAGCCTCAGACAATTGAAGGTGACCAGCTCGGTCTTCTCGGCGACCGCCAGGGGCGAGTGGCGCGGCAAGGACGGGGGCTTGGGGCGCATCGAGGGCACCGTCACCAGTACGGATGTCGCAGACACGTTGAAGCAGCTGGGCTTCGACGCCGTCATCGAGGCGAAGATCGGGCGTCTGGATTTCGACATGAACTGGGCCGGAGCTCCTACGGCCGAGTCGCTCGAATCGGCCAAGGGCCATGTGCAAGTGGCCCTCGACAAGGGGCAAATCATCGGCCTGAAGCCCGGCGCGGGGCGGGTGCTGGGCCTCGCCAGCCTCGCCGAGCTGCCGCGCAGGCTGGCGCTGGATTTCAGCGATCTGACCGACAAAGGCTTCGCATTCGACACCATTCGCGGCGATTTCGACCTGCGCGAGGGCAGCGCCTACACCGACGACGTGCTGGTCAAGGGCCCCGCGGCGGAAATTGGCTTAATTGGCCGCGTAGGCTTGAAAAACAAGGATTACGACCAAACTGCGGTGGTTACGGGCAATGTGGGCAGCAGTCCACTGCCGCTCGCCGGCTTCGCGGCCGGGCCGGTGATCGGTGGGGCCGTATTGCTGTTCACGCAGGTGTTCAAACGGCCGCTGAAGGGACTGGTGCGGGGGTATTATCGAATTACCGGCAGTTGGGACAGTCCAACCGTCGAACGAATCAAGAGTGCAGGCGCGGCCGCCGCGACTGCAGAGGCGCCGAAATAATGGGCACAGTAGCCGCCATTCAAATGACCTCGAGCCACCTCGTCGCGGAGAATCTGCTTGCTGCGGGCAAGCTGCTGCGCGAGGCCAAGGAATTGGGCGCCCAGGTCGCCTGTCTGCCGGAGAATTTCTCGTTCATCGGGTTGCGCGACGCCGACAAGCTGCAAGTAGCCGAGCCCGACGGGGCGGGACCGGTCCAGGATTTTTTGCGCGATACGGCGCGACAGCTGAAGCTGTGGATCCTCGGCGGCACGACCGTCATCAAAGGCGATTCCGCGGCGCGGGTGGCGAATGCGTCGCTGCTCATCGATGCCGACGGCAATCGTGTGGCGCGCTACGACAAGATCCACCTGTTCGATGTGACCATCCCCGGGCGCAATGAGCAGTACCTGGAATCGACCCACGTGACGCCCGGCAGCAAGTTGGTGGTCGCGGATACGCCGGTCGGGAGACTGGGGCTGTCCGTGTGCTACGACATGCGGTTTCCGGAACTGTACAGGGACCTGACCGCGCAGGGCGCGCAATGGCTGGCGATGCCGGCCGCGTTCACGGTGCCCACCGGCCGCGCTCACTGGGAGACGCTGCTGCGAGCCCGTGCGATCGAGAATCTGTGCTATGTGGTTGCGCCGGCTCAAAGCGGAACGCATACCAGCGGCCGAGAAACCTATGGCGACTCGCTCATCGTCGATTACTGGGGTCAGGTGCTCGCGCGCCTGCCGAAGGGTACTGGAGTGATCACAGCCGACATCGATCTTGCGAAACTGGCGGAGACGCGGACGCGCTTTCCCGCGCTCGATAACCGCCGCCTTGGAATGCCCGTCGCGGCGACGGTGCCGGCATGAGCGCTGCGCCGATGTTCGACGTGGCCGAGAGGATGATCCTGGCGCCCTCCGGGTTGGACGAGGGCCGATTGTCGGCAGTGCTCGGCACAGTGATGAGCCGCGGGGTGGATTACGCCGATCTGTATTTTCAGCTGTCGCGGGAGGAATCATGGTCGCTCGAGGACGGCATCGTCAAGGAGGGCTCGCACAGCATCGAGCAGGGCGTGGGCGTGCGCGCCATCAGCGGCGAGAAAACCGGCTTTGCCTATACGGATGAGGTGCTGCTGCCGGCTTTGGTGGAGGCCTCGGATGCGGCGCGCGCCATTGCCCGCAGCGGCGGCCGCAATGCGGTGAAGGCGTGGCAGCGGCCGCCCACTCACCGGCTGTACTTGCCGGCCGATCCGCTCGATGCGGTGCGCGACGAGGACAAGGTGGCCTGGCTGATGCGCATCGACGCAGAGACGCGGCGAATCGATCCGCGGGTCAAGCAAGTCATGGCGTCGCTGGCCGCCGTGCATGAGGTCGTTCTGATCGCCTCGAGCGACGGCACGCTCACGGCCGACGTGCGGCCCCTGGTGCGCATCAATGTGTCGGTCATCGTCGAACAAAATGGCCGGCGCGAGCAGGGCTACAGCGGCGGCGGCGGCCGCTTCGGGCTCGATGAGCTGCTGCGCGGCGATGAGCCCTTCGCGCACGGCCGCGAGGCGGTGCGCCAGGCATTGGTGAACCTCGAAGCGGTGGCGGCGCCGGCCGGCTCGATGACGGTGGTATTGGGGCCGGGCTGGCCCGGCATTCTCCTGCACGAGGCCATCGGGCACGGATTGGAGGGCGATTTCAACCGCAAGGGGACCTCCGCCTTCTCGAACCGCATCGGCCAAAAGGTTGCCGCTGACGAGATCACCGTGGTGGACGACGGCACCCTGAACCGGCGGCGCGGTTCGCTGAACGTGGACGATGAGGGCACCCCGACGCAGTGCACGGTGCTCATCGAAAACGGCGTGCTCAAAGGCTATATTCAGGACAAGATGAATGCGCGTTTGATGGGCATGCCGGCGACCGGCAACGGCCGGCGCGAATCCTTCGCTCACATGACGCTGCCGCGCATGACGAACACCTACATGCGCGCCGGCTCGCGCGCCCCGGAGGAAATCATCGCATCCGTCGACAAGGGCCTGTACGCAGTGAACTTCGGCGGCGGCCAGGTGGACATCACGTCGGGCAAATTCGTGTTCTCGGCGAGCGAGGCCTACATGATCGAGAACGGCAGGATCGGCGCGCCCGTGAAGGGGGCTACGCTGATCGGCAACGGCCCCGACGTGCTCACTCGCGTCAGCATGGTAGGCAGCGACATGCGTCTCGACGCCGGGGTCGGGACGTGCGGCAAGGAAGGCCAGTCGGTGCCTGTCGGAGTAGGACAACCCACTCTGCGCATCGATGCGCTCACGGTGGGCGGTACCGGCTAGGCTCGCCCCTTGCGCTCCTTGCGCTCCTTGCGATCTTTGCGATCCTTGCCAATCTGCGCGTTTGCAGCGCGTTGAGCGCTGTCGCCGCCGCGCCGCTCCGGCCAGAATCCTCGCGCGGTTTGTCTCAGGGCCGAGAACTCACGAGCGCTTGAGCCGGCAGGACGCCTAGCCGCAGCGCGGGCGGGACGCCTTTGGACTCGGGGGCGTCTGGCCCGCGCTTTGTCCCGCGCGGCAGGCGCGCTCCGTTCGACTCCGGCGTGTCGGTTGGGGTAGCCAGGCGCGCGCGGGGCGGTTACGTTATCGATATGGTGAAATCCGATTTTGACCCGCTTCCGCCGGCGCCCGGGCGGCAGCTGCAGAGCGCCAAGGGCGCGTGATGCTTTTCGACGAATGGATCGAACAGGCATATGCGCTCGGAGCCAGCGATCTGCATCTGGAGGCTGAAACACCCGTGCTCGTCCGGGTCCGCGGCGATCTGCAGGCGGCCGGCGGGACCGTCGGGGGCGGCACGCTGCTGCAGGTCGGCCGCGAGTTGTTGGGCGCGGAGCGCTGGGCGCACTTCCAGGAGCGCGGCTCCGCCGATCTCTCCGAAACGATCGCCGGAATTCGCTGCCGCATAAATCTCTTTCGAACGGTTCGCGGCATGGCGGCTGCCATCAGGCTTCTGTCGCCGGTCATCAAGGATCTGCGAGCCTGCAATCTGCACCCTGATATCCGCAGGTTCATCGAGGCGTCCACCGGCTTGATCATCATCTCCGGGCCGACCGGATCGGGGAAATCGACGACGCTCGCCGCGCTCATCGAAGAGATCAATACGACCCGCGCCCGCAATATCGTCTCTCTGGAAAGTCCCGTCGAATACCTCTTCACCAACCGTCAGTCGTTCATCCGCCAGCGTGAGGTTCCAACCCACTCCCCGAGTTTCGAGCAGGGCATCACCGATGCCTTACGCGAGAACCCGGATGTTCTGGTCATCAGCGAGATGCGAACGCCAGAGGTCATGCGGCTCACCCTCAATGCCGCGGAGACCGGGCATCTGGTGCTCGCCACCATGCATTCGGCGACCTGCGCAGAAGCGCTGAACCGCGTGTGCATGTCGTTTCCGTCCGATATCCAGCCGAGTGTTCGCGCGCAGCTCGCCGATTGTCTGGTGGCCGTGTGCTGTCAGCGGCTGGATTACTTGAGCGCACACCGCCTGCGCGTGCCCCGCTGCGAGATACTGCTTCCCTCCTCCGGCGCCAGGGGCACCATCCGGGCCGGCAACTTGAGCCAGTTGACCAACGTTCTGCAATCGGGCGGCGAGGAAGGGATGTGGACCTTCGAGCGCTATCAGCGCTGGATGGAGCAGGTCCCTGATTGGGTGCGGCCGCCTCCACCCGCGCCGGCACGCACGCCCACCGCGCGGCCCGCCAGGCCGTCGGGGATCAAACCCACCCCGGGCACGCCGAGCCCGCGCCCGTCGTCCGCGCAAGACCCGTCCCCGCCGCCATCCCGATCGGCGGCCCCGGCCGACGAAGTGATCGAAGTGCCGGCCGAGGAGATGGACCTGGCGGCGCTCGCGGAACTGGCCAAGAAGGTGGTGGAGCGCAAGCCCCCGTAGCCTGAACATGCCCATCATCACCAACCGATTGCTTCCCCTGCTGCGCACGGCCATGTATGCGCTGCGCGGCGGATTTTTGGTGCGGCCGCTCCTGATCTCCATCTCGCTCGGGCTTCTCGGCGCCGTGGTTTCATCGCTCGAAGAGATCATGCCGGTGTTGAGCGCATGGGTGCCCTCGTTCCTGTTCCCGTCCCGGGCAGATCCGCAGGTCGCTCAGGTCGTTCTCGCAACGATCGCCAGTTCGATCATGACCGTGGTGTCGATCGTTTTCGCCATCTTGTTGATGACGCTGACGCTCGCATCGATGCAGTTCTCGCCGCGGATCCTGTTGAGCTTCGTGAAGGATCGCGTGACCCAATGGACACTGGGCATCTTCCTCGGCACCTTCGCCTACTGCATGGCTGCCTTGCCCGCAGCGCGCTCGTTCCCGCAACCGTTTGCGCCGGTTGCCACGGTCACCTGTGCGATGGTGCTCGCGGTGACCTGCGTCGCGTGGTTGACCTTCTTCATTAATCACATCTCGCAGGCGATCAGCGTCAATCACATCGTCGATCGGATCGCGCGCGAGACCGAGGGCGTGATCGACGATGTGATGCCGGAGTCTCAGCGACACTCCTACGAGCAGGCGGGCGTGCCGTTCGATCGCAACAAGCGCGAGGTCCCTGTCGGCAGCTCGGTTTCCGGTTACATCCGCTATATCGATACCCGACGTTTGCTCCACCTTGCACGGGTGTTCAAAGTGCGGGTGCGCGTGCTGCGCCGGGTCGGGCATTTCGTGCCGGCGGGCGTCGGTCTGTTCGCCGTATCTCCGGAAGAGCGCCTCGATCCCGCGCGGACCGGTGAATTGCGCTCGACGTTCGATATCGGACCGACGCGCACGATGCAGCAGGATGTCGAGTTCGGCATCATTCAGATCGTGGACATCGGCCTCAAAGCCATTTCCTCGGCGGTGAATGATCCCAGCACCGCGATCACCTGCGTCGATCAGCTCGGGCGGATCCTGATCCGATTCATAGGCCGCAACGCTCCGGCCTCGATGCTTTGCAGCCCGCCGCACGTCGTCCGGGTCATCGTTCCGTGGATCGGGATCGAGAGTCTGCTCGATACGGCATTCGAGCAGATCCGCCATTACTCGATGGCCGATATAGCGGTCAGTCTTCGGCTATTGCGCGCCTACGATGACATTGCCTCGACGTGCGCCGAGCCGCGCATCCTCGAATTGCTCATTGCGCGCGGCCGGCACGTCGTGTCCGGCTGCGCGGAACGACTCGGCTCCGACCAGCTCGAGAAGCTTCGGCAGCGGCAGAGCGCGCTGGAGGCCCGCAGGGTCAGGAGCACGGCCGAGACGGGAACGCAGTAGAGCCCGATCGGCCGGAGCGTGTGCCGAAGGGCGCGGTCTTGGCAAGGAATCATGAACGTGCCCTGCCAGCGGTGCCGGTCGACCGCCTCAAGTTTGACGAACCTGCGCCGGCGTGCTGACATGCATGCGCGCGCTTGGCGCATTTGAAGCAGCGGAACCTGCGGACGAGCAATGGTCGAGACCGAGCGCCGCAATCCGGACGAATTGCTGGCCGATGTTCAGCGCGAGGAAGCGCGAGCGCGCCGCGGGCGGCTGCGGGTGTTCTTCGGCGCCTCGGCCGGGGTGGGCAAGACCTATTCGATGCTCGAAGCCGCCCGCGCGGCGCGCGCCGGCGGCGTGGATATCGTCGTCGGCTACGTCGAGCCCCATGGGCGCATCGAGACCGAGCGGCTGCTCGAGGGGCTGGAACAGCTGCCGTTTCTCGCGGTCCGTTACCGCGGTATCGTTCGGCGCGAATTCGATCTCGACGCCGCCCTGCGCCGCGCGCCGGCGATCGTCCTCGTCGATGAGCTGGCCCACTCGAACATCGCCGAAGGCGAGCCGCTGCCCCGGCACGCCAAGCGCTGGCAGGACGTGGAGGAGCTGCTCGATGCCGGCATCAGCGTCTGGACGACGCTCAACGTTCAGCATTTGGAGAGCCTGAACGACGTCGTTGCCGGCATCACGGGCGTTCGCCAGCAGGAGACGCTGCCGGATCGAATATTCGACGAAGCCGACGAAGTCGAGCTGATCGACCTGCCGCCCGACGATCTGCTGGCGCGGCTGAAGGCCGGCAAGGTGTATACCGCCGACCGGGTGAACACCGCCACGGAGGGGTTTTTTCGCAAGCCCAACCTCCTGGCGCTGCGCGAGCTCGCGCTGCGCCGCACGGCGGACCGGGTGGATGCTGCGGCGCTCGAGTTCGCGGCCCAGGCTCCGACCTCGCGGCCGTGGCTGGCGCGCGATCGATTCCTGATCGCCGTCACCCCGGACGGCCAAGCCGAACAGCTGGTGCGCATCGGCAAGCGGTTTGCCGATGCGCTCGACGCCGAATGGCTGGTGGTGTCGGTCGAGACGCCGCAGCTGCTCAAGCTGTCGGAAAGCGAACGCAACCGGCGCATCGATGTCCTGCGCCTCGCCGAATCGCTGGGCGCCGAAACGGTGACGCTCGATGGTCCGTCGGCCGCCGATGCGCTGCTCGAGTATGCGCGTCTGCGCAACGTCACTCGAATCGTGATCGGCGAGGCAAAGCGCCGGGGATGGCGCTCGTGGCTCAGGCGCTCCACGACCACCGACCTGGTGCGCCGCGGGCGCGGCTTCGATGTGTCGGTCATCGCCCGCCGCGAAACGAATAAAGTGCAGCGGCAGGCGCTCCACGACAGCGGTACGAAGGAGATCCGGTGGGAGCGCTATTGGGCGGCGCTGCTCATCTCGGTGTGCTGCACCGGGGTTGCGGCGGTCATGTATCCGTATTTCGAATTGACCAACCTCGTCATGGTCTACCTGCTCGGGGCGACCGTCGCCGCACTCCGGCTCGGACGCGGTCCGGCCAGTGTCGCCGCGACCGCCAACGTCGTCTTGCTCGATTTTTGCTTCGTGCCGCCGCGCTTCACGTTCGCGGTGAGCAGTCTGCAATACCTGCTGACCTTTGCCGTGATGCTGGTGCTGGCGCTTGTGATAGCCAATCTCGTGGCGAACGTTCGGGCGCAGACCCGGGTCGCCGGCGCCCGCGAGCGCCGGACATCGCTGCTCTACGCGATGAGCCGGGAACTCGCCGCGACGCGCAGCTTCAACAATCTGGCGGGAGTTGCCATCAAGCACGTCGCCGAGACCTTCGCCGGCCGCGCCACCGTGCTGCTGCCGGGCCCTGACGGGCACCTGCATCAGTTCCAGGGAGCGGGGCTGGCGGGCTGGCTCGAACGCGCCGATCTGTCGGTCGCCCAGTGGGTCTACGACCATGGCCGGCCCGCCGGACTTGGCACCGACACGCTCCCGGCGGCCGTCGCGCAGTATCTGCCGCTCACCGGCACACATCAGACCCTCGGCGTGCTCGCGGTCCAACCGACCCAGCGCCGCCGCTTGCTGCTCCCGGAACAGCGCCACCTCCTCGAGACCTTCGCCGGCCAAATTGCGCTCGCGATCGAGCGGGCGCAGCGGGCGGAGGAAGCCGAGGCCGCCCGCGTTGTCGTGGAAACGGAAAGTCTGCGCAATACGCTGCTCGCGTCCATCTCGTACGACCTGCGTGCTCCGCTGGCGGCCATCACGGAGGCGAGTCGCGCGCTCAACGACCCGAAATTGAGAGCGGACGATGCGACGCGCGCACAACTCGCCCGTTCGATCGATGCGAAGGCGCACGAGATGTCGGAGCTCATCTCCAACGTGCTCGATCTGATGAGCTTCGAGGTCGGCGAGGTGCATCTGCGCCGCGATTGGCACCCCGTTGCCGAACTGGTCGGCGCGGCGCTTGCGCGGCTCGAGGGGCGCTTTGGCGGGCGCCGCGTCGATGTGGCGCTGCCGCCGGAGCTGCCTTCCGTGAACGTCGATGCTCCGCTCATCACGCGCGTCCTGGTCAATCTGCTCGACAACGCCATCAAACACACGCCCCCGGGGACGCGGATCACGCTCTCGGCCGGACTGGAGGGCGATGCGGTTCGCATGATCATCGACGACACCGGACCCGGCCTTCCGCCCGGGCAGCCCGAACGGCTGTTCGCGAAGTTCCAGCGCGGGCGCGATGAAGTCGACGTCGGAGGCGCCGGCTTGGGGCTCGCAATCTGCCGGGCCATCGTCAATGCGCACGGGGGGCAAATCTCCGCCATGCAGCGCCCGGGAGGCGGTGCCCGGTTCATGTTCACATTGCCGGTCACGACGCCGGTCACGACGCCGGTCACGACGACGGCCGCGTGACTGCCCGCTATTTGGCGCGAGGAAGCGCCCAGCAGCTCTTCAGCGGCTGCATGCCGATCCTCGGGTAATAGGTTTCCGCGGCGGGGGCGGAAACCAAGATCAGCGTGGTGAAATCGCCCGCCGCGGCGTGAGTTCGTTCAATCAGATGTTTTCCGATCCCTTTACGCTGGTATGCCGCATCCACGGCCAGGTCCGACAAGTAGCAGCAATAGGCGAAATCGGTGATCGCACGCGACACGCCGACCAGCCTGCCATTCTCGCGCGCCGTAACGATGATATCGGCATGGCGCAGCATCGAGTCCAGGCGATTCAAATCGCCGGCCGGGCGGCGCTCCGCCAGCGTCGAGGCGACCAGTACGCCGCGAAATTCCTGCGCCGACAGACCGGGCTCGAGAGCATACAGAATCGACATGACCGCCTCCGTGACGAGCATTATAATGGCGCGGAAACTGACGGGAGCTGCGCATTTGAACGAGGATGCCACGACGCATACCGGCGGCTGCCTTTGCGGCGGCGTTCGCTATCGAATACACGGTGCGCTGCGCGGCGCAATCGCCTGCCACTGCTCGCAATGCCGGCGAACGAGCGGGCACTACGCCGCCATGACCAGCGTGCCGTCGGCGAATCTTACGTTGACGTCGTCCGACAGCCTGCGCTGGTACCGGTCATCCGACAGCGCCCAACGGGGATTTTGCGGCATTTGCGGCGGCAATCTCTTTTGGAGGCCCGCCGGCGGGGACAGGACCGCCATTACCGCCGGCACGCTCGATACGCCGACGAACATCGCCCTGACGGAGCACATATTCGTCGCCGACAAATCGGACTACTACGCGATCGACGACGATTTGCCGAAGAAAAATCACTGGGATTGATCGGCCGCCGCGGGCAAAGCGCCCGAGCGTGTTATGGCAAAGCAATTCCGTCGCCGCTTGGCGACGCTGTTTACCGCGCGTCCCGAATCGAATTCAATAGCGTGAGGCGCATCGCATCGTGGGCCCCGCGGCTATCGATACGCTGCTCCCCGGTTTCACACGCGACGGAGTTTCCATGGCCGACAACTCAATGACGGGGACATTTCAGCTCAATCTGCCAAAGGAGCTTCTGTCCGAGGCGAAGCGTCAATCGAAGCCGAAGCCGGACCAGCTGCGGGTCGAGGGGTGGCGCAATTCCTGGCTGTCACGCATTTCAGAAATGCTGGTGGGCAAGGACTGAATCGAAGCTGCGGCCCGGCACCAGGTGCCGATGGCGCGCCGCCTTGATGGCGCGCCACCTTAAGTAAAATCGGCCCTATCGCGGGGTCGCCGAGGCATTACCATGATGCGGGGGGTCTGCATCATCCATGCGCTTGTCGAGTCCCGTCTATGAATGCTTGCCGCTGATTTACGCGGCGATAGGCACGCTCGGGTTTGTGCTCGCGTATTTCGATCCGTCCGTTCCACGCTCCGCGGCTGCGTTCGTGATCGGCATGCTCGCCGAGATCGCGGCGCTCACCGTGTTCCTGCGGCGTCAGGACTACCGCGCTCAGAGCAGAGAGTATTCGGGCGAGACCATCGATTTGCCGTCGACGCTGAACGGCCAGCACTACGGCTGACCGCTGCGGCTGACCGCTGCGGCTGACCGCTGCGGCTGACCATCGCGGCTGACCATCGGGGGTGACCACCGCGGCTGACCGTTGCGCCGGCCGACGCGGCCGCGACCCGCTCAGCTGCGGCCCATCACTTCGGCGTCGTCCGCGGTCAAGGAATCGCGCAAACGCGGCATGCGCTCGTCGATGTACATGATCTCGTGCTGGCCGACGTGAACCACGTCGCCGTCGTTCAAATTGTGCCGCCGCACCCGCTTGGACTGCACGTAGATGCCGTTGGTGCTGTTGAGATCCTCGATGACGCACGAAGCGGGTTGAGTCACGATTTGGCAGTGATGGCGGCTGATGAATTTGCTGTCGATCTGCAAATCGTTGTCCGGCGTCCGGCCGATCACCAGGCGCCCAGGCCGGAGTTCCCGCTCCAAAATCGTCTTGCCCCCGCTCGCCAGCAGAATGCGGCCGACCGCGTTTCCCGTCGCCGCATGCGAAGACTGCGCCGGCTCGCCATTGGGCATGTGAATGCGATTCGTGCCGGAAGCGTAATCGACCCACTGCAATTCGCGAATGGCGGCATCGAGGTCCTGCATCGTGACGACATCGCTGTCGCGCCCGAATGCGGCCATCATGCAGGTGTCGCACAGCGTATTGATCAGGCGGGGCACGCCGCCCGTATAGCTGTAAATCTTGGGGTAGGTGTCCTCCGCGAAAATCCGGCGCCCCTGAGAGCCGGCCACTTCGAGCCGATGATCGATGTAGGCGGCCGCCTCGGCCCCGGAGAGCGCAGTCAAGTGAAATCGAAGGCGCACGCGCTGCGCCAGCTGCACCAGCTCGCTCGAATTGAGCTTGTCGTTGAGTTCGGGTTGGCCGACCAGGATGATTCGCAGCACCTTCTCCTTGGTCGTCTCTACGCCGGACAGCATGCGGATCTCTTCGAGCACGCGATAGCTCAAATTTTGCGCTTCATCGACGATCAACAGAACCTTGCGGCCGCTGGCGTGCTGTTCGGCCAAGAATTGGTTCAGCGTGGCCAAAACCTCCGGCTTCTTCATGTCGAACGGCGTGAACCCGAACTGCACGAGGATGGTCTGCAGGAACGCGGTCGGTGAAAGCTGAGTCTGATTGATTTGCGCCACTACTACATCGGGCTGCAGCTCGCGCAGGAATGTCTCGATCAGCGTGGTTTTGCCGGCGCCGATTTCCCCGGTGATCACCACGAAGCCGTCGGTGAACCAGATCGTAGATTCCATGTACGCCTTGGCGCGCGCATGCTGTTTGCTCAAGTACAGGAACTGCGGGTCCGGGCTCAGGCGGAACGGCAGCTCGTGGAGTTTGAAGAGTTCTAGATACATCTCAAGGGGGAAGTCTACGGGAACGGGCGCCTTTCGGTGAATTCCGCGCTGCTCAGGACCATTTCACCAATTTTAGTGTATCCGCGAGAGCCCGGTTGCGGTCCCTTGCCCCGCCTCTCAAGATCGTGCAATGGCCCACTTTGCGGCCCGCCCGCGGTTCCTTGCCGTAGTCGTGAAAGGCCAGGCCGTCGATCTTCAGCAGGCGCTCGCGGCTCGGCAGGCGCCCCAAAAAATTTATCATGGCGGCATGCCCCAGGGCGCGGGTGCTGCCGAGCGGCAGATCGCAGATGGCGCGCAGGTGGTTCTCGAATTGGCTGGTGATACACCCTTCGATCGTCCAGTGGCCCGAGTTATGGACCCGCGGCGCCATCTCGTTGGCGATCAACCTGCCGTTCACGACGAAGAACTCGATGGTGAGCACGCCGACGTAGTCGAGCGCGCCCATGACGCGCCTCAGGTAGCTTTTGGCGCTGCGTTCCAGGCGCGGATTCACGTACGGGGCAACGCCGTAGCGCAGTATGCCGCCGGCATGGGTGTTCGCGGACAATGGGTAGTACACGATGTCGCCGGCCGCGGAGCGGGCGCCTATGATCGACAGCTCGCGCGAGAACCCCTGAAATTTCTCGTAGATCAGACCCTCCGCGCCGATCGTCTCCCAAGCGAGCTCGACCTGCTCGGGCCGCTCGACCACGAATTGTCCCTTGCCGTCGTAGCCCATGCGCCGCGTCTTGAGCACGCCGGGAATCCCGAGCTTGCGGGCCGCCAGCACGAGCTGCTGCCTGCTGTCGACGGCGGCGTACGCGGCGACCGGGATCTTCAGGCGCGTGAACAGCGCCTTTTCGTGCAGCCGGTCCTGCGACACTTCCAGGGCTGCGCGCGGCGGGCGAATCGCGGTCACTTTCTCCAGCGGCGCGAGCGCCCTGCCCGAAATGTTTTCCCAGTCGAAAGTCACCACATCGCTGCGCGATGCCAGCTCGGCGAGCAGTGCCGCATCTTCGAGCGGCCCGACCAGGATGGGCGCCACCTGTGCGCCCGGGGCGTCGGCGCTGCGGTCCAGGAACGAGCAGCGCAATCCCAGTGGATAGCCGGCGAGCGCGAGCATGCGCCCCAATTGCCCCGCACCGACGATACCCACCCGTGAAGACTTCAAGGCTGGCGCGGATCCGGTTTGTCGAGCACCGCTGCGGTCTGCGCCGACCGAAATGCATCCAGGGCGACGCGCACTGCATCGTCGTCATTGGCCAGAATCGCGGCGGCAAACAGCGCCGCGTTCCGGGCGCCTGCGGCGCCGATGGCGAAGGTTGCAACGGGAATGCCGCTCGGCATCTGCGCGATCGACAGCAGGGAATCGACGCCGCTCAACGCCTTTGTCTGCACCGGAACGCCGAGCACCGGAACCGAGGTCTTGGCGGCGGTCATGCCGGGCAGATGCGCGGCGCCGCCCGCCCCGGCAATGATCGCCTTGAGGCCTCGCGCGCGCGCCGATGCTGCGTACTCGAACAGCAAATCCGGCGTACGGTGCGCAGAGACGACGCGCACTTCGTGCGCAATGCCGAGCGAGCCCAAGATCTCCGCCGCACCCTGCATCGTTTCCCAATCGGATGAGGATCCCATGATGATTCCAACCAGGGCTTTCATGCGAGCAGCTGCCGCAGAAAGGCGAAAAGCTCCCGCGCGCCCGCCGGGGAGCGCTGCTCCAGCCGCTCGCGTTCGGCCTTTTCGAGCAGTTTCATCAGCGTCGCCCGGTCCGCGCGCGGATATTCCTGCAGCAGCTCCGCCGCGGCGGCGGGCTCGGACAACAGCCGGTCGCGCCAGCGCTCGATCTGTTGAAAGGATCGGATCTCCAGATCGTGGCTCCGCTTGCGCTCCGCCAGCTTCGCGAGGACCGGCTCCGGGTCGATGTTGCGCATCAATTTGCCGATATACTGGCGCTGCCGGACCTGGGCTCCATGGGAGGGCAGGCGGCGCAGGTCGCGCAATGCGACAAACAGGTTTTCCGGCAATTCCAGAGCCTTGATTTCCTGGTCCGGAAGGGCGGACAGCTGCACGCCCAATTCCTGCAAAGCCGCGGCCTCCCGTTTGCGCGCGCTCTTGCTGAGGCGCTCATCCGCCGTCTCGCCGGAATCGTCCACTTCGCTCTCGGTCGTCATAGTGCCCCATGCTACCACTCAGGCCGGTAGAATCACGGGCTTCGAATCCTCGCAGACAGTGTTGGAGATGACGATGTCCGTGGTGCCTAGCAGCCCGTTACGCCTTGCCCAAGAAGACCTTGGATCTATCATCGAACGTGCTCTCGAAGAGGCCCGCTCGCGCGGCGCCTCACAGGCCGAAGCCGCCGTCAGCCAGGATACTGGTCTTTCGGTCAGCGTGCGACTCGGGGAGGTCGAGACCCTCGAGCACCAGCGCGACCGGAGCATGGGCGTCACCGTGTATTTCGGCCAGCGCAAGGGCTCGGCGAGCACGGCCGATTTTTCGCTTGATGCAGTGCGGGCGACCGTGGCCAAGGCGTGCAGCATCGCCCGTTTCACCGCCGAGGATGCCTGTGCCGGGTTGGCGGACGCCGCGCTGATGGCCCGCTCGCCGCCCGACTTGGACCTGTCGCACCCTTGGAACATAAACGCCGACCGGGCGATCGAGATCGCCAAATCGTGCGAAGCAGCAGCGCTGGCCTACGACACCCGCATCAACAACTCGGAAGGCGCATCGCTCAACACCCATCAGGGGCTGCACGTATACGGCAATACGCACGGCTTCGTCGGGGGCTATCCGACCACTTCGCACACCTTGAGCTGTGTGGTGCTCGCAGGCACCGGCGAGGACATGCAGCGCGACTACTGGTACTCGAGTTCGCGCGACTGGCGCGACTTGGAGGAGGCCGAATCGATCGGGCGCCACAGTGCGCGGCGCACCATCGCGCGCCTAGGACCGCGCAAGCTCAGCACGCGGCGCGCCCCGGTGCTGTTCAACCCCGAGATCGCGCGCGGCTTGATCGGACATTTCGCCGCCGCCATTCGCGGCAGCAGCCAGTACCGGCAATCATCGTTTCTGTTGAACTCGGTCGGGCAGCAGGTGTTTCCGGCGGGCTTTTCGATCGCCGAGCGTCCGCATATTCCCAAAGCGATGGGCAGCGCTCCGTTCGATGAGGAGGGCGTCGCGACCCGCGAGCGCGAGCTCATCGCCGATGGAGTGCTCACGGGCTACATTCTTTCCAGCTATTCCGCGCGCAAACTCGGGCTCAAGACCACCGGCAATGCCGGCGGAACGCACAATCTCGTCGTGGCGTCCAACACCTCCGGCGGCCTCGCAGCGATGCTCGAGCGCCTCGGCACCGGGTTGTTCGTGACGGAACTGATGGGGCAGGGCGTGAACGCGGTGACCGGAGACTACTCGCGCGGTGCGGCAGGCTTTTGGGTCGAGAAGGGCGCCATCCAATACCCGGTCGCCGAGATCACGATCGCGGGCAATTTGCGCGACATGCTCAAGGATATCGTCGCCGTCGGCGACGACGTGGACGCGCGGGGCGGAACTCGAACGGGTTCGGTTCTGCTGAAGGAGATGACCATCGCCGGCGAGTGAGCCGCCGCCCTCATACGGCTGCGATCAGATCCTTGAGCGATCGATCGCCGAGTTCGCGCCGCATGGCGGCGTCAACCTCGGCCATCACCTTGGCGGCGGGCGGGACGGGGCGGCCTGCAGTCATCATCCGGCCGGTGCGCTGGGCGCGCGCCGCCTCGATGATGGCGGCGAGTGCGATGCGTTCCGGATCGCGGCCGGGCAGGAACTGCTCCTGGCCGGTGGCCACGATGAGGCCCGCCTTTTCCAGAGACTCGAGTACCGGCGCCAGAGATGTATCGGGAACGTCGAGTTCGGCGGCGAGGCGGTCGCGGCTCCAGCGGAGCTCGCCCGCACGATAATCGCGTCCGATCAGATACATGACCGACAGACTGATCTGTTCCCGGGCGTTGCCGGTCAGTTCGACCAACGCGCGGCCGTGCCGCAGGTATTGTGGACACTGCACGTAGAACGCGAGCTGCGCGCCGATGAGCAGAATGAGCCAGCTCAGGTAAACCCAGATCAGGGTCGTCAGCACGATGGCAAAGCCGGTATAGATCGCGACCATCTGTGAGGAGTAAACGATGAACTCAGTGAATGCCCTGCCCACCAAGGCCCAGATGATGCCTGCCGTCACGCCTCCGATGAGGGCCGCCTGAAACTTGACGCGCGTATTCGGGACGAACGAATACATGAACGTGAACACGGCCGTGACGATCGCATACGACGCGAGCTGGCCGAGCGCACTCACAATCCAAGCCAGATGCGGGATGGTGTCCAGCCACTGGGCGGCGGGGCTCTGCTTGGCCGAGGCCAATAGTCCGAGCGCTACGGTCAACAGAATGGGGCCCACGATCATGACGCTCAAATACTCGGTGCAGCGGCGCGCGAAGCTGCGCGGACGGACGACCTGCCACACGAAATTGAAGCTCTCCTCCACCTTTTGAATCGTGGTGATCACGGTGTACGCGAGGAATGCCAGGCCGATCGAGCCGAGCACGTCGCTGCGCATGTTCTTGACGAACTGCAGGACGCTCTCGGTCAATTGGGTCTCGTCGCTGCCCAAGGGGCGGAAGAATTCGTGCAGGACGAATCGGAGATCGGTGCGCGCACCAAGACCCTTGAGAATGGAGAAACTGAAGACGAGCAGCGGCACGATCGACAGCAGGGAGGTGTACGCGAGACTCGTGGCGCGGATGGCGATGTCGCCCGCCCACCAGTCGCGAACGATGGCAGCGGGGTAGCGCAGGAGGCGCAATGCGGGACCCCAGGGCGGCCCCATGTCGCGCGACTTTTGGAACAATCCGTCTTCGAGTCGCTCCAGCGGCTTGAGCATGTCGGCGCCGACCGTTCAGGCGGTCAACAGCTTGAGCGCCTTGCGATAGTTGTCGCTGGTGCGCGCGATGATGTCGGGCGGCAAATGCGGCGCCGGCGGCTTTTTGTTCCAGTGCAGGGATTCCAGGTAGTCACGTACGAACTGCTTGTCGAAGCTCGGCGGGCTGATGCCGGGCTTGTAGGACGCGACCGGCCAGAAGCGCGACGAGTCGGGCGTCAGTGCCTCGTCCATCAGGAGCAATTGGCCCGCCTTGTCGGTGCCGAATTCGAACTTGGTGTCGGCGATGATGATGTCGCGCCGGCGCGCATGCTCGGCCGCGAACCGATAGAGTGCGAGGGCGATGTGCCGAATACTTGTCGCACGCTCCCGGCCGACCAGCTTGACGATCGCCTCAAAATCCACGTTCTCGTCATGCCGCCCGGCGGGCGCCTTCCACGCCGGCGTGAAAATCGGCTCCGGGAGCGCTTCCGCCATCCGAAGTCCGCACGGCAGCGCGATACCGCACACCGATCCGTGCAGCTGGTAGTCCTTGTATCCCGAGCCGATCAGGTAGCCGCGCACCACCGCTTCGACCGGCAGCGGGGCCAGCTTTTTGACGATCATCGCGCGACCCGCCAGCTGCGCCCGCTCCTGCGGGTCGGCGATGACGTCCTCGACGCCCAAGTTGGTAAGATGATTGGCCACTATATGGCGGGTTTTATCGAACCAGAAGACCGATATTTTCGTGAGCACCTCACCTTTGAACGGAATGGGGTCCGGCAGCACGACATCGAACGCCGACAACCGGTCGGTCGTGACGATGAGCAGATGCTCCGCATCGACATCGTAAATATCGCGCACCTTGCCCTGGTGAATCTTCCGCAGGCTGCGGATTCGAGACTCGAATAACGGCGGCGATTGCGAAAACGGTTCCATGTTCCGGCTGCTACCATTGCGATGTAGGGTCGGCGATTGTGGCGGGGCGGATCGGATAGGTCAACGCGAATGGCTTGGAAGGGTACGTTTTTTGGGGCCTTGATCGGTCTGCTGATCACCAGGAGCGTCTGGGGAGCCGTCTTTGGCGCGTTCATCGGCGTGATGTTCGACCAGAACGCGGCCGCGGGCCGGGGGGGCGCCTCGCACGCGTCCGGGGCCGCTTCGGCATCGGAAGTTTTCTTTCGGACCACCTTCGAGCTCATGGGGCATGTCGCCAAATCCGACGGGCGAGTTTCGGAGGCGGAGATCGATGCGGCACGTCGGCTCATGCAGGAGCTGCGCCTGGGCCCTCACGAGATCAGCGTCGCGATCGCGTGCTTTCGCGCTGGAAAGTCCGCAGCCTACGATGCAGACTTGAGCGTCGAGCAGCTGCGCGAAGCGTGCGGATTGCGCTACGACCTCCTGCACGCCTTCATGGAGCTGCAGCTGCGGGCTGCGCTGGCCGGCAACGGCATCTCACCGCCCGCGCGGAGCGTCTTGACGAGGGTTGCCGAGCGTCTCGGCATGTCGGCACTCGAGTTCGCCCGCATGGAGTCGGCGGTGCGGGCGCGGCAGCAAGGCCGCGGCAACCCCCTGACGGACTGCTATTCGGAGCTCGAGGTCAACGCCAGTATGAGCGATCAAGAGATCACCAGGGCCTACCGCCGGCAGATGAGCCGCCATCACCCTGATAAGCTCGTGGCCAACGGATTACCGGAGTCGATGGCGCAAGTGGCGAAGGAAAAGACGCAGCGCATCCAAGAGGCCTACGAGGCGATACGCGCGGCGCGCGGCATGCGCTGACAACAATTCATTCCGCGCATCCTCGGCAAGCTCTCGGAGCGCGCCCAGATCGAACTCGGCAGAAAAGAAGCGCGCTAGATGCGGCGCGCCGGAAGCGTTCAGCGCGGCCGGCGCTACTCCTCGTCCTCGTCATCCTCGTCGTCGTCGTGCTGCTCGGTGCGAGTGCTTTTGCCGGCGGCGGGGTTTGCACCGGCTTTCACCGGAACGATGAGCGGACGTGTCTTGACCTTCGGGCGGGCGTTGAACACGACGATGGTCTTGCCGGTCGCGCGCAGCAGCCCCTGCTCTTCCAATACCTTGAGGACGCGGCCGGCCATTTCGCGCGAGCAGCCCACCAAACGCGACAGCTCCTGCCGGCTCACCTTGATCTGCATCCCTTCGGGGTGCGTCATGGCGTCGGGCTCTCCGCACAGGTCCATGATCGCGTGCGCGACCCGGCCGGTGACATCGACGAACGCAAGATCGCCCAGTTTGCGGTTGGTGCGATCGAGCCGCGTCGCGAGCTGAGTGGCTAATTCAAATATGAGTCCCGGGCTTTCGGCTGCAATTTGCCGAAAGCGGGGATAGGTCATCTCGGCGAGCTCGGACTGCTGGCGGGTACGGACCCAGGCGCTGCGCGTCGGTTGTTCGTAGAACAGGCCCATTTCTCCAAAAAACTGCCCCTTGTTCAAATACGCCAGCACCATTTCGTTGCCGTCCTCATCCTCGATCATGACTTCGACCGAGCCAGAGATGATGTAGTAGAGGATGTCCGGCAAATCGCCGGCGTGGATGATGACCGTCTTGGAAGGGACTGTCCGGATACGGCAGTAGCTCAGGAAACGATTGATCGCGGGGATATCGCTTAAGGCCTTTGCCACTTCTTCCATGGTCTCTCCCAAGTTATCGAGGTCGTGAAACGACTGTTCTGGCGCACGTTTTATTACATAAGTACCGGAATCGCAAGCACTAACGGGTTTCCACTACAGCCAATACGAACTGCGAGTCATGACGCGGGACGCGAGGCGCATTGCTCTTCGCACCAGAAACGGCAGTTCTCCACCCCCGAGGGCGGCTGCCGTCGCCCCGTGCTCGATCTCATCGTGCGTCATCTGTCGCAGGATCGAGCGGCTGCGCTCATCGGCTGCCGGCAGGCGTTCCATGTGGTCGCGCAGGTGAGATTCGACTTGGCGTTCGGTTTCGGTGATGAATCCCAAGCTGGCGCGATCGCCGCGGACGCCCGCCAGTGCGCCGATGGCGAAGGACCCCGCATACCACAAAGGGTTCAACAAGCTGGTTCGACAGTTCAATTCCTGCAGCCGCTGTTCGCACCACGCGAGGTGGTCAATCTCCTCTGCGGCGGCACGGCGCATGGCGGAGTTGACGGTCGGATCCCGGGCCGTCAGCGCCTGGCCTCGGTACAGGGCCTGTGCCGCCACCTCGCCGGCGTGGTTCACCCGCATCAGGCGGCCCGATTCCAGGCGCTCTTCCTCGTCAAGCGCCAGCTCGCCGCCGGGCGGCACCGGGGACGGGCGGGCCGAGCGTGCAGGACTCCATAACACATTGATTGCGCGATCAATTTCGCCAATAATGCGGTCCGACAGACTGAGCGTGCGGCTATTCATGCACACATTATATTATAAGCGGCTGCGGCCACGGCGGGCTGGTAACGGCGCGCGCGGTTCTGTACACTTTCGCGCCTTTCGTCCGACCCGACACATCTGAGTATTCTCATGCACACCGTATTTTCAAAGCCTGACGAAACCCGCGGCGACTGGTATCTGGTCGATGCGGCGGGCAAGACGCTTGGGCGCCTGGCCTCGCAGATCGCGCATCGGTTGAAGGGTAAGCACAAGCCCAATTATGCGCCGCATCAGGACCTCGGGGATCACATTGTCGTGATCAACGCGGGCACCGTGCGCGTCACCGGCGCAAAGCTCACCGACAAGTTCTATCACCAGCACACCGGATACGTCGGCAACCTCAAGAGTATCGCGCTCGGCAAGCTGCTCAAGGAGCACCCTGAGCGGGCCGTCGAATTCGCGGTCAAGGGCATGCTGCCGAAGGGTCCTCTGGGCCGGCGCATGTACAGGAAGCTGCACGTATTCGGCGGAAGCACGCATCCCCACCAAGCGCAGCAGCCCAAAGCGCTCGCCTTGTAAACGCAGGAAACCAAGCAATGGCATCAAGCACAGCCACGAATACCTTTTACGGCACCGGCCGCCGCAAGACCTCGAGCGCGCGGGTGTACCTGCGACAGGGCACCGGCAAGGTCTCCATCAACGGGCGCTCGCTCGAGGAATTCTTCGGACGCGAGACCGGCCGGATGATCGTGCAGCAGCCGTTCGGCGCGGTTCAATTGGACGGGAAGTTCGATGTGGATGCTCATGTCGAGGGCGGCGGAATCACAGGGCAAGCCGGAGCGATTCGTCACGGCATCACGCGCGCGTTGATGGCGTACGACGAGACCCTGCGCTCGCCGCTGCGCAAGGCGGGATTTGTGACGCGGGACGCACGCGAGGTCGAGCGCAAGAAGGTCGGCCGCCGCAAGGCTCGCCGCGGAACGCAGTTCTCCAAACGCTGATCGGCTGCGGACGATCGGTTTTTGGGGGATCGTCTAGCGGTAGGACAACGGTCTCTGACACCGTTTACCTAGGTTCGAATCCTAGTCCCCCAGCCAAACAGGGCCCACCATGGTGGGCCCTTCTCTTATGGATCGCAGGTGATGGATCGGCGGGTGCTCGAGTGAGCGGATGTCCGCGCGCGGCCGGCTGGTGGCCTCTGAGTATTCCGCGGCTCACGCGGAATACTCAGACAGGCTACTGACGCCGCGGCGTTAAAGTCTTGACGCCGTTGTCGCCCGCCACCAGCAGTACGTCCGCGCCCCGATGGGCGAACAGGCCGACCGTGACCACTCCTGCGATCCGATTGATGGCGTCTTCCATGGCGGCCGGGTCGGTAATGCGCAGATGGTGCACGTCCAGGATCGCGTTGCCGTTGTCGGTCACGGTCCCCTCGCGCCAGACCGGCTGTCCGCCGAGCTTCACGAGCTGGCGAGCGACGTAGGAGCGCGCCATCGGGATGACCTCGACCGGCAAGGGGAACCTGCCGAGCGTGCCGACCAGCTTGCCGTCGTCGATGATGCAGACGAATTTCTTGGAGGCGGCGGCGATGACCTTCTCGCGGGTGAGCGCCCCGCCGCCGCCCTTGATCAGCGCGCCGCGCTCGTCGGCCTCATCGGCGCCGTCGATGTACAGATCGAGATCGCCTTCTGCGTTCAGGTCAGCTTGCGGAATCCGCGCCGCCTCCAGCGCTTCGGAGGTCCGGCGGGAGCTCGAGACTGCGCCCTTCAGCTGGATTTTATGGCGTTTCAGCGCCTCGATGAGCTCGGCTACCGTCGAGCCGGTGCCGACGCCGAGGACCATGTCCCGCTCGATGTAGGGAAGCGCGGCTTCCGCGGCGATACGTTTCTTCTCTGTTGCTGAAAGCATTTTCGCACCCCTGAAAACAACTGTGCCCGCGTAAGCGGGCACAGTTGATTACTTTCGAAGGCTTACTTTTTCTTAGCGGCCTTTTTCTTAGCTACCTTCTTCTTCGCCTTCTTTGCTTTCGCTGCCATGATAGAAACTCCGTTGTCGGGTTAGTCCGGGGACCGAGTATATACACGAATAATTAATTTACAAGCAATACGTCGCGCTTCTTGCTCGACAATGTGCTAGCGATGTGAGCGGCCTCACTCGAGAGTGAGAACGAAATCCCAGTTCGCCTTGGACACCGGCATCACGGACAGGCGATTCCCTCGCCGCAGCAAGACCAAGTCCGAAAGCGCATCGGCTGCATGGCTGCGCAGCTCATCGAGCGTGATGAGTCGCTTTAACTTGCGCACCAACTTGACGTCCACGACGTACCAGCGAGGTTCGCTGCGCCGACTCGCGGCGTCGTAGTGATGATGCTTCGGGTCGAAGGCGGTGCCGTCCGGATACCCCTCCTTCACGACGCGCACGATGCCCGCGATGCCCGGTTGCACGCAGCTGGAGTGATAGAAAAAGGCCGTATCGCCCTTCTTCATGGAGTCTCGCAGCATATTTCGCGCCTGATAATTGCGCACGCCGTCCCAAGCGGTGGTTTGCTTGGGCAGCGCGGCGAGGTGATCGATGCTGAAAGTGTCGGGTTCCGACTTGAGGAGCCAATGATTCATTGCGTGCCCTTCGAGAAATATTCAAGCCCGGATTCCGTGGCCAGCGCATCCAGCCGCACGTCCCAGGGTTGTGCGCACACGGACTCGGCGCGCTGGCATTCAAAGCCGAGGCCGACCAGCCGCGGGCCCAGCCAATGGCGCCGATGAGCGCGAAAGGCCAGCGCGCGGTCGTAGAATCCGAGGCCCATCCCCAAGCGGCGGCCCTGCGGGTCGACTCCTACCAGCGGGACGACGATGAGATCGAACCAGCGAGCCTCGAGCGCGCGCCGGTTGCGGTGAGGCACCGAGATCCCGAACACGCCGCGCCGGGTCTTCGCCTCGAGAGGATGAAAGCGCAGGCGGCGGTGCCGCAGGTCGCTCACCACCGGAACGAAAATTTGAATCCGCCGCCGCCGCGCCGCGACCAGCAGAGCGGCCGTGTTCGTCTCTCTGTCGAAGGGCAGATAAACCGCGACGCGCGCGCCCGACTTGAAGGCAGCCATGCGGGTGATGCACGAGGCGGCCAGGTTCGAACGCAGCGCGTGATCCGCGGCGGCCATGGCGCGCCGCGCCGCGCGCAATTCCTTGCGCAAATTCCGCTTCATGAGAACACGAATAGGTACGGAAAGGAGATGGCGCCACCCGCACGTGCCGTTTTGGACCGTTGCTCCCGACCTGAGCAACAAGTGGGGCTAACTGCGGCACTTAAGGCTTTCCGCTCGAGGCGGACTTGCACAATGTTGCCAGCAAGCAATGGCCCCTGGGGTTTACAAATTAGGGTCAGGAGGTAACCCGATCCGCATCGAACACCGCAGGCGGCGCCAAACTAAACCTTGCGAGGAGGGCGCTCAGAGCTCAAGCTGCCGGCCCTTCTCCAAGGCCGACTCTACGCGCTCGCGCAGGATACGCAAGCGGCCGCCGACGTCGGATTCGAGATGGCCGTCACGCTTGCGAAATCGGATCAATTCGTTCGCCATGTTGAGCGCGGCAATCACCGCGATGCGGTCCAGGCCCACCACTTTGCCGCTGTCCCGAATTTCCCGCATTTTCGAATTCAAGAACTCGGCGGAGTCGAGCAGATCGGAGCGCTCCTCGATGGGGCAGGTGATGTGGTACTCCTTCTCGAGGATGCGCACGCTCACTCTCGCCTGTCCGTCGCTCATGCCTGCTCCATCGACTTCAGCCGCCCGATCATGGCTTCGACGCGAGCGCGCACTTGCTCGTTCTTCTGCAGCAGGCTGGCGCGCTCGGAGGTCAGCGTTTCCTGACGCTGCCGCAAGGCTCGATTTTCCTCCTTGACCTGATTCACCGCCGCGATGAGGTCATCGAGACGCTTCTCGAGGCGCTTCAGTTCGAGCTCCACCGCGGATTTCGGATTCCCTTCGTTCATGGGCTCCCAATATAGAGCGCTCGATTCCGCATTGCAAAGGGGCGACCTCGTCGCCCACGCTGCGCCTTAAGCGGTATCATTCCGGTCATGATGGCGAATATCCGATTTAGCGACTTCGAGGACGTGCTGGCCGCCGCCGGAAGCCTGGCCGATGCCGCCGAGGCCCACGGGTCGTTGTGCGGCGCGCTGTGTTCGATGGCGCCTTATAAGCTGCAGGACTGGGTCAACGAGATACTGCCGGACGGCGCATCGCTGTCGGAGGAGTCCTCCGCCATGCTCGAGCGTGTGTACACCGCTACCGCGACATCGTTCGGCGAGCAGGGCATGGAGTTTGAACCCCTGCTGCCGGACGACGAGGAGCCCCTCAATGGCCGGGCGAATGCCCTCGCCCTGTGGTGCTCCGGATTCCTGTACGGCCTGGGAACCGGCCACATCTCGGATTTGGATGCGCTCAAGGGCGATGTCGGCGAAATCGTACGCGACTTCACGGAGATCTCGCGGGCAACCGGCGATGATGCCGACGCGGACGAATCGAACGAACAGGCTTATGCCGAACTGGTCGAATTCATCCGGGTCGGCGCCCAGGTGGTCTTCGAGGAGCTTCTGCCCCTGCGCCGGCAGGTCTACCCCGCTGCCCAGCAGCGGCTGCACTGAGGCTCCTGATGGATCGACGGGAATTCGGGCGCCGCCGCCGCCAGTTCATGCGCATGATCGGTAAAGACGCGATTGCCGTCCTGCCCGCGGCGCCCGTGCGCCACCGCAACGGCGACGTCGAGTATGCGTACCGGCAGGACAGCCAGTTCTATTACCTGAGCGGCTTCCCCGAGCCGGATGCCGTCGCGGTGCTGGTGCCCGGGCGACCGCACGCGGAATACCTATTGTTCGTTCGCGAGCACGATGCAGAGCGCGAATCGTGGGATGGAACGTGGGCGGGCACCGAGGGGGCGGTGGAGCGCTACGGCGCGGACGACGCCTTTCCGATCGCGGATATCGACGAGATTTTGCCGGGTCTCATGGAGCAGCGGTCGCGGATCTTTTACTCCATGGGAACCCACGTCGAATTCGATCCGCGCATGCTCGGCTGGGTGAACGGCAGGCGGGTGCACGCGCGGCAGGATTCGCGCGCGCCGCAGGAATTCGTCGCGCTCGGCCACGTGCTCGACGACATGCGCCTGTACAAGAGCCGCGCCGAGCAGGCGAGCCTGCGGCGCGCCGCGCGGATCGCCATGGGCGCGCATCGCCGCGCGATGCGCTTCGCCCGGGCCGGGCGCATGGAGTACGAGGTCATGGCGGAATTGCTGCACGAATTTCGTTCGCACAATGCCGATTTTTCCTACCACCCCATCGTCGCCGGGGGCGCCAGCGCCTGCATCATGCACTATCGGGACAATGATCGGCGTCTGTGCGACGGCGATCTGCTGCTGCTCGACGCGGGCTGCGAGCACGATTACTACGCCTCGGACATCACGCGCACCTTCCCCGTGAGCGGGCGGTTCACGGCCGCGCAGCGCGCGGTCTATGAAGTGGTGCTCGACGCGCAAACCGCCGCCATCGACAAGGTGCGGCCAGGAAATCATTGGAACCAGCCGCACGAAGCGGCAGTGCGCGCCGTCACCCAGGGGCTGGTCAAACTGGGCCTGCTCAAGGGCCGGATCGCGCGGCTCATCAAGGAGCGGGCTTACCTGCCGTTTTTCAATCACCGCACCGGGCACTGGTTGGGTCTCGATGTCCACGACGTCGGCGATTACAAAGTGGGCGGAGAATGGCGAGTCCTCGAGGCCGGCATGGCGCTGACCGTCGAACCGGGCATCTATATCCGCCCCTCGCCCCGCTACCCTAAGGAATTCTGGAACATCGGGGTGCGCATCGAAGACGATGTGCTGGTGACGCATGATCAACCGGAGGTTTTGACGGCAGCGCTCGAGAAGACTCCCGAGGCCGTCGAGCGCCTGGTGCAATCGGCGTGAACGACACGTTCGACATCGCCATCGTCGGCGGCGGCATGGTCGGCGCCAGCCTGGCCGTCGCGCTGCAGGGGCTCGATCTTCGGGTGGCGCTGATCGAGGCCGTGCCGCACGATTCGGCCTCGCAACCGAGCTTCGATGAGCGCACCACGGCATTGTCGAACGGCAGCCGCCGCATTCTCGAGACCTTGGGTGTCTGGCCGGCCGTTGCCGCGACGGCTTCGCCCATCGCCAAGATTCACGTTTCGGACCGGGGCCATTTCGGATTTGCGCGCATCGATGCGGCGGAGCAGGGCCTGCAGGCGCTGGGTTACCTGGTCGCGAATCGTGCGCTCGGGGCGGCGCTGTGGTCGCAGCTGCGCCGCCGCGAGGACGTGCGCGTGTATTGCCCGGCGCAGGTCGCACGCGTCGTGGCCGGCGGGCATTCGGTCGAACTGCACCTGACGGGTGCGGGCGGGCTCGGGTCTGCGGTTACGGCTCAGCTGGTGGTGGCGGCGGACGGCGTCGAGTCCGCGACCCGCAGCGCGTTCGGCGTCGCGGCCGAGGTGCGCGACTACGAGCAAACCGCGGTCATCACCACCGTGCTGCCGCGAAAGTTTCATGAACATGTGGCCTACGAGCGCTTCACCGACAGCGGGCCGCTCGCATTGCTGCCGCTCGCCGACGGCCGCTGCACGCTCGTATTGACGCTGAGCCGGGCGCTGGTCGAGTCCGCCATGAGCTGGTCGGATGAGCAGTTCCTGGCCGAAGTGCAGCGGCGATTCGGCTTCAGGCTGGGCCGCTTTCTCAAGGTGGGCCGGCGAGTTCCCTATCCCTTGTCGCTGACGCGCGCACAGCGCACCAGCGCGGGACGCTGCATCATTCTCGGCAACGCGGCGCAGGGGCTGCATCCGGTGGCCGGGATGGGCTTCAATCTGGGCCTGCGCGACGTCGCCAGCCTGGCGGAGCTGATCGCCGAGCATCGCGGCGACTTCGGCGACCCTGCGCTGATGCGCGCATACGATGCCTGGCGCGCCGCGGATCGCCGTGGAATCATCGGCTTCACGGACGGCCTCGTCCGGCTGTTCGCCAATCGCTTGGGTGCGGTGCAGCGGCTGCGCAACGTGGGCCTGCTGGCCTTCGATCTGCTGCCGCCGGCGAAAGCGGCGCTGTCTTCGCTGAGCACGGGAGCCGCGGGCCGGATTCCCAAGCTGGCTCGCGGCGTGGCGCTTGCGCCTGTGCCGCGCGAGACTGCGCCGGGCGATCCAGCGCCGGGCGATCCAGCGCCGCGCGAGCCTGCGCCGGGCGCGCTGTCGGGCCGCCCGCAGTGAGCCGCGAGTTCGACGTCGTGATCGTGGGCGCAGGCGTCATCGGCACCGTCATGGCCGGCGTGCTGCTGGCGCGCAAGCTCAGCGCGCCGGGCCGGGTGGCCATCGTCGCGGATCGCCTCGCGCCGACCGCCGCGCATGCGGCCGCCGGCGAAGCAGCTGCGGACTGGGATTTGCGCGTGTTTGCGCTGAGCCGCGCCTCGCAGCGGCTGCTGCAGCTGTGCGGTGTGTGGCAGCACCTTCCGCCGGCGCGCGTGTTCGCCTACGAACGCATGTGCGTCTGGGACGCGAGCGGCGCGCCGCAGGGGCCGGGTTCGCTGACTTTCGATTGCGCGGAGATCGGCGAACCGAATCTCGGCTTCATCGTCGAGGGCCGCGCCTTGCAGGAGCGCTGTCTGCAGGCGGCCGGCGCCGCGGGCGCGGTGCTCATCGAGGCAGGTGTGCGCGAGATCGCAATGAACGAGGCCGATGCGCGTATCCGCCTGGGCGATGGGCGCGAGCTGCGCGGGAAGCTGCTGATCGGAGCCGATGGCGCCGATTCGAAGACTCGAGAACTGCTGAGAATCGATACCGCCGGCCACGCGTACCATCAGGATGCCTTGGTGGCGCACGTACGCACCGCCAAACCGCATCGGAACACAGCCTGGCAGCGATTCTTGCCGACCGGACCTCTGGCGTTCCTGCCGCTGCCGGACGGCCGGTCGTCGATCGTGTGGAGCGCGGCACGCGCCGAGGCCGCGCGCTTGCGCACGCTCGACGCCGCGGCATTCGGCGCCGCGCTCGGTGCGGCGAGCGGCGAGGCGCTCGGCGAGGTCGAGTTGACGACCCCGATCGCGAGCTTCCCGCTCAGACTGCAGTATGCCGTGCACTATGTAAAATCGCGGGCGGCGCTGCTCGGCGATGCCGCTCACGCGGTCCACCCGCTGGCCGGGCAGGGAATGAACCTGGGCCTGTTGGATTGCGCGGCGCTCGCCGATGTGCTGGGCGCGGCCGGCTCCCCCGGCCTCGTGGGCGAGTACCGGCTGCTGCGCCGCTACGAGCGCTGGCGCAAGAGTGAGAATCTGCTCGCCGCCGCGGCAATGGATGGATTGGAGCGCCTGTTTTCGAACACCAACCCGGCGGTGGCGCGGCTGCGCATGGCCGGACTCGGCGCCGTCGGTGAACTGCCGTTCTTGAAGCGCCAGTTCGCGCAGCGCGCCCTGGGGCTGATCGGCGACGTGCCCGCGTTCCTGAAAGTGGAGGGAGCCTGAAAGCGCGAAACGCTCAGAGCAGGTCGATTTTGGCCGCACAAATGAAGTCGTTGTGCGAGAGGCCGCCGATCGAATGCGTGGTATAGGTCACCCGGCAATAGTTGTAGCCGGCTTCCAGATCGGGATGATGGTCTTCGCCGTTCGCGATGTGCGCGACCGCGTTGATGAAACTCATGGTGCGAAAGAAATCCTTGAACTTGAACAGCGCGCGTGATGCTCTTCGCATCCCCGGCGATCTGCCACTCGGGATCGAGCTGCGCGCGCAGCTCCGCGGCCTGCGCCGCCGTCAAGGGCGGGACGCCGCCTTCACAGGGCACGCATTTTTTGGCGGACAAGTCGTTCACGGCGGACTCCTGCTGTAGGTTCGCTCGACGTAGCGCTCGACCAACTCCTGAAATTCCTCGGCTATCCGCTCGCCCTTGAGCGTCACCGTCTTCGCGCCGTCTTCGTACACCGGCGCGACCGGATGCTCGCCCGTACCCGGCAGGCTGATGCCGATGTTGGCATGCTTGCTCTCGCCCGGGCCGTTGACCACGCAGCCCATGACCGCGACGGTCATGTCTTCCACGCCCGCGCGCTGCTTGCGCCACTCCGGCATTCGATGGCGGATGTGGCCCTGGATTTTCTGAGCCAGTTCCTGAAAATAGGTGCTGGTGGTGCGGCCGCACCCGGGGCAGGCAATGACCATCGGCGTGAACGCACGCAGCCCCATCGTCTGCAGAATCTCCTGGGCCACGATGACTTCTTGCGTGCGGTCGCCGCCGGGCTCCGGCGTCAACGACACCCGGATCGTGTCGCCGATGCCCTCCTGCAGCAGCACGCCGATGGCGGCTGTGGAGGCGACGATGCCCTTGCTGCCCATGCCGGCCTCGGTGAGCCCGAGATGCAGCGGATACATGCAGCGCGGCGCGAGGTTGCGGTACACCGCAATCAGATCCTGGACGCCGCTCACCTTGGCGCTGATCACGATCATGTCCGCGCTCAGCCCCAAGCTCTCAGCCCGCTTGGCGCTGTCCAGCGCCGAGACGACGATTGCCTCGCGCATCACGTCGATCGCCGGCAGCGGGTCCGCCAGCGTCGAATTCTCGTCCATCATGCGCGTGAGCAGGTCCTGATCGAGGCTGCCCCAGTTCACGCCGATGCGCACGGGCTTGTGATATTTGCATGCGGCCTCGATCATTTCAGCGAACTGCGGGTCGCGCTTGCTGCCCCGGCCCACGTTGCCGGGATTGATCCGAAGTTTGCCCAGGGCCTGCGCGCAGGCAGGGTGGGCCTTGAGCAGCTTGTGGCCGTTGAAGTGAAAGTCTCCCACCAAGGGGGTGCCGATGCCCTGTGCATCCAGGCGCTCGCGGATGCGCGGAACCGCGGCGGCCGCTTCGTCGTTGTTCACGGTGACGCGGACCAGCTCCGAGCCGGCGCGCGCCAGCGCTTTGACCTGCGCGGCCGTGCCCTCGACGTCCGCGGTGTCGGTATTGGTCATCGACTGTACGACGATGGGCGCGACGCCGCCGATGGTGACGGCGCCGACTTTTACGCCCAGGGATGTTCTGCGTCTGTTCATGCGCCCATTCTACCTTGCCCGCCAGCAGCATCACACCGCCGCCGGACGGTGTGCGAAGCGGCATAATGCGCACATGAGCGAAAGAATCGTCTATTCCACCGGGCTCGGGAGCCTGTGCCCAAATTGCCGCCGTGCGGTGCGGGAATGCGTGTGTCCGAAGGGCGCTCCGGGCGCGGCGAAGGTGAGCGCGGTGCGCGTGGGCCGCGAGACCAAGGGCCGGGCCGGCAAGGGGGTCACGACGGTGATGGGACTGCCGCTGTCCGCGGCGGACATCGATGCGCTCGCCACGCGTCTCAAAAAGCGCTGCGGGTCGGGCGGCACGGTGCGCGCCGGCGTCATCGAAATTCAGGGCGATCAACGCGATGTCATCGTGGCGGAGTTGATCAAACTGGGCTGGCCCGCCAAGAAAGCCGGCGGCTGAGCGCGGCGGATCGTGTATCATGCGCACATCGCGGCAAGAGCTGTGTGGAGAGCGCCCTTCTCATCGGAGGGCCGCCGAAGGCGCAACCGCCCGGAAACGCTCAGGCACAAGAACTACAGCCTCTGGCGATCTCTGGAGAGCGACCGCGCCGAAGCGGCGGGTCCACCGAAGGGGAACAGCGCGCATCGGCGCTCGATCTCTCAGGTCTCAAGGACAGAGGGGCGGCATGCACTGAAGTGCGGGCCGTATCTCCGTCGACTTTCGCAGCGAGGTTGCGATGGGCCTGAGGACTCCGCTCTACGACACCCATGTTTCACAGGGCGCCAAGATCGTCGATTTCGGCGGCTGGGACCTGCCCGTGAGCTTCGGCTCGCAGATCGAGGAGCATCACGCGGTACGCCGAGATGCCGGGATCTTCGATGTCTCGCACATGTGCATCATCGACCTGACGGGTGCGCGCGGGCGAGAGTTCCTGCGATTGCTGCTGGCGAACGACGTCGGCAAGCTGAGGATTCCCGGACAGGCGCTGTATTCGTGCATGCTGCTGCCGTCGGGTGGCGTGATCGACGACTTGATCGTCTATTTCATGGCCGAGTCGTGGTTCAGATTGGTGGTCAACGCCGGCACTCGCGACAAGGACCTCGCGTGGATACGCCAGCACGCGGACGCATTCGGAATTACGGTGAGCGAGCGCACCGATCTCGCGATGCTCGCGGTTCAGGGGCCCCATGCGATCGCCAAAACGCTGCCGCTGCTGTCGGCGTCGCACCGGGCCCGGGCGCTCGAGATCGCGCGGTTCAGCGGCGCGGCGCTCGATTCGTGGTACGTCGCACGCACCGGATACACGGGCGAGGACGGCTTCGAGATCATGCTGCCGGCGCAGGAGGCTCCCCACACGTGGCGGGCACTGCTGGCGCAGGGCGTGACCGCGGCCGGTTTGGGTGCGCGCGATACGCTGCGCCTGGAAGCCGGCATGAATCTGTATGGCAACGATATGGATGAAAGCCGCCATCCGCTCGAGTCGGGGCTGACGTGGACGGTCGCGTTCGATCCGGATACCCGCGATTTCATCGGTCGAGAGGCGCTCGAGCGCGCGCGCCGGGCCGGCGGCCAGGTGCTGGTGGGCTTGATTCTCGAGGAGCGCGGCGTATTGCGCAGCCATCAGCGCGTATGCGCCGAAGGAGACT
This sequence comes from uncultured Gammaproteobacteria bacterium, assembly GCA_963837045.1. Classification (GTDB taxonomy): domain Bacteria; phylum Pseudomonadota; class Gammaproteobacteria; order Steroidobacterales; family Steroidobacteraceae; genus Bog-1198. Next base: position 230,158 of record CAWIMA010000014.1, read on the forward strand.
CGACCGCCCTGGGGGAGGTCACCAGCGGCACCTTCTCTCCGACCCTGAATCGCGCCATTGCGCTCGCGCGCGTGCCGTCGGGGAGCGGCCCGCGGGTGTTGGTGGATATTCGCGGCAAACTGCATGCGGCGCGCGTGGTGAAGCCGCCGTTCGTGCGCAACGGCAGGATATTGGTTCAAACGGAGTCAAAGGAGATTCGAGAGTGAGCAACATACCGGGTGATCTGCAGTACACGCGAAGTCACGAGTGGGTCCGCGGCCTGCCGAACGGAGTGGTGGAAGTGGGCATCACCGACCACGCGCAGGAGGCGCTTGGCGATCTGGTGTTCGTCGAGGTGCCGCAGGTGGACGCCCTGGTGAGCTCGGGCGAGGGCTGTGCGGTGGTCGAATCCGTCAAGGCGGCCTCCGATGTCTACAGCCCCGTGTCGGGCCGGGTCGTCGCGAGCAACGGCGAACTCGCCGCGCGCCCTGAATTGCTCAATCAGGATCCCTACGGCGCGGGCTGGTTGATGCGCGTGGAGCGCGACCCTTCCGCCAAGGGGGACGCCTTGCTCACCGCCGCCGAGTATGCGCAATTCCTCGCTGCCGCCGATTAGCAGCCAGCCATGCCGTTCATTCCGCACACTCCCTCCGATGTTGCCCGCATGCTGGAAGTCATCGGAGCGCAATCGATCGACGATCTATTCGATGAGATTCCCGCGTCGCTCAAGATCACGGCGCTATCCGGGGTGCCGCCGGCGCTGACCGAAATGGAAGTCGCGCGGCTGCTGACCGAGCGCGCCGCGCGCGACGGCCGGCCGCTGAATTTCATCGGGGCCGGGGCCTATGAGCACCACATTCCCGCCCCGGTGTGGTCCATCGCCACGCGCGGGGAGTTCTATTCCGCCTACACGCCGTATCAGGCGGAGGCGAGCCAGGGTACCTTGCAGCTGATCTACGAATATCAGTCCATGATGTGTGCATTGACCGGCATGGAGGTGTCCAACGCATCTTTGTACGACGGCGCATCCGCATTGGCCGAGGCGTGCTTGATGGCGGTGCGCGCGAACCGCACCTCCCATGCGCGTCGCATCCTGCTGCCGCGTGCGGTGAATCCGACCTATCGACAGGTCGCGCGCGCGATCACGTGCAATCAGCACATCGAATTCGATGCGGTGGATTTCGATCGCCGTCAGGGCCGCACGGCCTTGACTGCATTGCAGGCTCACGGCGCCCGGGACGCGACCGCCCTGGTGGTGCAGCAGCCGAATTTCTTCGGCAGCCTGGAAGAGGTGGATCAGCTCACCGATTGGGCGCACGCGAACGACATGCTGGTGATCGCGCTCGTCAACCCGGTCGCGCTGGCGCTGCTCAAGCCGCCGGGCGAGTGGGGCGGCCTCGCCGACGGCAAACGCGGCGCCGATATCGTTTGCGGCGAAGGGCAGCCGCTCGGGGTACCGCTTGCTTCGGGCGGCCCGTACTTCGGCTTCATGGCGACGCGCATGCAGCACGTGCGGCAAATGCCGGGCCGCATCGTGGGCCGCACCGCGGACCTCGAGGGACGACCGGGCTTCAGCCTGACGCTGCAGGCGCGCGAACAGCACATTCGCCGCAGCAAAGCGACCTCCAACATATGCACCAATCAAGGCCTGATGGTGACCGCGGCGACGATTTACATGTCGCTGCTCGGCGCCGAGGGACTCAAGCGCGTCGCGGCCGTCTGCGCGCAGCGCACGGCCGCCTTGGTGAACGCGCTCACCCGGATTCCGGGCGTCGCAGCCGCCTTCGATGCGCCCCGCTTTCATGAGGCGGTGCTGCTGCTGGATCGCCCCGTGGCGCCGGTGGCGGCCGCGCTCGCAGAGCGCGGGATCCTGGCCGGACTCGACCTGTGTACGAGCTATCCCGAATTGGGGAACGCGCTGCTCATTTGTGCCACCGAAACCAAACTCACCGTCGACATAGCCGCATATGCAGGCGCGATGACCGACGTGATGCAATCATTGCCCCGCGATGCGCGCGGCGCGGCTCAAGGGGAAGGGAATGGCTGAATTGCGCCTGCGCGAGCCGCTGATATTCGAATTGAGCAAGCCTGGCCGGCGCGCGGCGAGCCAGTTCCCGCCGTCCTCAGCGGGGTCGGGCGCGGCCGCCGCCGGAGCGCCGGCCCCTGGTGAGCCGGCCGCGCAATCGCCGGGAGATGCTGCGCTCGAGGTGCCGGCGCACCTGCGCCGCGAGACCCCCCTGCTGCTGCCGCAGGTGTCCGAGCTGCAGGTCGTGCGCCATTACACGCGTCTGTCGCAGCTCAACTTCTCGATCGATACGCATTTCTATCCCTTGGGCTCGTGCACCATGAAGTACAACCCCAAGGCGTGCAATACCTACGCCATGCTGCCGGAGTTCGTCGCGCGCCATCCCCTCGCGCCCGAGCCCCAAGGCTTTCTCGCCTGCATGTTCGAATTGCAGGAAATGCTCAAAGACATAACCGGCATGCAGGGCGTGAGCCTCACGCCGATGGCGGGTGCGCAAGGCGAGTTTGCCGGCGTCGCGATGATCCGCGCTTATCATCGTGCGCGCAGCGACGCGGCTCGCTGCGAGATCATCGTGCCGCAGGCCGCGCACGGCACGAATCCGGCGACTGCCGCGATGTGCGGCTGCGGCGTCAAAGAGATTCCATGCGACAAGAACGGCGATATCGACATCGACGCGCTGAAAGCCGCGGTGAGCGCACAGACGGCGGCCATCATGCTCACGAATCCGTCCACGTTGGGCGTGTTCGAGCACAAGATCACGGAGGTGGCGCGCATCGTCCACGAAGCGGGCGGCCTGCTGTATTACGACGGCGCAAATTTGAACGCGATCCTCGGCAAGGTCCGCCCCGGCGACATGGGCTTCGACGTCATTCACATGAACCTGCACAAAACGTTCTCGACGCCTCACGGCGGCGGCGGTCCCGGTTCCGGCGCGGTGGGGGTCGGCCCGCGCCTGCTGCCCTTTCTGCCGATTCCGGTGGTCGGCAGGGAAGGGGGCAGATATCGCTGGCTGACGGAGCGCGAGCTGCCGCAATCCATCGGCCGCCTGTCCGGCTTCATGGGCAACGCCGGCGTCAACCTGCGCGCGTATATCTACATGCGGATGCTGGGCCGAGAAGGCATGGTGCGGGTGGCGGAGTTCGCGGCGCTGAATGCGAACTACCTGATGCAGCGCTTGATTCAAGCGGGCTACGAGGCTGCGTATCCGATGCGCCGCGCGAGCCATGAATTCATCATCACGCTGAAGCAGGAGAGCCGCCGCTACCAGGTCACGGCGATGGATGTCGCCAAGCGGCTCCTGGATTTCGGCTTTCACGCGCCGACCACCTATTTCCCGCTGCTGGTGCCCGAGTGTCTGCTGATCGAGCCGACCGAAACGGAAACCAAGGAAGAACTCGACCAATTTTGCGACGCCATGACGGCCATTCGGCGGGAAATGGAACAGGAGCCCGAGAAACTGCGCTCCGCACCGCATACCATGCCGGTACGCCGGCTGGACGATGTCCGTGCCGTGAAACAGCTCGATGTCGCCTGGACGCCAAGCCGCTCGAATGATTGACAGAGACAAACCGACCGGAATCACGCGGCTGCTGCGTGCCTTCGGCTATTCGCGGCAGGGCTTCCTGCACGCCTGGCGCGAAGAGGCGGCTTTCCGCCAGGAGGTTTGCCTGTCGCTGCTGGTCATCCCCGGCGGGCTGCTGTTGGGCCGTTCGGGGGTCGAACGCGTCCTCCTGGTGTATCCGATGCTGCAAATCCTGGTGATCGAGATCTTGAACAGCGCCGTCGAGGCGGTCGTGGACCGGGGCGGCACGGACCGCAACCCGCTGGCAGGAATGGCCAAGGACATGGGGTCGGCGGCCGTCATGCTGAGTTTCGTGATGTTAGGAACCGTGTGGCTCCTGATCTTGTCCGATCACGGATACTGACGTTCATTTCATCTAGGATCGGCATGCCCCGTAAAGCTCTCCTGTTGTCGCTGTTCTTGCTGTCCGCCTCGCGCGTTCTGGGCGCCGCCGCCCCGATCCCGCCGGCCGCTATCGCGCCCGACACCCCGGCGGCCTCCGCCAACTGGGCGCAGACTCTCGAGAGAATCGCATCCGGAGTGGTGACGATCCAGATCGACAGCACGCGCGCGTTCGATACTGAGTGGAATACCACCGCGCAGGCGACCGGCTTCGTCATCGATGCGAAGCGCGGACTGATTCTGACCAATCGGCATGTGGTGACGCCGGGGCCCGTGACCGCGCAGGCCACGTTCCAGAACCGCGAGGAAGTGCAGCTCTACCCCGTGTATCGCGATCCGGTGCACGACTTCGGCATCTACCGCTACGACCCTGGCAAATTGCGCTTCATTCAGCCGGCCGAACTGCCGCTGTATCCGGCAGGCGCGGTGATCGGACGCGAAATCCGCGTGGTCGGCAACGACGCGGGCGAACAGCTGTCGATACTCGCCGGTACGCTGGCGCGATTGGATCGCGAAGCCCCGGAATACGGCTACGGCAAGTACAACGATTTCAATACGTTTTATTACCAGGCCGCGTCCGGCACGTCCGGGGGCTCTTCGGGGTCGCCGGTCATCGATATCGAAGGGCGCGTGGTGGCGCTCAACGCCGGCGGCGCGACGGGCGCCGCATCGAGCTTCTACCTGCCGCTGCCGGCCATCACGCGTGCGTTGAAATACATCGATGCCGGCAAGCCGGTGCCGCGCGGCACCCTGGAGACCGTGTTCAAATACACGCCCTACGATGAGCTGCGGCGGCTCGGACTCTCTGCGGACACCGAAGCACGCATGCGCAGCGCCTATCCGAAGCTGACCGGCATGCTGGTGGTCGACGAAGTGCAGCCGGGATCCGCCGCGGACGGCATCCTCTCGCCCGGCGACATTCTCGTGGCGATCGACGGCAAATCCGTGCCGGAATTCTTCGCTCTGGAAGACGTGCTCGACAATCACGTCGGCCGGCAGGTCAAGGTGGAGATCCAGCGCGGCAGCGAGACATTGCTTCATGCGCTGCAGGTGGAGTCCTTGAGCGCCATCACCGCCGATGAGTACATCGAGTTCGGCGAAGCCGTGGTGCATACCCTTTCCTATCAGCAGGCGCGCCACTACAACGTGCCCATCAAGGGCGTGTACGTCGCCAATCCGGGCTACGTATTCGGCAGTGTGGGGATTCCGCACGGCGCGCTGATCACCTCGTTCGACGGCAAGACGGTAAATACGCTCGCCGACTTCGAGGCCGCATTGGCCGATCTCGCGGACGGCGCGCGGGCGCCCGTGCGTTATGTCACTCTGGAAGATCCGCGCGCGTCGCAGCTCAAGGTGATCCGCATGGACCGGCGTCTGGTTCCCTGCGCGCAAATGCAAACGCGACGACACGTTGGGCATCTGGCCGTGCGTGGCCCTTAAGCCCGGACCGGCGCCATCGACCCTCAAGCCCGCCTCCACGCAATTCGCCAAGATCGGCGATCCGCGCATCGACCGCCTCGCGCCTTCATTGGTCACGATCACCTTCGACATGCCCTATTCGATTTCGGGCGTGACCGAAAAGTACTATCACGGCACCGGTGTGATCGTCGACACCCAGCGCGGACTGGTGGTGATCGACCGCAATACCGTGCCGGTCGCGATGGGCGACGTGCAGTTGACGTTCAACGGGACGGTGGAGGTGCCGGGCACGGTGGAATTCATCCATCCACTGCACAATCTGGCCGTCGTTTCCTATGACCCGCGGTCGATCGGCGACACGCCGGTGCGGGCGGCGACCTTCCTCACCAAGGAGCTGCGCCCCGGCGATGACGTCTGGGTGGTGGGCCAGCGCAGCGACTCGAAGATCATGTCGCAGCGCACGCAGGTGGCGAGCGTCGATGTGGTGTCGTTTCCGCTGTCGCGCACGCTGCGCTTCCGCGACAGCAATCTGGAGGCGGTGAGCCTGGTCAATGCGCCCGGCGATCTGGACGGGGTGTTGGCGAGCGACAAGGGCGAAGTGGTCGCGCTCTGGTCGAGTTTCGCCTTCGAGACACAGCGCGAAGTCGAGCAGGTCAACCGCGGCATTCCGGCCGATCTGGTCACCGAAATGATCCAAGTCGTCGCCGATCAGCGGCCGCTCTATTCCTTCGAAGCGGAATTCACCGTGCAGTCGCTCGCGAGCGCACGCAAATTGGGCCTGCCGGACGCCTGGGTGCGGCGCTTCGAGGAGCACGATGCGCAGCGCCGGCAGGTGCTCGGCATCGATCGATTGGTGGCCGGGACGCCCGCGGCGTCGTTGCTCGAGCCGGGCGATCTGCTGCTCGCCATCGACGGCAAGGTCGTGAACCGCTTCCGTGAAGTCGAGCGCGCCGTGCAAAAACCGCAGGTGTCGGCCACGGTATGGCGCGACGGCGCGGAGAAAACGCTGAAGATGGACACCGTGGCGCTGAACGGCCGCGGTATCGATCGAGTGGTGATATGGGCGGGAGCGACGTTGCAGGCACCGCACCGGGCGATGGCTGCGCAGCGCGGCATCCCGCCGTACGGCGTATTCGTCTCGTTCTTCTTTTACGGATCCCCCGCGACGCACTACGGGCTGTACGCCGGCCGGCGCATCACCGAGGTGGACGGGCAGCCCACCCCGGACCTGGACGCCTTCATCAAGGCCGTTCGCGGCAAGCCCGATCGGGCCTCATTGCGGCTGAAAACCGTCAGCTGGAACGGACAGACCGACGTGATCACACTGAAGCTCGACAAGCATTACTGGCCGGCCTACGAGCTCGATCTCCAGCGCGACGGCAGTTGGACGCGTACCGCGCTCGATTCCCCTGATCTGGCCGTGGCGCAAGAGCCTTGAGCGGACCGGTCGCGATATCGAGCGCTGCCCGTGCGCAGCTTCCGCAGATCTTGGCGATCTACAACGAAGTGATTCGCAATACCACCGCGGTGTACTCGGACGCGGAAGTGACCTTGGCGAACCGCGAAACCTGGTTCGATGCCAAAGCCGAACAGGGCTACCCGGTGCTGGTCGCATGCGATGCATCGGGTGTCCTGGGATTCGGCACCTTCGGCGAATTTCGCGCATGGCCCTGCTATCGCTACAGCGTCGAGCACAGCGTCCACGTGCGCGCGGACAGCCGCGGCCGCGGCATCGGCCGGGCGCTCGTGCTCGCGCTTCTGGAAGCCGCCGCAGGGCTGCAAAAGCACTGCATGATCGCGGGAATCGATGCGCAGAACGCCGTATCCATCGGGCTGCACGAGAGCCTGGGCTTTTCGGTGGCGGGCCATTTGCGCGAAGTCGGCTTCAAGTTCGGGCGCTGGCTCGACTTGAAGTTCATGCAACGGCTCATTTGATATCATGGCGCTGTGGTAAGAGCTACACAGACCGAAATCGAAAAGGCCGTCGAGACGTTGCGCGCAGGCAACTTGGTGGTTTTTCCGACGGAGACCGTTTACGGCCTGGGCGCCAATGCCTCCAACCCGGCGGCCGTTCGCAAAATATTCGAAGTCAAAGGCCGTCCGGCGGATCACCCCGTGATCGTGCACCTGGACAATCCGCGCTACCTGCACCGCTGGGTCTCGGATGTACCCCCGGCCGCCGAGCGGCTGGCGGACATGTTCTGGCCCGGCCCGCTCACCCTGATCCTGCCCAAGGCGGACAATGTCAATGAAATAGTCACCGGCGGACAGGACAGCATCGGCATACGGATTCCCTCGCATCCCATGGCTCAGCAGCTCCTGACCGCCTTTGGCGGCGGCATCGCCGCGCCGTCCGCCAACCGCTACGGCCGTTTGAGTCCCACCAAGCCGGAGCACGTCCGCGATGAACTCGGAGACGCGGTCCACGTGCTGTTGGACGGCGGCGATTCGCCCATCGGTCTCGAGTCGACCATCGTGTCGTGCCTGAACAACGAAGTGCGCCTGCTGCGCCCGGGCTTCATCACCCGCTCACAGGTGGCACAGGTGGTCGGCGAATTGACGGTCGGCGGCAGCGAGCCGCGCGCGCCCGGCGATCGGGCGCAGCATTACGCCCCGTCGACCCCCCTCGAGATCGTGGCGAGGGACGATTTGGAGGCGCGTGCCGGCGAGTTCGTGGCGCGCCATGAAAAAGTGGCCGTACTGGCCATGCGCCCGCCGCTGCACACCACACGTTATATGACGTGGATCAATGCGGGGAAGAAACCGGATCAGTATGCTCATAATCTTTACAATCATCTGCGTACCCTGGATCGAGCGGGCTGTGCGAGGATTTTGGTGCAGGAGCTGCCGCAGGATGAGCGCTGGGCGGCCATCCTCGATCGCCTGCAGCGCGCCAGCGGAGGAATTGGCGAGGATCCGCTCGAGTTGAGCGCCAGTTGAAACCTTTGATGGCCAGAGCTTCTCTAATCCGCAAACTACAGGCCGGTTCGCCGCTGGAGCTCGATCCCAAGCAGGATCCCTTCGCGCACGACTCCATTCGGCACTTGGTTGCCCGCTACGGCTCGCCCCTGTTCATCATCGATGCAGAGCGGGTGCGGGCTCAGTACCACCGCCTGCGGGCGGCCCTGCCCGGAGTCGATCTGTACTACGCGGTCAAATCTCTGCCGCATTCCTCCGTCATCGCCACGTTGAGTGCGGCGGGCGGCTGCTTCGATCTGGCGACCAACGGCGAAGTCGAACTCATGCGCCGTCTCGGCGTGTCCCCCGCGCGCTGCATTCACACGCACCCGATCAAGCGCGACGGCGACATTCGCACCGCGTTGTCCTTCGGCGTCACCCGGTTCGTCGTCGACAACCCGGATGAGCTGCGCAAGTTCGTGAAATTCAGGCACCGAGTCTCGCTGCTGATTCGCGTGTCGTTCCGCAGCGCCGATGCGGTGGCCGATTTGTCGCGTAAATTCGGCTGCGACCCGGACGCCGTCGAGGACCTGCTGGCGCTCGCCGCGGAGCTGCGCGTCCCGGTCGACGGGCTGTCGTTTCACGCCGGTTCCCAGGCGGCCGGCCCCGGAATGCATGTGGCGGCCATCAATGTGTGCCGTGACTTGATGCTCCGCGCAATAAAACGAGGCCACGCGCTGCGCACGCTCGATATCGGCGGCGGCTTTCCGGTCGATTACCTCAAGCCCTCGGTCCCCATCGAGGAGTTCTGTGCGCCGATCCGCGGGGCCTTGAACTTGCTCGGGATGCCGGTGAGCATCATCGCGGAACCGGGGCGCTACATTGCCGCCCCCGCTGCGGTAGGCGTGTCGTCCGTCATGGGGCGCGCACTGCGCGACGGGCGCTGGTGGTATTATCTCGACGATGGGCTGTACGGGAGCTACAGCGGCACGATGTACGAACACGCTGCCTATCCGATCGAGGCGCTGGTGCCGCCGGGCCCCACGCACCCCTGCGTGCTGGCCGGTCCGACCTGCGACAGCATCGATGTCATCAGCGAACGGCTCGAGCTGCCGAAGCTCGAGATGGGCGATCTGGTGGTGGGCCGGGAGATGGGCGCCTACACGTGGGCGTCCGCCTCGGAGTTCAATTTATTTCCACGCGCCACCGTGTTGGCGCTCGATCGCGGCAAGCTGCTGCGCGAGGAGAACCGACGATGAATTGGAGCCGCCGCCGAGTGCTTGCAGCGGGTGCATGCTTGGCCGGCGCGTCCGCCGCCGGTGTTCTGGCGCGGCCGGCGCGGGCGCAGGAGAACGGGGCGCCGAAGCGGCTCGCGCTCAGGAATTTGCATACGCCCGAGTCGCTCGACCTGGAATTCTATCGCGGCGGCGGCTACGTTGCCGAGGCGCTCGCGGCCGTGCAGGTGTTGCTGCGCGATTTTCGCAACGGCGAGCAGCACCCCATTGATCCGACGCTGCTGGATTATCTGCACGACGTCGCGCTGAAAATAGGCGTCGACCCGGTGTTCAGCGTGATTTCGGGCTATCGTTCGCCGCAAACCAACGAGCAATTGCGCGAACGGAGCAGCGGCGTTGCCCGGCACAGCCTGCACTTGGAGGGACGCGCCATCGACGTGCGGCTCGCGGGCGTCGATTGCGCGGATCTGGCCGGGCATGCCCTGGGATTGACCCGCGGCGGAGTCGGCTATTACCGCCAGTCCGATTTCGTGCATTTGGATACCGGCGCATTTCGCACCTGGCGCGGATGAGGCGGGGCCGGATCCCAAGGAGCCTGTCTGAGTATTCCGCGTGGCCGCGACCGTGGCAGATTTCGCTTCAGGCGAGGCGGAGCCGACGCGGTTGGGTTAAGACCCAATAAGGAGGCGACAACGACGCCTGAAGCGAAATCTGCCCGGTCCCGATGGGTTGGCTGGGGGAGGGGCGTCTGCGGTGTTGCGCGGCTTGGCCGTGGCGCTTACCACGGCCTGCGCCGCGCGCCTGGCATCCGCTCCCTCGCCCAGCCAACGCGGTTCACGCGGAATACTCAGACAGGCTCCTTAAGATCGAGGAAGGCGCGCATCCGATCGAGTTCGGCCTCCAAGCCGGTGAGGTACGCCGCGCTGCGCGGTGCACGGCCGGCGGCGTAGCCGAAGGATGCGCTCAGGCGGCCCCCGGCCATCGTCAGATTGCCCCAGCCGATCACGCTTTCGTGCCATAACAACGGCAGGGCATAGTAGCCGAGCTTGCGTTTCGGCGCCGGCGTGTACGCCTCGAAGCGATACGGCCACCCCCAGAAAATCTCGAAACGACGCCGATCCCAGACCACCGGATCGAACGGCGTGAGCAGCCGCACGGCCTCGTCGGGCTGCCAGCGGGTCGAGTGCGGGGACTGCGCGGCGGGCCAATACCAGTCGATGCCGTCCACCCGCGCGCGCGCGAGACGCTGCTTCGCCCGCTCGAGCGCCGCTGCGCATTGCGGCGTCCACTGCGGCGCGCCGCCGCGCAGAGCCCTGCTCACCAATTGAGAAAGGCTGTGCGCGGGCAGCGGCGCATATTTCAGCGCGATCACGTCGACCAGTGCGTCGATACGGGCGGCGGTCGTCGCCGCGGCGGCCGTCGCCGCGCCGGCCATGGCATCGGCGGCGGGGGCGACACCGACCTCGCGCGCGGCGTAAACGCGGGTTCCCGCGTCGCGCCGCGCGACCCGCAGCAGCCCGCGATAGTGCATCTCGTCGAGCAGGCGGGTGGTCGCGTTGGAGATGCCGCCGAACCAGTTGGTGACCTTGCCGTGTGCGAAATGCGCATCCACGGCGCGCGGATGCGCGGTGCCGCACTCGCGGATGAACGCCAGCACCGCGCAGGCCTGCCGGCGGCGCGCCGGGTCCCAGACGGACGGCGGCGTACGCGGATGCATCAGACGGTAGTGAGCGCGCGGCAGAAAGCCGTAATTGACGAAGAAGTCCTCCTCCAGGGACAACCGCGGGTAGCGGCGCTCCAGGTCGCCGGCGCGGTAGCCGGCCACGCGGTGGCGCAGCGTGAGGTCCTGCGCGCGCGCGGGCGCACGGATCGGGTCGGCCTGCACGAAGCCGAGTCTCGCGATCGCACGCCCTAGCGTGGTTGGCTTGAACAGCGAACGTGCGACCGCGTAGCGGCGCAGCTGGTGCAAGGTGATCGGCACGGCTCGATCACTCCTGTCCTGGCGGGTGCCGCCGCAGCTCGGCCAGGGCCCGGAGGGCCTGTTCGAGGTGCTCGTCGTGGCCGTAGATGTCGTCGAGGAACAGCACCTCGCCATTTTCCGTGGCGATCGCCGTGCCGTAGACGATGAACACGCGAATCGGATCTTTCAGAGTGACCGTGAACGAGTCGGGGCCGTCCTTCATGGCGGCGAGAATCTTCTCGCGCGTCCACTCCGGCGAATCGCGCAGCACGTATTGCGCCAGGCCCGTAGGATCGCTGACCCGTATGCACCCGTGGCTGAAATCGCGCCGCGACTCGCCGAACAGCGCCTGCGCCGGCGTGGCATGCAAGTACACGTTGTAGGGATTCGGCAGCATGAACTTGATCAAGCCGAGCGAGTTGTTCGGTCCCGGCCGCTGTCGAATGCGCAGTGTGCCCGTGGCCACTGCGTCGAGATTCTCGGCGGTCTGCGGCATGATCGTCGAGTCGCCGAAGCCGCGGACGATCTCCATTTGGTGGCGATCGAGGTAGGCCGGATCGCGGCGCGCGCTCGGGACGATCTCCTTGCGCCCGATGCTGTAGGGAACCTCCCAGTACGGGCGGAACACCACATAGGTCATCTGCGCGCTGAACACCGGCGTTTGAGTCGCCTGGAACGCCTTGCCCACGATGACGTCCATTTGGCGGATCTGCGCTTCGGAGTCGGCGGTCGACTCGAACGCAAACAGGCGAAACTGCGGAATGTTGACGATGATGGGCGCGCTGGTGAGCTGCTCCGGCAACCAGCGCCAACGCTCCATGGTCAGCTCGATTTGCCGCACCCGCGCACTCAATGGCCGGGTCAGCTCGGCGAAGGTGGCGCCCCCCAAGATGCCGTCGGCTTTCTCGCCATGGCGCCTCTGAAAACGCTTCAGGGCGTCGCTGAGCGTGGCGGTCAGCGTTTGAGGCGGCGCCTGCGGCTCCGGCTGCGGCTGCGGCTCCGGCTGCGGCGCGGCGTCGCCGAGCGCGGCCAGCAGACCCTGCAGCTGCGGCGCGCCGGCATAGGCATCGCCCGGCTTCACCGATCTGGCGCGCAGCGGCGGCAGATTGGTCAGCCCCGGTTCGCCGGCCAGAGTCCGATAGCGCGCCAGCTGCTGCTTCAGCAGCGCGTAGTGCCCGAACTGCGGCTCGAGCGCGTCGAGTGCGGCGGCCACGTTGGCCGCGCCCGCCAGATGCTCGAGCGCGGCCGGTATGTCCAGCTCGACGCGGTCGAGGGTGAGATTGTGTCCGACCGTAGCGGCATCGATCCGGCCAAGATGCAGATCCGATATGAACCGCAGCCCGGCGAGCGTCAAGGCGGCATCGAACTGCGCCCACTGCTCGGGTCCGGCATGCGGCACGCCGGTCAACCGCGCCAGTGAGGGGGCCAAGCGATCGCCAGGATAGTCAGCCGGGTCCAATCCACGCTCGCTGGCGCGCTGAAGCTCCTGCATCAGGGCGATGGCCTGCGCAGTCGGCTTCGCGCCGTCGCTCCACAGCAGCCGATAGCCGGTATCCTGGTAAAGCTTGGCCATCCGTTCGCGTTCGCCGACCGCCACCGACCAATCGAGATATGCCGCAGGGCGATCCGCAATGATTTGCTTCAGCGCCTCCTCGTCCGTCGCTCGAGCCGGGGCAAGGGGCGTAAATGCCGCGATGATGACGGCCAGCGCGGTTGCTATGACTCTCAACTCAAGTACTCCTCAGGATGCATTTGCTACGATCCACGGTATGAAGAAGCACGGTACACGGCCCCTGCTCGCGCTGCTCGGCGTCTGCGCGGCGGGGTGCACGAATCTACAGCGGGAACTGCATGCCGTGCCACCAGGAGGATGGATGCGGGCCGGACGCTACGCCGCCTCGACGCCGCAGTTCGGCTGGTGATTGAGCGAGTGGCTGCTGCAGCCTTGGCCGCGACCGCGATACATCGCACGGTGGAGCGCTGCCGGGCGGGCGATTTCCCGGCGATCGTCGCCAAGCTGCGCTCCGGCTGGGTGGTGATGGGCGAAAGACAGGTGTTCGACGGGTACTGCCTGCTGCTTCCGGATCCGGTGGTGTATCAGTTGAATGCGCTCGAGCTCGACCGGCGGGCGCAGTTTCTCTCCGACATGGCGCTCATCGGCGATGCGCTGCTCGCGAGTACGGCGGCGGTGCGCATCAACTATGCGATATTCGGCAACCTCGAGCCGGCGCTGCATGCGCATGTCTTCCCACGATACGCCGCCGAGCCGGCGGCCACGCGCACCGCGCAGCCGTGGGCGCTCGACTGGGCGCTCGCGGCGCCCTACTCGGATGCGCTGCACGGCGAGCTGAAAGCACGAATCGCGGCTCAACTCGCGCGGCTGCGGTTAGACTCCCCCCATGCCTGAACTTGGAATAGCCGCGCAATTGCCTGCGCTGCGTCTGAAGCGCAACGAAGACCGCCGTCTGCACGCCGGGCATCTTTGGGTCTTCAGCAACGAAGTCGACACCCAACAAACGCCCCTGCTCAAATTCAAGGTCGGGGAATTGGTGCGCGTGCTGTCGCACAACGACCGCGCTCTGGGCTTGGCGTACGTCAATCCGCAATCGCTGATCAGCGCGCGCCTGCTCAGCACCTGGAAGCTGCCCGACGCGGCATGGTTTGCGGAGCGGATGCGCATCGCGCTCGCACTGCGCGAACGTCTCTACGCCGAACCCTACTACCGCGCGGTCTACGGCGAGGCCGACGGATTGCCCGGTCTGGTGATCGACCGCTATGGGGCCCAATGCGTGGTGCAAATCGCCACAGCCGGGATGGAGAGGCTCAAGCCACAAATTCAAGAGGCCGCGCTGCAGGTTTTCAAGTGCGACACGCTGCTATTCAAGAACGACGGCGCGGCGCGCGAACCGGAGGGATTGCCGCTTTACGTCGAGGTCGCCCGGGGCGAACTCGATCGGCTCGCACTGGTCGTCGAGGGAGGCTTGAGATTCTCGGTGCCGCTGGCAGAAGGGCAGAAGACCGGCTGGTTTTTCGATCAAGCCGCCAACCGGCGCGCATTGACGAAGTATGTGCGCAAGGGCGCGCGTGTTCTGGATGTATTCAGCTACGTGGGCGCCTGGGGCGCACGCGCGGCGCGCGACGGTGCGGGCGAGGTGATTTGCATCGACAGCTCGGCGGCCGCCCTGGAGCTGGCTGCGATCAACGCCGAGCGCAATTCCCTCGAGCTGACCACACGCAAGGGCGATGCCTTCGACGTGCTGGAAGCGCTCGCGGAGGAGGGCGCGCAATTCGACATCGTGATCTTGGATCCGCCCGCGTTCGCCAAGCGCAAGAAGGATCTGCCCAAGGCGCTTGCAGCTTACAAACGCTTGAATCAGCTCGCGATGCAGCTGCTCGCCGGCGAGGGCATCCTGGTATCGTGCTCGTGCTCGTACCATGTGAGCGCCGAAGAGCTGCAGGATGCGATCGCCAAGGCGGCGCGCGGCGCGGTCAAGCACCTGCAGCTGCTGGAAATGGGCGGCCAAGCGCCGGACCATCCCGTGCATCCCGCGATTCCGGAAACGCGCTACCTCAAGGCCTATTTCTGTCGCGTGACCGACGGTTTAAAGTAGCGCGCATGCTTACCTATCCTCATATCAATCCCATCGCCATCTCGATCGGCCCCGTGTTCGGCATCGGGCCGCTCAAGGTGCATTGGTACGGCATCATGTACCTGATCGGATTCGTCGCGGCCTGGGCGCTGGCGCGCTACCGCGCACGCCAGCCGGGATCGACCTGGACGGGGCTCGACATCGATGATCTCATTTTTTACTGCGCCGTCGGCGTCATCGTCGGCGGGCGGGTCGGCTGGTGCATATTTTACGGCCACGACGTGATCACCGAGAATTGGCTGAACGTCTTTCATATTTGGGACGGCGGCATGTCCTTCCACGGCGGCATGTTGGGCGTGCTCGTCGCCACGCTGCTGTTTGCGCGCGCAAAACACAAGCATCCCGCCGACGTGCTGGACTTCGTGGCGCCGCTGCCGGGCGTCGGGCTGATGGCGGGGCGGATTGGAAATTTCATCAATGGCGAGCTTTGGGGCAAGCCGACGGACTTGCCGTGGGGATTCGGTGTCCCGAACGCCGAGGGGGAGCTGATATCGAGACACCCGTCCCAGCTGTACGAGGCGACGCTCGAGGGCCTGGTGCTGTTCCTGGCGCTGTGGTGGTTCACCAGCAAGCCGCGGCCGCGGTTGGCGCCCCTCGGACTGTTCCTGGTCATCTACGGATGCGCGCGCTTTGCGGTCGAGTGGGTTCGCCTGCCGGATGCCAATATCGGATATCTGGCGGGTCAATGGCTGACCATGGGCATGCTGTTGACGACACCCATGATCGTCGCCGGCGCCGCGATGATGATTTATGCCTACCGGCGCCATCAGGCGAGCGGTAATTTGAGCCCCGTCAAGGCTTAGGTCTGGGAGCGGGGCGTGCGGCAATATCTCGATTTCCTGCACCAGATACGCGCGCATGGCGCGCGCAAGGAAGACCGGACCGGCACCGGCACGCTGAGCGTGTTCGGCCATCAGATGCGCTTCGACCTGGAGGCGGGATTTCCGCTGGTCACCACCAAGCAGCTGCACCTGCGCTCCATCATCTACGAGCTCCTGTGGTTCCTCAGGGGCGACACCAACGTCAAGTACCTGCACGAGCACCAGGTGACCATCTGGGATGAATGGGCCGACGAGAACGGCAATCTGGGCCCGGTGTACGGCAAGCAGTGGCGCAGCTGGCCGACCGCGGACGGCCGCAACGTGGATCAGCTTGCGCGCGTGGTCGAGCAGATCAAGTCGAAACCGGACTCGCGGCGCCTGGTCGTGAGCGCTTGGAACGTGGGTGAACTGGAGCAGATGGCGCTGCTGCCGTGCCACGTTCTTTTTCAGTTCTACGTGTCCGGCGATCGATTGTCCTGCCAGTTGTATCAGCGCAGCGCCGATGCGCTGCTCGGCGTGCCATTCAATATTGCATCCTATGCGCTGCTCACCCATATGGTCGCGCAGCAATGCGCTCTTCGAGCCGGAGAATTCATCTGGACCGGCGGCGATTGCCACCTGTACCTCAATCATCTGGAGCAGGCCGACCTGCAGCTGTCGAGGACTCCGTACCCGCTGCCCCGGCTGGCGATTCGGCGCAAGCCGCCGAGTCTGTTCGAATACTCGTTCGAGGATTTCGATATTCTGGATTACCGGCATCACGCGGCGATCAAAGCACCGATCGCGGTATGAGCGAGCGCGGGCGCCGGCAGCGGCCGATGATCGAAGTACGCCACTCGCCCATCCACGGCCACGGTGTGTTCGCACTGCGCCGGATTCGCAAGGGTACCACCGTCATAGAGTACCTCGGCGATCGGGTCAGCCACATGGAGGCCGATGCGCGCTACGAGGGCAAGGATCCGAAGGACAACCACACCTTCCTGTTCACGGTCGATGCGAAAATCGTCATCGACGCCGGAGTGAACGGCAATGAGGCGCGCTACATCAACCACGGCTGCGATCCGAATTGCCAGAGCACCGCCGCGGGAAAGCGCATTTTCATCGAGGCCGTCCGCACCATTCAGCCGGGCGAAGAGCTCGCCTACGATTATCAAATTCAGCGCGACGCGGATGACGCGCCCAACCTGGAAGCAGTCTTCGCTTGCCGCTGCGGCGCGCAGAGCTGCCGGGGCAGCATGCTGGAGCCGCCGCAGAAGCCGCGCAAGCGCAAGGCGGCCAAGCGCAAGGCGGCCAAGCGCAAGGCCGCGCGGCGCCGCGGCGGCTGACGCCGATGCTCCGCGACGGATTGGATGCCGATCTGCGCAGCGACGGCATCGCGGTTCGCGATCGATTCCTGACCGCGCGCCAGGTGCGCGCACTGATCGGCTGCGCCGGCAGGCGCCGCGAGCGCGGCGAGTTCGCGGCGGCACGCATCGGCGCGGATCGCACGCTGCAGCACCGCGCGGACGTTCGCGGCGATTCCATCCGCTGGTTGACGGAGCCGCTGTTCGCGGCGGAGCGCGGGCTCCGGGAATCGCTCGAGGAGTTGCGCCTGCAATTGAACCGCGATGCCTTCCTAGGGCTGTTCGAACTCGAGATGCACTACGCCTGGTATCCGCCCGGCGCCGGGTACGCGCGCCATGTCGACCAGCCGCAGCTTCGCGGCCAGCGCCGCGTGTCGCTCGTGCTGTACCTCAATCAGCGCTGGAAAGCGGCCGACGGCGGGCAGCTGCGGATTTTCTCCGGCGACGGGGGGTATCGCGACATCGAGCCGGTGGGCGGGCGGCTGGTGGCTTTTTTGACCGAGCAGCGCGAACACGCGGTGCTGCCGACGCAGTGCGGCCGCTTGAGCCTCACCGGCTGGTTTCGCAGCCGCGACTGAGTTTATGTTCCAGATGCGTGCGGCGGCCCGCGCGGTACGCCCGCAAACGCAGCAGCGCCTCGTGCCCGGAGGCGAGGCACGCAATATAGCACTTGGCATAAATATTGCTAGGAGAAATGGTAACATGTAGAAGTGTAACGCCCGCACGCTACCTTTCGGGTATGTCACTACGCAGCATCGAGATTAAGTTTGGCTGAACATATGCGTTTGCCGTCGCTCAAATTCTTAAAGACGTTCCAAGTCGCGGCCAAGCACAAGAGCTTCAAGGCGGCTGCCGAGGAGCTGTTCGTCACGCCGTCCGCGGTCAGCCATCAAATCAAGTCGCTGGAAGAGCAGCTGGGCGTCGCACTGTTCGAGCGGGGCGTGCGCTCACTGACGCTGACCGATGCGGGCGCCCACTACCTCGAGCACATCAGCGACATTTTCTCCAAGCTCGAGTCCGTCACGGAACAGCTGCAAGTGCGCTTTGGCCGCACGATCATCAGGCTGAACGTGCCGCCGTTTTTTGCCAATGAATTGCTGCTGCCGCGGCTCGCGTCGTTCTCGCAGGCCCGCGAGGAAACCGACATCCGCATCGAGACGACTTTCTCGGCGCCGAAGACCCATCCTGCGGAAGCGGACCTGTCCATTGTCGTCGGCACCGGACCCTGGGACGGGCTCACGGTGCACGAGCTGTTCGCGCAGACTTTCATCGCGGCGTGCTCGCCGAGTTTTCTTCTCGAAAACCCGATCGACGGCTATACCGACTTGAACGGCAAGACTCTGCTGCTGCACGAGGAGCGGCGCGATGCGTGGGAGCGCTGGGCGCAGGGGCTGCAGATCCCCCCGATCAAGCCCAACCGACTGGTGCGTCTCGACACCATGTCCGCGGTGGTGCTCGCGGCCGAGCAGGGCGTGGGAGTCGCGCTCGTGCCCGCGCGCCTCAGCGCCGATCGGTTCGCGGCCGGAGGTTTGGTGAAGCTGTTCGAAGCCGAGCTGACCACGAACGAGAGCTACGTCCTGCTGCACCGGCCGGAGGATCAGGCGCGCGAGGATTTGCAGGAGCTGACGCAGTGGATACTGAGCGAGTGCCGTGTCGCCTGAGCGTCGCGCATGGAGCTGATCGTTGCGGTCGCGGAGAACGATGTCATCGGGCGCGCCAATCGGCTGCCGTGGCGGCTGTCGGCGGATCTGGGCCGTTTCAAGGCGCTCACCCTCGGCAAACACGTGCTCATGGGCCGCAAGACCTACCAGTCGATCGGCCACGCCCTGCCGGGCAGAACCAATCTGGTGCTGAGCCGCTCACCGGACTTTGCACCGGTCGACTGCGGCGTCGTGGCGAGTGTCGATGCCGCGCGCACCGCCGCCGGCCCGAGCGCTGCCCTCATGGTGATCGGCGGCGCCGATATCTATCGTCAATGCCTGCCGTTCGTCTCGCGCATACATCTCACGCTCGTGCATGCGCGGGTCGAGGACGGGGATACCTTCTTCGACGGCTGGCGCGGCGCTTGCTGGCATGAATCGTTCCGCGAACGCCACGAGGCGGACGACAGGAATTCTTGCGCCTATAGTTTCCTCACCCTGGAGAGACGATGATCGGCGCGAGCCGGGACTCGATCTCGCGCTCTGCGAGGCCGTAGTCGATGTCCTCCAGGGCGGCGGCGCCCGCGGTCAGCTCCTCGAGCAGCCGCGTTTGGACGCTGCCGCGCTCGAGCGCGGTCCGATACGAAATTTCGTGATGAAACATCACCATGGAGTAGCGCGGTATGAAGCGGGTGGGAAAGCGCCGCTCGAGCTCCAGCGACAGCGCTTGCTGCAGCTGAAACTTCGGATCGGCGACCCGCTCGCGCATCTCCAGATAATTTTCGAGGGCCATGGCCGCAATCGCCTCGGTGTTGGGCTTGCGAATCCGGTAGAACTCGGCGAACACATCCTCCCAGGAGGAATGGCGGAGCGTGCAGGCGTCGAATTCGACGCAGTCCTCGAAGCAGCAGTTCATGCCCTGCCCGTGAAAGGGCACGACGGCGTGCGCCGCATCGCCGATGAGCGCGGCCGTCCCGGAAACATGCCAGCCTGCGGCGTAGACCGTGCCGAGAAACCCCGTGGGATTGCGCTGGAACTCCGCCACGCCATCCGGCATCAATGCGCGCGCATCGGCAAAATTCGCCGATAGAAACCGCTCGATCGAGGCGGGCGAGGTCAAGCTCGCGAAGCTCGCGGGGCCGTTTCTGGGCAGAAATAGAGTGGCCGTAAAGCTGCCGTCATCGTTCGGCAGCGCGATCAGCATATAGCCGCCGCGCGGCCAGATGTGCAGCGCCTCGCGAGCCATCCGATAACCGCCGTGCGCGTCCGCCGGAATCGACAGTTCCTTGTAGCCGTGCTCGAGATCCGATTCGCGCGCCTCTATCAGGCCGAGCGCGGCCATGCGACGGCGCATCACCGAGCCGGCGCCGTCGGTGGCCAGCACCGGCCCCATCGGCACGCTCACCTCGAGCCCCTGCCGCAGATCCCGCACCTGCGCGACCCGCGCCTCGAAATCCGCATTCTCCAGGCGATGCTCGAATTTCACGGCAACGCGCGGCTGCCCCAGAGCGACGCGGAGCAGCGCCTGGTTGAGCCGGTGCCGCGAGATGGAGTAGATCACTTCGCGCGGGCGCAGGCCGTAGGGCTGCAGTGAAACCGAGCCGTCCTGCCGGTGAACCATCCGTCCGCGCATGGGGACCAGTGCGCCGCGGATCTCATCGAACACTCCGGCGAGTTTGAGCGCATGGATGCCGCGATCGGCGAGCGCCAGATTGATGGATCGGCCCGACTCGCCTGCGCCGCCGTGCGGGTCCGGCCGGCTCTCGTAGAGCCTCACTCGCGCACCGCGGCGCTGCAAGAGGATCGCGAGCAGGGCGCCCGTCGGACCCGCGCCCACGATGGACACCGAATCGCTCGGCAAGCTCATGAGCCGACCGCGCGGGCCAGAGCGTCGACGGCCGTGAACACGTCGTGGTGCGAGTTGTAGAGCGGAACGGGGGCCAGGCGCACGATATCCGGCTCGCGCCAGTCGCCCAACACGCCGGCGGCGGTCAGGCGCTCGTGGCAGCGCTTCGCCTGGAGTGCCGGAAGCGCGAGCCGGAGGCTCAGCTGACTGCCGCGCTCGTGAGCCTGGGAAGGAGTGATGATCTCGACCGCCTGGGGGAGCCGGTCTTCGAGCAGGCGCTCAAAGTAAGCGGCGAGAGCAATCGATTTCTCGCGCAGCCTCGCTAAATCTGCGCGCTGAAAGACCTCGAGTGAGGCCAGCAGCGGGGCCGTGGACAACACCGGCGGATTGCTGATTTGCCAGCCCTCGGCGCCCTCGATGGGAGTGAATTGCGGCCCCATCTCGAAGCGCGTCGACTTGGTGTGTCCCCACCAGCCGGCGAAGCGCGGCAAGTCACGGCGGCGCGCATGGCGCTCGTGGACGAAACAGCCGCCGATGGCGCCGGGTCCCGCATTCAGGTACTTGTAGCTGCACCAGACCGCGAAATCGGCATTCCAATCGTGCAGGCGCAACGGCACATTGCCGACCGCGTGCGCAAGATCGAGGCCGGCGGTTGCGCCCACGCTGCGCGCGGCCGCGATCAGCGGCGCCAGGTCCAAGGCCTGCCCGGTGAGATACTGCACTCCGGGCAGCAGCACCAGCGCCAAGCGGGATCCCTCGCGCTCCACTCGCGCTATGAGGTCCTCGGTCCGCAGGGTGCGTTCGCCCGCGCGCGGCTCGACCTCGATCAGGTGCTGCTGTGGGTCGAGTCCGTGGAATTCGAGCTGCGAGACGATTGCGTAGCGATCCGATGGAAACGCCGATTTCTCGATGAGCACACGGTTGCGCCCGCCGTCGGGCCTGAAAAAACTGACCATCATCAAGTGCAGATTCACGGTCAGCGAATTCATGGCGACGACTTCGCTCGCGCCGGCGCCGACCAGAGCGCCCAGAGCGGCGGCGGCGCGCTCGTGATAGCCGATCCACGGACGCTGCGCCGCGTGGTGCCCGAGGGCAGCCAAGCGCTGCCAGTCGGCCAATTCCTGCGCGACGAAATCCGCGGTTGATTTGGTCTGCAGTCCGAGAGAATGACCGCACAAGTAGATCAACCTACGGCCGGCGGCGTCGCGCGGGTGGTGAAATTCGCCCGCGAACGCGGCCAACGGATCGTGCGCGTCCCGCTCCAGCGCATCCGCCGCGGTTAGAGCCGGGTTCGTCAGACTCCGCTCGATCGGGCGAGGTCTGCGGCCGGCGGCTGCAGCACGGTTCCGCACGACGTACAGGTACGGCGCTCAATGCTCGAATAGAATCGCTCGAAAACCGCCGGCAGCTGCGTGTCAATGTGCTGGACCGCCACGCGCTCCAGGTGCAGGCAATGCCCGCAATTCTCGCAATACCACGAGAAGCCGTCCAATTCAGCGGCGCCGCGGCGCCGCTCCACGACGATTCCGACGCTGCCCGCGGGGCGCTGGGGCGAATGCGGCACCTCGGAGGGCAGCAGGAATACCTCGCCTTCACGGATCGGCACGTCGGTCCGGCGGCCCGACTGAATGGTCCGCAGCACCATGTCTCCCGCCAGCTGGAAGAAGAATTCCGCGCCCGGGTCGTGGTGAAAATCTTTGCGCGAGTTCGGGCCGCCCACGGCCATGACGATGAACTCGCTGTCTTCGAACAGCAGCTTGTTGCCGACCGGCGGCCTGAGCAGGCCGCGATTTTGCTCGATCCATGCGTGCAGGTTGAACGGCGCCGCAATATGCATGGCCGCATTATAGCGGGCTCGTGCAACTTCGCCTGCATCGGCACGGTCGAAAGCCCCTACGGAGGTTCACTGAATCGGTTTGCGGACCCCGTCGGCGGTGAGTGACCGTTACGGCAATCGATGTGCACGGGTGCCGAGGCCGGAGTGTCCAGCCGCAGCGCCGTCAAGCTTCCTCCCCAGACGCAGCCGGTGTCGAGTCCAATCACATCCGTATTGCGGAAAAATCCCAGCGTCGACCAATGGCCGAATACGAATAGCGGGCCGCGCCAGCGGGCGTTGGCCGCCTCGAACCACGGAATCAGCGAATGGCTCCGCGACTTTCCCGGCGCGTCCTTGGCGCGAAGCGCCAACCGGCCGCCCGCGTCCAGATAGCGCAGCCGGGTGAAGCAATTGACGATGAACCTCAGCCGCTCCTCGCCGCTTTGAACATTCTCCCAGCGATCCGGCTTGTTGCCGTACATCTGTTTGAACACCTTCGCGGGTTCGAGCTGCAGGGCGCGCTCGAACTCGCGCGCGCAGGCGCGCGCCGTCGGCATGTCCCACTGGGGAGGCAGCCCCGCGTGCAGCAGGCACAGATTGAGCGCGAGATCCTCGTGCAGCAGCGGGCGGCGCAGGAGCCATTCGAGCAGCGCATCGCGATCGGGCGCGGCCAACACATCGGTCAAGGTATCGTCGCCGCGCAGCCGCGCGCATCCGTACGCAACGGCCAGCAGGTGCAGATCGTGATTGCCCAGCGTGATCGTGGCGGCATCGCCCAGAGCGCGGACGCGCCGCAATACCCGCAGCGACGCGGGCCCGCGGTTGACCAGATCGCCCACGAACCAAAGCCGGTCCCGGTCTGCCGAGAAGCGAATCGCCTTGAGCAGCGCCTCGAGCTCGGCGTCGCAGCCCTGCACGTCGCCGATCGCGTAAAGCGCCATCAGTCAGGCTCCTAGTGCAGAACTCCGGGCATGGCCAGCCGGAACGGCGCGATCGGCGCATCGAATTGCTGGCCGTCGTCCGCCATCATTTGATAGCTGCCCTGCATGGTGCCGACCGGAGTCTCGATCACGGCGCCGCTCGAGTAGCGAAATCCCTGTCCGGGCTTCAAGTACGGCTGCTCACCGAGCACTCCGTCGCCGCGCGTTTCCTTCACGTTGCCATTCGCATCGGTGATGATCCAGTGGCGTGTGAGCAGCCGCGCAGGCACCGGGCCTTCGTTGCGTATGGTGATGGTGTACGAGAATACGAATCGCTTGTCGCGCGGGTCCGACTGCTCCTCGATATAGGAGGTCTCGACCTCGACACGAATCCTCGGATTCCCCAGCTCGGATGTCATAGTCTGCATCGCACTAGTTCAGACGCACCGCCAGCACATCGCAATGCGCCGCGTGCAGGATCGCATCCTCGGTGAAATTGACGAGAATGGCCAGGCCATGGCGTTCGCGGCTGCCGAGCACGATCAAATCCGCGCGCTCTTCCTCGGCGACCCGCAGGATCTCCGCCTTGGTGTTGCCGACCTCGACTCGGTATGCGGTTCGCGCCGACCCGAGGCGCCCGATGAGCTCACCGAGCCTTTCGCGCGAGCGCTTGACCAGCTCCTCCTCGATTTGCATGGTCGGCATCAGAGATTCCCCCATGGGCTCGACCGGCACGAATTCCACCACATGCAAGGCGACCATCGAGGCATTCGAATACGCCGCCAGATCTCGACCGGCGATGAATACCCGCTCGCTGTCGTCCGACAGATCCAACAGTACCAATACCTTTTGGTAGCCGGGCATGCGATTTCAAGTATAGCCGAGTGCGCGGCGATCAAGCGCTTTGTCCGGCCGCAGCGTCGCGCAGCCGGCAATAGTGGGCGGCGAGCCGGCCGAATTGCGCAGGCGCGAGGGTTTCTGGCCGCAGCTGCGGATCGATGCCGCAACTCTCGATGTCCTCGCCGGTCAACAGGCCCTTCAAGCCGTTCCGCAGTGTCTTGCGGCGATGTGAAAATGCGGCGCTCACCAACGCCCGCAGCGCGCCGTCGCTGCCGATGGCGAAGCGCGGCTGGAGGCTCGGCCGCAAACGCACGATGGCGGACCATACCTTCGGGCGCGGCTGAAAAGCGCCCGGACCCACCTCGAACAAGCCTTCGACCTCCGCGTAGGCGGCGAGCATGACGGTCAAGCGTCCGTAATCCTTTGCGCCGGGCTGCGCCGCCATTCGGTCGACGACTTCCTTTTGCAGCATGAAATGCATGTCGGCAATCGCCGCCCGCTGACTCAGCAGGCGAAACAGCAACGGCGTGGAGATGTTGTAGGGCAGGTTCCCCACGATCCGCAGCGGCGCACCGTCGGCGCGCAGGCGCACGAAATCGGTGTCGAGCACATCGCCCACGTGCACTCGCAAATGGGCCGCTGCACGGGGGTCGGCTTGCAGGGATTGGGCGAGATCGCGGTCGATTTCAATGACGTCCAAGTGCTTGGCGCGCTCGAGCAGGCCCCACGTGAGCGCGCCGCGGCCGGGGCCGACCTCCACGATGCGCTCGCCGCTCGCCGGCGAAACGGCTTCGATGATTCGGCGGATGACGACCGGATCGTGCAGGAAGTGCTGGCCGAAGCGCTTACGAACCGCCATAGTCTGGAGCCTGTCTGAGTAATCCATCTGCCCGGTCCCTTCGGGTTGGTTGGGAGAGGGGCGTCTGCGGCGTTGCGCGGCTGGGCCGTAGTGCCGCTACTGCCTGCGCCGCGCGCCTTGCACCCGCTCCCTCTCCCAACCAACGCGGCTCACGCGGATTACTCAGACAGGCTCCCAGCGCCCGCCAGATCAATCGCCAGCGTCAAGGCGGCCCGCAGGCTCCCGGTGTCCGCGTTGCCGGTGCGCGCCAGAGACAGGGCGGTGCCGTGATCGACGCTGGTGCGCAAAATCGGCAGACCGAGCGTCACGTTCACCGCATTGCCGAATCCGGCGTGCTTTATCACCGGCAGCCCCTGGTCGTGGTACATGGCCACCACGACATCCACGGTCGCCAGGAACTGCGGCGTAAATGCCGTGTCCGCCGGCACCGGGCCGCGAAGGTTCAAGCCCTCGCCCTGCAATTGCCGAATCACCGGATGGATCACCTCGATCTCCTCCCGGCCCATGTGACCGGATTCCCCGGCGTGCGGATTCAAGCCCAACACGGCAATGCGCGGCGGGCTCAGGCCAAAATGCCGCTCCAAGTCCGTGTGCACGATGCGCAGCGTTGCCCGCAAGCGCTCTGCGGTGATTGCACGCGGCACGTCGGCCAGCGCCATGTGTGTGGTCACCAGCGCGACCCGCAGTCCCGTGGTCTGCAGCATCATGACCGGCAGCGCCGCCCGGCTCCGTGCCGCCAGATATTCGGTATGCCCGGTGAACGCAAAACCGGCGTCCATGAGCGTGCTTT
The DNA here is from genome assembly GCA_963837045.1 of uncultured Gammaproteobacteria bacterium. Lineage (GTDB taxonomy): Bacteria > Pseudomonadota > Gammaproteobacteria > Steroidobacterales > Steroidobacteraceae > Bog-1198. The sequence continues at coordinate 256,163 of CAWIMA010000014.1, forward strand.
TCTGCACCGGCGCCGTCACCATCGCGGCGAATTCCCCGTTCATGCAGCCGTCGCAAGCGCGATCCAGCATTTCGATCACGTAGGCCGCATTGCGAGGGTTCAATTCGCCGGCGACAACCGGCTGCGCAGTCGGTATATGCATTACTTTGAGAACCCCGGCCCGATGCGCCGCGATGGGCATCGAGGAGTCATACTTCTCGATGGTGAGCGGAAGGCCGAGCGCCGCAGCGGTCTGCGCCAACACGGCGGCATCAGCCGCCACCACGAGATCGGCCCGCCAATCGTCCTGGGCCAGGATGACGCAGGCGTCCGGCCCTATTCCGGCCGGCTCGCCCGAGGTGATGACGATTCGCGGTACGTACACTACATCTTGATTTCGACGAAGGCTTCGTCGCGTAGTCGGCGCAGCCAAAGCTCGGTTTCCTCGTCCGCCTTGCTTTCGCGGATCGCGGCAAACGCCTTCTGCCGGCGCACGTCGTCGGTGCTGTCGTAGGTGCGGGTGCCCAACAGTTGCACGATGTGCCAGCCGTACCGGGTTTTGAAGGGCTGGCTGATTTCATTCGGTTTGAGGTCCGCGATCGCCTTGTCGAATTCCGGCACGAAGGTGCCCGGGCCGCTCCATCCCAGGTCGCCGCCGTCCGGCGCGGAGCCCGGATCCTCGGAAGTCGTCGATGCGATGCCGGCAAAATCCTCGCCCTTCAAAATGCGCTCGCGGAGCTTGGACAGCTTCTCGCGCACGGTGGCATCGTCATCCAGCTCGTTCGGCTTCATTAAAATGTGCCGTACGTGGATCTGGTTGACGATGACCTGAGTCTCGCCGCCGCGCCGCTCATTGAGCTTCACGATGTGAAAGCCGCTCGGTGTACGCACCGGCTGGCTCACGTCCCCTGGCTTCATCTTGGTGACGAGTTCCAGGATGAACTGCGGCAGCTGGCTGCCTTTGCGCCACCCGAGCTGCCCGCCGTCGAGCGCCGTCTGGCTGTTCGAATTGGCGATCGCCAGCTCGCCGAAGTCCTCGCCCTTCGCGGCCCGGTCGGCAATGCTCTGGGCTTTGTGCTCGATTTCTACGAGCTGCTGCGGGCTGGCCGCCGCGGGCAGAGACAACAGAATATGCGATACGTTGAACTCGTCGTTGGCCGCCGCAGATTGCTGGCGTTCGAGATACTGCTCGAGCTCGCGCGGGGTCACATTGATGTGGGCGATCACGTCGCGCTGCCTCAAGGTGCTCAACGTGAGTTCCTTGCGCATGGATTCGCGATACTGCTTGTAGTCGACACCCTGTGCGGCGAGGGCGGTGGGCAATTGATCGAACGGTATCTTGTTGCGTTGCGCGATCTCTTGCAGCGCACCGTTCAGTTGCTCATCGGAGATGGTCAGACCGACCCGCTTCGCGCGCTGCGATTGGATTTCCTGCAAAATCAACCGGTCGAGTACCTGCTGCCGCAGCACGCTTTCAGGCGGCAATTCCACCTTCTGCTCCTTGAGCCGCTTCGTGACCGAGTCCATTTGCTCGTCCAATTCGCTCTTCAAGACCAGGCCGTCGTTGACGATGGCCGCTATCCGGTCGAGCATGGCGCCGTGCACGCCGATATCCCGGGTCTGCGCTCGAACCCCCGGGGCGGCCAGGCTCGTCATGGTCAGGAGGCAGCAAACAGCCGCTAATTTGCGCATAAGTCGCTTACTTCGTAGAAAATCGGGTCATAAAAGGGTTTGACTACTCGGCATTGGGGTCGCGCGTCGAATAGCCGCTGATCTCTCTCGACAAAAGAGTACCCGCTGGCTTTCCGACCGAACTCAAGCCCGTCAGTTCCAATTGTAATGCAATCGAGGTGTTCAGTCCCCCCGTATGGTTGGTGAGATAGCGGCGCTGCACCACCTGAATCCGCCAGCAGCAGCTCTTGTATTCGAACCCGGCCAGTTGTTCGACGGTCTGCCGGCTTTGGAGCGAGTAAACCCAGCGACCGACCGTGTTCCAGTGGCCGGCGATCGGCCAGGCAAAGGAGCCGTCGTACTGCTTCAGGATGTCCTGCTGGTAGCGATAGCCGAGGTTCACCACCTTGGACGGGTCGGGCCGGTACTGGATCAACACCTCTGTCTTTTCGCTCTGCGAAGTGTTTGGATTCCACTGGTAGTCAAGGTTGACGCTCCAGTTCTTGTATGCCGTCACCGACACCTCGCTGACGAGGTCCGAGGCGAGGTAGGTCTGGGGGGTCTGTCCGGGCGCGGTCGAGAGCGTCTGCCCGGGCAGCGTCGGCAGATTTTGCCCCGGCAAGATCACCTGCGACTGCTGCCCGGGCAGAGTGGTGAGAGTCTGTCCGGGCACGGTCTGCGTCGACTCGTCCGGCAGGTACACCCGGGGGACGATGAAGGAACGAATCTGGCCGATGGTCGCCGACAGGTACTGAGCCCCGCTCGCCTCGTTGAACAGCCGCGTGGTCATGCCGAACGCGACCTGATTGGCATCGCCGATGCGGTCGCCGCCGACGTATCGGTTGGTGCGAAACAGCTCGACCAGGTTCATGTCCGGCTGCCCTGTGTCGAAAATCGGCAGTTCATTTTGATTGCGGTAGGGGACCCAGCTGTAGACCAGGCGCGGCTCCAGTGTCTGGGTGCGCTGCCCCGCGGACCCGGCGTCCCGCTCGAAAATCAGTCCCGTGTCGAGGCGCGCGTAGGGCACGGTCAGTGTGGGCGAACTCGGATCGCCCACGGCGGCATTTTGCAAATCGTATTGCGTGAAGTGATAGCCGACCGTGGGTTCGAGGAAGTATCCGGGACCGCGGCTCGACCAGCGCAGCTCCGGAGACAGGTCCAGACGCACGCCGGCGGGGCCGACTTCGCGCAAGAAATTGGTGACCTCGCTGTTCAGCGCCACCATGAAGCGGCTGTCGAACAGCGGCCACAGGCCGTACGCTTCGACGCGCGGCACGCGCGAATACGGCCTGTCGCCGGCGTCGAGCGCGGTGTCGATGGTCTGGAAGTTCTGCAGCTGCGCGCGGATGCGCCAGGTATCGTCGTAGTAAAGCAGGTCGGCGCGCCGTTCGAGAAAGGTGACGCTGGTCTGCTCCGCGCCCACCGCGAAGTCCTCGAAGTAGCTGCTGTCGCTGACGCTGGCGATGTCGGTATCGAAGCGCAAACCAGGCGCGAGGTTGGTGATATCTTTGACGTGCAGGTAGGCGCGGTTATCGTGCTCGATCTTGTCGTCCGGCAGGAAGTTCTCTTCCACTTGACCGTGCGAGCTCGCCGTCAGGAAGCGAAATTCGCCGCCGAGCTGTACCCCCCGCGCGGATAAGTAACCCGGGGTCAGGGTCATATCGTAATTTGGCGCCAGATTGAAATAATACGGCACCTCCAGCTGCCAGCCGTTGTTGGTGGAATGGCCGAAGCTCGGAAACAGCACACCGCTCTTGCGCTCATCGCCCAGCGGGAAGGAGATGAACGGCGTGTAGAAAACGGGGATATCCTTGATGCGCATGACCACGCCGTGCGCGGTTCCTTCCTGCTCGTTGGTGTCCAGACTGATCGAGGAGGCCTGCAGCATCCAATCTTGGTTGCCGACGGGACAAGTGGTATAGCGCACCTTCAGCAGATCGACTTTGCCGTCCGGATGCACCGCCATTTCCTTGGCGAAGCCGCGGCCGTTGCGGTCGAAGATCCTAAAGGTGGCCTCGCTGAAGTCCGCGCCCCCCAGTGCGTCGTATGTGCCGTTGCTGCTGAGGATGCCGAGCTTCGGATCCTCGAAGTCCACGGCGCCCGTGACCACCACTTTACCGGTCTTTTGATCGTAGGTGATCGAGTCGGCGGCGATGCTGCGCTGGTCCTGATGAACCTGCACGTGGCCGGTCAGTACCGCGACGCCGTCGGCACTGAGGGAGGCGGCGTCGCTGTCGAAACGAATCCGATGGTCGCCTTGGGGAATCGGGGTTGCCGGCGCCCTCTTGTGCTTGGGCGGCGCCGGGCACATATCGCCGGCTCGAACCATTGAAATTGCCAAGAGGCAGGAAAAAACAGCGAATGCGACTCGAACATGAAAAGCCATGGGCAAAGTGAATCGCCTTAGTCGGTATACTTAAACCGCCGCAGTTGCGGCGTACGAATGGTCAAGCATGGGTGTACCGGATGCAAGCGATTCCCGCCTCGAGCTGCTGACTCGCTGGGTCGTGGACGATTTGGGTTTCACCGGCGGCCGGATCGAACCGGCCTCCGGAGATGCGAGTTTTCGCCGGTATTTCCGCCTCACCCGCGGCAGCGACACGTACATCGTGATGGATGCGCCCCCCGACAAAGAAGAGCTCGCGCCTTTCGTCGGGGTCGCGCGCTCCCTGGCGGCCATCGGTTTGAACGTGCCTCTGGTTCTGGCGCGGGACATGCGTCAGGGCTTGCTGCTGTTGTCGGATCTGGGCACACGGCAGTACCTGGATGCGCTGGCGGCGGATCATGATGTCGAGCGCCTCTATGCCGATGCGCTGGCCGCGCTGCTCAGGATGCAAACCGCGGGCGCCGCCGCCGCGCGCGCGCTGGCGCCCTACGATCGCACCCTGCTGCTGCGTGAAATGGAGCTGTTGCCCGAGTGGTTCTTGAGCCGCCACCTCGGGGTGAGGGTCGACGCGGCCGCGCGCGCCATGCTGGATGGTCTGTTCGAGGTGCTCGTGCAGTCGGCCGCGGTGCAGCCGGCCACGTTCGTGCATCGGGATTATCATTCGCGAAACCTGCTGGTGAGCGAGACCGCCAACCCGGGAATCCTCGATTTTCAGGACGCGGTGCGCGGCGCCGTCACCTATGATCTGGTTTCGCTCCTCAAGGATTGCTACATCGCGTGGCCCGCCAAGCGCGTCATCGACTGGGCTCTGCAGTATCGCGAGCAGCTGCTCGGTGCCGGATTCGCTCTGGACGCCGATGAGCGCACGTTCATTCGCTGGTTCGATCTGATGGGCCTGCAGCGCCACCTCAAGGTGCTCGGCATCTTCGCGCGCCTGTACTATCGCGACGGCAAGACCGGGTACCTGAAGGATCTGCCGCGCGTGCTCGCATACGCCCAAGCCACGGCGTCGGCCTATCCCGAGACGGCGCAGTTCGCCGACTACATCGCGCGCATCGAGCCGTCCTTTCACGACGCGCAGGCGCGAGTCGGCGCGCAATGAGCGCGGCGGCGCCCGAACGACCGCGCACGGCGATGATATTGGCCGCTGGGCGCGGCGAGCGCATGCGGCCCCTGACCGACCATACGCCCAAGCCCATGCTGCGAGTGCGCGGCAAGCCGCTGATCGAGCATCATGTCGAGCGCTTGGCGCAAGCAGGCATCGAGCGAATCGTGATCAATCTCGCTTGGCTGGGAGCCGTGATCAGGGACTACCTCGGCGACGGTTCGCGCTACGGAGTGACGATCAATTACAGCGAGGAAGCGCCGCGCGCACTCGAGACGGCGGGGGGCATTGTCCGCGCCTTGCCGCACTTGGGTCCGGGTGCGTTTCTGGTCGTGAACGGGGATATCTTCACGGACTATCCCTTCGCGCAGGCCGCCGTGACGTACGATCGGGATGCGCACTTGATTCTGGTCCCCAATCCGCCGCAGCACCCTGACGGGGACTTTGGCTTGGAGCAGGGGCTCGCGCTGCCGACCGCGGCCTTGCAGTTCACCTTTTCCGGGATCGCGGTGTACCGGACGGCGTTCTTCGCGAACTGCGTCGATGGGGTGTTTCCGTTGAAGCCGCTGCTGCTGCGCGCGATGGCGGCGCGGCGCTGTTCCGCGGAGCTGTATCCGGGGCTGTGGGAAGACGTCGGCACCGTGGAGCGGCTGCAGGCCCTGAATGCGTAGGAGCCCGCCTGGAGTACAATTGCGCCATGTCGGAATTCAAAGGCATCCCCGTCTTGAGGGAACCAGGCCCCGCCCGGAGCGGGGAAAAATATACGACTCCTCAAGGGTTTACGGCGATCAAAGACGGCATCAAACGGGCTGCGGCCGCGCCGCCGAGCGATGCCGGCCGCAAGCCCCCGTGGCTGCGCGCGCGGCTGGCCTCCGGCGCGCCGTTCGCGGCGGTCAAGAGCATCGTTCGCGAACACCGGCTGAGCACGGTCTGCGAAGAGGCCAAATGCCCGAATATCGGCGAATGCTGGAACGCGGGGACGGCGACGATCATGCTGATGGGCGCCGTTTGCACGCGCGCCTGCCGGTTTTGCGCGGTGGATACCGGCAATCCGCGCGGGTGGTTGGATGCGGACGAGCCGGAAAACGTTGCGCGCTCCGTCGGGTTGATGGGTCTCAAATACGTGGTGCTCACCTCGGTTGACAGGGACGACCTGCCCGACGGCGGAGCCGCACACTATGCGGCGGCGATTCGCGCCATCAAGCGGCACAATCCGGACACCGCCGTCGAGGCGCTGACCCCGGACTTCGCGGGCGTCATGCAAGACGTGCGGACCGTCGTAGATTCGGGGTTGGACGTGTTCGCCCAAAATGTGGAGACCGTCGAGCGCCTCACGCTTAAGGTCAGGGACCAGCGCGCCGGTTACCGGCAGACCCTCGATGTGCTCGAGCACGCCAAGATGCATCGGCCGGCCGTGCTCACCAAGACGAGTCTGATGCTGGGCCTGGGCGAAACGGACGCCGAGATTCTTGCGGCCATGGCGGATCTGCGCAGGGCGTCGGTCGATATCCTCACACTGGGGCAATATCTGCGGCCGACGCCGAATCACCTGAACGTCGAGCGCTTCGTGAGCCCTGATCAATTTGCGCAGTACCGCGACTGGGCCCTCGAGCGGGGATTCCTGGAGTGCGTGTCCGGCCCTCTGGTGCGTTCGAGCTATCGCGCCGAGCAGGCGCTTGCCCGCCACATCGCTCGATGAGCGATACACCGCTGATTCGGCATCTTGGGCTCGTGCCCTACGAGTCCACCTGGCGTGCGATGCAGCGCTTCACCGACGAGCGCGATGCGTCGACGCGCGATGAAATTTGGCTCCTCGAGCACCCCCCGGTGTTCACCTTGGGCCTCAATGCGAACACGGAGCACGTAAAGTCGCCCGGCGCGATTCCGGTGGTGCAAATCGATCGCGGCGGACAGGTGACCTATCACGGGCCGGGCCAGCTCGTGGTCTACCCGCTCATCGACCTGCGCCGCCGCGCGCTTGGCGTGCGGCAGCTGGTCGTGGCGCTCGAGAACGCCGTCATCGCTTACGCAGCCGAGCTGGGTATCGCGGCGCACGGGTCGCGGCAGGCCCCCGGGGTGTACGTCGACGGCGCGAAACTCGCGAGTATCGGATTGCGCATCCGCCGCGGGGCCAGCTATCACGGGCTGGCGCTCAACGTGTCGACGGATCTCGAGCCGTTCGAACGAATCAACGTGTGCGGCTACCCGGGTCTGGCGGTCACTCGGCTCGCGGACCTGTGCGGCGGCTGCGATGTCGACTCAACGGCCGCGGGGCTCATGCCCCATCTGCTCGGCCAATTGGGGTTCGTTCACAGCGCCATCAGCACCGATTTGCAGGCCGTGAGCTCGCGGTAGATGGTATCGAGCTGCTCGCGGCTGCTCGCGAGCACCATGTACGTCACCGCCAGGAAATTACCGTCTCCGCTGGTGCGCACCCGCACGCTGGATTCGAGCACGGGTCCCGCGTGCCGCTCGATGATCGCCTGCGTGAGCGCGCGCAGATCGCTGCCTCGGCGGCCCATCACCTTGATGGGAAACTCGCTCGGAAAGCTCTGCTGTGTCGTGCCGCTCATAACGGCGGCGAGCCGGCGAGCTCGCGGGTGTAGTCGACAAATGCGGCGTGCATCCGCTTGAACAGCGGACCGGGCTTGCCGCTGCCGACGGGCCTGCCGTCGAGCCTGGTCACCGGCAGGAGGCCGCGGGTGGAAAACGCCAGCCATATTTCGTCCGCGGCGCGCAGCTGCGCCTCGGTGACGCGAACGCTGAGGCTGCTCAGCCCCAAGCGGTGCGCCAGCTCGCCGACCACCTCGCGCGTCGTGCCGGGAAGAATCTGATGGCCGTTCGGCGGCGTGTGAATGGCACCCTGGATGACGATGTGCACCGTGGTCGATGAGCCCTCGGTGAGCTCCCCGCACTCTAGCAGTACGGTTTCGAAGGCGCCGGCATCGGCCGAGAGCTTTTTGAGGAGGATGTTCGCGAGCAGCGCAGTGGATTTGATGTCGCGTCGTGCCCAACGCGTGTCCGCAGCCGTGACGGCCGACACCCCCTGCTCGAGCAGCTGCGGGGAGGGCGGCTCGAGCGCCGTGGCGAATGCGAACAGCGTCGGCTTCAGTCCCTCCGGCCACGCGTGGTTGCGGCCGAACTCCGCGCCGCGAGTCACCTGAATGTAGAGATACTGGTTGCCGCCGCCGTTGCGCTCAATCAGCTCACCGCAGATCTCGCTCCACTCGACATGCGTCAGCGGCGGCTGCATGCGGATCCCCGCGAGGCTCCTCGACAGCCGGTCGAGATGTTCGCGCAGCCTGAATGGCCGTTCGCCGTAGACCGGCACGACTTCGTAGACGGCGTCGCCGAACAAAAACGCGCGGTCCAGGGGCGTCACCCGCGCTTCGGCCAGCGGCAGGTACTCACCGTTCAAGTAGCAAATGGGCAGCGGCATGCTCAGGCAAACCACAGCCGAATGGTGTCTATCAGCCGGCGCCACCAGCTTCCGGCAGCGACGCTGTTCAGCGGATGAATCGGCTGCGTCGCCAGGGTCTGGCTGCCGGCGACCACACGCAGCTGGCCCACGACGGCATCGCGTGCAAGCGGCGCGATCAGGCGCGGCTGCACCTCGACGGTGGTCTTGATGTCATTGGCTTCCCCTCGGGGCAGAGTGATGTACAGGTCGTCGCGGATGCCGACATCGACCAGCGAGTCCGCCGCCTTCCAAACCGGCGTGGTGGCAAGCTTGGCGCCCCCCTTGACCACCAGTTTGGTATCGTAAAAGGTGAAGCCGTAGTTCAGCAGCGCGGTGCTGGCGTTTTCGCGGCCCTTCATGCTCGTGGACCCGAGCACCACCGACACCAAACGCATGCCGTCGCGCAGCGCCGAGGTCACCAGGCAGTAGCCCGCGGAGTCGGTGTGGCCCGTCTTCAGGCCGTCGACGCTCGGATCACGGCCGAGGAGGCCGTTGCGATTTTGCTGTTTGATGCCGTTGTGCTCGAATTCGCGCACCGAGTAGTACTTATAGTACTGAGGAAAGTCGCGGATCATCGCGATGGCGAGCAGCGACATGTCGCGGGCCGTGGTGTAGTGGTTGGGCGCCGGCAGCCCGGAGCTGTTCTCGAAACGCGTGTCCACCATGCCTAGCCGCTTCGCATTGGCGTTCATCATTTGCGCAAACGTTTCTTCAGTCCCCGCCACGCGCTCCGCCAGCGCGATCGTGGCGTCGTTGCCGGACTGCACGATCATGCCCAGAATCAGCAGCTCCACCGATACCGGCTTGCCCAATTCGATGAAGGTGCGGGACCCCTCCGATCGCCATGCCTTCTCGCTGACCGTTACCGGCTCATCCAGCTTGAGCTTGCCGGCCGTCAGTTCCTGAAAGACGATGTACGCGGTCATCAGCTTCGTGAGGCTTGCGGGCTCCGCCCGCGCGGTGGCTTCCTGGGCCGCCAAGGTCTTGTCGGTGCGGTAATCGACGAGGATATAGGAGCGAGCGTCGACGGCAGGCGCCGTCGGAATCGGCGTTTCGGCAGCTATGGAGGCGGCACAGAACGCGGCGAGAAGCGGGAGGCTCAGCAGGGAACGAAGCATGGTGCACGAATACCTTCATTAAAAGTGTTTGAGTCTACCGGCGAGCGGCGGGCACGGTGGGGAAGTTTTTCAGCTAATTCATCGCAAGGTGCGCATCCCGCACGCCCGCCCGCGCGAGAGCGTCGACGATGCGGTCGAACTCCGGAACGTCCGGAACGGGACCGATGCGCACGCGGTACATTTTCCGGCCCGCGATCCGGTCGTCTCGCACGAAGACGTTCCCATAGCCGCCGCTCCGCAACTTGGCGGCCAACCGCTCGGCATTCGCAGGATCGGCGAATGCGCCGGCTTGAACGAAGAGGGTGGCATCGTGTGGCGGAGCGGGCGCAGGGGCAGATGCAGGCGCGGCGGGGGGCGGGGTCTCGGCGGCTGCGGCCGTGGCGATCAGCGACCCGACCTGCTCGCTCGCGGAGATCGCCGGTTCAGCGGCCGGCACCGTCGGGTCAATCGCGCGAACCTCGACCATCGCCGTGCCGTTTCGCAGCATGTCGAGCTTGGCTGCGGCCGTGTAGGACAAGTCGATGATGCGGTTGTCGACGAAGGGGCCGCGGTCGTTGACGCGCACGACGACGCTGCGACCGTTCTGCAGGTTGGTCACGCGCACGTACGCCGGCAGCGGCAGTGTCTTATGCGCGGCCGTCATGCCGTACATGTCGTAGGGTTCCCCGGTCGAAGTGCGAATCTTGTGAAACCCGGGCCCGTACCACGATGCGACTCCGCGCTCCACGTAAGCGCTGCTCGAGGACAGCACGTAGTAGCGCTTGCCGAATACGTCGTAAAACGGCGGGTTGCCGTAGCGCGAGCGCGGCTCGAATTGCGGGACTGCGTCAGGAACGGCCTGCACCTGCACCGGCGGCGCCGCGGTCGGCGGCACCCGGACAGCCGCGGCAGAGCCGGCCGGCGGCGGCCCGCCGACGCAGCCGCTCAGACCGGCGGTAACCGCCAGCACCAGGATTAAAAGTGGGCGGCCGGCATTCACGGCTTTGCGGCACGCGTAGCGTCGAGGATCGGCGCCCCGCCGGGGGCGGCTGCCGGACTTGCAGCGGTCACCGGGACCACAGGCGCATCGACGGGCTGTGGAGAATCGTCGGGGTGCGGCGAGTCGTTCATCAGAATCCGCTGTTTGACCGCTGCGGCGAGCTCATACACGGCCATGGCATACAGCGCGCTGTGATTGTAGCGCGTGATGACGTAAAAATTGTTGTATCCCACGCGCCAGTGAACGCCGTCCGCCTCATCGGCGGCAATCAGCATTGCGGGTGCATCGGGCGGCAACGGGCTGTCAAAGCTCACACCCTTCGCCTGCAAGGTTGCGACCGTCTCCGCGAGCGACAGGCTGCGGCCGTCCAGATCCGCGGCTTTATCCGGTTCGACGCTGGCTTCGCTCAGCACGGGCTCGCCGGGATTCCACCCGTGTCCCTTCAGATAGTTGCCGACGCTCGCGCAGACGTCCGGCCAATTGGTCCACAAGTCGATGTGGCCGTCCGCGTTCGCATCGACCGCGTAGCGTCGATAGTTCGACGGCATGAATTGCGGCGCACCCATCGCGCCGGCATAGGATCCCTTGATCGCCAGCGGATCGAGCTTCAGGTCGCGAGTCAGCAGAATGAATTGTTCGAGCTCATCGCGAAAAAACTTTCCGCGCGCCGGGTAGTCGAACGCCAGCGTCGCCAGAGCATCCAGCACCCGGTAGGATCCGGTCAGGCGGCCGTAGTAGGTCTCCACGCCGAGAATGGCAGCCAGGTACTCCGGCGGGACGCCGGAGTTGACGCTCGCCCGATCAAGTTCTTGGCGGTGTGCGAGCCAGAATTCCGTGCCCTCACGGATGCGCCGTTCGCTCACGAATATCGGGCGGTACTCGTACCACGGCTTAGCCTTCTCCGCCGGCCGCTCCATCGCTTCGAGGATTGCCGGCTGGGTTTGGGCGGCCGCGAGCAATCTTCGCAGCTGGCTTTTCTTGAAGGAATATTGATCCGCCATCTGTGCAATGAAGCTCTTCACGTCGGCGCGATGCGTGTCGAGCGCGGCGGCGGGACCGGCGCCCGCGCCGATGAGAGCGCCGGCGAGAATCAGGGCTTTTGAGCGGCGGAGCACGCGCACCTTTCAGGCTCCTACGATCCAATGAGTTTGCGATGCGAATGCAGCGACATCAATATCCCAAACCCCGCGAGCAACGTGACCATCGAAGTGCCCCCATAGCTGATCATCGGCAGGGGTACGCCGACGACCGGCAGGATGCCGCTCACCATACCGGAATTGACGAACACGTACACGAAGAAGCTCAATGCGATGGCACCCCCCGTCAGGCGCGCAAACGTGTCCTGTCCCTGCATCGCCAGGTACAGCGCCCGGCCGATCAGGATACCGTACAGCACCAGCAGCACCAGACAGGGCAGCAAACCGAGCTCCTCGCCGATGACGGCAAAGATGAAGTCGGTGGATCGCTCCGGCAGAAACTCCAGCTGCGCCTGACTGCCCATCATGTAGCCCTTGCCGAAAACGCCGCCGGAGCCGATCGCGATCTGGGATTGGATGATGTGGTAGCCGGCGCCCAACGGATCGTTTTCGGGATTCAGGAACGTCAGTATGCGCTGGCGCTGATAGTCATGAATGAAATGCCAGGCCGCCCAGGCAGCGCCGCCGAGCACCGGTATCGATATCAATATGATTCGAAGCTGCAGCCCCGCCAGCAGCAGCACGATGAGTCCGGAGGCGGCGATCAGCAGCGCGGTGCCGAGATCCGGCTCCCTGGCGATCATCGCCGTCGGCAGGGCGATCAGCAGCCCCATCACCAGCAGGTCCGTGAAGGTCGGCGGGAGCGGCCGCTCGTGCATGTACCAGGCACATATCATCGGCACGGCGAGTTTCATGATCTCGGAGGGCTGGAAGCGCACAAAGCCGATATCGAGCCAACGTTGAGCGCCCTTGCCGACGTGCCCGGTGACATCGACGACGACCAGCAACAGTATGCCGATTACGTAGGCGACCGGTGCGAACAGGCGCAGATACTGCGGAGTCGCCAGCCGCGCGAGCGCCAGCATGGCGACCACCGCAATGGCGATGTTCGCAAGATGGTGCTCGACCATTTTCAGGTTCTGGCCGGAGGCGCTGTACACGACGAGGATGCCGATGCAAACGATCAGCGCCAGCACACCGGTCAGCGGCCCGTCCAAGCCGAGCGCCCGCAACGTGCGGCCGCCCGCGGTCAGCGTGCGGCGCGTGCGCGAGGGCGACATTTCATCGTAAATCATGGCGCTTTATCCGGTACCGCGGCCTTTTCAGGCAACAAATACGCATCGAACATCTTGCGCGCGATCGGCGCCGCCGTGCTGCCGCCGTGCTTGCCATTCTCCACGAACACGGCAACGGCAAGCTTCGGGTCCTCGGCCGGCGCGAACGAGATGAACAGCGCATGGTCGAGCATCCGCTCCGACAGCTGTTTCTCATTGTATTTCTCGTTCTGCCCGATGGTGAAGACCTGTGCGGACCCGGTCTTGCCGGCGATCTTATAGGGAGATCCGGCGGTCGCCGCGGCGGCCGTGCCGCCCGGCCCGGTGGCGAGTTCCATACCGTCTACAATGACATTCCATTGGTCCGCGGTCACGGCCGTCAACGACGGCTCCGGCTGAACCGGACGCGGCGTGGTGGCGTCCGATCCGGGTGCACGAACCGCCGTCACCAGCCTCGGCTTGAAGATCTGGCCGCGCGATGCGATGCCCGACACGGCATGGGCGAGCTGCATGGGCGTTGCGAGCATATAGCCCTGGCCGATGCCAACGCTGATCGTTTCGCCGGCGAACCAAACCTGCTCGGCGGGCCGCTTGTAGGCGTGCCGCTTCCATTCGGTTGACGGCATCAACCCGGGCTTTTCGCCCGGAATGTCGATGCCGGTGAGGTCGCCGAATCCGAACGTGGTCATGAAATCGTGCATGCGATCGATGCCGAGCCTGTTCGCCACCGTGTAAAAATACACGTCGCAGGATTGCTGGATGGCGTGGCGCATCGAGATCGTGCCGTGGCCCTTCGGCTTCCAGTCCCGGAATAGATGGCTCGAACCGGGCAGGCTGAAATGGCCCGGACAAAAAATGGTCTGCTCCGGAGTCATGACGCCGTATTTCAGCGCCGCAAGTGCAAAGAACGGCTTGACGGTGGAGCCCGGCGGATAGGCGCCGCGCAGCGCCCGGTTGATCAACGGCTTGTCGATGTCGTTTTGCAGAGCATCGTATTGCTTGGTGGTCAGGCCGCGCGCGAACGCGTTGGGATCGAATCCGGGAGTGCTGGCGAGGGCAATGACGTCGCCGTTGTGCGGATCGATCGCAATGGCCGCTCCCCGCTTGCCCGACAGCGCATCCTCGGCGGCGCGCTGCACGCGCATATCGAGGCTCAGGATGAGATCGGATCCCGCGACCGGTTGCCGCGTGTTGAGTTTTGGCGTGTAGGCACCCTGGCGCTCAACCGGCCTGCCGGCGGCATTCACCAGCACTTCACGGTAGCCGGGCGTGCCGTGCAGATCGTTTTCGTAGGCGCCCTCGACACCCAATTTGCCGATCAGCGTGGTGCCGGCGTAGGTTGCCGAATCGATGCGCGTCAGATCCTGCTCGCTGATGGCGGCGACATAGCCCAGCGCGTGCACCGCCATGGGTCCGAAGGGGTAGTGCCGCGAAAGCCGGGTGCGGATGTCCACGCCGGTGAACTCGTAGCGATGCACCGCGAAGCGGGCCATTTCCTCATCATCGAGGGCCAGCTTGATGGGGACGCTTTCATAGACGTGGTGCGACAGGATGGTGCGTTTGATGCTGCGGATATCGTCCGAATCGAGCAATCCGATGGCCACCAAGCGCGCCAGGGCCGCGTCCAGCTCCGGCATCCCGCCGACCTGCTCTCGCACCAGCTCGAGCTGAAACGCAGGCAGATTGTCAGCGAGCACCACGCCATGGCGGTCGAGAATCAACCCGCGGCTGGGGGGGATCGGGTCGGTATGCACTCGATTGCCCTGCGACAGCTCGGCATAGTAAGCGTGCTTGATGACCTGCAAATAAAAGAGCCGCCCGGCAACGGTCAACAGCAGCATGGCGACGATCACGCCCGCGACGATGCCGCGAATCATGAAGATGCGCTGTTCGGCCCAGTGATCCTTGATTCGCACTCGACGCGGCAATTTACCAACCCCTGGTGAAGTTAGCGCTCATGCAACCGCGCCAAAGTGCCGGCCAGCACCGGCCACAGCAGCGCGCCTATGACGGGCGCCAGCCAGCGGCTGAAGCTCGTGACAGGGTTCCCCGTGGCGCCATCGACCCAGAACAGAACGAACTGATATCCGGTCAGCAGTGCGAATATGGTCAGCGACTGCGACAACACGGAGAACACCCGCAACCGCAGACGCAGATGCGTCGCCCAAGCGGCCATCAGCGTCAGCGCCAGCGCATGCTGACCCAACACGGCACCCTTGATCACATCGAGCGCGAGGCCGGCAAAGAACGCCAGCGCCAAGCCGCCGGCGCGCGGCGATTCGATCGACCAGTAAAACACCACCAGCACCAGAAAGTCCGGCCGCAAGACATCGAGCGCAGAGGGCAAAGGTACCACTGTCAGCGCCAGCGCCACCAGCGCTGACAGCGCCATGGGCAGTCGGCGGATTCGCTGATCGCGCATCATTCGTCGTTTGCTCCCTCGGGCTGCGGGGCCCGCGGGGGCGGCGACGGCGCCTTGGCCGGCTTCGCGCCGGCGGCTGGCGCACCGGCCGGCGCACCGGCTGGCGCACCGGCTGGCGCACCGGCCGGCGGCGCAGCGGCGGGCCCCGCTGCGACGGACGGCGCCGTGGCGGCCGGGGTCGTGAGGGCTCTGGCGGCTGTGGCGGCCGTCGCCGGCAGCACGGGGCCGGGCTTGAGCCAAACGAACATCAATTCTCTCGAGCGGTCTAGGCGCGCGGCCGGACGCACGTCGACATCGGCGAGCGACTGTGCCGGGTCGCGTTTGACCTCGGATACGGTCCCGACCGGGTATCCGGCAGGAAAGCCGCCGCCGAGCCCCGAAGTGACCAGCAGGTCGCCTGCGATCACATCGGCGCTGGTGGGCAGGTAGGGAAGCTTCAGCCGGCTGTTGTCGCCGGTACCGACGGCAATGGTCCGCAGGCCGTTGCGGTTGATCTGGACGGGTATCGCATGCGCCGCATCGCTGACGAGTATGACCTCGCTCGTGAGCTGCTCGACGCGGGCGACTTGCCCGAAGACCCCGCCCGAATCAAGGACCGCTTGTCCGACGAATACCCCGTCGCGCGCGCCCTTGTCGACCAGTACTCGCGCGCGAAATGCGTCGAGATCCACGTCCATGATGTCGCCAATGATGAACCGATTCGAGACGCCCGCGGTGCTGTCGCGCAGCGCACGCAGCCGCTGCGTTTCGGCCTCCAGCGCCTCGTAGCGCTGAAGGCGGAATTGCGCCACGCGCAGTTGCGCTTCGAGTTGGGCCTTGTCGGCGCGCAGCGCATCTCGGGTCGTAACGCTTTCGCGAAACCAGTTCCAGCCCTCGAACGGGCTTTCCACGGCGACCTGTACGGGATATGCAACGATGGACAGAAAGCGCCGAATCCTGCCCAGTTGGTCGTAGCGCTTGTCGACGATCATCAACCCCAACGCCAGCAGGGAGTACAGAACACAACGCAGCAGCAGCCCCGTCGTTCGTCCGGAAGGATCGGAATTACGAAATGCGACCATGGGCGGGGCATTCCCTAGTCGCGCGCATTACTCCAATCCGAATATGCCCGGCCCATGCTCCTCGGTGAGTTCGAGGATCCGGCCACCGCCGCGCGCGACGCACGTCAGCGGGTCATCTGCGACCACCACGGGCAGGCCGGTTTCTTCCATGAGCAGTTTATCCACGTCGCGCAGCAACGCACCGCCCCCGGTGAGCACGATCCCTCGCTCGGCAACGTCGGCGCCGAGTTCGGGAGGCGTCTGCTCGAGGGCCTGTTTGACGGCGCCCACGATGCCCTGCAGGGGCTCTTGCAGCGCTTCCAGGATCTCGTTGGAGTTGAGCGTGAAGCTGCGCGGCACGCCCTCGGAGAGATTGCGGCCCTTCACCGAGATTTCCCGCACCTGCTGTCCGGGATAGGCTGAGCCGATTTCCAGCTTGATGCGTTCGGCCGTCGCCTCGCCGATCAATATCCCGTAATTGCGCCGCACATAGTTGGTGATGGCTTCGTCGAACTTGTCTCCGCCGATTCGCACGCTCGCCGCGTACACGATGCCGTTCAGGGATATGACCGCCACTTCCGAGGTGCCGCCGCCGATGTCGAGCACCATCGAGCCGCGCGCCTCCTGCACAGGCAAGCCGGCACCGACGGCCGCGGCCATGGGTTCCGGGACGATGTCGACGCTGCGCGCGCCGGCGCCTTCCGCCGATTCCTTGATTGCGCGGCGCTCGACCTGCGTGGAACCGAACGGCACGCACACCAGAACCCGCGGGCTGGGACTCAAGAAGCGGTTGCCGTGCACTTTTTTGATGAAGTACTGCAGCATCTTCTCGGTGTAGGTGAAGTCCGCGATGACGCCGTCCTTCATGGGACGAACGGCCGTGATGTGGCCCGGGGTGCGGCCCAGCATGTTTTTGGCTTCCACGCCGACGGCGACGATGATCTTGCCGCCGCGCGTCGGCTCGTCTTGCACTGCGACGACCGACGGCTCATTGAGGACGATGCCGCGCTCGCGTACGTAAATCAGCGTATTGGCGGTTCCAAGATCGATGGAGAGGTCATTGGAGAAATAACCTCTTAGGCGTTTAAACATGGGGTCTTTTGTTCGCGAAAGGGGGTGAAAAAAGTTGCGCTAATGTAACAACCGACACGACTTTCAGCAAGGCAACGTGTATGATCCATTGCGCTTATTTTTGCGCACTCGCGCGCATTTTTTGACACTCATATGAGCCTGACCCGTCAAGACGTCGAAAAGATCGCGCACCTCGCACGCCTGTCGATCACCGAACAAGAGATGCCGGTCTACGTCAGCAGCCTGTCGAGTATCGTCGATTTCGTCGCTGAGCTGTCGCGCGTCGGGACCAGCGGCGTCGAGCCGATGGCGCACCCGCTGGATGGCCAGCGCCAACGCTTGCGGCCCGATGCGGTGTCGGAAACCGACCACCACGAGAAATACCAGCTCAATGCCCCCAGTGTGCAGGCGGGGCTATACGTCGTGCCGCGAGTCATCGAGTAAGGCGCAATCTGAAGTCCAGTGGCGATGTTGCACAATCTTTCCATCGGCGAACTCGCCGACCGATTAGCGGGTAGGCAGATTTCTAGTGTGGAGCTGACGCGCCATTTTTTGGCGCGAATCGAACGGCTGAACCCCGCTTTGAACGCCGTAATTACCCTCACGGCCGCGCAGGCTCTCGACAGCGCGGCGGCAGCCGATCGCCGCCTGGCAGCCGGGGAGCGTGGCCGTTTGCTCGGCATCCCCCTCATTCATAAAGATATTTTCTGTACGGACGGGGTCCGCACCAGCTGCGGTTCGCGGATGCTCGACAACTTTGTTGCGCCCTACGATGCCACCATCGTCACACGCCTCAAGGCGGCCGGTGCGGTCATGCTCGGCAAGGCCAACATGGACGAATTTGCCATGGGTTCCTCCAACGAGACTAGCTATTACGGCCCGGTCAGAAATCCCTGGGATACGACCAAGGTGCCGGGGGGCTCCTCGGGGGGGTCAGCGGCGGCGCTGGCCGCCAGGCTCGCGCCGATCTGCACCGGCACCGATACCGGCGGCTCGATCCGTCAGCCCGCCGCCCTTACCGGCATCACCGGGGTTAAGCCCACGTACGGACGGGTGTCGCGCTACGGGATGATCGCATTCGCGTCGAGCCTCGATCAGGCAGGGGTATTCGCCCGGACCGCGGCTGACGCGGCGGCCGTCCTGCAAATCATGGCCGGGTTCGACCCGAACGATTCGACCAGCGTCGATACGCCCGTGCCCGATTATCCGGCTCTGTTGGACGCGCCGCTCAAGGGGTTGAAAATCGGCCTGCTGCGCGAGTTCTTCGATGGATTGGAGGACCGCAACGCGGCGCTCATCCGTGACGCGCTGAAGATATACCTGTCGCTGGGCGCCGACACCGTCGAAGTCAGCTTGCCGCACCTGCCGTTGTCGGTCCCCACTTATTATGTGGTCGCGCCGGCCGAATGTTCGTCGAATCTCTCGCGCTTCGACGGCGTGCGGTTCGGTTACCGCTGCCCGCAACCGAGAGACCTTGAGGATCTGTATAAGCGATCGCGAGGCGAGGGGTTTGGCGCCGAGGTCAAACGCCGCATCATGACCGGAACCTATGTATTGTCGGCCGGCTATTACGACGCCTACTATTTGAAGGCGCAGAAAGTGCGCCGCCTGATCACCGACGACTTTCGCGCGGCCTTTCAAAAGGTCGATTTGCTCGTGGGGCCGACCACCCCGACGCCCGCCTTCGCAATCGGTGCCAAGATCGACGATCCTGTGACCATGTACCTGAACGACATCTACACGATCGGGGCAAACCTCGCCGGTCTGCCGGGGCTTTCGATACCTTGCGGCTTCGTCGACGGATTGCCGATGGGGTTGCAGCTGATCGGACCGCATTTCTCAGAAGCTCGTTTGCTGGGCGCGGCGCATCAGTTCCAGCGCGCGACCGCGTGGCATGACCATACTCCCGGCGGGTACGAATAATGGCCAACTGGGAGGTGGTGATCGGCCTGGAGATCCATGCTCAGCTCGCCACGAAGTCGAAAATCTTTTCCGGTTCGGCGACCGCCTACGGCGCCGCACCGAATACTCAGGCCAGTCTGATCGATCTCGCCTACCCGGGCGTGCTGCCGGTCCTGAACGAGCGGGCCGTGCGCATGGCGGTCAAGTTCGGCCTCGCCATCGGCGCGACCATTGCGCGGCGGTCGATCTTCGCCCGCAAGAACTACTTTTACCCGGACCTGCCGAAGGGCTATCAGATCAGCCAGTACGAGCAACCGGTGGTCGGCAAAGGCTCCCTCGCCATCATCCTCGATGACGGCGCCGCCAAGACCATCGGCGTGACGCGCGCGCACCTCGAAGAGGACGCGGGCAAGTCGCTGCACGAGGGCCTTGCCAATGCGAGCGGCATCGATCTGAACCGCGCCGGCACGCCGCTGCTCGAAATCGTCTCAGAGCCGGATATGCGCTCGGCCAAGGAGGCGGTGGCATACATGAAAAAAGTCCACACCCTGGTGCGCTACCTCGAGATCTGCGACGGCAATATGCAGGAGGGCTCGTTCCGCTGCGATGCCAACGTATCGGTGCGGCCTCGCGGTCAAGAGGCATTCGGCACCCGGGCCGAGATCAAGAATTTGAATTCCTTTCGCTTCGTCGAGAAGGCGATCCAGTACGAGATCGCCCGTCAGGTCGATTTGATCGAGAACGGCGGCAAAGTGATCCAGGAAACCCGGTTGTACGATTCGGACAAGAACGAAACGCGCTCGATGCGCTCCAAGGAGGAGGCGAACGACTATCGCTATTTCCCGGATCCGGACCTGTTGCCGCTCGAGCTCGACCAGAAGTTCATCGAATCCGTGCGAGAAACCCTGCCCGAACTGCCGGACGACAAGGCTGCGCGGTTCGCGCGCGATTTCGGGCTCTCCGCGTATGACGCCGGCGTTTTGAGCGCGAGCCGCGAGCTCGGCGCGTACTTCGAGTCGGTCGTCGCGGCGTTGGGCGCGCCGCAAGCGAAGCTCGCGGCCAATTGGGTCATGGGCGAGTTGTCGAGCGCGCTGAATCGGGAGAATCTGGAAATCACCGCGTCGCGCGTGTCACCCGCGGCTTTGGGCGGCCTGTTGGCGCGCATTGTGGATGCGACGATATCCGGCAAAATCGCCAAGGACGTGTTCGAGGCCATGTGGTCCGAAGGCCGGTCGGCAGACGCCATCATCGAGGCCCAGGGCCTCACACAGATCACCGACTCGCGCGAGATAGAGGGCGTGATCGATGCCGTGATCGCCGCCAATCCAAAGCAGCTCGCGGACTATCGCGCCGGCAAGGACAAGCTGTTCGGGTTCTTCGTCGGGCAAGTCATGAAGGCCACGGGAGGCAAGGCGAATCCCGCGCAGCTCAACGAGCTGCTCAAAGCCAAATTGGCCGGCGGCTCGAGTTCCTGATGCATGACCGCGATTGTCTGCATCGCTTCGTCTTCGAGCAGTATCCGATCCGGGGACACCTGGTCCATCTCGACGCCGCGTGGCGGGCGTTGATCGAGCATCGCGAGTATCCCCAGGCGATTCGCGACATTCTGGGAGAGGCGGTCGCCGCTTCGCTGTTGTTGGCGGGAACGGTCAAATTCGAGGGGGTTCTGTCGTTGCAATTGCAGGGCGAAGGCCCGGTGCATTTGCTGCTGGCGCAATGCACCAGCGGCCTTGGGGTGCGCGGGTTGGCGCGCTATCGGCAACGGCACGAGGCGCCCGGCATCGGCGCGCCCGGCACAGGCGATCTGATCGGCGCCGGCAATCTGACCGTGACCCTGGAAACGGACGACGGTGCGCAGCGCTATCAGGGAATCGTGCCCATAACGGGCGATCGGCTGGCCGATTCGCTGCAACAGTATTTTGAGAATTCCGAGCAGCTGCCGACCCGGCTGTGGCTGTACGCCGACGGCGACGGCGCCTGCGGAATGCTGCTGCAGCGGCTTCCGGCCGATGGCGCAGGCGCCTCGACGGCGGCGGCGGTGGACGACGCTTGGCGCCGCGTGCAGCTGATCGGCGACACCCTGACCCCGGGGGAACTTCGCACGCTCACCGATGCGCAGATTCTGCACCGTCTGTTCAACGAGGACGATCTGCGCTTGTTCGAGCCCTCGCCCGTTTATTTCCGCTGCCGCTGCTCGCGCGAGCGCGTCGGCGGCATGCTGCAAGGTTTGGGCGAGGCGGAGACGCGTTCGGTCCTGGCGGAGCGCGGGGAGGTCGAGGTTCGGTGCGACTTCTGCAATCGCGCGTATGTATTCGATGTGGTCGATGTTGCGCAGCTCTTCAATCCCGGTGCCCTCAGCGACGGCGGCGGCTCGGTCCATTAGCCGCGTCGCCTTCGGCGCGCTGATCTGGGCCGTGCTGTTCAAGACGTGCGGGGCCGCGTCCGCCCCGTTCTACGCCGATGCGTTCGAAAAGGCTCCATCGGCGGCGGCGATGACCTCCGTTGGCCGTGCCCTATTTTTCGATGCGTCGCTGTCGGCGTCGGGAAAGATGGCGTGCGCCACCTGCCATGACCCGACTCGGGGTTTCGGCCCCCCGAACGACCTGCCGGTGCAGCGCGGCGGCGCCGACGGCCGGAATGCCGGTGTGCGCGCGGTCCCTTCGCTGATGTATGCGCAGAACATTCCGCCGTTCATCGAACACTATGTCGACGACGAGGGCGATGACAGCATCGATCAAGGTCCTGCCGGCGGTCGAACCTGGGACGGCCGATCGCAGTCGGCGCACGATCAAGCGCGGCTGCCTCTGTTCTCTCCGTATGAGATGGCGAACGCGAGCGCGGATGCCGTCGTGGTCAAAGTGCAGCATGCCGCCTACGCGGCGCGGTTTCGCCAGACCTTCGGCGACCACGTGTTCGCGGACCGCGCACTGGCATTCAAGGGTGTGCTGCTGGCGCTCGAGATCTTTCAGCAGACTCCCGCGCAGTTCTATCCCTACAGCAGCAAGTACGATGCCTTCCTGCGGCATGAGATCTCGTTGAGCGACGATGAGTTGCGCGGGTTGGCGGCGTTCAACGACCCGGCCAAGGGCAACTGCGCGCGCTGCCATCCGAGCGCCATCCGCGATGGCGCGTTCCCGCAATTCACGGACTTCGGCTACGCCGGGGTTGGAGCGCCGCGCAACCCCGCGATTCGCGCCAACGCGGATCCACATTATTACGACCTCGGGCTGTGTGGGCCGCTGCGAACCGACCTCGCAGCCAAGAAGGAGTACTGCGGCCTGTTTCGCACGCCGTCCCTGCGCAACGTGGCGCTGCGGCGAGTGTTTTTGCACAACGGCTATTTCCATCGGCTCGTGGACGTGGTGCGCTTTTACGCCGAGCGGGATACCCAGCCGCAGAAGTGGTACCCGCGCGCTGCGGACGGCAGTATCTCGAAATTCGACGATCTGCCCATGCAGTATAGGGGCAATGTCGATACAGGTCCGCCGTTCGATCGGCACCCGGGAGACGCGCCTGCGCTGAACGATGCGGACATCCGGGACGTCGTCGCGTTCTTGAATACGCTGACCGACGGCTACACGGCGCGGAAGCGTTAGCCGGGAAACCAGCAGGAGGATCGCAGGCAATGCAAACCGGAATAGTCACGACGACGGCGCGGCTCGATGACCAGGCGCAGATGACGGAGTTCCTTTCGCCGATTCCGAACGGCGATGGGCTCGCGAAAGTTCTTGAGCGCGGGAAGCCCGTATCTACGCGCGCCTACGAAGACGAGACTCAGACCGCGCGCTTCGTCGAGAGCAACGGCAGCATCGTGATGTGCTTTACGGTCGCCGGCATCACCATAGACCAGGCCGAAATGATCGAAGTCGAGTGGGAGCGCGTATGTGCATTGGACGAATCGCTATTTCAGGCGGCGGTCGAGCGGGCTCTCGGATGAGTACCCTCAGCATGCCGCGACTCGCCGCCGCACGGGCGCGCGAGGATGCGCGCTTTCTTGCCCGCACGCCCAGATCTGCGGCCATGCGCCTGCGCGCGGCGGCGCACCTGCCGAACGCAGTGCCGATGGCCTGGATGGCGGGCTTGTACCGCACGCCGACGATCTACTGCGAGTCAGGCGTGGGCGCGCGATTCCGTGACATCGACGGCAACGAGTACCTCGATTTCAACGTCGCCGACCTCTCCATGTGCGCCGGATTCGGCCCGGTGCCGATCGTGGCGGCCGTGAGCGCGCAGGTCGAGCGCGGCGCGCATTTTCTTCTGCCGACGCCCGATGCCGTCGAGGTCGCGGAACGGCTGTCGGAATTGCTCGGACTGCCTTTCTGGCAGGTGACGCTGTCCGCCACGGGGGCGAACACAGAGGTGATGCGAATAGCGCGCATCGCGACCGGCCGGGAGCGCATCGTCGTATTTGGCGGGCACTACCACGGCCACCTCGAGGAGACTCTGGTCAAGGACGTCGACGGCCGTGTCACCGCCGAAGTCGCGGGACTGCCGCGGCACGCCGGCGCGGCCACCCGAATCCTGCCTTTCAACGATCTGGCGGCGCTCGAGCGGGAACTCAAATCGGCGGAGGTGGCGCTGGTCCTCACGGAGCCGGCGCTTTCCAACTGCAACATCGTGCTGCCCGAGGACGGCTTCCTGGCCGGCGCGCGCGAACTCACGGCGAAATACGGCGCGCTCCTGTGTCTCGACGAAGCCCACACCTTCCAGTTCGCTTACGGCGGCCTCACTCGGGCGTGGGGCTTGCAGGCGGACTTCGTCGTGCTCGGTAAAGGACTCGGTACCGGCATCCCGTTTGGGCTCTACGGCATGAGTGCTTCGCTCGGGCAATTGTGCGCCCGGCATCTGGACGTTGACGTGGGGCCGCGCGGGATCGGCACCGGAGGCACGCTCTATGCGAGCGCGATCGCTCTGGCCGCAGCGCGCGCCGCGCTGACCCACCTGCTGCGCACGGAGGACTATGACCGCATCACCAGCCTCGGCCGTCGTCTGGCGGATGGCCTCGAGCGGCTGTTCTGGCGGCATGGCCTGCCCTGGCGTGCCTTCCGGCTCGGACCGCGCTCCGGCTACTGTCTCGAGCCCACCCTGCCGCGCAACGGCGCGGAAGCCGCGCGGTCGCTTGATGTCGATTTCATCGATACGCGGCGGGTTTACTTCGCGAATCGGGGCCTCTGGGATGCGGTTGCCTCCGCCGGGCCCCAGGTGTCGCTCGCCCATACGGCGGCCGACGTCGATCGGTATCTGGAAGTCGCAGACGAATTCTTCGCCGAGATCGTTGCGCCCTGACCAGGCCGTGGCCCCGCGGTGCCTAAAGGGCGGACACCCCGGCGAGTTCGGTGAGGCTCTGGACGCGCGTGAGGGCTATGAACTCTCTGATGTACGCCGCGTCGGCGGATGCGCGACTGGTCGCGGCATACAGTTCACAGCGCAGTCCTGTCGGGCCAATCGGCCGCGACACGACATAGCCGCGCTCGATGTAGTTGCCGACCGTCCAAGACGGCAGGGCGGCAATGCCGCGGCCGCTCGCAACGAGCTGCAGGATGGCAACCGTCAACTCCGCCGTACGACGCTTGGGGTTGATGCCCGCCGGCGTGAGGCAGTGCTTCATGACGTCCAGCATCTCATCCGGCACCGGATACGTGATGAGCGTCTCGTCGGCAAAATCAGCGGCTTCGAGCCAGGTCTTGGCCGCCAATCGATGGCGTGGACTCATCAACGCGACGCTTTCGTAGCGAAACAGGGGGCTGAAGACCACCTGCGGGTGTGCCGGCGGCCTGTCGTGGATGATCGCCAGTTCCGCCTCGGCGCGCTCGATCAAGGGCAGCGGATCTACAACGAACCCTGAGATGATGTCGAGCTCCACTTCGGGCCAAAGCGACCGGTAAGCGTCCATCGCCGGCATCAGCCAATCGAAGCAGTTGTGGCATTGCACCGCGATGCGCAGGGGTCCGGCATGACCCTGCGCCAGCCGAGCGATGTCTCGGCTGGCATCGGCCACCAGAGGCAGCACGGCGCGGGCCAGAGCGAGAAGCCTTTGGCCAATGGCGGTAAAGCGCAGCGGCCTGACATTTTTCTCCACCAGGGCCGCGCCATAGTGGCTCTCCAGCGCCTTCAGTTGGTGCGACAGCGCGGACTGAGTCAAGAACAGTCGCGCAGCCGCTTTCGAGAGGCTCCCGCAATCGGCGAGTGCCAGCAAAGTCTCCAAATGCCTCAATTCCAGCGCCGTCGTCGCCATGAGCGCACTTCAACTTTTCTATGAAGATAATGAGATTGAGTCATAGCTTAGTCGCTTGCATGCTTCGGGTCGAGCACTTGGATCTTCCGGAGGAACGGGACGTTCGATGGCGCTCCAGCGCCTGGCGCCCTTGAATCCCAGATTCGTTTCCGTCCGGCTGGAGCGTCGAATTGCGGCTCCCGATCCTCGCGCTGTTGCAGCGGTTCGATCTGCCGCCGGGGAGGTATCTTCTTTAGAAAAACTGATGTTATGTCGTCGAAACGTCAAAGTGCTCTGGCGCCAAGACGGCACATTTTTTTAAGGATGGCGGAAAGCACACGCCGGAATCGCCGGCCGGCGCCTGCACGGTGCATGTCGGCCAGTCTCAAACGGGATCGTCGAGCGTTCTGGCCAGGGGGGTGAATAGCACGGGCCCCGATACACTCATGTGCCAGCAGTCCTCCAGGCGTATGCCGAACTCGCCGGGAATATAAATTCCCGGCTCGTCGGAAAAGCACATGCCTGATTCGAGGGGCGTCGAGTCGCCGTGCACGAGGTAAGCGGGCTCATGTCCGTCGAGGCCTATTCCGTGGCCCGTGCGGTGCGATAGCCCCGGCAGCCGGTATTCCGGACCCCACCCCTCGCTCGCGTAGTATTTGCGGACGGCGTCGTCGATGGCTCCCGCTGCGCTGCCGGGCTTGGCGGTCTGCAAAGCGATTTCCTGGCCGCGTTTGACCGTGTCCCAGACCTTGCGTTGTCGGGCGTTTGCCCGGCCGAATACCCAGGTGCGCGAAATATCCGATTGATAGCCATGTACGGTACAGCCGCAATCCATGAGGATGACGGAGCCGTCGCGCACCCGCTGAGGCTGTTGGGAGCCGTGCGGGTAGGCCGACGCTTCGTTCAGCAGGATCAGAGAGGATTCGGTGCTCCGCCCAGCGCCGTGGTGGCTGCGTCGATGATGGATGCCAGGTCCGCAGCGTTCATCCCTCGCTCGACGTGCGCATGAACATAACGCAGCGCCGCGATGGTCACGTCGTTGGCCGTTTGCATCAGTGCCAGCTCGGCCGGCGACTTGATCATGCGGCAGGCACGGATCAAGGGTTCGGCGGACACCAAATCGTAGGCATTCGAGACTTGACGAATGCCGTCGACGACGAAGAATCGAACCGTGGGTTCAACGGCCAGGACGCCCGATGCGACGCCGCGGTCCCGCAACCCTTCTACGATGCGTTCGAACGGGCTCTCGTGTTCGTTCCACGGCCGCACGTCACCGCCCACCTGCAACGTCTCCCGCACCGACGGCTCCTCAAAGGCGGGCGTCACGACCATCAGCTCGCCGGCAGCGGGGAGGATCGCGGCAGTCGTCCGTTCCGATCGATTCCAGCGGATTCCGGTGAAATAGTCGAGCGACGCGCCCGGTTCAATGAGCAGTGCGTCCACCCGGCGCTGCCGCATCAGCCCTTGCACCTTGGCGATGCGTGCACGCCGCTCGGCGGAAGAGATGGGCTCGGCCGCGCCGGTGATCGGCGTCAGGTCCGGCCTCGCCGATGCCCATGCCGATGACGATGACGTTGCTGAGGGGCGGTGTGCAATGGCGGCGCCCAGCAGCGGGAGGGTGCAGGCCGTACGCAGCAGGTCACGCCTCGTTGAGACACTCATGGGTTAGCCGAAGCGAGGATTTCCCGTGCCAGTAAAGCATAGTCGCCGTTGAAATGATGGCCACCATTGAGTTTCACGACTCGCACCGCGCGCGGATCGAGTTTTGGACACAGCGAGTCATTGTCATCCTCCCCGTAAAGACACAGCACCGGCATGCCGGCCAGCCGGGCGACTTCCGGCAACGTCGGCGGACCGGAACTGTCGTTCGAAATCCAACTGCTCACATGGAACTCGAACAGCGCATGTTCGGACATGCCCATCAGAGCGGTCAGCGCGACCCGCGCCCGCGTTGCCGCCGGCAGCCGGTTGACCGCGAACGGCAGTACATCGGCGCCCTGTGAATAGCCGATGAGCAGCACCCGCTTCTTATCCAGGTGTGCGAGGTAGTAGCGAATCATCTGGTCGGTATCCGCCGCCAGGCCGTCCGGCGTGCGGGCGGTCCAGAAATAGCGCAGCGAATCGAGGCCTACGACCGGGATGCCGCGGGCGCTCAGTGCGTGCGCCACCTCTTTGTCGAGCCCCGCCCAGCCGCCATCGCCCGACATGATGATGGCGAAGGTATCCCCGGAGGCGGTGCCGGACTGTGCGGGGACCTCGATGACCGGGAGATTCCCCAAATCGGGGGGCGCGCGGGATCGCCAGGCCGGCGGAGTGCTTCACCATCGAATCGAATGCCGCCAGAAACTGCGGCAGCCAACCGGTCTGTGATGAGTACTCGGGTCCGATCCCCGGCAGCACGACCAGCGCTGCGCCCCGCACCTGGCCGATGAAGTCGCCGACCGCGCGTGCGCTGCAGACAGGGTCGCGTTCGCCTTGCAAATCGACCCATGGATTTGCGAGCTGCTTGGCGGGCAGGAATTCTGTGCCGCGTTCACCGCTGCGGGGGACGTACTCGGGTCCTGATCCTTTGCAAAGCGGTTTGTGCAGATTCGACGTCGGGCAGAAACCCAGGGTCAGTGCGCCGGCAAAGGTGTTGGACGGCGCTTGCACAAGCGTCCCATACGATAAGCCGGCGCCGCCGCGGTAGCCGACCAAAAACGGTGTGAGGTAGGCGGGCAGGCGATAGTACGCCTGCACGAAATGGCTCAAATTCTCCAGATCCCCGTCCGGGAAGACACAGTCGGAGTCATCGGCCTCGAGATTCGCCTTCAATTTCTTCAGATCGATGCCGGCGACCATCGCCCCATGGCGCGAAAGCTCCGGCGAGGGACGCGGCGGCCGGATTCCATCCTCCTTCGCCGGACAAAAGCAGCACGAAACTCGTCGGTGTACCCACCGGCGCATGGATCGCGACGTCTTCGAAGCGGCCGTGGCTCAGGTGCTCTACGGTGTCCGCCGCGGGCGGCGAATCGTTCGCCAGGATGAGGCGGCGCAGCTCATGCCGCCGGTCAGCAGCATCGCCGCGAATGGCAATATCGAATGAAACTTGCGCGGAATCCTCATGGTGGCCCCAGTGTGCTCAGCGGCGCCGGCTCGGGTAGGCGTCGACTTCATCGAGCATTTCCGGTCCGCCCAGCGCCTGCATCTGGTTGAGGATCCAATCGCGCCGCTGTTCGACATATCGCGAAGGTGCCGAGGCAAAATAATGCTGCGGGTTCGGCAGCACGGCAGCGAGGACGGCGGCATCGATGCGCGTCAATCGTGAGGCGGGTTTATGGAAGAACTGTTGCGCCGCCGCCTCAGCGCCGTAGGTGCCATAGCCGAATTCGGCGATATTCAGATAGATCTCCAATATGCGACGCTTGGGCCAGCAGCTTTCGATCAGAACCGTGAAATAGGCCTCGAGCGCCTTGCGAAAGTAGCTGCGGCCGGACCACAGATACAGATTCTTGGCGACTTGCTGACTGATGGTGCTCGCGCCGTGCACGCGGTGGCTATGTTGATTGAGCTCGTAAGCTTTCTCAATGGCCTCGACATCGAAGCCCCAGTGATCGGGAAATTTCTGATCCTCCGAAGCGACGACCGCGAGCGGCAGATTGGGTGAAATGTGCGTCAGGTCGGCCCAGGTGTGGCGAAACACATACGTATCGTCGCGGCTCAGCCAGGCCGCAATCCGACTCTCCGCCATAAAAGCGCTGTAAGGGGATCGATCCAGCGGAACAGCAGCACGGCGGCCACCGAGACCGCGACCCAACCCAGCAGGATCCACAGCAGGGCGCGGGCGGCGCGGCCGATCCACGATTTGCTTTGCGCCATTCAGCAGCGTCCGGCATCCACGGGCAGCACGTGCTAGGGGTCGATCCTGTGCACGCTCTTCATGACGACCGCCTCGACCGGCACGTCGTCGAAACCGCGCCGCCGCCCGGTCTGCACCGCCGCAATCCTATCGATGACATCCATGCCGGATGTGACGCGCGCAAACACGGCATAGCCGAAGTTGCCGCGCTTGTGGTCGAGAAAATCGTTGTCCTTCAGATTGACGAAGAACTGCGAGGTGGCGCTGTTGATGTCGTTGGTGCGCGCCATGGAAAGGGTGCCGCGGGTATTTTTCAGCCCGTTGTCGGCCTCGTTCTTGATCGGCGGCTGGGTGCGCTTTTGAGTCATGTCTTCGGTGAATCCGCCGCCCTGAATGACGAAGCCGGGGACGATACGGTGAAAAATGGTGCCGTCGAAGAATCCATCGTCTATGTACCGCAGGAAATTGACCACCGTTTCCGGCGCCTCCTTCTCGAACAATTCAATGGTGAAATCGCCCAGCGTGGTTTCAAAGCGGATCATGGAAGTTCCTGATGTGGTGAGTGAATGAGTCCCAGCGTAACTCGGGGTGTGCCTGCATGGTCATCGTGGGTTTGCACGCCGCTGAAGCCATGCCGCCTGAGCAGCAGCCCCACGTCGGGGCCCTGAGTGCTGCCGTGCTCGAGCAGCAGCCAGCCGCCGGGCTCAAGATGCGCGGCGGCGCCTGCGGCGATCGACGCCAGCGCCGCGAGACCCGTCGGACCGCCGTTGAGCGCGAGCTCGGGTTCCGCAGCCAGTGTCTTGAGCGCGGGATCCGAGGCCGCGACATAGGGCGGATTGGCAACCAGCATGTCGAAGCGCTGGCCGACCACCGCATCGAACCAGGATCCGAGGCGCCACGCGACCTGCGGCAGCGCGAGCGCGCGCGCATTGTCCCTGGCCACATCGAGGGCTGCCGGTGAAACATCTGCACCGGTGACTCGAGCTCGGGGCCGCTCCGCGGCGATTGCGAGAGCGATTGCGCCGCTGCCGGTGCCCAAATCGAGGATCGAGCGCTCCTGATCCGGCGGCAAACGCTGCAGCGCGAGAGCGACCAGCGTTTCGGTTTCGGGCCGCGGGACGAGCACCGCGGACGTGACCTTGAGCGGCAGCGACCAGAATTCGCGGGTGCCGGTCAAATAGGCGACCGGCGCGCCCGCGACGCGCCGGTCGACGAGGCTTTGATACCGCCGCAGCGCTTCGCCGGCCATGGGCTGCGCGCCGCGCACGATCAGGGCGGCGCGTCCGATTCCCAGCACGGAGCCGAGCATGACCTCGGCATCGAGCCGCGGCGAGTCGCTGCGCTGGGCGAGCGCGCGCGCGGCAAGCGTCAAAATTTCCGCGACGGTGTTCATCGGCCTCATTCGATCTGCTGCGCGAGCTCTTCGGCCTGATGCTCTTGGTTCAAGGCACCGACGAGTTCATCGAGGTTACCGTTCATGACATCGTCGAGCTTGTAGAGGGTGAGGTTGATGCTGTGATTCGTCACCCGTCCCTGGGGGAAATTATACGTGCGAATGCGCTCCGAGCGATCGCCCGAGCCGACCTGCAGTTTGCGTGGACGGCGCCTGCTGATTCTGCTGCTTTTCCCGTTCATTGGCCAGCAGCCTCGCCTTCAGCAGCGAGAGCGCGCGCGAACGGTTCTTGTGCTGCGAGCGCTCATCCTGGCACTCGACCACGATACCGGACGGCAAATGGGTAATGCGGATGGCTGAATCGGTTTTATTGACGTGCTGACCCCCCGCACCGGACGATCGATAAGTGTCGATGCGAAGATCCGCCGGATTCAGGTCCACTGCTTCGACCTCTTCCAGTTCGGGCAGGATGGCGACGGTGCACGCCGACGTGTGAATGCGTCCTTGCGCTTCGGTGGCCGGGACGCGCTGCACTCGGTGGGTCCCCGACTCGAATTTCAGCAGCGAATATGCGCCGCGTCCGATGATTCGACTGATGATCTCCTTGTATCCGCCGTGTTCCCCGGGGCTCTCGCTCAACACCTCCACTTCCCAGCCCTTCGATTCCGCATAGCGCGCGTACATGCGCAACAAATCGCCGGCGAAGATCGCCGCCTCGTCGCCGCCGGTGCCGGCCCGCACTTCCAGAAAAATGTTGCTGTCGTCGTGCGTATCTTGGGCACGAGCAGGCGCTGCAGCTCGTGCTCCTCGGCGGCGATGCGCGGCGTCAATTCGGTCAGCTCCTCCTGCATGGCGAGTTCGCGCGCGATTGCTGCGTCGCCCTCGAGGGCGAGAAAACTCCGATATCGGTCGATGAGCGGCCCCAGCCGCGCGTACTCCATCGAGAGCTCACGGAACTGGTTCTGCCGCGCGATGACGCCGGGATCGGCGAGCAGGCGGCTGATTTCCTCGAATCGCTCGTCGAGTTTCTCGAGTTTTCGCCTGATGGGAGTCTTTCATGGCCGCGAATTATAGCGGCCTCGCAGACTATTGCCGGCCGCGTTCTTCGAGGAGCAGCCGGGCGAGGGCGTCTGCCAGGCCCGGATCGGTCGATTCGGCGGCCTGTCGCAGCGCCTGGGTCGGGGAGTGCAGCAGGCGATTGGTAAGGGTCTTGGCGAGATATTCGATGACTTCGTCGGAGGATTTGCCCGCAGCGAGCATGCGCCGGGCCTGCTCCACGGTTTGCAGACGGATGGTGTCGGCGTTCCGCCGCAGCGTGCGGATGGCGGGTCCCGCGTCGTGCGCCCGAATTTCCGCCAGAAAGCGGGCGACCTCCTCGTCGAGCAACAGCCGCGCACCGCCGGCCGCGACTTCCCTCTGTTGGCGATTTTCGTCGACCAGCTGCTGCAGGTCGTCGATCGAAAAAAGATAAATGTCCTCGAGCTCCGCGACCGACGGGTCGATATCGCGCGGAACGGCCAAATCCACCATGAAAATCGGGCGATGGCGCCGCGCGTGCACCGCGGCCGCCGCGGAATTCTGGACATACCAGCGGCGCCGAGCTCGCCGTGCAGCTGACCACGATGTCGGCATCGGCCAGTTCCTTGTCGAGAGCGCTCAAGTCGACGGCATGGGCCTTGAGTTCGGTCGCCAGAGATTGCGCCCGGCTCAATGTGCGATTGGCAATGACCATGTGCTTGACGCCCGCGCCGGCGAAATGGCGCGCCGTGAGCCCGATCATTTCGCCGGCGCCGATCATCAGGGCGGTGTGATCGCTAAAATTCGCGAGCATGCGCCGTGCGAGGCTTACGGTCGCAGATGCGGGAGAGACTGCGTTGGCGCCGATCTGGGTCTCGGAGCGCACCCGCTTGGCGGCGGAAAAGGCCGCCTGAAACAGCTTGTTGAGCCATGGTCCGGTGCTGCCGGTACTCTGTGTGCGACGCGGTAGGCGTCTTTCAATTGACCGAGAATCTGTGCTTCACCGAGCACCATGGAGTCGAGTCCGGAGGCGACGCTGAAGGTATGTTCGACAGCAAGTCGATCCTGATGCACGTACAGACTCGAGGCAATGTCCAAGGTATTGCCGTGATGCTCCTCGAGCCACTGCGACAGTTCCGCACCCGCTCGCGGTGCCCGCCCAGTACACTTCCGTGCGATTGCAGGTCGACAGAATCACCACTTCGGCGACGCCGCTTTCCCGGCGCAGCTTGTGCAAAGCGGCGACCAAGCGATCCTCGTTGAACGCCACCTTTTCGCGCAAGGCGACCGGCGCGGTCTTGTGATTGAGCCCGAGGACGTTGAATGCCATTGCAGCGCTTTGATGTGTAACCGTCAGATTCTCGTGAAGAAACCCCGCTAGATCAAGCGGGAATCTGCGGCGTGGGACAATTCATTTAGCTATAGTGCGGCCGTGTTCTCGATTTCACACTTTGCAAGGGCCTGCCTGGGGCTCGGCGCCCTTGCCGGCGCCGCCTGCGTCGGGCCCAATTCTAAACCCGAAGCTATTCAGGCCCCGCAGGTATTTTATACCGTCACCGGCGAGATAGCCCTTGTTCGCCACGAACCGCGCGTGGCGGCGCTTCAATACGCCGCCGCCGCCGCCATCGACAATCAGCCCTCGCTGCTCAAGCGTGCGGCCGACGTCACGGCCGAATCCCTGCAGCCCTCGTTGACGGCCGAAGTGGCGGCGCGCTGGGGATTGTTCAGGAGCCCGCATTGCTGGATGCGCACCGTGCGGGCCGGCGAAGGCGGCGCTGGCGCTGCATCATATCGCCCAATCGGCCGATCAATATCGGATTGTATTAGTGGCCTCGCCGCGCGGCACAGATGCGGAGTTCGCGGAACTCGAGACCGAACTCGAGGGCGTCGACAATGCATTCGGGGTCCGTCAGCTCGCGGACCGGCTGGCGCAGGCCTTTCCGGCGTCGCCGGCCGCGCTGCGCTTACAGGGATTCGCAGCC
Organism: uncultured Gammaproteobacteria bacterium; assembly: GCA_963837045.1. Lineage (GTDB taxonomy): Bacteria > Pseudomonadota > Gammaproteobacteria > Steroidobacterales > Steroidobacteraceae > Bog-1198. The sequence goes on from CAWIMA010000014.1 coordinate 289,991, forward strand.
ATGCGCGCCGACGATCCGGCCGCTGCGGTGCGCAGCTTCTCAGCGGCGCTTGCGCTGATGGGCAGCGGCGCCGATGCCGGCGCCGGCGCGGGTGCCGGCAAGGCCGGCGAGGAGCGGGCCGCCAGCTCACGCAGGGCCTCCAGGGCGCGCGCATCCTGGCGGGCGATCCGGATGAACCTCTCGCGCAATCGCGCGCAATCGCGGAACGTGATGCCACGCCGGAGAACCAGCTCGACTACGCACTGCTGCTGTTGGCAGCGCAGCGGGATGCGGAAGCAGTCACGCAATTGGAAGTTCTCGCGCACCAATCCGAATCGGCGCCGGTCGCCTTGCGTCTTTTGGGGCTGATCGAATTTCCAGACGGCAAGCTCGATGCGGCGGGCCGGCGCTTTGCCGAATTATTAAGCATGGGCAAGTTCGTCGACGATTCATTCTACTATTTGGGATTGATCGCGGAGCGGCATGGCGATCTGGAGCGGGCCGTGCGCCTGTACGCGCAGGTGCAGAGCGGGGACAACGCGCTGCCCGCGCTGCTGCGGGCATGCAGCATTCTGCAGACCCACGGCGCCGCGGCGGCGGCCCAAGAGCTGCTCGACCGTCTGATCGAGGATGAACCGCAGCGTGCGCCCGAGATTCTGGCCGCGAGAGCGCGGATTTACGCCGACGCGGGCGAATCGCAACTCGCGATCGACGTGCTGGACCGGAGCGTCTTGCAGTATCCGGACAGCGTCGAGATACGCTACGCAATCGCCTCGACGTACGAGGAGCAAGGGCGCATCGGCGCCGCTTTGCGCGAGCTGAGCGTAGGCTCTCAAGTCGCGCCCCGATGACCCTGCGGCGATGAACGCCTACGGGTATACGCTGGCGGATCACAACAAAGAGCTCAGCTACGCGCGCGAGCTCATCGAACGTGCCTACGCCACCGCGCCGAAAAACGCAGCGATTCTCGACAGTTTGGGCTGGGTGCTGTTCCGGCAGGGCCACAGCGAACAGGCGCTGCGATATTTGAGCGCCGCTTATGCGGATGATCGGGGCGGTGACATAGCGGCGCACTTGGGCGAGGTGCTGTGGCAGCTCGATCGGCACGCCGACGCCGAGCGCATATGGTCGGAGGCCGGCCAGATCGATTCCGACAACCGCCTGCTCAAGGTGACGCGTCAACGCCTGCAAGCCTCGAAGAGATGAACGCATGCGCCGGCTGATCGGCTTCATCGCCTGCTGCGCTGTGCTCGCCGGCTGTGCGGGGATGCGCCCCGCGCTCAGGCCGGCGCCCGGGGATCAGCGGCTGGCGGATTTGCAGCGCTCGAGCTCGTGGCAGCTCGACGGGCGAGCGGCCGTCGCTTTGGGCAAGCAGGGATGGCAGGCCAGCCTGGACTGGCATCAGCGCGGCGCGGCGAGTGAGGTGCGTCTTTCCGGCCCGTTCGGTGCCGGCGCCATGCTGCTGAAGGTGACGCCGGCCGGGCTCTCGATCAACGGCGCGCCGCCGAGCGATGCGGTGGCGGCACAACTGCAGGACCGATTGGGATTCGAACTACCGCTGGACAATCTGCGGTATTGGCTGCTGGGCGTT
>CAWIMA010000015.1:0-25732 GCA_963837045.1 uncultured Gammaproteobacteria bacterium
ACAGTTTTGGCTGATCGGCCCAATGCTTCTTGCCCGGACCAAATCATGCAATCACGAGACCTTGGGGCGGCTCGAGATGTAGGATGGTGCTGATCTACCGGGGAGGTGGCGGCAGCTCTCCGCTAGGTAATTGAAAAATATTGAAATGCGCAGCCAGTGGGGGAGACATTTCATCGGAACCGGCCACGTATCGGGAGTGAGGCGCGCGATCGGGCCCGGACCGGATCGTTTTCGACGTCGCGGCACTCTTGGATGAATACTCTGCGAAGGCGCTGCAAGACCTTACCCGCGATCACGTGCCTCGCCGTGGCGGGCGCAGCCCACGCGCAACGCGCAGACGAGAATGCGATTACCTCGGCCCAGGATGCCTTCGGCACATCGGTCGGCTTCCAAAACGTCGGGCTTTACTCGCCCAACGATGCGCGGGGCTTCAGTCCGCAGCAAGCCGGGAACCTCCGAATTGAAGGTCTGTACTTCGACCAAGAGACCTGGACGACGGGGGACTGCATGGTTCGCGAGACGACGATGCGCGTAGGGATTGCCGCGCAGTCCTACAGCTTTCCCGCGCCGACGGGCATCGCTGATATCAGCCTGCGCACGCCCGGCGATAAGGCGATTTCCAGCGCCGTCCTGACCCGAGGACCGTTCGACACGGCAACCGCGGACCTCGAGACACAGATCCCGCTCGTCGACCGTGTGCTCGGCGTCGATCTGTGCGCGGGCTACCGCAAGAACTTCGATATCGATATGTTCCACGCGTCGCACGCGGCGGTCTTTGGAACAACGTTCCGTTGGCGTCCGGCGGAAAACACGGAGATCATCCCTTTCTGGTCGTACGTCGGAGGCGGAGCGCGCCAGATCGTCCCGGGCGTCTACACCGATGGAACGGTCCAGCTCCCGCTGTTTCGCACGCAAAACCTCGCTACCCAGGAATGGACCACCTGGGGTTGGCACCAGACCACCTTCGGCGCGATCGCCAAGAGCGCCGTGGTCGAACACTGGGAACTCGCCGCCGGCGTATTCCATTCGGCCGAGCGCGATCCCATCGGCTATCAACCGTACCTGACGCTGGTGACGCCTTACACGGCCGATTCCCAAGTGGATGTCGTACCGCCGTTCTCGGCCAGCTCGACGTCCGGCGAGTTGCGGCTGACCCGGAAATTCGCGAACGGGGCCCACGAGGAGCGACTGCAGTTAGCCATTCGCGGCCGTTCGGTCGATCGGGACTTCGGGGGCGATGCCATACTCGACTTCGGCACCATTCCCCTTGACAGCCAGACAGCCTTTGCGCAGCCGCCCTGGACTTTTTCGCCCGAGAGCCGCGACACCACGCGACAGCTCGACTTTGGGCTGACCTTCGAGGAGCGCTGGCCGGGCATCGGCTCGATCGGAGCCGGGTTGCTGAGCGACCATTACCGCCGCGAGGTGTCGATGCCGGCCGCGCCTACCGATACGGACCGCACGAGTCCTTGGCTGCTCAACCTGCGGCTGGAAGCGGACGGCGCCCGTCACCTCATTTTCTATGGAAGTTTTGTGCAGGGCCTCGAGGATTCGGCCCTGGCGCCCGTGTCGGCATCCAACCGCAACGAGCCGCCGCCGGCGACGCGGACCTGGCAGATCGACGGTGGCTTGCGGTGGGCGCCGGCGGACACCCTTCAACTGATCCTCGGAGCATTCGACATTCACAAGCCGTACTTCAACATCGACGCCGAGAATCTCTACACACAGCTTGGCCAGGTGCAATACCGCGGCCTCGAGACATCGCTGTCGTTTTCCAAGGCCGGAGCCACCGTGCTCGTCGGCGGGGTGCTGCTGCAACCGAGGGTCGACCGCGTCATTGCCGAGCCGGGCGCGACCGGAAACATACCGCTGGGGCCGGTGCCGCTCACCTCTACGGTCAATATCGATTATGCGCCGGCGCGATGGGGCCCTTGGGCGGCCGCGATGCAGTGGAATCGCCTGTCTTCCCGCGTGGCGACGACCGACAACGGCAGCTACCTGCCGCCGCTCGCGACCCTCGGAGCGGGCGTTCGCTATCGCTGGAAATGGCTCGCGCGCCCGTGGACCGTCCGCCTTGACGGCTTCAATCTGACTGGAGCCCAGGGTCTACACGTGTCGAGTCTCGACTTGGTGCTGCCGGAACAGGGTCGGCGGTATTCCTTGACGCTCGCCACCGACCTTTAAGGGTGGTTGCGCCCGAGAGCCACCCGGGTTCGATCGCTACTGCGCTATGGCAGCAAGCTCGTGGTCCATCGTCCACCGTTCGATACTTTGCAATACAAAGTACACTTGCAGCGCCGATGACCGCAAGCTCTATTTGGCTGTTTTGGGCTGAAACGCATCGTCGATGAGCCGCCGCGAATCGGCGCCGTCCCATTCTCTGGCCCCGTAGATCTTGTGGAGAACGCGACCGTCGGCGCCGACGAGCACGGTCAGCGGCAGGTGCGATGCCCCCAGCATGTTTTCCATCTGCAAGTCGTGGTCAATGTAGTGGCTGATGGTCGCGTTGGTGCTTTTCAGAAGGCTTTTCGCCCGGTCGGGGTAGTCGTCGGTCGATATGCCGATGATCGCAAAATACTGGCTTTCGCCTCGCCATGCGAGCCGCTCGAGCGAAGCCATCTCCTCCCTACAAGGGCCGCACCAGCTCGCCCACACATTGATGATCAGCGGCCGGCCGCGAAATGCCCCGAGATTTCGGGGCGGGCCATTGAGTCCCTGCAGGGTCGCGTCCCGTAAAGTGCCTCCGACCGGCACCTCTCCGGGAGTATCCCCGCGGACCGGCGCATTCGCGGCGGCGAGGTAGAGCAGGAGAGCACACCGAAACCATTGATTCACAAGCGCACGGCACCCTGGTGCGGACGATGCGGCCCATATTACATGCATGGCCCCATTTGACGTATGCGCCGTGCACGGCCGATGATAGCTGTCGTGAATACCGAGTTTGCAGCTCCCGGGATCACGGGCCGAGCCGTCGCCGGTTCGGTCAACTATATCGCCGACATGGCGCAGCGCCCCCGCTATTACGCCAACGACCATGCTCGCGACGTGCTTGCGCTCGATCCGCGCACGGTCATCATCGAGGATCTGCGCGGACGGTCCGATGCGCCGTCACTGAGCCGGGAGGGATTTCAGCTCGTCCCGCATCGAAGCTCGGTCGAGGACTTCGAGAACCCGGCCGAGGTGGCGGCCGCTTATCCCGGAGAGATCGAGCGGCTCGTGCTGCGGCTGTCGGGAGCGGATCGGGTCGTGGTCAGCAGCCCAGGCGTACTGCGTTTCGGCGAAAAATCCGCCCGCGCCGGCAGGCTCGACAATTCTTTGCCCGCCCGGTTCATCCATGTCGACATCTCCGATGCCACCGCGAAGCAGTTCGCCGGGCGTTCCGCGCCAAGGGAGATCAACCGCCCGCTGCGGCGCTTTGCGCACTTCAACGTGTGGCGGGCTCTGTCGCCGCCGCCGCAGGATGTGCCGCTCACCGTTTGCGATGCCCGCAGCATCGCGTTTGCCGACCTCATGGAGGCCGATGCGATATTCGACGTTGCCGGAGCTCCGGAGTGGTCATTCGAAGGGTGGGTGGTGCGCTACAACCCGGCACATCGATGGTCGTATTTTTCCGGCATGAGCCGCGAGGAGGCGCTGGTGTTCAAAACCAACGACTCCGATGCGCGGGAGCCGCACTGTGTGCCGCACTGTGCATTCGACGATCCGTCCTGTCCGCCCGGAGTGCCGCCGCGGGCCAGCATCGAGATGAGAGCGATCGCGTACTGGTTCGCGCCGTGATGATCTCTCCATGGCATTGACGCTGTATCACGCGGAGCCGGCCGCGAATTCCTTGAAGTCGCTCATCCCGTTGCACGAGAAGCAGTTGCCGTTCGAAAGCGTCTACGTCGACCTTCACAAATTCGAGCAGCACGAGCCCTGGTTCGTTGCCATCAATCCGGAAGGCCAAGTCCCGGTGTTGGATCACGACGGAATCGTCGTGACGCATTCGACCGTCATCAACGAATATCTGGAGGATGCCTTTCCCGAAGCGCCGCCGCTGCGGCCATCAGACCCGGCGGGCGCTGCAAAAATGCGGTATTGGAATAAGTTCATCGACGAGCACGTCATGAACTATGTGTCGATGCACGGCTGGCATCGCATGATTGGCGTGCTCGCCCGCGGCCTGCAAAGCGGGGACTTCGAGAAGCTCGTCGCGCGGATCCCGTTGTACGAGCAGCGTGAGAAGTGGAAGACGGCTCGCTCGGGCTTCAGCGAGGCCGATCTTGCGAATGCCACCCGTAAGATAGAGGTGGCCGTCGACAAGGTGGAGGCTCAGCTGCGGGTCACCCCTTGGCTGGCGGGTGATGCGTTCACGCTGGCGGACGTCAATTTCTTTTCCCACTGCGGCATGATGGTCGCGCGCATGTTTCCCGAAATCGGCAATGCGGCACGCTGTCCTCGCACGCTCGACTGGGCCGAACGAGTGCGCGCTCGTCCCGGCGTGGCGGCTGCACTCGCGATGCCCGATCGGACCAATCCGGCGCTGCGGACCTTCACCGGCCACGTCGATTGAGCGCGCTCGCATGTCTGATCCCCGCGCGAGCAAATGAAAAAGGACTTTTGGTTCCCGGCCAAGCGCTTCGGCTGGGGTTGGGGCCCGCCCACAAAGTGGCAGGGTTGGGTCGTGCTGGCAGGCTCGTTGGCCGCGACCCTGGCGGCCATGCTGGCATTGCTGCCGGCTCATCTGGTGGCGTTTGTGATCGTTATCTTCGGCATCATGGTGCTGCTGCTGATCATTTGTTACGCGAAGGGCGAGCCGCCCCGCTGGCGCTGGGGCGAGCGCGAATGAACCGTGCCGTCGTTTGCAGAATGGACGGCTGCCGCAATTAACACTAGTCTATCGTCGCAATTAATCGGGGAATCTCAATGAATATGGCCAAACGTCTTACCGCGGAGCTCATCGGCACGCTTTGGCTCGTGCTCGGCGGCTGCGGTAGTGCGGTGCTGGCAGCCACTTTCCCATCGCTCGGCATCGGTTTTGTCGGCGTTGCGCTGGCGTTTGGATTGACAGTGCTCACGATGGCTTACGCCATCGGCCATGTGTCGGGCTGTCATCTCAATCCGGCCGTGTCGGTCGGGCTATGCGTCGGCGGGCGCTTTCCTGCTCAGGACTTGATTCCCTATGTGATTGCGCAAGTATTGGGCGGTATTGCAGGGGCAGCCATTCTCTATGTGATCGCCAGCGGTCATGCCGGATTTGATCTCGCCGGCGGCTTCGCTTCGAACGGCTATGGGGAGCATTCCCCGGGCGGATATGCCCTGGGCGCCTGTTTGACGACAGAAGTCGTCATGACGTTCGGATTTCTGTTCGTGATCCTCGGCGCGACCCATGGAAATGCGCCGAAGGGCTTCGCGCCCATTGCAATCGGCCTGTGCCTGACGCTGATCCACCTGATCAGCATTCCAGTGACCAACACATCGGTCAATCCGGCGCGCAGCACCGCTCCGGCGCTGTTTGTGGGCGGTTGGGCCCTGTCGCAGCTGTGGCTGTTCTGGGTCGCCCCCATCCTCGGCGCAACGCTCGCCGGCGTGGTCTATCGCTGGGTTGGCGGCGACGAACCCGGGCCCACGCCGGTGACCGGAAAGCCATAGCGAGCCCGTGCGTTACGGTCGAGCGGGCATGCTCCGCGCTTAAGGGACATGCGTCGTCTGCTGCGTCGTTGGTTCAAAAGGGAACTCGGTACCGGTCGGCCGTTCCTGCCGCGGCCGCGCGAGCCGGGTCGAAGCCGATTCCTGGTCGGTAGATTCCACGACCCGCACCCATCGGCCAGGTTCGGACTGCCGGTGCGCGCCCACCTGGGCTATCGGCTGTATCTGCCCAGCGGCTCTTCAGGCACGGACAGCCTCCCGCTGATCGTCATGCTGCACGGATGCCGGCAAAATGCGCTCAGTTTTGCCGAAGGCACGCACATGAACACATTGGCGGAGGAGGGCCGCTTTGCGGTGCTGTATCCGGAGCAGAGCAAGCGGGCGAACCCGCTGCATTGCTGGAATTGGTTCGAATCCGCCTCGCTGGCGGGCCAGGGCGAGGCCGCGTTGCTTGCCCGTCTGATCGATCAAGTCACCGAGCGCCGCCCGATTGATCCACGACGCGTCCATGTGGTCGGAATGTCCGCAGGCGGCGCGATGGCCTGCATCCTGGCGGTGCGCCACAGCCGGCTGTTTGCGGGCTGTGCCATCCACTCCGGCTTGATGTACGGCGCCGCCCATTCCCCCGCGCAAGCGCTCGCCGCGATGCGCTCCGGATCGTCCGCCGCGGCCATCGACAAGGCGCGGCCACTGGCGTTTCAGGCGCATGAACCCGAGATCATGGTGCCGACCCTCGTGATCCACGGCGATCGCGACACGACGGTCAGTCCCATGAATGCGGATCAAATCATCGAACAGCTGAAGGAGCGCGCTGAGTCCATCGACCCGTCCGCCGGCGCGCTGAGTGCGTCCGACGAGCGGAGAATGGACGGCGGGAGCCGCACGTATCGACAGCGGGACTACACTCAAAAAGGACGCATCGTGCTGCGCAAGATCATCGTCGAAGGATTGGGCCATGCGTGGAGCGGCGGCGATGCTCGCTTTGAGTTCAATGACGCCGCCGGCCCGGACGCCGGCCGGCTTATCCTGGATTTTGTAACCGGATATCAGCGCGAACGCCCTCCAGGAGTCTCCGCGCATACCGGGTGAGCGGCGCACTTTGGCAGCGAGTCGCCATGGGAGGTTGAGTGTCGATCGTTGAAAACAGCGGCGCCCGCATTTATTGGGATGATCTCGGCTGCGGCGAGCCTTTATTGCTGATCAATGGGCTTGGCACCACATCGCATTTCTGGCACCGCAGCCGCCCGGTCTTCGCCGCCGGCTATCGCACCATCGCCATGGATAATCGCGGCGTCGGTCAGAGCGGGGTGCCGCCGGGTGTGTATTCGATCTCGCTGATGGCCTCCGACGCGATCGCCGTGCTGAATGCCGCCGGTATCGCGGATGCACATGTATTCGGTGTCTCAATGGGGGGCATGATCGCCCAGGAGCTCGCCCTGCAGCATCCGCGCCGCGTGCGCTCGCTGATTCTGGGCTGTACCAGTGCAGGCGATCCCGTGGGGCCCCATGCCGTTCAGCCGGCGCCTGACGCTGTGCATATGCTCATCCGCCAAGACCTGAGTCCGGCGCAAGCCGACGAGGCCGCCGTCCCGTTTCTCTACCATGCTGCGACGCTGCGCGAACGCATCGATGAAGACATGGCCGTCAGAATGAAATGGCGTCCCAGTGAGCAAGGATATATGGGCCAGCTGCAAGGGGTTTCCGGCTGGGACGCGTACGGCCGTCTCGCTGAGATCACCGTTCCGACGCTGCTCATCCATGGCGAGGCCGACAGGCTCATACCACCAGCGAATGCGCGCATCATCGCCAGCCGCATTGCAGGCTCGAAGCTCGTTTTGCTGCCTGATGCCGGCCATATTTTCTGGACCGATCAGCCGAGCGCAGCGCATGCTGCGATTCTGGCATTTCTCGGCTCGCTGCCGCGTCGCTAGCGACGGTCCAGCGATTCCAGCAATTCCTGGAAGCTCTGCTCGACGGTCCGCCCGGACGTGTTCAGGTGCACTTGCGCCTGCCGATAGAACGGTTCGCGCGCCTTGAGGATGTCTTTGAGCTCACGCATGGCTTCGCGGCTGCGCGCCATCGGGCGAAGATCCCCTTGATCGATCACGCGCTGCATATGCTCTTCGGGCGATGCACGCACCCAGACGACCAGCGATCCCTCAAGCAGCAGCGGCAGCGTCTCGGCATCCGCGGCCAGCCCGCCGCCGGTTTCGATCACGGCGGCCTGATTCTTAGACAGCACCGCCTGCAGGCTGTCGCGCTCGAAACGACGATAGCCGGGCTGGCCGTGCAGCTGCAGAATTTCGCCGATCGTCGCGCCGTATTCGCGTTCGACTTCTCGATCCAGCTCGAAAAACGGCACGCGCCGATGGCTCGCGAGCCGGCGCCCGAGCGTGGTCTTGCCGGCGCCGCGCAGTCCGATCAGCGTGATGTAGTGTTTCTTCGCCTCGAGCGCCGCGTCGAGGCCGAAATGCTGGCTGAGCAGCTCTCGAGCCTTGAGCAGTTCCTCGTCGGACAGCCGCTTCAACGCCTGAACCAGCAGCGTGTGGTCAATGGAGCGGGGCGGTTCGTCTGAAACAAGCGCATCCGGGGGAAACCCCATGGCGGTGGCGATTCGGCGCAGCACCAGGATGGAAGGGTTGCCCTGGCCGCCCTCGAGCTGCGCGAGGAAGCGCAGGGAAACGCCCGAATCGGCGGCGAGGGCGGTGCGCGTCATGCCGCGCTGAGCGCGCGCATCGCGAATCTTATCGGCCAACGAGCGCAGATACGCGGCGTCGAGCGGATCGGCTCGGCGGGATTTGGCTGCTGCGCGGCCGCCGGAGGTGCGGCGCGGTTGGCTGGGCCGCCGCATTACTGCACGTGCCGCGCGACGCCGGCTCGGCCGGGTGCGACGGTCGCGATGAAATCCCGGGCGGCGGCCAGTACGGCCTGCGCTTGGTCGCGGTGCGGCGAATGTCCGCAAGCGGGCAGGCTGAGAAGCCGCGCGTTGCGGGCCGCCCGGCCGATGCTCCGGATCTGCTCCATCGTGCCGTACTCATCATCCTCACCCTGGATCGCGAGGATCGGGCAGCGGATCGAGGGCAAAAGCGCCTCGATGTTCCAGCTGCGGAACGCCGGGTCGAGCCAGATTCGGTTCCATCCCCAAAAGGCGGCATCGACATCCGCATGATGGCGGCTCAGCCGGCTGCGCAGATCGCTGTCCGTATAGGCGCTCTTCGCCGCCTCGATGCTGTCCACAGTGAGCTGCTCGATCTTGACGTGGGGCGCGAGCACGATGATGCCCGCCACGTCGCTTTCCGGTTTTGCCGCGTGGATCAGCGCGATCGATCCGCCGTCGCTGTGGCCGAACAGCACGGGCCGGCGGATGTCCAGCCGCGCGAGGATCGCGGGCAGCCAGATGCGGGCCTCTTCATGCATGTAGTCCACGCTGCGCGGCGCAGCGAGCGGGGCGGAGCGGCCGTAGCCGTGCCGGGAGTACACCAAGGTCCGGCAGCCGGTTGCCCGCGCCAGCTGCTCGGGAAAATCCCGCCACATCGACACTGAACCGAGCCCCTCGTGCAGCATTACCAGATCGAGGCCGCCGGCGCCCGCGGGATGCGCGAAGCGATATTCGATCTGACGCCCATCGAAGTTCAGTTCGCCGGATTGCATCAGCCGCGCAGCTTGAAGCGTTGAATCTTGCCCGTGGCCGTCTTCGGCAGGTCGGCGACGAACTCGATCCATCGCGGATACTTGTAGGGAGCGAGCCGGGACTTCACGTGCGCTTTCAGCTCCTGGGCGAGAGCGTCGGAACCGGCTGACCCGCCGGCGGGCACGACGTATGCCATCGGTTTGACCAAGCCGTCGGAGTCGCGCCGGCCGACGACCGCGGCTTCGTGGACGGCAGGATGCGCGACGAGCGCCGATTCGACTTCGATCGGCGAGACGTAGATGCCCCCGACTTTGAGCATGTCATCGGCCCGGCCGGCATACACGTAGTCGCCGTTTTCGTCGACCCGGAAACGGTCCCCGGTGCGCGTCCAATGTCCCTCGAAAGTCGCGCGGCTGCGCGCATGCTGGTTCCAGTAGAATTTCGCGCTGGTCGAACCGCGCACCAGCAGATCGCCGATCTCGCCGGGAGCGACCGGGTTGCCGTGCTCGTCGACGATCTTCGCCTCGAAGCCCGGCACCGGCTGTCCCAATGTGCCGTGGCGGATTCGATCGGGCCGGTTGGATATGAATATGTGCAGCATCTCGGTCGAACCGATCCCATCGACGATGTCGACGCCGGTGCGCTCGCGCCAGCGCCGCGCGATCTCCACGGGCAATGCCTCACCCGCGGAATTGCACAGCCGCAGCGACAGCTCCGCCGAGCTCGGCAGCTGCCCGCTCGCAAGGAGCGAGGCGTAGAGCGTCGGCACCCCCGAGAACACCGTCGGGCGATGCGCCCGCAGGCGCGCAGCAATCGACGCCGGCGTGGTCCGCTCGGCCATCAGCACCGCCGTGCCGCCCACCGCCAACGGGAAGGTGAGCGAATTGCCGAGGCCGTACGCGAAGAACAATTTGGCCGCCGAAAGCATCACATCGCTCTCCTTCAGTCCGAGAGTGGCCTGCGCGTACAGCGCCGCCGTCTCGATGAGGCTCGAGTGCACGTGCACCGTGCCCTTAGGAACCCCGGTCGAGCCGGACGAGTACAGCCAGAAGCATGGCTCATCGCGCAGCGTCGGCGCAGCCTCGAAGACATCGGTCGAGGCCGCGAGCACCTCGCGCAGCCAATGCATGCCCGGCGCGGGCGCCGCGGCCGCGGACACCACGACGTGCTTCAAAAAGGGGGACTGCTCGAGGATCGGCTGGAACTGCGCCAGCAGCGGCTCCGATATCACCAGCATCGGCGCGCGACTGTCGTGCAGCATGTACGCATAATCGGCGGGCGAGAGCATGGTATTGACCGGAATGGGCACCACTCCGGCCTTGATGGCGCCCAGAAAAGCGGTCGGGAAGTCGATGCCGTCCTGCAGGCACAGAAGCATTCGCTGCTCCATATGCATGCCGAAGCCATGCAGGGAATTCGCGAAGCGATTGACGCGGGCCGCGAGTTCTGCATAGGTGTACGAACCGCAGTCGTCGATGAACGCGGTCTTGCCCGCGCGGCCGGCACGCAGATTGCGCTCCAACAGGTCGTGAGCCGCATTGAAGCGCTCGGGAATGCGCACCGTCGGCGGGCTCGACGAGGTGTCGATCAGGCAAAGTTCCATGCGCTACGCACTATAATGCATGACAGGTCAATTGAATAGATCACCTGTTTGCGCAATTATTGACTTGACTCAAATGCTTTGCTCGATCCAAAATGCATTATATTGCATCAACAAGGGAGTATGAATGGCGGAACCCGCAAGCTCGATGCCCGAACCGGCCGCCGCGCCGGTGAACTTCGAGACGCATCCGTCGCGCTATCGGCACTGGCGCCTGTCGGTGGACGGCCGCGTCGCGACGCTGACCATGGACGTCGATGAGGAGGCCGGGATCCGGCCCGGCTATCGGCTCAAGCTCAATTCATACGATTTGGGCGTGGACATCGAGCTGTACGACGCATTGCAGAGAATCCGCTTCGAGCACCCCCAGGTCGGGGCGGTGATTCTCACCAGCGCCAAGGAGCGGATTTTTTGCTCCGGCGCGAACATCTTCATGCTCGGCTCTTCGAGCCACGCCTGGAAGGTCAATTTCTGCAAATTCACCAACGAGACGCGCAACGGCATGGAGGATTCGAGCGCGCACTCCGGCCTCAAATTCATTGCCGCGTGCAACGGCACGACGGCCGGAGGCGGCTACGAGCTCGCGCTCGCGTGCGACGAAATCGTCCTCGTCGACGACCGCTCATCGGCCGTGAGCTTGCCCGAAGTGCCTTTGCTCGGAGTGCTGCCGGGCACGGGCGGCCTGACTCGCCTGACGGACAAGCGCCATGTGCGCCATGATCTTGCCGACGTTTTCTGCACGACGGTCGAGGGCGTGCGGGGTCAGCGCGCGCGCGAATGGGCGCTGGTCGATGCCGTGGTCAAGCCCCAGCTCTTTCGAGACTACGTCGAGCAGCGCGCGCAGGCGCTCGGCGCGGCGAGCGAACGGCCCCGCGAGGCCGCCGGAGTGGCCCTGGCGCCGCTCGAACGGGTGACCGATGCGCGCGGCCTGCATTACCGCTTCGTCGACGTGCGCCTCGACGCAGCGGCGCTGCGGGCGGAGCTGACGATCTCGGGGCCCGACGCGCCGCCGCCGGCTTCCCCCGACGCGGCGCTCGCCGCCGGCGCGGCGTGGTGGCCTTTGCAGATGGCGCGCGAACTCGACGATGCCATCTTGAATCTGCGCACCAACTATCTCGACTACGGAGTGTGGGTGTTGAAGACGCGCGGGGCGCCGGAAGCGGTGCTCGCCGCCGACGAATTACTCGTGAGCGCGCGCAGCCACTGGTTCGTGCGGGAAGTGCTGGGGCAGCTGCGGCGCACGCTCGCGCGTCTCGACGTCTCCTCGCGTTCTCTGTTCGCGCTGATCGAGCCGGGCAGCTGCTTTGCGGGCACACTGCTCGAAATTGCGTTGGCGGCGGACCGCAGCTACATGCTGCACCAGCCGCCCGACGACGGAGGCCCCGTCCTCAGCCTGTCGGAGGCGAATTTCGGCCTGCTGCCGGCGGTGCATGGGCAGTCGCGAATTGCCGCGCGCTTCTACGGCGATGCAGATCTGATCGCCAAGGCGCGAGCCGCCGTCGGTGCGCCCCTGGAGTGTTCGTCCGCCCAATCCCTCGGGCTCATCACCGCCGGACCCGACTCGCTCGACTGGGACGAGGAGATTCGCATCGCGCTCGAGGAGCGCGGCGCGCTCTCCCCGGATGCCCTCACCGGCATGGAGGCGAATCTGCGCTTCGGTCCTGGAGAGACGCTCGAAACGCGGGTATTCGGCCGCTTGTCCGCCTGGCAGAACTGGATATTCACCCGGCCCAACGCGGTCGGCGAGAGCGGCGCGCTGAAGGTTTTCGGCACTGGACGCAAGGCCAAATTCAACCGGGATCGCATTTAGGATGACCCACTCATGAGCATTACGTACGCCGACCGGATTCCGAACAACGTCGATCTGGCGGGCGACAAGGTGTTGCAGCGCGCACTCGAGCATTGGCAGCCCGAGTTCCTGAATTGGTGGGCGGACATGGGCCCGGAGAACTCGCGAACCACCGATGTCTATCTGCGTACGGCGGTCAGCGTGCATCCGAGCGGCTGGGCGCACTTCGACTACGTCAAGATGCCCGAATATCGCTGGGGCATCTTCCTTTCCCCGGCGGACGGCGAACGCAAGGTCAATTTCGGCGACCACAAGGGCGAACCGGCCTGGCAGGAGGTACCGGGAGAGCACCGCGCGAACTTGCGCCGAATCATCGTCACACAGGGGGACACGGAGCCTGCGTCGGTCGAGCAGCAGCGTCATCTGGGGCTCACCTGTCCCTCGCTCTACGACCTGCGCAACCTGTTTCAGGTCAATGTCGAGGAAGGCCGCCACTTGTGGGCGATGGTCTACCTGCTGCATCGGTATTTCGGGCGCGATGGCCGCGAAGAGGCCGAGGCGCTGCTGCAGCGCCGCTCCGGAGATCGCGACAATCCGCGGATTTTGGGCGCCTTCAACGAGAAGACCCCGGATTGGCTCGCGTTCTTCATGTTCACCTACTTCACCGACCGCGACGGAAAATTCCAATTGTGTGCGCTGGCCGAGTCGGGATTCGATCCTCTGGCCCGGACCACTCGCTTCATGTTGATGGAGGAGGCCCATCACATGTATGTGGGCGAGTCCGGGGTGGCGCGGGTCATCCAGCGGACCTGCGAGGTGATGGCGCAGCACAAGACCGACGACCCGGCGCGCCTGCGTGCGCTCGGCGTCATCGATCTGCCCACCATCCAGCGCTACCTGAATTTTCACTTCAGCGTGACCATCGATCTGTTCGGCGCCGACGTGTCCTCGAACGCCGCCACGTTCTATTCGAGCGGCCTGAAAGGCCGGTTCGAGGAGACCAAGTTCGGGGACGATCACCTGCTGCGGGACGCGAGCTATCCGGTACTGCAGGTCGCCGGCGGGCGCCTCACGACAGGGGAGGCGCCCGCCCTCAACGCCCTCAACGAGAAGCTGAGAGACGACTACATCAAGGACTCCATAGCGGGCGTGGGACGCTGGAACCGCATCATCCAAAAGGCCGGAATCCCGTTCGAATTGACCGTGCCGCACAAGGCGTTCAACCGCAAAATCGGGCCCCTGGCGGGGCTCAAGGTTGCCCCCGACGGGCGCGTGGTGA
This sequence comes from uncultured Gammaproteobacteria bacterium, assembly GCA_963837045.1. Classification (GTDB taxonomy): domain Bacteria; phylum Pseudomonadota; class Gammaproteobacteria; order Steroidobacterales; family Steroidobacteraceae; genus Bog-1198. The sequence goes on from CAWIMA010000015.1 coordinate 13,928, forward strand.
GCGCGGCGGAGTGGCACGCGCACCAGCGCGAATGGCTGGCAACCGAAGATGACCGGGCCTTCGTCGCTTCGTTGATGGGCCGAGTGGCGGCGCCCGGTGGTTATGCCAATTGGATCTCGCCGCCGACCCGCAGCATCAACAAGCAGCCGGCCGATTTCGAGTACGTGCGCTTCAACTGAACGCTTCAACTGAACGCTTCAGCTGAAGCGCGGCAGCGGCCGTCATCACATGGAGGCCTACTGATGCGATTTGCAGATTTCACGCCCGGTTTGATGCTGCAGGCGGGTCCGCGCACGGTGAGCGGCGAGGAAATGACCCAGTTCGCATCCCGCTACGATCCCCAATGGTTCCATTTGAATGCCGAGCGCGCCGCGGCAAGCCGCTGGAAGGGTCTGATTGCGAGCGGCTGGCACACCTGCGCCATCGCCATGGAATTGATGGTCAGCACGTATCTGCAGGATTCTGAATCCTTCGGCTCGCCGGGCATCGACAAGCTCGAGTGGCTCGAGCCGGTGCGGCCCGGCGATGCATTGACGCTCAAAGTCGAGGTGCTCGAGTCGCGCGTGTCCTCCTCCGGCCGCACCGGCATCCTGCGGTGCCGCTGGGAGCTGTGGAACCAGGGGAACAGCAAAGTCCTATCGATGATCGGCATCAGCCTGTTCGAGATCGCTCCGGCGGTCACCTGATTGACGAGGAGGGGGCCGCTGCATGCTAACCAGGGATTCTGTGTTCATCGTGACCGGGGGCAGTTCCGGTCTCGGCGAAGCCACCGTGCGCCGCCTGCACGGCGCCGGCGCGCGCGTCCTCATTGCCGATGTGGCCAAAGATCGCGGCGAAGCCGTGGCCGGTGCGCTCGGCGTGAATGCGGCCTTTCAAGCGACGGATGTCACCGTTGAAGCCGATGCCGCGCGCGCGATTGCGCAGGCGCAGGAACGCTTCGGCAAGCTCGACGGCCTGGTCAATTGCGCCGGCATCGGATCCGCTGAGCGCGTGGTCGGCAAGAACGGGCCGCACCGGCTGGACGCGTTCAAGCGCTGTATCGAAGTCAATCTCACCGGCACCTTCAATATGATCCGCCTCGCGGCGGCGGCGATGTCGACGCAGGCGCCGAATGCCGTCGGCGAACGCGGCGTGATCGTCAACACGGCATCGATTGCCGCCTACGAGGGGCAAATCGGTCAAGCCGCCTACGCGGCCTCCAAAGCGGGCATCGTAGGTATGACTCTGCCGATCGCGCGCGAGCTCGCCCGCAGCGGCATACGAGTCGTCACCATCGCACCGGGATTGTTTCTGACGCCGATGATGCAGACGCTGCCGCCGGAGGTTCAGGATGCGCTTGGAAAGTCCACGCCGTTTCCGCCGCGCCTCGGCAGGCCGGACGAGTTTGCCGCCTTGGCGCAGCACATCATCGAGAACGAGATGCTGAACGGCGAAACGATCCGGCTCGACGGCGCCGTCCGTTTGAGCGCGAAATGAGGGATCACTACCTCTCGCGGCACTGCACTTACAATGCTTAGCGCCTCGGCGCCGAGGATTCGCCGACCGTCATGCGTTGCACTATAACAATCGCGGCAATTCGTCGTGCAAGCTCTTGTATTGCCGCCGGATGAACCGATAACACTCGCAGGACTTTTTCACCAGGCCGGCTCTGCCTAGAACGCGGATGCGGCCGCGATGGTAGCTGATCAAATTGGCCGCCTGCAGCTTCTGAGCAGACTCGGTAACGCCAGCGCGACGCACGCCCAACAGGGTGGCGGTCGATTGTTGGGCCATCTGAAATTCTCGTGACCCGGCATAGTCGTGCATGGTGAGAAGAAGGCGCGGCAAGCGCTGCTCGATGCTGTGGTGCTGGCTGCAGGCCACCGACTGGCTGATTACCGCAAGAAACGTGCGCGCGTAGGCCAGTACTGCCCGCTGCAGCGCGCCTCCAAATCGTGGTTCTTTCCGCAAGTCCTTTGCCTTCATCCGCATCGCTCCGCCGGTGAGCAGCACGATGGCCTTGTCGGGCGTGACCACTCCGCCCAGGAAAATATTGATGCCCACGATTCCTTCGCGGCCGATGATACCGACCTCGACGGTGCGGCCGTCATCCATGCTGTCGATCATGGCGATCACCGCACTTTCTGGAAAGTACACGTCCTCAATCCTCTGATCCGCCCGATAGACAATCTCACCGCGCTTCAATAGCACGTACTCGAGCTTGGGCAGAAGACGCTTGTAACCCGAGGCCAGGAGGCTCGCGAGGATACTGTTCCTGGCGGGATTTCCGGCATAGCCGGGAACGCGTGGCAGCCTTCGCAACCGACTCATGAGGTGCTCCTGGTTCTCTGTCTGCGGCTGGTTCCCTTCGGTGAATGCTCACGCTAAACCGCCGGCGCCGTCGCGTCCGTGCGGCTGCGCACATACGATCAAGGCCGCGCCTGCGAGTCATCTTGAGCGCCGGCGGAGATGCCGGCCACCTCGTCGCGCGGACATCCGACCGGTTATAAAGTTGCTGAGGTTTTCGACAGAGCAGCCAAAGCCCGTTGGGTTTGAGAGCAAGCGGCTACGTTATGGACACACGCCGGCCGCCGCCGCGGACATTCGGGACGTGCCACGGGTCGAGCAACAGTGAAGCAGGGGACGTCCATCGGGGGGCCCAGTCGAGTGTCCAGCGGCGACGCTTCAACCCCGCGCGATAAGTTCTCAGGCTGCGCAGGGACTCGTCGCGGCGCCGGGTTTCGGGCAGACTTGTGCCTGCCCGCAAGAGCCCAGCTCGATACACACCAGAGTCACAGCGATGCCAGCCTATCTGTTCGCGAACATAGAGATCACCCATCCCGCGGATTTTGAGGAGTACCGGGCGGGTGTGTCCGCGGTCATCGCCGCGTATGGCGGACGCTACCTGGTGCGCGGCGGCGCGGTCGAGCGACTGGAGGGCGATGCGCCCGCGGGGCGGCTTGTGATCGTCGAATTTCCGGATATGACGCGGCTCAAGGCGTTCTACGCCTCGGTCGCCTACCAGGCGTTGCTGACCCTGCGTCAGCGTGCCGCGAAAACGAGCCTGCTCGCCATCGAGGGTGTGAGCGCGCCACGCGGCACCGAGTGAGAGAGTCGATTCATCGCAACCTCTCTTGCGCTGCTCGTCTCGCGCCAGCAGCGCTTCTTGGATTGCTGCTTGGCGCGGTCGGCGCGGCTGCGAGCGGCGCGGGCGCAGCGCCGAGCGGATACGCCGAGCAAGTATTCATCGACGGCGCCGTCTATACGCAAGATCCGGCACAGCCTTGGGCCGAAGGTTTCGCGGTCTCGGGCGGCAAGTATCTCGCCGTGGGCCCCAGTGCGGCGATGCGCCTGCTGGCCGGCCCCACCACCCGCATCATTGATCTCAAAGGCCGGATGGTCATGCCCGGTCTCATCGACGACCATGTGCATGCGGTCGACGGCGCGATGGGCGAACTCTACGATTGCCTGTTCGCGTCGACCGCGACGCCGCTGCAGATCCGCGCAGCTCTGGCCGGGTGCGTGAAGAAGACACCCAAGGGGGTGTGGATCAGCGGCGGCTACTGGGCGAGCGACTTCTTCAAATATCACCCGATCGCCTCGCCGCGCGCGTGGCTCGATTCGGTCTCGGGCGGCCGGCCGGTCATCTGGCGGGACGACACCGGGCACAATGTGTGGGCCAATTCCGCGGCGCTGCGCCTCGCAGGTGTCGATTCCCATACGCCGGATCCCGTCGGCGGACGGTTCGAGCGGGAAGCGGACGGCAGAACGCCGAACGGCGTGGCACTTGAAGCCGCCGCCGAGAAGATCCAGGCGGCAGTGGCCGAGCGTACGGCGGAGCAGTATCGGCGCAGCGTCCTGTACGCCCAACAGCTGGCGCATCGCTTTGGCATCATCGGATTGAAGGAAGCCGACGCAAGTACCCCCACCATTGCGGCATACCAGGCTGCGGATCGGCAAGGCCGGCTTCATCTGTACGTCGCGACCTGCATCTCGACGCTTGCGATGCAGGACAATCCGCGCGCCTTGCTCAATTTCGACGAGATCGACAAGATCCGCGCCGCCTACCACTCCAATCTGGTCGCCACCGATTTCGTCAAGATTTATCTGGACGGGGTGCCCACCGCCGCGCACACGGCAGCGATGCTCGATCCTTACCTGCCGGATGCGGGCGGCAGTAGCGTTTCCGGCGATCTGCACGTGAATCCGGACATACTGGCCAAAGACGTCGTGGAACTCGATCGGCGCGGATACACGATCAAGATGCACGCGGCGGGTGATCGGGCGATTCGAGTAGGCCTCGATGCGATTGCGGCGGCCCGGCGAGCCAACCCCGGCGGTCGGTTGCGCCATGAGCTCGCGCACGCCGGCTTCATCTCGCCGCAGGATCTCGGCCGCTTCGCCGAGCTGAACGCCGTGGCGGAATTCTCGCCCGTCATCTGGTACCCATCACCGATCATCGATGCGGTGATCGAAGCGGTCGGCGAGCGTGCCAGGCACTATTGGCCGATACGCACGCTGCTCGCGACGGGCGCGCCGCTTGCCGCCGGTTCCGATTGGCCTTCCGTCGTGTCCTCGATGGACCCATGGGGCGGCATCGAGGCGATGGTGACCCGCAGTGATCCGTACCGCCACGCACCGCAAACCTTGTGGCCTGAGGAAGCCATCGGGCTTGCAGACGCGCTGCGCATCTACACCCTCGACGGAGCCGCTGCGCTGCGACGCGAGGCACAGACCGGCTCGATCGTGGCAGGCAAGTCTGCCGACTTCATTGTCCTGAATGGCAACTTGTTTAAAATAGCGGCAAGTCAAATCAGCGGCGTTCATGTTGAAATGACTTTTTTTCACGGGCAAAAGGTGTATCAGACGGCACAGGCTTCTAAGTGATCACCATCCGTTCGAGGTCAAGTCGATGTGCCTGATTCTGCTTGCATGGCACGTGCATCCGGAGTTCCCGTGCGTGCTGGCGGCGAATCGCGACGAATTTCACGAGCGTCCGACCGAGCGCGCGCATTGGTGGTTCGACCACCCGGATATTCTTGGCGGACGGGATCTGTCGGCGGGCGGCACCTGGCTGGGCGTGACCCGCGGCGGACGATTCGCAGCCCTGACCAATTTCCGCGATCCCGGGGTCCAGCGTGCAGAGCTTGCGAGCCGCGGGCGGCTGGTCACGGACGAATTGGAGTCGGGCCGTTCCATCGCCGATGGCTTGCAGCACCTTCGCACCGTTTGTGCGAACTACAATCCCTTCAACATGATCTTCAGCGATGGAGCGCAGCTCGGCGTATTTGAAAGCGTGCGCCGTGACGGCCGCGAACTCGGGGAGGGCATCTTCGGCTTGTCGAATCACCTGCTCGACACGCCCTGGCCCAAAGTGCTGAACGCCAAGTCCCGGCTGGCCGCTGCGCTCACGGACGTGCACGACACGAACCGCTTGATGCAGTTGCTGCGCGATGACCGCCAGGCGCCGGACACCGACTTGCCCCAGACAGGCATTGGCCTCGAATGGGAGCGACTGCTTTCCAGCGCATTCGTGCGCGCCGATGAATACGGAACTCGCTGTTCCACGGTCTATCGCATCGACCAGGTCGGCCGGGCGTTCTTCGATGAATGGTCGTGGGATCGCAAGGGCGAGGAGACTGGCCGGGAGAGTTATCGGTTCGACCTGCGAGCGGCGTCTTCCTGACGCAGGAGTGAACATGAAGGCCTCGATCATCCTCTCATCCTGCGCCGGCCTCGCCACCGGCCTATTGTCCGCGGCTGCACTTTGCGCGGAGGCTGCGCCGGTTTGGCAGACGCTGCCCCCCACCCCGCACTTGCCTCAGGGGACGGTCGGGCGCCGCATCGAGATCGATGGAGTGCGAATCTGGAACGCCGCATGGGGCGGCCGGTCAATGCGAGCGCCTGTCCTGCTGCTCCACGGAGGATTCGGGAACTCAAACTACTTCGGCCGCTTGATACCGGATCTTCTCGATCACGGCTACCGCGTAGTGGCAGTGGACAGCCGCGGCCACGGGCGCAGCACCCGAAGCGCTGCCCCGTACAGCTATCATCTGATGGCCGATGACGTCATTGGATTGCTCGATGCACTCAAGATACGGCGAGTCAGCGTGGTCGGCTGGAGCGACGGCGGCATTATCGGCCTCGATCTTGCGATGAATCATCCAGATCGGCTCAACCGTCTCTTCGCCTTCGGGGCGAATGCCGACCTTTCCGGCGCCAAGGACGGCATCGACAAGAATCCGGTGTTTGGCGCGTATCTGCAGCGAGTTCAGGGCGAGTACCGGCGCCTGTCGCCGACCCCGGACCAATGGGACTCCTTCAGCGCGGCCATGCTCAAAATGTGGGAGACGCAACCCTCCTTTACCGCTGCACAGCTGCGCTCGATCAAGGTGCCGACCACGATTGCCGACGGCGAATACGACGAGGCGGTACGGCGCGAGCACACTGAGTACATGGCTTCAACAATCCCGGGAGCGCGCTTGGTGATCCTGCCTAATGTGAGTCATTTCGCGATGCTGCAGAACCCGGCCGAGTTCGACGCAGCCGTACTCGCGTTCTTGAACGACCGCCGCTGAGCCCTCCGACCAGGGCGCGTGCCGCGCGGGCGGCCCGGCGCAGTCGGCGCGCATCAGGCGAGTCTCGGTCTGAGGCTGCGGACGTCGCGCGAAGTCACGGCACCCAGCAGGTGATCGTTCTCGTCGGTGATCGGCAGCGCTCGAAAGCCGTACCGGTCGAAGAGCATTGCCGCTTCTCGCAGCGTAGCGTCCTTCGGCAGGGCGATCACGTGCTCCGTCATGATGTCGCCGAGCGTCTGTCCTTCTTCCGCCGCGACCATCTCCCTGATGGCCACGACGCCCTTGAGGGTCCCCGCCGCATCGGTGACGTAGACATACATCACGACATCCTTGCCCGTTGCGAGCTCGCGATAGCGGTCGAGCACTTCCGCGGCCGGCGTTGCGGCCGGCATTCTGATGAGTTCAGCGGATCCGGATCCGTAGAGCAGGATCTGCTCGTCGTGCTTTCCGATGATGTGCTCCACTTTGGAGGACTTCTCCTTGTCGAGCAGCTTCAAAATTCCCTTCGCCTGATCGCGCGGCAGAATCGCGAGAATGTCGGCGGCCTGGGCGGGGCTCATCTCGTTGATCAGCTGCGCGGCGCGCTCCTTCTCGATGGCGCGGATCAGTTCCCTTTGAACCCTCGGCTCCACCTCCTCGAGGGTATCCGACGCCTGTTCCGCATCGAGCGCGTTGAACAATGCAACGCGCTGGCCGCCCTCGAGCTCCTCCAGAATGTCGGCCAGATCCACCGGATGAATTTCGCGCAAGCCGGCTTTGGGGACCTTCAGCTTGATGTTTCCGGCAAAGCTTCCCAGCTGCTCCGGCAGGGGCTGCACGTAGAGCCAGGAGACCCTGTTCTCTTCGTTGCGATTGGTGAGCAGTTTCGCGAGCTTGCGAAGGCCAAGACGGCGCAGGGCACGGTAGTGGCTGAAATCCACCTCCGCCGCGTACAGCTTGCCGTTCTGGAAGGCGAGCTTCACATCGTAGACGATTTCCACCTCGTGGTCGTCCATGTCCAGGATCTTCTTGTCGAGTATGTGGTCATGAAGCAGGATCAGGTTCTCCTGCGGCGCGCGCTCGAATTGCGCCGTGGCTTGCTCGTCGATATCGAGCACGATCTCGTTATTGGAGATGAGCAGCATTTTATCCCACGGAACCGTGAGCCTCGGGTAGCCGAATGGCCGCGAGACGATCACGTGCGTGACCTCGGGGAGCTTGCCGGTCTCGACGATCGCAAGGTCGCCCAGGCGCCCGATGCGGTGCTTCTTCACGAAGACCCACCGGTCGAGTATCTCGCTCAGGTAAAACTCGTGCTCGAGTACGGTAACCACGGCTTATCCCTGCGTCACGATTAGAACGAACTTATAGATCATCAGGGCCACCAAGGCCAGCAGGTACACGCGCAGCACCATCAGCGAGATGCGCACCCCACCCGACATCGCGATGCGCGGTGCGCGATAGCGGGCGTTGATCGCGCTTATCTTGTCGAACAGATTGCGGAACGCGCTCATATCGGCCTACTCGTTTTATGTGAACAGGTTGGGAAACAGTACGGACACGCCGTACAGGGTCGACAGCACGATGATCGACACGACTATGAAGCCGCCGATGAGATTCTGACGCAGCGAGTTGCAGCGCTCGCCCATTGCCGCCTTGTCGTTGAGCAGCAGGATCAGAAACACCAGAGCCGCGGGGAGCAGGGTGACGGCGACCACCTGTACGAACAGGGTGATGAGGACGAGCGGCGCGTTCGGGATGAGCACGATGAGGCCGGCGCTGACCAGCATGAAGAAGTAAGTCGCATAGAACCACGGCGCCTGGCGGATCTTCGTGTTGAGCGAATGTGCCCAGCCGAAGATCTCGCCAAAAGCCCACGAGCTGGCAAGCGAAATGCAGATGGCTCCCAGCAGGCCGGCATCGAACAGCCCTATCGCGAGGAACGTTCCGACGTAGCGGTCGGTTTTCATCATCACCTGAGCCGCCTGCGCTGCGCTGTCGATGTCGATGCCCGGAAGCACGGTGCCGGTGACGATGATGATGAATACGGCGACAACGACGGTGACGATCGAGCCGAGCAATGTGTCGAACCGGCCCCACGGGATGTCCTTCTCGAGCATTCCCTTGTCGACCACCGCACTTTGCTGGAAGAACAGCATCCATGGCGCGATCGTCGTCCCGATGTTGGCCATGAGGAAAAAGAACAGCTGGCCGTTGAATCCCCCCGCGAAATTCGGAATCAGTCCCTGGTGAAGTACGTCGCTCACCGCCGGATGCACGAGAAAGGCGCCCGGGATGTAGATCAGGTTCAACGCGCAGAACAGCAGCGCGAGCTTCTCGAATGTCCAATATCTTCCATTGAGGACGATGACCGTCATCAGCACGATGACCGCTACCACGGTGATCCACGGCGGCACGCCGAATATGGCGAAAGCGGCGGTCATGCCGACGAACTCGGTGACCAGTGTCAGCCAGTCGACGATCATCAGGTCGAGCAGTGAAAACCAGCCCCAGAAAGCCCCGAAGCCGTCGAAAATCGCTTCGGCGTGACCGCGCTTGGTCACGGCGCCGAGGCGCACGGTCATCTCCTGGACATAGTAGGCGACGGGGATCAGGAGCAGCAGGAACCAGATGAGGTGGTACCCGTATTTCGCCCCTGTGGCCGCGTACGTGGTAATGCCGCCGGCGTCGTTGTCCGCAACCATGACGACCATGCCCGGTCCGGCGATGACCAGGTAGAGTCCCACGGCCTTCCACGCCTTGCGCAGAGGATAATAGAGTTTCGCGAAAAAATTCACTCGCGCGCCCCTACATGCCGGCTACAAGGAACCAAAAGGCGAGGGCGGCCAGCGTCCGGGAAACCGCCGAAAATGCAGCCATGATCAGTACTCCTCGAAGGTCTCGAGCCGTCGCCGGGGTGCGGGGCCCGTGGGCCCGTTAACCGACGCGCAGTTCCACCTCGCCGAGCCGCAGCGACTGTTCGTGTATACCCTACCCTGGTATAGTTAATCAAGAGGAGTCTGGAACCATGGGTCATGTTGCGAATGAAAAGTCCAAACTGCTGAATCGCCTCAAGCGGCTGCGAGGTCAGGTCGAGGCGATCGAACGCGCGGTCGAGGCGGACGATGAGTGCGCCGACGTCCTGCAACAGGCCACCGCATGCCGAGGCGCCTTGGACGGCTTCATCGCGGAGGTCATCGAAGATCACATTCGCGAACACATGATGGATCCGCAGGCCAAGCGTGAAGCTCCGCAGGTCCTGGCTGCCGAAGAGCTGATCGAGATCGTTCACCAGTATCTGAAGAGATAGGCCGCGAGACGATATTTTTGCGCAAAGATGCATTTTTGCGCAAATTGTAAGTCACAATCCTCAGCATCGTTCAAAGGCCCCTGGAGATCACGCGATGGCTTCACGTTTCTTGGCAATTGGTGCGTTGGCGGTCCTGGCGCAGGGCGCGACGTACTTTTCTGCCAACGGGAGTGCCCGAGCCGCCACTTACGAGAACGCGGCGCCCAGCTTTCGCACCCTATCGAGCGGCGGATCGAACGCGGGAGAATACCTGCTGAACTTTGACACAACCGGCGCGACCAACGCGACGGCGCTGCCGGTGACCATTCGGCCGATTCCACCGGGCCGCTCCGTCGCCGTGGTGGTGCAATGGGATCAGCGCGACGTGGCCGGCGCGCCGGCAAGTGCGAGCGGCAGTATCGATCTCTGCGTCCAGGGGACGACCGGGGGCCTCACCGTCACCGACAACGAAGGCAATGCGGTGAGCTGCACGGGCCCGAATCCGCTCGGCGCCGACCCCTACCGGATCCTTTCCATCGCGAATCCAGCCGGTGCCACCGGCGACAGCACGCAACAGACCGTGAGCATCCTCGTCGGTCTGGCCGCCAACAGCAGCGGCACTCGGGCGCCGGATCGAATCAGCGTTGCCGTCGATGGCGGCACCGGCAGCACGATCGACGCCTTCGCGACCGGCGGTGCGAACGCACAGGCACATCTTCACGGCACGGTGGCGCCGGACGCCACGACCGCTGCCGCGGCGCCTGCGGCGCCTCCCGCACCCACGCTCACATTGGGTGCAACCACCATTGAAGGCCCTGGCACGACGGTGATTTCCTGGTCATCGGTCAACGCGCTGTACTGCACCCCGACCGGGAATGCGAATACCGAAGCTTTGGGGAGCTGGATCGGCACGCTGGGGCCGAGCGGCGAATATACGCAGAATCCGACGACGGCAGGCACCTACATATTCACGTTGACTTGCTCGAACGCGGTGGGTACGTCGCCCCCGACCACGGCGACGCTGACTGTCACCCCCTCGCCGAACACCGGGAGCACCGGCGCGTTCGACGGCTGGACGCTGCTGGGCCTGGCGGCGCTCACCCTTGCGCGTCGGCTTCCTCGATCACCGTATTTTCGAGAATGCCGACGCGGCTGATCTCAATCTCCACCCGGTCGCCGGAGCGCAGCCACAGCGGCGGCGTGCGCGCCATGCCGACGCCGCCCGGCGTGCCGGTGACGAGCACGTCGCCCGGCTGCAGGGGCGCCATGGTCGACAGGTAGGCGATCAGCTGCGGAATGCCGTGGATCATCATGTCGGTGGTTGCGCGCTGCAGTTCCCGGCCATTGACCCGCGTCACCAGCGTCAGGGCGGCTCCGGGTTCTATTTCGTCGGCCGTCACCAGCCACGGCCCGAAGGCGCCCGTCCGCCAAAAATTCTTTCCGGGCCCCCACTGGGTCGTGTGCCGCTGCCAGTCGCGCACGCTGACATCGTTGTAGCAGGCATACCCGGCGACGTGCGTCCACGCGTCGGCCTCGGCGATGCGCCGCCCGCCGGTGCCGATGACGACGGCGAGTTCGCCCTCGTAATCGATCGCGGTCGACTCCGGCGGGCGCGGTATCGGTTGGCGATGCGCCGCCTGCGACATCGCCGTGCGTTGAAAGAGCACCGGCTTTTCCGCGATCTTGCCCCTGGTCTCCGCGACATGGTCCCGATAGTTCAGACCGATGCACCAGATCGCCCCCGGGTTGGGAATCACCGGTAACCAAGTGATGGCATCCAACGGCACGCCCGCGCCCGCTTGATGCATCGCGCTTCTCGCCGCATCGAGGCCTCGGGGGTCGGCGAGCAGCGCCTTCAAATCGGTGAATCGCCGTGCCAGCAGCGGGCCGAGATCGACGGCACGGTCGTTGGCCGGCGCGTTGCCGATGGCGCCGAACGTGGCGCGGCCGGTTGAAATGAAGCTGATGAGTTTCACTGTC
>CAWIMA010000016.1:0-474693 GCA_963837045.1 uncultured Gammaproteobacteria bacterium
CGATATCGCGAGCTTCGGCCGACGCGGCCCGGAGACGAAACTGACCCCGAGCGAGGTGGCCTGCATCGCAAGGACTGCCCGTCGAGTCCCGGAGGTCATGATCAAGGTATCCGGCGGCGCTCGGACACTGCAAGGCGTCGGCGCCCATTTTGACTATATCGGGCGCAAAGGTCTGAATGAAATCGAAACTGATATGGGCGAGAGGCTGATGGATAGAGGATTTGAGAAAGATCTGATGCTCGATTGGGATCTGGACCTGGGTGCCCGTCGCCGCCACACCGATCGAGCCGTCGCGCACGGACGCAAACCGCCCAAGCTCGTGCACAATCTCATCTTCTCCATGCCGAAGGGCACACCGGCGGACAAACTCGAGGCGGCAGTGCGGGCGTTCGCACTGGATCGATTCGCGCTTCAACATCGGTATGCGATGGCGCTGCACACGCACCAGGGCAATCCTCACGTTCACCTGGTCATAAAAGCCCTGAGTGAACGGGGTGTCAGACTCAATATCCGCAAAGCGACCCTTCGCGAGTGGAGGCAACGGTTCGCGGCTCATTTACGCGAACAAGGCATCGCGGCGAATGCAACCGAGCGCGCAGTGCGCGGCGAGTCACGAGTTCCAAAAACAGGTGGCGTCTTTCGCTCTCATGAGCGCGGCTCGTCCACCTACGTCCAAGCGAAGCTTGATGCGTATGTTAATCGCGACCGCAATCAACCGGAGCCGGGAAAGGCGACCCTTGTCGCAACCCGTCGCCAAGTAGAGCAAGGCTGGTATGTCGTTCATGATGTGCTCGAACGTGAAGGACACTCTGAAGTCGCTCGTGACATCCGACGGTTTCTGGCGCAAATGCACCCACCCCGGACCGAACGTGAACAAATCACCCTGGACGTGCTGGCCAAGCAAGAAGCGAAACACAAACCCTATGAGCCTCGGACCCGGTAGCTTAGGGTTGGGCGGCTGTGTTCCCCACTGCGATTACGGCGCGGGCTAAGAATTAACGGGCGATGCGCGGGCGCATGGCCTTCATTATCCGCGTGCCCCGTCATTTGATAGGCATTCGTCGGTGCTTTCGCACGAAACGCTGTATGGTATTGGCCCATGGGCTGCCGTAACGTGTCGGGCGGGCACATCGTGATTACGGAGCATCCAGTGACCGACGACATCAGCGGCAACGCCCCGCCTCCCGTGAGCCGAGTAACTCACCTCGAGCGCCAGGGTTCAAAGAACGCTCAAGCCGGCTCATCCGGTGTGATGCCTCCTCCCAAACGCAACGCCATGGAACAACTCATCAGCCCACTGCCAGTGCTGCGATTTGAGATATCGGAAGCCAGCCGAATTCTGCGCATGAGCCGCGCGCAGCTGTATCACCGGATCGGCGAGGGCGCCATCAGAATCCAAAAAGACGGCGCGCGAACCTATATTACGATGGGCGAACTTGAGCGCTACGTCGAGACCTGCGACGAGCAGGACGCCAAGACGGACCGACCTACGTGTTGAATTGCGCGCTCCATCATCCGTCACCCGCGCTTCGGATTGGACGAGCCGGCGTCAGCGCGATAGCTGCAAGGGCAGCTACGCAACGCTGACTTTGCTGACAGCGCCTTTCACTGCGGTCGGAAGAGCAGCGATGATCGACGGGACCAGCGGAATGAGGTCCGCAAGTCGATTGGACGGCGCGACGAGCAGAAGCACGGCGACCGAGAATTTGGGCAGATGCTGCTGAAACGATAAATTGCGATCAACGGTGACAAAGACATCGAACTCGGATTGAGCCAACGCCAGCAGTTGACCGTTCTTAATCCCCGACCAACCCATGTCGGCCACTGTTCGTACCGATAAACCCGTCAGGTGTTCCGCCAATCGGCGATCAACACACTCGTCGAGCAAGAGTTTCAAGCGGCTTCGGTAACGGCCAGCTTTGCGCCGCGCTCGAGAAAGGCGATGACTTGCTCGCGCGAAACGGACGGGAAGCCTTCCAGAAAGTCGTCGATGGTATCGCCGGCTTCAATGTAATCCAGAAGCGTTTGAACGGGAACGCGCGTGCCGGGGAACACCGGCGTTCCACCCATGATATCGGGAGCTGTGGAAACGATCGAATTGGCCATACTGGTTACCTTACCTGGAACCCGAAGACTGTCAATCAGCGCGAGTGCTGTACGGTATCGAACGCGGATTCAATGACTGTCTCGATGGCATGCCGGTAACGGTCGGGATCGAGAAACCAGTGCGCTGGTATCACCACATCGACGTTTGCCGTACCCGTAGGAATCCGCAGCGTGTGGTCGGCGGAGTCTGAAAGCATCTCCATACGCCCACCGTCTAAGGTGACCGCATTGCGTCGATTGTGGCGACGCGCGACTCCCTGAGCGAGTTCGACGAGCTGCACCGCGTGGCGCTGGTAGGAGAGTTGTTGTTTGGTAGGTTGCATGACGCGATCCTCGGTTGAGAAGGGCGCTCCAAGCTCGCGAATATCGCGGCGATGCTCTACCTGTCGTCGCAATTATATATGCCGCCTATCCCAAGCCTTCTATATCGCGGATTTTTCCGTGCGGATTTCCGTGCAATGGAGTCTGAATTTCATAACTCATTGATTTATATGGTGGGCGGTACAGGGATTGAACCTGTGACCCCTGCCGTGTGAAAGCAGTGCTCTACCGCTGAGCTAACCGCCCGAGAACCAGTCGCGAAGTATGACATCGAGGAGTGCCTAAAACAAACCTCCGGAACCCGTCAGATACCCCGATCAGCGCCCCGCAGGGGCGCTCTGCTACACTTCTCACCCATTCAATTCCCGCAGACTCGACACTGATGACCGTTCGCACCCGATTTGCTCCCAGCCCGACCGGTTTTTTGCACATCGGCGGGCTTAGAACCGCGCTGTTCTGTTGGCTGTATGCGCGCCGCCATTCGGGCGAGTTCGTGCTGCGCATCGAGGACACGGATGTGGAGCGCTCCACCTCGGAGGCGATCCAGCAGATTCTGGACGGGATGGAGTGGGCGGGGCTCGAGCACGACGATGGGCCCTTCTACCAGACCAAGCGCTTCGACCGTTACAAGGAAGTCATCGAGGAACTGCTCGTCGAAGGCAACGCCTATCGCTGCTACTGCACCAAGGAGGAGCTCGCGCAGCTGCGCGCGGAGCAGTTGGCGCGCAGCGAGAAGCCGCGCTATGACGGGCGCTGGCGCGAGCGAACGGACGCGCGTACGGGAGTGGAGCCCGTGGTGCGCTTCAAGAATCCTCTGGCCGGCGAAGTGGTGGTCGATGATGTCGTGCACGGCCGGGTGGTGTTTCAAAACGCCGAGCTCGATGACCTGATCATCGCGCGCTCCGACGGCACGCCCACCTACAACTTTTGCGTGGTGGTCGATGACATGGACATGCGCATCACGCATGTGATCCGCGGGGATGATCATCTGAACAACACTCCGCGGCAGATGAACATGCTGCTCGCGCTCGGCCATAAGCCACCGATATATGCGCACCTGCCCATGATTTTGGGCTCCGACGGCACCAAGCTCTCCAAGCGCCACGGGGCGGTGAGCGTGCTTGAGTACCGCGACGAGGGTTTCCTGCCCGAGGCGGTGCTCAATTACCTGGCGCGCCTGGGCTGGTCGCACGGGGATCAGGAATTCTTCACCATCGAGGAAATGATCCGCCTGTTCGACATCGCGGACGTCAACAAATCGGCCGCGGCCTTCAATCTCGAGAAGCTTTCCTGGCTCAATCAGCAGCACATGATGCGCGCTCCCGCCGCCCGGATGGTGCCGGCGCTGCGCTGGCAGCTCAATCGCGAGGGCATCGAGGCGCACGATGAGGCGCAGCTCGAGCAGATCGTGCTCGCGCAGCGCGAGCGCGCCAAGACCCTGCGCGAAATGGCGACGAACAGCGTCTTTTTCTTCCAGGCGCCGGCTTCTTATGACGAGAAGGCGGTGCGCAAGCACATCACCGCGGAGGTCCTGACCTTGCTCGCCGAAGCCTGCGAGGGGCTGGGGCAGCTCGCGGACTGGTCGGCGCCCGCCATCCACGCACTCATCAACGGGCTGGCGACCGCCCAAGGGGTCTCCCTCGGCAAGCTCGCGCAGCCGATTCGACTCGCGGTATGCGGCGGCACGGTATCCCCGCCCATCGATGCCACCTTGGCGATCCTGGGCCGCGAGGAGTCGCTCTGCCGCTTGCGAAGGGCGAGAGAGCTCTGGGGCGCGTCATAGAAGGCCGCACCGAGAGGAGCAGCGCACGGCTTCAGGCCGTACTCCTTCTCGCATTTCTTGACAAGGGTGGCGCAAATGAAGATTGAGCGGCGCGTCTTGCTTACCCTAGATTGTCGGGAATGGTTTGAATCGGAATCTGGCATCAATGATGACGGCTACTCCGTCGAGGCGGCTTGCAAAGACTATGTCGATGATCGCCGCAGTGAAAAGAACGAGGCCTGCGCTCATGATGCGGACAAGCGCTTTGAGCGCACCGTTTACGGCACCGTGTTCGGTAGGATGCCTGTCGCACGCGTCTTGAGCCTCGATATCAAGAAATGGCGGCAAGAAACCGGGCTGTCCAAGAGCTCTCAGAACCGAACCATGACCGCGCTGCGCGCCGCGCTGAACCTGGCTGTGCAGAATCGCCGGGTCGCCGCCGATCGGCGCATCGAATGGGCGTCGGTCAGGCAGCACACAGGCGTCAATAGGCGTCGCACGCTGTTTCTAGATGTCGATCAGCGGCGCCTGCTCATACGCCATGCAACCGGCTCCGTGTGTGACCTGATTGCCGGTATGGCGCTCACCGGAGCGCGTCCCGGTGATCTGGCGGGCGCCAGATGTTCGCAATACGATTCACGCACCAAGTCGGTCACGTTCGCCTCGAAGACTGTGCTGCGCACGGTACCGCTGCCAAACGCCGCGGTGGCCCTGTTCGATCGTCTTGCGCAGGATAAGCTGCCAAGCGACTTTCTGTTCACTCGCGATGATGGCAAGCCCTGGGCGCATTCTGATTGGGATGAGTTGGTTCGGGCCGCCGCTGAGAAGGCGGGGTTGCCGGCCGGCGTGTGCCTCTACACTTTGCGGCATAGTTCCGGCAGCCGGATTATTCCGGCAACTGACAAGCGATGTGCGTATTTTCCGGGGGATCGCGCGATCTGGGGTGCGTTAATGGCGGCATAATCAGAGGGTCTTCAGGAAGTCCAAGATGCGATCACTCGGACGATAGCGAGTGGCGCGAGCGTGTGGTGCGGTAGTTTTCGCCAGGGCCTGTTCTTTCAGCTGCATGTCGGCCTGCAGATAGACGGACGTTGTCTCGACGTTCTCGTGGCCGAGCCACAGTGCGATGACGGAGCGGTCAGCGCCATGATGAAGGAGGCTCATCGCGAGTGAAGACCGTCAGCTAACCCAGCGGAGCGCTGTGCACAGGGACTACGAGCAGTACTTGCGCGAAGATCGCGCCTTGGCGAGAGCCACGATCATCAACTATGTCC
This sequence comes from uncultured Gammaproteobacteria bacterium, assembly GCA_963837045.1. GTDB lineage: Bacteria > Pseudomonadota > Gammaproteobacteria > Steroidobacterales > Steroidobacteraceae > Bog-1198. The sequence continues at coordinate 5,464 of CAWIMA010000016.1, forward strand.
CGTTCATAGATGATTTTCTCAAGGATCGATTCGGTGCTGGACCTGTGAGGCTATCGCGGTCTGAGAGGCCGCAGAGGTCATCAGATTCGTACAAAGACGAGCGCGCTCGGTCTGCATGTGAAGCGAGCGAAGCTGATGACCACGGCATTGCGATCCTTTTTTCAGTACGTGCGTTTGCGTGGGGAAGTCACATTGGACTTGGCGGCTGCGGTTCCGATCGTCGCTAGTTGGTCGATGGCCTCGATCCCGCGGGCTATAGCGCCGGAACAAACTAGAAAGCTGTTGGCCAGCATCGATCGGAAGACTGCGATGGGACGGCGCGACTACGCCATCGTGCTGCTGCTGGCGCGGCTGGGTCTGCGTTCAGGTGAAGTGGCCGTCGTTGGAACTGAACGATATCGACTGGAGTGCGGGGCAACTGAGTATGCGCGGCAAAGGCGGCCGACGGAGCGAGATGCCACTACCGGTTGATGTCGGCAGAGCAATCGCGGCGTACTGCGTCACGGGCGACCGCAGTGCAACTCGCGCCGCAGTATTTCTGCGCAGCAAAGCGCCGGTTCGAGGCTTTCTGAGGTGCCATGTGGCGTTGGATCGATAGTTCGACATCGCCTGCAAGCGCGCGCGGGATCACTGCTCCTACGTAACGGAGCGCATCAGTTTCGCCACGGACTTAGCCAGCGATATGTTGCGTCAAGGGGCTTCGCTCGCCGAGATCGGCGCGGTGTTGGGACATCATCACCCGGACACGACGAGGATCTACACCAAGATTGACTTGAAGGCCCTACATACGCTGCTCAGCCCTGGCCGGGAGGTGTCGCAGATGAACACCCTGCGACAGTCGCTCGAGGAGTACTTGGCTCATGCGTCGGAGCCTCGGCTTCAAGCTGAACGAGGCCGCGTAGGACGCTCCCAGACTTCGTCAGAGTCGGAGCGTCGCCTACCGCTTCTGAGCGCATTCCTCGGCCATGTACATGTCGCCGACACTCAGTGGTACCTGAGCGGCTCACCGGAGCTGATGCGTGAGGCGATGCGTCGCCTCGAGCATCGCTGGGGGAAACCACATGAGTGCCACCGTCAGTTTGCGCCATTGCTCGAGCGGTTTTTTCTGCAGCGGCTGATGCAGCAACGCCAGGTGAGTCCTCACACCATCAGCTTCCTATCGGGATACGTTTTGTCGACTACTCAAGTTCGCGCAGCAACGCCTACATAAGGCGCCGTCGCGATTGCGTTTCGAGGAGATTACTGCACCCTTGATCGGGCAGTTCTGGATCACTTGGAGAAGCACGAGGCATCAGCGTCCGAACGCGCAACTTGCGGCTGACAGCGATCCATTCCTTATTCCGCTTTGCGGCCTTTGAGCTGCCTGAGCACTCCGCGCAGATCCAGCGTGTCCTCGCGATTCCGAGCAAGCGCTTCACCGCACCTGGTCAGTTTTCTCACCCGCCCAGAAGTGGATGCGTTGCTGGCCGCACCCGATCGGCGAGTGGTCCGGCCGGCGTGATCACGCATTTATTCTGACGGCCGCGCAGACGGGCTTTCGCCTCTCTGAGATGACTGGACTTAAACGGAAGATCTCGTGCTCGGCGCCGGCGCTCACTTGAGGGTGATCGGCAAGGGACGGCGCGAGCGTTGTACGCCGCTGGCCAAGGCCACGCAGGGCCGTACTCAAAGCCTGGCTGCGCGAGCCGCACGAGGTGACAGGTAATGTCCTGTTTCCCAACGCGCGCGGAGATCGACTGAGCGTTCACGGCGTTCAGTACTTGCTTAACAAGCATCGTTGTACCGCCGCTCATGCTTGTCCCTCACTCAAACAAAAGCGCGTGACGGTTCACCGTTTGAGGCACACCATGGCAGTGGACATACTTCAGGAGGGTGTCGATCGTTCCACGATCGCGTTGTGGCTGGGACACCAACACGTAGATGCCTCAAGGAATGGAACGTGACACGTTTTTTGACCAGCGTGGAGCAATGACGACGAGCAACGGTCAAATGCTTGTTGAGCAGGTATTCCAGTCCGTCGTGACCTAGCGGCTGGCCCCGTGCGGTGGGAAAGGCCGGATCGGACGGCTGCCCCTGGCGTTCTCGTAGCCAACCACGCAGGACCGCGACGGTCTCGTTATCGATACCATTGTGCTTTCTGGGGCGCTGCGCCCCGAACCTGAACCGGTGGTGCTGAATTGGATTGCGAGCCAGCGGCGAGCGTCTTTGTTCACCACTACCGTGACCCGCGGCGAAATCCTATATGGCATTCGATTGCTCTCCCAAGGAAAGCGTCGGCGTGGCCTTTGGGATGCCGCCATACAGATATTTGACGAAGATTTTGCGGATCACGTCCTCAGTTTTGACGGCGAATCGGCAGATGCATACGCCGAGATCGCTGCCTCGCGAAGAATCTCAGGCAGACCGATCAGCCAGTTCGACGCCATGATTGCCGCGATGGCGCGTTCACGAGGGGCAAGCCTCGCTACGCGCAACGTGCAAGACTTCGCCGATTGCGGCGTTGATGTAGTGAATCCGTGGACGCTATAGGCAGGGTGTCGCCGAAGTTCGAGAGGTGCTTTCACTTAACCACTTAACCGGTCCTGAGCGCTGACCAAGTCTTGACCCGATACTATTGCTGATAATCCCTGGGCAACACTGGAATACTTGTAGAGTCAGTCTCCTCGCGCAGCCGCTGGCCACTCGTCAACTCGCAGCCTGACTGCGTCGAATGTGCTCCGACCTAGCCGAGACAGCCGACGCTTACCTTTATATCTGCCGGCACCGAGGAGCGTCCGTCGGGCGCCAGGGACCCGTGCAGGTATCCAGTTCAGACCAAAGTCCGGGCGTTTGTCGGAATTCCCAGGGCAACGAGCAAGGCATTGTCGAGGTCACGCAGCTTTTCGGTCGTCAATTCGCCGACATAGTCGGTCAATCTCGACTTCTCAAGACTCATCAGTCCATCGCATTGGATTGCGCTTTCGTGCTTGAGGCCTTCGGCCGCGCTCACGGCAACCTGTGTCGGTAGTCCATGCCAATGCGTGAATACCGGTGCGCAGATCACCGTCGAGTACGTCGAGTCGATCAGTGGCTGGCGGCTCACGACGACGAAAACGCGAGCTGGCTTTGGGTCACCGGGCGGCCGGCGTACCCGGTATAACTCGCCTCGCCTCATTCATCCGCCGAGCTGGCCTGAAATGACAGGGCATCGCTCATTTCGAGATTGAGCTGCGCCGCATGGCGGTTAATTGCAGCGACCTCCCGGGCGTCTTTCCGGGCCTGAGTACGACGATCCACGAAGTCCCGAAGGATCTGCTCGATAAACGCCGAGCGGGAAACCTTTGGGCCAGCCAGTTTGTCTATCCTGGCGACGAGGTCTTCGGAAAGGGTGAGAGATGTCTTCGCCTTCATCCTACCTCTATACCACCATAGTAGGATATGAGCAAGCGAGGCTGGTCTACCGGTTGGGCGGCGTCAACGTCTCCGGCCTACCCGGACGTTCGCGGGAGCCCGGCGCACTTGATGCGATTACATCAGATGCAGTATGATGAGCTCCTCTAAGGAACAGCGCCATGCGTACCACCCTGGACATTGACGATGATGTTTTGGAAGCGGCCAAAGCGCTGGCCCGTCAAACGGACCGAACAGCAGGCGCCGTGCTTTCCGAGCTGGCACGTCGGACCTTGACGACGGCGTCCGCCGCTCCCGGCCGGTCCGGTAAGGCGAGGAAGGGAGTGGGCGGCTTTGTGCCTTTTGAGACCCGAGGCGGCATCGTCACCAGTGAACAGATCGATCGACTCCGCGAGCACGATGCCTACTGAGCAGTAAACGTTGCGCGCGCTGTTTGATGTTAACGTGCTGATCGCTTTGCTCGACGCCGACCATGTCGGTCATCGTGCAGCGACGGATTGGTTTGCAAAGAACCTCAAACACGGTTGGGCCTCTTGCCCGATCACTGAAAACGGCACCGCGCGCGTGATGGCAAGCGCCGGCTATACCAACCCGCTCCCGGTGGCCGAGGTGCTGCAGCGGCTCGGGCAGGCTGCGAGTGCCGGTTACCATCAATTCTGGCCCGATGATCTCAGTCTGACCGACGCGGCAGTGTTCATCCACACAGAACTGCTGGGCCCCAAGCAGATCACGGACCGGTATCTACTTGCGTTAGCCGTAAAAAACGGCGGTCGATTCGTCACCTTTGACCGCGCGGTCAGACCGACCGGCGCGGCCGGCGCGTCCATGAAGCATCTCGTGCAGCTATGACGCTTTGCGCGGCAGCCGAGCAAACCCGCCAAAGCTGCGCCTGGAGGGGAAGTCATGCACTTCAGGTTCCACATCCCAATCGACCGCCCGCTCGTGGCCGCTATCGACCTATGTCGATCTGCTCGAGGCGCTTCCACCAGGCATCCAGGGCGGGGTTGATGGTGTTAGGCGATCCGCGGTCGATCTTCTCGCCGACCATTTCGATGGCGGGGTAGCGGGTGGGGGCCACGGCATTTTGTCGAAACGAGTTCAAGTTCCTGATATTCTCTCGACCTCATTTTACGGACTGGGTTGCGTTTTTCACCATCAATTTGGCGAATTAGGTTCAATTTCGCCTTAAAATACAGTAGCTTACGAGTATCGGGGCCATAGCTCAGCTGGGAGAGCGCTTGCATGGCATGCAAGAGGTCGGCGGTTCGATCCCGCCTGGCTCCACCAGATTTTTCTACGTTTTCCGGTCGCTCGATTGTTTGGCCTGCGTCCCCATCGTCTAGAGGCCTAGGACACATCCCTTTCACGGATGTAACCGGGGTTCGAATCCCCGTGGGGACGCCACTTTGTACGGAATCCATACGGAAACCTCTGACAAAGATGTCGAGAGGCAATCCCGCGCGAGCGGTTTGTCCTTTGGCCGCTCAGAGCGCGTCGTGCAGCGCTGGCGCCAATGGGTCCTATCGACCCACTACGGGCATTCACGGGCGACCGCTATCGGGCAGCCCAAGAATTCAAATGGGTGTAGACGGTCGGCGCGCGCGCTCATGGTCTCCGCTCTTCCGGGCGATGAGTCGCGGCAGACCGACGCGGGTCCGCACGCTCTCGAATCGAGGTGCGTTGAGCAACGGCGTCCAGCGAGGCTCGATCGCGAGAAATGTGAGACGAACGTCGCGCTCCTCCACCGCCTGTTCCAGCGCATCAAGTGCGCCCTCGTGTTCGCCGAGCCCCAGGTGCACCAGGGCGCGATGGACGGGAGGGACGTAGCGGCGCCGCGCTCGTGTTTGCAGCTCGCGCAGCACGCGCCGCGCATCGGTGTTGCTCCCTGAAGCGCCGAGCGTGAAACCCTTCAGACCGACCGCCTCGGTATTTCCATCGGAAAAGGAATGCGCTTTGGAGAATTCTTCGATCGCCTCGCCGGATCGGCCGCGCATCCCCAGGATCTTTCCCGCGACGATGTGCGCCACCCAGAAACGCGGCGCCAGATCGAGAGTGCGCCGCAGAGGCTCTTCGGCTTCCTCGTAGCGTCGCGCGTTGTAGAGGAAATGCGCTTCGTGCGTGTTCATGATCGGTGCGATCGGATCCAGGCGCTGCCCCGCGCGAATCCCGGAAATGGCGGAATCATGGCGGGCAAGGTTCGATTGCAGGTGGGCCAGAAACATCCGGGCCGCGGGGTTGCTCGGATTGTTCTCCGCAGCCGCACGAAAATCCTTCTCCGCGGCATCCCATTGCCAGTCGAACCAAAACTTCGTCATTCCGCGAGCGATGAGCGCCTCGGGGAGCCTGGGATCGATTGCCAGCGCCCGTTCGCTGGCTGCCCCGGCGAGCGGGAATGAATCTCGCGGCCGCACATCGCTAGTGATGGCCTGCATCGCGTAGCACGAGGCGAGTCCGGCCCAGGCGGGCGCGTAGTTCGGATCGCGCCGCAGCGCGGATTCGAACAGCCGGATGGCGCGGCGTTGAGCAGGCGCCGTACGCAGCTCGCACAAATACCGTGCTCGCAAATACAGATCGTACACGGCGGGATCGGTGTTCACGAGAAAGCGGGGACCCACCGCCAATTTCAGCCGAATCCGGTCGGCCACCGACCTGGCGACCTCGGCCTGAATGTGCAGCACATCGTTGACGGGCCGCTCGTACCTATCGGCCCACACGAGTGTCTGGTCCCGCGTGCGAACCAGCTGCAGTGCGATACAAACTCGACCGCGCTCATGCCGCGCGCTTCCTTCGATGATGTACTCCACGCCGAGAACGGCGCCGATTCGAGCTGCGCTCGTGCGGTTGCCCTTGTATCGCATGACTGACGTGCGCGCGATCACGCCGAGCTCCTGCGGAGAAAAGCTCCCCAGTTCGCCGATGAGGTCCTCGGTCAAACCGTCGCTGAAATAGTCGTGCCTCGGATCGCCGCTCAGGTTTTGGAGCGGCAGCACGGCCAGCATCTTGCGCCGCGGATCGCCGTCCTCTTGTGGCGCGGCGGCGCGGCGCGCGCGTTCGGCCGCGACGGCGATGAACCGGTATCCCTTGCGTGCCACGGTTTCGACAATGCGAGGGCGCGATGACTTGTCTCCGAGCGCCCGGCGAATCTTGCGAATAGCGGTATAGAGCGCCGAATCGAATTCAATGACGGCCCGTTTCCCCCAGACGGAGTGCACTGCTTCCTCATGCGCGATAAGCATTCCAGGCTGGCTCGCCAGCAGTATCAAGAGCTCCAGCGGTTTGCGATCAAGCTTGATGCGCTGACCGTCGCGGCGCAGTTCGAAATTGGCCGGGTCGAGCTCGAATCGACCGAATTGGATAACACGCGAGTTCACGGGCGTGGCGGTAACCCTGGAGTGTTCATCCAGTTTACTCGCTGCCTGGCGAGGTTTAACAGATCAATTCCAGAAATAGTTCAGGGATTCGTCAGGACTTCGAAGCGGGCCTCCCTCTAGCGTAGCGCTCGCGGGTTTGGTCATATTACAAAGGAGCTTCACATGAACGGACGTGCATCCGCGATCTATCTATCGCTCGGAATGGGAATGATGCTGTCGGCAATGGCGCGCGCGGACGACAACGATCATTGTTCGAACGCCACGCTTCAGGGCGACTATGCGTTCGTCGTCAATGGGCAGATATTTCCACCAGGAAAACCAAGCATCACTCGGGACGGAGTCGCAATGACGCACTTCAATGGCGCTGGCGTGCTGTCTCAAAACGACTTCGTCATGCAATACCCCGACATGTTGGGCATGTCCTCTCCGGTGCCGAATGGCGACCCGCCAGATCCCACGACGGGCTTTAACGTGGGTGAGACGGGGACGTACGTAGTGCATGAGGACTGCACTGGTTGGATGGAGATCGATTTTCCGCCGGTCGGTGCGGGCGGAGCCGTCATCAAGGGGCGGCTGGTGCTGAGCGAGCAAGGCCGGGCCATACACCTCACGGTATATTCAGCACAACCGCCGCAGGCGCCGGGGCCGGTGCCGGCATTGATTCACAGTGAAGGACACAAGCTCTAAGGCCCCGGAATGCAACGGCATCTCGCCGGCAATATCCCGTGCAAACGGGTGTGCCGGCGAGATATCGTTCTGATCTCGTCAAGCGGGCGCAAGAGCGCCGAGCGGCGCTGCGATTTGTCAACCTGGGCTGTCCGCCTGCCGACCCCGCAAGACGCCAACGTCCGCTTAAAGGAGGTCTATCTAGCGCGTCAACTGACCGGAGTTGCTAAGGGTTGTCTGATCTCCTGCCCGTCAGCGATGAGCATGCCATAGGCGGCGAGGTTTGCGGGCAGGTGTCGGACAAGCCCCAAGGGAGGAAACCGCGGAGCCGTACTGAGGGGTCCTGTCCGTCAGGGAGTTGCAATTCCGTCGGTGCGGCAAAGAGTAATCGCGCGGCAGCCTAATGTTTACTCAACAAGTACGCGTACGTCATACCCGTGCGTGAATCGACACCATTTGCGACGATCCAGCCATCGTCATTGATTCCTTTGCCCGAAAACAGAGTCACGTGCGCCGCAATGACGGGATCGATCATGGAATTCAGATCACGCATTACACGCTTCGCGTATAGAAACGCGTGAAACAGGCGTTCCCAGTCCGATCAACGCAACGAGCAGGCCAGCGATACTCCAGCATGAATAGCAAGACGATGCATGTCCCATATTAAGTTCCAACCGCCGATCCGCCGGGAGTGATACTGCCGTCTCATGGATTAGGAATGGGTAAGTACCTGTCGATTAGCCTACCTCAACGTCCGACTGGCGGCTAAGTGGCGGGCATTTTCGGCCCGTCATCGACGGCTCCTGGCCGGGAGCCCGCGTCGCTACTTCAACAGCCACGCCAGTATCAATACCAATAGCAGCACGCCAGTTGCGATGCCAGTCCACACGATCCACCCGGACGGCAGTCGCGGCGGACGCTCAGCCTGCGAAGCCAGCAAGTCGGCCGCCAGGCCCGCCGCCTCCGGGCGGCTCGCCGCCAGCGCTTCGCCACGCTCCTGGACGATGGCCTCCAGATCCTCGACGGCCTGCTCGAAACGATCATTGATCACGACGAAGTCGAATTCCGTCCAATGCGCGATATCGCGCTGCGCGTCCTGCAAGCGCCGCTGTATGACCGCCTCGGAATCGGTACTGCGGGCCCGGAGCCGCTCTTCGAGCGCGCGGCGTGAGGGCGGCAGAATGAAAATGCTCCGCGCTGCGGGCAGCCGCGCGCGGACCTGGCGGGCGCCCTGCCAGTCAATCTCGAGCAGCAGCAGCGCGCCGGCCGCGAGCGCCTCGCGCACGGCTCCCACGCCGGTCCCATAGAGATTGTCGAACACCCGGGCGTGCTCGAGGAACTCGCCGCGCTCGACCATTTCTTCGAACTGCGGCCGGCTGATGAAATGATAGTCGCGCCCGTCGATCTCGTTGACCCGCGGCTTGCGCGTGGTATAGGACACGGAAAAGCGCGGCCTGGGTTCGCGCTCCATCAGCGCCTTGACCAGGCTGGTTTTGCCCGCACCCGAGGGCGCCGCGACCACGTACAGCCGCCCGAGGCCGCCGCCCGCTCCGTCGCGCTCGAACTCTGGTGACGCGTGCATCCGGCTACCCGACGTTTGGCACTCGTTCGCGCGAAGTGCATCCGTCGACTTGATTTTTCATGCTACTCATGTGGACCATCACGACCGTCGGCTATGGGGGAGGTAACTGGTCTGACGTTCGTTCGCCGAGGTGACTAGTCCGGGAAATTCATCTTCCGCAAAAAACCCTTATACCGCGGGTCCCCCTCGAGTTTCATGAACCTCGCCTGACTCTTGAGCAAGAGGAGACTTGGGTCCTTTTGCGTACGCGCGCGGTCGAGCCATTTGAACGCCTCGTCCAACTCGCCGCGAAATGCATAAATCTGCGCGATGAAATATGGGTGCGAGGTTCCATTTTTAAGCAACTGCTGAAGTGCAACATCGGAATCGGCCTTGTTGCCGAGTGCGAAATAGGCCATCGCGGAGCCGCTGAGGCGAGTGGCATCCTGCTTTTCTTTCTGTATCTCCGCCAACGCCGCTTGAGGTTCGCCACGAACAAGAAGAACGCAGCCGAGAAAGTAGTGCGCGGGAGTGAACGAGGGATTAAGTTCGAGAGTCCGGCGTATGGCCGCTTCGGCCTCCTCCAACCGACCGCGGCCCAGGTCGATGTGGTTGAGCACCATGTAGGCGCTAGCGTTGAGCGGGTCTTGTGCCAGCGACGCGTTTACAAACCCCAACGCATCGTCCCAGCGACCCAAGTTTTCTGCCTGCACGGCCGATATGAAAAGCACGTCGGGATCCCTGGGCGCAAGAGACCTCGCCAGCCGGATTTCCCGGTCGGCGGCTTGCCAATCCTGATCGGACGCGCGATACACCTCCGCCAGATGGGCATGCGCTCCTGCCAAATTCGGATCCAGTTCCAACGCGTGTTGTGCGGCATGACGAGCCTTCTCGAAAGCGGCGGCTGGAGGCATGAATCCGAACTGTCCAAGAACGAAATAGGAGCCGGCGAGCATATTTGCCGCGGCTGCGAAGGACGGGTCGAGATCCAACGCCTGTTGAAAGTAACTCGCGGCCTGCTCAAAGCCTTGCTGATCGATCCGATCGAAAGCATGCAACCCCTGCAGATACAGCGTGTAAGCTTCCGTGTTGTGAAGCGCCGGGCGCGAAATTAGGCCTTCAGGACTGACTTCGATTTGCAACGCTCGCACGAGCGCGATGGCAATCTCATCTTGCATCTTCAAGACATCACTCAAGTCCCGATCATAGGTCTGCGAAAACAGGTTTGCGCCATCTCGGCTGTTGATGAGCTGGGCTGTGATGCGTAGCCGATCACCCGACTTGCGTACGCTGCCCTCCAGCACATAGGCCACCCCGAGTTGCGTGCCAATGCTGCGCAGGTCTTCGGTTTTGCCTTTGAACTGAAACGACGAGGCGCGACTGATAACTTTGAGGCCCGGAACCCTTACCAAGAGATCAATGATCTCCTCCGCCATTCCGTCGGCAAAGTAGGCCTGATCCTTCTTCTCGCTCATATCCGTGAATGGCAGCACCGCAATCGACTTATCAGTCACAGTCCCAGCTGTGCGGGCCGCTGATGCGTCACGGCCATACAGCCACGTCTTGCCAACCAAGAAGTACGCCGCAGCCAGTGCGAGGGCGAGGGCTCCCGCGACTAACCAGAGTCGGCGCGGCATTGATGGCTTTCTCGGGGCGGCTGTAGGTTGCGGTGTGCGATTCTGTGCCACAGTTCCCGGTGAAAGATGCTGCCCAACCGCGCCGATCAATTGACCAATTGCGGCGTCGCTTGCGCCACCCTCGATCCACTGCGACTGATTCAAAAAATATTCGAAGGCGGCCGTCAGCGGCGCGCTATCAATCCGAAGCGCAACGACCGGGTGGCGTTTCGAGACCGCCCGCTCGATCTCCCTACCCACATGCGCGGACGCGACCGCCGGCGCCGACAGGATGAGAACCAAGATTGATGACTCGTCGATCGCGTGAACAATGCCGTCCGCATACAGCGTCCCGGGCACAACGTCCCGCGGTGCCATCCAGCAGAGAAATCCAGCAGCTTCTAGCGCCGAACACACCTTCTGCGCGACAGCCGCATCGTGCGATGCGTAGCTGATGAACACACGGCGCTGCGACCCAGCCGCTTCCGCGTGGCCAGCCGCATTTTCAGCGCTTCCTGGTTTACCAGCTTCATCCATGGCATGGGTTCATCGTACCCGCATATTCCTGGACGGCGAACGGGTTGGCAACTAACGCCAAGGCGTACGCCTCGAGTGTCGGCTTCGGAGGGACCTTTTAGGCCACGCTAGTGGCAACTTCTGATGCACCTGCCGGTCACAACAAAGTGCACGTACTTCGTTGCCTATACAGCTTCCCCACCATGCCGGACGGATTGGCCCGCACATCAGCAGCGGAACTGACGCGTTTTCTGATGGCTTGGATACGAGGTGGTGCGTTGGGAAACGTACGGATACTACGTGCCGATACCGTTCGACAAGTTTTCAGCGACCAGCACGCTCAGTCCACCGAGCATAACGTGATCCAGGGCCTTGGCTGGTACCGGGAGCAGGATATCTGGGAACACCACGGCGGCGATCCGGGAGTCTCGGCTTACCTGGGATTTCGACCGAGCGATGGTCGCGGCATTGTCGTATTGGCGAACCGCAGTGACGCCCACACCCAAATCGCTGCCCGCGTACTAGATCGGGTCGGCCTTGACACCCACGTCTGGGCCCCTTGAAGGGAACGCCAACCCCTGAACATACGATTGGATGCGTTGGTCGTCACCCAACCTCGCAACGTAGACTCACTGTTGGAGCGTCTGGGGGGCGAGCCATGAAGGTGATCATCGCGATCGTCAAAATGCTTCTGTTGCTCGGCCTAACGGCCGATGCGTTCGCGGCCGATCCAAGGGCAACCTTAGTGCTGATGAACGGCAGAATTCACACGCAGGATGCCGACCGGACACGATGAAGTCGCCGCGCTTGCCTGGCTCCAGGCTACCGGTCGTATGCTCCTGCTTGAGAGCGAACGCCACGTTGATTGTGTACGCGTCTACAATATCCTGTGCTTGCGTTATCACACCCATAACTGCCCACAGCTGAAGACGTGACTTGTCATTCTCATCGCGATAGGAGGCATTGCATGCAGAAGATCACGCCCTTTCTTTGGTATTCAAACGAAGCCGAAAAGGCCGCCGCCTTCTACTCGTCTCACTATTTGGCGGGAAGCGCCGAACCGACTATAGATAGCATTGCGAATGTCTGCAAACCGGACGGCATTTCGGGACACTGATTTTCCGCTTGTGTTAAGGCAGCTGGCCGATGCGGTCGACTTTGATCTATAACGTCAGCGGTGGACGAAAGCGGACCCGGTCCCCTTCGACAACCGCAAGTCGACCAGCAAGTGAAGCGATAAACCCTGGTTCCGATAGAAAGCGCTTCACCGCAGCTGCGAGCTCTTCAGCCACAGCGGTGTCCGGCAAACGCAGAACGACAATACCTGAGTACCGATCAGGCGGATATCGACGGATATCCGCGAAGTCCAAGTCCCGAGTGAGAAGCGCGGCGCGATATTGCAATGCATGTTTGGCGATTTGTTCGTCCGTCGCCGACGCCAGACCAATATCGCGCGCGAACTCCACCTGATGCCCCAGGTTTTGCACCACGGCGATGACCGTGCGCGGTAAGTTGGCGTCGATCAGAAAGCGCATACCGAGCTAGGCGCTCGGTAGTGGGTGAAACGATTCCTGCTCAGCCAGTTCCCCGACGAATCGGAGCGCAGCTCGAATATCGTCCGCGGTGACGTCATACTCGCGCTGGACCTCCTCGAACGTCATGCCCCCAGCCAGGCTCCCCACCACGACTGTGACAGGTACGCGGGTGCCCCGAATGACGGGTTTGCCGTGGGAGACGGCCGGATCGAGGGCAATGCGGTTCGGGACGGTCATGGTCTGTCAAATGATAGTGATTTGGCAGAACTTGTCGAGTGCAACCACCGAGATAGTGTCTCATCACCGGCTGGCGCCGAGTCGCTGATCAGTGACCCTTCAGCCGGATCTCGACGGTTGAGGATGGCATGCTGCGCGCACGAGTGACCACGTGTCACCCGGGCGCTCATTGGGTGGCAAGAGCTTGGCGCGAGTGGAGTCTGCCACCACGTCTTCTATGGGAAATGGCATGTAGCGACTGCTTTCCTCGTCATGCTGTGGCAGGCGGGCGCCTGCGTTTCTTTGGCGTTCGAACAATCACGTCACCCTTCCTCGGTTTCTCACCGCCACCACGAGCCAAGTCGCGGATCAATTGCGCGCCGGTCTTCGGATCTGCGGACGCGATGCGATCGGCGAACCATCTAGCGGTCCGCATTTGCGCAAGCTTCTCGGCGATCGCGACATTGATCAACTGGTTCACGGCGACCCCCTCCATCGCGGACATAGACCGCAGCTCCTCTAGCAACGAGGGCTGCAGTCGCAAAGCAAAGTTACTCGATCGCATATTCGTTACCTCAATCTTTGCAGCGCCACTGCCGGCGTCACTACCTCGATTTGAAAAGTCTTAGAAGCTTCCGCGAAATCGTCTTGATTAAACGTCACCAACATATCGGCTCAGCCGTTCATTGCTAAATCCAAAACGTGCTCATCTTCTGCGTCTGCCAACACCGGTCGCCAAAGAAAATGGATGACCACTTGTTCCGCCACTACTGCAAGCGCTGCCAGTGCGTCCCTGACCTCAGCCGCATTTAGCCGCATGGCCGCCAACTGCAAGGGTCGAGTCAGTACCGCTTCGTACTCCAACCACAATGCGGTGGAGGCTCAGTAGCGCAAAGCGCTTGTCGAGCGCCGCTATCAGCAATTCTCGCGAGGCGCCACGCTCGCTTCTGAATGCAGCCACCAACACATCGGTATCCAGCACTAGGCGCATACTAAATATTATGATATTGCAGGCAATATTACAAACCGCAGTAACAACCGACCCAAATGTGCAGCAGCTATTATTGCTTCGGGCGGCCCGAAAGTGCGGCGCGCCAGCGCGCCGGGTGCACCCTTGGAGACCGCGCGGCGCTACGGCGCTACCCGCTTTACGTGTAGTCAGCGAGCTGCAAAACGCGCATCCGGGAGATTTCCGGTATGCGACGGTCGTTCGTCACAAATGCAGTGCAGCCGGAACCCATGGCTGCCGCGAGCTGCAGCGCGTCGGGAGTCTTGACGCCGTTCGCGGCGCGTAGTTGGGCAGCATCTCGCAACTGATCACGCGAAAGATCGATGACCCGAATACCTCGGCTGCGTGTGAGAAGTTGCTCGTAACGTTCCGCCAGCGCGCGATCTCCGGCGCGGTATGGAACCACCAAGACTTCGAGCAGCGTGAGAGCGGAGGTAACCAACTCACGCGCTCCCGCGTCGGCCTCTCCGAACAGCGGCTCAACCAGGGGCAGGAAGCGCGGATCCTCCTCGATGAAATAGATAAAGAGCGAGGTATCGATACCAGTTCGTCCACTACCGATATCCGCGATCAATCCCACGTGGCACGTTCCTTGGCGACGTGGTCCACTGCATCGACGTTGCGCCAATGTTCCTTGCCGAGACCCTTGAGATCGAGGATAGAAAGCTGCTTCGGAGAGTCGAGCGCTCCGGCCAGCAGTCGCGTAATCTCCTGCGCAACCGAGCGCCGCTCGCGCTTGGCTTGTACCTGCAATTTCTTATACAAGGCGTCCGGGAAATTCTTCACGTTGAGCGTAGCCATATTGATCCTCCATAATGCCTCCATTATGGAGGTCTTCTAGGACATGTTCAAGTGCGTGATGCTGCTCTTTCACGGATGTAACCGGGGTTCGAATCCCCGTGGGGACGCCAATTTAAAGGTTCAGTCGGACACACCCATTCGCCACCCGGGCATCCGGACCGGATCCAGCGGCCGGATCCGGCGGTGATGCGTGGCCCTATACAGCCGATTTGCGCCAGGGCACCAGCATCGAGACACGGGTCTTGTATCGGCGGTACTCGTCGCCAAACAGATCGATGAGGTCGCGCTCTTCCAACAGAATGCCGATGAGGATGTAGGCGCTAGTTACCGCCGCAAACAGCAGGTGGCCCACCGTCATTACCGGCGCGGCCCAAAATGCGATAATAAAACCCAGGTAGAGGGGGTGCCGCACGAACTTGTAGTAAAGCGGGGTACGGAAGCGCGGCAACGGCATCGGGTTGCCGGCGAAATTGTTGGCGACCTGATGCAGTCCGAATAATTCGAAGTGATTGATCAGAAACGTGCTGGAGAGCACGATCAAAAAGCCGATGAACGACAGCGCAGTCACTGCCATACCGATTCGTGGATTGTCGATGTGCCAGACCACCGTCGGCATCGGCCGCCATGCGCTGCACAGAAGGATGAGCGCAAGGCTCGAAAATAACACGTACGTGCTGCGCTCGACCGATTTCGGTACGAATCTCGTCCACCATGTCTTGAATTGTTTGCGCGCCATCACGCTGTGTTGAATCGCAAAAATGGACATCAGGAGCAGATTGATGCCGAACGCTTCGGAGGCCGGCACGAGCGTTCCGGTGTCGATGGTCTTCGGCACGAAAACACCCGTGACGAATCCGATGGCGTAGAGGAAGGTGACGAAGAATACGAGGTAGGATGCAATTCCGTATAGAAACGCGACGAGTGCGCCCATGGGATCTCCTTTGCTCCGAGAGTGGCTGCCTTGGTCCATCCGCTCGCGCTCTGAGCGCGAGTCGGTAGGGAAAGGATGCTCACTGCCGGTATGGAAGTCTTTGAGGTGCGCTTGATTTGTTCTTCAGACGGACTTGATAAATCCATGAGAGCCGCGTTCAACTCCGATTTGAGGCGCCCAGGTGCGATTTTCATTTTCCGAACACGTGCTTGATACCGACCGTCGCGAACTGCGCCGCGGCGCCGAGCCGGTTGCGCTCGAGCCGCAGGTGTTCGATCTGCTGGTCTATTTGCTACTGAATCGCGACCGGGTCGTCACCAAGGACGATCTCATCGCTGCGGTATGGGGCGGTCGGATCGTGTCGGATTCGACGCTCACCAGCCGCATCAACGCCGCTCGCAAGGCGATCGGCGACAGTGGTGAGCAGCAGATGTTGATCCGCACCATAGCGCGTAAGGGTCTACGTTTCGTCGGCTCGGTGGACGCCCACTCGGAAGGTGGCGAACCGCAATCCACCGCTGCCTCTGCGATGCCGCCGGAGGATCGGTCACGATCGACGCTGCCGCGAATCGATCGGCCGGCCATTGCCGTTCTTCCGTTCCTCAACATGAGCGGCGATCCCGAGCAGGAATATTTCTCTGACGGCATCAGCGAAGACATCATCACCGCGTTATCCAAGCTGCGTTGGTTTTTTGTGATCGCGCGCAACTCGTCCTTCATTTACAAAGGTCGCGCGGTGCACATTCGACAAATTGCCGATGAGGTCGGTGTCGATTACGTGGTCGAGGGCAGCGTGCGCAAGGGGGGAGATCGCGTACGAATCACCGCGCAGCTTAACGATGTGGCGACCGGGAGTCATATCTGGGCGGAGCGCTACGACCGTAATTTGGCCGACGTCTTCGCCGTGCAGGATGAAATCACCGAGGCCATCGTCGCCGCGATCGAACCGCAGATTTATGCGGCGGAGAATTTCCACGCGCAACGCAAACCGCCCAACAGCCTGGACGCATGGGACCTGGTGATGCGAGGACTGTCGCATTATTGGCGGGTCACGCGGCAGGACAATCTCGTCGCGCAAGCCCTGCTCGAGAAAGCGATTGCCATCGATCCGAACTATGGTCAGGCGCTCGGGGTGCTCGCCGCCAGCCACACGTTCAGCGCGCACATGGGCTGGGAAGAGATGGCGACAGCAGCGCCGCTCGCCGAGCGCTTCGCGCTCGCCGCCATCCTTGCCGACAGCGAGGACCCTTGGGCGCACTACGCGCTAGGCGGCGTGTATTTGCACAGCCGACGCTTCGAGGACTCGCTGGCCGAATTCGAATTGGCGCTGCGCCTGAATCCAAACTTCTCGCTCGCGCGGGGTTACCATGGGTTGGCCCTGTCCTACTGCGGGCGCTGGGAAGAGGGCATCGTAGCAGCGCGCCGTGCCCTTCGCTTAAGCCCTCGTGATCCGTACTCGGCGATCTATTGCGGTATCGCCGCGTACGCCCACTATGTCGGGCGGAACTACGACGAGGCGATGCGGCTGTCGCGCGAGGGCATCCGGCAGCGTAACGATTTCGTCGGCGCACACCGGGTGCTGACCGCCGCAGCGGGCATGGCCGGGCAACCCGAAGTGAGCAATGCTGCACTGCAAGAACTTCGTCGTGTGCAACCGAATGTCTCGCTTGCGTGGATTGCGAGCGAATTGCCGATTCGACAGCCCGCCGAACTGCAGCACTACTTGGATGGATTTCGCCGTTCAGGCCTGGAATGACGTGATCATCACGTCGCGATAAAAGCTTCGAAGATCGGTCCGAGTCCGGGCCAGCAATTTGTCCGGTATTTGCGTGGGTTAAGAAGGAGTACCCGTGGGCACGCCATTATAATCAATACGTTGCTATTCGTTCGAGCCGCAGCCCAGATGGAATCGACATTGTAGCCTCATGAGGCTACATTTGTTTCGCATGAAGACAGTAGGTATCCGCGAGCTGAAAAACCGATTGAGCGAATATCTTCGTCAAGTGCGCTTGGGCGAGAGTGTGCTGGTGACGGATCGCGGAGAAGTGATTGCCGAGCTCTCACCACCGCATGGGCGTGGGCTGCCTGACGACTCTGTGCCGGCCGGTCTGCTGGGGCTCGCGAGGCGAGGGCTCCTGACTCTAGGCTCTGCGGGCGATGCCAGTTTGTACGTAGCGCTGCCGCGCGTACGCCGCGGCCAACGCAGCGCTGCCGAGCTACTCGACGAAGAGCGCGGCTTGCGGTGAACTTGTACGCGGAGTCAAGCGCAGTGCTTGCGTGGCTCCTGGATGAACACTCGGCGGCCGATGTGCGTCGATCGCTCGCGGCTGCGGAAATCATCGTTGCCTCGGATTTGACCCTCATCGAGTGTGATCGCGTAATACTACGCGCGGCGGCACTTGGTGACCTGACGGAGGCGGAGGCGGCGGATCGACGCGCGCACCTGACGGCGGCGGCATCCCACTGGCAGATCCTACGCGTCGCGCCGGAGATCGTGGAGCGTGCCCGGCAACCGTTTCCCGGCGAACCGATTCGAACGCTGGATGCGTTCCATCTCGCGTCGGTTCTGGTGGCGCGGACAGCGATCGTGGGATTGGCACTCCTCAGCCTCGATGATCGCGTCCGCAAGGCGGCGAAGAAACTCGGCCTGGACGTTATTCCGATGTAGAACGGGCCGGACACCCCTTCGGAAGTCACACAGCGATTACGGCGGCGCAACTCGCTGATCAGGCGCTTACCAACGGCCTGCGCCCTTTGGCAATTCAATTGGAACCACTACTTTTGTCGTGCGAGCTGCGTCACAAACACGGTGATCCGTTCGACCGGATTCTGTATGCCCAAGCTCGCTACGGCGGCTTCAGGCTCCTGAGCATCGACCGCACGCTTGCCGCGTTTGGCAGCGTGGTCATCACACCGCGATAAGCGCTGTGCCACTACAGGCCGGCGGCCTCGCGCAGCAGCGGTTCGCGTCCCTCGATCGCCGACACGAGCGCCTGCTCGAAGCGCGCCCGAGCGATCAGCCCTGAGAAACGCGGGTGCATAGTGTGATGCGCCTCGCGGTGTAAAATCAGCGGTTTTCCTCTGTAGTAGACTGCCCAGCCCTTAAGGGCGCAATGAAGGGAAACGAGATGGACATACACGAATATCAGGCCAAGGAACTGCTCTCCGGCTTCGGCGTGAGCGTGCCGCCGGGCGGCGTGGCCTACAGCCCGGAACAGGCCGTATACGTCGCGACCGAGCTCGGCGGCTGGCATTGGGCGATCAAGGCGCAGATTCATGCGGGCGGCCGCGGCAAGGCCGGCGGCGTCAAGCTCTGCCGCACGTATTCGGAGGTGGCGGCCGCGGCGAACGGGTTGCTCGGCGCCACGCTCGTGACCAACCAGACCGGCCCCGCCGGCAAGGTCGTGCACCGTCTCTACGTCGAGAAGGCCGAGCCGTTCGTGCGCCAGCTGTACTTGGGCTTCGTGCTCGACCGCAAGATGGAGCGCATCCGCGTCATCGCCTCGGCGCAAGGCGGCATGGAAATCGAGGAAATCGCCGCCACCCGGCCTGAATCGCTGCTCCAGCAGGAGGTGGACCCGGCGGTGGGACTGCAGGGCTTCCAGGCCCGCGAGCTCGCGTTCGGACTCGGGCTCAACATCAAGCAGGTCAGCCAGGCGGTGACCACGATCCTCGGCTGCTACCGGGCGTTCCGCGATCTCGACGCGACCATGGTCGAGATCAATCCGCTGGTGGTGACCAAGGATGATCGGGTGCTCGCCTTGGATGCCAAGATGTCCTTCGACGACAACGCGCTGTTTCGCCGCCCGAAGGTCACCGAGATGCGCGACCCCGCCGAGGAGGATCCGCGCGAGGCGCAGGCGGCGGAGTTCGGGCTCAACTACGTCGGCCTCACCGGGGACATCGGCTGCATCATCAACGGCGCGGGCCTGGCGATGGCGACCATGGACATGATCAAGTTCGCCGGCGGCGAGCCCGCCAACTTTCTCGATGTCGGCGGCGGCGCGTCGCCCGAGCGGGTGGCGGCGGCGTTCAATCTCGTGCTCTCGGACCGCAACGTCAAGGCGATCCTGGTGAACATTTTCGCCGGCATCAACCGCTGCGACTGGGTGGCGCAGGGCGTGGTGCAGGCCGCGCAGGGCCTGAAGGTGCCGCTGGTGGTGCGGCTCGCCGGCACCAATGTCGAGGAGGGAATGCGCATCGTGCGCGAGTGCGGGCTGCCCATCGTCACGGCGGACACGCTGGGGGAGGCGGCGCGCAAGGTCGTCGCCGCCTCGCGCAGTGCCGCATCATGAGCATTCTGATCGATGCCGCGACGCGGGTGATCGTGCAGGGCTTCACCGGCGACAAGGCGAGCTTTCACGCCAAGGAAATGATCGGCTACGGCACGCGGGTCGTGGGCGGCGTCACGCCCGGCAAGGGCGGGCAGACCCACCTCGGCCGCCCGGTGTTCAACACCGTGAAGGACGCGGTGAACGCCACCGGCGCGGAAGCGAGCCTCGCCTTCGTGCCCCCGCCCTACGCGGCCGATGCGCTGATGGAAGCCGCCGATGCGGGATTGAGGCTGGTCTGCATCATCACCGACGGCATCCCCGCGCAGGATATGATGCGCGTCAAGCGCTACCTCAGGCGCTATCCGAGAGAGCGGCGCACCACCGTCGTCGGACCGAACTGCGCCGGCATCATCAGCGCCGGCAAGGCGATGCTCGGCATCATGCCGAGCCACATCTACATCCCCGGCAGCGTCGGCATCGTCTCGCGCTCCGGCACCTTGGGCTACGAGGCCGGCGCGCAGATGAAGGCCTTAGGCATAGGCGTCAGCACCAGCGTTGGCATCGGCGGCGATCCGATCAACGGCAGCTCCTTTCTCGATCACCTGATGCTGTTCGAGCAGGATCCGGACACCAAGGCCGTGATCATGATCGGGGAGATCGGCGGTCCGCAGGAAGCGGAGGCGGCCAAGTGGGTCAGGGAGAACATGACCAAGCCGGTGGTGGGTTACGTCGCCGGGCTCACCGCACCGAAGGGCCGGCGGATGGGCCACGCCGGCGCGATCATCTCCGCCGAGGGCGACACCGCCGGGGAGAAGGCCGACATCATGAGGGCCTACGGCCTGCTCGTCGCGCAGAGCCCGGCCGAGCTCGGCTCCACCGTGGCACGGGCGCTGGCCAATGCGAAATGAATGCCCGCGAGTCGCCGGAGAATTTCTCCCGCTCGGCGCTGCTGTTCGATCTGCTCGTCGGCGTGGTGCAGCGCCACGAGCCCGAGGTCGCGGCGGTGCTGCGCGAGGAGCGCACCACGGCGGGCATGCCCGCGGCTCTTCTGGCCCGCACGCTGCAGGCTCAGGGAATCTGGTTCCAGCTGCTGGCGATAGCCGAACAGAACCGCGACATGCGCAGCCGCCGCGAGCTCGAGCGCGAGCGCGGCTACGAGCAGCTGCGCGGCACCTTCGCCGGCCTGTTCGCATCCGCCGCGGCGCAGGGCATCACGGGCGGGGAGATCCGGGAGGCGTTCTCGGGGCTGCGCGTGCGTCCGGTGATCACCGCGCATCCGACCGAGGCGAAGCGCGTCACGGTGATGGAGCGGCATCGGCGCATTTACCTGCGGCTGCTCGATCTCGAAGCGCCGCGCTGGACCGAGCGCGAGCGGCAGGAGCTGTTCCGCGCGCTGGGGGATGAGATCGAGCTCCTATGGCTGACCGGCGAGCTCAAGCTCGCGAAGCCCACCGTCGCGCAGGAAGTCGCATGGGGTCTGTATTTCTTCAATGAAAATCTGTTCGATGTGGTGCCGCAGCTGTTCGCCAAGGTCGAGAGCGCGTTCGTCAGACAATTTCCCGGCGAGCGCTTCGAGGTGCCGCTGTTCTTCCAGTTCGGCTCCTGGATCGGCGGCGATCGCGACGGCAATCCTGACGTCACCAGCGAGGTAACGCGCCGCACGCTGTGGGAGACCCGGCTTGCCAGCCTGCGGCGCTACCGGACTCGGCTGCTCGAGCTGGTGCGCACCTTGAGCATCGAGGAGCACGCGCTCGACTTGCCGGACTCGTTCCGCGCGGCGGTCGCGCAGGCGATTCAAGCGACGCCGGGCGGGGAGGCGCTCGCGGCGCGCAATCGGGGCGAAATATTCCGCCAGTTCCTCTCCTGCATGCTCTCGCGCATCGATCACACCATCGGCTGCGCGGAGCGCGAACAGCCGGCGCCGGAAAGCGCCGGCTACGGCAATGCCGACCGCTTGCTGGACGACATCGACCTGATGCGCAGCGCCCTTGCCACCGGCGGCGCGCGGCGCCTGTCCGATGCCCTGCTCCTGCCGCTGCGGCGCGAAGTCGGCGTGTTCCGCTTCTGCACCGTGCGCCTGGACGTGCGCGAGAACAGCATGCGCATCAACCGGACGCTGGCCGCGATGTTCCGCTTCAAGAACGGCGGGACCGAGCCGCCCGCCGCGGAGTCGGCGGAGTGGAAAAGCTGGCTGCTGTCCGAGCTCGGTACACCGCGCGCAGCGCTGTGTCTCTACGACGGCCTTCCGGAGGATGCGGCGGAGACACTGGCCACCTTCCGCACCATCGCCCGCCTGCGCGAGGAGATCGACCGCGAGGCCATCGGCGCATTGATCCTGAGCATGACCCGCAGCGCCGCCGACATCCTGGGCGTCTACCTCATGGCGAAGGAGGGCGGGCTGTTCCCCGATACGGCCGCGGTCGAGCGCTGCCCCCTGCCCGTCGTGCCGCTGCTCGAAACCATCCCCGACCTGCGCAGGGCGCCCGCGATCTTGAAGGAACTGCTGGCCGTGCCCCTGGTGCAGCGCAGCCTGCACGTCCAGGGCAGGATTCAGGAGGTGATGATCGGGTACTCCGATTCGAACAAGGATGGAGGCTATCTTACCGCGCACTGGGAGCTCGCCAAGGCGCAGAGCATCCTCACGCGCCTCGGCCGCGAGCACGGCATCACGATCGCCTTCTTTCACGGCCGCGGCGGCTCGGTGAGCCGCGGCGGCGCGCCGACCGGGCGCGCCATCGCCGCCTCGCCCGCCGGTTCGATTCGCGGCCAGTTCCGGGTCACCGAGCAGGGCGAGGTCGTGTCCTTCAAGTACGCGAACCGCGGCACGGCGGCGTATCAGATCGAGCTCCTGGGGGCCTCCGTGGTCGAGCATGTGCTGCGCTCGGAGCGCGAAGCGGCGCTCGTCCCGGTGCACGAATTCAATGAGGCGATGGAAGCGCTCTCGGGCACCGCGTGGTCGGCCTACCGCAAGCTGATGGAAGCGCCGCAGATGCTCGCCTATCTGCAGGACTCGAGCCCGCTCGAGGAATTATCGATGCTCAACATCGGCTCGCGGCCTGCGCGCCGCACGCAGGCGGCAACGCTCGCCGATCTGCGCGCGATTCCCTGGGTGTTCGCCTGGACGCAGAATCGGCACATGGTGACCGGCTGGTATGGCGTCGGCAGCGGCATCAAGTCCTTCCTCGACGTGCGGCGGGCGCGCGGCTTGGAGCTCTTGAGGCGCATGTTCCACGAAGCCCGCCTGTTCCGGCTGATTCTGGACGACGTGGAGCGTACCCTGCTGCAGGTCGATCTTCAGATCGCGCGCGAATACGCCGCGCTCATCGAGGATGAAGCCGTGCGCGAGCCGATCTTCTCGCGCATCGAGGAGGAGTACCGGTTGACCTGCGAAATGATCCTGCACATCTCCGGCGATTCGGCCATCGCGGAGCGCTTCCCGCAATTCCGGCGGCGGCTGGCGCGGCGCCTCAAGACGCTCAACGAGGTCAGCCGCACACAGGTGCGCCTGCTGCGCGCGCACCGGGCCGACAGCAGCGAGGAGCTGCGCACCGCATTGCTGATGTCGATCAACTGCGCCGCCGCCGGCTTTGGCGCGACGGGGTAGCGAAGTTTCGAATCTTCACGGGTTCATATAAGGGGGTCTTGCATGAGTTTCACCAGTATCGAGCCGGCCACGTCGCGTCTGCACCGCTCCGAGCTCGCAGTGCCCGGCTCCAACACGGCGCTGTTCGAGAAGGCCGCGAAATCCGCCGCCGACGTGATCTTCCTGGACCTCGAGGACGCGGTTGCGCCCGACGACAAGGAGCAGGCGCGCAAGAACATCATCCAGGCGCTGAACGAGCTCGACTGGGGCTCGAAAACGATGATGATCCGCATCAACGGTCTGGACACTCACTACATGTACCGCGACGTCGTCGACGTCCTCGAGGCCTGCCCGCGGCTCGACATGGTATTAATTCCGAAGGTGGGCGTGGCCGCGGACGTCTATGCCCTCGACATGATGGTCACCCAGATCGAGGCGGCGAAGAAGCGCACCCGGCGCATCGGCTTCGAAGTGCTGATCGAGACCGCGCTCGGCATGGCCAATGTCGAGGCGATCGCAACCTCCAGCAAGCGCCTGGAAGCGATGTCGTTCGGCGTGGCCGATTATGCGGCTTCGACCCGCGCGCGCACCACCGTGATCGGCGGGGTCAACCGCGACTCGGGCGTGCTGACCGACAAGGACGCCGAGGGCAAGCGCGAGTATTTCTGGACCGACCCCTGGCATGCGGCACAGACCCGCATGCTGATCGCCTGCCGCGCCTATGGCCTGCGCCCGATCGACGGCCCGTTCGGGGATTTCAACGACCCGGACGGCTTTCGCGCCGCGGCCAACCGGGCCGCCGTCTTGGGCTACGAGGGCAAATGGGCGATCCACCCCTCGCAGATCGCGCTCTGCAATGAGGTGTATACACCTTCGTCCGCCGAAGTGGCGAAGGCCAAGCGCATCATGGAGGCGATGGCGCAGGCGGCGCGCGAGGGCCGCGGCGCCGTCTCACTCGACGGGCGCCTGATCGATTACGCGAGCATCCGCATGGCCGAAGCGCTGCTCAAGAAGGCGGCGGCGATGGAGGCGAGGGCGCCGGGCGTAGGCAGTCATGACTGAACCGGGCGATGCGGACGCGAAATTCGCGCGCGAGGCGTGGCTGCGGGCGCTTAAGCGAACCGCCGCGATCGAAGCGGATGCGAGGCTGACCCTGCCGGTGCTGATCGACCGGCAGGCGCTCGAGTTCGGCTCCGCCCCGGCGCTGATGTCGAGCGATGGCTCGCTGAGCTACGGGGAGCTCGCCGCGCGCAGCCACCAATACGCGCACTGGGGTCTCGCGCAGGGCCTCAAGGCGGGGGATGTGGCGGCACTGCTGATGCCGAATTGCGCCGAATACGTGGCGGTATGGCTCGGACTCACGCGCATCGGCGTGACGGTGGCGCTCCTCAACACGCACCTATCGGGGGATGCGCTGGTGCATTCGATCCGGATCGCGGCGCCGCGCGTGGCCGTGGTCGACGCCGAGCTTGCGCCCGGGCTCGCAGCCGTGCGCAGCCGGCTCGATCCGCAACTGAGCGTCTGGGCCTGGGGCGGGGGTGCGCTCGAGTTCGCGCCGCTCGAGCCTGCCCTCGCGCGTTTGCCGCACGAGCCGCCGTCCGCCGCCGATTACGCGGCGCCGACGCTCGATGCCACGGCGCTCTACATCTACACCTCCGGCACCACCGGCCTGCCGAAGGCGGCGCAGGTCACTCACTACCGGGTGATGCGCTGGAGCCAGTGGTTTGCGGGGTTGATGGACACCACGCCCAGCGACCGGATGTACAACTGCCTGCCGCTCTACCACAGCGTCGGCGGGGTGGTGGCGATCGGCGCGGTGCTCGCCGGCGGCGGCGCCGTGGTGATTCGCCCGCGCTTCTCGGCCTCGGAGTTTTGGCGCGACGTGCGCGACCAGGGATGCACGCTGTTCCAATACATCGGCGAGCTGTGCCGCTACCTGGTCAATTCGCCGCACCAGGCCGCCGAGACCGAGCATCATCTTCGCATGGCCTGCGGCAACGGCCTGCGGCCGGAAGTGTGGGAACCGTTCAAGGCGCGCTTTCGCATCCCGCGCATCCTCGAGTATTACGCCTCCACCGAGGGCAATTTCTCGCTGTACAACTGTGAGGGACAGCCCGGCGCCATCGGCCGCATTCCCTCGTTTCTGGCGCACCGGCTTCCCGTGGCGCTGCTGCGCTTCGACGTCGACAGCGGCGAGCCCCTGCGCAACGAGCAAGGATTCTGCGAACGCTGCGCCGTGGACGAGGTCGGCGAAGCGGCCGGCCTGATCCCGGATGACGCCAACTCGCGCGCTGGACGCTTTGAAGGCTACGCCGACCCGGAAGCCACGAGGCGCAAGGTGCTGCGCCATGTGTTCAAGCAGGGCGACGCCTGGTACCGCACCGGCGATCTGATGCGGCGCGACGCCGGCGGCTTTTACTACTTCGTGGACCGGGTGGGCGAGACCTATCGCTGGAAGGGGGAGAACGTGTCGACCGCCGAGGTGCTCTCCGCGCTCGCCGTGGCCCCCGGCGTCAAGGAGGGCGTGGTGTACGGGGTGAGCGTGCCCGGCACGGACGGAAGGGCGGGCATGGCCGCTCTCGTGGTGGACCGCACGTTCGATCTTGAGGCCCTGCGCGCCGAAGCCGTGCGGCGCCTGCCCGTCTATGCGCGCCCGGTGTTCGTGCGGCTGCTGCCGGCGCTCGAGTCGACCGGCACGTTCAAGCCGCGCAAACAGGATCTGGTGCGCTCAGGGTTCGACCCTGGGCAGATGAGCGATCCTTTGTATGTCGATGATGCGCGCGCGAATGCGTACGTGCGGATCGATTCCGAGCTTTACGAGGACATCGTCGCGGGTCGTTTTCGATTGTGAGAGCGCGGGCCGCCGAAGAGAAGTGAATTAATGTAAAGCTATGAAGCCATAGCGCTTGAAAACGATGTCGGCGGCCGGACTTCGGACGTAGGCTAGGAATTCGGCAGCACCCGCCTTGGCCCCGCTTGCAAGGGCAATCGGATAAGTAATGGGCAAGTGAGTGTTGTCCGGGAATACATCGACCACGCGTACATTTGTATCGATCAACGCATCGGTCCGGTACACGATACCGAGCGGCGCCTCGCCGCGATCCACGAACGTGAGTGCCGATCGCACGCTGTCGGCACGCGCCAGTCGATCCGCAACGCTATTCCAGACGCCAAGTTTCGCGAGCGCCTCGTGCGCATATCGACCCGCGGGCACGCCATCGGGATCACCGATCGCCAGGCGGCCATTGCCTAGCGCAGCCAGAAGCGGAAAATTTGGAGCGATGTGCAGGGTGATCTTGCTGGTGACCGGCGCCACCAACACCAGCTGATTGCCGAGCACGTCGTGTCGAGTCGCGACCTGAATGAGCTTGCGGGTCTGAAGATAATCCATCCATTCCAGATCCGCCGAGAAAAACACGTCCGCCGGCGCGCCGTTTTCGATTTGACGGGCGAGGGCGGAGCTTGCCGCAAAGGAGAATTTCACGGGAATCGAGGAATTCTTCCTAAAACCATCGCCAACTTCTTGTAGTGCATCAGTCAAAGAGGCTGCGGCGAAAACGATGATGGTTGGTTTATCGGTCTGCGCGGCCGCGCTCGGTAGGCAGAGGAGCAACAGCCAAAGCGTCATCCCGGGTCTGGAAATTTTTTTCATGCTGGCTTTCCGGTGGATAGTCGCCGCGTCACTCTCGCTCGC
The DNA here is from genome assembly GCA_963837045.1 of uncultured Gammaproteobacteria bacterium. GTDB lineage: Bacteria > Pseudomonadota > Gammaproteobacteria > Steroidobacterales > Steroidobacteraceae > Bog-1198. The sequence goes on from CAWIMA010000016.1 coordinate 32,627, forward strand.
CGTGGCCTCCCCTGATCATCGCCGCGGAATACGATCAGAAGGTGAAGCGAGCGCCCACTGTCGGAGCAAGGTTGTTGTCGTAGTAATAGGGGACGCCGGGGCCGTGAGGAATGGCGATGGACAGACCGCCGCTGACGTCGGAATACGCGATGCCGGCATAAGCGTCGAAACGCTTGGTGAAGTGATGATCCGCATAGAGCGAAACCTCGTTGAGCGTGCCCGAGCAGGAAGCTCGGAAACCGGCGGCCGGTGAGCAGGTCGACGGAACACGGAAGTCGTTCTGCTCTTCATGATAGTAGGACAAGGTGATATCGGTTTTGCTGTCGAAGGCGTATTTCACGCCCGTCCACCAGACCTGCACGATCTTGGTAGAATCAAGATTGTTGTCTTCGACGCCGCTCAAGAGATAACCGCCCTGGGCCGTGGCGCCAACGCCCAACGGCTCCGACGGGTTATTGAAGCGGATGTGTTCGTAGCCTCCAAAGAACTTGAACGGGTCCCAGGTATATTTGGCAGCGACCATCACGGCGGTGTTGTCGGTGACGATGCCATATTCGGTGTTGGTCGTTCCGATCAGATTGGCCCCGTTGATGGGGTTTGTATTGATGCTGTTGATGGTCGACTGATATGGCTGCGTCGGACTCTCAGGCCCCAGCAAGGGATTGAGAACGCTGATCGCCTGGAAGACATGTTGGTAGACGACGTCGGCGGAGAACTTGCCGTAGTCTCCGCCGAGGTCGAATCCATCGGCGGAGTTATGCGGCCTTTCCGCCGTACAGGTGGCGGCAGTCCAGGCGGCGGAGGCGGAGTAGCAGCCGCCAGAACCGTCGGTGAATTTATACATCGCGCCGAAATGGACCGGACCATAGGTGAGGCGATATTTCACGGCGTCGTCCCAACGGGTGTCCTGGGTGTCGCCGCCGCCGGCCATCAGGCCGTTATAGCCGATGAACGAGAAGGAATAGGCGCCGCCGGCCGGATCGTAAGCGAGCATCGCATCGGTACCGAGAGCGCGCTGACGACCGAAGGTCAGCGTGCCGAGATGCGTGGACGATATGCCGCCATAGAATTCGTCATTGAAGGTTTGGCCCGCGCGCGCGCCGTCGCCGGCGAACGAGTAGCTGCTCCGGGGGAGGCCGGCGTTGATGGTGTTGGTGGCTGCCAGGTTGGCGAGCTGGCCGGACTGCGGATTGATGCCGGTCGAAGCGTTGAATACTGCGTACCAGTCGTCCAGAAACTCTACCTTGGCCTTGATGCCCAGACCCGTCTGCTGCAGGTTGTTCGGCGCAATGAGGAATTGAGAGTGATTGCCGTTCCGGTTGATCAGCGATTCGCCTTCATAGTTATAGCCGTTTTCCGGTAAGCCATGGCTCACCCAGCCGACGCCGACGTCATACGCGCCGTACAGGGTGATGCCGTTCCAGGTCAGCGGGCAATCGGTGGCGACGAACTCATGAAAACTCGCGCAGCCTGCGGGGCTGGGTGGAGCAGCCGGAGCCGGTCCTTCCGCCGCCCGCACGACGCCCGCGATTGCGCTCGTGACTACCAAGACCGGGATTGACGTCTTCAAAGTTATGCTTCGCCCCGAATGCTGACGGCTACCCGCTATGCGTTATATCCAGGCATATATAGCACAAGTGTGTTGGAAAGCACACCGTCCCGATTGGGGCGGGCCGGCAGATGGAGGTCATTGCAAAGAGGGCGCTAGCAAGAAGATTTACAGGAGACTCGCCTTCGCCATGAGGATCGGGCGCACCCCCGCCCCCATGCGGCGGGGGTGCGCTCCTTAATTACTGCGCTCGGTCGATCGCCGCATCATCCATCTTGAGACGGAAATACAGCGCCTTCTTCAACGAATGGATGGCCCTCCGGGTATCCGAAATTGCGACGGCCTTGTTCCCGCCGAAGTCGTCCGGCGCCGCCTCCATTTCCCGCAACGCTTCGTTCATGTGATTGAGCGCCTCGACGATTCGCGGGTGCGCGGCCCGTTCGGATTGAATCGAGAGTTCCGGTGCTGCCGACGCCACCATCGGTTGAGCAGCGAGGCCGAGCCCCAGCAGCAGTGCGGTGGCAATCATCTTATTCATTGAAATCATGGAAAAAACTCCTTGTTTTGACGTACGCCGAATTATTAAGTGCCATACCCGTGAACAGAAACGCACGCCGATGTGACCCGACGACCGATGTGCGGCAAATTAATCTGAACTTCATCTGAATTGGTAGGAAACGCCGAAGAGTAGATAGGGTAAAATCGCTTAAGGCTCGAGGATGGAATCCTTCTTTGGAGCCAGTTCGTGACCACGGCAACTCTCGGTGTACGCGCCGGCGATGGCGTTGAGTTTGTCGAGGTTGCGCCGGGGCGCTACGAGCGCATCGCTGCGACTCGATGCGTCACTGAGTTGAATGTCATGCGGCAAGGCGCGCAAGGCGATTTCGATCGAGGAGATGAACGCTGTAATCGCCAGACGTCGCGCAGCTGAGAAATGATCGGCCTCGGTGCCAATGTCTTCGTCAATACTTTCGCCTAGAGCCGCATCTCCGCCGTTATCGCATCATAAGGTGCGGATACGCTGCCATTCTCACGATGCAACAAACCCGATGCGGTCAATGTCTCAACATCCACGTGAACGCGTTTGTAGTCGCGGCCAAGGCGTTCCGCAAGTGCCTTCACCGAGCGTGCCGGATGCTCATGGACCGCACGCAGCAATTCGAGTCTTTTGGGCGACAGAGCATTGAGCATGGCCGACAAATTCGGGAAGGTGATATGCCTTTCCCGTACCTTCTCGCCACGCTCAAGCCGGTGCCATGCGCTCACGAAGCGCTGACCCATGTCGTCGAAAGTGCCTACGTTTACTTTGATGCGCTTGCTCATCGTTCACCTCGCAGGCCACGCACGTCGGCCAGAAAATCGGCAATCAATTGCTCCACGGTTGTGAAGGTATACCGCTGTTGCTTACCCTGAATGTGGCGGTGATCGCCCTTGCCACGCTCATTGTCATAACCCACCAGTCGCTTGCCCGGCATTCCATAAAATAAGCTGTACTTCAGCATATGGGTACTGCCCAGTACGGGCGTGGCCATCTGCCATATCTTCATTTCCACTATCTTGCCGTCAGCAAGTACTTGCTTGTCATGGAACGCAAGAACCGCTCTCATATGGCAGATGATGCCATATACAATATATGGCATCAAGCGCAGTTAAAACCATTGCGACCTCGACGTCGGCTGATGTTCCGTCAGGCGGTATTCCCCGCATCGACCGTGAGCACGGTGCCGGTGATGTTGCGGCCGGCTTCGCCCAGCAGGAACTCGACGCTGCGCGCCACATCGACCGCATCGGCCATGCGCTTGAGGGCGCTGCGCCGGGCGATCTGCTCGCGCTGCGAGGCGCTCAGCTCGTCCGTCATGGCGGTGTCGATGAAGCCGGGAGCAATGGCATTGACGGTGATGCCGAGCTGGCCGACCTCGCGCGCGAGCGAGCGGGTGAAGCCGATCAGGGAGGCCTTGGTGGCGCTGTACACCGACAGGCCGCTGTAGCCGGTGGAGGCCACGATCGATGCGATATTGATGATGCGGCCGCTGTGCTCGCTCATCATCGAGCGCACGACGTACTTGGTCAGCAGGATGGGCGAGATGGTGTTGAGCCGCACCAGCCGCTCGATGTCCTTGTCGCGCATGGTTCCGAGCACGGAGGCGGTGCCGATCCCGGCGTTGTTGACCAATCCGTAGAGGGCGCCGAAGTCGCTGCGCAGCGCGCGCACGAACGATCCGATCTGCTCGAGGTCGGACAGATCGCAGGCGCGAAACTCGATCGAGCCGCGACCGCTCTCGAGCGCGCCGCGGCTCGCCTCCTCGAGCTCGGCGCTCGCGCTGCGGGCGACGGCGATGACGCGATAGCCGGCGGCCGCCGCGCCGCGCGCCATCGCCAGACCGAGCCCGCGGCTGCCGCCGGTCACGATGACGTTAAGCACCGGGGCGCACCAGTTTGCCGGCGGCGGTGAGTTCGAGCGCCGCGACGAAGCGCAGCATCGCGGGCACCTTGTGCGCCGGCAAGGCGCGCCGGCACGCGCTCAGCAGATCGTTCTTGATTTCCTCGGCCATCGGTCCCTCGCGCGCGGAGTTGAGCGAATCCTCGAGCACGACGTCCGCGACGACCACCGCGCCGGTGATGGGATTGCGCCGCGGGCGCACCAGCGACATGCGCACCCGCGGATCGGCGTTGAGCACGCACTCGACCTCCTCCGGATACACCTTCTGTCCGCCGACGTTGATGATTCCGCCCCTGCGCCCCCGGAAATAATAGCGGCCGTTCTCGAGTTCTACCAAATCGCCCGTGTCCACGTAGCCGTCGGCGCTCGACAGCGTCTGCGGCGCGGCGCCCAAGTAGCGCGCGGCGGTGCGCTTTGAGCGGATGCGCAGCGTGCCGTCCTGCACCTTCATGTCGATGCCGCCGGGCGCGCCGTCGAGGAATTCGGCCGGGAAGCCGGCGCGGCCGTCATTGACGTCGAAGGCAACCCCGGCCTCGGTGGAGGCGAAGGCGTGGGCGAGCCGTGCGGACGGATAGGTCGCGTGCAGCTGATCGAGCAGCACTTGATCGGCAACCTCGCCCGACAGGCGCACGTAGGCGGGCTTCAGGAGCTGCGCCGCGCCGCTCATGAGCGCGCGGCGCCAATGCGAGGGCGTGCCGGAAATGTGCGTCACGCCGCGCGCCGCGGCGCGCGCCAGAAACTCGGCGGTCGACTCCGTGGGGCTCGACAGCACCAGCGGTGCGCCCGAGAGCACGGCGCGCAGATAGATCTGCAGGCCGCCGTAGCGGCGGATGTCGTAGAAAGTGCTCCACACCGAGGCGTCGGGCGCGCGCCGCGGCAGGGTGCCGGCGAGGCTCGACAGCGTGTGCACCACGAGCTTGGGGCTGCCGGTGGTGCCGGAGGTCAGCAGGATCCATTCGCTGGCGGTGCCGCCGCGCCGCTCGATCGGCGCGGGTACGGGCACTGGCCGCGGACGCAGCAGGTGCACGGCCGCCGTGGGCCATGCTCCGGCCAGAGTGCTGTCCCACAGCACCGCGTCGGTCTCGGCGGTGGCGGCCACCTCGGCCAGCCGCTCCGGCGTGAGGTCGGGCGTACACAGCACCACCCGACGCGCCACCCCGTCCAGCTCCAGGAGCGCCACCGCGGCGCTCAATTGCTCGCGCAGCGCGAGCAGCACCGAGCGGCCGCGCAGCGCCTCGAGCTGCCCGGGGAGGCAGGAGGCGGCGGTGAGCTCGGCGAGTGCGATCGAGCCGTTCGCGCCGTGAAACGCGCCTCTCACGCCCGCGCGCGAACCTGCCACACACTCCCACAGCGATGTCATGATGCAAGCTTAGCCATTCCGAGCGGACCAAGGCAAAGGAAACCCGCGAAAAAGTGTCGATCGATCCGCACAATCCGGCGACGCTGTCGCGCACGTTCGCCGCGCTGTTCTCGAGCGGCGTGGCGGCGGCGGAGCTGCGCGCCCCGGGGGATGCGCGGCTGCTCTTGCCCGAGGAGGCGCAAAGCGTGGCCAATGCGGTGCCCGAACGGGTGCAGGAGTTTGCCGCCGGACGCCTGTGCGCGCGGCGCGCCCTGGCGGAGTTCGGGGTCACTGCCGTCCCGATCCGGGCCGCGCCCGACCGCCAGCCGGTGTGGCCCGAGTTCCTGGTCGGCAGCATCACTCACACGACCGGGCTGTGCGCGGCGGTGGTGGCCGAACGCGCACGCCTGCTCGCGCTCGGCGTCGACAGCGAGGTCTCGGGGTCGGTCAGGCAGGGACTCTGGCCCAGCATCTGCACCATTGCGGAACTTCGTTGGCTCGACAGCCTGCCGGCCGCTGAGCGGGCGGCCGCGGCGACGCTGATCTTCTCGGCCAAGGAGGCGTTCTACAAATGCCAATACCCGCTGGTCGGGCAACGGCTCGATTTTCAGGATGTGGACGTCAGGCCGCTCGCGTGGGGCGCGGCGCAGGGCACCTTCGACCTGGTGCCCGCGCGGCCGCTCAGCGTGTTCGATCGCGCGCCGGGCGGCGTGCACGGTGCGTATCGATTCCACGAACAGTTCGTTTCCGCCGGCGTGTTCGTGCCCGCTGATCCGCCTACCTTGCGAATACCTCTTGCAGGGTATCCAAAGTGACAGCCGGCGCGCACTGGCTTGGCCGGTCTGCGCAGCACCAGCGCGTCGCGCTCGATGGTCAAGTCGGCGTGGTCCTCGAGACCGACCTGTGCAAGCAGGGGTTACCCAGGCCGGACCTCAATACGCCTTGTCGTCGCGAAATATCCTCACGATGGTGAGCAGAATGATCTTGATGTCGAGCATCGGCGACCAGTGCCGCAGGTAATCGAGATCGAAGTTCACGCGCGCTTCCATCTCCTCGAGTTTGGAGGTTTCCCCGCGGCAGCCGCTGACCTGCGCGAGTCCGGTGATGCCGGGCAGGACTTTGTGGCGCACCATGTAGCCCTTGATGAGCTTGCGGTATTCCTCGTTGTGCGCAACCGCGTGCGGCCGCGGGCCCACCAGGCTCATCCGGCCCTGCAGCACGTTGATGAGCTGCGGCAATTCATCGAGCGACGAGCGGCGCAGAATCGCGCCGATGCGGGTGATCCGATCATCGCCCTTGGACGCCTGGCGGATCTGTGCGCTGTCCTCGGTCACCTTCATGGTGCGGAACTTGTACACCGCGATTTCGCGCCCATCGAGGCCGTATCGGCGCTGTTTGAAGATGACCGGCCCGGGGGATGAGGCTTTCACCAGCACCGCGACCAGCGCGAGCAGCGGCAGGAGCAGCAGCAGGACCAGCACCGACAAGCTGATGTCGATCAACCGCTTGGTGACGCCGCGGTAGCCGTAGAACGGCGTTTCGCACATCGCCACGACCGGAATGCCGTGAATCTCGCCGGAGCGCGCCTGGATCAGGTCGAACACGAAGATGTCGGGCACGTAATAGATCGAGGCCGTGGTGTCGCGCAGATCGTCCAGCAGATTCATCACCCGCTTCAAGTGCCGGACGGGCAGAGCGATGAAGATCACGTCGGTGCGGTGTTCCCTGACGTGTCGGCCGAGTTCGGCCAGCGGGCCGATGAGCAGCGAATCCTCTTCCACGCCGAGGCGCTCGCTGCTGCGGTCGTCGAAAAAGCCTGTGACCTCGAGGCGCATCCCGGGATGTCTCTTCAGACGGCGTGCGAGCTCCACGCTGCCGTTGTGGTAGCCGGCGACGACGGCGCGGCGCACGTCGAACGCACTGATCAAGAAGCGCCGCATGATCTCCTGCATGGCGAGCGTGGCGAGGATGAGTTCGACCGGGGTCACCGCGGCCCAGGTCAGGAATACGCGGCGCGGATAGGCCTGCAGCGGCGACTTGGTGACGTAGCCGATGCCCAGCAGCAGCGCGATCACCAGCAGCCAGCGCACGATCACCTCGACGACGGCCGACAGGCGCGGCGAGGTGATCTGCGTGCTGATCTCGCGCGGCGGCTGGATCAGAACCACACACACCACCGCCACGATGACGATGACCGCGGACGAGGAGCCGGAGGTGCGGCCGAACATCACGATGGTCGCGTACAGCGAGCCGATGGCGACCACGGCCGGCGTCACCGCTTGCACTGCCGTCAATAGCGCGATCAGAAAGCTTTGCTTGTATAGAACCGGTTGGGGCATCTCTTACCGTTGAGTCATGTTGCGGACATAACATTATCGCAGAACTGCGCGGCTCTATGCGTGATGCACTCCTTAAAGGTCAAATTGTCCGTCAAATGCTATTCTAGCGGTGTATGACTACTGTTCCATTACTCGATCTCAAGGCTCAGTTCGCGCAGATTCGCGCCGAAGTCATGCCGGTGATCGAGCGCGTGTGCGCCAGTCAGCAATTCATCCTGGGTGAGCACGTGCGCGCGCTCGAGGCGGAAATCGCGCAATACTGCGGTGCCTCGGCCGGCATCGGGGTGTCCTCGGGCACCGATGCGCTGCTGCTCGCGCTGATGGCCCTCGGGATCGGCGCCGGCGACGAGGTGATCACCTCGCCGTACACGTTCTTCGCCACCGCGGGCACGATTGCTCGCGTCGGTGCGCGGCCGCTCTTTTGCGACATCGATCCCGAGAGCTTCAATCTGTCGCCTGCGGCGGTGCAGGCCTTCATCGAGGATGAATGCGAGTCGAACGGCGGGCGGCTCGTGAGCCGCGCAACCGGCGGCCGGATCAAGGCGATCATGCCCGTGCACCTGTACGGCCAGTCCGCCGACATGCGGCCGCTGCTCGAGCTCGCGCGGCGCCACCGGCTGCGCATCATCGAGGATGCCGCGCAGGCCATCGGCACGGAGGACCGGGACGGTGTGCGGGTCGGATCATTGGGCGATGTCGGCTGCTTCTCGTTCTTTCCCACCAAGAATCTCGGCGCGTTCGGCGATGCCGGATTGTGCACCACCAACGATGCGGATCTGGCCGAGAGCATGCGCGTGCTGCGCGTGCACGGCGGTAAGCCGAAGTACTATCATGCGGTGATCGGCGGCAACTTTCGCATCGATGAATTGCAGGCGGCGGTGCTGCGGGTCAAGCTCAAATACCTGGACGGCTGGACCGAAGCGCGCCGGCGCAACGCCGCCTATTACGATGCAGCGTTCGCGCGGGCGGAGCTCGGATCACGAGTGATCACGCCCCGTACGTCGCGCGGCCGCCACATCTTCAACCAGTACATCCTGCGCGTGCAGCGCCGCGATGCGCTGAAGGCGTTCCTGGGCGAGCGCGGGATCGGCACCGAAATCTACTATCCGGTGCCGCTGCACCTGCAGCAATGCTTTGCCTACCTGGGCTACCGCCGCGGCGACTTTCCGCACTCCGAGAAGGCTGCGGAAGAGACCCTCGCGCTGCCGATCTATCCGGAATTGAGCGAGGCGCAGCTCGAGCACGTGGTGGCGAGCGTCGCGCAGTTCTTCGCCTGACGGCACTCCCGCAGCGCCCAACGCCCGCGGCCAAGCGTTAGGGCTTCTTGAAGTCGTCCGGCAGCAGCTGGTGCCGCGACAGCAGCTTGTAAAAATCGGTGCGGTTGCGCTTGGCGAGGCGCGCCGCCTGACTCACGTTGCCCGCGGTGATTTGCAGTATCTGCGACAGGTAATTGCGCGTGAACTCATCGCGCGCCTCATCGAAGGACGGCAGGCGGACGGGATTGCCGCCCAGGGATTGCTGCACGAGTTCGGCCGTGATGATGGGGCCCGTCGACAGCGCGACGTTTTGCCGCACCACGTTGTACAGCTGGCGCACATTGCCCGGCCACTCGGCGGTCGCCAGCAGCTCCACCGCCTCCGGAGCGTAGATTTTTCTCTGGCCGCTTTCCTTGGCGATCTGCTCGAGAAAATGCGCCACCAGCAGCGGAATGTCCTCGCGGCGCCGGCCTAGGGACGGCATCTCGATGTGCACCACGTTCAGCCGGTAATACAGATCCTCGCGGAATTGCCCGGCGACCATGAGCTGGTGCAAGTCCCGATGAGTCGCGGAAATCACGCGCACGTTGATCGCCACCGGTTCGGCGGCGCCCACCGGACGGATCTGATTTTCCTGCAGCACCCGCAGCAGCTTGACCTGCAGCCGCATCGGCATGTCGCCGACCTCATCGAGCAGCAGCGTGCCGCCGTCCGCGGTTTCGAACACGCCCTTCTGCGCGCGCGTCGCGCCGGGGAAGGCGCCCTTTTCATGGCCGAACAGCTCCGATTCCAGCAGGTTCTCCGCCATGGCGCTGCAGTTGATCGCGACGAACGGCTTGTTGCGGCGCGGGCTGGCCTCGTGGATGGCGCGCGCCAGCAGCTCTTTGCCGGTGCCGCTCTCGCCGGTCAGCAGCACGCGCGCGTCGGTGCCGGCCACCATGTTCGCCTGCGCCAGCTTGTCTTCCATCAGCTGATTGCGCGTGATGATGTCGGCGCGCCAATCCTCGTCCACGTGCGCGAATCCGGACACCTTGAGCGCCTTTTGCACATGGTCGAGCAATTCCTGCTTGTCGACCGGCTTGGTGAGGAAGCCGAATGCGCCGCTCTGAGTCGCATGCACGGCGTCCGGAATGGTGCCGTGGGCGGTGAGGATGATCACCCGCAGGCCGGGCCAGCGGCTTTGCAGCTCCTTCAGCAGTCCAATGCCGTCCATCTGATCCATGCGCAGATCGGTGATGACCAGATCGGGCCGGAACCGGGTGCAGGCGGCGAGCGCCGCCGCGGCGCTTTCGACGGCCTCGACTTCGTAGTTCTCCGCGCGCAGCCGGATGGTGAGCAGGCGCAGCAGCCCGGGGTCGTCATCGACCACCAGGATCCGCGCCTTGCGCTTTTGCGGCTGCAAGGTATCGCGAGAGCTCGGCTGCAGGCCGAACGAAAGGGGCGTGGTGGCGGCGTTGTGGGCGTTCACGGGATTCTCCGGGGATTTCATTTTTTGGGGGGTGGTGGCGGCGTGCTGGTGCCGCGATCGTTGATGGATCGCTCGATGTTCGTGACCGCATCGAGCTTCGCTCGTGCTTCGTCCAATGCCTTGCGCAGCCGTGCGTTTTCATCCATCTCCGCCGCCAGACGGCGATTGACCGCCAGCAGCTTGGTTTGCGAATCGTGCGAGGCGTCGTCGCTGCGCAGCCGCTGGTTTTCGGCCTGAAGAACCAGCTGCTGATCGACATCCTGCAGCTCCACCAGGGCCAGCAGGCGCTCCGCGGTTAAAAGAGTTTCAGGCCTCGCGAGCAGTTCCGACAACTGTCGCTGGGCGGCGACGGGATCGGATCCTGCATGACCGGGTGTCGCCAGCACGAGCGCATACTTGAGCCGGTTGCTCGTGGTGGGCGAGACCGCCGCCGCATCCTTGGCGGATTGGAACAGCTCCGCCTGGCGCGCCGGGTCGCCCTGCGGCAGCTGGCTCATCAGCTCGAGCAGCTGGGTGATCGGCGCCAAATCGGTGGTGCGCTCCGCCACCGTCGGCGGGGCCGGCGGGGGCGTCGGAGCGCCGCCGAACAGCGCACAACCGGTGAGGCCGCAGGCTGCGAATGCGTATGCTGCAAAGCGCAATCGGCTATGCCGCATGGGCCTTTTCACGCGCAGCGGGTCCTGACTGGCGCATGGGTAGGCGGACACGAAAATGCGCGCCGCCGGCCGGGGCCTCGAGGATCTCGATGCTGCCGCCGTGCGCGTTGACGAATTCCGTCACCACCGACAGCCCGATACCGGTCCCCTTGACGTGCCCGCCCTGCGGCGTTTTGCCCTGATAAAAAGCCTCGAATATCCGGTTGCGCTCCTCCTTGGGAATCCCGGGGCCGCTGTCCATGACGTCGAGCACCAGCTGTTCGCGCTCGGCGCGTGCGTGAATCGAGATGGTGCCGCCGCGCGGTGTGAACTTGATCGCATTTGACAATAAGTTATCGAGAATCAGCCGCACCTTGCCGCGATCGGCAAGCGGCGCGAGGTCCTCCACCTGCACATCGAGGCGCACGCGCTGCGCCACCAGGGTGAGCTGTTGATTCTCCAATACGGATTTGATCAGCGGCCGCAGCTTGAATTCGGACACCTCCAGGCCGACGCTCTTCGCCTGCCAGGCGCTGAAGGACAGAAGATTCTCAATGAGACGCTGCAGTTTCATGCCGTTCTCGCGCAATATGGCGGTGACTTCTCTCTGGGCGCTCTGCAGCTCGCCGACTGCCCCGTCCATCAAGAGCTCGGTTCCCTCCCGAATATTCGCCAGCGGCGTCTTCAGTTCATGCGACATGTGTCGCAGGAATCGATTCTTCTCCAGGGCAAGTTCCAATAATCTGACGCGCAACCACTCCAGTTGCGCCGCCAGGCGCTCCAGGTCGGCCGGCCCGCGGATGGCGATCGGCCGGGAGAAGGTGCCGCGCCCGAGCTCGCTGATCGCGCGGTCGATGGCGCGGATGGGTCTGCCGAACAGGTAGGTGAACACGCCGACCACCGCCAGGGTCATCGGCACCAGCAGCAGCGTCTGCCAGAACAGCTTCTGCTGCGCCAGCTGCGCCGCGAGGCGCAAATTCGTCAGTTCGCGGTCGATCTGTGCGCTGACGCGATTCGATATCTTGGAGGCGAGATCGGCCCACTGCGGATAGGAGTTGATCAGCTCCGCCAGGCGCGGCGAATTCGGCGGGGCCGCCCTGAGCTCCTGCCAGACGCGTTCGGCATCCGCTTGCAGCGCCTGCACGTCGGCCTGCGATTGCGGATCGAGCGGCAGGGTGAGCATCTCATTGATGACCTTCTCCAGCCGCTCCTGGTTGCGCGCATAGACATCGAGCAGCTCGGGGTTGGGGATGATCTGATAGAGCCGTGCGGTCCGCTCCAGTGCGCCAATCTCCTGGAACATGCGCTGATTGCTGCGGGTGCCCTGCATGCCGTGCACCACCAGCTGCTCGCTGCGATTCGACAGGCGGTTCATCTGTACGGCGGCGTTCACGATGGCGAACAGCAGCGGAGCGGCGACGATGGTGAAGCCGATCAGCATGAGGCCGCTCAATGATCTGGGTCGGGGCAGACGCATGGCACGCATTCTAGCGTAAGGCTCCGAAGCAAGGGCGCGAGGCCGTCGCACCTGTAGAATTCCAGCCATGAGCCTGGATGCGCCCTATGCCGAGCTGTCTCCGGAAACGGTCCTGGACGCCCTGGAGGTCCTCGATTTTCGCTGCGACGGGCGCGTGCTGGCGCTCAACAGCTACGAGAATCGGGTCTATCAGATCGGCATCGAAGACGCCGGGCCGGTGGTCGCCAAGTTCTATCGGCCCGGGCGGTGGAGCGATGCGGCCATTGCCGAGGAGCATGCTTTCGCCGTCGAGTTGGCGGCGCAGGAGATTCCCGTGGTCGCGCCGCTGGCGCCGCACGGTGAGACTCTGCACTTCCATCGGGGCTTTCGCTACGCGGTTTTTCCGCGCCGGGGCGGGCGCTGGCCGGAGCTCGGCACGGCCGACGAGCGCGAGTGGGTGGGGCGCTTCCTCGGCCGAATTCACGCCGTTGGGCGCGGCGCCCCGTTTTTCGCACGGCCGCGCCTCAGCGTCGAGGACTTGGGGCGCAGGGCGCGCGATTTCGTGCTCGAGGGCGAGTGGCTGCCGGATTACCTCGCGGACAAATACGCCGATCTTACCGATGAGCTGCTCGAGGAAGTCGAAGCGCGGGCGCTCGGCTGGCGCGGCGCGCGCCAGGGGCGCATCTTGGGCGACTGCCACCGCGGCAACATCCTATGGACCGATCTGGGGCCGCATTTCGTCGATCTCGATGATTGCGTGACCGGTCCCGCGATCCAGGATCTGTGGATGCTGCTCGCCGGGACGCAGCAGGAGATGCGTACGCAGCTGACCGATCTGCTCAAGGGCTATGAGCAGTTCCTGCCCTTCGACCGCGGCGAATTGGCGCTCATCGAGCCGCTGCGCGCGCTTCGAATGATTCACTATTCGGCGTGGCTGGCGCGGCGCTGGGACGACCCGGCATTCCCGAAGGCGTTCCCCTGGTTCGCCGGGCCGCGCTACTGGGAAGAGCACTACCGCGCCCTCGAGGAGCAGCTGGCGGCGGTGCGCGCGGAGCCGCTCGAGTTGTGATCGACGCCGAATATAAGGGATCATAGGCGCCATGATGAACCCGAGAGTGCTGGCGCTGTGCGCGGTGGCGATGCTGGCCGCCTGCCACCGCGATGCGAATCCCGCTCCGCAGCCCAAGGCGCCTGAGCAGAAGCACGTGCCGGCCGCGAAGGTCGAGATGGCCAAGACACCGCAGCAATTGACGGCCGACATGGTCGAAGCGGCCAGCCAGGGCAAGTCGCAGGCGCCGGTGATGCTCAAATACGACCTGCTGCAGCGGCCGACCGCGGGCCAGCCGCTGCAGATCGCGCTCGCCCTGCTGCCGCAGCTCCCGGCCGCCGCGGCCGACATCGAAGTGGCCGCCTCGGACAGCCTGCAGGTCGCGGCCGGCGACAGCCGGATCGAAATCGCCTCCCTCGACCCCGCGCAGGTCTACCGGCACCAGATCACGATCACGCCGACGGCTGAAGGGGTCCAGTTTTTGAGCCTCAAGGTGACCTTGAAGCACGACGAAATGACCGAGTCGCGCGACTTTTCCGTGCCGCTCATCGTCGCCGCGGCTCCCGAAGCCGCCGCCAATCGCAAGCCCTAGGCTCCTCGCGCCGTCGCCGCAGCGAAATCCGGGCGTGGCCGCGCGAATGGCTCTATAATGGGCGGTTTTCCTCGGGGCCCTCACTGTGATGCAGAAACTTCGCAACATCGCCATCATCGCGCACGTCGATCACGGCAAGACCACGCTGGTGGATCAGCTGCTGCGCCAATCCGGCACGCTCGATGCGCGCAAGGACGTGCAAGATCGCGTGATGGATTCGAACGTGCTGGAGCGCGAGCGCGGCATCACCATTCTCGCCAAGAACACGGCGATCACCTGGGGCGACTATCGAATCAACATCGTCGACACCCCGGGCCACGCCGATTTCGGCGGCGAGGTCGAACGCGTGCTCGCGATGGTCGACTGCGTACTGCTGCTGGTCGATGCGGTGGACGGGCCCATGCCGCAGACCCGCTTCGTGACGCAAAAGGCCTTCAAGCATGGGCTCCGGCCCATCGTCGTCATCAACAAGATCGACCGCGACGAGGCGCGCCCGGGCTGGGTGCTCGACCAGACCTTCGATCTGTTCGATCGGCTGGGCGCCACGGACGAGCAGCTGGACTTCCCGGTGGTCTACGCATCGGCCCTGCGCGGCTTCGCGGGCCTCGATTCGACCGTGCGCGACGGCGACATGCAGCCGCTCTTCCAAACCATCGTCGCGCATTGCCCGCCCCCCGACGTGGATGTGGACGGTCCGCTGCAGCTGCAGGTCACGCTGCTCGACTACTCGAGCTACGTCGGCGCCATCGGCATCGGCCGCATCAAGCGCGGCACCCTGAGGCGCGGCATGACGGTGACCGTGGTCGACCGCGACGGCGGCCAGCGCAGCGAGAAAATCACGCAGATCCTGGGCTTCCACGGCTTGACGCGGATCGAGATCGAATCCGCGGGGGCGGGCGACATCGTCGCCTTCGCGGGGATTGCCGAGCCCAAGGTGTCCGATACGCTGTGCGATCCTGCCACGGTCGAGCCGCTGCCGAGCCTCACCGTCGATGAGCCGACGATCAGCATGACCTTCGAGGTCAATACCTCCCCGTTCCTGGGCCGCGAGGGTAGGTTCGTCACCAGTCGCCAGATCCGCGAGCGCTTGGAGCGCGAGTCGATCCACAACGTGGCGCTGCGCGTCGAGCCGACCGCGGACCCCGACAAGTTCGTGGTCTTCGGCCGGGGCGAATTGCACCTCGGCGTGCTCCTCGAGAACATGCGCCGCGAGGGCTACGAAATGTCGGTGTCCCGGCCGCGCGTCGTGATCAAACAGGTCGACGGCATCGCGCATGAGCCCTACGAGCAGGTCGCGGTCGACGCCGACAGCGACGCCCAGGGCGACATCATGATGGCCCTCGGCAGCCGCGGCGCCGAACTGAAGGACATGCAGGCCGACGGCCGCGGTCGCGTGCGCCTGGACTACATGATCCCGTCGCGCGGACTGATCGGTTTTCAGACCGAATTCCGCACCATGACCCGCGGCACCGGACTGCTGCACCACGTGTTCGATCACTACGGGCCCGTGGTGCAGCGCGAATTGGGGCAGCGCCCGCAGGGGGTGCTGATCGCCAACGGCCAGGGGGTGGCGCTGGCCTATTCCCTGTTCAGTCTGCAGGAGCGCGGCAGGCTGTGCATCGGACCGGGGGAGGAGGTCTACGAGGGCATGATCATCGGCATCAACAATCGCGACAACGATCTGGTCGTCAATCCGCTGAAGGGCAAGAAATTGACCAATATGCGCGCCGCCGGCAAGGACGAGAACGTCGTGCTCACCCCGCCCATCCGCTTCACCCTGGAGCAGGCGATGGAGTTCATCGACGACGACGAGCTGATCGAGGTCACCCCGACCTCCATTCGCCTGCGCAAGCGCAACCTGCGTGCGAATGAGCGCAAGCGCTCCGAGCGCGAAACGGCCGACCAGGGCTCTTAATCATTATTTAACCGATTATTGGGCGAACCGAGACGCCCGTCACGCCCTGAGTCAGGGATCTCCCTAAAACTCCCACCATCAAGGTGCCCGGGGTAGGAAGGACTTGTCACGCGATACCGCGGCCGCCATTCGGAGCGAGCCGCCGCCAACGCAGGGGAGCTTGAATCGCCTGCTGGAACGTCAACTGAGCGACGCGCGCGGGCACGGCGGCGAAATCGATTTGCCCACTCTGCTCCAGATCGTGAGCGCGCATTACGATCGCATCGACTCCGAACGGCGCGGCATCGTGCGCTCCATGCAGCTCATGTCGGACGAGGCCCAGGCGCTCACCCGGGAGATTCGCGAGCAGAGCGCCTCGCACCTGCAGGCGATCCTCGACAACGTCAAGGACGCGATCATCACGATCGATGACGCCGGGCACATCGAGACCTTCAACCCCACCGGCGAGCGGATCTTCGGCTATTCGCTGCCGGAGATTCTCGGCCGTACGCTCGATTTCCTGCTGCCCGACACCGACGCGCGCGGCCCGCTCGAGTTTCTCGAGCGCTGCGCCGCGAAGATCGACGATACGCACGTGGATCTCGCCGCGCATCAAGCCTGGGGTGTCACCAAGGAAGGCGCGCGCGTCGCGGTGGAAATCGCGGTGAGCAAGGCGCGCCTGAACCGCAGCGACGGCTACATCGTGTGCATCCGCGACATCACGGAGCGGCACCTCGCCGAGCTGTCGATGCGCGAGAGCGAAGCCCGCTACCGGACCCTGGTGGAGCACGCGCCGGAGGTGATCGTGGTGTTCGACGTCGATCGGGGAAAGTTCGTCGACGTCAACGACAATGCCTGCCGCTTCTTCAAGATGGACCGCGCCATCCTGCTCGAGAGCGGTCCCGACAAGATCAGCCCCTCGGAGCAGGCCGACGGCAGCCCCTCCTTCGGCGTGCCGCGCGGCTACATCGAGGGCGCGCTGGCCGGCGGCGCGCCGGTGTTCGAGTGGGTGCATTGCGATGCATCCGGCCGGAACATGCCCTGCGAGGTGCGCTTCGTGCGCCTGCCGAGCTCCAATCGCCGGCTGATCCGCGCCAGCATCACCGACATCACCGAGCGCAAGCGCAGCGATGCGATCGCGGCGGGCGAGCGGCGGGTGTTCGAGAAGATCGCGGCGAACGCGCCGCTCTCCACGGCGCTCGAGGCGATCTGCGAGGTGATCGAGCGCGTCATCGGCGGGGGCTTTTGCGCGATCAATCTGCTCAACGAAGAGCACCAGGTGCTCTCTTTCGGGGTGGCGCCGAGCCTGCCGCGCGCATTCCTCGCCGCCATGGATCACGCGCCGGTCGGCATTCGCTTCGGCTCCTGTTCGGCCGCGGTCTATCTGTCCCGCCAGGTGATTGTGGCGGATATCGATGCCGATGCGCTCTGGGAATATCGGCGCGAGGCGGCGCAGCACGCGGGTTTGCGCGCCGCCTGGTCGGCGCCGATCGTCGCCTCGGACGGCAAGGTGGTGGGCACCTTCGCCGTCTACCAGCGCCAGCCCGCGCTGCCGCTGTCCCGCGATCTCGAGCTGATGTCGCGCATGACGCAGATCGCCGGCATCGCGATCGAGCGGCGCAGCGCCGAGGATGCGCTGCGCGAGAGCGAGGCGAAATTTCGCGGCCTGTTCGAAAGCGTGATGGAAGGGGTGTACCGCACCACGCGCGACGGACGCCTGCTGGTGGTGAACCCAGCATTCGTGCAGATGCTGGGCTACTCCTCGGCCGAAGAGCTGTACCGGGTGCCCGCCCATTCTCTGTACTGGTATCCGAGCGACCGCGACACCTATGTGCGCCGGATGGAGAGCGAAGGTGAGGTGCGCAACGACGAATATGTACTTCGCCGCAAGAACGGCAGCATGCTCGTGGTCGTCGACAATGGACGCGTGGTGCGCGACAAGCAGGGCCGCGTCATCGGCTTCGAGGGCACGATCGCGGACATCACCGAGCGCAAGAAGGCCGAAACCGCGGTGTTCCAGGCCAAGGAGCGCGCCCAGGTCACGCTGCAGTCGATCGGCGATGCGGTGATCACCACCGATTCGCACGGGCGCATCGACTACATGAATCCGGTGGCCGAGAGCCTGACCGGCTGGGAGAACCGCGAGGCGCAGGGGCAGCTCATCATCGAAGTGCTGACCGTGGTCGATGAGGCAACGCGCGAGGCGACCGAGAGCCCGATCATGCGCTGCCTGCGCGAGGGGCAGATGCTCGGCCTGACCGAGCACACGGTGCTGGTGAACCGCCGCGGCCAGGAAATCGCGATCCAGGATTCGGCGGCGCCGATTCGCGATCGCGCCGGCAATCTGATCGGCGCGGTGATGGTGTTTCACGACGTCAGCAAGGAGCGCCGGCTGCACCGCGCGCTGCATTATCAGGCGAGCCACGATGCGCTTACCGGGCTCATCAACCGGCGCGAATTCGAGAACCGGCTCACCGCCGCCGTCGAAAGCGTGCGCCAGGATGCGGACTGCCGCCATGCGCTGCTGTACCTCGACCTCGATCAGTTCAAGCTGGTGAACGACACCTGCGGCCATCCCGCCGGCGATCAGCTGCTCAAGCAGATCACCGGCGTGCTGCAGTCCCGCGTGCGCAGCGGCGATACGCTGGCGCGCCTGGGCGGCGATGAGTTCGGCATCCTGCTGCAGAATTGCCTGCTCGATCAGGCTCTGCGCGTGGCGGAGAACCTGCGCCAGGCGATACGCGACTACCGTTTCATCTGGCAGGACGGCGTGCTGGCGGTGGGCGTGAGCGTCGGCATCGTGGAGATCACGAGCGAGACCCCGACGGTCGCGAGCGTCATGAGCGCCGCGGACGTCGCCTGCTACGCCGCCAAGGACCAGGGCCGCAACCGCGTGCAGCTGTACAAGCCCGACAACATGCCGGAGCGGCACCGCGAGATGCACTGGGTGTCGAAGCTCGCGCGCGCCTGCGATGAGAGCCGGTTCGAGCTGTTCTATCAGCCGATCGTGCCGATCGGCAAGACCCCGCAGGATCGCGAGCACTTCGAGCTCATGCTGCGGCTGCGCGACGAGGCGGGGTCTCTGGTGCTGCCCGCCGAGTTCATACCCGCCGCGGAGCGCTACAACGTCATGCCCTCCATCGATCGCTGGGTGGTGCGCCAGGCGCTGGATCGGCTCGTGCACCGCGTCGCGTCCGGCGTCAAGCCCTATACCATCGCCGTCAACCTGTCGGGCACCTCGCTCAACGACGAGCGCTTCCTCGAGTACTTGATCGCCGAGCTGAGCGCCCATGATCTCGCGCCCGGAGCGATGTGCTTCGAGATCACGGAGACCGCGGCGATCGCCAATCTGGGCAACGTGGTGTACTTCATGCGCGAATTGAAGACCCGCGGCTGCCACTTTGCGCTCGATGACTTCGGCAGCGGCCTGTCCTCGTTCATGTACTTGAAGACCCTGCCGGTCGACTATCTGAAAATCGACGGACAGTTCATCGAGAACGTGACGCGCGATCCGGTGGACCGCAGCATGGTGGAGGCGATCAGCCAGGTGGGCAGGGCGATGGGTATTCAGACGATCGCCGAGCGCGTCGAGTCGGCGGAGGTGCTGACCGAGCTCGGCCGTCTCGGCATCGGCTTCGCCCAGGGCTTCCACATCGCCGAGCCGCGCTCGACCGCCGGATTTCCGTACCTGCAGGAGAAGATCCCGGCCGATTGAGACGCGCGTATGCAGGCGCGCGCAGCTGACGCGCGCAGCGGGCGCACGCGCGCGCCCGCAAGCGCAGCGCGCCTCAGGGCTCGGCGCTGCCGATCTCGGCGCGGCGCCGTGCGACGTACGCATCGAGCGCTTCGCGGACCGCCGGATCCAGCGCCGGCTCTTCGTATTCCTTGAGGGCCTGCTTCCAGATCTCCGTGGCGCGCTGCGTCGCATCCTTGGCGCCGCCGAGCTGCCAGTTCTCGTAATTCTGCCAGTTCGACAGCAGCGGCTGGTAGAAAGCGTGCTCGTAGCGCTCCATGGTGTGCGCTTCGCCGAAGAAGTGGCCGCCGGTCGGCACACCCTTGATGGCCTCGAAGCCGAGCTCGCGCTCGTCGACCGGGATCGGCCTCAGGAACTCGATCATGAGCTGCAGCATCTCGACGTCGAGGACGAGCTTCTCGAAGGACGCGGTGAGGCCGCCCTCCTGCCACCCGGCGGCGTGATACACGAGATTGCCGTGCCCCATGACCGCCCCCCACAGCGACATCTCGGTCTCGTACGCACCCTGGGCGTCGGCGGCGTTGGAGGCGCTCGCATTCGAGGTGCGGTACGGCAGCCGGTAGCGCCGTGCGAGCTGGCCGCTCGCCACATTCGCCTTGGCGTTCTCCGGCGTGCCGAAGGCGGGCGCCCCCGAGCGCATGTCCACGTTGGAGGTGAATGCGCCGTACACGACCGGCGCACCGGCGCGCACCGCCTGCGCGAGCACGATGCCGAACAGCGCTTCGGCGTTCTGCTGCGCCAGCGCCGCCGCGAGCGAGGCGGGCGCCATCGCGCCCATGAGCGTGAACGGCGTGATGACCACCGCCTGCCCGTGTTCGGCCATGGCGATCAGCCCGTCGGTCATGGCTTCATCGAAGCGGCGCGGGCTGTTCACGGAAATGATGGTGATCACGCCCGGGCTCGAGGCAAGCTGCTCGAGCTCGAGGCCGCGCGAGATGGCCATCATCCGGATGCCGTCGAGCGCGCGCTGCGCGCCGATCGCCGTGCAGTGAAACACCCGATCCGAATAGCGCAGATTCGCCCGATAGGTGTCGAGATGCCGGGAGTTCGCCGGCAGCTCGATCGGCGCGCACGCCTGATTGCCGATCAGATGGATGGCGTTGAAGTACTGCGCGAGGCGGACGAGGTCGCAGTAGTCGCGGAAATTCCCCGGCCGGCGGCCGCGCTCGCAGTCATGCACGTTGGCCGGTCCGGCGACCAGGCCGAAGTTCACGTGATTGCCGCCCAGAATGATGCGCCTGTCCGCGTTTCGCGGCGTGAGCACGAACTCTGCGGGCGCGCTCTCGAGCGCGCGCTCGACCAGGCCCCGGTCGAGGCGCACGCTGTGACTCGCCGGATCCACCTGCGCGCCGGCCGCCTTGAGCAGCGCGCGGCCTCGAGCCGACATCACTTCCATTCCGAGCTCCTCGAGAATGCGCAGCGATGTCAGGTGAATGGCCTCGATCTGATCCGCCGACAGCACCTGAAGCGGCGCGTACGGCTGCACGACCTGCTGCCACGGCAGCTGATGCACGCGGTTTCCGCCCTGGCGTCTGGCGCGGCCTCCCGGTCGCTTACGGTGCATCGGATCCGACATGCGGCCCCCCCTGCGCCATGGTCGCATTTCGCCCCGTGCAACGCCAAACTTCGGTCCGCTAGAAGCTGATCCTCACGCCGCCGAACAGTGCGCGCGGCGCGGCGGGACTTTCGAAGCGATTGTCCACCCGCGGATCGTTCGGGCCCGCGTTCGCGGGAATGCCGGGCGCGCCGACGCCGGTCGGATCCGCGAACAGTCCATAGGTCGCGTAGCGCGCGTCGAATGCGTTTTGCAGGTTCGCGAAAAACTCGATGCGCGGGCCGACTCGATAGGATGAGCGCAGGGTGAGCACGTGATATCCGGGCATCGGTGGGTTTTGATTCGACTCATCGCCGTGATAGTACTGGGCGCTCACCAGAATGAATGAGCCGCCCACGGTCCAATTCCCGTGAATCGTGTAATCGATGCCTGTCTTGAAGCGGTTGCGCGGTATGCCCGGCAATTGATCCCCGGGCTCGACGTAGAGGTTGCCGTTTGCATCGTGGTGGGGATTGAAGGGCGAGCTCACGGTCAGCGGCGAGCGGAACGTGGCGTCGATGAAGCTGTACTCGGCGTACCCCGACCAGCGCCGGCCCTGAAATTTCATGCCCGCTTCCACTCCCTGGCGGCGCGTTGCGCCGATGTTCTCGAAATAGCCCTTGCCGTTGGAGGTCGATACGCCGTAGATGTCGTTGTCGAGGTCGGTGCGGAACACGCCCGCGTTCCAGCCGAGGCGGCCGCCGCCCGCCGTCGATTGCTGACCGCGCAGCCCCGCCTCCAGCGTGTGCGCGATCACCTGCTGCAGCTTCGGCGGATCGCCGGAGAGGCTCGAGGGCAGCAGGCAGGGCTCGAGCGGATTGGAGCATTCGATCTCGCTCGCGGTGGGCGCACGATTGTTGATCGAATAGCCCGCATACGCGGTGAGGTTCGCGGTCAGCTTGTCGGTGGCGCCCAGGGACGGATTGAGATGAGTGAAGCGGTTGATGCCGCTCAAGTCGCTGCCCAGCCGATCCGCCAGATCGACCTCGGCGATGTTGTAGCGTGCGCTCGCCGTGACGGCGAGCGCCGCACTCGCATCGAAGGTATCGGTGGCGTACAGGCCGTAGTACCTGTCGGTGGCCCGCAGGCTGACGGGCGTCGCCGCGTAGGGCGTGTTTTCCGGCGTGTCGACGAACAGGCCGGACGGCAGGACCACGAGCGAGGAGTCGACCACGCCGACCTCGCTGGCCGAGTAGAAATCGATCCACGCGTCATCGACGCTGCCGCCGAGCGCGAACTGATTGCCGCGATCGAGCACGGGCGCGCTGCCGGTGATCTGCAGTGAGCCGCCGTAGCTCTCCGAGTGAATGGATTCGGAGTCGTTTTCGCCGATGTAGCGTGTACCGCCCAGCGAGATGTCGGGCAGCGCTGCGCCCGAAGAGTTCACCAGCGGCGTCAGGCCGTCCGGTTGGCACAATGACCCTGAGTCGGCGGCGGACGTGCAGGCGGTGTAGTCGGTGGTGTTGCCGTTCGCAATGCCTTGGCGGAAATTGCGAAAATACCCGACTCCCTGCAGGGCAAGCGTGCGCGTCATGTCGAAGGACCCGTTCAGGGTCACGAAGTCCACGCTGTCGATGTTCTGCTGCGGTCCGGTGAACACCTGTTCGGGACTGATCGCAAGCGATTGCACCGGCGCCGCTCCCTGACCGGCCAGCTGGTTGTCCGCCCGGGTGTAGCTCAAGTCGAGCGCCGCGCCGTCGCCGTGCAGGCCCAAGTCCAGGTAGTACTGATGCAGCGAATCCTGAGCGAACAGCCGCCAGCCATCCTGATTCAGCACCCGCGCTGCCGCATACAGACCGAACACGCCCCGGTTGAAACCGGCCTCGGCCGAACCCGTGCGCTGGTTGAAGGACCCTCCCGACAATTGCCCGTCGGCACCCTCGAAGGTGAAGCCGTTCTTCATGGTCACGGCCATTGCTCCCCCCAGAGCGTTCAGACCATACAGCGGGCTCGAGCTGACGATGTCGATGCGTTTGATGGCGACGTCCGGGATGAGGTCCCAATCGACCGTGTCGCCGAAGGCCTCGTTGATGCGCACGCCGCTCTGATACACCGCGAGCCCCTGCGGAGTTCCCAGCACCGGCGAGGCCTCGAAGCCGCGATACAAAATATCGGGCTGAAACGCATCGCCGAGCGTGTCGTTGATGTTCACGCTGGCCAGATGGGTGCCGAGGGCTCCGGTGAGGCTCGCGGTGCCGTTCTCCGTGAGCGCCGCGGAGGAGAGACTTTGCACGTTGCCCGGCACCTTGTCGGCGTCGATGCTCGCGCCCGGCACGGGCGTGGTGGCGATGACCAGCACCTCCGGCAGCGCCGGCGCGGGCGGCGTCGATTGCTCGAGCGCACCGGCGCTCATGGCAGCGCCGCCGATGGACAGGATGAGGCCGAATAACGGCTGGCGGCACGGTCTTTCCATAAGCGGGCTGGATCGAATCATATACAGTACCGCGCGCCCGCGCGTACTGGATTTACGCTGGCCGCAGCGACGCGTAGAGTCTGTCGATGGCACGCCGCTTCATCGGTCATCAACCCGTCAAGGGCAGAGGCGCCGCATCGAATCCCGAGGGGCGGTTCGAGCGGTTGATGCACGAGAAAACGCACGACGGATGGTACGAGGAGGAGATCGCGCAGAGCCCGCACGAAACCGTGCTGCCCGACCGCGCCCGCGGCATCATCACCACCAACGATTCGCCCGATGTCGGATTCGATCAATCGATCAATCCCTATCGCGGCTGCAGTCACGGGTGCGTGTACTGCTTTGCCCGTCCCACCCACGCGTATCTCGGCCTCTCGCCGGGCCTGGATTTCGAAACCAAGCTGTTCTACAAGGCGGATGCGGTCAAACTGCTCGAGGCCGAGCTCAGCAAGCCGAGGTACGTGTGCAAGCCGATTGCGCTCGGCATCAACACCGACGGCTATCAGCCGCTGGAAAAGCGGCTCGAGGTGACGCGCGGCATTCTGGCGGTGCTCGCGCGCTGCCGGCACCCGGTGTCGATCGTCACCAAGAGCGCGCTGATCGTGCGCGACATCGACCTGCTCGCGGATCTTGCCAAGGATCGGCTGACCTCGGTGATGCTGAGCATCACCTCGCTCACCGACGAGATCAAGCGCACGCTCGAGCCGCGCGCCGCATCGCCTAAAGGCCGGCTGCGCACGATCGCGCAGCTGGCCGAGAAGGGAATTCCCGTCGGCGTGCTGATCGCCCCGGTGATACCGGCGATCACCGACCATGAGATGGAGGATATTCTCGCGGCCGCGCGCCGGGCGGGCGCGACCTCGGCCGGCTACGTGCTGCTGCGCCTCCCGCACGAGCTCAAGGGGCTGTTTCGCGAGTGGCTCCAGGATCATTATCCGGATCGCGCGGCGCACGTCATGTCGCTGATCAACCAGGCGCGCGGCGGCAAGGATTACGATGCCGGGTTCGGCGTGCGCATGAAGGGTACGGGCCCCTACGCCGAGCTGCTGCGCGCTCGCTTCGAGCTCGCCGCGCGCAAGCTCGGCCTGATCCCCTCGGACGACCGGCACGATCTCGATACCTCGCTGTTCCGCCCGCCGGCCGGCGCCGCGCAGATGACGCTCGGCTTCTAAAGACTCCGCGATCAGGGTGCGCTGAAGCGTCAGCGCGGCACGAAGAATTCGCTGTAGGTCTGGATCCGGCCGTCGCGTATTTCAACGAGATCCACCAGCTCCGTCGGCACCGTGACGCCGGTTACCTTCGAATAGATGTTCGCCCGCCAGTGCGCGGAGGCGCGCGGCCATTCGACCACGAGCGACAGCAAGGTGTAGTCGCTCAAGCGGAACACCTTGGTCATCATGGCGAGCCAGGGACGGAATGCGGCGATCCCCGTTTCGCGGATGGCGATCGGTTTGTCCGCGCTCGCGCCGGCGATCTCGAAGCGGCCGTCGTCCGCGAACAGCCGGCACATGCCCGCCAGGTCGCCGCCGACCCGCGCGGCGTGCAAATCCCGGATCACGCGCTCTGCTACCACACGTTCGGTCAACCTGCTGACTCCCTAAAGGGCGGCGCGAATCTCTCCCCCGATCTGCTCGAAGGCGGTGCGGGCGTAGGGAATGACCGCGCCCAAACCATAGAACAGGTGGATCATGCCCGCGTGGCAAGTATAGGACACGGCCGTTCCGGAGTCTGTCAGGCGCGTGAAATATTCCCGGCCCTCATCGCGCAGCGGATCGAATTCAGCGGTGTGGATGACGGTCCGCGGCAATCCCGAGAGGTCGGCGGCACGCAGCGGCGAAATGCGCGGATCGGCGGGATCCGTGCCGGCGGGCAAAAAATGCTCGAGGTCGTGATCGAGCGTGTCCTGCCCGACGAGATAGCCGGCGGCGAACTCGCGCCGCGAGCCGGTCAAGCGGCTGTAATCGAGGATGGGGCACAGGAGCAATTGCAGCGCGAGCTGCGGGCCGCCGGCACGCGCCAGCGCCTGGCACACGGCCGCCGCCAAGGTTCCCCCCGCCGAATCGCCGCAGATGCCGAGCCGCGCCGCATCGATGCCGAACTGCGGCGCGTGCGCGGCGATGTGGCCGACGGCGGCCAGCGCATCCTCGAGTGCGGCGGGAAAGCGCTGCTCGGGCGCCAGCCGGTATTGCACCGAGATCACGCGGCAGGCTCCCGCCGCCGCCAGCGCGCGCGCAATCGGCGCGTGGGTGTCGAGCGTGCCGGCCACCAGGCCGCCGCCGTGCAAGTACACCAGTCCCGGCAGCGCTTCGCCCGCCGTGGCGACGCCCGGCGCAGCGACGCCCGGCGCAGCGACGCCCGGCGCATCGAGCGGCGTGTACACCCGCACCGCGAGCGGTCCCGCGGGACCCGGCACCGTGCGCTCCTGCACGCGGGCCACCGGCACTTCGGGCCCGGACAGCTTCAGCAGTTCGGCGAGCTGGGCGCGGCGCTGCTCGACGCTCGCGTGCAGCACGCTCGGCGGATTGCCCGCGGCCAGCACATCCAAGAATCGTTTGACGCGCGGGTCGAGCGGCAAGGCGCGCTGCCGATCAGAATGCCAGCGCCTGTCGGGTCACCGCCGGCCATCGGTGAAGATCGAGCCCGTGGACGGCGAACAGCGCCACCAACAGCCGGTCGATTCCAAAGGCGACGCAGCTGGTATGCGCGGTCTCGCCGCGCGCGTCGCGGATGCCCCAGACGGTGCCGAAGTGCTCGCGGTGATAATTGAAGCTCATGCAGGCGGTCGGCGTCGCCTGGGCGTAATAGGGGACCAGAAGCTCGAATTTGAGCGCCTGCTGGCGCTGGCTCACCGCCATCAGCTGGCCGACGCGGCCGAAAAATGGATCGTTCGCCACCTCGATGCTGTGCGGCAGCGACAGGTCGGCCGCGATCACGGGCGCGCGCGCCAGCCAGCGCTCGCGATACTCGACGATTTCCTCGGGCGAGCCGATCCGCACGAACTCGCGCATGCGAAACGACTGCAGGCGGTCGAGGCTGCGCGACGGCTCGTGGCGGAACACTTCCGCCTCGATGTCGAATTGCAATCCGCCGGCGGGCAGCGGGCCGCGGGCGGCCGCGATGGGGTAGACCGGATAGCAGGCGGCGGGCGAGAGCACGAGATCCGAGGAACTCAAGGCCTCCGTCCAATCGCCGCCCTGCTCATGCCGGTCGGCCGCCGCGCGAATCGAGGCCTCGGTGCCGTGCAGTGCGCAGACGCAGCCCAACAGGTTCGGAAAGCTCTTGAGGTAGCCCGAGCGCTCGAGCTGCTTGCGGCTCATCACCGGCGGAAAGCGCATGATCTCGGCGCTGCTCTCGCGCAGCCGTGAGATGTAGCTTTCGAGCCGCTCACAGACGTGCACGTACAGGGCGCTGCGCGCGTACACGCCCTCGACGCCCATGGAGCAAAACAGCGCCGCCGTCAGATGCGCGAGCGGATCATCGGCTGCGCCGGCCACGGAAGCTGAGTTAACCACTGATCGACGTCGGCAGCGGCGTCATCACCGACGTCGCCGCCAGATTCGCCAGAATGCGATCGTTGTTGATCATCAGCGGCGCCGACAGCACGTCCCGCAGGTGCCGGCCGATGCTGAACTCAGAGTCGTTCCGATACCCCGACAGTCCGCAGGCGCGCAGCGCCGACAGCACCGTCTCGGTCGCGAGCTCCGACACCTGCACCTTGGTCAGGGTGATCATGGACTGAAATTCCAGCGCGCTGAGCGCCTTCTCGTCCGACATCGCGGCCTCGTAGGCGCGCAGCGAGGAGGCGAGCACGCCCCGCAGGGTTCGCAGCGAGGAGGCGGCTTGAGTGAAGTGCGGAGCCCCCGGGGGCATCTGACCGCCCGAATGGCGCAGCGCATTGCGCACGAATGCCTGCGCCTTGGCGGTCGCGGCGGCCGCGATCCCGGCCCACACCGAGCCCCAGAGCAGGTGCGCAAAGGGCACCATGGTCTGAGAATGAATTCTTTCGTACGGCTCGGACATGATCTGCTGCGCCGGCGCGTGCGCGCGCAGGGTGAAGCCCTCGCTCTGCGTGCCGCGCATGCCGAGCGTGTCCCAGGACTGCAGCCGTTCGAGCGTGTAGTCCTTCTTCAGCAGCACCAGCAGCACCTGGTCCGACGCGGCCGCGTCGGCCGCGCGGCGCGCGGTCGTCACGATGCCGTCCGCATCGACGGCATAGGAAATGACGGTGGCCTTGCGCTCGAGCGTGACCTGATCGCCGACGTGCTCGACGGCAGCCTCGCTGGCGCGCACGTTGCCGCCGGCCTGACCCTCGGTGGTCGAGGAGGCGAGCAGCAGCTGATCGGCGGCAACCTGGCGCAGAATCCGCTCCATGGCGGCGTTGCCTTTGGCATGGCGCACGATGCAACCCATCTTGACCTGGTGCATGGCGTAGATCAGCCCGGTGGATGAGCAGGCCTGACCGAGCATGAAGCAGACGTCGGCGAGGTCCGCCAGGCCGGCGCCTTCGCCCTCCAGGGCCTTCGGCACCAGCAGGCCGAGCAGCCGCTGCTTGCGGATCTCGGCGAACGCCTCGGCGGGGAAGCGAGAGGTGGCATCGACGGCCGCGGCATGGCTCGCCGCCACCTCGGCGGCGGCGCGCGCGCGCGCAGTCAAATCGGTGACGCCGGCATTTACAATACGTGCGCCCGGAGCGGGCATTTTTTGAGCTTCCATACGGCTGCGCGTTACATCCCTTGTCGCGAACGGAGGATCGCAAGCCATTATGCGCAAAAGCGCCCCACATCGACAATATCGGGTTTATCTGATTGACAGGCGAATCGTCACTTGGTGACGTAGTACGCCGATTCCACCGTGATATGTAATGCTATGATCGTTCCACCCATCGGGAGACTCATCGAGTGGAATCTGCGCCAAACGGAGTGTGCGACCGGCTGATCGCTCTGGTCAAGCAGGTTCTCGGGCCGGGCGCCGCGGTTCCCGATCCGTTTCCGGTGAACACACAGCTCAGTGATCTGGGCATCAGCTCGCTGAAGATGGTCAATCTGATGCTCGCGGTCGAGCTGGAGTTCGATATCGCGATTCCGCAGGCCGACATCACGCCGGAAAATTTCCAGTCCTGCGCGACGATCATCGCCCTGGTGGAGCGAACCCTGCAGAAGACTGGCTGACCTATGAGGGCTCCTGCGTCGGCGCAAGGGCCTCGAGCAGCACCGACAGATCCTCCTCGGAGGTTTCACCGTGCGTGACGCAGATGCGCACCACGTCGCGCTCCTCGAAGCGGGCGAGGGACACCCACGCGCGTCCGGACTCAAGCACCCGCTCGACGATCGCGCGCGGACTGTCCAGCGCGGGCGGCGGGACGGCCGCGAGCACCGCGAGCGGCGAATCGTTCACGACCGACCATCCGCGGGCCTCGAGGCCCTGCCGGATCCGGGCAGCCTGTTCGACCGCGCGCTCGATGTGGGCCGCCTGACCCGACCAGCCGGCCGAGGCGAGCGAGAGGAACAGCCGCAGTCCGAGAAAACGGCGCGACCACTGCACCGAATTCATGTACGGGTCCACGGAGGCTTCGTGGGAGGGCATATAGCTGGCCGCGACCTGAAACACGGTCGAGAGCGTCGCGGCATCGCGGATCAGGAACATGCCGCAGCCCATGGTGGTTGCGAACCACTTGTGCGCATCGATGGTGGCCGAATCCGCCCGGTCCAATCCGCTGAGCGCGCTGCGCAGCTTCTCGGAGGCGATCATCGCGCCGCCCCAGGCGGCATCGACGTGGTACCACAGGCCGTGGCGCTGCGCGAGTGCGGCCAATTGGGGCAGCGGATCGATCATGCCCGCGTTGGTCGTGCCCGCCGAGGCGACGATCAGCACGGGTATGCAGCCGCTCTTGAGATCGGCGGCGATGGCCTCGGCGAGCGCGGCGACGGACATGCGGCCGGAGCCGTCGGTTGCCACCAGCCGCGGCGCGGAGCGCCCGATTCCCGCCTGATGCGCGATCTTGACCCAGCTGCGGTGGCATTCCTTCGAGGTGTAGAACACGGGCGGGCCCGAAAAGGCGCGCGCGCCGTCGGCGGCGAACTTCGGATGGGCGCGGGTCAGCGCACACAGCAGCGCCGTGTAGTTGGCCTCTGATCCGCCGGAGGTGAAGTGGCCCCCGGACTGCGCCGGAAACCCGGCGCGCTGCGCCACCATGCGGATCACGTGCGCCTCGAGCGCCACGGCGGCCGGCGAGGTCGCGGAGCTCGCGACTTGCGGATTGAACGAGGCGGCGATCCGGTCGGCGCACTGCGCCGGGAAACTCGGGGCCGGGTTGAAAAGCCCGAAATAGCGCGGGTGCGTCAGATGCACGATGCCGTGTTCGAGCACGCCGACCGACCAGTCGAGCAGCTGCGGCAGCGGACGCGGCACGGCGAAGTCAAAGCCGCCGAGTTCGCGGCGGAACGCGGCCATGTCGAGCGTCGGCATGACCGAACCGGCTGCGACGCGCTGCTGAGCCCGGGCCAGCTCGCGGGTGAGATCATCGTCGATCCTAAGGCGCTGCGGCCACGGCGGAAACAGCGCTTCGGCGGGGCCGCGAATGGCGGCCGGATGCGTGTATGGCGGCTTCATGGCTCGACCGCGGCGAACGCCCCCTCCAGCGCGTCGCACAGCAGATCGATCTGCGACCGCTCGATGGTCAGCGCCGGCGAGAGGATGATGGTGGCGCCGGACAGGCGGATCATTGCGCCCCGCCGGTAGGCTTCGCGATGGACGCGCGCGAGCTCGGGCGCTCCGCGCGCGAACGGCGTGCGTGTGCGCTTGTCAGCGACCAGTTCGATGCCGGCCATCAGACCCACGCCGCGCACGTCCCCGACCAGGCGGAAGCGCTTCTCCATGGCGTGCAGGCGCTCGAGGAAATATTCGCCCTCGCGCGCCGCGCGGGCCGGAATGTTCTCGCGTTCGAGCACGTCGAGCGTTGCCAGCGCCGCGGCCGCCGCCACCGGATGGGCGCCGTAGGTGTAGCCGTGATTGATCGCTCCGAGCACGGGGTCGCCGGTCCTGAAAGGGAGCATCACCTTTTCCGACAGCGCCGTGGCGCCTAATGGAATGTAGCCCGAGGAGATGCCCTTGGCGAGGCACCACAGATCCGCCTGCACGCCCCACAGCCGCGTCCCGAACAGGTGCCCGGTGCGGCCAAAGCCGGTGACCACCTCGTCGGCGATGAGCAGCACGCCGTGCTTGTCGCAGACCCGGCGCACCAGCGGCCAATAGTTCGCCGGGGGAACGATGATGCCTCCGGCCCCCTGCACCGGCTCGGCGATGAACGCGGCCACGGTGTCCGGCCCCTGGAAGACAATCTCCCGCTCGAGCAGCTCGGCGCATATCTCGCCGAGCTTCTGCGGGTCCTGCGTGTAGGGATTGCGGTAGAGCCATGGCGTGTCGACGTGGAAACATCCGGGCAGCAGCGGCTCGTATGCGCGGCGGAATGCGGTGTTGCCGTTGACGCTCGTCCCGCCGAAATGCACGCCATGATAGCCCTGGCGCAGCGAAATGAACTTGGTGCGGTCGCCCTGGCCGCGCAGCTTCCAGTACTGGCGCGCGAGCTTCAGCGCGCCCTCCACGGCATCCGAGCCGCCGCTGCTGAAGTGCACGGCGGCGACGCCGTCCTGGGCCATCAGCCCGACGAGCCGCTGAGACAGCTCGATGGCGCGCGGATGAGTCGCGCCGCGAAACGTGTTGTAGAAGGGCAGCTCATCGAGCTGCGCGACGATGGCATCGCGGATCTCCTTGCGGCCGAAGCCGAGGTTCGCGCACCACAGGCCGCCCACCCCGTCGATCAGACGGTGTCCGTCCACATCCCAGATCCAGCTGCCCTCGCCGCGCGCGATGATGTCCGGCGGCGCCTCGCGCACGGACCCGGGGTGCGCCATCGGATGCAGCAGATGAAGTGCGTTTTCGTTCTTCAGCTCGTCGGCCGAGAGTTTGCTCATGGGCATGCCGCGCCGAGCGCCTGATCGAGATCGGCGAGGATGTCATCGATGTGCTCGATGCCGACGCTCAGGCGAATGCTGCCCGGGCCCACGCCCGCCGCCAGCTGCTCCGCCGGCGTCATCTGCCGGTGCGTGGTCGATGCCGGATGGCAGGCGAGGGATTTCGCGTCCCCCAGGTTCACCAGCCGCTTGAACAGCTTGAGCGCATTGTAGAAGCGCATCCCGGCCGGCAGTCCGCCGCGGATGTCGAAGGTCATGAGCGAGCAGGCCCTGCCGCCCAGATATTTCTGCACCAATGTGTGATAGGGATTGTCGGCGAATCCCGCGTAATTGACCGCCTCGACGCGCGCATCGGCGCGCAGGAAATCGGCGACCCTGCGCGCGTTTTCCACGTGCCGCTCGACGCGCAGGGCGACTGTTTCGATGCCCTGCAGCAGCAGGAATGCATTCATCGGCGAGAGCACCGCGCCCATCGTGCGCTGGAAGACGCTGCGGCAGCGGCCGATGAAGGCGGCATGCCCGTAGTGATCCGTGTACACCAATCCATGATACGACTCGTCCGGCTCGCTGAACATCGGATAGCGGGCGCGCTGCTTCGCCCACGCAAAGTTGCCGCAGTCCACGATGATCCCGCCGAGCGTGGTGCCGTGGCCGCCCATGAACTTGGTCAGCGAGTGCAGGATGACGTTCGCGCCGTATTCCATCGGCCGCAGCAGCATCGGGGTGGGCACGGTATTGTCCACGATCAGCGGCATCGCGTGCCGGTGCGCGACGCCCGCCAGCGCCTCGAGATCGCACACGTTGCCCGCGGGATTGCCCACCGTTTCGCAGAAAATGGCGCGGGTGTCCTGATCGACCAGGGCCTCGATATCGGCGGCGCGGTCGGATTTCGCGAAGCGCACCTGTACGCCGAGCTTGGGCAGGATGTGCGCGAACAGCGTGTAGGTGGTGCCGTAGAGCTGAGGAACGGAGACGATGTTGCGGCCCATCTCCGTCACGTTCAGCGCCGCGTAGTACAGCGCCGTCTGCCCAGAGGCCACGGTGAGCGCGCCGACGCCGCCTTCGAGCTCCGCCACGCGGTGCTCGAGGATGTCGGTGGTCGGATTGGCGATGCGCGTGTATCGATAGCCTTCGATCTCGAGATTGAAGAGCGCCGCGCCGTGTTCGGCGCTGTCGAAGGAATACGCGGCCGTCTGATAAATCGGCACCGCCACCGCATGGGTCGCGGGATCCGAGTCGAACCCGCCGTGAATTGCGATCGTTTCTCGCTTCATCGGACCGCAGTGTAGCGCGAACCCCCGCTACTTCGGCAATTTCGCCGCTGGCCCAGCGCGAGTACGACGCCAACTTGCAATGGATTGCGAAGAACCCCGCTGCGGCCGGCCGCGCGACGTTAAACGCGCACCGCACCCCGGCGAAGTCGGATCAATGATAAATTAGCAGCTCGTTCGATGGCTTGCATGACCGATTCCGGCACATAAATTATTAATTAAATGAATATGTTAGATCGACGGCTCAACGTGGCCCCGATGATGGACTGGACCGATCGTCATTGCCGGTACCTGCACCGTCTGTTCGCCCCGCACGCGCTGCTGTACACGGAAATGATCGTTTCCGCGGCGCTCGTGCGCGGAGCGGTCGCCGATCGTCTCCTCCGGCACGATCCGCAGGAGCACCCGGTCGCGCTGCAGTTGGGCGGCTGCGATCCGAAGGAGCTCGCGGCGGCGGCGCGCATCGGCGCCGCTGCCGGGTTCGCCGAGATCAACCTGAACGTGGGCTGCCCCAGCGATCGGGTCAAGAGCGGGGCTTTCGGCGCCTGCCTGATGTTGAACCCCGGGCTGGTCGCCGAGTGCGTGCGGCGCATGCGGGATGCGACGCAGCTGCCGGTCACCGTCAAGTGCCGCATCGGCATCGACCATCGCGACGACTATGAATTTTTCGCCGCTTTCGTCGATGCAGTGCAGGGCGCCGGGGTGGATGCGCTCATCGTCCACGCCCGCGCCGCCATGCTCGGCGGATTGTCGCCGAAGGAAAACCGCGAGGTTCCCCCCCTCAAGTACGACTACGTGCACCGGCTGAAGCGCGAGCGTCCGGCTCTGCCCGTGGTGCTCAACGGCGGCATGTCCGATCCCGGCGCCATCGCCGGTCAGCTGTCCGCCGGGCTCGACGGCGTGATGCTGGGCCGCGCGGTCTATCACCGGCCGGCCCTGCTGGCGGAACTCGAGCAATCGGTGGTGGATCCCGCCTGGCGCGTTCCACATTCGTGGCAGATCATCG
Source organism: uncultured Gammaproteobacteria bacterium (assembly GCA_963837045.1). Taxonomy (GTDB): domain Bacteria; phylum Pseudomonadota; class Gammaproteobacteria; order Steroidobacterales; family Steroidobacteraceae; genus Bog-1198. The sequence goes on from CAWIMA010000016.1 coordinate 66,651, forward strand.
AACGCCTGGTGCCCTATGCGCGGGCGCAGACCCGGCAGGGCGTTCGCCTGCACTCGATCACGCGCCACATGCACGGCTTGATGGCCGGATGCGAGGGCGCCCGCGCCTGGCGCCGGTTTCTGTCCGAACTCGCATCGCGGCCCGATGCGCAGCCGGAGGCGCTGTTTTCGGCGCTCGCCCTGCTGAATCAGGGATTGGCTGCCTAAACGGCTCAAGCGCCGCAGACCAGGTTAAGTATAATTTGCCGGTACCATGGGAAAGGAAACCGAACTCGCGATCGTTTTTGCCGATGTGGTCGGCAGCACCAAGCTCTACGAATTGCTTGGCGATCTGCGCGCCCGCGACATGGTGGGGATCTGCATCGACGTGATGCGCGCCGCCACCGAACAGAATCGCGGCACGGTGATCAAAACCATGGGCGATGAGGTGATGGCGACGTTTCCGACCGCGGACGACGCCTTGAACGCCGCCGCGCAGATGCAGAAGCAGATCGTCCTGCACCCGGCGCTCAAAGTCGAAGAGCAGACCGTGGCCATCCGGATCGGCTGCAATTTCGGCCCGGTGGTGGTGGAGAATCGCGATATCTTCGGCGCCGCCGTGCACACCGCGAACCGCATGACCAGCCAGGCGAAAGCCGGCCAGATCATCACCACGGCGACCATGGTCGAGCAGCTGTCGAGCGAGTGGCGCGCATCGGTGCGCCAGATCGACGTTGCGACGCTCAAAGGGCGCTCGAGCGAGGTGGCGCTGTTCGAGGTGCTGTGGCAGACCGAGGATGTCACCAGCATGGTGCCGCAGATCGCCGCCACCGCGCGCGACAAGACGCACAAGACGCAGCGCCTGCGCCTGCGCTATCAAGGGCAGGAGGTGCTGGTGCAGGAAGGCCGGGCGAACATCTCCATGGGCCGCGCCGAGGAGAATGACCTGGTCATCAAGGGCAATTTGATCTCGCGTCTGCACGCGCGGGTGGAATTTAATCGCAACAAGTTCATCCTCATCGACCAGAGCACCAACGGCACCTTCGTGATCGGCAAGGACGGCGAGGAAGCCTTCGTGCGCCGCGACTCCATGCAGATTCGTGGCGAAGGGCTGATCGGTCTCGGCAAGGCGCCCGACAGCAACTCCTCGCAGGTGATTCGCTACATCTGCGAAGAGTGAGTGACTCTGGCGATCGCGCTCTTCAGTTCGTTGGTCAATGCCGGCGGCACCCGTTCGCCGAACTCGCCGAGAAAGGCGCCGATGGCCTCGAACTCGGCGCGCCACTGGGCCGGCGAGACCGCGAGCAGCTCCTCGAGCGTCCCCGGCGCGAGCTCCAGCCCGCGGGTGTCCAAGTCGGCGGGGTGGGGCAGCTGCCCGATGATCGAGTCGTGTGCCCGCGCCGCTCCCTTGCAGCGCTCGATGATCCAGCGCAGCACCCGCAGATTCTCGCCGTACCCCGGCCACAGATACCGGCCGGCGGCGTCCTGCCGGAACCAATTCACGTGAAAGATCTGCGGCGGCGATTTGAGCCTGGCGCCCATGCTGATCCAGTGCGCCCAGTAGTCCCCGAAGTTGTAGCCGGTGAACGGCTTCATCGCCATCGGATCGCGGCGCACGACGCCGACCGCCCCGGTGGCCGCGGCGGTCGTCTCCGAGGCGAGTCCGGCGCCCACCAGGACTCCGTGCAGCCAGTCGCGTGCCTGATAGACCAGCGGCGCCAGTGAACGGCGCCGGCCGCCGAACACGATGGCCGAGATCGGGACGCCGCCCGGCGCGTCCGCGAGCTTCGAGTAGGCGGGATTCTGTTTGGCCGCCACCGTGAACCGGGAATTCGGATGCGCGGCGGCGCCGTTGGCCGGGTCGTACGGCCGCCCCCGCCAGTCGAGCGCCGGTTTGCCCTCCTGCAGACCCTCCCACCAGGGCTCATTGTTCTCCGTGACCGCCACATTGGTGAAGATCGTGTCGCGGTGGATCATCTCGTACGCGTTGCGATTGGTCTTCGCGTTGGTGCCGGGCACCACGCCGAAGTAGCCGGACTCCGGATTGATCGCATACAGCCGGCCGTCCTTGCCCGGGTGCAGCCAGGCGATGTCTTCGCCGAGCGTCCACACCTTCCACCCGGCGTAGCTCGCGGGCGGAATCAGCATCGCGAGGTTGGTCTTGCCGCAGGCGGAGGGAAATGCGCACGCCAGATAATGAGTCTCGCCCTGCGGATTTTCGATGCCCACGATCAGCATGTGCTCCGCCAGCCAGCCCTCGGTGCGTGCCTGCCAGCTGGCGATGCGCAGGGCGTGGCACTTCTTTCCGAGCAGCGCGTTGCCGCCGTAGCCGGAGCCGAAGCTCTTGATGGAGAGCTCTTCCGGGAAATGCATGATGAAGCGCCGATCCGGATTCAGGTCCCCGGTGGAGTGCAGACCCTTGACGAACGCGCCGTCGCGCGTGATGCGCTCGAGCGCAGCTCGGCCCATGCGCGTCATCAGCTTCATGTTGAGCACCACGTAGGCGCTGTCGGTGATTTCCACGCCGCATCTCGCGAACGGCGAGTCGATCGGGCCCATGCAATACGGCACGACGTAGAGCGTGCGCCCCTTCATGCAGCCGGTGAACAAGTCGTCCATCTTGGCGTGCGCCTGCTCCGGCGGCAGCCAGGGATTGTTGGGCCCCGCGTCGTCGCGATGGCGGGTGCAGACATACGTCACGTGTTCGACGCGCGCCACATCCGAGGGGTGCGAACGGTGCAGAAAGCAGCCGGGAAAGCTCCCCTGATTGAGCGGCAGCAATTCCTTTTTTGCCGCCAGCTCGCGCTCCAGGGAATGATATTCGGCATCGCTCCCGTCGCACCAGTGGATCCGCTCCGGCCGGGTCAGCCGCGCGACTTCGTCGACCCAATCCGAGACATCGCGATTCGAGGCTGCGAGGGACGTAACCTGCTGGGGTGCGGTTGCCATGGGAGTCCTCGAACTGGCTGTACTAGACTGTGCAGGATGACAGATGGCCGCCCGCCCGCCAACTCCCCCAGACCGCCGCAAGGCTCCGGCGCCGAGCCGCAAATGAAAGGTAACCTATTGATTACATGACAATAATTTCAAATGAATCATGCCGCGGCGCGGCGCTCGCAGGCGTTCTTTGGGTCGCGGCGGCAGCCGGCGCTGCCGCGGACTCGGGGATGGGCGCGGCCGCAGGCGCCGACGCGGCCCCAGGCGCGGACTCGGGCACGGCGGGCGCTCGTGCCAGCTCCACGGCCATTGCGCTCAGGGCAATCGCCGAGATGGAGATGCGGATTTCGTTCAACGGCCGCGAGGCCACCAAACTGGTTCCCGCCGATCGCGTGGTGCCGGGGGATGAGATCTTCTACACGCTGGAAATCCGCAACACCGGCAGCGCGACGGTGCGCGCGCCGAGCGTGGTGTACCCGGTTCCGGATCACACGCGCTACGTGGCCGATTCCGCGATCGGTCCCGGAGCCGAGGTGAGCTATTCGGTCGACGGCGGGCGCACCTTCGACCGGCCCGAGACTCTCAACGTCGCCGGGCCGGCGGGAGCGCCGCGCCCGGCCGACGCGGCCGACTACACCCACATCCGCTGGCAATTCAAGCACGGCCTCAAGGGCAAATCCGTGGCGTTCGCGCGTTTTCGCGCAGTAGTGAAATAGTCGAGGCGAAAACATCGTAGGCTAGATGACTATCTATATGGACTACCAAGACGTGTTTGGTGCCGCGGGGCCGCTCGCACGGGCGTTGGCGGGTTATGCCCATCGGCCGGAGCAATCCGCGATGGCCAAGGCGGTGGGTCTTGCGCTCGCGCGCGGCGAGCCGCTCATCGTCGAGGCGGGGACCGGCACCGGCAAGACCTTCGCCTACCTCGTGCCGGCGCTGCTGTCGGCGCGCAGCGTGATCATTTCCACCGGTACTCGCACGCTGCAGGACCAGTTGTTCCGCCGCGATCTGCCGCTGCTCGCCAGAGCCCTGGGACTGCCGGTGAAGGTGGCTCTGCTCAAGGGACGCGCAAACTATCTGTGCCGGCACCGCCTCGAGCTGGCCACTCAGCAGCGCTCGCTCAAGCTCGGCGAGCGCGGCTCGGCGCGAGTGCTCGCGCGCGTGGCGCGATGGGCGGCGGCCACCAAATCCGGCGACCTGGCCGAGCTCACCGACCTGCCGGAGCAGTCGGCGGCATGGCCGATGATCACCTCGACGCGCGAAAACTGCCTGGGGCAGGAGTGCCCCCAGTTCTCCCGCTGCCATGTGTTCGAGGCTCGGCGCCAGGCCCAGGCCGCGCAGATCGTGGTGGTGAACCATCATCTGTTGCTGGCGGATCTCGCGCTCAAGGACGAGGGCTTCGGCGATCTGCTGCCGGGCGCCGACGCGGTCATCCTGGACGAAGCGCATCAGGTGCCGGATATCGCGGCGCAGTTCTTCGGGCAGACCTGGTCGCTGCGGCAGGCGCAGATTCTGTTGCGCGACGCGGCCGCCGAGATGAGCGCCGCCGGCGTGCGCGCGCCGGCCGTGAACAGCGTCATTGCCGACGTGGAGGCGCTGCTCGAGGAATTGCGCAGCGCTCTGCGCGGAGGCGCCGGACGCTTCGACTGGGCGAGCCTGCCGGATGCGTTCGTGGACGCGCTGCCGCGGCTCGAGGCGGCCATCGCAGACCTCGCGGCGCAGCTCGAGGGTCTGGGGGCGGGGGCGGGCACGGCCAACTGCGCGCGGCGCGCCGCCGCCCTCGTGCAATCGCTCGGGCTGCTCCGCGGCTCCTCGGATGAGCTCGGACTGCGCTGGGTCGAAGCGAGCGCCGGCGGCTTGGCGCTGCAGTTCACGCCGTTCGAGATCGCGGACCGGCTGCGCGAATACGTCGAGGCGCGCCCGTGCGCCTGGGTGTTCACCTCGGCCACGTTGGCCATCGGCGAGGATTTCGCGCATTTCGCGGCGCGCATCGGTTTGCCGCAGGCGCGGACGCTGAAGATCGACAGTCCGTTCGACTATCGCGCGCAGGCGCGCATCTACCTGCCGCGCGCCATGCCCGATCCGCAGCATCCGGCGTTTGCCGGCAGATTCATCGATGCCTGCGCTCCTTTGATCGAAGCGAGCGGCGGCCGCGCGTTTCTGCTCTACACCAGCTATCGCGGACTGGCCGAAGGGGTCGCGGCGCTGAAGGCGCGCTTTCCCGAGCCGCCGTTTCCGGTGCTGGTGCAGGGCCAGGCGCCGCGTGAGGCGCTGCTCAATCGATTTCGCGAGCTCGGCAATGCGGTGCTGCTGGCCACCGGGAGCTTTTGGGAAGGCGTGGACGTCAAGGGCGAGGCGCTGTCGATCGTCGCCATCGACAAGCTGCCCTTTGCCTCGCCCGACGATCCGCTGCTCAAGGCGCGCCTCGAAGGAATACGGCGCCGCGGCGGCAATCCGTTCGTCGAGCATCAGTTGCCCCAGGCGGTCCTCGCGCTCAAGCAGGGCGTCGGTCGTCTGATCCGCGACTTCGACGACTTCGGGGTGATCGTGCTCGGCGATCCGCGCCTCAAGAGCAAATCCTACGGCAGCGCGTTTCTGCAGGCGCTGCCGCCGAGTCCGGTGATCACCGACGGCGCCGTGGGCGCGCAGTTTCTCGCCGAGAGGCACAGGCGGCTGCAGGCTGCGCCCGCCGCCTCGAGCGTGCTGTAGCATGCGGCTGCTCGCACTCGACACCGCGACGGAGGCATGCTCGGTCGCGATTCTGACCGATCAAGGGCTGATCGGACGCTTTGCCGAAGTGGGCCGCGGACACGCCGAACGGATACTCGGCATGGTGGATGCGGTGCTGGCCGAGGCCGGCCTGAGGCTGTCCATGCTCGACGGCATCGCCGCCAGCGTCGGGCCGGGTTCGTTCACGGGCGTGCGGATCAGCGTGTCGGTTGCCCAGGGCTTGGCCTTCGGTGCGGCGCTGCCGGTCGTTCCGGTCACCACTCTCGAGGCGCTGGCGCTGCAAGTGATGGATGACGGCGCGCGCCATGCCCTCGCCTGTCTCGATGCGCGCATGGGCGAAGTGTACTGGGGCTGCTTCGCCGCCGACGCGGCGCAGGGTTTGGTCGCTTGCAGCGCGCTTCACGTGGGTCCCGCCGCGCAGGTGAGAGTGCCCGGCGCGGAGCGCTATCGCGGCATCGGCCGCGGCTTTGCGGCCTATCCCGAGCTCGCCGCGCTGCCCGGAGTGCAGCTCGAAGCGCGCGACGCCGGCGCCCTGCCCGATGCGCGCGAGACGGCACGGCTCGGCGCCATCCGGCTCTCGGCCGGACAGGGGCTGGATCCGGCCGACTTACAGCCCCGGTATTTGCGCGATAAAGTGGCATCGACCGAGGCCGAACGCGCCGCCGCGCGAGGCCGGTCACTCAACTGTCACACACCGCCGCTGTAATAGTCGGTTAGCACAATCAAGGGACTAGCAGATCACATGACCGCAAAGCGTATCCTCGTCGTGGAAGATGAAAGGGCCATTCGCGACATGATTGCATTCGGATTGCGCCGCGCGGGGTACGAGGTTTGCGAGGCCGAGGATTGTCGCGAGGCGCGCGCGCGTATCGTCGATGTTCGGCCGGATTTGATGCTGGTTGACTGGATGCTGCCGGACATGAGCGGACTGGAGCTGACGCGCTCGCTGAAGCGCGCCAAGGACACCGAGGAGATCCCGGTGATCATGCTCACCGCCAAGGCCGAGGAGCAGGACAAGGTCAGCGGCCTCGAAGGCGGCGCCGACGACTACATCACCAAGCCCTTTTCCCCGCGCGAGCTGCTGGCGCGCATTCAAGCCGTGCTGCGGCGTGCGGCTCCGGCAGGTGCCGGCGACATCATTGAAGTGCAGGGGCTGAAGCTCGACGATTCGAGCCATCGGGTGAGCGCCGGAGAGCGCGAAATCGCCCTGGGGCCCACCGAATACCGCCTGCTGCATTTCTTCATGACCCATCCGGAGCGGGTGTTCAGCCGCGGCCAGTTGCTCGACCGGGTGTGGGGCGGCAATACTTACGTCGAGGAGCGCACCGTGGACGTGCATATCCGCCGCTTGCGCAAAGCGCTCGAGCCGCATTTGCTGGAGGGGCTGGTGCAGACCGTGCGCGGTGCAGGCTACCGCTTCTCCACGCGAGACTCATAGGCGAGACTCATAGGCGAGATTCAAGGCGAGACGATTTTCCCGAATATGGCAGCGATGTGGACTTTCGCGCTCGTGCGGCTCGCGGGCATACTGGCGTTGGGCTTGGTGTTGGGCCTGCTGCTGCAACCCGTTTGGCTGTGGCTGCTGGCGGCGGCCTGTCTGTACCTGGGCTGGCAGCTGCTCAATTTATATCGGCTCGACCGCTGGGTGCGGCTGCGCTCACAGATCGATCCGCCCAACATCGGCGGCATCTGGGGGGACGTCATCGGGCAGGTGGTGCGCTTGCATCGGCGCAAGCAGTTTCACAAACAGCGGCTGGTGCAGCTGTTTCGCGAGCTGCGACGCTCGACCGCGGCGCTGCCGGACGGCGTGATCATTCTCAGCAGCCAGAAGGAGATCGTCTGGTTCAACCGCCAGGCCGCGCGCTTGCTCGGGCTCAAGCGTCCGGTCGACATCGGCCTGCGAGTCGACAACCTGATCCGTGCGCCGGAATTCGTGCACTATCTGCATGGAGATGATTTCGCGATGCCATTGGTGATTCGCCCGCCGGCCCGGGTGGACATGTATCTGGCGCTGCAGGTCGTTCCCTACGGCGCCGGACAATCGCTGTTGCTGGTGCGTGACGTCACCCGCCAAATGCGCCTGGAAGCCATGCGCAAGGATTTCGTGGCGAACGCCTCGCATGAGCTGCGCACGCCGCTGACGGTGATTACCGGCTATCTCGACAGCCTGGCCGATGACCCGACCATCGATCAGGCCTGGGCCGGTCCGATCCGAGACATGCGCGCCCAGGCGCAGCGTATGAACGCCATCATCGCCGATCTTCTGGAGCTGTCGCGGCTCGAGTCCACCGACGGCGAGGCGCCGCGCGATCCGGTCGATGTGCCGGGGATGCTCGAGCGCCTGTATCGCAACGCGCTGTCGAACGGCGACCGGCCGCGCCACGTGTCGCTCGATCTGGAGACCGCGGACGGCCTGTTCGGCGCTGCCCACGAAATCGAGTCCGCGTTCACCAATTTGCTGGTGAACGGGCTGAAATACACCCCGTCGGACGGCGCCGTGCGCATGCGCTGGTGGACCGACGAGGAGGGCGCGCATTTCTCGGTGATCGACAACGGCATCGGCATTCCGGCGGAGCACATTCCGCGGCTCACCGAGCGCTTCTACCGGGTCGATGCGGGGCGCTCGCGCGGCCAGGGCGGCTCAGGCCTGGGGCTCGCCATCGTGAAGCATGCGCTGCAGCGCCACGGCGGCTGGCTCGACGTGCAGAGTACCGAAGGCAAGGGAAGCACATTCACCTGCCACTTCCCGCCGCAGCGCGTCTGTCACTCGGGCCTGCGCGCGGCGGCGAGCGCTTGAGGCCCGGTTAACGTTCGGCGCCACGTCGACGCTCACCGCGACGCTCGGCGTCACCGCGACGCTCGGCGTCACATTGACGCTCGGCGTCACATTTATTCTGTAAGCTGTTGACGTGCGCCGCAATCGGATGTAAACGCACGAGTGTATTTTGTAATTGTTGATGCACCGCTGGCTGCAAGGTAGATGCAATGGAAACGGCCGATCTCACACACCACATTTCCCGCCGCTTCAACGAGGACCTGGAGAAGGTGCGCAACCAGGTGCTGCAGATGGGCGGTTTCGTGGAACAGCAGCTTCACAAGGCCATCATCGCCTTGGTCGAGGGCGACAGCCGCCTGGGCGAATCGGTTGCGACCGACGACTACAAGGTCAACGGCATGGAAGTGTCGATCGACGAGGAGTGCAGCCGCATCCTCGCGATCCGCGCACCCGCGGCGGGCGACCTGCGGGTCATCGTCGCGATCATCAAGACGATCACGGATCTGGAGCGCATCGGCGATGAAGGCGAGAAGATCGGCTACATCGCCTCGCGTCTCGCCACGATGGAGCGCCCGGCGGACAAGTATCGCGAGGTCAAGCATCTGGGCAGGCAGGTTGCGCAGATGGTGCACGACGCCCTCGATGCTTTCGCGCGCATGGATTCGCAGGCGGCATTGAAAACCGCGCAAGAAGACAAGATGGTGGACGAGGAATACGAGTCGATACAGCGCCAATGCATCACCTTCATGATGGAGGACCCGCGCACCATCCGGCGAGCGCTCGAGATCATGTGGATCGTGCGCGCCTTGGAGCGCATCGGCGATCACGCCAAGAACATCTGCGAATACGTGATCTACATGGTGCACGGCAAGGACATCCGCCACACCTCGCTCGAGGACGTTGCCAAGCAGCTCGATGCCGCGCACGCCGCCGTCGCACGCCGCTGATGACCGCGCGCAGCGCGAATTTCCTCGGCTTCCTGGCCTGCGCAGGCTTGTTGGCGTATGCCTTGTTCGCGCAGTTCATCCTGCATCTGGAGCCGTGCCCGCTGTGCATCTTTCAGCGCGTGGGCGTGCTCGCGCTCGCGCTGGCGTTCGCGGCCGCGGCGGCGCACGATCCGATCGGTTGGGGGCGGCGGATCTACGCGGGCCTGCTCACGCTTGCGGCGCTCGCCACCATCGGCGTGGCGGCGCGGCAGCTGTACATTCAGAGCCTGCCGCCCGATAGCGTCCCCGCCTGCGGCGCATCGCTCGATTTCATGCTGAAGGTCTTTCCGCTCACGGAAGTCTTAAGCAAGGTGCTCACCGGATCCGGAGAGTGCGCCAAGATCGATTGGCGCTTTCTAGGACTTGCGATGCCGGCGTGGGTGCTGATCTGCGCCCTGTGCCTCGGCGCCTGGGGACTGTGGGCGAATCTGCGGCGCTGGCCGCCGGTCCTGCGATTCTGATGTCCAATTCCCTGGCGTTGACCTGCGAGCTGATGTCGCGGGCGTCGGTGAGTCCGTCCGACGGCGGCTGTCAGGCGTTGATGAGCGAACGGCTGGCGGCGATCGGCTTCCGCGTGGAGCACCTGCGATTCGGACCTGTCGACAATTTTTGGGCCAGACGCGGACGCGAAGGACCGGTGTTCTGCTTCGCCGGCCACACCGATGTGGTGCCCCCCGGACCGCTCGAGGAGTGGCACAGCGATCCGTTCTCACCCGTCATCCGGGACGGAGTCCTGTACGGCCGCGGCGCCGCCGACATGAAGAGCGGCCTTGCCGCGATGGTGACCGCCTGCGAGGAATTCGTCGGCCGATATCCTGCTCACCCCGGCAGCATCGCCTTTCTGATCACCAGCGATGAGGAAGGGCCGTCGATCGACGGGACTCGCCGCGTGGTCGAGGTGCTGCGCGGCCGGAGCGAGACCATCGACTGGTGCCTGGTGGGAGAGCCGTCGAGCGAAAGCCTGCTCGGCGACACCATCAAGATCGGCCGGAGGGGCAGCTTGAGCGGGCGGCTCACGGTGCACGGCGTGCAGGGGCACATCGCCTATCCGCAATTCGCGGACAATCCGATTCACGCCGTGGCGCCCGCGCTGACCGAGCTCGCCTCGCGCACCTGGGACCACGGCAATCGGCACTTTCAGCCCACCACGTTTCAAGTGTCCAATATCGCGGCCGGCACGGGCGCACCGAACGTCATCCCCGGCGAGCTCAAGGCGCGCTTCAACCTGCGATTCTCGACCGAGCAGACGGTCGATGCGCTCAAGGCGACGGTCGAGCGCATTCTGCAGCAGCATCGCGTGAACCATTCGCTGGAGTGGTTCGTCTCCGGGTACCCGTTTCTCACCGTTCCGGGGACGCTGTCGGACGCGGCTACCCGCGCCGTGCAGCAGGAACTGCAGATCACGCCCAAGTTGTCCACCGGGGGCGGGACTTCCGACGGGCGGTTCATCGCGCCGATGGGCGCTCAGGTGATCGAACTCGGCGTGGTCAACGCCACCATTCACAAGGCGAACGAGTGCGTGCGCGTGGCCGACATCGAACGGCTGCGCAGCGTCTACCGCCGCACGCTCGAACTGCTGCTCAAACCCGCCTAGGCCCGCTATTGCACACTATAGCCGCGGCCTTCCAAGCAGGCCGCCTGAGCTCGCATGTAGTCGCTGCGCTTGTTCGCCGCCGCCGAGGTGCCCAGGCTCGGGTCAAACCCGCTCTGGCCCACCGCCCACTGGTGGCAATCGAACTTGTCCTTCGCCTGCTGATCCGCACTCTGCCCGTTCTTCGGGTATGCGATCAGATCGGTTCCGGCCGCCGGCGCAGCCGCACCCACCTGCGCCTGAAGCCCGGCCGGAGGGGCCACGGTCACGTACTGGCTGGCGTTAGGATCCCAGTTGTAATAGGTATTGTCGGCGTAATAGTACGGAACGCCGCCCCAGTAGTAGGTCGAATAGTAGTAAGGCAGGGTTGCGAAATACAGGCCAAGCCCGAGGCCCCAGCCCAAACCCCAGCAGCCCCAGCAGCCCCCGCCCCAGCCGCCCCAGTAGCCGCCGCGCCAGCCGCCATAGCCGCCGTGCCAGCCATAGCCGTAGCCGCCGCGATAGCCGCCGTAATAGCCGCCCCGATACCCGCCGTAACCGCCATAACCGCCGTGGTAGCCGCCGTAGCCGCCCGCGTAGCTGCCCGTGTGGCCGCCGCTAAAGCCGCCGGCGTGGCCGCCGCCAAAGCCCCCGCCGTGGCCGCCGCTAAAGCCGCCGGCGTGGCCGCCGCCACCGCCGCCACCGCCGCTGTGTTGTGCGAAGGCGCCGCTGCTCAGCACCAGCGCGGCCAACCCCATCGCCATCAGCGCGGAGAGTTTTTGGAATCCGGTTTGAGTTTTCATAACGTCACCAATCGAATGAGGATCCATCGATTTAATTACCATACCTTGGACCCCGCAGCGCGCCATCAGTTCACACCTGTAACGGTCACTCGCAGGCTCCCCAGGGCCGCCCCGCTGAATTGCAGCAGCAGCGGCTTTTTGGCGTCGAGGTCGAATACGACGATCTTACGCGGCGCGTCACAGCTTCGCTGACCCTCGTAGTCCTTCGGCGGCACCCGCTCGCCGTTCACGGCGACGTCGATCCACAGCGGCAGGTCGACCGAGATGCGATAGCTGCCGGAGGAGGGTATCTGCAACGCGGCCAGGCCTGCGAATGTCCCCTGGTCGGACGGGGTTTTGCCCGGGGGCGCGGAAAAGGTCACCTGCTCGAGCGGCTTGAGCGCAAGCCGGTACAGGCGATTCGGCAGCAGCACCGGCGCCGATCCGCCGTCCTTGCCGGCCGCCTGCGGCACCGCCGCGGAAGCGAACAGCGCCCGCTCCTTGCCCACATCCCACTTGAATCCCGTGCAGGGATCATCGACCAGCTCTTGCGCGCCGGCGCCGCTCGCAAGCCCGGTACCCATCAGGGCGGCCAGCGCCAGTGAACAGGCCAGGTTTCCGGCTACTCGCATGGCATCACTATAGACCATGCCGACGATTCCACCACAGCCGCTCACGCCGCCGCCGGCGCGCTCAGCCGTGGCCAAACATTACCGGCGACAGCGGCAGCGAGAGGGCCAATTTGGTGCCCTGACCGGGGCTGCTGTCGATGGAGAGCTCGGCGCCGATGAGCTCCGCCTGCTCTCGCAGTCCGATGATGCCGTAGTGACCGGGACTCGAGCCTTGAGGGTCGAATCCGACGCCGTCGTCCTCGATCTGCAATCGCAGCTGCGCGCCGTCGGTCGTCTGCAGCTTGACCGTCACCCGGCTCGCCATCGCATGCCGCTCCACGTTGCGCAAGGCCTCCTGCGCCATGCGTAGAATCGTCTCGGCGCGCTCGTCGCCGAAGCGCGCGGATTCGACATCGGCGCTGAACTCCCCGCTCAACCCGGTTCGATTGAGGAAGCGCTCGAATTCGCTCGACAGCGCAGCACCCAATCCCGTGTCGCGCACCGCATTGACCCGCATCTGGGTGATCGCCGTGCGCGCCTCTCTGAGCCCTTCGTGAGCGACCTGCTCGGCTCGGGCGAGCTCCTCGGGCACCGCCGCAGGGTCGCGCGCCTGCAGCCTGCGCAGGAAGCGGATCTCGCTCAGGATGGCCATCATCGAATGCGCGAGCGTATCGTGCAGGTCGCGGGCGATTTTCAGGCGCTCGCGCACGACCGCCGCATAGCGCGACTCTTCCGCGAGCCGCTCCACTTCGCGCGTGCGCACGGCCACGCGCCGTTCGAGCTCGCTGCTGAGGCTCTGAAGCTCGCGGCGCTCCCTCTGAAGATCGCCGAGAATCTTGGCGAACGCTCGGGCCAGCTGTGCCACCTCGTCGACGCCCGCCGGGATTTCGATCTGGGCCGCTTCGCTCTGCCCGACGGACGCAACGGACCGGGCCAGGCGCTTCAGCCGGCCGGTGAGCTGCCGCGCACCCAGCGCCCCGAGCAGGGCCGTCGCAGCGCCGAGGCATATCGATACCCACAGTATTTTGAGCGCCAGCGCGTTCGCGCGCTGATAGACGCGCTCGTTGGCCTCGGTGAGCTGGACTTGCCAACCCAATGCCGCGACTTCGCTGCCCGCGCTCAACAGCGCTCTGGAGACGAGCACATGCCGACCGTCGGGCAGCCGTTCGAATTCAGGCGCGACCTTAATTTCGGCGCTCTCGTCGATGGGAGCGCCGTTCCACGGCTTGTTGCGCATCTTGTCGGGTCCGACGAGCACAATGCCGTCGCGATCGAGAACGTACGCCTGTGCCGCACCATAAGGTTCGGTTTCGTCGGTAAGCCGCTCGGGATGATAGGGCGAGCGCCGCCAGCTCAGGTGCGCGGCAATGACGCCGACCACCCGGCCCGTTTCGTCGCGCACCGGGGCCGCCATGTCGCCGAGTTCCGCGGTATTCGATCCGGCCGGCGTGCGTGTCGCTTCGGATTCCGCAATGACGCCCAGCCAGGGCCCGCGCAGTCCGGCGGCGAACCATGGGCTCGAGATCACATCGCTCGCTTCGCTCGACCCGCCGTTTGCGCGCACGAGGGCGCCGTGAGAGTCCGCGACGGCAATCCAATCGAGCTGTGGATAGGCGGACGTCAGCTCATTGAACACGTCGCCCAATCCGCTCGGCCGCTCCCGGTCGGACGTGGCCCGCAATATCCGTCCGGCCGCGCGGATGGCATCCAGCCGTACGGCGAGCGCCTGACCCAAATCGGAACTCAGTTGGTCCGTTTCGAGCGCAAGACGCCGCATGTGCTGTTCCAAGACACTCTCGCGCGCGATGCTGCCGACCCAGACCGTGGCCGCGATCGAAAAGGCGACCGCCAGGCCGATGATCAGCCACACGGCGCCCACGACCAGGCTGCGCCTCGGATCGAGGATGCGCAGAATCGGCTGCAGCATATCGGCAAATACCCTGTCGGCCATGGCGGCACGTTAACAGGTGACTAAAGTCACTTCCAAACGAAGCGCCGCGGGCCGCATGATGGCGCCCAGGTACAATGGCGAGGTGCTGACGGTGCAAGCCACCAATACCGCGACGATTCGCATCATCATCGCGGAAGACCAGGCGATCGTACGCAGGGGCGCCGCGCTGCTTCTGTCCATGGAGCCGGATATGGAGGTGGTGGGCCAGGCACGCAACGGCGTCGAAGCGGTCGAGCTCGCGCAGCTGCTGCATCCCGATGTGGTGCTGATGGATCTGCACATGCCGCTCAAGGGCGGAGTCGCCGCGACGCGCGAAATCACCCAGGCGCTTCCCTTGACGCAGATTCTCGTTTTGACCACGCTCGACGACGATGAAACGGTGTTCGAAGCGGTGTGCGCCGGCGCCCACGCCTACCTGCTGAAAGACGCGGACGAGGAAGAATTGCTTGAAACCGTGCGTGCGCTCAAGCGCGGCGAATCGCGCCTGACCCCGCAGATCGCGCGCAAGGTGATGGATCAGTTTCGCCGTCTCGCCGCGGCCGCCCAACCGCAGTCCGTCCCGGAGCACGCTTCGGCCGCGCCCGCGGCCGACCTGCGCCCTGCCGCGCGAAGCGACGCGCCGGGCGCGGACCGGTTGACCGAAAAGGAAGAAAAGGTTCTGCAGCACCTCTCCGAGGGGATGAGCAACCGGCAGATCGCCAACGCCCTGTTTCTTGCCGAAGGCACAGTGAAGAATTATGTGAGCCGAATCATGGAAAAGCTTCACGCCAATACGCGGACCGAGCTTGCGGTACTGTCCCGAAAGCAATCGCAGCCCAAGTAGTGACTTTAGTCACTTCCAAACGTGACTTTCGGCTGCTGAACGCCCGATTCGCCTCCTCTACATTATCGGCACCGGCCAAGGCTCCTAGGGAATTTGAAGCATGTCCGTCGTCGAATTGGCGCTGAAGCGGCCTTACACCGTGGTTGCCGTCCTGATTCTCATCGCGCTCATGGGGATCGGCACCGCGCTGCGCATGCCCGTCGACATCTTCCCGGAAATCAACATTCCGGTCGTCGCCGTGGTGTGGACCTACAACGGCATGAGCGCCACCGACATTCAAAACCGCATTTTGACGCTGCACGAGCGGCAGCTGGCCTCGCTGGTGGACGACATTTCGCGCATCGAGGCCCAGAGCTACGCAGGGCGTGGGCGTCGAGAAAGTCTATC
Organism: uncultured Gammaproteobacteria bacterium; assembly: GCA_963837045.1. GTDB lineage: Bacteria > Pseudomonadota > Gammaproteobacteria > Steroidobacterales > Steroidobacteraceae > Bog-1198. Next base: position 82,182 of record CAWIMA010000016.1, read on the forward strand.
TGCACGAGGGCGCCGACGTCACACGCGCGATCTCTCAACTGGCCAGCAGCGCATTGGTGGTGCTCAAGTACATGCCGCCCAACATCACGCCGCCGCTGGTGCTGCGCTATGGGGCCACCGATGTGCCGATCATTCAGCTCAGCCTGTCGAGCAAGTCTCTTCCGGACACCAAGCTCAACGATCTGGGTCAGAACATCATCCGCCCGGCGCTTGCGGTGGTGCATGGCGCCGAGGTTCCCTATCCGTACGGCGGCAAGCCGCGCGTCATCATGGCCGATCTGGATTCGCGCGCGCTGCAGGCGCGGGATTTGTCGCCGTCGGACGTCAGCAACGCGCTGCTGCATCAGAACGTGATTCTGCCCTCCGGCGACGTCAAGATCGGCGACAAGGATTACACCCTGGCGATGAACAATTCGCCCGACGTCATCGAGACCATCAACTCGTTTCCCATCAAGCAGGTCGGCGGCCGCATGGTGTTCATGCGCGATGTGGCCCACGTCCACGACGGCTTCCAGGTGCAGACCAACTCCGTCTCGGTCAACGGCACGCCCGGCGCGCTCATGGTGATCCGCAAGACCGGCGGCGTGTCGACGCTGGCCGTGATCGACGGGGTGCGGGAGGCGATGAAGCTCATCGAGAACATGTTGCCCAAGGGCGTGATCGTCAAGCCTCTCTTCGATCAATCCGTATTCGTCAAGGCGGCTCTCAACAGCGTGCTGTTGAGCGCCTGCATGGCCGCCGCGCTGACGGCGCTCGTGATCATCCTGTTTCTGGGCAACATTCGCCTGTCGTTCATCATTTTGGCGGCGATTCCCCTGTCCATCATCACCGCGGTGCTGTTCATCGACCTGGCAGGCCAGACCTTGAATACCATGACGCTCGGCGGCTTCGCGCTCGCGATCGGAATATTGGTCGACAACGGCACGGTCGTGATCGAAAACATCGAGCGTCATGTCGCGATGAACGAGCCCTTGCGTCACTCGATCGTGACCGGTGCCGCCGAAGTTGCGGTGCCGACGTTCCTGTCGACGCTGTGCATCTGCATCGTATTCGTCCCCGTGTTCCTGCTGCAGGGCACCGCAAAATACCTCTTCTCGCCGCTGTCGCTCTCCGTCATCGGCGCGCTATTGGCGAGCCTCGCGCTGGCCTTCACTCTGGTGCCGGTACTGTTCGATCATCTGATGGCCGGATCGGTCCACCGCTACGAGGCAGAAGCGGAGCACAGAAAGGTCGGCGAACATCCGCCGACGAGGAATCCGCTGGTGCGCGCGCAGCGGGCGTTTGAACGCGGTTTCGAGTCGTTTCGCGAACGCTACCGCAATGCGCTCGCATGGACTCTCTCCGAACCGGTCACGACCGTGACCGCGTTTGCTGTCTTGATGGTGCTCTCGGCACTATTGTTTCCGCAGCTGGGGCGGGATTTCTTCCCTCAGGTGGACGCCGGGCAGATGCGGCTGCACGTGCGCGCGCCTCCCGGAACGAGAATCGAGCGGACGCAAGAGTACTTCGCCGACGTGGAGGCGCAGATCCGTAAGCTCATCGGCAACGATCAAATCGGCATCATGCTCGACAACATCGGACTTCCCTACAGCGGCATCAATATCGCGCTCAGCGATTCGGCCACCGTGGGGCCGATGGACGGCGAGATCCTGATTTCGTTGAACGAGAAGCACACGCCGACTGCGAAGCTGATCGCCATGCTGCGCCGCGAGCTGCCCAAACGCTTTGCCGAGTTGCAGTTCTTCTTCCAGCCGGCGGACATCGTCGACCAGGTATTGAACTTCGGTCAGCCGGCGCCGATCGACGTTCGGGTGTCCGGGCCGGATCAGGATGCCGCCTTCGGTCTCGCCTCGCAGATCGCGCGCGCCCTGGTGCGCGTGCCCGGAGTCGTCGATTCGCACGTCTTCCAGGTTCCCGATGCGCCGGCCTTGACGGTGGATATGGATCGCGCGCTCGCGACCTTGACGGGCATCACGCAGCTGGAGGCCGCGGACAACGTCCTCGTGGCCACCAATTCGAGTGCGCAGATCTCGCCCAACTTCTGGGTCGACCCGCGCAACAGCGTGAGCTACCCCTTGGTCGTGCAGTATCCGCCGTACCTGTACGGCTCGACGCAGGATCTGCAGACCCTGCCGGTGACCTCCGGCGCGGCGACCGGCGAGAGTCAGCTCCTCTCGAACGTGGCTGCGTTGGGCCGCGACAAGGTTCCCCTGATCGTCTCGCAGCTCAATATACGGCCGGTGTTCGACGTGCATGCCGACGTCCAGGGACGGGATCTGTATTCTGCGGCACGCGACATCGACAAGGTCCTGGCTGCGCATCGGCCGGCCGCATCGACGGCGATGACCGTCCAGTTGAGCGGCCAGGTGGAGACGATGCAGGAGAGCTACACGGGACTGTTTACCGGAATCTCCCTCGCGATCGTCCTCGTGTACCTCTTTCTGGTCATGAATTTCCAAAGTTGGATGGATCCGCTCATCGTGTTGATGGCCGTTCCCTTCGCGCTCGGCGGGGTGCTGTGGATGCTGTTCCTGTCCCAGACGCCAATGAGCGTGCCGGCGCTCATGGGCACCCTGATGTGTATCGGTTTGACCACGGCCAACAGCATATTGGTCGTGACCTTTGCCAATCAGCGCATGGCGGCGGGCGACGATCCGCTGCGCGCGGCGGCCTCCGCCGGCTACACCCGCTTGAGGCCCGTATTGATGACCGCCGGCGCGATGATCGTCGGCATGGTGCCGATGGCATTGGGCATCGGGGAAGGCGGCGAACAGAACGCGCCTTTGGGACGGGCGGTGATCGGCGGCCTGTTGTTCGCGACCTTTGCGACGCTGATTTTCGTGCCGACGATGTATCGCTTGCTGCGCCGTAGATCGACCCGGCCCGTCGAATCGCACGCCATGGGTAGAGCCAATGCAGCCGTCTGACACGTCGTCACCCGGCGCGCCGGCGGAGCAACCTACGGGCGCGACGTCGACCGAGGGCGCGGCGCCCGAATTCTTGCCCGACGATATCTCGCGAACCGAACCAGGCGGGGTCTCCACCAGTTTTGACCCCGGCACCGCAGGTCGGTTGAAGAGGGGCGTCGTGATAGCGGCCGCGGCCCTGCTGCTCGGTTTCGTCGTGGTGCGGGTGGTGCGATTCTTCGACGAGCGGGCCGTGGCGAATGCCGGCGAAGCCGCCTACACCGCGCCTCCGCCGGTCGATGTCGTCGTCGCGCGGGCGGTGACCGCGGGTCAAGACCTGGCGCTGCCCGGTCAGACGGCCGCATGGTACGAGAGCGTCATTTACGCGCGAGTCAACGGCTACGTCGGAAAATGGCTGGTCGATATCGGCGATCGCGTAAAGAAGGACCAATTGCTCGCGACGATCGAGACCCCGGAGCTCGACGCGGAGCTCGCCGCGTCCCGATCGCAATTGAAGACATCGCAGGCGCAAGTCGTCGCGCGCGAGGCCGAGGCGGAATTTGCCAGGACCACGAATGAACGCTGGCGCGATTCGCCCAAGGGCGTGGTCTCCGAACAGGAGCGGGAGGAAAAAAAGGCGGACTACAACAGTGCCTCGGCCCGTCTGTATGCGGCGAACGCGCAGGTCGCGCTCGATCAGTCGCGCGTCGATCAATACACCGCGCTCACGCAGTTCAAGCAAGTCAGGGCGCCGTTCGACGGCGTCATCACCGAGCGCAAGATCGATCTCGGTAATCTCGTGACCGCAGGCAGCAACTCGACGACGACGCCTCTTTATCGGATCACGCTCAACCATCCTCTGCGGGTGTTCGTGGACGTGCCGCAGAGCGCGGCGCAGGAATTGATGAGGCCGGGCGTGCCGGCGCAGATCCGCTCTACGGGCTCCTATGCGGGCGTTTTCGAGGGACGAATAGCCCGCTCCGCAGAGGCGATCAATCCGCAGGCGCGCACCATGCGCGTGGAGGTGGATCTGCCGAACGCCAATGATGCCCTGGTCCCCGGAATGTACGTGACGGTGGCGTTCCTGCTTCAACCCAAGGGGTTGGTCGAGGTTCCGGCCGCGGCGCTGATATTCCGTGCGGGCGGCCCGCAGGTTGCACGGGTGAACGCGGACGGCAAAGTGGAATTCGTGAAGATCGACATCGTCCGCGATAACGGCAGCCTGGTGGATCTGGGTCCGAGCGTGAAGCCGGGCGATCGTCTGGTGCTGAACATCAGCAGTCAAATCGCTGCCGGTCAAACCGTCGCCGTGAACGGTCCCGCGGCCGCGCCGGCCGCCAAAAACCTCACCGGCAAGCGCTGAGGGGACTCGACGGTGAAAGCGCAAGGAGTGATCCCGCTGGGGCTGATCGTCGGATTGACGGCATGCGCGGTGGGCCCCAATTATCGCACGCCGCGGCCGGACACACCGGCCAGATTCGTCGCTGCGTCCGCTGCGGCTCAATCGAACGCGGCTTCTGCAGCCGCGGCCGCCGGCGTGGATCCGGCGGTGTGGTGGCGCTCGCTCAACGATGCGGAACTGAACACCCTGGTGGAGCGCGCCGTCAAATCCAATCTCGATCTGCAGATCGCGCTCGACCGGCTGCAGCAGGCGCGTACCTACGAAGCGCTCGTCGTCGGTCACGCCCTGCCGCAGGTGGACGCAACCGCCGGGGAGGGACGCGGGACGGGAAGCGACCTCACCAAGGGGCGAGCCGATCAGGGGCTCAGGTCCGCGGACAATGGCTCCGGCCTGCAGCATATCAACACCATCGCCGGTTTCGACGCCGTGTGGGAAATCGATGTCTTCGGCAAGTACCGGCGCGAGATCGAGGCGGCGCGCTTCGACAGCGAAGCCGCGGCCGCCGCCCGCTATGCAGTGATCACCTCGATTGTGGCGGACGTGGTGCGCGCGTATGTGGATCTGCGCGGTTTTCAGATCCAGGCGGGGGTGTTGAGGCAGGCGAGCGATGCGCTGCGCGAGTCGCTGCGCATCGTGAACATCCGCTATCAGCGCGGCATCACCAACGAGCTGGACGTGACGCTGGCGACCCGCGAGCTCGAGGTGGTCGATTCGCAGATAGCGCCGGCGGAGGCGCAGGTGAACGCGGCGCAGTATGCGCTCGCGGTATTGCTGGGCGAGTATCCAGAAAGCATCGTTCAAGAGCTCAAGACTCCCGAGCTGATTCCGCCGATGCCGGGCCCTGTCGCGCCCGGCGCGCCGCTCGATCTGCTGAAGCGCCGTCCGGATATCCAGCAAGCGGAGCGCGAGCTGGGAGCGGCCACGGCGCGCATCGGCGTCGCGACCGCGGATCTGTTCCCCCAGGTGGCGCTCATCGGTTCGATCGGCAGCCAGCAGGGACAGGCATCGGCAACGGGCCGCAGCGTCGGTAAGCACATCTGGTCGTTCGGTCCCGGCGCCATCTGGCCGCTGTTGGACTTCGGCGCGCTCGATGCCGAGGTCGATATCGCGGATCTGGAGGCTCATGCAAGCCTGCTGAATTACCGCAGAACGATCTTGAATGCCGTGCAGGAAGTTGACAGCGCGCTCGATGGCTATGCGGCGCAGCAATCGCGACTGGAGAGTCTGGGTCTGGCGCTGGCCGCGGCTCAGCGCGCCGTCGAGGTGGCGACCGAACGCTACAATCGGGGGCTGACGGATTTTCTCAACGTCGTCGACGCCGAGCGCCAGTTCTACGACATTCAGAGTGAATACGTATCGGCTCAGATCGCTCAGGGCGAGCAGTTCGTGCAGCTGTACAAGAGCCTCGGGGGCGGCTGGCAGAATTATCAGCAGGTGCCGGCCATTCGCCGGCCTCAACCGGCGATCGTCGCCGCATTTCGCCGCGTGCTGAGCCCGTCGCCGGCGCCGTGATCGACGGGCGCTCGAGTCGATGCGTCCCCAGTCAATGCCCCGCCGACATTCGGTCCTGCACGGCGAGCAGGAGATCGCGCCGTAACACCTGCCCGATCAATGTGGGCCGCCATTGCCCGGAAGTCACCGGCAGGGCGCGCGCGTCGGTGCGCAGGAACACGTCGAGGGCGGCGCCCAAGGCCATGTCGTCTCGCAAGCTCACCGCCACGGCGGTCGCGGCCGATTCGATGTCCGCCGACGGCGGTACTTGCCCGGTTTGGATCGCCTCGAAAAGCTCATGTGGATTCGCGGAGGCGACGAGCTCGTGATCCTCGTTGACGACATACACCGCTTCAACGGGACGCTTGGGCAGATCCTTCAGGACCTGCTCCAGCAGCGTGCCCCGACGGACGATGATCGGACATGGTTTGATCAACGCCCCGATGGTATGAAGCCGCCACTCCTCCTCGCCGGCGGATGCGGGGGCGGATGCGGCTACGGATGATGCGGATGCGGGCGTGCGCAGCGCAGCGGGCCGCAGCGCTTCGTGATAGATGGACTCGCCGCCGCGGTAGACCTTTGCGGTGTAATGCGCGGTGACGCACGCCAGCATCAAGGGCAGCACCACTTGGTAGTCGAGCGTCATCTCGAAAATCATGAGGATGGACATCAAGGGCGCGTGTGTGGTGGCTGCGAGAAAACCGCCCATGCCCACCAGAGCGTAGGCGCTGCCGCTCGAGATGACCGTCGGCAGCAGGGAATGCAGCGCACCGCCGGCCACCGCGCCGATGGCGGCGCCGACGAACAGAGTGGGCGTGAACACGCCGCCCACCGCCCCCGAACCGACGGTGGCGGCGGTGCTCAATACCTTGGCGATGAGGACGAGAGCCAGCAATTGTCCGGCAAGATCACCGCGCAGTATCTCGCCTATCGTGCTGTAGCCGTTGCCCCACACCTGCGGGACGAATACCGAGATGGCGCCGACGATCAGTCCACCCAGGGGCAGGACCGCATAAGCCGGCTGCTTCAAGCGCGAGAATCGCTCCTTGCTCCATTTCAGCAGCGCCAGGAACGGGGGCGCCATGTGCCCCAGCAGGACGCCCAGCACGGCGTAGGCGATCAACTCCCAGTTGGACAGGTACTGAAACGCCGGCGCCTGGAAAACAGGAGCGAAGCCGAGGAAGTTGTGAATGGTCGCATTGGCCGTGACCGAGGCCACCAGGAGCGGGCCGAAGCTCTCCATGGCAATCGATCCCATGACGATTTCCGCGACGAACATGGCGCCCGCAATGGGAGCGTTGTAGGCCGACGTGATGCCGGCGGCGGCACCGCAGGCGACCATGAGCCGCAGCCGGGGGACCGGAGCGTGCACCAGATTGCCGATCTTCGAGCCGATCAGCGCCGCCAGTTGAACCATCGGACCTTCACGGCCGATGGAGCCGCCGGAGGCTATCGTGAACAGTGAAGCGAAGCTCCTGATCAGGGTCGCACGCGCCCCGATGACCCCGTTCCCGACGACGATGGCTTCCATGTAGTCGACCGCGCGGCGCGCCTGCAGAGCCCGTGCGCCGTAGTGCATGACCAGGCCCGCCGCCAGGCCGCCGGCGACCGGAACGAGAATGCGTTGCCACCACGGGATGAGAGCGGCGATCAGAACGAGGCTTCCGGCGTGACCGGTCAACGCCAGTTCGAACAGTCGAATCCCCATGCGGAATGCAACGCTCGCCAGAGCGCCCAGAAAGCCGATGGAGGCGGCCCAGAAGACGATTCCGGTGAGCTCCTCATGGCGGATCAATGCGAGCCGCAGGCGCGTGGTATAGGAGAGAAAAATCCTGGTGAGCCCGTTTTGCGCCATCTCGCCGATTCTACTCCCGCGCAGGTCGCGCCCGTGATGTTCGCCGGCGGGTGATGGTTGCCGCCCGGTGATGGCCGCCGGCCGGTGATGGCGGTATTCGCGGCTACAGATCGCCGACGGCGCGCTGCAAACGGTACTGCGCCACGATCAGATCGAATCCCGCCTCGTCGCGGTTGGTCAGTGCGACCACACGGAGAGTCTCGGCGTCCAATACCTGATTGTTGGTGCCCAATCCGCTGCTGTACAGTTCCTCGGCGATGCGGACGTTCTCCTCGGCCTGCGCCACTGCGGCGGCGGCGGCATGGATGCGCGCCGCGGCCTCGTCGCGATTGTCGAGGGCCGTCTCGACTTCCAGCGCCACCGACGAGCGGAGCTCGTCCAACCGCTGCTGCGCCGCCCGGGCGCGGCTGCGCAAGGCGCTGGTTCTGGCCTGCAGCTGCCCACTGTCGAACAGCCGCCACTGAAACCCGATCCCGACCGTAGCAAAGTTTTCTCTATCGAGGATGTCGTTGTCGAGATGGTTGTAGCCGGCATGCAGCGCGATCTGGGGCAGGCCCTGCGCTCGCTCCGAGCGCGCGGCCTGTTCGAGACTCTCCGTCTGTGCGCTGATCGCCGCCAGCTCGGGACGGCGCTCGAGGGCTTGGCCGGTCAGTTGCTGCAGCGTCCCGAGCGCATCCGCGGACGGAGCCGCGGCGGGCGCCTCGAGCTCGGGAACCCGGTCCAGCGGCTGGCCGACCCAACGGTTATAGGCCGCGATCGCGAGGTGCAGCGCATTGGCGGCGCGCAGCCGCTGCTGCGCCGCATTGGCGAGCGCGACTTGGGCGGCGAGCAAGTCCGACCTCGCCACGGCCTCCTTGTCGTACATCGCCTGCACATCGTCGGCATGCGCCTTGAGGCTCGCGACGTTCGATTCGGCCACTTCCAGCGCTTTGCGGGCACGGAACACTCCGATATACGACTCGGCGACAGCCAGCTTGAGGTCCGCGGTGCTTCGCACCTCTTGCGCGGTGGCCCCGCGTGCGCCGGCTGCCGCGGCTCCGATGGCGCCGCTGATCCGGCCCGACGTCCACAGCGGGACCGAGAGGTCCGCGCCCGCCATGGTGTAGCCTTCATGCGCCCAAATCGGCGCCTGCAGCTGTCCCGCGGGCGTCGTGATGCTGAGGCTCGGTGCATGCTCGAACTGGGTGTATTTGCCGTTTAGGTCGAGCGCCGGCCAGCGCTGGCGCATCGCCGCGGATTGATCCGCCTCCGCCGCCTGCCGTTCGCTGTGCGCGGCCGCGAGCGTGCCGTCGGACTGCAAGGCCATGGCCCAGGCGTCGCTCAGCGACTCCGCGCGGCTGACCCACGGAAACAACAATGCACACAGCGCCCACCCCGCGCGATGCGCCGAACGCTGTCCTGTCGTTTTCGTAACGCTCATGATTTTCCCGTTCCGTCAGTTGGCGTGCTTCTTGAGCGAGACGATGCCGAGAGCCTTCAGCACGTAGGTCTCGTAGACCGGTGCGAGCGATCCCGTGCGCACTTTACGCAGGAAATACTTCTCGAACGCGATCTTCGCGAGGTGTACCCACTTGCCCTTTCTCGACCAGGTGACGTTTCGCGGCGGAATCTGCGGCAGCGCGACGAATGCGGCGCCGGTATCGCCGAAGTCGGCCAGGCAGACGGCATTCCAGGTGGCTTCGGCCACCGCCGGTTTGCCGGCGATCTCGTCGGCGATATTGGCCGCCGTGGCCGATACCATCGACTCGATCATGTAGCCGGTCTTGGGCGCACCGGTGGGCACCGGAGTGGCCTCCACGGGCGGGATGGCGACGCATACGCCGACGGAGAAGATGTTCTTGTACTTCGGACTTCTCTGATGCTTGTCGATCAGCACGAAGCCGCGCGGGTTGCAGAGGCCCGGGACTGCGGCGACGGCGTCGACGCCTTTGAACGCGGGAATCACGGCGCTATAGGCGAAGGGCAACTTATGCTCCTTCTTCACGCCTCCGTTCTCGTCGAGTTCCTGCACCGTCATTTCGTTCGCGGTCACTGATAGGATCTTGGCATTCGTGATCCACTTGATGTGGCGCTCGCGAAGCTCCGACTCCATGAGACCTTTGCTGTCGCCCACGCCCCCTAAGCCCATGTGGCCGATGTAAGGTTCACTGGTCACGTAGGTCATCGGAACGCGGTCGCGGATCTTTCGCTTGCGCAGATCCGCATCGAGGATCATGGCGGTTTCGTAGGCAGGTCCGAAGCAGCTTGCGCCGGGCGCGGCGCCGACGACGATCGGGCCGGGGTTTTTCAAGAACTCCTGGTATCGCGTCCACGCATGCGCAGAATGGTCCTGGGTGCAAACGGATTGTGTGAAACCGTCCGGACCGAGACCCGGTACTTCCTCAAAGGCGAGGCGAGGACCGGTCGCGATGACGAGATAGTCGTAGCTGAGTTCCTTCCCGTCATCGAGCGTGAGCTTGGAATTGTCCGCATCGATGCGGGTGACGGTATTGACGAGACATTGGACGCCCTTTCGTCTCGAGAGGCGCTTGGATCGCCACCCGGGTCTGCTCCTCGGGGTGCGCCAGCCCACCGCGATCCACGGATTCGAGGGCGTAAACTCGAAATGCGGCCGCGCGCCGATCAAGGTCACGTGATGATTTTTTGCAAGATGCTTGCGCAGATCAAAGGCGGCGGGAATGCCCCCCAAGCCTGCGCCAATGACGATGACGTGCGACATAAATACCCCCTGTTAATGAACGGTGCTCTCGCGGGAGCGCCTGATGTAGCCGTAGTAGAGCAGTGGAATCAGCAGCAGCGTCAACGCGGTCGACACCAAGATGCCGAAGATCAGCGAGATGGCGAGACCGTTGAAAATCGGGTCGTCGAGAATGAACAGCGCCCCAATCATGGCGGCGAGTCCGGTCAGCACGATGGGCCGCGCCCGAATGGACGCGGCACCGATCACCGCTTGAGCGAGCGGCTGGCCGGCCGCGATCTGCTGGTTGATGAAGTCGACCAGCAAAATGGAGTTTCGCACGATGATGCCGGCGAGTGCGATCATGCCGATCATCGAGGTCGCGGTGAATTGTGCGCCGAGCAAGGCGTGCCCGGGCATGACGCCGATGATTGTCAGGGGAATCGGTGCCATGATGATGAGCGGCACGGCATAGGAGCGAAACTGCGCGACGACCAGCAGGTAAATGAACACCAGGCCCACCGCGTAGGCGAGTCCCATGTCGCGAAATGTCTCATAGGTGATGGTCCACTCACCGTCCCACTTCACGCTGAACTCGCTCAGGCGATCCGGCGGGCTCACGAAGCGTTGCACGAGCGGCTGGCCGGCTGGCGCTGCCTTGTTGATCTGCGAGACCAGACTGAACATGCCATACAAGGGGCTGTCGAGCCGCCCGGCCATGTCGCCCGTGACGAAGACCACCGGCAGCAAATCCTTGTGATAAATCGTCGCATCCCACGGCTTCTCGGAGACGGTGACCACCTCGGATAACGGCACCAACGCGCCGGTCATGGCGCGCACCGGGAGGGCGAGGGCCTGCTGCAGACCCCGTTTGTCTGCCGATCCCAGTTCGAGTCGCACGGCGATCGGGTCGCGTTCCCGCCCCGAGTGGACGTAGGTGGCATCCAATCCGGCGAGCGCCGCGGTGAGCGATTCCATGGCCGCCGCCTGGGTGACCCCGAGCAGGGCCGCCTTGGCTCGATCGAGGGCTACGACGTAACGGGGGGCCGGTGCGGACAGGGTATCGTCGGTATCGACGATGTCGCGGGTCGAATCGAACATGGCGCGCAGCGCGCGGCCGATTTTCTGTTGCGCGGCATACACCGGGCCGTAGATCTCCGCCACGAGCGGCGCCTGCACCGGCGGCCCCGGTGGCACTTCGACCACTTGGACCGAGGCGGCGCCGAGGCGCTTGCCCTCGGCGGCGAGCGCCGGACGAATGGCGCGCGCGATGTCGTGGCTCTTGCGGCTGCGATCACTCTTGTCGACGAGGTTGACCTGCAGATCCCCCTGGCTGCTGTCGGCACGCAGATAATACTGGCGCACCAGGCCATTGAAATTAATCGGCGCCGCAGTCCCGGCGTAGGCTTGGTAATCCGTGACTTCCGGCACCTGCCGTACGATGCTCGCTAATCCCGCCAGCACCCGGGCGGTCCCCTCAACCGGGGTGCCTTCCGGCATGTTGACGACGACCTGGAATTCGGACTTGTTGTCAAAGGGGAGCATCTTCAAGACGACGAGTTGTACGACCGCAAGAAGAACCGCGACCAAGATTGCCCCTAGGGTCCCGAGATACAGCCGATGACGGCGCCGGCGCGCGTGATCGCCGGTGAGAAACGGCGTCATCAGCCGTTCGAAGAAGCGATGCAACTTGCCTTCCGTCTGCGATTCGGCCGTCTCGTCGTGCGGCGCGCTGGCGAACAGTTTTCGGCACAGCCAAGGCGTGAAGATCAGGGCGACGGCGAGCGAGATCAGCATCCCCATACTGGCATTGATCGGAATCGGGCTCATGTAGGGGCCCATCAGGCCCGAGACGAACGCCATGGGCAGCAACGCCGCAATCACGGTAAAGGTGGCAAGAATGGTGGGTCCGCCCACCTCGTTAACGGCAAGCGGGATGATCTCGGAAATAGAGCCCTTGTCGACCGAGAGATGCCGGTGCACGTTCTCCACGATCACGATGGCATCATCGACCAGAATGCCGATCGCGAAGATCAGCGCGAACAGCGATACCCGATTGATCGTGAAGCCCCAGGCCCAGGAAGCGAACAGGGTAGCGGCGAGGGTCACGACGACCGCGGCGCCTACGACCAGCGCCTCGCGTTTACCCACCGCGAGCAATACCAGAAGCACCACGGACGCTGTCGCGAACAAGAGCTTTTCGATCAGCTTCTTTGCCTTGTCGTTGGCGGTGACACCGTAGTTGCGGGTCACCGTGACCTCGACGCCGGCGGGAATCGTGATGCCCTTTAACTGTTCGACGCGGCTGATGACGGCGGTCGCGACGTCGATTGCGTTGCTGCCGGGCTTCTTGGCGATCGCCAGGGTCACCGCGGGCGCCTGACTGACCGGCGCCCCCCGTTTGGCGGATGCGGGACCCGTGCCGAACCAGGCATAACGCGACGGGGTCTGCGGTGCATCGGTGACCGTCGCCACATCGTCGAGATAGATCGGCTTACCGTCGCGCGCGGAGACGATCAGGCCGCCCACATCGTCGCGATTGGCGAGGAACCGACCGGCCTGTACCGGCGAGAGTTGATCGTCACTGACCACTGCATCAGCCTGGCGCACGAGGTTTGCGGCCTGCAGCGCCGCGGCGAGCTCGCCGGCGGTGAGTCCGGCCGCCGTTAGACGCCCTGGATCGAGTTCGACGCGGATCAAGGGGTCCGTGTCCCCGACCGAATACACGTTACGGGTGTTCGGAACACGCTTGATCTCACTTTCGATCGCGCGAGCCACTTGCCCGAGTTCATGAGCACCGAGCGCGGGATCGCGGCTCCACAACGTGAGCGTGACGATCGGCACGTCATCGATCCCCTTCGGCTTGATCAGCGGCTGCCCGATGCCGACGCCCGCGGGGCGCCAATCCTGATTCGAATAGACCGCGTTGTAGAGCCGCACGATGGCATCATTGCGGTGAATGCCGACCTCGTACTGCACCGTGAGGATTGCGAGGCCGGGCCGCGACACCGAATAGATGTGTTTGACTCCCGAGATCTCCCCCAGGACTTTCTCCATCGGAGTCGCGACGAGATTCTCGACTTGTTCGGAGCTCGCCCCGGGAAAAGGAATCAGGATATTGGCGAAGGTGACCTCGATCTGCGGCTCCTCCTCGCGGGGGGTCACGAGGACCGCGAAGGCGCCCATCAGCAGCGCCGTCAAGGCGAGCAGCGGCGTGAGCTGATTCTCCAGAAAGAACCGTGCGATCCGCCCGCTCAAGCCGAGCGGTTCGCTCACGATCGAGGTCCTGCAACGGCGATTTCGGCGCTGGCGGCAATCGGGTCGAGTGCGATCCGGTCGCCCGCGGCCAGCCCGGCAAGGATCTCGAGTTGGTCACCGAAGCGGTGTCCGGGACGCACGTATCTAAGTGATACCATTCCGTGGGCGTCGATCACGTAAACGCCGGTGACCTCACTGCGTTCGACTACCGCGGACGCCGGGATGAGGAGCCGATCGGCCTCGCCGATGACGAGTCCGACTTTGACGTACATGCCGGGTGCGAGGTCGAGGGCGCCGGGTGGCAGATCGAGCCGCGCCCGAAATGTGCTCGAGGGAGTCGCTTCCTCCGGAAAGATCGTGATTTTCGTGGCCTCGATGCGCTGATCACCGACATAAACCGCCGCCTGTTTGAGCTTGCGGACTTGCATGACGATGCTCTGCGGGACGTTGATGTTGACGCGCAGGTCCCGCAGCGAAAGACCGGTCATCAAGGGCGTGCCTGGACTCACCGTCTCGCCGACCTCGACCAGCCGCTTGGTGACGACGCCGCCATAGGGAGCGCGAATCTCGGTGTAGCCGACCCCCTCACGCGCGGTCGTAAGCCCGGCCTCCGCGGCGGCCAAGTGTGCGGCGGCAGCATCCCGGTTGGCGGTCGCCTGATCGAGCTGAGCCTTCGACACGACTCGGCGCTGATACAGGTCCGCGACTCGCTGGTAACTTGTCGCGGCCTCGACGTTGCGAGCTTTGGCCTCGGTAAGCCCCGCTTCCGCGCCCTGAAGGCCGGCGCGCTGTTCGGTGCCTTTGAGCCGCATGATGACGGCGCCGGCGGGCACGACGTCGTTGACGTCGTACAGAATCTCCGCGACCCGGCCGCTCGTCTGAGCCGAGACCGTCGCCTGATTCACCGCCTCGATCGTGCCATCGACGGTGCGCTCGAGCGGCGTGTGCACCGGCTGAATCACGATGCTTGCGAGCGGCGCTGCCGCCGGACCCGCGGGCGGAGCCGGCTTGCCGCCGCATCCCGCAACGAGGAGCACAAGTCCGGGCAGGGCGCTCAACAAACGTGCCGCTCGGGACAGCCGCATGGGATAGCGCTCCGCTCTTAGGAGAAGGCTTGGCCGGGCCGCACGCCCAGGCGCCTCAACACGGGCACGAGCGGGCAAAAGCCCGTGAAGGAGGACTGGAGCAGGTTGGCACCCGCAAATGCCGTGAGCCATAGCCAATTAGGGCTCACAAAATGCGCCAGAAGCAGGCTCACCAGCACGACCGTGCCTGCAAATCTCATGACCCAGCGATCAATGCTCATAAATATTCCCCTCGAACTAAAATGGGAGCGCTTTACCGATTTCACTGGCATATTATATCATAATATGCTAAATTAGCAACGACGGATGAATAAACATGTCCATTCGGATAACTGGAGGCCGACCATGGCAACAGAGGTGGCAAGTCGTGAAGGAAAAAACCGGCTTCTGCCGGCGATGGCGGCGATCCAGGAGCACGCGACCGAAGCGGCTGCCTTCTTAAAGGCACTCGCGAACGACCAACGTCTCCTGATGCTTTGTTGCCTGCTCGAGGGATCCCTGTCGGTCGGAGAGATCAATGAGCGCGTGCCCTTGAGTCAGTCGGCGCTTTCCCAACATTTGGCAGTCCTGCGTGATGCCGGCTTGGTAACTACTACTCGCCAATCGCAGACGATCTACTACGCGCTTGCCAAGGGACCCGCCCTTAAGATCATGGAGGTTTTGTATACGGCGTTCTGCGGGCCCGCGGCCTCGAAGAAATACGCCAAGAAGGCGAAGGACGGGACGCCGAAGAGAAACTGAGAGAAGACGCTGCGAATGGTTTTTTTGCCGCGGACAGGCCGCGGCGAACGGTGGCGACAACCAATGGAGATCATGTCATGAATACCAATGTCGGATCGATTGATCGTGTCGTGCGGGTCGTGCTGGGACTGGCCCTGTTGAGTGCTTTTTTCTTGCTGGCGGGTCCCCTTCGCTGGTTGGCGCTCGCGGGCCTCGTGCTGCTCTTGACGGCTGCATTTAGTTTCTGCCCGCTCTACAGGGTGCTGGGTATCAACACCTCTCCTACGGTCCCCAAGCGCATGTGAGGCGGTGTGGTAAGCACGGACTGATGTGGGCATCGGCTGCGGTCGGGGCGGTTAGCACCGCTCGACCAAGAAGTGCGCAGCGTTGAAGGACGCTGCTCGCAGGTTGGGGCCCGGCCTGGCGATCGTCGTTGTCATCAGTGCGCTGGCGCTTCTGCTGGCACGCGTGCCGGCGCTCGCGGCGCTGGGCTTAAGCGCGCTGACGATCGCCATTCTTGTCGGGGTGTTGCTTGGGAATATCGCTCACCGCGCGCTCGCGAATCCGGCGGCACAACCGGGACTTGAATTCGCGCAGAAGACGCTTCTGCGCATCGGCGTCGCGCTCTACGGGCTCAACCTGAGCCTGCAGCAGATCGTTGAGGTGGGTCCCGCGGCGATCGCGGCCGACTTATTTATAGTCATTTCCACGATTGTCGTGGGTTGGTGGGTGGGATTTCGCTGGCTGAAGATGGATCGCGATACGGTTCTGCTGGCCTCAGCGGGCAGCGGGATTTGCGGAGCAGCCGCTGTTGTCGCAACGGAATCGGTGCTGGGCGCCGCGCCGCACAAGACCTCCGCGGCGGTCGGCCAAGTCGTACTATTCGGCAGCCTCGCGATGCTCGTCTATCCGCTGTTGTTTGGCATCCTCGGGATCGCGCGCGCGCCCTTCGGCATCTACGTCGGTTCCACGGTGCACGAGGTGGCCCAAGTGGTCGCCATCGGCAAGACCATTGGCGGCGCGACCGCGGAGAATGCGGTGATCGTCAAAATGATCCGAGTCATGATGCTTGCGCCGTTTCTGATCGTGCTGGGGTGGTATGCCCCACGCGAAACGCAGCCCAGCAAGACCGCTACAGCGCCGCGTCTGCCGGGGTTCGCGATCGCATTCATCGTCATTGCCATTGTGCATCCTTACTTGGGATTGCCGGCACCTGCCCTTGCGGCGCTTCGTACACTGGATATCGTGCTGCTTGCCGGGGCGATGGCCGCACTCGGTCTCGACACCACCGTCGCCAAGCTTCGACTCGCCGGCCGCGATGCACTCGCGCTGGGCACCATACTGTTCGGTTATCTCGTGGTGGGCGGCGGTATTGCCAATTGGCTCATTCAGCGCGCGTTTGGCGTCGCCGGATCGCCGGCGGGTTGAGAATCCTCGTCGCGCCGCTGGGGGTAATCGCCTTCGCAACCGTGCCAGAGGGATAGGGGCACTCCGAGTCACTTGTAGAAATGCCCGTCACACACGAGAATTCGATATGCACGACACCACGGCGGCACACTTTACCGGCGCGATTCCTGACCACTACGAACGGGCTCTCGGTCCGGTGATCTTTGCCGATTACGCTGCCGACATCGCGCGCCGAGCTGCTGCCTCGTCCCCAGAGCGGGTCCTGGAGACCGCGGCGGGCACGGGCATCGTCACGCGGCAACTGCGAAATCTGCTGCCGACGGGTTCACGGCTGACAGCAACTGACCTCAACGAGGCAATGCTCGACATAGCGCGAACGAAGTTCGGGCCCGTGGAGCAGGTCACGTTCATGCCTGCCGATGCCACTGAACTGCCTTTTCCGGAGGGCGCCTTCGATGCGGTCGTGTGCCAGTACGGAGTAATGTTTTTTCCGGACAAACTCCAGTCTCACCGCGAGGTGCGTCGCGTATTGGCGCCGAACGGCCACTATGTGTTCAACGTGTGGGACTCGCATGCTCATAACGCTTTCGGTCGCTTGGCGTACGAGACGGCGGCCCGGCTTTATCCCGACGACCCGCCGCAATTTTTCCAAGTTCCCTTTGGCTACCACAATTGCGATGCAATCAAGGCGTCGTTGATCGACGCAGGGTTTGCCAACATCAAAACGTCGGTCGTGCGGCGGGCAAAGCAGGTGGCCGACCCCGCGTTTTTCGCGCGCGGCCTTATTTGCGGCACACCACTGATCGAGCAAATCCGCACTCGCGCGGGCGCGAACCCGGAGCGGCTCATTCAGGCACTCACTGACGCATTCATCCGTGAGCTGAGACTCGGAGAGCGTCCCTTGCACATGCAGGCGATCGTATTTGAAGCCGCCTGAATGGTCCGCCGTGCTGGTCTTAACAACGACGGCGGTTACTCCGTCAGCGTTACGCTGCCAATAAGAACCAAGGCCGAATGAGATCGGACAATTCGGTCACGGCAGGTTGCGCCAGGAGCCACCATTCAACACGTGTGAGAACCCGTGTCGGAGAAGCCAGCGGCGAGCCATGCCGCTGCGTGTGCCCGATGCGCAGCAGACAATGATCCAACGGTTTGGGTCCAGATCCTTCGCTTCGCGCTCGAGATCGTCGAGCGGAACGTTTCGGCTCCCCGAGGCATGACCCGCGGCGAATTCGCCGGGTGATCTCACATCGAGGATTTGTGCACCGGATTTCAGCAGTTCAGGAATTCGCCGCCGTGCACTCAGCACGGTGATCACGCGTCTGAGAACGATCGCGACTCCTAGAGCCATCAACCCATAACCGGCCAAATCACCGATTGATCCAATCATGGATGCGATCGCGCCGATTCTTGAACCTCGAGCAGCTGCATTTCGAGTGTCCTCTCCCCGCGAAGCGAATTCGCAACCAGACAGATCTTTTCGGCCCGCTCCAAAAGCTCCCGCGCCTTGGCATGATCGGTACCCGCCTTCATGGTCAGCGTCGCGCGGGTGTGGTAGCGGGTGAATTGGGTGACCCCAGAATTCCGTTCCAGTGTGCCATCAACTTCAGCCTCGAGCCTTTCCCAATCGAAGTGAACTGCGCGTGATACGCCGCGGAAGGTCAGGATGAAGCAGTTGGCGATGGCGGCTACGAGCAAGGTCTCGGGTGACCAAACGCCGCCAGGACCATCGAATTCCGGCGGCGGTGCCGTCTCAATAGCCGGTAATCCCTGCGATACGACCGGAACGGCGCCAATCGCCGAACCCTGCGCGCTGACGCTGTAGGTGTGTGGGTATGCCTTCATGA
Source organism: uncultured Gammaproteobacteria bacterium (assembly GCA_963837045.1). Classification (GTDB taxonomy): domain Bacteria; phylum Pseudomonadota; class Gammaproteobacteria; order Steroidobacterales; family Steroidobacteraceae; genus Bog-1198. The sequence goes on from CAWIMA010000016.1 coordinate 100,830, forward strand.
GTATCCCTTTGCTCGGATGAGTGTGTGTTTACGGCCGGATCAGCTTGCCGAACCGAGCGCAATCACCGGTAGTCCCGCGGCTTTCCAGGCCGCGATGCCGCCGCCCATGTGCGCCGCATGCGCCTGGCCGGCTGCGAGACGCCGCTCCGCCGCAGCGAGCGAGCGCTTGCCGCTTCCACAGTGAAACACGACCCGGCGCGGACCATCGTCCGGCAGTGTCGAGGCATCGAATGTCGAGAGCGGATAGAGAAGCGCTCCGGAGATCCGCTCCGCCGCGTACTCTTCAGGCTCCCGAACGTCTATCAGCAGCAGCTTGCCGGCGCGCAGCAGGCGCGCCACTTCGGCCGGATCCAGGGTCTCGATCGGCGTTATATGCTTCGTCATGGGCGTGCTCCTTTTTCCTGCCGCCACGGCGCGCCGGTGCGGAGGGTGGTTTACAGAACAGTCGATACAGCAGCTTTGCAAGCGATTTCACTTCGGGCGCGCGTAGGCGGTACAGCACGGAGCGCCCCTCGCGTCGTCGCCCGATCAGCCCTTCCGCATGGAGAATGGCCGCTTGTTGCGACAGCGCCGGGGCAGGCAAGCGCGCTTGGCGCGCCAATTGGCTCGCGGAGAGTTCGCCTTGCATCAGCGCGCAGACGATACGCAGACGCCCGGGGTGCGCGACGGTTCTCAGGAACTCCGCCGCGCGTTCCGCAGATTCGTCAAGAGCGTCAAGATGCATCATAGATTGGCGGCTGCATGGCGGGTGAAAAGTCAGGAAATATTCGCCGTGTCGGCCGGCCGCTCACCCGCGTGCCGGTCTGCATCCAATTCAAACCACATGGCGTTCAGGATCGCAAACGCGCAGGCGAGTCCAAGACCTAGTATCCAGCTGAAATACCACATGGCGTCCCCTCAATAACTCGTGTCACGATGGGCTTCAATGTACGCGCCGGTCACGGGCCCGCGCATGACGCGGTACACCCAGCCGGTGTAGGCCAGTACGATCGGCAGAAAGATGATCACCGCGATCAGCATGATGCCGAGCGTTCGATGGCTGCTCGAGGCATCCCAAACCGTCAGACTGCTGCCAGGATGCGAGGAGGAGGGGAGCAGGAACGGAAACAGGCTGATGCCCATGGTGCCTATGACGCCGGCGATCCCAAGGGCGCTGACGACGAAGACGATGAGCCGCCTGCGGATTCCAGCCAGTGCCGCAACCGCCAAAGGCGCCGCCAGGCCGACCGCCGGAATCAGTGTCGTCACCGGCCACCGCCCATAGTTGGCCAGCCACGCGCCGGCGAGCGGTGCGGCGGTTTTTGCCAGAGGGTCGGGTGCGCCTCCCGGCATGGCGCCGCTGGTGATGGCAAAGCCGAAGTGGCCCATCCAGAGCCATAGGCCGGCGAGTGCGAACAGCAGCACCCACGCAAGCGCCGCGAAGCGTGAAATGGTGCGCGCGCGCTGCGCCACTGCGCCTTCGGTTTTCACCGCAAGGTATACCGCGCCGTGCGTCAGCAACATCGCAATGCTGACGAATCCGCACAGCAACGCAAGTGGATTTAAGAGATCGAATAACCCAAACGCATAGGTGGCGCGAAGGTCCGAATCAAAGCTGAAGGGGACACCCTCAAGAAGGTTTCCCATGGCGACGCCGAATACGAGCGCCGGCACGGCACCGCCGACAAATAGAGCCCAATCCCAGCTCGCACGCCAGCGGGCGCCCGGCATCTTGCTGCGGAACTTGAATCCCACCGGCCGCAAGATGAGCGCAGCGAGCACGAGCATCATTGCCAGATAAAATCCTGAGAAGCTCGCCGCGTAGAGCGCCGGCCAGGCTGCAAAGATCGCGCCTCCGCCTAAGATGAGCCAGACCTGATTGCCTTCCCACACGGGTCCCACGGTATTGATCACGACGCGCCGCTCGGTGTCGCCGCGCGCAACGAACGGCAGCAGCATCCCGACGCCCAGGTCGAACCCATCCATGATCGCAAAGCCGATCAACAGCACGCCGAGCAGCAGCCACCAGATGACCTTCAGTGTTTCGAAGTCCAACATGCGTGCTCCTACCGCCGGAGGCCGGCGGGGTTGAGGCCGTCTGGGGCGCCGGTGAGATCGCCGGGCGCCGAGGCCGCGCCGGGGCCAAGCTTCACGTATTTCTTGAGGAGAAACACGTCAACGACCGCGAGAACGGTATAGAAAGCCACGAATCCCGCCAGGCTGAGCGCAACGCTCGATGCCGGAATCGGCGAGACCGCGAGGAACGTCGGCAGAACGCCCTCGATCGCCCAGGGCTGCCGCCCGTGCTCGGCGATGAACCAGCCCACCTCCGCGGCGAGCCAGGGCAGCGGCAGCATCCAGAGGGCTAACGTGAGAAACCCGCGGCTTTGCGCAATGCAGCGTCGCGCGGCCAGATAAAATCCGACGGCAAAGAATGCAATGAAGAACAATCCTAAGCCCACCATCAGCCGAAACGACCAGAACATGGGGCCCACGGAGGGGACCGTATCCCAGGCCGCCTGGTCGATTTGCGCCGGAGTCGCCAGGGCGGGATCCTCGACGTACTTGCGCAGCAGCAGCGCGTACCCGAGATCCTCGACGTGCTCTTTCAGCGTCTGACGGGCCGCGGCATCCTTGGGGTCCTGGCGCAGCGCGCGCAGCGCCGTGAAAGCGGGTATGCCGTTGACGATCCGCTCCTTCGCGCGGCCGACGAGCTCGGTAATTCCCGGAATCTCCGTATTCAACGACCGGGTGGCGATCAATCCCAGCACCCACGGGATTTTGACTTCATCGCGTGTTGCGTGAGCTGCGGTATCGGGCAGTCCAAATACCGTGAACGGCTCCGGCGCCGGCTCGGTGTGCCACATGCCTTCGATCACGGCGATCTTCATTTTTTGATGCTCGGTCAAGGTGTATCCGCTCTCATCGCCGAGCACGACCACCGATAAGGCCGCCGCAAGACCAAAGCTGATCGCGACGGTGGCCGAGCGCTTGGCAAATTCGATGTGCCGGCCCTTGAGCAGATACCAGGCGCTGATCGCGAGCACAAACACCGCCCCAGTCACGTAGCCCGCGCTCACGGTGTGGACGAATTTGGATTGCGCCACAGGATTGAAAATGACGTCCCGGATCGAATCGAGCTCCATGCGCATGGTGCTCGAGTTGAAGCGAGCGCCGGTGGGGTTCTGCATCCAGGCGTTCGCAATCAGAATCCACAAGGCGGATAAATTGCTGCCGATCGCGACCAGCCAAGTGACGATGAGGTGCTGCAGGCGGCTCAGGCGATCCCAACCGAAGAAGAACAAGCCGATGAACGTGCCCTCGAGAAAAAAGGCCATCAAGCCTTCGATCGCGAGCGGCACGCCGAAGATATCCCCGACGTAATGCGAGTAATAAGCCCAATTGGTGCCGAATTGGAACTCCATCGTGATCCCGGTGGCGACACCCATCGCGAAATTGATGCCGAACAGAATGCCCCAAAAGCGCGTCATCTCGCGCCAGATGGGGCGCCCCGTCATCACGTAGACGCTCTCCATGATCGCCAACAGGATGGAAAGGCCCAGGGTCAGCGGCACGAACAGAAAATGATACATCGCGGTCACGGCAAACTGCAGCCGTGAGAGGTCGACCAGATTCAATGTGTTCATCGCGATTCCCTAGCCCTTGTTCGTTCCGATGAGCGCCGCCGCGGTCGCCGCAGCGTCTGACGGCAAGCGATGCGCCGGGCCAAAGAACAAACAATAGATGATTAACAGAAAAATACCCTTCAGGGCGAGAGCCAGCAGTAATTCTCGCTGCGGCCGCGCCGCGCACGACGGCATCAAGGTTTTTTGGAAGTTAAACGCCATAATGAAAGCAGGTCCAATTAAACGGCGTAGACGATACCCGTTGTTGCGCGATTGCGCAAATATGCAAATGCGGAATTGAATACGGGTAAGTACCTAAGAACTCGAGGCGCGAAACTGAGAATAGGGGTGTAGGTTCAAAGATTATCCAGCGGCGGCCCGGCTGTCGGTCGAGTGCTGGTAAGGGAGGGGGTGGCCGTCTAGCGACTGCCGGGCGGTCTCGCGCGGCCTCAAGCCGGTGCGTTGGCTTTTAATTTTGCATTCGTCGACCCTTAATCTTTGTCTTGGACACTAAACATAGACTCCAATTGGAGTGGTAACTCGAGCCGGGAGGTCGTCATGCGTTTCGCGCCGCCAATTGTCCCGTCCGGTGTATGGCGGTGCGAAGGTAATGGACCACGCTGCTTCGCGCTGCATCCCGATACCGCGAAGATGACTATGCCGCATCGAACCGCCGTGGAGTGGTTGCTGCTACTGCTCCTCGCGGCGATCGCGGTCGGTTGCGCCACGATGGGTACCGGGATTGGCTACACACCGTCTGGGGCGAGTCCGACCCCATTTAGCTGGAGGAGTTCCAACGCACATTCTGGGACGATGCAAGCAACATTGTCCGACGGCACGAACTATCGCGGAAAGTATTATCAGATCACGCGCGATGCGAAGTTCGATAGCGCTACGCTGTTTGACGGCTGGTATTCGGGTTGGAATGAAACCGACTGGGGTGTAGGGTCATCCCCGGATTTTGCTGCGCACTATACGGATCGCGTCGTTGCGGATCTCGCCTCACCGAGCGGCTCGCGCATGAGATGCCAATTTCAGCTCGTGTATCCGGCCAACGGAATGCATGGGGGCGGCGGCGGTGAGTGTGTATTGCCCGGAGGAGAGGTGATTGATGTAAAGTTTCCAGGCGGCTAAAACTTGCGGCTCTACGCGAGGTAGGAATATTAAATCTGATGGTATGTGTGTAATTGCGGAATCTGCAAACAAGATGCTGAGCGCGATTAGCATCAGTGTGACATCATAACCGGCAGACTCATGCGCGCGAGCAGGTCACGAGTGACTCCGCCCAGCAGCTTCTCCCAAAGCATCGGATGGCCGTACGCGCCCGCCACGATCACATCGGCACCAATCTCATGTGCCTTAGCCTGCAGCACGTCGGCAATCGAAGCGGCGGGAACTTTAAAGAGCTGGATCCCTTGCACGGAAACAGTGGTATGCCGGCTCAGATGTTCAACCATGCGGTCCGCAGGCAGGGCCCCGTGTCGGTCTATAAATTCCGTTGGATTGAGTGTGACTACCGTGGTCTGCTCGGCGCGCTCGATGAGTGGCAGCGCATCGTTGAGGGCTCGGGCCGATGGCCGGCTTGAGTTCCAGGCAACCAGAATATGCCGGCCGAGACTGTCGAACGATCCCAAAGCGGGGACGAACAACACGGGCCGCCCGATAACGAACAACAGTTGCTCGCCAAAGGTGTACCCCACAGCAGCAGTATCGACCGGCGCCGATTGGCCCAGAATACAAAGATCGGCATAGCGCGCATGCTGAGGGACCACCGTCGATGCGACGCCATCGAGGGAGCGCCATTCGGTCTTGAGGCCGTACTCCTGCTTTGCTGTCTCAAGCGCCGCTCGCAGTCTTTGCTCTATGACGTTGATCGATTGGTGGATATGCCGATTTGTGCGTTCCATCCCTTCAGCCGAAGCAAGGCCTAACTCTGCGGTCCCTTGCTCGTAAAGTTGCGCCGAAGTGTATTCTCTGACGAAAAGGGCGGTCAGCCGACTCTCGTGGCGACGCGCGAGATCTGCAGCGAGGCGCAAACGCACGGATGCGCCTTCCGATTGATCAACGTATACGAGCAAGTCCCTTAATGCCATAGGGTATCCAAGTAAGTGTGTAATCCAGCGATCATTAAGACGTTCGTGTCCCCGCAATAACGAACAAGTGCGCAAAGTGGCAAACGCCGCTGTGATCGGCCAGGCGGCAATCTCCGGCTTCTGTGAGTGCAGTGAATTGACACGCTCATACGACGCAACCCCCGGTTTTCCACGAGCGCAACGACAAGTTCCGCCTCGAACGTCCAATGCCGTCCTCAAAGACACGGCGCAATTGATTGTCTATCGCTTCGCGAGCCCGGAATACGCGCGAGCGCACCGTTCCGACGGGGCAAGACATTGCGGAGGCTACTTGTGCGTAGCTAAGGCCGTGAAATTCGCGCAACACAATGGCGGTGCGCTGCTCTTCACAGAGCGCCTCAATGGCCGCATTGACCGAATCGCAGATCTCATCCGTGAGCGCAAGCTCCTCCGGTGTGTCCAGCTCCTTCAGCGGCACGGAGGTTTCGTTCAGTTCATCGTCGTGCCGAGTAGCGGACCTAAATACGCTCGCATCGCGCGCGCGAAGTGACTGTACGGTCTTTGCCGAGTTGACAGCGATGCGATACAGCCAAGAATAGAAGGCGGCGTCGCCGCGAAAGTGCTGTAGCCCCCAATAGGCCTTGAGGAATGTATTTTGTACCGCATCCTCAGCGTCGGCGCGATTGCGCGTGTAGCGCATCGAGAGCTTCATGACGCGATGTCGGTATCTACGGACCAGCGCGTTGAATGCGCTGCGCTCACCGGATTGGGCACGCAGCACGAGGATTCGATCGCAAGACTTCACTTCCGTAATCAATTCCAATTCCGCAATACGTTGTTGGCGTCCCTGGCGTTTCGAGTTGCTCGGCTTGAGGGCAGATGTCTGATGCATCATGTTGACGAGTAGATTGGGGCGTGAACATTAAAAATTCCCTAACGCCGCATTAGAAAAGAGGGGGCGCTTCTCGCCAAACGCAAGTCTATGTCTATGCACGAGAGAGGAGGTGTTCACCCTTTCGGGGTCAGTCTGGGCGGGTTCGCCAGAACGTCAATCGATAGCGGGGTGTCAATCAGGCTCTCGGGAGTTGGTGAAGCGGCGGGCTGGGGTGCCCCAGGTGCACCCAGTGGGGCGGCGATTGGGCGCCGGGGAAACCTAACGCGGAAGCGACTGCCCCACTCCAGGCGGCTCTGTACGTCGATTTCCGCGCCATGCGCAGAACATATGGACTTTACGATCGATAGTCCAAGTCCCGCGCCACCCTCTTCGCGCGAACGGCCTTCGTCAACGCGAAAGAATCGATCAAATACATGCGGGATCGCACAGGGTGGGATGCCAATACCGGTATCCCACACCTCGAGGACGCTTCCCGTGTCATCCGCGGCGGTGCGCAGCGACACGGTGCCCCCCCGGAGGGTGAAGCGGATCGCGTTATCGAGAAGATTGACGATGATTTGTTTGAGCCGCGCTCGATCCCCCCGGACGACAGTCCTTTGCAGCGCCGATAAGTCGATCTCAATGCCGCGATCCTCAGCCATCAGGCGCATTTGCTCGGCGGTGCTTAGTGTAAGTTCCGCCAAGTCAACGTCGACCCAATCGCTCTGCGTTTCGCCGGCGTCAAGCCGCGACAGCACTAGCAATCCAGACACCAGATGCTCCAAACGCGCGACTTCTTCGAGGACGCTGCCTACACGTTCGCGCAGGTCACTTTCGGTCAAGCGGGATTCGCGGGTCAGTTCTTCCAACTCGCCTTTGATTACCGTGAGCGGCGTGCGAAGCTCATGGGATGCATCCGCTAGAAACCGGCGCGACGTCTGAACCGAGTCGCGCAAACGCCCCAGCATCGTGTTGAATGAAATCGAGAGTCGCTCAAGCGCGTCGCCGCTTGGCACGACCGGAAGCCGTAAGGTCAGATTCTGCAGGCTCATCTGTTCAGCGGTCCGCGATAATCGATCGACCGGTCGCAGTGCCCAACTCACAAGCCAATAGCCACCCCCGGCGGCGCAGACGATGAGCACCGGGAGCAGCAACGCGAGCAGATCTAGCAAGCGATCCAACGCCGCGTCGATCGGCTCAATTGAGACGCCCAGCTCGACGATATAGTTGCCAGAAACCGTGCTTACGGGCGTCACGTGGATCATCAGATGCTGGTCGTCAACGATCAAGGAAGCAGGCATCGCCGCTTTTGTGGTGTTTGCAAGCACCAGCGTTGCCACCGCCGACGGATCGAAGCTGCGATCGGCGGGCGCACCGGAACGATAGACCACGGTCGCTGGGACGCGGGTCACTCGCACAAAGCGATTATTGAATTCTGGCGCAACCCGGGTCTCTATTTCGCGTGCGATCGCGTTGCTTGTGGCATCCGCCGGTGCCCGGATGAGTATCTCCTCCACCTGTGTTGAGCGGCGGCTCAACGAATTTCTTATATTCGATCGCAGGTAGTGTTGCAGACCGAAATAAGTCCCCGCCCCGACGAGAACGAAGGTCGCGCTCAAGAGCAGCGTGTACCACGCTCCTAATCGAAAGACGAGCGAACGATGATTCATTCTAGTGCGGCGTGTCGCTCGTTTCTGCCTCGCGCACACAATAGCCTACGCCGCGCACTGTGTGAATGAGTTTGGCTGGGAAGGGTTCGTCGATCTTTCTGCGCAGGTAACGCACATAAACATCCACGATGTTGGTGACTCCCTCGAAGCTCTGGTCCCACACGTGATTGAGGATCATGGTCCTCGTGAACACTCGACCAGGCGAACACAACAGATATTCGAAAAGCGCGTATTCCTTTGCCGTAAGATCGATCCGCTGGCCGTCGCGTCTCACTTGTTGAGTGAGTCGATTGAGCTCAAGATCAGCGATGCGCAGCACGTCGGCCCGCTCGATGGGCGCGCGCCGCAGGAGCGCCCTAGTCCGCACCAGCAGCTCGGCGAAATCGAAGGGCTTCGTCAGATAATCATCCGCCCCGGCCTCAAAATGCATCACCTTGTCCTCAATCGCGTCGCGCGCCGTGAGCACCAGAACCGGAAGTGAGGAATGGGATTGGCGCACCCGCCTCAACAGTTCGGTGCCGCTCAATTGCGGAAGCATTAAGTCAAGTACTAGTAGGTCGTATGAATAGGAGTTGATGTAGGCTTCGCCTTCGCGACCGTTCCCCGCGAGGTCGACGGCGAATCGTTCGGCGCGCAATCCGCGGGCGATAAATTCAGCCAATTTGCGATCATCTTCGACAATGAGTATTCGCACAATGGACATCCTCGATTCAGCATTGCATAGCGTTCCCATTAGAGTGTCGTTAGATCATCATTAGAAGATTCTCATGCACTACGCTCGGAGCATCAGGGCGAGGCGCATCACCTCTTTATCATGCGCACAATAGCGAGAAACAAGGTCTTCGCGTAGGTTACGTGTCAGCCATCTCGATAGGCAACCCTGGAACTACGCTCGATGTTGCCGAGTCGAATTATGCAAGGAGTGGGCGCGTCAATTGACAATGCAATTTCCGAATTGACGGGCCGTTCCGGTTGAACCTGCCTCTCGAGGTGTCGTTATGCGTAACACACGAAAGCACGGGATCGTCGCGGCAAGTCTGGCCCTCATCGCTGTCGGATCCTCTGGTCTCGCATTCGCCCATTCAGGTGGCGGCGGCGGTCACGGCGGCGGTGGCGGAGGCCATGGAGGCGGAGGATTTCACGGCGGCGGTCGCGGAGGCGGCTTTTACGGAGGTGGCTACCGCGGAGGTTGGCACGGGGGCGGCGGGGGCTACCGCGGAGGTTGGCGTGGGGGCGGTGGCTATGGCTACGGATGGTACCGCGGTGGGTTCTATGGCGGTTGGGGGGGATTGGGATACGGCCTCTTTTTTGCGACGCTGCCCTGGTATTACGACACGTACTGGTGGGACGGCGTACCCTATTACTACGCCGACGACAATTATTATCAATGGAACAACAGCGCTGCCGAGTATGAAACCGTGCAGCCCCCGCCTGGCCTTGTCGATCAGGTGCAGACGCAGGCGCCAGCGATGCGTGAGTTGTTCATATATCCCAAGGCGGGGCAATCGAACGAGCAACTAGCGCGCGATCGCGAGGATTGCCATCGCTGGGCGGTAGGCCAAAGCGGATTCGATCCGACCGCGACGGGTGCCTCGAGCGCCTCACCGCCCGCGAATTCGGAACCAGCGGGTCCTTCGACGACGAAGCGTGCGAATTACCTTCGCGCGGAAGGGGCCTGTCTGATCGGTCGCAACTACAGCGTGGAGTAGTGATGCCAACAATCGTGTCGACAGACCCTGCACAGAGCCTATCGAAGCATCAAGAGACGAGAAGTTCATCTGCTGTGGTGACTTCCGATAGTTCCTATCCGACGCTGAGCACTCGGCGATTTCAATTTCGCCCATTCGCGCTGACGGACATCGAATCATTGGCCGTTCTTGCGGGCGAGCACCGCATCGCTGACACGACCATTGGTGTCCCGCATCCGTACACGATGGAATTCGCGCGAACGTGGATATCCTCTCACTCCGCCGCGTGGAAGGGTCGTCGAGCGCTGCATTGGGCGGCGCTTAAGATCGGCGATAACCGGATCGTGGGTTATGCGGGGTTGAATAACATTGACACTGACCGAGGACAGGCGGAATTGCGATTTTGGGTGGGCTGCGGCGTGGAACGGAAGAGCTATGCCGTTGAATGGTCCGCGGCGATCGTGGAATTTGCGTTGATCGGCCTCAACATGAATCGAATCTATGCTCTACAACTCGGCAGACACCCGCTAGCAGCTCGCGTTCTGACCGCCATCGGTATGCAGCGCGAAGGGCTGGTCCGGAAACGGATTTATCAAGGGGGCCTGTTTGAGGACGTTGTCTGTTGGGCACTTGGAAGGAGTAACTCGTAACGCACATAACAATATGACGCGGATCGACAGGTGTTCAATCTAGACGATGCGTGCATGACGATACGGTTCACTACGTCCATGCGGATCCTGTGGTCTGCTCAAGCCTACAAGCGACCGCCGATGACCCAGCCGACGCGCCGAAGGCGAGATAGCCCATGCCAACGAACGGGCCACTTACCTCGAGATTGCTAACGCGCACAAGCGGCGCGGGCGCGATGCAAGCGTATGGTGAGAGCGGTACGGGATACGAGGCCCCTTGCAAGCGCCGGCTCATGGCCGTGATTTTCAATGACGAGCAGATGCGTCAAGCCGGTTCCCTGAAACGTCTCGTAGAGATCATAGGCGGTGAGCGATTGCAGCGATTCGTACTTGACCAGCGGTAGCTCATTCCAGGACGTCATGACGTCAGCCACGCGGATTCGCGGTTGCGCGCTGGCAACCATCGCTTGCGGATACCGATGAGGGCATCTACGCTCGATGTCGTAGTAAGTGATCAGGCCGACGACTTGTTGCTCAATGCCCGCGTCGTCTTGTCGAGTCACCAGTAGCGCATGAATCCCCAGGCGATTCATGTGCCCTAGCGCATCATCGATAGAACTATCGACCTCCACCGTGATGGGATATTCGCGCCGAAAATCAGTCAGTGCGCAGAAGGCGGAATCATCCGACTCCAAATAGGCACCGTAAGTTGCAACGGCTCGATCAACTACAGATTTTGCCGACCGAACCCCCGACGGTACTATTAACGCGTTTTCCATAATGCCTCTCCGGATCGCAAGTCTACCTCCGACAAGGGGGCACGCAGAGTAAGACAAAGCGCTTAGATCGCAGCATGCGAGACAAAGATTAAAAGGGAGTTAATGCCGTATTAGAACTCTCTGCTATGCGGCTTTCATGGAACGCCACGGAGTGTGGTTCACTTTTGCAAATGATTTACGAAGCGAGCGTGTCTTAAGTACGGGTTAACCCCGGAACTCTGAAACACCAATGACGTCTCAAATATCGTTCGTTGTCATGCGAGTTAGGCGATGAGGCAGCAGGTATTGCACGGTTGGCACCCGGCGTCGGAAGCATGGCGGGCGGGGTGCGACGCGAGGCTACGAGAATGAACGAAAATGACGAGCTCCTAACGACGACGCAGAAAGTGCTCACGATAAATAGGGACGCGCCAAAGTATGGAACGTTCGCGGAGATTGGGGCTGGGCAGGAAGTCGCACGAGAATTCTTCCACGCCGGCGGAGCTTCGCGGACTATCGCCAAATCCATTTCTGCCTACGACATGGTGTTCAGCGACGCTATCTACGGGAGGGCGCCGAGGTATGTATCCCGCGAGCGCCTGAAGCTCATGTTGGATCATGAATACCAGCTTTTGATCGAGCGGCTTGGTGCGACGCGCGGCGACCGCACGTGTTTCTTCGTTTTCGCAAATACGGTTGCCACCAGCAACTCCAAAGATACGAACGAAGCGCACGGCTGGTTGGGAATCCGGCTTCAGATCGAGCCCAAACGCGAGCCTAGCGAAATCGTGTTGCATGTCCGAATGTGGGACAAGGAAGCGACTTTGCAGCAACAGGCACTCGGGATTGTCGGCGTCAATCTGATTTACGGCGCCTTTTATTACCGCGACGATCCGAAGAAACTAATCGGATCACTCCATGACGATCTGGCTCCGGGCAGGATAGAGGTCGATATGCTGCGTTTTGCGGGTCCGTATTTCGAAAAAGTGGACAACCGCCTCATGTCGCTTCATCTTGTGGAGTTTAGGCTTACGAACGCCGTTATGTTCGGCCGGCAGTGCGACGTGCTGCAGCCGTCCGAGGTGCTGTACAAGAAAGCGATCCTGGTGGAACGAGGCAGCTTCCGGCCGGTCACCCACGTGAACGTCGACATGATCAACTGCGCTGCCTCACAGTTCGTACAGGAACCGCGGGTGAAGGGCAAAGACGTAATCATTCTCATGGAGATCACGATGAACAATCTGCTCTCCAGTGGCCATCTCGATCCTCAGGACTTTTTGTCACGCGTCGATCTTTTGGCCGACATCGGCTTCACGGTTCTAATCTCTAACTACTCCGAGTACTACCGACTCACGTCCTATTTCCGGCGTTACTCAAAGGAAATGATCGGCGTCGCCCTGGGGATCAACAATTTGTTGGAGGTATTCAATGAGAAGTACTACGAGAATCTGGAGGGCGGTATTTTGGAATCCTTTGGGCGACTTTTCAGAAATGCGGTCAAGCTCTACGTTTACCCGATGAGGAAGGAGGCGTACGAAAGGTACCTGTTGGATTCCCGAGGGAGCGGCACCTCAAATGATACGTTCGCGTCGAGCGTATTGATTAACGCGAAGAATGTGCGCATTGTTGATCACCTCGCAAACCTGTATGCGCATCTTCTCGAGAATCACTACATCGATTGCATAGCGGGGTTCGACGCAAACATCCTCCATATCTACTCGCGCGATGTGCTCAAAAGGATTAGGGACCATGATGTGTCGTGGGAAGAAATGGTTCCTACATCGGTCGCACAGGCGATCAAACGTCGCGCGCTGTTTGGCGGCGCACACCTTCAGGTCGCCCCAATGGATCCGCGCGATACTCCTGTGGGGGTGGACAATATCTCGCTGTCTTGACGTGCGCAATCGCCTCGTTAACGATCGCTTGCCTACGTCCAGCCAAGCAATTCCCACCGATAGCTGCTTTCTTGGAACTCGGTGCCGACATCTTGGTAAAAGCTTCCGGAACTCTCGCGCACCACCCAGCGGCCTATTTCTGGCGCAAACCAGATGGTCTCTTTGCGCTTGGCAGCGACCCGCTCGGAAACATTGGGGTAGAGAAAGTAGATCAGATTGATATAGCGCAGCGCCCTAAAATGACCGGCAGGAACCGTGATCGATTCCCAGTCATGGGCGGTCATAGTCAATTGCCACGTCAGCGGATCTTGATTGTCTGTCTGGTATTGCGTAATGAGTGTGCCGCTCGACCAGCCGGATCGCAGCTCCGCGGGCCAAAGTGGTAGCGGCCTCTCATACGCCTGTAGCTCGCCCCAGTGGGGGTCGACCAGAATCATGCCCCAGGGATCTTGTACCTCGCTCGGCAGAGGGCCTGCAGGTCTATCGCGGGCGCCATATTTTTCCAGCCAGCGCGCACCCCAGGACGGATAGGTGCGCGGCTCGTCTTGGGCCATTTCCGACTGCGTCTGTATCTCAATGACCCGCCCGACGGCGGATACATAATCGACCTCGGTATCGACCGTGGACCCTGTGATCAGATCATGTTTCGCATACCGCCAAGATTGGCCCAGTGCGGGTAGGCGGACTTTTGCATCCACGCCGATGGGTGCACTCGCCATGGTTCCGCGCCCGACACAGCCAACCGATAGCGCAGCCGTGGATAGCAGGAAGTGGCGCCGCGTCACCATCACCATAATCTGCTTCTCCCCCCCCATTAACCACTATTATAGTAGGGCGCGTCCTTGAACATTGTCCCGCAGCAGATTCCGTCGCTAACGATCGAAGGAGTCACTCCTCGAGCCGAGAATTGAGTTGTCATGACGATTTCACCGATATCGGGCCTTTCGTCGCAGGAGGCGGCACGACGATTCGCGCAAATCGGGCCTAATGCCGTCGTCGAACCGCATGTTTCTCCCGTTGCAAGAATTGCACGCCGCTTCTGGGAGCCGGTGCCTTGGATGCTCGAGGCAGCCATTGTTCTGCAATTGGCTATCGGCGAGCGTATGGAGGCGCTGATCATCGCGGTGTTGCTGATCTTCAACGTAGCCCTAGGAGTCTTCCAGGAAGGGCGCGCCGGGCAGGCATTAGCGGCGCTCAAGTCGAAGCTCGCGTTGAACGCGTTCGTCAAGCGCGACGGAAAGTGGGTCGAAATACCGGCCGCGGAGCTCGTTCCCGGTGACATCGTTCGGCTCGCCCTCGGCGGCGTCGTTCCCGCCGACGCGCGCCTCCTCGATGGATCGGTGCTACTCGATCAGTCGATGCTCACGGGCGAATCGGTCGCGGTCGAGATTGGCGCCGGAAAGACCGCCTATGCCAGTGCGCTCGTGCGGCGGGGCGCGGCCACGGCAGAGATTACAGCGACTGGTGAACGGACCTTCTTTGGCAAGACGGCGGAGCTGGTTCGTATCGCTCACGCGCAAAGCGGTGAGCAGCAGGCTGTTCTCGGCGTTGTGCGCAATCTCGCGGTTTTCAACGGCGCCGTCGTGGTGCTGCTGATCGCCTACGCACACTTCATGGCGATGCCGGTTGATCACATCATTCCTCTGGTTTTGACGGCGCTGCTTGCTTCGGTTCCGGTTGCGCTGCCGGCGACCTTCACGCTCGCCGCGGCGTTAAGTGCGCAGGCCCTTTCTCAAAGAGGGGTCCTGCTTACGCGCCTGTCGGCCATCCACGAGGCTGCCACCGTCGATGTTCTGTGTGCGGACAAGACCGGGACCCTGACGCGCAACGAGCTGGCGGTCACGGCCGTCAAACCAATGAGGAACGACCTTCGGGACGAAGATGTCCTCGCCTGGGCCGCCCTGGCTAGCGCCGACACTGGGCACGACCCGGTGGACAGCGCCATTCGCGCATCGTCGCTTGCGCAAGGCTCCCCGATTCTCCGACGCACGGTATTGCGGTTCACGCCGTTCGATCCCGCGACCAAGACCTCCGAGACGCTGATTGCCGATGAGCGGGTCGGTGAACTGCGCATCGTCAAGGGGGCGCCCGGGGCGATTGCCGTTATCGCGCCATTCGGGCCAGGGGTCGAAGCTGAACTCGACCACTTGACGGCACAAGGCTTCCGGGTGCTGGCGGTCGCCGGCGGCCCGCCCCAACAGCTGACGCTCATGGGACTGGTCGCCCTCAGCGATCCGCCGCGGCAGGATTCGAAGACGCTGCTCGCGGAGCTGCGTTCGATGGGCGTGCACGCCGTCATGGTCACGGGTGATGCTGCACCGACGGCGGCAGCCGTTGCCAAGGCCATCGGGCTTGAAGGGGCAATTTGTCCGCCCGGGGCCATCCCCGATCGAGTCAGACCCGAAGACTTCTCGGTCTATGCCGGGGTCTTTCCTGAGGACAAATTCCGTTTGGTGAAGGCGCTCCAGCGCAATGGGCACACTGTTGGCATGTGCGGTGACGGCGCCAACGACGCACCTGCCCTGCGCCAAGCGCAGATGGGTATTGCCGTCTTTACGGCAACCGACGTTGCCAAATCGGCGGCGAGCATGGTACTGACCGAACCCGGGCTGGAGGGCATTGTTACGGCGATCAAAGAAGGTCGATCCGCCTTCCAGCGCATCCTTACCTACACGCTCAATGCGCTCGTAAAGAAATTTGAACTCGTGCTGTTCTTGGGGGCTGGTCTGGTGATGACGGGCCACGCGATACTGACGCCCATGTTGATGGCTCTACTGCTGATCACGGGCGACTTTCTCACGATGTCATTGACCACCGACCGGGCGACGCCGTCGCGCTCGCCCGACCGTTGGCGCATTCGCCCCATCACCGCCGCCGCCGCCGTGCTCGGATTATTCGGATTGCTGTTTGCCGTCGGCGTGGTCGCGGTGGGAAAATACGTCCTCGGTTTCGATATCGCGCGTTTGCGAACCCTTGCTTTCATCACGCTCGTCTTCGCAGGCCAAGCGACCGTCTATGTCGTGCGCGAGCGCCGACATATGTGGCAATCCCGACCGGGAAGTTGGCTCATGCTGTCTTCCGCGTTGGATATTGGCATTGCCGCTTCCCTGGCAATCACCGGCTCACTCATGGCACCACTGAACGCTTTGACGATTGCAGCAGTACTTAGCGGAGCGATGGGGTTTTCAATTGTTTTGGATGCCGTTAAGCAGGTGGCGTTCAAGAGCCTCAAAATCGTTTGATTGGGACTGTCAGACGATGGCCCACGTATTCAATGGTACTCATGGCTGCATCGCGTCATGAAGCTCTCGATGCGCTACACGCGCAATCGCCGACGCTGAGGATCTGATCGCATCGCGGTCAATTCCGCAAAGACCGTACTGTCGCTGCGCGAGCGCGATGCGCGGGTATTTAGGTCCGATGCTTGGATTGAAGTATCGACGGAGCGAACGCTCGTTCTCGCGTATGGTGCGGATCGCGATCTGGAGAGGCAAACTCGCCCGGGAACTCCACGCGATGCTCGTATGTCCAAATGATTATGCCCGCATCTCGAGGTGGCATAGTGTCTACTCAAACGAATGTCAGCGCTCGGATCGGGCGGGACTGGGGCAAGCTCAATGGCGCTTGGGCGCAACAAGAACCGGAGCAGAGCACATCGAAATATTGTGGGACGAAAAGTTCGCCCGCAGGAGTAGCCTGTATCGCTGGTTCCTATCCCACACTGCGCACTCGGCGATTTCAATTTCGACCGTTTGAATTGGCGGATATAGAACGAATGGCCATGCTCGCCGGCGAACACCGCATCGCCGACACCTCCGTCGGCATCCCGCATCCCTACACGCTGGAATTTGCGCGAATGTGGATATCATCGCACCCAACTGCTTCGGACGGTCGGCTGGCGCTGCATTGGGCGGCGGTCAATGTCGATGAGGATCGAATTGTAGGCTACGCGGGACTGGACAAAATTGACACTGAGCGAAGTCAGGCGGAATTGCGATTGTGGGTGGGTTGCGGTGTGAAACGCAAAAGCGATGCCATCGAATGGTCCGCAGCGATCGTGGATTTTGCATTGACAAGCCTCAATATGAATCGAATCTACGCTCTACAGCTCGACCGACACCTGCTCGCGGGTCGCGTCCTTGCCGCCATCGGCATGCAACGCGAGGGGCTGGTCCGCAAGAGAATCTATAAAGGCGGCCAGTTCGAGGACGTTTTCTGTTGGGCGATTGCGAGGCGCTAAAGTGCAGGTGCGCGGGCGCGGCGCAAGCGTTTGGCGAGAGCTGCACGGGACACGAGACCTCTCGCCACGGCCGACTCATCGCCGTTTGGTTCAATGACGAGCAAATGCGTCAATCCCGTGCCCTGAAACATTTGGTAAAGATCATATGCGGTGAGCGATTGCAGCGAATCGTACTTAACGAGCGGCAATTCGTTGCAAGGCGTCATGAACTCGCCCACGCGTACGTCGCTTCGTCCGCTCGAAGCTGCCGATTCCGGGTACCGATGGGGACGTCTTTGCTCGACATCATAGTAAGTGATCAGACCGACGACTTGGGGCCCGGTGCCTTCGCCAGCCTGTCGAGTCACCAGTAGTGCATGAACGCGCAGCCGGTTCATGTCACCGAGCGCATCCTCGATCGAGCTGTTCGCGTCGACCGTGATCGGGTGTTCACGCCGAAAATCGGTCAGTGCGCAGAAGGCCGAATCGTTCGTTTGCAGATAGGCGGCATCATTCGCCGCCGGCCTTTCGATCGAGGTTGCCGATGATCGAACCCCCGGCGGCGCAATTAGTGAGCAATCCATGGTGTCTCCACGAACAGCAGCATGCGAGACAAAGATTAAAAGGGAGTTAATGCCGTATTAGAGTCCGCCGCTACCGGGCCTTTCATTGCAGGAGACGGCCGCAAGACTGGCGCAGATCGGTCCCAATTCAGTCGTCGAATCGCACGCCTCTGCAATTGTAAAAATTGCGCGTCGGTTCTGGGACCGTGACCCCCCCCCCGCTCTGGAGTCCGCTTCGCGCCCTCATCTCTGGTTGCTTACGCCGATCATGTTCACGACCCGCACCACGCCCGGGGCTTGAAGGGCGACCGATTGCGCCGTTCGGCGCTGAAAGGGCGTGTCGACCAGACCACTGAGATACACCGCGTGATCGAGCGTCTGCACGTATACCGTATTGGAACCCTCCAATGCCGGATGTTGATCGAGCAGCGCGCGCACTTCGGCGGTGATCTTCGCGTCGCCGGGGCAGCCCTCGAATCCGCATTTTCTGTACGTCGCACAGCCACTCACGGCGCCCGCCGCGATCAGGGCAAAAGCGAAGGCACGCGTTGAGTTGAGCCTGTTCATCCTTACATCCCACCCGTGGTGGTTCGACTTCAGATGCGATGGGTGGTTCCGGTTGTCGCATTCTTAATGTCGCGCTAGCGGTCCTTTAATCCGAGCGGCTCACGCTGCACATGCGTGGAATCTATTGGGGCCGGAGGGGGATTCCTGATGAACGCCGATGCTTGGGATCGAACGCTCGTGCTGCGCGCCCAGTCAGGCGATCGGGGCGCATTTGACGCATTGGTGCGCAAATACTGGCATCGCGTGATGAAGCTTGCGATGCGCTATACGCCAAATCGCGCCGACGCAGAGGATGTGGTCCAGGAGACGTTCATAAAGGCCTATGGGGCCCTGCCTCGTTTTAGAGGCGAATCTGCATTCTATTCATGGCTGCATCGGATCGCGATCAACTCGGCAATGACAGCACTGGCGCGGCACGCGCGGCAGGCGAGTGGCGCAGTGATGGATGAGCCTGTGCAGACCCTGTACGAGTTGGATACGCCGGAGAATCTCGCATTGTGCGACGAACTCTGCGGCGCGGTAGATGCGGCGGTCGACGCGCTGCCCGACGAGCAGCGCATGGCAATCTGGCTGCGTGAGATCCAGGGCCTGAGCTATCCGCAGGTCGGCGTAGCGATGTCTTGCCCCGTTGGAACAGTGCGTTCACGAATTTTCCGGGCTCGGCATGCAATCAATCGGCATTTGCGTCGGATGTTCGATGACGGCGGGCGCGGAGCGTACGCAGCCGGGAGCGAAACATGGAGGGCTGTTGGATGTACGGAGCAAATCACCCGGGAGTTGCCTATCTCTGCGTGATCGGGCTGCTGACGCTGTTGTTCGGCGGTTGCGCAGCGACCCCCATCCGCTATGACGGCGGCCTCAGGGTCAGTCAAAACCTCGGCTTTTACGATATGTTCGACAATTCGCGCGATTGGGGGCCGAGCTATCTCGTCGGGCCGCCGGGTCATCATTTCGGCGACGAAACCCGAATCGACGACACGCGAGCACTCCCGCCGGCGCCATAGCGCAGACCTCGCCGAAGCTCCCGGTCATCGGAATGTCACATTGGTTGTTGAAAATACGCGCTGCATAAGCTGTCTCTTACGCGCGCGATGTAGCGTGCATGCCACGAAATCGGATCAATAAATACGGAAAAACTAATCCGCACTTAATGACATCCAGGACAGCTAAATCGATTTTCCCGCTATTTGAGCGACCGCAGAATGATTTGAGCAACCATGGATGTGGCGGGAACGATACGTATTTTGGCGAGCTGATCTCGCAGAAAAGTGGTAACATGTACGTTTGGCGCAACAATCAACATCAATTCAACTCGGAGTAAAACTTGTGGACAAATCAGACCTGAGCATTGCGATGAAACGCAGGGCAACTGTTAGCCGCGATCGCCGCGGCTTCGCTGTGCGCACGTGTGGTTTTCTGGCCGTTTTGGTCGCCGTGACCGCCGCAGGTGCTGCGCAGGCGCAATCCTCGGCAGGCGCGGCGCCCGCTGACGACAGCAGCCTGACCTGGCACGGCATTACGCTCTACGGCATCGTCGATGTGGGCTTGCAATACGACACGCATGCGGCGCCGATCAGCGACTACTTTCCCGGCGGCAGTGCGGACATCGTCCAGAAGAACAGCAACAACTCGGTCTTCGGGGTCACTCCCAGCAACTTGAGCCAATCGCGCGTGGGGCTGCAAGGCAAAGAGCCGCTGCCCGGAATGGGCGATTGGTCGGCGGTGTTCAAATTGGAGACCTTTTTCAATCCGCAGTCCGGAGAGATCAGCGACGGCCTGAAGTCGATCGTGCAGAACAACGGCAAGCCGCTGGCCTCGCAAAACACCAACATCGACACCAGCGTGGCCGGTCAGGCGTTCCAGCAGTCCTTCGCGGGCTTGAGCTCCCCGACCTTCGGCACGATCACTTTTGGCCGCCAGAACACGCTGCTGGCGGACGGCATCTCCAAATATGACCCCGCTGGGGCCTCGCAGGCGTTCTCGTTGATCGGTCTGTCGGGCACCGCCGCCGGTGCCGGCGACACCGAGGAGCGCCGGCTCGATGACTCGTTGAAATACACGAACAAGATCAGCTTGGTGCACATGGGATTGATGTACAAGTTCTCCAACGGCAACGCCGAGGCATATCGCAACGGCGGCGGCAGCGGCGAGGCCTTTACCGTGGTCGAAGGCCAATTGGGCTTCGATTACGCAGGGCTCTCGGTCGATGCCTACTACGTCTATGCCAAGGATGCCGTGTCAGCATCCGCGATCAGCACAACGGCCTATCCCGGGGTGCTGGCCGCCGGCTACTCGGCGAGCAATGTGCTGGCGGGCACCATCTCCGACAACAAGAGCTACAGCATCATGGCGTCGTACGATTTCGGCGGCCCGAAAGTTTTCGCGGGCTGGGAACACATCGTATTCGATAATCCGTCGATTCCCCTGCCGCCCGGCTACAACACCATCGGCGGCTACGTGATCGCCGACCCCAACAACACCGCGTACGCGAAAGCCTCCAAGACTCTGCAGGTGTACTGGGCGGGCCTGAAGTATCCGGTCCTCCCCCAACTCGACCTGACCGGTGCGGTCTACGGCTACAAACAGGATGCCTACGCCACGGGCGCGGACGCAGGCTGCTCGAGCACCGTGAGCGGAGCCTGCAGCGGCAATCTCATCGCGTTTTCGTTGTATGCCGATTACCGCTTCACCAAGCGCTTCGACGCGTATGCGGGTGCGATGTACTCGGACGTCACCAACGGGCTCGCCAACGGGTACCTCCAACGGCAGAACATCAATCCGACGATCGGCGTTCGGTTTTCCTTCTAGCAGCGGGTAGTTGCGGCGGGGATCTCATGGCCCGAACCCGGGCCATGAGATCCCCGACTCGCTGGCCGGAATCTTCGCCGGCACGGCGATGGCCGTCTCGGCGCACTTGACCCCGACCTATCCGCTCGCGCTCGGCGGCTACACGTTCCCCGGCTATACCGCCTTCTGTACGATTATCCTCAATCTGGCAGTAGCGATGGTCCTGACGCCGGTGCTGAATGCGATGAGTGCGGGGCGCACACCGCGCGATGAGACCGCCGCCGCTGATTATCGCGCCTGACGTGACCTTTCATGAAATAGACATATGTCGCAGTCATAATTTAGGGTTAACTGCGTCGCTGGCTGCAGCCGAACCATGAGCGCCGGCATTGGAACGAAAGGTTGTATACATTATGAACACTCTCAAAAGTCTCGCCGTCGCCGGAATCGCAGCTTGCTGCAGCCTCGCCGCCGCGGCGGCGGATATCTCCGGCGCAGGTGCGACCTTCCCGTACCCGATCTATGCAAAGTGGGCGGATGCGTACAAGAAGCTCACCGGCATCGGCCTCAACTATCAGTCGATCGGGTCCGGCGGGGGCATCAAGCAGATCAAAGCGAAGACCGTCACCTTCGGCGCCTCGGACATGCCGTTGAAGCCGGACGATCTGAAAGAGGCCGGGCTGCTGCAGTTTCCGATGATCATCGGCGGCGTCGTTCCGGTGGTGAACATCAAGGGAGTGGCCCCGGGGCAGCTGCACCTGGACGGCGCCACGGTCGCCGCCATTTATATCGGCGATATCGCCAAGTGGGACGATCCGCAGATCAAGCGCTTGAACCCGAAGCTCGCACTGCCCGGCACGGCCATCGCACCGGTGTACCGCTCGGACGGCTCAGGCACGAATTTCCTGTTCTCCGAGTATCTCTCGAAGGAAAGCCCGAAGTTCCAGTCGAGCATCGGCGCCAACACATCCGTGCAATGGCCGATCGGCATCGGCGCCAAGGGCAACGAGGGAGTGGCCAACATGACCACCCAGACCGACGGCGCCATCGGCTATGTCGAATATGCTTACGCGAAGCAAAACAAAATGGCGTATGTCTTGCTCACCAACAAGGCCGGCGCCACCGTGGCGCCGAACGCCGAGTCCTTTCAAGCGGCCGCCGCCAATGCCGACTGGGCCGCCGCGGACTCGTATTATCTGGTCCTGACCGATCAAGCGGGCGCCAAGAGTTGGCCCATCACCGGCGCGAGCTTCATTCTCCTGTACAGACAGCCGGCTGATCCGGCACCGGTCGAGGCGGCGTTGAAGTTCTTCGCATGGGCCTACCAGGATGGGGCCGGCATGGCGTCCGAACTGGACTATGTGCCGCTGCCCGCATCGCTGATCGCGCAAGTCAAAAAGACCTGGAGCACAGAGATCACCGCGGGCGGTCATCCGGTCTGGACCGGCAAATAGCGCCGAGCGGGTTGATTCGCACGTCATCATATACAATCGGCCGATGGCGCGATTCGAGCGTGCGCCGCCTCATCGACCGGCCGGGTTTAGCGGGAGCGAAACTGACACCGTGGCGATCATCGATCCGAGTCACGCCGCCAAGCAATTGATCTACGAAAGAATCTTCCGCTCGGCCACATTGAGCGCGGCGGTTCTGGTGCTGGTGATTCTGGGCGGTGTGACGGTGTCGTTGCTGCACGGTTCATGGCCCGCCCTCAAGCATTTCGGTTTTTCCTTCGTCACCCGCGAAGTATGGAATCCCGTCACCGATGAGTTCGGCGCATTGGCGCCGATTTACGGTACCGTGGTCACCTCCTTGATCGCCATGGCGATCGCGGTTCCGACGGGATTCGGGATCGCCTTGTTTTTGACCGAGATGTCCCCGCCCCTGTTGAAGCGGCCCATCGGAGTCGCCGTCGAACTGCTGGCCGCGGTGCCCAGCATCATCTTCGGCATCTGGGGCTTGTTCGTGCTCGCGCCGATGCTGCAACGCCACGTTCAGCCCTGGTTGATCGGACACGCCGGAGCGATTCCCGGCATCGGTAGATTGTTCATGGGCCCACCCTACGGAATCGGGGTTCTGACCGCCGGATTCGTGCTCGCCATCATGGTCCTGCCGTTCATCGCCGCGACCATGCGCGACGTGTTCGATACGGTACCGCCCATGCTCAAGGAGTCCGGCTATGGACTGGGTGCGACCACTTGGGAGGTCATCTGGAACGTGGTCGTGCCGCATTCTCGGGTCGGAATCGTCGGCGGCGTCATGCTCGGTCTGGGGCGCGCGCTCGGCGAAACCATGGCGGTCACCTTCGTGATCGGCAACGCGCATCGCATCAGCTCATCGCTGCTGGCGCCGGGCACCACCATTTCCTCCTCGATCGCCAACGAGTTCACCGAGGCGGTCGGCGATCTGTACACCTCCTCGCTGATCGCCCTTGGGCTGCTGCTGTTTCTGATCACCTTTTCGGTGATCGCCGCGGCGCAGGCGATGCTGCGCAGGCTCGAACGGCGCGCGCTGATGTCCTTATGAACCGGCGCACTTTATGAATCGGCGCGCTTTCCGCAAAGTGAAAAATCGCCTTTTCCTTGCGTTGTCGTTGATTGCGACGCTGGCGGGCCTCGCCTGTTTGGCGGCGCTGCTGTGGACCTTGATCGCGCACGGCATCGCGGGAATGTCCGGAAAGCTGTTTACCCAGATGACGCCGCCTCCCGGCGGCCAGGGCGGCTTGCTCAACGCGCTCTATGGCAGCGGGGCGATGACGCTCATCGGCATTCTGGTCGGTTCGCCGATCGGCGTGCTGGCGGGGACCTATCTTGCCGAATACGGTCGAAACTCCCGATTGAGCACCACGGTTCGCTTCATCAACGATGTGCTGCTGAGCGCACCGTCGATCATCATCGGCCTGTTCATTTATGAAATCATCGTGGTGCGGATGGGGCATTTCTCGGCGATTGCCGGGGCCCTGTCGCTCGCGGTTCTCGCCATTCCGGTGACATTGCGCACCACGGAGGACATGCTCAATTTGGTACCGGTCGGAATGAAGGACTCCTCTGCGGCGCTCGGCGCCTACCCCTGGCGAACGATCTTGAGCATCCTGTACCCGGCCGCCCGCAGCGGCATCGTCACCGGTCTGCTGCTGGCCATCGCGCGCATCAGCGGCGAAACCGCGCCGCTGCTGTTCACGGCGCTCAATAATCAATTTTGGAGCACCGACCTCAATGCGCCGATGGCGAATCTGCCGGTGGTCATCTTCCAGTTCGCCCTGAGCCCGTACAAGGACTGGCAGGACCTCGCCTGGGCCGGCGCTTTGATCATCACGGTGACCATCCTGATCCTGAGCATTTCTGCCCGGGTACTGCTCTCCCTGCTGCAGGCGAAGGGAGGGTCATCCAAATGATGATACCCTCGCCAAAGCCGCCCAAGCACCTGAAGACTCGCGGACCGTTCAAGACGCTTGCGCCGCATGCTCCGGCCGATACGGGGCCGCCCAAGATCGAGATCCGCAACCTCAATTTTTACTACGGCAAATTGCAGGCGCTGCACAACATCAACATGTCCCTGGCGGATCGCTCGATCACGGCGTTCATCGGACCCTCGGGCTGCGGCAAATCGACCCTGCTGCGCGTGCTGAACCGGATGTATGCGCTCTACCCGAAGCAGCGCGCGGAAGGCGAGGTGCTGATCGGCGGCCGCGACATTCTTGCGCCCTCGGTCGATGTGGCGGACCTGCGCTACCGGGTCGGCATGGTATTTCAAAAGGCGACGCCGTTTCCGATGTCGGTCTACGACAACGTCGCCTTCGGCTTGAGGCTCGCCGGCGGAATGCGCGGCGCCGAGCTCAAGGGGCGCGTTGAATCGGCGCTCAAGGACGCGGCGCTGTGGGACGAGGTGAAGGATAAACTGGACGCCGACGGCAGAAGTCTGTCCGGCGGACAGCAGCAGCGCTTGTGCGTCGCGCGCACCATCGCCGTGCAGCCGGAGGTGCTGCTGCTCGACGAGCCAACGGCCGCGCTCGATCCGATATCGACCTTGAAGGTGGAGGAGACCCTGCAGGCGCTGCGTGAAAAGTATTGTATCGTAGTGGTGACCCACAATTTGCAGCAGGCCGCCCGCGTGTCGAATGTCACGGGATTCATGTATCTGGGAGAGCTCGTGGAAATCGGGCCGTCAAGCGAGATATTCACGTCTCCCAAAAATCGCAAGACCGACGATTACATCACAGGCCGCTTCGGTTGAGCCCGAATGAGAATGCCGTGAAAACCGCCGAAGATAGAGTCGCCGCGGAAACCGCGCGAGCCGATTTTGCCGCGGCTCCCGCGCTCGCCGACGCCCCCGCGCGTGCCGCGGCTCCCGCGCTCGCCGACGCCCCCGCGCGTGCCGCGGCCACCGCGCCGCAGCGCGAGGGAACCGCCGCGGCCCGCGATTCGGTTTACGACCCGGTTATGACGGCGCGCCGGGTCAACGTCTACTACGGGGACAAGCACGCCGTCAAAAACGTCAGCCTCGATATAGGACGCAATGAGGTGTTGTCCATGATCGGGCCTTCCGGGTGCGGAAAGTCGACGTTTCTGCGCTGCCTCAACCGCATGAACGACACCATCGCGAGTGCGCGCGTGGAGGGGAAGATCACGCTCGACGGGCAGGACATCTACGACCACCGGCAGGACGTCGCTCAACTGCGCGCGCGCGTCGGCATTGTGTTCCAGAAGCCCACGCCTTTCCCGCATTCGATCTATGCGAACGTCGCCTACGGCCCGCGCATACACGGTCTGGTCAAGAACCGCAGCGACATGGACGAACTCGTCACCGTGAGCTTGCAGCGCGCCGGCCTGTGGGACGAGGTCAAGGACCGCTTGACTCAGCCGGGCACGAGCCTGTCGGGCGGCCAGCAGCAGCGCCTCTGCATCGCCCGCACCATCGCCATCAATCCGGAAGTCATCCTGATGGACGAGCCCACCTCGGCGCTCGATCCGATCGCCAGCGCGAGGATCGAGGATCTGATCGACGAGCTGCGCGCGAACTACGCCATTACGATCGTGACGCACAACATGCAGCAGGCTGCGCGCGTGTCGCAGCGCACGGCGTATTTCCACATGGGCGATTTGATCGAGGTGGGGCCGACGGATCTGCTGTTCACCAACCCACAGCAGAGGCTCACGGAGGACTATATCACCGGGCGCTTCGGCTGATCCGCAGCCGCTCCGGCGTCCGCCGGCCGGCGAGTCTCGCCCTTCCTCTTGTCTTTTGAAAATGTGCCGCTTTGGCGTCAAAACGCTTTGGCGCTTTCACGCCAAGGTGCTACCTTTTTCAGAGACAAGCCGACCGGCGGCAGCGGTGGCTCTCCGCGGTCGGCTTGCGCCGCCGGCCGGTTTGGCGATTCGCGGGACCGGTCAGGAGACGTTGCGCAGCAGATCGTTGAGGGAGGTCTTGGCGCGGGTCTGGGCGTCCACCCGCTTCACGATGACCGCGCAGGCAAGGCCGTATTTCCCGTCCGCGGAGGGCAGGGTCCCAGGCACCACGACGGCCCCCGCCGGCACGCGGCCGTAGAGAATTTCGTCGCGCTCGCGATCGTAAATGCGGGTGCTTTGCCCGATGAAAACGCCCATCGACACGACGGCGCCGGCCTCGACGATCACACCCTCGACGATTTCCGAGCGGGCGCCGATGAAGCAATCGTCCTCGATGATGGTCGGGCTCGCCTGCAATGGTTCGAGCACTCCGCCGATGCCGACCCCGCCGGACAAGTGCACGTTTTTGCCGATCTGCGCGCACGAGCCGACGGTGGCCCAGGTATCGACCATGGTCCCGGAATCCACGTACGCCCCGATGTTGACATAGCTCGGCATCAACACCACGTTGGGTGCCACGAACGCTCCGCGCCGCACCGTTGCGGGCGGCACCACGCGGACGCCCGCCGCGGCGAATTGCGCGTCGCTCCAGCCGCTGAATTTCAACGGCACTTTGTCGTAAAAGCGGCAATCGCCCGCGCTGACTGGCGCGTTATTTTCCAGGCGAAACGAGAGCAGCACGGCTTTCTTCAGCCACTCGTTGACCTGCCAGCGCCCGTTGTGCTTCTCCGCTACCCGCAGCGTTCCCGCATCGAGCGCATCGAGCGCGCTCTGGACCGCCGAGCGGATCTGCGCCGGGGCGGTTTTGGGCGTGAGCTGCGCCCGCGACTCATAGGCTTCCTCGATGATCGCGCGCAGCTGCGTCATGCTCTCACCGCCTCGCGTCGATCGAGAGCGTGCACCAGAGCGTCCTGCACCCGCTGACATTCCTCGTCTTTGAGCACGCGCCCGTCGTCGTCGGTGATATAGAAAACGTCCTCTGCGCGCTCGCCCACCGTCATGATCTTGGCTCCGTGGATGGCGACGTGCTCGGCCTTGAATACCTTTCCGACCTCGGACAGCAGGCCGGGGCGGTCCGCGGCTATCAACTCCAGGATGGTGCGGTTGTTGCGGCTGTCCAGACTGAAATTCACCTGTGTCGGCGTGGAGAACATGCGCACCTGGCGCGGCGCGCGGCGTGTCACAGTCAGCGGCGAATCCTCCGGCTGCTGCAAATTGCGCCACAGCCCGCGCTCGATTTCCCGAATGCGCGCCGGATCGGCGATGACGGCGCCGTTGTCCTCGAGGACCACGTAGGTCTCCAAGCTGAAGCCGTTGGAGCTGGTGATCAGGCGTGCATCGACGACGTTGAGCCCCATCTGATCCAGCACCGCGGTGGTGCGCGCGAAGCTGTGCACCTGGTGCGGCGTGTAGGTGAGAACTGCGGTGCCCCCGCGGTCGGCCAGCTGGCGGATCGCGACCAGCGGGGCGTCGTCATAGGGATGGCGCCCGGCGGCGAGCACCGCGGTCTGCCACGCGATCTCCTCCGGCGTGTAGCGCAGGAAGTACGCCTCGGTCCACCGCGACCACACTTCCGATATCGTCTGGGCGTCCAGGTTGGGCATCTTCGCGCGCGCTTGAGCTTGAGTCTCGCGGACCAATTCGTCTTGATCGACCGGAGTTTCCAATCCGCGGCGCAGGGCGCGCTTGGTGCGCTCGTAGAACTCCCCGAACAAGCGCGCCTTCCACGTATTCCATAGTTTTGGGTTGGTGCCGCGCACATCCGCGACGGTCAGCACGTACAAATAGTCCAAATGAACCTGGTCGCCGACACGGCGCGCGAAATCGTGAATGATGTCCGGATCGCTGATGTCCTTCTTCTGCGAGGTGATGGACAGAATCAAGTGGTTGCGCACCAGCCACGCCACCAGGCGCGCCTCGTATCGGCCGAGGCCCTGCTCAAGGCAGAACGCTTCGGCATCGACGGCGCCGAGCTCGGAGTGGTCGCCGCCGCGGCCCTTGGCGATATCGTGGAACAGCGCCGCCAGGTAGGCCAGCTCCTGGCGCGGCAGCGACTGCATGATCTGGCTCAATGCGGGGAATTCGTCGTTGAACTTCGGCATCGCCAGGCGCCGCAGATTGCTCACCACGAACAGCGTGTGCGCATCCACCGTGTAGGCGTGGAACAGATCGTACTGCATGCGCCCGACCACCCGGCCGAAGGATGGAATGTAGCGGCCGAGCACCCCGTACAAATTCATGCGGCGCATCTCGTGCGTCACGCCGACGGGCGCGCATAGAATCTCCATGAACAGCCGGTGATGGCGCGGGTTCTGCCGGAATTCCTCGTCGATGAGCCCCACGTGGGTGCCGATCAAGCGAATCGTCTCGGCACGCACACCGCGCAGCTCGGGGTTCTGCTGCAGCAGCACGAACAGCTCCAGGAGGGCCGACGGATAGCGCGCGAATACCTCCGGGTGAGTCACTTCCAAGTAATCGTTGCGGATCTGAAAGCGCGCATTGATGGGCACCGGCGGTCCGCTTTGCGTGAGAATCGCCTCGCGAAACAGCTGCAGCAGCATTTCGTTGAGCAGGCTGATGTCCATGACCGTGCGGTAGTACTTCTGCATGAGCTGTTCGACCGCGAGGGTGAAGCTGGCGTCCTCGTAGCCGAACAGCTTCGCGAGCTTGATCTGATAATCGAACAGCAGGCGATCCTCGCGCCGGCTCGTGAGCACGTGCAGACCGAAGCGCACCTTCCACAGGAAGGATTGGCCGGCCTTGAGCTTGCGCAGCTCCTCGCGGGTCAAAAAGCCGTGCGCCACCAGCTCATCGAGCGTATCCGTCCCGAAATGCCGCTTTGCCACCCAGCCGATGGTCTGAATGTCGCGCAGGCCGCCCGGGCTCGATTTGACGTTTGGCTCGAGGTTGTACGCCGTGTCGAAATAGCGGTGGTGGCGTTCCGTCTGTTCCTTGACCTTGGCTTCGAAGAAATCCTGCGACGACCAGAGCCGATCGGAAGCGAGCGCGCGGCGCATGCCTGCGAACAGCGGCTCGGGGCCCGCCAGCAATCGCGCCTCGAACAGGGTGGTCGCCACGCTGATGTCGGCGAGACTTTCACGCTGACAATCATCGATGGAGCGCACGCTGTGCCCGACCTCGAGGCCGATGTCCCACAGAAACGTCAGGAATCGCTCGATGTCCGACTGCCAATCGGCCGAATCGCTCTTCGGCAGCAGCACCATGATGTCGATGTCCGAGCTCGGGTGCAGTTCGCCGCGCCCGTAGCCGCCGACCGCCACCAGGGCAAGGTCGGCTGCGAACTTGCCTGCATGCCGCACCCAGGCAGCGCGCAGCGCGATGTCCACCAGGCGGGCGCGGTCGCGGACCAGATCTTCGATCGCATCGTTGGCGACGAAGCGCTCCTTCAGCAATTCGCTGCCCTCATCGAGCACCTGGCGAAACGCGAGCGGAGAGAACTGGCCGGCTTCCAGCGCCTCGGGCACGGCCGTCAAGTAGGGCCAGTCGGCGGTCGGCTCGAGAAACCGGGCGCCCGCGTTCAAGAGGCCGCCGCCGCGACAGGCAGCGCCGCAGCTGCGCCAAGGGTGAGCACCTCGAACCCCGAGTCGGTGACCAGGATGGTGTGCTCCCACTGCGCCGACAGCGACTGATCCTTGGTGACCACCGTCCAGCCGTCGGGCAGCAGGCGCACGTCGCGGCGTCCGGCGTTGATCATCGGTTCGATGGTAAAGGTCATGCCGGTCTGCAGCTCCAGGCCGGTTCCCGGCTTGCCGTAGTGCAGCACCTGCGGATCCTCGTGGTACACGCGGCCGATGCCGTGCCCGCAATATTCCCGAACCACCGAGAAGCCGTTGCTTTCGGCAAAGCTCTGGATGGCGTGACCGATGTCGCCCAGGCGCGCACCCGGCTTGACCACGTGGATGCCGTGCCACATGGCCTCATAGCAGGTCGACGTCAAGCGGCGCGCGAGCACGGGGACCGCGCCGACCAGGTACATGCGGCTCGTGTCGCCATGGAAACCGTCGCGGATCACCGTCACGTCGATATTGATGATGTCCCCGTTCTTCAGGCGCTTGTCGCCCGGAATCCCATGGCACACGACATGATTGACGGAGGTACAAATGGTCTTCGGGAAGCCGCGGTAATTGAGGTTGGCCGGGACCGATTGGAGCTCACCCACGATGTAGTCGTGGCAGCGCTTGTCCAACTCCTCGGTGGTGACCCCCGGCTGCACGAACGGCTCGATCATGTCGAGGACGCTCGCCGCCAGGCGCCCGGCAGCGCGCATTTTGTCCTGTTCATCGAGCGTCTTGATGGTCACGTTCATAAGGGGCGAGGACTTTGTTTCCAATAGGGGTTCATGGTATAAAGCGCGGCTATTTTTAACAACCCCGCACGCGTGTCGTCACAATCGGCCGGGTGCCCGGCGCAACCTTCTGGAACTTGCAGGCGTAAGCGGCGAATTCAAGGGTTTCCCGGGTTGCCGATTGGGATACGCGGAGGCTCAACCCGGCCAGGAGTTTTTTATGACCAGCGTGTCAATGCGACAAATGCTGGAAGCGGGCGTCCATTTTGGGCACCAAACCCGCTTCTGGAACCCGAAGATGGCGCCGTTCATCTTCGGCGAGCGGAACAAGATCCACATCATCAATCTCGAGAAGACGCAGCCGCTGTATTCGCAGGCTTCCGCGTTCATCAAGAAAGTCGCGGCCGAGGGCGGCAAGGTGCTGTTCGTCGGCACCAAGCGTTCGGCCCGCGATGCGATTCAGAAAGAGGCCATGCGCTGCAACATGCCCTATGTCAACCAGCGTTGGCTCGGCGGCATGCTGACCAATTTCAAGACCATCCGGCAGTCCATCAAGCGGCTCAATGAGCTCGACGAAATGGCGCAAAACGGCTCGCTCGATCGCCGCGGCAAAAAGGAGGCGCAGATGCTGCGCCGGGAAATGGACAAGCTGCTGCGCAGTCTCGGCGGCATCCGCGACATGACCGCGTTGCCCGATGCGCTGTTCGTCATCGATGTCGGCCATGAGGAAATTGCCATTCACGAGGCGCGCAAGCTTGGAATTCCGGTGGTCGCGGTGGTCGATACGAATTGCTCGCCCGATGGCATCGACTACGTGATACCCGGCAACGACGACGCCATGCGCGCCATTCTGCTGTACGCCGGCGGTGTCGCGGAATCGGTGCTGGAAGGCAAGGCTTCGCTGCCGGAAGTCCCGGTCGGCGAGGACGAGTTCGTCGAATTGGACGAAGAGGGCAACCCGAAGAAGCGCGCCGCTGGCGCCCGCCGCCCGCCGCCCGCGGCCGGCCGCGGCAAAAAGCCGCCCCCGCGCCGCAAGGTGCCGGTGACGGTCATTCCGGGTACGGCGGCGGTGGCGGCCCAGCTCGACGAGGTCGAGGTCGAAGCCGACGACGTGGACGCTGCGGATACTCCGCCGGCCGAGACGCGGCCCGCGAGTGCGCCGCGGCGCCGTCCCGTGGGGCGGCGAACCCCGGCGCGTGGCGCTTAGTTTCGTCTTGCCGCGCAGGGCGGGGCGGTCGCGGCCGGCGCGGCGCATCTTGGATAAATCGTAAGGAAGACTGCCGCCAGCGGCGCTGTCAGAACACCATGAACATTACGGCAGATAAGGTCAAACAACTGCGTGAGCGCACCGGCGCCGGCATGATGGAGTGCAAGAAGGCCCTGGTGGAGACCCATGGCGATCTGGACGCGGCCGCGGAGCTGATGCGCAAGAGCGGCCTCGCCAAAGCCGACAAGAAGGCCGCGCGGGTTGCCGCGGAGGGCACCGTGGCCGTGCAGCGCGCCGGCAACAGTGCGGTGCTGGTCGAGGTCAACTGCGAAACCGATTTCGTGGCGCGCAGCGACGAATTCCAGGCCTATGCGCGCGAGCTCGCCAAGGCCGCATTGGCGCACTCGCCACGCGACGTGGAGGCGCTGCTCAAGCTCGCGCACGGCGCCGGCAGTTTGGAGGACGAGCGCCGAGCGCTGATCGCGAAGATCGGCGAGAACATCGCGGTGCGCCGCTTCGTGCGCGTGACCGCCCCCGATGCTCTGGGGTCGTACATCCACGGCTCGCGGATCGGCAGTCTGGTCGCACTGCAGGGCGGCACCGAGGCCCTGGCCAAGGACCTGGCGATGCACGTCGCCGCGGTCAACCCCGCGTACGTCGACGCCGCGGACGTACCGGCCGCGGTGCTCGACAAAGAGCGCGAGATCCTCACCGATCAAACCAAGGGCGAGAAGAAGCCGCCCGAAATCGTCGCCAAAATGGTCGAAGGCCGGCTGCGCAAATTCCTGGCGGAAATCACCCTGATGGGCCAGCCCTTCGTCAAGGATCCGGAGACGACGGTCGAGAAGCTGGTCAAGAAGGCCGGCGCCAAGGTGGTGCGCTTCGTGCGCTATGAGGTGGGCGCCGGCATCGAAAAGAAGCAGGACGATTTCGTCGGCGAAGTGATGGCCCAGGTCAAGGCGCAGGACAAAGACAAGCCGCAGAAGCACTAGACCTCTCAGGATTCAAGACCCCGCCCCGGCGGGGTCTTTTATAGTAGGGTACGACAGATCATGACCGAACCAATGCCCACCGCGCGCTACCGCAGAATCTTGGTCAAATTGTCCGGCGAGGCCTTGTTGGGGAGCGAGGACTACGGCATCGATCCGATCATCCTCAAGCGCATCGCCGGTGAAATCAGGGATCTGACGCAAATGGGCGTGCAGATCGCCGTGGTGATCGGCGGCGGCAACATTTTCCGGGGCGCCGGTTTGGCGCGCGCCGGCATGGATCGAGTCACCGCCGATCACATGGGCATGCTCGCCACCGTGATCAACGCGCTGGCGATGCAGGATGCGCTCGAGAGCCTCGGCACCTATGCCCGCGTGATGTCCGCCCTGCGAATCAACGAGGTCTGTGAGGACTACATCCGGCGCCGCGCGGTACGTCATCTGGAGAAGGGCCGGGTCGTCATTTTCGCCGCCGGTACGGGCAATCCCTTCTTTACCACCGACACCGCGGCGAGTCTTCGCGCCATCGAGATCAATGCGGACATCCTGCTCAAGGCGACCAAGGTCAACGGCATCTATGATTCGGATCCGCTGCTCAATCCCGGTGCCCGGCGCTACACGCATCTGACCTTCGACAAGGTGCTGAACGATCGGCTCAATGTGATGGACGCTACGGCGATCGTGATGTGCCGGGAGAACAACTTGCCGCTGCAGGTGTTCAACCTGTTCAGCGCCGGCGATCTGGTGCGTATTGTTCAAGGCGAAGACGTAGGCACCATCGTCTCCGCCGCGCTTTAAAGTTGGGAGGAACCTATGCTCGAGGACATCAAGAAGGACGCGACCCAGCGCATGCAGAAATGCGTCTCGACGTTCAAGGATCAGCTGAAGAAGCTGCGCACGGGCCGTGCGCACACCAGCCTGATCGAACACATCAAGGTCGATTACTACGGATCGGAAATGCCGTTGAACCAGGTGGCGAACATCGCGACCGAGGATGCGCGCACCTTGACCGTGACGCCCTGGGAAAAGGCGATGGTGCCCGTCATCGAGAAGGCGATATTCAAATCCGACCTGGGGCTCACGCCGAACACCGCCGGGCAGCTGATCCGCATATCGATGCCGGCCCTGACCGAAGAGCGGCGCCGCGACATCACCAAGGTGGTGCGCCAGGAGGCCGAAAGCGCCCGCGTATCGGTGCGCAACGTGCGCCGCGAGGTGATCACTAAGCTGAAGGAAATGCTCAAGGAGAAGCTGATCGCGCAGGACGAGGATCGGCGCGCTCAGGACGACGTCCAAAAGCTGACCGACAAGCACGTCGCCGAGATCGATCACGCAATGGCGGAAAAGGAAAAGGAATTGATGCAGGTCTGACCCGAGGCGGACCGGCACAAACCCTTCAAGACAATGGCCGACACGCCGCAGCATGTCGCGATCATCATGGACGGCAACGGTCGGTGGGCCCGTTCGCGCGGCCTGCCGCGGCCGGCCGGCCATCGCGCCAGTGTCAAGGTGGTGCGCCGGATCGTCGAGGCATGCGCGCGGCGCGACATCCGGTATCTGACGCTGTTCGCGTTCAGCAGCGAAAATTGGCGCAGGCCGCCCGATGAGGTCGGCATGCTCATGAGTTTGTTCCTCGACACCCTGGCGCGCGAGGTGGCGAATCTGCACCGCAATCAGGTGCGCATTCGCTTCATCGGCGACCGGGACTTGTTGGGACCCCAGTTGGCGCAGCGCATGGCGGATGCGACGTCGCTCACCGAGGCGAACACCGGGCTCGGCCTGTGCGTGGCGATGGCCTACGGCGGTCGCTGGGACATCACTCAGGCGTGCCGCTCGCTGGCGAGCGAGGTGGCCGCCGGCACGCTGGCGGTATCCGAGATCGGCGAAGCGCAGGTCGGTGCGCGACTCGCGCTCGCCGGCATTCCCGATCCGGACCTGTTGATTCGGACGGGCGGCGAACAGCGCATCAGCAACTTCCTGCTGTGGAATCTCGCCTACACCGAAATGTACTTCACCGAGGTGCTGTGGCCCGAATTCG
This sequence comes from uncultured Gammaproteobacteria bacterium, assembly GCA_963837045.1. GTDB lineage: Bacteria > Pseudomonadota > Gammaproteobacteria > Steroidobacterales > Steroidobacteraceae > Bog-1198. The sequence goes on from CAWIMA010000016.1 coordinate 136,039, forward strand.
CACCGGCGCATCTCGATGCGGCGCTGCAGTTCTTCGGCCAGCGCGAACGGCGCTTCGGCAAGACTTCCGCACAGCTCGCGGCCAAAGCCGATGCTTAAGCTTCGCATCGCGACCGGAGTGGTCCTGAGCTGCCTGCTCGCGGCGTGCCTGTTCGTGCTGCCGCCGCGGGACACCGTGCTCGCGTTCGGCGTGGTGGGTACCATCGGCGCCTGGGAATGGGCCCGCTTCGGCGCCCTGGCCCGCGCACCGGCGCGCCTGGCGTACGCGTGCGGGATGGCGCTGCTGTTCCTAGTGAGCTGGCGGTGGACGAGCGAGCCGGCGCACTTGCTGATGCTGCTGAGCATCGCCTGTGTCTGGTGGGCGGTCGCCCTGTGCTGGCTGGCGCTGGCTCCGGAGCGGCAGCCGGCGCAGCTCGCGCTGCTGTGCGGCGTGCCGGTGCTGGTCCCCACATTCGTCTCGCTCGCGCGGCTGCAGATCTCCGGCCACGGGGCGGTGAGGGGCCCGCAGCTCGTGCTGTGGCTGCTGTTGGTGGTGATCGCGGCGGACATCGGCGCATACTTCGCCGGGCGCAGTTTGGGCCGCCACAAAATGGCGCCGCGCGTGAGCCCCGGCAAGACATGGGAAGGTGCGGGGGGCGGGCTCTTGGCGGTGATGCTGGTTGCCTGGGGCGGGGCGGCGCATTTCGGGTTGGCCGTCCTGCCGTGCGTCGCTTTTGGCTGCCTGGTGGGAGTTTTCTCGGTCGTCGGCGATCTGACCGAGAGCATGTTCAAGCGCTCGGCAGGGCTCAAGGACAGCGGGACGCTGCTGCCGGGGCACGGCGGCGTCTTGGATCGCATCGACAGCATGACCGCCGCGGCGCCGCTGTACGCGCTCGGCCTGTTCGGCTCCGGCGCGATCGCATGAGTACGCCGCGCGGCATCGCCATCCTGGGTTCGACCGGCAGCATCGGCCGCAGCACGCTCGCCGTCGTCGCTCTGCATCCCGAGCGCTTTCGCATCGCGGTCCTCGGGGCCTACGGCAGCTGGCAAACCGCGGTCGAACAATCTCTCAAGTTCAGGCCCGACACCCTGGTTCTGGTGGACCCCGAGGCGGCGGCGCAGGCGCGCGCGGCGCTGCGCGACTTCGGTTCGACGATCCGGGTGGAGAGCGGCGCCGATGCGCTCGCCGCGGCGGTCACCGGCGCCGAGGTTCAGATAGTGATGGCGGCGATCGTCGGCGCGGCAGGACTGCTGCCGACACTCGCTGCGGTGCGTGCCGGCAAGCGCGTGCTGCTCGCCAACAAGGAGGCGCTGGTGATGGCCGGACGGCTGCTCATGGAGGAGGTGCACCGTGCGCGAACCGAACTGATCCCGATCGACAGCGAGCACAACGCGATCTTTCAATGCATGCCGGCCGGCTACCTTCCCGGCGAGGAGGCGCGCGGCGTGGTGCGCGTGATCCTGACCGCATCCGGCGGCCCGTTCCGCTGCACGGAGCTCGCGCTGCTCGAGCACGTGACACCCGCGCAGGCCTGTGATCATCCGAAGTGGAAAATGGGGCGCAAGATCTCCGTCGACTCCGCGACGCTCATGAACAAGGGGCTCGAAGTGATCGAGGCGACGCTGCTGTTCGGCTTGCCAGAGTCGCAGGTGAGCGTGGTGGTGCACCCGCAAAGCCTGGTGCATTCACTGGTCGAATACGCCGACGGTTCGCTGCTCGCCCAGCTCGGTGCGCCCGACATGCGCACGCCGATCGCCCAGGCGCTCGCATGGCCGGAGCGGGTTGTTTCCGGTGTACAATCGCTCGACCTCGGTCAGATCGGGCGGCTGGATTTCGAGCCGCCCGATCACGTGCGCTTCCCCAGTCTCGAACTTGCGAGAGCGGCGGCGCGCGCCGGCGGCACGGCGCCCGCGGTCCTCAACGCAGCGAACGAGGTGGCGGTGCAGGCGTTTCTTGACCGGCGCTTGAACTTTACCGGTATTGCCACGGTCATTGACAGGGTGTTGCAGCGCCTCGATGCGCGCCCCGTGAAGGCGTTGGATGATGTATTGGACGCCGACGCCACGGCGCGACGCTTGGCGATCGCGCTGATAGAGCTTAGCGCTGGAGCCCTTGCATGAAGATGCTGATTTTTGTCGCCGCCTTTTTGGTCGCGATCGGGATATTGGTCGCGGTTCACGAATTCGGCCATTACTGGGTCGCCAAAAAGCTCGGCTTCAAGGTTTTGCGCTTCAGTATCGGCTTCGGTAGACCGCTGTTCATGCGCGTGGGTCGAGATGCGGACCGCACCGAGTATTGCCTGGCCGCCATTCCCTTGGGCGGCTACGTCAAGCTGCTCGATGAGCGCGAGGGCGAAGTCGCACCCGCGGAGCTGCATCGCTCGTTCACGCGCCGACCCATCGCGCACCGCATCGCGGTGCTGCTGGCGGGGCCCGCCATGAACCTGCTCTTTGCCGCGCTGCTGTACGCGATTTTGGCAATGGCCGGCACCGAAGTGGTCAAGCCGGTGGTCGGGCAGGTGCGGCTCGACGGCCCTGCCGCGATCGCGGGTCTCGAGCGCGGCGATGAGATCCTGAGCGTCGGGGACCGCAGGGTCCGCGACACCGAAGAGCTGCAGATCGACATGCTGCGGGAGTTCTCCGCCGAGGGCGTGATTCCGCTGCGCGTGCGCCGCGGCGGCGGCGAACGCACCGTGACGCTGCGAGTCAATGAGGATAAGCGCGCACTGACCGAGCCGGGCAGATTACTGCCGGGTCTGGGCTTCGATCTGGCCGGCTGGAACGCCGATACCGTGGTGCAGTCGGCTCCGAAGGACAGCGCGGGAGCGCGCGCGGGTCTGCGCGCCGGAGATCGGCTGCTGGCGGTCGATGGCCAGCCGATCGCCAACAGCCTGGATTTCATTTCCGTCGTGAGCGGCTCCCCGGGCCGCGACATCTCGATCGACCTGCAGCGCGCCGGCGCGCGCCTGCATATCGTGACCGCAGTGCCGCAGGTGACCGAGCAGGGACGGGCGATCGGCCGGCTCGGGATCACGCTCGCGGAAGGTCCCAGAACATGGCCGCCGGGACTCGTGGAGACACAGCGGTCGGGGCCGATAGCCGCGCTCGGCGTCGGGGTGCAGAAAACGTGGGAGATGTCCTCCCTCACCGTGCAAATGCTCTGGCGCATCGTGACCGGCCAAGTGTCGGCGAAGAACATCTCGGGACCGATCAGTATTGCCGAGTTCGCCGGCATCAGCGCCTATCTGGGTCTGGCCGCGTTCATCGGCTACCTGGCGATCATCAGCGTGAGTCTGGGTGTGCTCAATCTGATGCCGGTGCCGCTGCTCGACGGCGGGCAGGTGGTTTATCAGTTGGTGGAGGCCGTCAAGGGAAGCCCCTTGTCGGAGCGCGCACAGAATCTCGGCCAGCAGGTGGGGATAGCGTTGCTGGTCGTATTGATGAGCCTTGCCTTCTATAACGATATCTCAAGACATTTGAACTAACGGGAAATCATGATCTACCTCAAGTTTGAGCCGCAGGTGCGGCGCTGCATTGCACGCGCCGACCATCGAGATTGCATGCGGTCGTCGCGTGCGGCTTGAATTTTGGCTGATGGGCTTGGTGGCGTTCGCCATCCAGCCCCTGGGATCGCCTCTGTACGCGCAGGCCGCGCAGGACACGTTCGTCGTCGGCGACATTCGCGTCGAAGGGCTGCAGCGCATATCCGAGGGTACCGTATTCAATTACTTGCCGGTCAACATCGGCGATCACCTCGATCAGCAGCGCATCGCCGAGGCCATGCGCGCGCTCTACGCCACCGGGTTTTTCCGCGACGTGGAGCTGCGCCGCGACGGCAACACGCTGCTGGTGGTGGTGATCGAGCGGCCCTCGATCGCCAAGTTCGAGATCAAGGGCAACAAGGACATCAAAACCGAGGATTTGCAGAAGAGCTTGCGCAACGTCGGATTGGCGCAGGGCAAGACCTTCGACCGGTCGGTGCTCGATGAGGTCAAGCAATACCTCACGGACCAGTATTTCAGCCGCGGCAAGTACGCGGTGCGAGTGGACACCAAGGTCACCGATCTGCCCGGCAACAAGGTCGACGTCGTGGTCGACATCCATGAAGGCAAGCGCGCCAAGATCGAGATGATCAACCTGGTCGGCAATACCAAGTTCAAGGACAAGGATGTGCTCGAGACCTTCGAGCTGAAAACGCCGAACTGGCTTTCCTGGTACAAGCAGGACGACCGCTATTCGCGCGAGTCCTTGACGGGCGATCTGGAGAAGCTGCGCTCGTACTTCATGGACCGCGGCTATGCCAACTTTGCGATCGAGTCGACGCAGGTCACGATCGCGCCCGAAAAAGACGACATGTACATCAGCATCAACGTCAATCCGGGCGACGTATTCAGGGTGTCCGAGATCAAGCTTGCCGGCACGATGGTGGTTCCCGAGGCGCAGCTGCGCAGGCTGCTGCTGATCCATCCCGGCGATGTCTTCTCGCGCAAGCAGGTCACCAGTTCGCAGGAGTTGATGAGCTATCGGCTGGGCGCGGACGGCTACGCATTCTCCAAGATAGATCCGGTGCCCACCCCCGACAACGAGAAGAAAACCGTGTCGATCACGTTCTTCATCGAACCCGGCAATCGCGTGTACGTGCGGCACATCAATTTCAACAACACCACGGCGATCAACGACGAGACGCTGCGCCGCGAGATGCGTCAGCTCGAGGGCGGCTGGCTCTCGAATTCCGCGATCGAGCGCTCCAAGGAGCGTCTGCAGCGCCTGCCGTACGTGGAGAAGGTGGAGTTCGAGACCAAACCGGTCCCCGGGAGCGCGGATCTGGTGGATGTCGACTACAACATCAAGGAAGGCCTGCCGGGGCAGTTCGGCGGCGGGATCGGCTATTCGCAGGCGCAGGGATTCAGCCTCAACGCCAATTTCGTGCACAGCGATTTCATGGGCACCGGTGACCGCATCGCGCTCGAGGTCAATGCCGGCAAGTACAGCAAGACCTATACGTCCGCGTTTACCAATCCGTATACGACCATCGACGGGGTGGCGCGCACGACCTCATTGACGTACCGCGACGTGACCCAATTCGTCGCGGCCGCATCGAAGTTCTCGACCAGGCAATTGACGGGCGCGGTGAACTGGTCATACCCGATCACCGAATATCAATACGTGCAGATCGGCACATCCGCGAACAAGAACACGCTGGTGGTTTCCCAGGGCTACAGCGCGCAGCAGGCGATCGATTGGGTCAAGAACAACGGCTCCACGTTCACGCGCTATCTGGACGACACCAACGGCGACGGCATAGTGAACTCGCTCGACAGCCCCTATACGGTATACGGGTCGGACTTCTATTCCTTTGAGCTGACCGGCGGGTGGAATCTCGACACGCGCAACCGCGCCCTGTTCGCCGACCGCGGAATGCACCTGGCGGTGTCGGGCCGCTACGCCCTGCCGTTCAGCGAAGTGCGCTACTACGCCACCAACATGCAGTACCTGCAGTACATTCCGGTCTGGCACAAATGGCTGCTGCAGTACAACGCGCAGCTGGATTATGCGAATTCGCTCGGCAAGACCACGTTCCTGCCGCCCTATTTGAATTATTTTGCCGGGGGCCCCGATAGCGTGCGCGGCTTTCGCGAAAGCACGCTCGGACCGCGGGACAACATCGGGATCGGCAACCCGTTCGGCGGTAACTTTCGCGTCGTGAGCAGGCTGGAGCTGCTGTTCCCCGTGCCGGACAAGTGGAAAAGCGCAGCCCGGGTGAGCTGGTTCTACGACATGGGGAACGTCTTCTACACCGGCAACAAGGTGCAATTCCTGGGCGCGGACGACATTACGCCCGTCAATTACCACTTCGCTTATGATAATCTAAAGAGATCGACTGGAATCGCGGTACAGTGGCTCGCCCCGCTGGGTTTGTTTCGCTTCTCGTACGGCATTCCTTTAAATGCGTACCCCGGCAACACGGTGACGTTCGGCGATCAAACGGAACGGTTTCAGTTTTCAATCGGTCAGGCGTTCTGACCCAATATCATCTCGAGGATCTAAAATCAACATGTCGACTTTCAATCGCAGCATCTCGATCCTGGCCCTGGGTCTGTGCGGTCTCATGGCGGCCGGGCAGGCGAGTGCGGAACTCAAAATGGGCGTCGTCAACTTTCAGAAGCTGCTGGAAGAGGCGCCGCAGACCAAGACCGCCATGCAAGCGCTCGAGAACGAGTTCGCGCCGCGCCGCCGCGAGCTGTTGACGCTGCAGAACGACCTGAAGGCCAAGGACGAGAAATTGCAGAAAGAGGGCGCGGTGATGTCCGAAGCCGATCGCGCCAATGCCGAAAAGAGCCTGCGTGATCAGCAGCGGGAGTTTTCGCGCCGAGCCGGAGAGTTCCAGGACGACGCCTCGACGCGGCGCAACGAGGAAATCGGCAAGGTGCAGCGCTACCTCGTACAGGAGATACAGGGCTACGCGAGTGCCCAGGGCTTCGATCTGGTGTTGGGAGACGGCGTGTTTTTCGCGAAGGCGCCGCTCGACATCACCGCCAATGTGCTGGCCGTCCTGAATACCAAACCGGCGACCCTCCCTCCCTCGGCGCCGTCGAAGGCGCCGGTGGCGCCGGTCAAGCCCCCTGCCGGCAGCAACAAGTAGCCTATCAAGGCTTCCGCACGGGATGTGCGCAAGTGCACGCGGAGTTCAGCCTGGGCGAGTTGGCGGTGCGCTTCGGGCTGGAGCTGCGCGGGGCGCCCGATGTCCGGGTCACGCACGTCGCGACGCTGTCGCAGGCGGCTGAGGGAGCCTTAAGCTTTCTCGCCAACTCGCGGTACCGCCGCAGCCTGCGTACGACGCGTGCGTCCGCCGTGGTGCTGACGGCCGAGGAAGCGGAACAATGCCCGGTCGCGGCGCTCGTCACGCCCAATCCGTATTTGACGTATGCGCGTATCGCCTGGCTGTTTCATCCCGAAGAGGCGGTATCGCCGGGGATTCACCCGAGCGCCGTGGTCGCGGGGAGCGCGCGCATCGCGGCCTCGGCCGAGGTGGGTCCGCTCGCAGTGATCGAGGAGGATGTCGAGCTCGGCGAACGCGCGCGCATCGGTCCCGGATGCATCGTGCAGCGGGGCGCACGGGTCGGCGCGGATACGCGGTTGGTCGCCCGGGTGAATCTGTACCCTCGGGCGCGGATCGGGGAGCGCTGCATTGTGCACGCCGGCGCGGTGATCGGCGCCGACGGCTTCGGCTTTGCGTCGGATCGGGGGACCTGGCTGAAGGTGCCGCAGGTCGGCGGGGTGCGCATCGGCGATGACGTGGAGATCGGCGCGAACACCACCATCGATCGGGGCGCCATCGAGGATACGGTGGTCGAGCATGGCGTGAAGCTCGACAATCAGATACAGGTCGGCCACAACGTGACCATCGGAGCGCACACCGCGATCGCCGGATGCACGGGGATTTCGGGCAGCACCACGATCGGAAAGCGCTGCATGGTCGGAGGCATGGTCGGATTCGCGGGTCATTTGGCGATTGCGGACGATGTCGTGATCACCGGCTGCAGCCTGGTCAGCGCATCGATCAAAGAGGCCGGCAGCTACTCGAGCGGCATGCCGGCGGTCCCGACGCGGGCCTGGCGGCGCATGGTGGCACAGTTACGGCGGTTAGGTAAGAAAAGGAGCGATGATGGCTGAACCCCTCAAGATGGATATCGAAACGATCATGCGGCAGTTGCCGCACCGGTATCCGTTCTTGCTGGTGGATCGGGTGCTCGCCTGCGAGGCCGGGCGGTACATTCACGCGCTGAAGAACGTGACGTTCAACGAACCGTTCTTTCCGGGACATTTCCCGCACCGGCCGGTCATGCCCGGCGTCATGATCATCGAGGCGCTGGCGCAGACGGCGGGCATCCTGGCATTTAAAACCGTCGACGTGGTGCCGAACTCCGACACGCGCTTCTATTTCGTCGCCATCGACAACGCGCGGTTTCGCAAACCCGTCGAGCCTGGAGATCAGCTCATTCTTCAGGTGACGTTGAAGCGCGCCTTCAAGGGAATCTGGAAATTTCACTGCTTGGCGCTGGTCGACGGCGCAGAAGTGGCCTCGGCAGAAATCATGGTGGCACCCGAAACCAAGGGGCCTGCTACATGATCGACCCGCGCGCGGTGGTATCGCCGCAAGCGGAAATTGCGGCGGATGTCGAGATCGGTCCCTTCAGCGTCATCGGCCCGGACGTCGCGATCGGTCCCGGCAGCTGGATCGGTCCGCATGTGGTGATCAACGGCCCGACGCGCATCGGCGCCCATAACAAGTTGTTTCAGTTCGCCTCGATCGGCGATGTGCCGCAGGACAAAAAGTACAAGGGCGAGCGGTCGCGGCTCGAGATCGGCGATCGCAACGTGTTCCGCGAGTGCGTCACGGTGAACCGCGGCACCGCGCACGGGGGGGGTGTCACGCGCATCGGCAACGACAACCTGTTCATGGCCTATTCGCACGTCGCGCACGACTGCCAGCTCGGCGATCAGATCGTGATGGCGAATTGCGCCACCCTGGCCGGGCACGTCGAGCTCGGCGATTGGGTGATCATGGGCGGCCTGTCGGCCGTGCATCAGTTCACGAGGATCGGTGCGCATAGTTTCCTCGCGCACAACGCCGCCGCGACTCGCGATGTGCCGCCCTATGTGATGGCGGTCGGCCGGCCGGCCGTGCCCCACAGCGTGAACCTGGAAGGATTGAAGCGCCGCGGATTCACCGCCGGACAGATTCAAAACATCCGGCGCGCGTACCGCGTGCTTTATCGCTCCGGTCTCAAATTGAGCGCGGCTCTGGAAGAACTCGAGAAAGCGGCCGCATCCCAGGCGGAGATCCGGCCCTTCGTCGATTTCATCAAGCTCAGCTCGCGCAGCATCGTTCGTTAGGTGGGAGCCTAATGCCGGCGCCGCTGCGGGTGGGTCTGGTGGCGGGAGAGGCGTCGGGCGACACGCTTGGCGCGGGGTTGATCGACGCTCTGCGGCGCCTCGCGCCGGACGCGCAGTTCTTCGGCATCGCGGGGCCGAAGATGCTCGCCGCCGGCTGCGAAGCCTGGGAGCCGGCCGAATCGCTTGCGGTCATGGGCCTGTTTGAAATCCTGCGCGATCTGCCCAGGCTGCTGCGGCTGCGGGCGCGCGTGCGGCGCGATTTGCTGCGCGCCGCGCCCGACGTGTTCGTCGGCATCGATGCGCCCGAATTCAATCTCGGCCTCGCGCGCGCATTGCGCGCGGCCGGCATCCCGACGGTGCAATACGTGAGTCCCCAGGTGTGGGCGTGGAGGCAGAGCCGCGTGCACAGCATTCACCGGGCGGTCGATCTGGTGCTGTGTCTCTTGCCCTTCGAAGCGCGATTTTACGAAAACCGGGGCGTGGCGGCCGAATTCGTCGGACATCCGCTCGCCGATGCGATTCCCGTGACCGTCGACCGCCCGCGGGCGCGCGCCGCATTGAACGTGGCGGCCGACGCGCAGGTCGTGGCGCTGCTGCCGGGCAGCCGTCGCGGGGAGGTAGGGCGCCTGGCGAAGGATTTCGCCGCCACGGCGCGCTGGCTGGCCCGACAGCGGCCGTCGCTGCAGTTCATCGCGCCGATGGCGACCCCCGAGACGCGCGAGATTTTCGAGCACGCGCTGCGGCAGCAGGCGCCGGAGGTTCCCGTGCGCCTGCTCGACGGTCAAGCCCAAACCGCGCTGATGGCCGCCGACGTCGTGCTCGTCGCTTCCGGGACGGCGAGCCTGGAAGCGGCATTGTGCAAGCGGCCCATGATCGTGGTGTACCGCCTGGGGGCCCTGTCGGCCTGGGTCGTCCGCCGTCTGAATCTGGTCAAATCCAAGTTTTTTTCGCAGCCAAATCTACTTGCAGATCGGCGCGTCGTCGGCGAGTATTTTCAGGAGCAGATCGTACCGGAGTCGATCGGAGCGGAACTCTTGATGTGGCTGGACGATCCCGGGAGGCGCGCCATCTTGGAGCAGGAGTTCTTGGGGATTCACCTCGATCTCAAGCGGGACGCAAGCGCGCGCGCGGCGCAGGCGATCATCGCGCTCCTGCAGCGCAAGCGCCCGGCGCCGCCGCCGTGAGAGCGCGAACCGCGGGCGTCGATGAGGCGGGACGCGGACCCTTGGCGGGGCCGGTGGTCGCTGCGGCGGTGATTCTGCGTCCCGGCCGCGCCATCGCCGGCATTGCGGATTCGAAAGTCTTGACCGCCGAGACCCGAGCGCAGTTGAGCACCACGATACGCCGGCGCGCTCTTTGCTTCGGCATCGGCTGGGCGGATCCTGCGGAAATCGACGCGCTCAATATCCTGCACGCCACTTTTCTCGCGATGCGCCGCGCGGTGCTCGCCATGACCTTGAGTCCGCATCGGCTGCTGATCGACGGCAACCGTCTGCCGCGGCTCGAAGGCCTGGGGCATCCTCTCGTCGCGCGCGCGATCGTCGGCGGGGATGCAACGGAACCGGCGATCAGCGCCGCGTCAATCCTGGCGAAGCACGCGAGAGATCAATATATGGATCAAATGGATACGGTATATCCTCAATATGCTTTCGCATGCCACAAGGGCTACGCCACCCCGCAGCATCGCCGGCTGCTGGCGGAGCATGGCCCGTGTCCCTTGCACCGGCGCAGCTTCGCCCCGGTCGAATCGCTGCTCGGGGCGCCGGGCGACGAACGCGCCGACGCCTGGGACCTCGATGCGATCCTCGACCCCGAGCTCGAGGCCTATTTGGAGTTGGGCGCGCCTTGACAGCATCCGCTCAATTCGTGCATCTGCGCCTGCATACCGAGTATTCCCTGCTCGATGGCATCGTGCGCGTGCCTCAATTGATGGCGGCAGTCGCGGACGCAGGCATGCCCGCCGTTGCGCTGACCGACCAGAGCAACCTGTTCGCGATGGTCAAGTTCTACAAGGAGGCCCTGGCGGCGGGCGTCAAGCCGCTGATCGGCGTGGATGTGTGGATTCGCGAGGCCGGCGAACGCACACCGCCGTCGCGCCTGGTTTTCCTGTGCCAAAATCTCGCCGGCTACCGGCATCTGACGCAATTGGTTACCCGCTCGTTTCTCGAGGGGCAGCAGCGCGGCGCGCCGATGTTGGAGCGCGGCTGGCTCGAGCCGGCCGCGCTGCGCGGTTTGATCGTCCTGTCCGGCGGCCAGGAGGGCGACATCGGTCAGGCGCTGGTGCGCGGCAATGACGAGGAGGCCGCGCGCTGCCTCGCGCGTTGGCAGGCTTTGTGCGGCGATCGCTTCTACCTCGAGGTGCAGCGCACCGGGCGCAGCGGCGAGCAGGCATACAGCGAGCCGGCGCTCGACCTGGCGCGCAGGCGCGGCGTGGCGGCCGTCGCGACCAACGACGTGCGCTTCTTGACGCGGGCGGAGTTCGAGGCCCACGAGGCGCGGGTGTGCATCCACGACGGCGCGCTGCTGGCCGATCCGAGCCGTCCGCGGCGCTATTCCGAGGAGCAGTACCTGAAGACGCCGGCGGAAATGGCCGAGCTGTTTGCCGACGCGCCGGAGCTGCTCGTCAACACCGTCGAAATCGCCAAACGCTGTTCGCTCGAAATCAAATTGGGCTCCTCCATGCTGCCGGCCTACCCCGTGCCGTCCGGCTGCAGCACCGAAGGGTATCTGCGCGAACAGGCGCAGCGCGGGCTGGCCGACAGGCTTGCACAGGCGCTCGAGCTGCGAGGCGTGGAGCGCGACCGGGAGGCGTATCAGGCGCGGCTCGAACTGGAACTCGGCGTCATCTGCAGCATGGGATTCGCCGGATATTTCTTGATCGTCGCCGATTTCATTCGCTGGGCCCGCGACAACGGCGTTCCGGTCGGGCCGGGACGCGGGTCGGGGGCCGGCTCGCTGGTGGCGTTCGTGCTCGGCATCACCGACCTGGATCCGATCGAGCATGATCTGCTGTTCGAGAGATTCTTGAATCCGGAACGCGTGTCGATGCCGGATTTCGACGTCGACTTCTGCATGGAGGGCCGCGACCGGGTCATCGAGTACGTCGCCAACAAGTACGGGCGCGAGCGCGTCTCGCAGATCATCACCTACGGTACTCTGGCGGCCAAGGCCGTGGTCCGCGACGTCGGGCGAGTGCTCGGCCACAATTACGGCTATGTCGACAAGATCGCCAAGCTGATTCCCTTCGAGATCGGCATCACGCTCGACAAGGCGCTCGAACAGGAAGAAGAGCTCAGGCGCCTGTACGATGCGGATCCGGAGGTGCGGGAACTCATCGATCTTGCGCGCACGCTCGAGGGCCTGGCGCGCAATGCCGGCACGCATGCCGGCGGCGTGGTCATCGCGCCCTCGGTGCTCACGGATTTCACGCCGCTGTATTGCGAAGAGGGCGGCAGCACTCCCGTCACGCAGTTCGACAAGGACGACGTCGAGGCTGCCGGACTGGTCAAGTTCGATTTTCTCGGGCTGCGTACCCTCACGGTGATCGACTGGGCGGTGCGCGACATCAATGCGCTGCGTGCGGTCTCCCAGGAGCCGCCGCTGGTGATGAGCGCGCTGCCCATGGACGATGTCGCCACGTACCAGCTGCTGAAGAGCTGCAAGACCACCGCGGTGTTCCAACTCGAATCGCGCGGCATGAAGGATCTGATCCGCCGGCTGCAGCCCGACCGCTTCGGCGATATCGTGGCCTTGGTCGCATTGTTCCGGCCGGGACCTCTGCAGTCCGGCATGGTGGATGATTTCATCGCGCGCAAGCACGACACCACCGGCGCGACCATCGACTACCTGCATCCGGATTTGAAGCCGGTGCTGGAGGCGACCTACGGAGTGATCCTGTACCAGGAACAGGTCATGCAGATCGCGCAGATACTGGCCGGCTACACGCTGGGCGGAGCGGATCTGCTGCGTCGAGCCATGGGCAAGAAGAAGCCCGAAGAAATGGCGAAACAGCGCTCGGTGTTCGTGAGCGGCGCGGTCGCGCGCGGCGTGCGCGAGGCGCAAGCCACGCACATCTTCGATTTGATGGAGAAGTTTGCAGGCTACGGCTTCAACAAGTCGCACTCGGCCGCCTACGCGCTCCTGTCCTATCAAACGGCCTGGCTCAAGGCGCATTACCCGGCGGCGTTCATGGCGGCGGTGCTCTCCGCCGACATGGACAAGACCGACAAGATCGTGACGCTCATCGATGAATGCGCGAGCATGGGTCTGACCGTGCATCCGCCGGATGTCAACGAATCGGTGTACGCCTTTCGCATCGCGGGCCCCGCCAGCATTCGCTTCGGGCTGGGCGCCATCAAGGGCGTGGGCGAGTCCGCGGTGCAGGCCATCATGGAGGAGCGCGATGCGCACGGTCCCTTCCAAAGTCTGCCCGATTTGTGCCGCCGGATCGATTTGCAGCGGGTCAACCGGCGTGTGTTCGAGGCGCTGATCCGCTCCGGGAGCCTGGACCGGATCGGCCCGAATCGCGCCACGCTCACTGCGGAGCTCGAGCGCGCAATGCACTTTGGCGAACAGAACTCGCGCGCGATGAGCGTCGGGCAGGTGGATTTGTTCGGATTGAGCGCGGCTGAGAATAGCGTGGTCGCCGATTGGAGCGAGGCGCAGCGCCTGGCCGGCGAGCGCGAGACGTTGGGGCTGTTCTTGAGCGGCCACCCGATCACTCCGTACGAGCCTGACCTCAAGTTCCTGGTGACCGCGCGCCTTGTGGACGTGGGCGGACCGAAGCCGGCGGCGCCGGCGGGCGAGCGCGCCTGGACTCAAGGCAAGCCGGCAACCGTCGCCGGTCTGGTGCTCGAGATCCGGCGCCGGCCGAATCGCGTCACGCTGATCCTGGATGACCGCAGCGCCCGGCTCGAAGTCAGCCTGTACGAGGAGATTTTCCAGCAGTTTCGCGACATCATCGTCAAGGACGCCATCCTCATCGTCGAGGGGACCCTGCGCTTCGATGATTTCATCGAAGCGTGGCGTCTGCAGGCGAAAACCCTGATGGACATCGACCGCGCACGCGAGCGCTTTGCGCGGCGGCTGTGGCTGCGCTGGCCCGAGGAATTCGATGGTCCGCACGGGATGAGCCGCTTCGAGGAGCTGTTGAAGCCCTACCTGAAGGGCCCCTGCGGCCTCAGTGTCTTCATCAGCCGCGCGCAATACTCGGGAAAGCTCAATTTGCCGGACAGCTGGTCGGTGCGTGCGTCGCGCGAGCTTCTGGATAAACTAACGGCCTTGGTGGGCCGCGACGGCTGGCATTTGGTGTATGGTCCGCGGAACGACATTCGCGGCGAGGAAACCTCTCAATGGCGATGAATTTTCTGGAATTTGAGCAGCCGATCGCAGAGTTGGAGGCGAAGATCGAGGAACTCAAATTCTTGGGCTCTGACGCGAGCGTCAACATTACCGAAGAGGTCAAGCGGCTGCAGTCGAAGAGCCGGGCGCTGACCACCAGCATCTTTGCCAATCTGTCGCCGTGGCAGATCACACAGCTGGCACGCCACCCGCAGCGCCCCTACACGCTCGACTACGTATCGATGATCTTCACGGATTGGCAGGAATTGCACGGCGATCGCATGTACAGCGACGATTTGGCCATCGTCGGCGGCCTGGCGCGGCTCGAAGGCTCTCCGGTGATGCTGATCGGCCACCAGAAGGGCCGCGATACCAAAGAGCGCGTGCGGCGCAACTACGGCATGCCGAAGCCCGAAGGCTACCGCAAGGCCCTGCGCCTGATGCGCATGGCCGAGCGCTTTCGCATTCCGGTCATTACCCTGATCGATACGCCCGGAGCCTACCCGGGCATCGGCTCCGAGGAGCGAGGACAAAGCGAGGCCATCGCGCGCAATCTGTTCGAGATGTCCCACTTGGCAGCGCCTGTGCTCTCCGTGGTCATCGGCGAAGGCGGCTCGGGAGGCGCGCTCGCCATCGGCGTGTGCGACCGGCTGGTCATGCTGCAGTTCAGCACGTACTCGGTGATCTCGCCGGAAAGCTGCGCGTCGATCTTATGGAAGAGCACCGACAAGAAGGAGGTCTCCGCCGATGCCATGGGGGGGACCGCGGAGCGGCTGAAGAAACTGGGTCTGGTCGACGAGGTCCTGAAGGAGCCTCATGGCGCCGCGCACCGCGATCCGCAGGCCATGGCGGATGCTCTCAAACAGTGCTTGATCAAGCATTTGGCGGAACTTTGTAATCAGCCGGTCACCACGCTGCTGGATGCGCGGCAAGCCCGTTTGCGCGGCTTCGGCGTATTCCGCGACGCAGGCTCATAGCCGGATGGGCTTTGGCGCGGCCATGTTGGGCGCCGTGCTGGAGGAGCACGTACCGGCGGGCACGACGGGGCTGCTGGTGGCGGTGAGCGGTGGTCCGGACTCGGCCTGTTTGCTGACCGCGATCGCACAGCTGGGCGTACCGTGTACCAGCCGCGGCTTCAACGTTCGAGCGGTGCACGTCGATCATCGCCTGCAGAGCGCGTCCGCCGTTTTTTGCGAGGCCAGCCTCGAGCTCTGCCGGCGGCTGCAGATCCGGCTCACCGTCGCTCCGGTGGACGTCGGGGCGGCCGCCGGCGACTCGATCGAGGCGGCGGCGCGCGAGGCGCGCTATCGGCGCCTCGGCCTCGAGCTCGAGCCGGGCGAGTGCCTGCTGACGGCGCATCATTCGCAGGATCAAGCCGAGACGCTGCTGTTGCAGCTGCTGCGCGGCGCCGGTCTGCCGGGCCTGTCGGCAATGCCGATGTGCCGGCCATTCGCGCGCGGCTGGCATCTGCGCCCGCTGCTCGATGTCGCGCAGCGGGATCTGCGCAAGTTCCGGGATATTCACGCGATCTCGGCGGTCGATGACCCGATGAACCACGACCCGCGTTTCGACCGCTCCTATCTGCGCCGGCAGGTGTGGCCGCTGATCGAGCGCCGCTGGCCGGGCGCGGCCACCGCTCTGACGCGCACTTCGCACCACATCGCCGAGGCGCAGCAGCTTTTGGATCATCTTGGCGCCGCGACGGTGCGGCGGCTGCGCGACGGCGACGCGCTGTCCGTGAGCGGCTTGCGTGCGTTGCCGCAGCCCGAGCAGATCAACGCGTTGCGCCACTGGCTGGCCGCCGCGCAGGTCACGCCGCCGCCGGCAGCGCGTCTCTCGGAAGCCTTGCGGCAGGTGTTCGGAGCCGGCGCAGACCACTTGCCGGCGATCGTGTGGGGGCCGTATGCGCTGCGCCGCTATCGCGAGCGCTTGTTCATCACGCCGGCCGAGGCGCCCGCGTTGGGAGCGAGGCGGGAATGGCTCGCCGTCCCGGGAGCACGCTTGGATCTGGGGCCCGGCCTGGGTTCGCTGCGCTGGGCCGCTCAACTGGGCGGTTTGGACGCGAGCCGGCTGCCCGAATGCTTGAGCGTGCGTCAGCGGCGAGGGGGCGAGAGGATCAAACCCGGACGCCGCGCGAAAACCCAAAGCATCCAGCACCTGTGTCAATCCTGGGGAGTTCTGCCATGGATGCGAGATGCGCTGCCGATGGTGCATGCGGGCGATGAGCTGATCGCGGTGGGGGATCTGTGGCAGGACGCGCGCTGGTGCGTCGACGCAGACGCAGCGGGGTTCGGGTGCATCTGGGACGATGCGCCGGCGGTTACCTAGGAGCCTGTCGGCCCGATGCCGATTGTCGCAGTCGGCCCGATCTGGTAACCTGAACTCCCGTCGATTTCAATAATTCCCTAGTGGCTATGTGTGCAGCTACACGCGCGTTTTTTGGCGCGGCGCGCAAGTATTAACCGGCGGTGACCCATCATGACTCGATTTATTTTCGTCACCGGCGGCGTGGTTTCCTCGCTCGGCAAGGGAATCGCCTCCGCATCCTTAGGCGCCATCCTCGAGGCGCGCGGCCTGAAAATCAGCATGGTGAAGCTCGACCCGTACATCAACGTGGATCCCGGCACCATGAGCCCGTTCCAGCACGGCGAGGTCTTCGTCACCGCCGACGGCACCGAGGCGGATCTCGATCTCGGGCACTACGAGCGCTTCGTGCGCACGACCACGGGGCGCAACAGCAATTTCACCACCGGGCGGATCTACGAGAGGGTCATTGCCAAGGAGCGGCGCGGCGATTACCTCGGCGCGACGGTTCAGGTGATTCCGCACATCACCGATGAGATCAAGTACCGCATCCGCATGGGCGCCGGCAATGCGGATGTCTGCATGGTCGAGATCGGCGGCACCGTGGGCGACATCGAATCCCTGCCGTTTCTCGAGGCCATCCGCCAGATGGGCGTCGAACTCGGGCGCAACCACGTCTTGTACATGCATTTGACCTTGGTGCCGATCGTCGGCGGGTCCGGCGAGATCAAGACCAAGCCGACACAGCATTCGGTGAAGGAACTGCGCGGCATCGGCATTCAGCCGGATATTCTGCTGTGCCGCTGTCTGCACCCGCTGCCGGACGAGCAGCGCCGCAAGATCGCCCTGTTCACCAATGTCGAAGAGCGCGCCGTGATATCCGCGGTCGACTCCGACGACATCTACAAGATTCCGATGCTGCTGCACGAGCAGGATCTGGACGACATCGTGATCGACAAGCTGCGCCTGGAGGCGCCGGCGACGGATCTGTCGGAGTGGCGCGCCGTGGTCGCGGCAAAGCAGAATCCCGAGGCCGTGGTCGACATCGGCATGGTCGGCAAGTACGTGCAGATTCGCGACTCCTACATATCGCTCAACGAGTCGCTCATGCACGGCGGCATCAAGACGCGCACGCGCGTCAACATTCATTACCTCGAGTCGCAGGACATCGAGCGCGCCGGCCCCTCGATGCTGCAGAACATGGACGCCGTCCTGGTGCCCGGCGGGTTCGGCGACCGCGGCATCGAGGGCAAGATTCAGGCGATCCGCTTCGCGCGCGAAAATCGCATTCCATTTCTCGGCATTTGCCTGGGGATGCAGCTGGCGATCATCGAATATGCGCGCAGCGTGCTCGGCCTGAAGAGCGCCAACAGCACCGAATTCGACCGCGCCACGAATCATCCGGTGATCGCGCTGATCACGGAGTGGCAGGATCTGGCGCGCGGCCAGCAGGTGCGCGACGAAAAGTCCGATTTGGGCGGCAGCATGCGCCTGGGCGCGCAAGAGGCGCGCCTGCTGCCGGGCTCCCTGGTGCATGCGCTCTACGGCAAGGATTCGATCTACGAAAGGCACCGGCATCGCTACGAGTTCAACAATCACTACCTCGACGAGCTGGCGGCGGCAGGATTGACGTTCTCCGGGTTCTCGGCCGACGGCCTGGTCGAGTTCATCGAACTGAGCAACCATCCCTGGTTCGTGGCGAGCCAGTTCCATCCGGAATTCACGTCGACTCCGCGCGACGGGCATCCGCTGTTCACCGGGTTCATCGGCGCGGCGCGCGAATACCGCGCGGCCCTGCGGCCCGGCCGCGCCACGGCATGAGACTGGGTTCCTTCGAGGTCGGGCCCGACCGCCCGTTCTTTTTGATTGCCGGTCCGTGCGTCATCGAGAGCGAGGCGCTGGTCCTCGAGGTTGCCGGCCGCCTGCGCGAGATGACCTCGACGCTCGGCATCCCGTTCATATTCAAGGCGTCCTTCGACAAGGCCAATCGATCCTCGGGCGCGAGCTTTCGCGGGCCCGGCCTGGAGGCGGGCCTCAAGGCGCTGGCGCTGGTGCGCAAGCAAATCGGCGTGCCGGTGCTCACCGACGTGCATGAAGACACTCCGCTCGCCGAAGTGGCCGAGGTGGTCGATGTGCTGCAGACTCCGGCGTTTCTGTGCCGCCAGACCAATTTCATCATCGGCGTCTCGGCGCAGCAAAAGCCCATGAACATCAAGAAGGGCCAGTTCCTGAGCCCCTGGGAAATGCAGAACGTGGTCGACAAGGCCCGATCCACCGGCAATGCGCAGATCATGGTGTGCGAGCGCGGGTTTTCGTTCGGCTACAATAATCTGGTTTCCGACATGCGCTCGCTGGCCGTGATGCGCTCGACCGGCTGTCCCGTGGTATTCGACGCCACGCACTCGGTGCAGCTGCCCGGCGGCAAGGGCGATGCGTCCGGCGGACAGCGCGAGTTCGTGCCGGTGCTCGCGCGGGCGGCAGTGGCCGCTGGCATCGCCGGCGTATTCATGGAGACGCATCCGGATCCGGCCAAGGCCCTGTCGGACGGGCCCAACGCCTGGCCGCTTGACCGCATGCCATCGCTGCTTTGCACCCTTAAGGAATTGGATCTGGCCGTGAAAAAGCAACCGTTCGAGGAATCCCTGCTATGAGCCGTATCAACGATGTTCGAGGCCGCGAAATCATCGATTCGCGCGGCAATCCCACCGTCGAGGCCGAGGTGCTGCTCGAATCCGGTGTGCTCGGCCGCGCGGCGGTTCCCTCCGGCGCATCCACCGGCTCGCGCGAAGCCGTGGAACTGCGCGACGGCGACCCCAAACGATTCGGCGGCAAGGGAGTCTTGAAGGCCGTCGCGCACATCAACGGCGCGCTGCGCGGCGTGGCGGTCGGCCTGGATGCGCAGGACCAACGTGCGCTCGACGGCAAGCTGGCTGCGGCGGACGGCACGGACAACAAATCGAAGCTCGGCGCGAACGCGATTCTGGCCGTGTCCCTCGCCGCCGCGCATGCCGCGGCGCGCGATCGCAAGCTGCCGCTGTACCGGCACCTGGGAGGGGCCGGCGAGTTCATCCTGCCGGTGCCGCAGCTGAACATCATCAACGGCGGCGCGCACGCGGACAACAGCGTCGACATACAGGAATTCATGATTCTGCCGCTGGGCGCGCCGTCCCTGTCGGAGGCGCTGCGCTACGGGGCGGAGGTGTTCCACGCGCTCAAGAGGGTGCTGCATGCCAAGGGTCTGAACACGGCGGTCGGCGACGAGGGCGGTTTCGCCCCCGATTTACCCTCGAACGAGGCGGCGCTGACCACTATTCTGGAGGCCATCGACAAGGCGGGGTATCGCGCCGGCAAGGACATTTACCTGGGGCTGGACGTGGCCAGCAGCGAGTTCTACCACGATGGAATTTACGAGCTCGCCTCTGAGGGGCGCAGGTTCAACGCGAGTGAATTCGCCGATTACCTGGCAGGCCTGGTCGCGAAGTATCCCATCGTCACCATCGAGGACGGCATGAGCGAGGACGATTGGGACGGATGGTCGGTGCTCACGCAAAAGCTGGGACGCAAAGTGCAGCTCGTGGGCGACGATGTCTTTGTGACCAACACGAGGATATTTGGCGAGGGAATCGCCAGAAAGATCGCCAATGCGATTCTCATCAAGCCGAACCAGATCGGCACCTTGACCGAAACACTGGCGGCGATCGACATGGCGGCGAAGGCCAAGTATGCAGCGATCATCTCGCATCGCTCCGGCGAGACCGAGGACGCGACGATCGCCGACATCGCGGTGGCGAGCACGGCCACCCAGATCAAGTCGGGGTCGATGTCGCGTTCGGATCGCGTCGCCAAGTACAACCAGCTGCTGCGAATCGAAGGCGAGCTCGGCGCCAAGGCGCGCTTTGCCGGGATGCAGGCGCTAGCGGTTCCAGTTTCTTAGGAGTTCGTGCTAAGCTCATGTCCCAATGAGGATTTTCATCATCATCCTGGGCTTGAGCGTGGCGCTGCTGCAATACCGCCTGTGGTTCTCCGAACACGGCTTGCGCGAGGTTTGGCGGCTGACGGCGGCGGTGGACGCGCAGCGCGCCGCGAATCGCGAGCAGCACGAACGCAACCGCGAATTGCTTGCCGAGGTGACGGACTTGAAGGTGGGCCTCACCGCACTGGAGGAGCGCGCGCGCAGCGATCTCGGCATGGTGGGTGAGCGCGAGACGTTTTATCAAATCGTGACCCCGGCGATCCCGGCGATCCCGGCTACCCCGGCGCCCGCCGCACCCGCCAGCGCCACCGCCATCACCGCTCGCGCGCAGTGAGGCCCCCGGCTGCAGCGCGCCGCGTCTGGGCGGTCGTGCCGGCCGCGGGCCGCGGCGAACGCTTCGACAGCAAGCTCCCCAAACAATACGCTCCGCTCGCGGGCGCCACCGTTCTCGAATGGTCGCTGCGCGCTCTTCTGAGAGAGCCGCGCATCGAGGGCATCGTGCTGGTGCTGAGCGGCGGCGACGCGCACGGCGTCGAGCTTGCCGCCGAGGCGGGCGATGCGCGCATCATCACCGCGATCGGCGGCGCGAGCCGCCAGGAATCCGTGCTGAACGGCCTCGAGCGTCTCGCGCCGCTGGCGGCGCCGGATGATTGGGTGCTGGTGCACGACGCCGCGCGTCCCTGTCTGCCGCCGGGCGACGTGCGCACCTTGATCGATGCGCTCGAGGACGCGAGCTGCGGCGCGGTTCTCGCGGCACCGATCTTCGATACCGTCAAGCGCGAACGCGACGGCGCGGTGAGCGAGACAGTGGATCGCCAGGGCCTGTGGCGTGCCTTGACGCCTCAGGTCTTCGGCTATGCGCAGCTCAGCGAGGCGCTGCAGCAGGCCGCGCGCTCCGGCGTGACCGTCACCGATGAGGCGCAGGCCATGGAGCGGCTGGGATTCCGTCCGCTGCTGGTGCGCGGATCGCCGTTCAACATCAAGGTCACCCGTGCCGAGGATTTGGCCGTTGCGGCGGGATTTCTGGCGAGCGCGGAGGCCGGCAGGATGACGAGCAGCATGCGGATAGGACAGGGTTTCGACGTGCATGCCTTCGGCGAGGGGGATCACGTCATGCTCGGCGGCGTGCGCATTGCCCATCACCGCGGCGTGGTGGCGCATTCGGACGGCGATGTCGTCGTCCATGCGCTGTGCGATGCCGTGCTGGGCGCGCTGGGCGAGGGCGATATCGGCCGGCATTTCCCCGACAGCGACCCGCGCTATCGGGGAGTCGACAGCCGCACGTTCCTGCGCGAAGTCGCCTCCCGCATGCGCGCAGCGGGTTTGCGGCTGATCAACGCCGACATCACGGTGCTCGCCGAGGCGCCGCGCATCGCCGCGCATCGCGCCGTCATGGCGGCGAATCTCGCCGCCGATCTCGGCGCGCCGGCGCGCAGCATCAACGTCAAAGCGACGACCACGGAGCGCTTGGGTTTCGTCGGGCGGGGCGAAGGGCTCGCCGCGAGCGCCGCGGTGCTGCTCGATATGCTGTGATGTGCAACGGGCGCAGCGCTCAGGCGCGCAGCAATACGTAGACGGCGCCGGTGCCGCCGTCGATGGAGCGCGCGCGGGTGAATGCCATCACATCCCCATGGCGGCGCAGCCAGGAGTTGACCGCGATCTTCAGGATCGGCCCGCGCGCGCCCGATCGGTAGCCCTTGCCGTGAATGACTCTGAGGCAGCGGTGCCCGGCATTGCGATGGAACGCAATGAACTCGGCCAGGCGGTCGCGCGCCTCCGCCTGACTGAGGCCGTGCAAGTCCAGCTCATCCTCGATCGGATAGAGCCCGCGGCGCAGCCGGCGCAGCACCTGGGTGCGCACTCCGGGGCGTCGAAATGATTCCTCCACAGCGGCCGCGTCGGCCGAGCTCGCCGCGATCAGCGGCATGCTCTCGGCCGTATCGCCCGGAGCGGCCGCACCGGCCGCGGTGCGCGGGCGTACGCGCGCACGCGCACGCGGTTGTTCGAGTCCCTTGGGCTTCGCGGTTTGCGCCAATGGCTTCACGTCGCGGACTGCGGCGCGAAATATCAGCGCGTCGTCGCTTGAGTGTGCGCCCGCCGATGCGTCCGCGGGGCGTCGTTTTGCCATGGTGCTAGAACTCGATCCGCTATCCGGGTTTCCAGCGTTACAGTATAGTCCGCAAGGCGCAACCCGCCATCATCGGGCTGGTGTGTTAAATCTTGTGAAAATCCTACTTTCTAACGACGACGGTTACCGCGCGGAGGGGTTGGAGGCGCTTCGGCGGGCGATCAAACCGTTGGGCGCGGTCACCGTCGTCGCCCCTGACCGCAACCGCAGCGGCGCGAGCAACTCGCTCACTCTCGACGTGCCCGTGCGCGCCGCGCGCTACGACCTCGACTGCTTCTACGTCACCGGAACGCCCACCGACTGCGTGCACCTCGCCATTTCCGGCTTGTTCGACTTCGAACACGATATCGTCGTGTCGGGCGTCAACGATGGGGCAAACCTGGGCGATGACACCCTGTACTCCGGTACTGTGGCGGCCGCCGTCGAAGGGCGGTTTCTCGGGCTGCCGGCCATTGCGGTCTCGCTGTGCGTCGAGCCGGGAAGCCCGCGCAACTTTGCGAGCGCCGCCGAGGTCGCGGCGCGCTTGATCGAACGCATGTCGGTCGAGCCGCCGCAGGGGCCGGTCATTCTGAACGTGAACGTCCCGGACCTGCCGGACGGCGAATTGCGCGGCATCCAGGTGACCCGGCTCGGCGCCCGACATCGCAGCAAGCCGATCGTGACCGCAAAGGATCCGCGCGGCCGCAGCGTGTATTGGGTCGGCTCCTCGGGCGAGGGCCAGGATGCGGGCCCCGGCACCGATTTTCATGCCATTGCCCACGGCTTCGCGTCCATCACCCCGCTGCAGATTGATTTGACGCGCCACTCGGCTCTGGCCGATCTCGAGCGCTGGCTGCGGCATGAGTAGCTTCATGGAAGGCCCGCGCCTCAGCGGCATAGGGATGACCTCGGCCCGAACCCGCGAGCGGCTGGTGCAGCGGCTGCAAGAGCAGGGCATCCACGACCAGCGCGTGCTCGATCGGATACGCAATGTGCCGCGGCATCTGTTCGTGGACGAGGCGCTTGCGACTCGCGCTTATGAGGACACGGCGCTGCCGATCGGCTTCGGCCAAACGATTTCGCAGCCCTATGTGGTGGCGCGCATGACCGAGGCGCTGCTGGCGGCGGGACCGGCGCCGAAGGTGCTCGAGATCGGAACCGGTTGCGGCTATCAGACAGCCGTGCTGTCGCCGCTGGTGGGCGAAATCTACACCATCGAGCGCATCGCTCCGCTGCTGGCGCGCGCGCGGCGATCACTGCGGGAGCTGAGGATTCGCAACGTGCATTTTCGTCATGACGACGGCAGCGTGGGCTGGCCGGCGCGCGCGCCGTTCGACGGGATTTTATTGACCGCCGCCCCGTATGCGGTGCCCCCGGCGCTGTTCGAGCAGCTCGGCGTCGGCGGCCGCTTGATCGCACCGGTGGGACCCGACCAGCGCCAGGAGCTCATGCGTTACACCAAGGGGGAGTCGCGCGTGCATCGCGAGTCCTTGGGTGCGGTGAGCTTCGTCCCCTTGCTGTCAGGGTTACAGCGTTAGGAGCCTGTCTGAGTATTCCCCGTGGCCGCGACCGTGGCAGATTTCGTCTCAGGCGAGGCGGAGCCGACGTGGTTGGGTCAAGACCCAATGAGGAGGCGACAACGATGCATGAGACGAAATCTGCCCGGTCCCTGCGGGTTGGCTGGGTGAGGGGCGTCTGCGGTGTTGCGCGGCTTGGCCGTGGCGCTGACCACGGCCTGCGCCGCGCGCCTGGCATCCGCTCCCTCGCCCAGCCAACGCGGCTCACGCGGAATACTCAGACAGGCTCCTAGCCGAGCCCGAGTGGTGCGCCTCACCCGAGCGATCGGCGTCATCGGGGCAAGCTGCGTCCTGGGTGTCGGCTGCGCAGCGGGCGGCCACTACGCAGAAGAGTCGTACGTCGTGCGGCCGCACGACACGCTGTACAGCATCGCCTGGCGCTATGACCTCGACTACCGCGATCTGGCGCGCTGGAACCACATCGGATCCGATTACCGCATAGCCGTCGGCCAGGTGCTGGTGCTGCAGCCTGCGAGTCGCGCACCGGCGGTTCTCGCGCCGGCGGTGCGCGCGCCGAGTGCCGCCTCGCCTGCGCACGAAACGCCGCGAGTCGCGGCGGGCGGCGCCGACTCGAGCGCCGCGCCCAAGCCCTCGAGCACATCCAGATCGACGGGCGCAGCGGGTGAATCACCGCAGTGGGTGTGGCCGACGGAGCGCACTTCGGCACCGCGCACGGTGCCTGGCGGCGGCATCCTGTTGCTGGGGCAGCTGGGGCAGGAGGTGCGCGCCGCGTGCAGCGGCCGCGTCGTGTACACCGGCAGCGGCCTTCGCGGCTACGGCAACCTGATCATCATCAAGCATGGCGACAGCTGGCTCACGGCCTACGCGCACAATCGCGAGCTGCTGGTGCGCGAGGGGCAGGACGTGGTCGGCGGGCAGGCCATCGCGCACATGGGTACCGGGCCTCATCAAGTGGCGGCACTGTATTTCGAAATTCGTCTGAACGGCAAGCCGGTCGACCCGCTGCCGTATCTTCCCGTAATAAAGTAATTACTTACAAATATTAAGTATATATTTGATTTTTAATAAAAACATTTCTTGAGTATGTTGTTGAAGGCAGGCTTGCAGCCAAAGTAGGCGTATGTTTTACTGTCGCCCGGTCTGGGAAAGTCCATTCGCGGGGCGCTGCGGTTAGATTGGGTCAGAGAAAAACAACAATAAAATCAAAAACAAATAAAAGATTTCTCTTTGCCAAATTAATTGTAACGCTAGCGCCCCGCCATTTTCTTCACCGGCTCATTTGCTAAGGCAGCAGCAGCGCGACGACCTGGCGCCGCTCGGCGACGAGCACATTGAAAGTGCGGCACGCCGCGCCGGTGTCCATGACTTCGAAGCCGATTCCCGCACGCAAGAATTGGGCGCCGAAAATCGCCGACGGAAAGCTTTGCGCGGTACCGGTACCGAGCAGCACGAGTTCCGGTTCGAGCGCCAGAAGCTGCGCGGTGTGGGCGATGTCGAGCTCCTGCGCGGTGCGGACCGGCGGTCCGGGAATGATGGCCGAGGAGCTGACTATGACCGGTCCGCGAAACACCGCCTCGTTGATCTTGAGTTCACCGGCCGCATAGGCTCGAATGACGTTGCGGCCGGAAGCTGAGTCGGGGGTGAAGCGCATGCCGTTAAGATACGCAAATCCTGAGCGGGGTTCCTGTTGCCCACCGTCTACCTTCGTTTTGCCGGCCACCAGCCGTTTGTTCCGGAGCGCGCGCCGCTGCTCGAGCGATGGCTCGCGCGTGCCGACCGCGCGGCGAGCGTGGCGGATTGGCGTGCGCAGGCGTTCGGCGTCATCGCTCCGCCCGCCGAGCGGATGCCGCCCGTCGCGACCGCGGCCCTGAGCGCCGGTGCATGCGATGCGCGCGGGGCTTGGGTGTGTGTCGCGACGCCTGTTCACCTCATCGCCGGCCTGAGCGGCGTGAGCATGCCACCGGACGGCATCCTGGACATCGAACCGACGGAAGCCGGCGCTCTCGCCGACGATTTCAATCGCGTATTCAGCGGCGCGGGCATGCGCCTGCATCGGGGCCGCGACAGCCTGTTGCTCTGCTCCTTCGATACGCCTGTGCGCGTGGCCGCAGCCGCCCCTGAGGAAGTGCGCGGCGATATCTGGGAGTTTCTACCGAGCGGAGCGGACGCGGCGCGCGTGCGGCGGCTGATGTGCGAAATCGAGATGTGGCTGTTCGAGCACCCGCTCAATGAGCGGCGCCTGGCGCGCGCGGTGCCCGCCATCACCGGACTGTGGCTGTGGGGCGGGGGCGCCGCCGACCTGTCGCTGCCCGCGGTGCACGGGTGGACCGCCGGCGGCGATCCTCTGTTTGCGGCCTTTGAAGTGCGGACGACATATCCGGCCGCCGCAGGATCGGGCGTGGTGGTGCTCGCCGATTGGCCGGGAACGGCGGCGTGGCGCGAAGCCGAGCAGCGATGGCTGGCGCCGGCCATCGCCGATCTGCGATCGGGACGGCTGCAGCGGCTGGATCTGTCCGCGGGGCGCCGTTGCTTCAGCGTGAGCGCGCGCGGCCGGTGGCGGTTTTGGCGGCGTACGCAACCGTGGTGGGAGGCATTCGGCATGGGTGAGGCGGGCACTGATGGCGACTGAAATTCGCCGGCGGCCGGCGGCGGCGGCGCTCGATTGGGGCGCTGACCTGCATCCGGTGTTGAGGCGCATATATGCGGCGCGCGGCGTCGCGCGAGACGCGGATCTCGATCTTTCATTGGAGCGGCTGCTGCCGGTGAGCTCGCTCGAGGGTGCCCTGGAGGCGGCGCGTTTGCTGGCGAGTCACCGATGCACCGGCCGTGTCCTGGTGATTGGTGATTTCGACGCCGACGGGGCGACGGGCAGCGCGCTCCTCCTGCGCGCGCTCAAGGATCTTGATTTCACGCATGTCGATTATCTGGTGCCCAATCGCTTCCGCTTCGGCTACGGACTGACGCCCGAAATCGTGGCGCTGGCCGCGACCCGCCGGCCCTCGCTCATCGTCACGGTCGACAATGGCGTGTCGAGCATCGGCGGTGTCGAGGCCGCGCGCGCGCTGGGCATTCCGGTATTGATCACGGACCACCATCTGCCCGGCGCCGCGCTGCCGCGCGCGCAGGTCATCGTGAATCCCAATCTGCCTGCTTCGACGTTCGCCAGCCCCGCACTGGCCGGAGTGGGAGTGGCATTCTATGTCGTTGCGGCGCTCGCCCGGGAGCTCGGCCGCACGGACTTCAGGGCCGCCGATCTGCTGGATCTGGTCGCTCTCGGAACGGTCGCCGATCTGGTGCCTCTGGATCTCAACAACCGGGTGCTGATTGCGCAGGGCTTGAGGCGCATCCGCGCCGGGCGCTGCGCACCGGGCATCCGGGCGCTGCTGGAAACGGCCGGGCGCCGCTGCGATCAGGCAAGCGCCGCCGATCTGGGCTATGTGGTCGCGCCGCGGCTGAACGCCGCCGGCCGGTTGACCGATATGAGCTTAGGGATCGAATGTCTGCTCGCCGATGAGCCGCTCGAGGCGGCGGCGCTCGCGGCGCAGCTCGCGAAGCTCAACGAGGAGCGGCGTGACATCGAGCAGCGGATGCAGCTCGAGGCGGTCGATCTCGCCGCCGCCGTGCGTTTCGACGCTGCGGGCGCAGAAGCGCACGGCCTCTGCCTGTTCGACGACAGCTGGCACCAAGGGGTGGTGGGCCTGGTCGCGGGCAGAATCAAGGATCGCCTGCATCGCCCGGTGGTCGCCTTTGCGCGTGCCGAGGACGGCTTGCTGCGCGGTTCGGCACGCTCGGTCGCGGGAATCAATATCCGCGACGTGCTGGACGGCATAGCGGCGCGGCATCCGGGGCTGATCGAGAAGTTCGGCGGCCATGCCATGGCGGCGGGCATGACCTTGCGGGAGACGAGCCTCGATGCGTTCCGCAGCGCCTTCGCCGGCGAGATCGCAGCGCGCGCCGATTTGGAATCGCTCGCCGGCGTGATCCACAGCGACGGCGAATTGCACGGCGAGGAGCTGTCGGTGCAGATGGCGCGCCTGCTGCGCGGCGCCGGCCCCTGGGGGCAGGGCTTCCCCGAGCCGATGTTCGACGGCGCGTTCCGGATCATCGATGCGCGGATCGTCGGCGGCAAACACCTCAAACTGCAGCTGCGCGAGGCCGCCGCGCCCGGCCCTGCACCGCTCGAGGCGATCGCCTTCGGCTATATCGGCGGCGCCTCCGAGGACCCGTCCGTTCGGGCGGGCGCCGAGGTGCGGATCGCGTATCGATTGGACGTGAATGAATACAACGGCATGGAGCGCGTGCAGCTCAATTGTCAGCACCTCAAGCCCGGCTAGCGGGTGTGCTACAGTTACGCACCATGGAAATCAATCAACTGAAGCGATTCATCAAAGATCTCGAGGAGCGGACCGACTCTTTGAGGAGGTATCTTTGATTACGACAACAAGCACGAGCGGCTGCAGGAAGTAACCCGCGAGCTCGAACAGCCCGGCATTTGGAACGACGCGGATCGCGCGCAGGAGCTCGGCCGGGAGCGGGCAAAGCTCGAACAGGTCGTCACGAGTTTGGATCGCTTGACGCGCGGGCTGCGCGATGCGGGCGAGCTTATGGAAGTGGCCGCCGAAGAAGCCGATACCGGCGCGGCCGAACAGATCGAAGCCGACGCGCGGGTATTGGCCGCCGAGGTGGAGCGGCTCGAGTTCCACCGCATGTTTCCCGGCAAGATGGACTCGCACAATGCCTTTCTCGACATTCAAGCGGGGGCGGGCGGCACCGAAGCGCAGGACTGGGCCGCGATGCTGCTGCGCATGTACCTGAAATGGGCGGATGCGCATGGCATCAAGGCCGAAATCATCGACCAGAGCGACGGCGAGGTGGCCGGCATAAAGGGCGCGACCGTCAGCATGGTCGGCGATTACGCCTATGGCTGGCTGCGCACCGAAACCGGGGTGCACCGGCTGGTGCGCAAATCGCCTTTCGACTCCGGAAATCGCCGGCACACCTCGTTCGCATCGGTGTTCGTTTCGCCCGAGGTGGACGAGGACATCGACATCGAGATCAATCCGGCGGACTTGCGCACCGATGTCTATCGCTCGAGCGGCGCCGGCGGCCAGCACGTGAATAAAACCGAATCCGCGGTCCGCATCACGCACATTCCGAGCGGCATCGTGGTCGCCTGCCAGGGCGAGCGCAGCCAGCACAAAAACCGCTCCACCGCCATGAAGATGCTGAAGGCGAAACTCTACGAGCTCGAGTTCAACAAGCGCAACGCGGCCGCCAAGGTGCTCGAGGATTCGAAGTCCGACGTGAGCTGGGGCAACCAGATCCGCAGCTACGTTCTGGATCAATCCCGCATCAAGGATCTGCGCACGGGCGTCGAAATCGGCAACACCACGGCGGTGCTCGACGGTGCGCTCGACGAATTCATGCAAGCCAGTCTGAAACAGGGATTATGAGCGACCACGACGAGAACCATTTGATCGCCGAGCGGCGCGCGAAGCTCGCCAGACTGCGCGAGCTCGGCGTCGCCTTTCCGAACGACTTTCGCCGCAACGCCCTGGCCGGCGATTTGGCGGTGGCCTACGGCGAGAAGAGCGCGCGGGCCCTGGAGGAGAACGCGGTTCGGGTCAGCGTCGCCGGGCGGATGCTCGCCAAGCGGGTGATGGGCAAGGCGAGCTTCGCCAGGCTGGAGGATTCGAGCGGGGCGATCCAAGTGTTCCTGCAGCAGCAGTCCTTGGGCGACGCATACGATGAATTCAAGGGCTGGGACGTGGGCGATGTGATCGGCGCCGAGGGCACCTTGTTCCGCACCCGGACCGGAGAGCTGTCGGTGCGCGCGGAGCGGCTGGTGCTGCTCACCAAGTCGCTGCGTCCGCTGCCCGACAAGTGGCACGGCATCGCCGATACGGAACTGCGCTACCGCCGTCGCTACGTGGACCTGATCATGAATCCGGAAAGCCGCCGCGTGTTCCAGACGCGCTCGGCGATCGTGCGCTACTTGCGCGCGTTCCTCGATGCGCGGGGGTTTCTCGAAGTGGAGACCCCGATGCTGCAAGCCATTCCGGGCGGCGCGGCGGCTCGGCCGTTCAAGACGCACCACAATGCGCTCGACCTGGACATGTATCTGCGCATTGCGCCGGAGCTGTACCTGAAGCGCCTGACGGTCGGCGGCTTCGAGCGCGTCTACGAAATCAACAGAAACTTCCGCAACGAGGGGGTCTCGGCGCAGCACAACCCCGAGTTCACGATGCTCGAGCTGTATCAGGCCTATGCCGATTACGCGGACCTGATGGAGATGATCGAAAACCTGTTCCAAGGGCTCGCCGATGCGCTGCTCGGATCGCGCTTGCTTCGATATCAGGGAAGCGAATTCGATCTGTCGAAGAGCTTCGCGCGCATGAGCATCGAGGACATCATTCTGGCGAACAACCCCGACTTGGATCCGATGTCGCTGCGCGATGCGCAGTACCTGCGGCGCGTCTGCAACGCGATGAAAATTCCCTTCAAGGACGGCGACGGCCCGGGAAAGCTGCAGATCGAGATCTTCGAGAAGACCGGCGAGCACACGCTGGTGCAGCCGACTTTCGCCTATGCGTACCCCGCCGAGGTCTCCCCCCTGTCGCGGCGCAACGATCAGGATCCATTCATCACGGATCGCTGGGAGTTCTTCATCGGCGGGCGCGAGCTCGCCAACGGCTTCTCGGAGCTGAACGATGCCGAGGACCAGGCGCAGCGCTTCAAGGATCAGGTCGAACGCAAAGCCGCCGGCGACGAGGAGGCGATGTTCTACGATGCGGACTACGTTCGCGCACTGGAATACGGCATGCCGCCCGCGGCCGGCCTCGGCCTCGGGGTCGATCGGCTGGTGATGCTGTTCACCGATTCACCGTCGATTCGCGACGTGCTGCTGTTCCCGCATATGCGGCCCGAGCTCTGATTGCCTTCACCCATCGGCGTATTCGATTCCGGCGTCGGCGGCCTGACCGTGCTGCGCGCGCTGCGCGACGCGCTGCCGGTGGCGGATTTCATCTACCTGGGCGACACGGCGCGCTTGCCTTACGGCACGAAAAGCCCCGACACCGTGGCGCGCTACTCGCTGCAGTGCGCAGCTGCGCTGGTGGCGCGCGGCATCGGCTGCCTGGTGGTGGCCTGCAATACCGCCTCGGCCTTTTCCCTGGAGGCGCTGCAGCTGCGCTACCCGTCGCTGCCGGTCATTGGCGTCATCGAGCCGGGGGCACGGGCCGCTGTCGCGGCGTCCGAATCCCAGCACATCGCGGTCATCGCCACTGAAGGCACGATCAGCGGAGGCGCGTATCAAACCGCCATCCATCGGCTCAACCCGGCGGCGCGCGTCACGGCGCGCGCCTGCTCCATGTTCGTGGCGCTGGGGGAGGAGGGATGGACCCACGGGCCAGTGGTCGAGGCGGTTGCGCGCCGCTATCTGGATCCGCTGTTTTCCGTTCGCGAAGCTCCCGACACGCTGGTGCTCGGATGCACCCACTTTCCGCTCTTGACCGCGGCCATGCGCGCGGTGCTGCCGGCCCGTGTGCGCATCGTCGATTCGGCCGCGACCACGGCCGCGGCGGTCCAGCGGCAGCTTCGCGCCGCGCCGCCGGAGGCGGGCCGCGGCCGGGTCAGCTGGCTCGCGACCGACGGCGCAGAGCGCTTCGCGCGGGTCGGCAGCATTTTCTTCGGCCAGGCGCTGCGCGCCGAGGCGGTCGAAATCATCGACCTGTGAGGCCGCACCTTAGGGCGCGCAATTGGCTTGGTGTGAAGTGGAGATTGTATTTAAGATGACCCTCGGGGTGGCAGCATGAAGCGCTTTCTGATCGTGGTGGTGGCGCTGGCCGCAGTCGGCGCGGCAGTGTACGCGAGGCTCAACCGCACCGACGCCGACGCCGGCGCGGCGCCGCAGATCGCCGGTGCCCCCGCAGCGGCCGCGGTGCTGGCGCGCGGCGAATATCTCACCCGCGTGGCCGACTGCGTCACCTGCCACACGGCGGCGGGTTACGACAAGCCCTTTGCCGGCGGCGTCGCTTTTCGCCTGCCGGTCGGCACCCTCTACTCGACCAATATCACCGCCGATGCGGCGACCGGCATCGGCAGTTGGAGCGATGAGGAGTTCGTGCGTGCGGTGCGCGAAGGGGTGCGCAAGGACGGCCGGCATCTGTACCCGGCGCATCCCTACACCTCGTTCACGCAGCTCAGCCGCAGCGATGTGCTGGCGATCAAGGCGTACCTCTACAGCCTGCCCGCTACACCCGCGGCGAATCGACCGAATGCGCTGAGCTTTCCGTTCGACCAGCGTTGGGCCATAGGCCTATGGAACGCCGCCTTCTTCGAGAGCCGGCGATTCAGCGCCGATTCCTCGAAATCGGAGCAATGGAACAGCGGCGCCTACCTCGCCACCGCTCTTGGCCACTGCGGCGAGTGCCATACGCCGCGCAATGCGGCATTCGGCCTCGATCGCGGCCAGCCGCTGGCGGGGCAGGAAATGCTTGGCTGGCGCGCCTATAACATCACCTCCGATACGGCCCACGGCATCGGTTCATGGAGCGACGCCGACATTGCCCGGTACTTGACGACCGGCCACGCCGACGGACGCGGCTCCGCCGCCGGTCCGATGGGTGAGGCCGTTGCGCACGGCCTGCAGTACCTGCATCCGCAAGATGCCGCCGCGCTGGTCGTCTACTTGCGCAGCGTGCCGCCGCGGCCGGGCGCGAATCCGATCGACATCGACCCACGGCCGGCGCCGGCGATCGCATCCACCGGCCTCCTGCCCCGCGATGCCGCGCGCGTCGCTACGCCGCGCGTCGCTGGGCCGGGCGTCGCTGCGCCGGGCGCCGGCGATGCCGGCGCGCAGCTGTTCGCCGGCGCCTGCGCCAGCTGCCACCTGTGGAACGGCACGGGGGCGACGCGCTACGCATGGCTGCTCGGCACCCGCGGGGTCAACGACCTGAGCGGCCTCAACGTGACGCAGGTGATTCTCGACGGCGTGAAGCTGAAAATCGGCGCCGACCAGGTGTTCATGCCCGCTTTCGGCGCGGGCTACTCGAACGTCGAAGTGGCGGCATTGACCAACTACGTGATCGGACATTTCGGCGGCAAGCAGAGCAGGGTCACGCCGGGCGAGGTGGCGGTTCGCCGCAACGGGCGCTAAGCGGTGCGAAGGCTCCTAAACGAACTCGCGGTAGCCGCTCACGAAGACGACGACGGCGAAGTAGCAGAACAGCATCGCCGAGACAAGCGCCAGGCCGCGAATGAATCGAGAGCTGAGGCGCCGATGCGCGTACCCGGTGAGCGTCGCGATCAGCAGCGTCCAGCACACGCCCGCCACCAGGAAGCCGCTCAAAAACGGCATCAGTGCCGCCCTACCGGTGGCATGGGCCGCGATGACGCTGCCGCCGACCGCCGCAAACCACAGGATCGCCGTCGGCGAACTCAGCGCCAGCACGATGCCGCGCGAGAATTCATGCGCCGGCCGAATGCCGTCCGGATCCGCGCCCGGCGCGATCGCCAATCGTCGCGGGCGCCAGGTTTCGCGCAGCATCTTCGCTGCGAGCCAGGCGAGCACCGCGCTGCCGCCGATCCACAGGGCGATGCGCACGTCGCGGTGTGCGAGCAGCAGCGTGACCAGCGACAGCGAGCCGACCGCATAGATCATGTCCCCGAGGCACGATCCGAGGCCAAGATACAGGGCCGCGGGCATGCCCTGCGTCAGGCCCGCGCGGATCATGGCGAGGTTGACCACGCCGAGATCCGCGCACAATGACAGCGACAGCAGGAAACCCGCCGCGAACAATTGCGCGAGCGCCGTCATCGCGCCGCGGCGGCGGAACGCAGGGCATATGGGAGCGGCAACTCGACCGCTGCAACCGCATCGCCTGGGGCCGCCTCGGCGTCCGCCGCGCCGGCGTCGAGGCTGAGCACCGCCAGCACCTCGCATTCCTCTCCGACCGGCACAAGCTCCGTCAACCGCCCGGCGCGGCCGTCGGTGAGCCGCAGCGTCTGGCCGATCGCCCAGGATCCCGGCGGCAGCCGCAGGCGGAACATCCGCCGCTTGATGCGTCCCAGATGTTGCGTGCGCGCGATGATCTCCTGGCCCGTGAAGCAGCCCTTGGTGAAGCTGATGCCGTCGATCAGGTCGAGGTTCAGCATCTGCGCGACGAACATCTCGCTGGTCGCCGCATACACCTGCGGCAGGCCGGCGCGAATGTCCGCCAAGCGCCACTCCCGTTCGATGCGCTCGAGGCTGCCGCTGCCGCCGCAGTTGTCGGGGGCGAGTCCGTGCTCTGCCAGGGAGGCTGCGGGACCGATCACCCAGTACCGGCTGGGATCGGCGCTGATGCGGGCGACGCCGATCCCGTCGTGCTCGACATAGCCTGAGTCGGCATCCGGCAGGCCAAGCCCGGAGGCGCGCAGCGCCGGCGCGCCGTGCTCGCCGACGACGCCGAACTCCTGGGTCAAGTCTTCCATGGCGACTTTGGCGCGCAGCACGAATTTGCGCAGCCGCTCGAGCGTCGGCAGCACCAGTTCGCGCGGCAGCAGCGCAATCACGCCGCTCGTGTGCGGGAGCAGGTGCAGCACCGCGACGACGCGGCCTTGCGCCGAGGAATACGCGGCAAGCAGCGGCGCACCCGCGCTCAGGCGACGGGTATCGTGCGAAACCTGGCCTTGCAGGAAGCTGTGCGCGTCGGATCCGGCAAAGCGCAACAGGCCGATGTAGGGCAGCGGACCGCTCATGGCCGTATCAGAGGGGCACCGGGGCGGTGCTGTCAACCCCGTACCCGCGTGCCGACGAATTCATTGTGCATGCGTGGTTATCCACCCTACTTTTCTGGCAAACTTTGACCCGTGACGCCGCAGAATGAAGAATCGCCAGAAGCTCTCCACCCGCTGCCCAGCGCGCAGCAGATCCCGCCGCCGGCTGCGAGCCTGCCGCGCGAGTTGGGCGGGATCCCGGGCCCGGAGCCGACGCGCTACGGCGATTGGGAATTACGGGGCCGCTGTATTGATTTCTAAACGACCCCGGCCGCTATCGCCGCACTTGAGCATCTATCGCTGGCAGCTCGGCAATAGCCTGTCGGTCTTGCATCGGGCGACGGGCGCGGCGCTCGCGCTCGGCCTGGCTGCCTTGAGCTACTGGCTGTGCGCGCTCGCCGGCGGACGGGAGAGCTACGACGCGGCGGTGTCGGCTTTTGCCAGTCCCTTCGGGGTGCTGCTGCTCATCGGCTGGACTTTCGCACTCGCGTACCATTTGCTGAACGGCGTGCGGCACCTGTTCTGGGACGTGGGGTTGGGGTTCGAGCGCCGGCAACGGCATGTCAGCGGCTGGTTCGCGGTGCTCGGCGCGCTCGGCTTGACGCTGTGCGTGTGGGGGCTGCTGTGGCATTCCGCGCGCCCATGAGCTTGCGCAGTCCGTTGGGCAGGGTGCTCGGAACCGGGTCCGCCAAGGACGGCACCGGCCACTGGTGGGCGCAACGGGTCAGCTCGCTCGCACTGATTCCCCTCACGGTGTGGTTCTGCGGCGCGCTGCTGGCGTTGCCCGCCCTCGACTACGGCACGGTCCGGGACTGGCTCGCGCTGCCCACCAACGGCCTGCTGGCGGTGCTGCTGGTCGCCGCGCTCGCCTATCACTCCTATCTCGGCACCGCGGTCATCGTCGAGGATTACGTGCACGGCAACGGACTGAAGCTGTTTTGGCTGCTGCTGCTGCGATTTCTGTATGTTGTGTTCGCCGGCTCGAGCATCTTCGCAGTCTTGCGCATCGCGTTCGGACCCTTGAGTCCATGAGCGCATACAAGCTCATCGACCACAGCTACGATGTGGTCGTCGTCGGGGCGGGCGGCGCGGGGCTGCGGGCGACCTTCGGCCTGGCCGAGGCCGGCCTCGCCACCGCCTGCTTGACCAAGGTATTTCCGACGCGCAGCCATACCGTCGCGGCGCAGGGCGGCATCTCCGCGGCGCTCGGCAATATGGGCGAGGACGATTGGCGCTGGCATATGTACGACACCGTCAAGGGGTCGGATTGGCTCGGCGATCAGGACGCGATCGAATTCATGTGCAAGGAGGCGCCGGCCGCCGTCATCGAGCTCGAGCATTACGGCGTACCGTTTTCGCGCACCGAGGACGGTCGGATATATCAGCGCCCGTTCGGGGGGATGACCACCCACTTCGGCAAGGGCATTGCCCAGCGCACGTGTGCGGCGGCCGACCGTACCGGACATGCGATGCTGCATACGCTGTATCAGCAAGCGCTGAAGCACGACGCGGGTTTCTTCATCGAATACTTCGCGCTGGACCTGATTATGGAAAATGGCGAATGCCGCGGGGTCGTCGCCCTCGACATGTCGGACGGCACCGTGCATCGGTTTCGCGCCCATCAGGTCATCTTGGCGACCGGCGGTTATGGCCGCGCCTGGTTTTCATGCACGTCCGCGCATACCTGCACCGGCGACGGCGGCGGGATGGTGTTGCGCGCGGGCCTGCCCCTGCAGGACATGGAATTCGTGCAGTTCCATCCGACCGGCATTTACGGGGCCGGCTGCCTGATCACTGAGGGCTCGCGCGGCGAAGGCGGCTATCTGACGAACTCCACCGGCGAGCGTTTCATGGAGCGCTACGCGCCGAACGCGAAGGATTTGGCATCGCGCGACGTCGTCAGCCGCTCGATGACCATCGAAATCCGCGAGGGTCGCGGCGTGGGCAAGCACCGGGACCACATCGACCTGCACCTGGAGCACCTGGGTCCTTCGGTCATCAAGGAGCGGCTGCCGGGGATTGCCGAGACCGCCCGAATCTTCGCCAACGTGGATGTCAACAAGGAACCGATTCCGGTGCTGCCGACGGTCCACTACAACATGGGCGGAATTCCCTGCACCGTCCACGGCGAGGTCCTGTCGCGGCGCGCCGGCAGCGATGTCGTGGTCCCCGGTCTGATGGCCGTCGGCGAAGCCGCCTGCGTATCGGTTCACGGGGCGAACCGCCTGGGCTCGAACTCGCTGCTCGACTTGGTCGTCTTCGGCCGCGCAGCCGCGCGGCACTGCGCACGCGTCGTCACGCCCGGTGCGCCGCACCGCGCCCTGAAGGCGGACTGCGCCGGGGCCGCACTCGCGCGATTGGACAGACTGCGCCATGCAAAAGGCGCGCGCCGCACCGCCGACATCCGTCTGGATATGCAGCGCATCATGCAAAGCGATGCCGCGGTATTCCGCACCGGCGAAACCCTGAATGAGGGCAAGCGCAAGCTCGGCCAGGTTTACGCTTCCTTTGGCGACGTGCAGGTGACCGATCGCTCGCTCACCTGGAATACCGATCTCATCGAGACCCTGGAGCTCGATAATCTGCTGGGGCAGGCGGTGGCCACGATGCATTCAGCGGAGAATCGCAAGGAGAGCCGCGGCGCCCAGGCACGCGAGGATTATCCGGATCGCGATGACCGTAATTGGCTGAAACATACTCTGTGCTGGGTGGCGGCGGACGGCGGCACCGCCTTCGACTACCGGCCGGTTCATTTGAACACCTTGACCGAAGATGTCGAGTCCATTCCCCCCAAGGCTCGGACCTATTGAGGAGCAGGATCGATGGCTGAGTTCACGCTTCCCGCCCATTCCAAAGTGCGCACGGCCGGGCGCGTCCACAAGGCGCCGGCGGGCGCCACGAACGTGCGCGTATTCAAGATTTACCGCTTCGATCCGGATTCGACCGAGAACCCGCGCCTCGACAGCTACGAAATCGACATGGACGGCTGCGGTCCGATGGTTCTGGACGCCCTGATCAAGATCAAGAATGAGATTGATCCGAGTTTGAGCTTCCGCCGTTCCTGCCGCGAGGGGATCTGCGGCTCCTGCGCCATGAACATCGACGGCAAGAACGGTTTGGCCTGCATCAGCGCGTGCGCCGATGTGAAGGGCGACATCAAGATATATCCGCTGCCGCACATGCCCGTGATCAAGGACCTGGTGCCCGACCTCACCCAGTTCTATGCCCAGTACGCGTCGATTCAACCCTGGCTGCAAACGCGCACCCCCCCGCCCCCGGACGGCGAACGGCTCCAGTCGAAGGAGGATCAGGAAAAAGTGGACCGGCCGTCCGCTTGCATTCTGTGCGCCTGCTGCTCGACCAGTTGCCCGAGCTACTGGTGGAACAGCGACCGGTACCTGGGTCCGGCCGCCCTGCTGGCGGCCTACCGGTGGATCGTGGACAGCCGCGACGAGGCGAGCGGTGAACGGCTGGACAGCCTCGAGGATCCGTTCAGGTTGTACCGGTGCCACACCATCATGAACTGCACCGAGGCTTGTCCGAAGGATCTGAATCCGGCCAAGGCGATCAGCGAAATCAAGCAGCTTTTGGCGCGTCGCCGCCATTGAGCGAGCTCGGCGAACTGCGCTGGCGCTGCCGCCGCGGCATGAAGGAGCTCGATATGCTGCTGACGCGCTATGTCGAGGAGCGCTATCGCGATGCTCCGGCGGCGCATCAGGATGCCTTCAAGCAGCTCTTGGAGGCGCAGGATGCAACGCTCTACGCCTACTGCTTCGGGCGCGAACGGCCCCCGACGCCCCTACTGTCCTCCCTCATCGAGCAGATCACCCGACGCCCGTCCGACGATCGACATTGCCGCTGAGCACGGCTGCTAGAATCCACGGTTGTGCGCAATGTCACGCTTGCAGTTGAGCCAGTAGGGGAATTGTCGAACTTTTCCCCGGCCGGTCGGTCTATCGCGACAGGCTGGGCCGTGCGCTCGCCGGTTGGGTTCGCGAATGAGTGTTGAGGACAGTGACCTCAAACTGGTGGAGCGAGTCCAACGGGGTGAGCGCGCAGCGTTCGATTTGTTGGTCCTGCGATACCAGCACAAGGTGCTGAAGCTGATCATGCGTTATGTGCACGATGCAACCGAGGCGGAAGATATTGCACAGGAGGCCTTTGTCAAAGCGTACCGTGCACTTCAGTCGTTCCGGGGCGATAGCGCTTTCTATACCTGGCTGTATAGAATCGCGATCAATACCGCGAAGAATGCGCTGGTTGCGACCAAACGCCGGCCCATGGACTATGACCTCGACCTGCAAGACCCGGAGCAATACGACTTGCACGCCCGCCTTTCCGAGTCCGAAACCCCCGAAGCTTTGCTGCTCACGGATGAGATTCGCGACACCGTGAACCGCGCCATCGAAAATTTACCCGAGGATTTGCGAACCGCGATCGTGCTTCGGGAACTCGAGGGTTTGAGTTACGAGGATATTGCACAGACGATGGATTGCCCGGTGGGCACCGTGCGCTCGCGGATCTTCCGCGCGCGCGAGGCGATTGACAAGAAGCTGCGACCCATTTTCGATGGCGGTCTTGGCCGCCCCGAGGACACATGAGCGAACAAATTCGTGAGCAAGTCTCGGCATTTCTCGACGGTGAGCTGCCCGGCTCGGAAACCGAGCTCCTGTTGAAGCGCCTGGCCCGCGATCCGGAGCTGCGCGAGAGCTTCGGGCGCTACGCCCTGATCGGCGAGTCGCTGCGGGGCGCGACCCGCGTGCCGTTGACGCGGGGCTTCGCCGGTCGCGTGAACTGCGCCATCGACGGCGAGCCGGCGGCGGTGAACGCCCCGGCGCTGCGCGCACCCCCGGTGCGCTGGTGGCGCCACATCGGCGGCGCGACGGTCGCCGCCGGTGTCGCCGCGGTGGCGGTGGTCGCCTTGCAGCACCGAGCCGACGCACCGGCGATGCGCGCAGCATCGGCGGTGACGGCGCAGAACGTCGGGCTGGCGCAGAGCGTGGCGCAGAGTTCCCGCCCGGCCAGGCCGAAGGAGGCGATCTCCTACATCGTTCCGGCGGCCGTGTCGGACGCGCCGGCCGTTTTACCGGCCGCCCGGCTGACCAATTATGTTTTCGCGCATAGCAATTATTCCTCCGGATTGGGGCAGAGCAACGTCCTGTCAGGGCTGCTGGTCGACGCCGAGCAGGACCCCTCGAGCGGTGACGGGTCGGCCGATCGCAGCGCCCTGCCGCCGCCGGCACAGCACACCGCTCCATGAGGAAAGCGTTGCGATACCGCGCCGGCTGGCTGATCCCGTGCGCCGTGGTCGGCGCCATGGCGTTGACGCTTCCGCAGCGATCGCGCGCCGCCGATGATGCGCGCGCGTGGCTCGAGAAGATGAATCACGCACTGGCGACGCGAAATTATGACGGCACGTTCTTTCACCTGAGTGAGGGCCGCGTGGAAACCATGCGGATCGTGCACCGGGTCAGGGCGGGGCGGGTCACCGAGCGCCTGGTATCGCTCGACGGTTCGGGCCGCGAGTTCGTGCGCAGCAACGACGAGCTGACCTGCTATCTGCCGGACCAGCACACCGTGCTGGTCGAACCGCGTCAGGATCGAGGTCCGTTTTTGGGCTCGCTGCCCCGATTCGGCGCCGACGTCGACCAGTTCTATCGCATCGAGCTGCTGCCCGCCTCGCATGTCCTCGGACACGCGGCCCGGGTGATTGCGGTCAATCCAAAGGATCAGTACCGATTCGGCTACCGTTTGTGGCTCGATGAGACCACGGCGATGCCGCTGAAAACGCAATTGTGCGACTCGCGCGGGCAGGTGATCGAGCAGATTCTATTCGCGCGTCTCGAGATGCCGGAGAGCATTCCGGACAGCGAGCTGGCGACCGCGGTGCATACCGAGGGCATGCGCTGGGTGCGGCAGGGGCCGTCGCGCGTCACGGCGCCGCCGGCCTTGTTGGCGTACCGGGCGAGCGAACTGCCCCCCGGATTTCATCTGACCGTCGCCGGCGAGCAAACGCTCGGCGGCGCGAACGTGCCCGCCGCGCACCTGGTCTACTCGGATGGGCTCGCGACGGTTTCGGTATTCATCGAGGCCGAGCCCGAGCGCAAATCCGGCGCCGCGGAGAAGCCGAACACCCCGTCCGAGGCGCCGATGCAAGGCTTGGCGCGGGTGGGATCCGGGTTCGCGTTCTCCACCGTGGTACAGGGCCACCAGGTGACGGCGGTGGGCGAAGTGCCCGCGCAGACCGTCGAGTTCATCGCGCATTCGGTCAAGCCCATCGGCGGCGATCCGGTACCGGCAGGGGCACCTGCAGGACCCCACCCCTAGGCTCCTACTCCTAGGTGCGCTTTTTGCTGTACTCGCGCCCGGGCTGCGGCCTGTGCGAGGAACTGCTGGCCGAACTCGCGGCGCTGCCCGCGGCGCGTGAAATTCCGGTCGACGTGGTCGATGTCGACAGCGACGCGGCAGCGCGCGTGCGCTTCGGACACAAGATACCGGTGCTGCTGTTCGAGGGGGAATTGGTGTGCCACGGCCGCCTGGATGCCGCCGAGGTGCATAAGGCGCTCGCTCACTACCGCCGACCGGTATAATCGCAAGTTTGCCCCGGCCCGGCCCTAGATGAAGAATATCCGCAACTTTTCCATCATTGCTCACGTTGATCACGGCAAGTCGACCCTGGCCGACCGCTTCATTCAGGAGTGCGGCGGCCTCGATGCCCGAGAGATGCACGCACAGGTCCTCGACTCGATGGACCTCGAGCGCGAGCGGGGCATCACCATCAAAGCGCAGAGCGTGACCCTGGGCTTCAAGTCGCAGAGCGGCGAGGTCTATCAGCTCAATTTCATCGATACCCCCGGACATGTGGATTTCTCCTACGAGGTATCGCGCTCGCTGGCTGCCTGCGAAGGGGCGCTGCTGGTGGTGGACGCCGGCCAGGGGGTCGAGGCGCAAAGCGTCGCCAACTGCTATACGGCCTTGGAGCAGGGCCTGGAGGTGCTGCCGGTCATCAACAAGATCGATTTGCCCTCGGCGGATCCGGCGAAAGTGATCCATGAAATCGAAGAGATCATCGGAATTCCCGCGGATGATGCGGCGCTGGTCAGCGCCAAGACCGGACTGGGCGTCACGGAGCTGCTCGAGCAGCTGGTCAAGCGCATTCCGGCTCCCAAGGGAAATCCCGAGGGGCCGTTGCAGGCGCTCATCATCGATTCCTGGTTCGACAATTATGTCGGGGTCGTCTCGCTGGTGCGCGTCATGAATGGTGCGCTGCATTCGGGCGCCAAGATTCGCGTCATGTCAACCGGGCGCGCCCACGTGGTCGACCGGCTGGGCCGGTTCGCTCCGAAACCGGTGTCCCGGGATGCGCTGCTCACCGGCGAGGTGGGTTTCGTG
Organism: uncultured Gammaproteobacteria bacterium; assembly: GCA_963837045.1. Taxonomy (GTDB): domain Bacteria; phylum Pseudomonadota; class Gammaproteobacteria; order Steroidobacterales; family Steroidobacteraceae; genus Bog-1198. The sequence continues at coordinate 178,327 of CAWIMA010000016.1, forward strand.
GTCGCCGGGATCAAGGAGATCGACGGCGCGCCGGTGGGCGACACCATCACACTGGACGCGAATCCGGCCACGGAGCCCCTGGCGGGGTTCAAACAGGTGCAGCCGCGCGTTTTCGCGGGGCTGTTCCCGGTGAGCTCGGACGACTATGAGCAGTTCCGCGATGCCCTGAAGAAGCTCAAGCTGAACGACTCGGCGCTGCATTTCGAGCCCGAGGTGTCCACCGCGCTCGGCTTCGGATTTCGCTGCGGCTTCCTGGGGTTGCTGCACATGGATATCGTGCAAGAGCGGCTCGAACGCGAATACGACCTCGATCTGATCACCAGCGCCCCCACGGTCATCTACGAGGTGCAATTGACGGACGGGTCGGTCGTCTACGTCGACAACCCGACCAAACTACCGCCGCAGGATCGGATCGCGGAGCTGCGCGAGCCGATCATCACGGCCAACATACTGGTGCCGCCGGATCACGTGGGCGCGGTGCTGACCCTGTGCAGCGAGAAGCGCGGCGCGCAAAAAAAGATGCTGTTCCTGGGCAGCCAGGTATCGCTGCAGTACGAATTGCCGCTCGCCGAGGTGGTGCTCGATTTTTTCGACCGCCTCAAGTCCGCGAGCCGCGGCTACGCGTCGTTCGATTACGAATTCAGTCATTTCCAGGCGGCGCCGCTGGTCAAGCTCGATGTGCTGATCAACGGCGATCCGGTGGACGCTCTGTCGCTCATCGTGCATCGTGACAATTCCTACAATCGCGGCCGCGAGCTGGTCGACAAGATGCAGGAGCTGATACCGCGTCAGATGTTCGAGGTCGCGGTGCAGGCCGCGATCGGCAGCCACATCATAGCGCGCGCCAGCGTCAAGGCGATGCGCAAGAACGTTCTCGCCAAATGCTACGGCGGCGACATCACGCGCAAGCGCAAATTGCTCGAAAAACAAAAGGCCGGGAAGAAGCGCATGAAGCAGGTCGGCCAGGTCGAGATACCGCAGGAGGCGTTTCTGGCCGTGCTGCGGGTCGGCAAGAAGGCCAATTGACGCATCGGCCGGAACCATTGGGAATCGCACATGTTGGGGGTCTTTCGTGAGTGACGGCGACAGCCTATTCGTTGTTTTATTGTGCGCGGCAATCGCCTGCGTGCTGGTGATTTTGATCGACGGCTGGTTTCTGCGCCCGCAGCGCGACCCGGGCGCGAGCAGCGCCACCGAACCGCTGCTGCCCAGGCTCGCGGGCTACGTCCTGGTGGCGCTCGCCTTGGCGATGCTCTGGCGCCTGTTTCGCTACGAGGCGGTGGACTTCAGCTTCATGCTCGTGGTGGTGGGCGCCATTTCGGGCGCCATTTGGGGTCTGGACCACGCCTTCTTCGCGGGCCGCCGCGAGCGGGCGGCCGCCGCTGCCGGCACGCCGGCGGAGCGGGTGCGCGAGCCGATCGCCGTCGAATATGCGCGTTCCTTCTTCCCGGTCATCGTGCTGGTGCTGGTGATTCGCTCGTTTCTATTCGAGCCGTTCCGAATTCCCTCCGATTCGATGATGCCCACCCTGTTCGACGGGGATTTCATCTTCGTCAGCAAGTACTCCTACGGGCTGCGCTTGCCGGTGACCAATACCTTGCTGATACCCACCGGAACGCCGCAGCGCGGGGACGTGATCGTGTTCCGGCTGCCGCCGAATCCGAAAATCAATTACATCAAGCGGCTGGTCGGCCTGCCGGGCGACCGGATTCGCGTCGATGAGAACAATCAGCTGTACGTGAACGGCGTGCTCATGCAGCAGCAGCCCGGCCCGCTCTACAGCGGACCGAAGCAGCACATGTGGAATTATGCCGGCGTACCGACCGCCTATGAGCAGCTGGGGTCCAAACGACACCTGATCATGTTCGCCAAGGGCGGCGTCACGGCCGGCGAATGGGTGGTCCCCGCGGGACACTATTTCTTCATGGGAGACAACCGCGACAACAGCAAGGACAGCCGCTGGCAGGACGACCCGGAGGCTCCGGGCTTCGTTCCGGAGGAAAATTTGGTCGGTAAGGCGGTGCGGATATGGCTTAATCTTGATACTCGTGACGGACCTCTCTGGAAACGGATCGGTAATGCGATTCAATAGAGGGCCACGGGAGCCTGGCAGGCTCGGGGAGAGGAAATTTATGCGGCGGCGCCAGCAAGGCATGACATTCATCGGGTTGCTCTTCGTCCTTGCGATGGCCGGTGCCATCCTGTACGCAGGCATTCGGCTCGCGCCGATGTACCTCAATTACATGAAAGTCGTACGCAGCCTCGATGCCGTCGCGACCGAATCGAAAGGCGACAACCCCGATCCGGCCGCATTGCGCCGTGCGCTGGGCAAGGAGTGGGAAATCCAGTCCCTCGACAGTCCCGACTTCAAGGAGGTCGAAATCACCAAGGAGGAGGACGGCGGCGTCACCATGCACGTGGCGTACGACGATTCGGTTCCCTACATCGCCAATGTGTCGCTCTCGGTGCATTTCGAGAAGACCACGAAGGTGAAGTGAACCTGCGGCGCAACTCGGATGAACTTTCCAGTTGGGTCGAGCGCTCGTTCGGCTATGCCTTTGCGAGGCCGGAGCTGTGCAGGGCCGCGCTGACTCACCGCAGCGCCGGCGGCGAACACAATGAACGGCTCGAGTTCCTCGGCGATGCAATTCTCAATTGCAGTGTGGCGCGCCTGTTATACGATGCGCATCCGCACGCGGATGAGGGCGCCCTGTCGAGATTGCGGGCGACTTTGGTGAGCGGCGACACGCTGGCGCAGATCGCGTCGGAGCTCGGACTCGGCGAGCATCTGCGGCTGGGCCTGGGCGAGATGAAGTCCGGCGGCTATCGGCGGGCTTCGATATTGGCGGACGCATTGGAGGCGATTTTGGGTGCGATTTTCCTGGATTCCGGTTTCGATGCGGCGGCGGCGGCCGTCAAGCGGATCGTCGGATCTCGCCTGTCGGATTTGCCTGCGGCCGAAGCGCTGAAGGATGCGAAAACCCGCTTGCAGGAGGTGCTGCAGGCGCACGGACTGGCGCTGCCCGTCTACACGCTGACCGCAGTGGGGGGCGATCCGCACACGCAATCGTTCACCGTCACATGCGAAGTGCCCACCTTCGGTCTGGCGGCCGTGGGCGAGGGCGCCAGCCGGCGCCGCGCCGAGCAGCTGGCGGCGCGCAAGCTGTTGGACCTGCTGCCCGGCGAGATGCGTAAATCGCCATGAGCAGCCGCAAAACCGCGAGCGTTCCCGTGTTTCGGGCCGGTATGGTCGCCGTCGTCGGGCGCCCCAATGTCGGCAAATCGACGCTGGTCAACGCACTCGTGGGCCGCAAGATCACGATCGTGACCGCCAAACCGCAGACGACGCGGCACCGGATCCTGGGCGTGGTGAATCGACCGGAGGCGCAGCTGGTGCTGGTCGATACGCCGGGTTTGCACGAGTCCACACGCCGTGTGATGAATCAGTACATGAATCGGGTCGCAATCTCGTCCTCGCAGGATGCCGACGTGATCGTGTTCGTGATCGAGGCGATGCGCTTCACCGACGAGGACATTTGGGTGTGGGAGCGGGTGCGCGGGTTGAAGCAGCCGCTGTTCCTGGTGGTGAACAAGGTGGACCGGGTCTATCCGAAGGAGCAACTGCTGCCTTTCCTCGACGATATGACGGCGCGCGTCCCCGCCTCGGCAGTCGTGCCGGTCTCGGCGCTCGAATCGGACAATCTGGACCGCCTGGTCGATCTGATCGGATCGCGGCTGCCCACGGCGCCGCCGCTGTTCGCCTCGGACGTGCTCACCGACCGGGATGAGCCGTTTCACGCCGCTGAAATCGTGCGCGAGAAGCTCACGCTGAAACTGCGCGAAGAACTCCCCTACGGCATCAACGTGCAGATAGAGCGCTTTGCGGAAGAGGGCGGCCGGATTAACATCAACGCGGTCATATGGGTCGAGCGCGCCGGACAGAAGGCGATCGTGATCGGTCAGGGCGGCGAGCGGCTCAAGGAGATAGGGCGGCTTGCGCGCATCGAATTGAACGATTTGTGGCAGCGCTCCGTGCACCTGGAGCTGTGGGTCAAGGTCAAGGAAAACTGGGCGGACAGCGAAATGGCATTGCGCCAATTCGGGTACGATACGCTGTGAAGAGCGCGGGCCGGCCATCCGGGCGCCGGGTATGGTTGGCGCCGGCCTTTGTGCTGCATCAATATGCCTACCGCGACACGAGCCGCATCGTCGAGGTGTTCACCGGCGAGCATGGCCGGCTGACCTTGTTTGCACGCGGCGCGAACGGTCCGAAATCCAGCCTGAGGGGCGTGCTGCGGCCCTTCCAGCGGCTGCTCGTGTCATGGTCGGGCCGCAGCGAGGCGTGTCAGCTGACGTCGGCCGAAATCGACGGAGACCACACACGCATGGGCAACGAGCGGCTGATGAGCGGGTTTTACCTGAACGAGCTGCTGCTCAAGCTCACCGAACGCTGCGATCCGCATCCGGAGATATTCTCCTCCTATGCCGCGTGCGTCGCGGCGCTGTGCGCCGGTGAGGGCGAGGAGCCGGCGCTGCGCCGCTTCGAGAAGCGGTTGCTGAATGACTTGGGATACGGTCTGGAGCTGTCGCGGACCGACGAGGGCCGGCCGGTCGAACCCGATCGGTATTATCGATTTGCCGCGCAGCGCGGTCCGCAGCCCTGCGTGGCGGAGGCGCCGGGCGCGATTTACGGCCGGTCATTGGCCGATCTCGACGCCGAGACCTTCCCGGATGCGCGCTCGCTGCGCGATGCGAAGCGCGTACTGCGGGCGGCGCTCGATGTCTGCCTGGACGGCCGAACCTTGAAGTCGCGCGAGGTCATGCTGGCCATGCGGCGGCGCGAGCCCTCGAGCCCGGGAGAGCCGCCGTGAGCGGCGAGCCGTCGATGGCGGCCGGCATCGCCCTGGGAGTGAACATCGATCACGTCGCGACGCTGCGCCAAGCGCGGCAGGTGCAGTATCCGGATCCTCTGCACGCCGCGCTGCTGGCCGAACAGTGCGGAGCGGACAGCATCACCCTGCACCTGCGCGAGGATCGCCGGCACATTCAGGACCGCGACGTCACGCTGATGCGCCGGGTCCTGCAGACGCGGATGAATCTGGAGATGGCCGTGACCGAGGAGATGATCCGTATCGCGCGGCAAGTGCAGCCTCAGGACTGCTGTCTGGTTCCCGAATCGCGGCAGGAGATCACCACCGAAGGCGGGCTCGACGTCGCGGGGCAAATTGCGCGGGTCGGCGACGCCTGCAAAGCGCTTGGTTCCGCGGGAATTCGGGTTTCCCTGTTCATCGACCCGGATGCGGTACAGGTCGAGGCGGCGCAGCGCGCGGGGGCGCCGGTCGTCGAACTGCACACCGGCACGTATGCCGAGACCGCGGGCGCCGCTCGGGCGCGCGAATTCGAGCGGGTGCGCTCGGCCGCCAGGCTCGCGGCCTCCCTCGGCTTGACGGTCAATGCGGGCCACGGACTCAACTATCACAACGTGCAGCCGATCGCGGCGATCCAGGAGATCGTCGAATTGAACATCGGCCACGCGATCGTGGCGCGCGCCATTTTCGACGGCCTGCCCAAGGCGGTGCGCGACATGAAAGAGCTGATGCGTGCGGCGCGATGATCTACGGCATCGGCATCGATGTGCTCAAGGTCGATCGCGTCGAGCGCGTTCTCGACAAGCACGGCGAGCGCTTCATCGCGCATCTGCTGATGCCGGAAGAGCGCGCGCAGCTCGAGCGCACGTCGCGCCCCGTCCGCTTCCTCGCCATGCGCTTCGCCGCCAAAGAGGCCATCGTCAAGGGCATGGGCACAGGCTTTTCGCACGGCGTCTGGATCCGCGACGTCGGGATCGTGCAAAACTCCTGGGGCAAGCCGGAAGTGGTCTACTCCGCGCGCGGCGCCCGGGTTCGCGACGGCCTCGGCATCGGCGAGGGGCACGTCACGCTGACCGATGAGGCCGGGCTGGTGGTGGCGGTTGCGGTGCTGATGCGGCGCGCGGCGTGAATACGCTGGTCTTCGACATCGAAACCATACCCGATACCGATTTCGGCCGGCGCCTGTACGGCCTCAAAGAGCTGTCCGATGAACAGGTGGCGCAGATCATGTTCACCAAGCGCCGCCAGGAAACCGGCAGTGAATTCCTGTCTCACGAACAGCACCGTGTGGTCGCCATTTCGGTGGTGATGCGCTCGCGCGATTCCCTCAGGGTGTGGAGCCTTGGCGAGGAAGCCTCCTCGGAAAAGGACTTGATCGAGCGCTTCTTCGACGGTCTGGACAAGTTCACGCCGGATCTGGTGTCCTGGAACGGCGCCGGGTTCGACTTGCCGGTACTGCATTACCGCAGCCTGCTGCATGGCGTCTCCGCGGCGCGGTACTGGGAGACGGGCGACAGCGACACGAGCTTTCGCTACAGCAATTATTTGAGCCGCTATCACTGGCGGCACATGGATCTCATGGACATCCTGTCGGGATTCCAAGGGCGCGGTCGGGCCAGCCTGGCGGATGTCGCCTGCCTGCTCGGACTGCCCGGAAAACTCGGCATGCACGGCTCGCAGGTTTGGGAGGTATTCCTCAAGGGCGGGCTCAAGCGCATCCGCGATTATTGCGAAACCGACGTGCTCAACACCTACTTGATCTATCTGCGCTTTGAGCTGCTGCGCGGCCGCTTGAATGCGGTCGAGCACGCGCGTGAGACCGCGCGGGTGCGCAAATTGCTGCACGACTCTTCGGCCGCGCACCTCAAGGAATTTGCGGCCGCGTGGCCCGAGACTTGAAGCCCGGCGGGATCGAGGAAGCGGAGATCGTGGATCTCGCCCACGACGGCCGCGGAATCGCTCGGGCCGGCGGCAAGGCGGTGTTCATCGAAGGGGCGCTTCCGGGCGAGCGCGTGCGCTTTCGCGTGCTCAAGCGCCGCCGCCAATGGGACGAGGCGCAGCTGGTCGAGGTGCTCTCGGCATCGCCGGACCGGGTGGTCCCGCGCTGCGCGCACTTCGGCGTATGCGGCGGCTGCTCGTTGCAGCATTTGGCTCCCGCCGCACAGCTCGCCGCCAAAGAGCGGCAATTGCTCGACAATCTGCAGCGCATCGGCGGCGTGCGGCCCGGGCGCGTATTCGCTCCGCTGCGCGGACCGGATTGGGGTTATCGGCGCCGCGCCCGGCTCGGGGTCAAATACGTGCACAAGAAGGGCCGGGTGCTCGCCGGTTTTCGCGAACGGGACAAGCCCTACGTCGCGGACCTGCGCCGCTGCGAGATACTGCTCGAAAGATTCGCCAGCTTGCCGCAGGATCTGGCGGCGCTCGTTGAAACGCTCAGCCTGCGCGAGAAGCTGCCGCAGGTCGAACTGGCCGCCGGTGACGAAGCGGCGGCTCTGGTGTTTCGAGTCATGGAAGCGCCGAGCACGGACGATGCACTGAAGCTCGAGCGCTTTGGCGCGCGCCTCGGCGTGCGGATCTACCTGCAAAGCGGCGGTCTGGAGACGATCCGGCCCCTTGCTGCAGCGGGCCCGCCGCTGACTTACGCGGTCGATGGCGGACGGCTGACGCTCGAGTTCGGACCCGCCGATTTCATTCAGATCAATCGCGAGGTCAATATCGCGATGGTGGCCTCGGCGATCGAACTGCTGCAGCCGGGGCCCGGCGACAAGGTGCTCGATTTGTTCTGCGGCTTGGGCAATTTCACCCTGCCGTTGGGCCGCCGCTGCCTGGGCGTAGTGGGCGTCGAAGGAGATGCGGCGCTGGTTGCCAAGGCCCGGGCCAATGCCGCGCGCAACGGGGTCACCAACGCGGATTTCTTCGCAGATAACCTGTTCGAGCCCCCCCGCTTCGGGGGCTGGGCCGCGACGGCCTACGATCGGGTGCTTCTCGACCCGCCGCGCGCCGGCGCCGTAGCGATCATGGAACGCATGGCACACTGGCGCCCCCGGCGAGTCGTGTATATTTCCTGCCATCCGGGGAGCTTGGCGCGGGATGCCGGCATTTTGGTGCAAACCCAGGGGTTCCGGCTGATCGGCGCGGGGGTAATGGATATGTTTCCGCATACGACGCACGTTGAATCGATCGCGGTGTTCGAGAAAGACGCATGAGCCTGGGGCCGCTCATGGTCGATGTCGCGGGAACCGAGCTGACCGCCGATGATATCGAGGTCCTGCGGCATCCGCTGGTCGGCAGCGTCCTGCTGTTCAGCCGCAATTACCGCAGCCCGCTGCAGATTGCCGCGCTGACCGCCGCGATTCGGGCACTGCGCACGCCGCATCTGTTGATCGCCGTGGATCACGAGGGCGGACGCGTCCAGCGCTTTCGCGAGGGGTTCACCCAACTGCCCGCCGCGCACCTGCTCGGCAGGCGCTTCGATGAGGACAAGCGCGAGGCGCTGAGCCTCGCCCATGCGGTCGGATGGCTCATGGCCGGCGAACTGCACGCGGTCGGCGTCGATTTCAGCTTTGCGCCGTGCGTCGACCTCGATTACGGCGTGAGCGAGATCATCGGCGATCGGGCCTTTCACCGCGACGCCGACGCGGTGGCGGCGCTGGCGGCGGCTTACCTCGCGGGCATGCGTGAGGCGGGCATGGCCTCGGTTGCCAAGCATTTCCCGGGCCACGGCGCCGTGGTCGCCGATTCGCACGTCGCGTTGCCGGTCGATCGGCGTGAGGTCGTAGACATGGAGCCGGATCTGCGGCCGTATCGTCTGCTGATCGAGAACCAGCTGCCGGGCGTCATGGCGGCCCACGTCGTGTATCCGGCAGTCGACGCCTTGCCGGCCAGCCTGTCGAGCCGGTGGATCGGCGAGATCCTGCGCGGCACTTTGGGCTTTCATGGATGCGTCTTTGCGGACGATTTGAGCATGGCCGGCGCCGCCGCGTTCGGGAACGCGGCGCAGCGCGCGCGCCTCGCCCTTGACGCGGGCTGTGATGTGCTGCCGATTTGCAATGATCGGCAAGCCGTGCGCACGGTACTGGGGAGCCTCGATCCGGACATCGCCACTCCCGCCTCCCAGGCCAGGCTGGTGCGTATGCGCGCCCGCGGCGAGCCGCCGAGCGCTCTGAAGGACAGCCCGCGCTGGCAAGAGACGGCGGCGCGCATCGCGAATCTGTCGATTGCGCCGCCGCTGGTATTGACCGAGGAAGCCAGTCATGACGAGCCTTGATGCGGATTTCTACCGCCGCCTGCTCGAGACCTCGCCGGAGGGGGTGGTGCTGGTCGATGCCCTGCATCCCGATCGTCCGGTGATTTACGTCAATCCCGCCTTCGAGACCTTGACCGGATTCACCGCCGCCGAGCTGCTGGGCCGCAACCTGCGGCTGCTGCAGGCCGAGGACCGCGAGCAGGACGGGCGCCATCGTTTGCGCGAGGCGATGCGGCTCGGCGAATCCTGCCGAGTGCTGCTGCGAAATTACCGCAAAGACGGCACGCTGTTTTGGAACGAAATGACGATCTTGCCGCTGCTGGATGCCGACGGCCGCGTGACTCACTTTGCGGGACACCACCGCGATGCGGGTGAACGGCTTCGCATCGACCCGAAGCTGGCTCGCGATTCGTTGAGCGGTGCGCACCAGCCCACGGGCGTTGCGGTTCGCGACGACCGCTTGACGGGACTGTACACGCTACCGTACCTGCAAGAGTTGCTGAAGCGCGACTGGGCGATCGCACAGCGGGAACAGCGCAGCATCGCGGTGTTCGCCATCGATATCGACGCCTTGGATCTGTACAACGCGACATTCGGACGCGCGGCGGGCGACTCGACGATTCGACGCGTTGCCCACTGTGTGTCGGGTTGTTTGCGCCGTTCGAGCGATGTGACTGCGCGCATCGACGGCGGCAGTCTGATGGCGATTGCGCCGGGGCTGACGACGGAGCAGGCACTGAAGCTCGGCCAGCTCATGACCGAGCGGGTGCGGGACCTGCGCATTCACCATCCGCGCTCTGCGGTGCTGCGCTACATCAGTGTCAGCGTCGGTGTGTGCGCCGCCGTGCCCGGGCCCGACGACAGTCCGGCGGCGCTGCTCGAAAAATCGCAGCTGCAGCTCAAGCTCGCGAAAAAATCCGGGCGCAACCAGGCCGCGTGAGCGGCGGCCTGTCGCTGCGCCTTTGAAGGATTATTTCGGCGGTATCTGGCCGCTGATGGCGTTTTCCTGCTGGTTCAGCGTGTGCTGTTCCGACTTGGTGATGTGGCCGCCGTTCTGACTCGCCATATCGCGCTCTTCCTGCCGCACTTGATGATCCTCATGGTGCAGGGCGGACGCCTGGCTCTTGCTCATCGTGCCGTTCTTGACGTCCGCGTTGATGCGCTTGTCCTGGTTGGCCAGGCGGTGGTTCACTTCGGCGCGCCGCGGATGGTTCTTCTGCCAGGTGTCCTCCGCCGAGGCGGTGCCGACGAGAGCCGCGAGCGAGATCAAGGCTGCCGCGTAGCTCAAGGTCTTAAGTTTCGCATTTGACATAATCCATACTCCCGTTCTGAATGAATACGATGCGAGTTATCCGATGCCGATCAACCGGCTCTCGAGTGACTACAACGCCGCAGCCGGCAAGGTGGCTACGCCAATTAAGCAGAGTTAATGAAAAGTTCGCCACGGGGCGAACGTGAACGGTTTCGCATTCGCGGGCCGCACCATGTGACGGCGTTCAATACGCTGCAATTTGCCCGCCCGAACAGGCATTGAAACAGCACTGCGCTACAGCGCGGCGGCATGGATTCTGGTACCTATGGCGCCGTGAATGTGCGCACGAAAATGCTCTCGCTGCTCGCGCTGCTGTTCGTGATATTGATCGTCATCGAGATGGCGATTCAAAAAGAGATTTTGATGCCGAGTTTCGCCGAGCTCGAGCGCGACGATGCCAGAACATCCATGAAGCGTATCAGCTACGCGCTCGATATGACCCTGGATGAACTGGAATTAACCGCGGCCGATTGGGGCAACTGGGTGGACGTGTACGACTACGTGCAGAGGCCGAACGGCGGCTTCGTGAGCACCAATATCACTCCCGTCGCAATGAAGCAGCTGCAGGTGAATACCCTGCTGATCTGCGATCTGCACGGCAAGCTGGTGCTGTCCGCGTCGCAGGATTTGGCATCGGGCAGGAGCATCGATCTCGACCTCGCGAATCGCAAGGCGCTGCCCGATGATTTCCCGTGGCGCCGGAATCTGATGGACGGCAAGTCCGCGAGGGGTTTGATCGGAACCGATCGCGGGGTGATGATGATCGCCGCAGCACCGGTGCTGAACGGCAGCGGCATCGGAAAGCCGATGGGCATGGTGATTCTCGGGCGCCTGCTGACGCCGCACGAGGTTCGCATGCTCGGCGCACGGGCCCAGGCGGCTCTTTCGATGGTCGAGCATGGCAGCTACGCCGCGGGTGAACAGATCGTCGAAACCGGGGATGTGACCCGGGTCGACCGCTCCTTTGCGGACATATACGGCAGGCCGCTGATGAATCTGCGCGTCGACGTGCCGCGCAATATCACGGCGCGCGGTCATGACGCCGTCATCTACGCCTCCGTCTACCTCATCGGCGCGGCGATCGCCGTGCTGGTTCTGCTGGTGATCATTCTCAATCGCATGGTGCTCGAGCCGCTCGCGCGCGTCACGCGCCACGCGGTGGCGATCGGGAGGGGAACGGATCTGACGGCGCGCCTGAATCTGCCCGGCCGCGACGAGGTGGCGCGGCTTGCGCAGGAGTTCGATCGCATGGTGGAGCGGGTGGCGGACACGCGCAGAGAGCTGGTTGATCAGTCCTTTCAGTCGGGATTCGCCGAGCTTGCCAAAGGAGTGCTGCACAACCTCGGCAACGCCATGACTCCCTTGTCCGTGCGCCTGGCGAAGCTCGGAGAGCGCCTGCGCGATGCGCCGGCGGCGGACCTGGAGCTCGCGTGCGCAAACATCGCGGGCGAACGGGCCGGTTCGCCGCGCTACGATGATCTTTGGGAATTTCTGCGGCTCGGCTGCCGTGAAATGGCGGCAGCCGTCGCCGATTCGCAGGCGGACCTCGAAGTGATCCAGCGGCAGACCACCATCGTGCAGACCGCATTGGCCGAACTGATGCGCTCCACGCGCAACGATCATGTGGTCGAGGCGGTGCGCCTGCCGGATCTGGTGACGCAGACGCTGGAAATCGTTCCCGACACCTGCCGCCAGCGCCTGGTGGTGGACAGCGACGAGTCCTTGCGCGAGGTCGGCGTCGTGCGCGTCGCGCGTACCGTGCTGCGCCTGGTGCTGCAGAACCTCATCATCAATGCGGCCGATGCGGTGCGCGACGCGGGCAGGGACCGGGGCGTGCTGCACGTGGCCGCCGAAATCGTTCGCGACGCCGACCGGGAGCAGCTGCATTTGCATTGCAGGGACAACGGTGTGGGGATCCCCGAGCAGAACCTCGAGCGCGTGTTCGACAAGGGCTTTTCAACCAAATCGCGCGAATCGAATTATGGGATCGGGCTGCATTGGTGCGCGAACGCCATCTCGGCGCTCGGCGGTCGGATTTGGGCGGCGAGCGAAGGGCCCGGGCGCGGCGCGTCGCTGCATGTGATGCTGCCGTTGGGCGGTTAGTGAAGCGTGGTTGATTACATGATGTGCAGTTGAGGTGGAGCCGTGACAGACACCAAGCGGATAGCGATTCGAGTTCTCGTGGCGGACGATGAGCCCGGGGTGCGCGATGCGTATCGGCAGATCCTGCTCGAAACGGATATGAGCGGCGAGACCGCAGTGTTTCGCAATCTGCGCGACCGGCTCTTCACCAAGCCCGCGGCGGAGCAGGCGGTCAAAAAGTTGACCGCGCGCAATACCTACTTCGTGCCGATGTTCTGCGATGGGGCGGAGGCCGCGGTGGCCGCGGTGCGCGACGCGCTCGCCGAGGAGGATCCGTTCGCGGTCGCGTTCCTCGACATGCGCATGCCGCCGGGCCCCGACGGCGTGTGGGCCGCGGCGCGAATTCGAGAGCTCGATCCGGCCATTGAAATTGTCCTGTGCACGGCGTATTCGGACGTCGATCCCGCTGAAATGGGCAGCATCGTACCCCCCGAGGAGAAGCTGTCCTATTTGCAGAAGCCGTTTCATCCGCACGAAATCCGCCAGATGACGATTTCTCTGGCGAGCAAATGGCGCGCCGAGCACCGCATCGTGAAGCTCGCCTATTTCGACGCGCTCACGGGCCTGCCGAATCGCGAGCAGTCCCGCAACCGCCTGTCGAGCGCGCTCGCGGCGGCCCAGGAGTTCGAGCGGATGCTCGCGGTGCTGTATCTCGATCTGGATAATTTCAAAAAGGTCAATGACACGCTCGGACATGCGGTCGGCGACGAGCTGCTGTGTCTGGTCGCGGCGCGGCTGCGGCACTCGCTGCGCGCCGCCGACAACGTCGACCCCGACGGTCATCCCAGCCCGCGCTCCAATCACATTGCGAGACTCGGAGGCGATGAGTTCATCGTCATCCTGCCGAGCATACGCGCCCCGGCGGACGCCGAGGCGGTGGCCGGGCGGCTCATCGCCGAATTGCAGCAGCCGATGCGCCTGGCGCTGCACTCGCTGGTGATCACGCCGAGCGTCGGCATTGCGCTGTATCCGTCCGACGGCGTGGATGTCGACACGCTGCTGCGCAACGCAGATCTTGCGATGTATTTCGCGAAGCGCAAAGGCCCGGGCATGTTTGCGCTCTACGAGGCCGCCATGAACGATGCGGCGCTGCATCGCTTCACCATGGAGGCGAAGCTTCGCGGGGCTCTGGAGCGCGGCGAATTCGCTCTGCATTACCAGCCGCAATTCGATGTGAGCACGGGCGCCGTGTCGGGGATGGAGGCATTGCTGCGCTGGACGAACGACGAGCTGGGAGTGGTGGCGCCGCGCGAGTTCATCCCGGTCGCGGAGGAGACGGGGCTGATCCTGGCGATCGGCGAGTGGGTGCTGCGCACCGCATGCCGTCAAGCCAAGGCTTGGATCGACGAAGGGCTGCCGGTGATGCGGATGGCGGTGAACGTCTCGGCCCAGCAGTTCGTGCTCAAGGAATTTCCGGCCATCGTGGCGTCTATCATCAAGGAGACCGGAGTCGACCCCTCGATACTCGAGCTCGAGATCACCGAATCGGTCGTGATGAAGGACGAGGAGTGGGCGGAGCAGGCATTGGCGCAGCTGAAGGAACTCGGGGTGCAGCTGGCGATCGATGATTTCGGCACCGGCTATTCGAGCTTCGGCCGGCTGCGGCATTTCGCGGTCGATCGGCTGAAGATAGACCAGTCGTTCATGACCAGACTCATCGACTGCAGCGACGACCGGGCAATCGCAGCCGCCATCATCGCGATGTCGCGCTCACTGCGCATCAGCGTCACGGCCGAAGGAGTCGAGAACTTTCCCCAGCTCCTGTTCCTGCAGGAGCACGCATGCCATGAAGCCCAGGGCTACTTGTTCAGCCGCGCCCTGCCGGCGACCGACGCCCACAATCTGCTTCGTCGCGCAGCCGAAGCCACAGGAACGCGCACGCAGCGCCTGCGGTCCTTGATCGGTTAGCCGCCCGGCCGGTCAGACGGCCTTGCGCGGCTTCCAGCGGTCGAGGAATGCCGTGACGATTCGCCTCGTCGTGGAGGTACAGGTCCAGAGCCTGGCAGTCCGGGCACCGGATGCCTACAGGGCTCGATTCACCTGGACCCGGCGCGCGGTACGGATTATCTTCTACGCACTATGAACAAACTATTGCATGGATTGATGATGACGGCGGGGCTGGTTGCGTGCGCGGCGACCGCGCGGGCGGCTACCGACAGCGCGGCTTACGCGGATACCATTGCACTTTTCAAGAATGCCGGCCAGAGCGCGGCGTTTTTCAACAAGAGCTACGCTTACGCCGTATTTCCAACCGTGGGCGAAGGGGCCTTCGTGGTCGGCGGCGCCGGCGGCAAGGGCGGAGTATTCGTCGGCGGTCGCCTGGTGGGTACCTCAATCCTGGTGCAGGTGAGCCTGGGTTTTCAGCTCGGCGGAAAGGCCTTCAGCGAGGTCATCTTCTTTGAGGACAAGCGCGCGCTGGACGAATTCGAGTCCGGCAACTTCGAGTTTGGCGCCGACGCGAGCGTCGTGGCGATAACCGCGGCCGCTGGAGCAAGCGCCGGGACCAATGGAGCGAGCGCGGGCGCGAGCGGCGGAATGAAGGACGCTGCCACCGCCGGTGTTTACTACAAGGGAATGGCGGTGTTCACGATTGCCAAAGGCGGCCTCATGTACAAGGCCGCCGTCGCCGGGCAGAGATTCTCGTTCAAGCCCGGCACGGGCTGAGATACCCGCCGCGGCTGTCCTCGCGGCGGGTCGCCAGGTCGGCTGAATCCTACGGCGGGGTGGTCGAGTAAAGGCCCGTAAGGGTTGCACTGGCCAATATGTGGTTGGACCTGCCCGCTTCCAGCAACGCTCGATACAGGGTCAGGGCGCTTGCCGGAAAATTCGCCGGAGAATACAGATTGAGCTCCGTGTCGAGGGCGTAGATGGTGAACACATAGTGGTGGTTATTCGGAGGGTAATGGGCAGGGGGACAGGGCCCATCGTAGCTCTGATCGGAAAACACGTTGACGACCTGCAGGCCGTAGCTGCTGTCCGCTATGCCGGCATTTTTCGGAAGAGACGTGATCTCGGAGGAGATGTTGTACATCCCCCAATGCACGACGCCCGCGGTCACGTCGAACACGGTCAACGCAAAGCTGCGCGTGGCGCGTGGAGCGTCGGTCCACATTAATTCCGGAGATTCGTTACACCGGGGGCTCCGTTGATGGAGCAAGCATTCGAGCCGTCGACCGTATAGTTGCTGATGGCGCTTATCGGTAGTGTGCCATCCTTGAACTCACGGCTGCTCAGACGAAAATTCTCCCCGCTCCAGTCCTGAGCTGGCGCGAAATTTGCCAACGCGAGAGCAAAAATAGTCGACAGTGCGGCGGTAGGAAGTCTTTTCATAGCGGCGCTCCTTGCGTGATGATGTTCGTTAGTTACGTTATATCGTAAATCCTTGATTTAACACATATTGTTTGACGGGGTGGAATTGGAACAACTTACCGCTCCGGTTGCGGACATCAAGGCCGCCACCGCAGTTCGCGCACGGAGTGCATTGGCGTGCCCGGGAGCGTGTCGCGCCGCGCTCAAGCCGGCTCCTTGGCGAACACCAGGAGCCGGTTGAACACCGGCAGGT
Organism: uncultured Gammaproteobacteria bacterium; assembly: GCA_963837045.1. GTDB lineage: Bacteria > Pseudomonadota > Gammaproteobacteria > Steroidobacterales > Steroidobacteraceae > Bog-1198. The sequence goes on from CAWIMA010000016.1 coordinate 194,457, forward strand.
CGTGATCGGCCGCGATCCGCAGTCCATAAGGCGCAGCCAGCGCGCTGATATCCTGCACGTCGCGCAAGCCCGAGGAAGGATCGCGCTCCTGCAACGAGCGGTCGAATTCCCGGTTGCTTTCCGAGGTGTAGCGGCCTTCATAGCGAAACGGACCATAGACGCACAGCACGCCGCCGGGCGCCAATACGCTGCCGATTCCCCGATACATGGCGATCACTTCGGGCCACGACATGATGTGCAGCGTGTTGGCGGTGAAGATGGCGTCGACCGAGCGCACCGGCCAGACGCTCTGGCGCACATCGAGAAGGGTGGGCGGGCGCAGATTGTGGTGGCCCGCCAGCTGCACGCGCGCCGCGAGGTCGGACAGGTAGCTCAATTGCTCGGTGGGGTACCAGGTGAGGTGCTGCAAATGCCGCGCGAAATGCACGGCGTGCTGACCGGTGCCGCTGCCTATCTCCAGCACCTGCGTTCGGTCCGCAAAGCACTCGCGCAGCACCGCGAGAATGGGCTCTTTATTGCGCTCGCAAGCTTCGGAGAAGGGCAACATGCGCGGGTCTCGTCTTGAGGATCGCCATTCAAATCCATCGGCGCAGAAACTGCAAGACCGGCATCGCGCACTCCGTGGGCCGCGACTGCAGCAGCAGATGCGGCCCGTCGATCTCTCTGGTTTGCGCGCCGCGTGCACCATCGAGCAGGCGCCGCGTTGCGGCGCGCGGTACGATGCGGTCGCGCGCTGCGGTCAGCACCAGCAGGGGCAAATCGACTCGCGCCAAGCTTTGGCTCTCATCGACCCCGAGAATCTCGCCGATGCGTCGTCGGATGACCACTGATGCGACGCCCGCCATGGCGCGCTCGGCGCGCGCGGGGGCTCGTTGCGGCGACGCCGAGCCCCACATGAGGAGTGCGCGCAGGCCACGCGGCATCGATTTGATCGGCAGCCGCACCAGAATCGGGCGCGCCCATCGCAGCCAGGGAAAGGGGTTTCTCGCAAATGTGCTGCAGAGGATGACGCCGGCAAGGCCCCGCGGAGGATCGGCGGCGATGCGAATGGCGAGCGGCCCCGAAAACGATTCGCCCAGCAGACAATAGCGCCGATCGGTCGGCAGCGCGGCGCGCACGAGTGCTTCGAGCTCGCCGTAGCCGAGCGGCTCGTCGCGAGGATAGACGACGACTTGCACGTGCACTTCCGCGCCCACCGCGCGGATGAACTCGGCGAACAGCTGTCCGGTGCCGTCCAGTCCCGGCAGCATCACCAGATGGGATATGTCATCGGCCGCTCTTTCGCTACGGTCCGGGCCCTGCCAAAATATCGGCCGATCTGCTGGTTCGATCGAGGAGCTTCCAAAATGTCGATCTCTCTCTATGATATTTCAATTCCCGCCTTGATTCGCGGTTTGACCAACCTGTCCGCGATTCTCGATAAAGCTGCCGCGCATGCCGCGGCCAGGAAATTCGACCCGATCGTGCTGTCGCAGGCGCGCTTGTACCCCGACATGCATCCGCTCAGCCGTCAGGTGCAAATCGCCTGCGATACGGCGAAGGGGGCCGCCGCGCGCCTGGCCGGCATCGAGATTCCGAAGCACGAAGACACGGAGGTCACCTTGGCCGAGCTCAAACAGCGTATTGCGAAGACGCTGGATTTTCTCAAGACGGTCACTGCGGATCAACTGAACGGCGCCGAAAGCAGGGCCATCGAGCTGAAGTTCCCGAATCGGACGTTGAATTTCACGGCGCGAGCCTACGTCACCGATTTCGTGCTGCCCAATCTGTATTTCCACCAAAGCATCGCGTACGCGCTGCTGCGCCACAACGGGGTCGAGATCGGCAAGGCGGATTTTCTGGGCGCCATCCAATAGCGCTGCGGGCGACGGCGGCGCTCCTCAGGCCAGCAGCTCCACCAGCATCTCGATGCGCGTGAAGAGGTTCTCCTCGGTGCGCGCGTCGTGCGTGAATCGCAGCTTGAGGGGCCCGTCGAGCCGGTAATCCTTGGGGCGGCCCTGAATCAGCTTGAGCACCCGCTTCGCGTCGATTTTATTGCACTCGTCGAACACGATGTAGCCGCCGGCGGCTCCCGCGTCGATCTTGCGTATGCCGAGCTGCGCGGCGCGCAGCTTGATCTGCGTGGTCCGGAACAAGGACTGAGCCTGCTGCGGGAGCGGCCCGAAGCGATCGATCAGCTCGACTTTCAGTTCATCGAGATCTTCGCGCGATTCGGTGCCGGCGATGCGCTTGTACAGCACCAGTCGCAGGTGCACGTCCGGAACGTAATCCTCCGGAATCAGCGCCGGCAGATGCAGTTCGACCTCCGGGCCGGCGTCGAGCGGCCTTTCCAGATCCGCGTGCTTTCCGGATTTGAGCGCGGCGACCGCCCGTTCCAGCAGCTCCATGTACAGCGTGTAGCCGATCTCCTGGATCTGACCGCTCTGCTCATCGCCCAAGAGCTCTCCCGCGCCGCGAATCTCCAGATCGTGGGTCGCGAGCGTGAAACCGGCGCCGAGCTCTTCCAGGGATTCGAGCGCTTCGAGCCGCTTGACCGCATCGGCGGTCATCGCCTTGCGGGGCGGGGTGATCAAATACGCATAGGCGCGGTGGTGCGATCGGCCGACGCGTCCGCGCAGCTGATGAATCTGTGCCAATCCGAACCGGTCTGCCCGATCGATGATGATGGTGTTCGCGGTGGGCACGTCGATGCCGCTCTCGATGATCGTCGTGCACACCAGTACATTGAATCGACGATGATAGAAATCGAGCATGAGCTGCTCGAGTTCGCGCTCGCGCATCTGGCCATGGCCCACCGCGACGTTCGCCTCCGGCACGAGCTTGCGGAGCGCTTGGGCGGTCTTTTCGATGGTTTCGATGGTGTTGTGGACGAAGTAGCTTTGACCGCCGCGCCGAATCTCGCGCAACAGGGCCTCGCGCACCACCGTTTGATTCCACTCCAGAACGAAGGTCTTCACGGCGAGACGCTCGGCCGGAGGCGTCGCGATCAGCGACAGATCGCGCAATCCGCCCATCGCCATGTTGAGGGTGCGCGGAATCGGCGTCGCGGTGAGCGTGAGCACATCGACCTCGGCGCGCAGCGCTTTGAGTTTTTCCTTGTCGCGCACGCCGAAGCGGTGCTCTTCGTCGATGACCACGAGGCCGAGGTTCTTGAAGCGCACCTTGCCCTGCAGCAGGCGCTGCGTGGCGATGACGATGTCCACGGACCCGGACGCGATTCCATCGATGACCGCGCCCGCCTCCTTTTGCGTGCGGAAGCGCGATAGGCTTTCAATGCGCACCGGCCAGTCCGCGAATCGATCGCTGAACGTTGTGTAGTGCTGCTGCGCGAGCAGCGTGGTGGGGACCAGCACGGCGGCCTGCTTGCCCGCCTGGACCGCCACGAATGCGGCGCGCAGCGCCACCTCGGTCTTGCCGAATCCGACGTCTCCGCAGATGACGCGGTCCATCGGTTTGCCGGACTTCAGGTCGGCGAGCACCTGTTCGATGGCGGCGGCCTGGTCGGCGGTCTCCTCGAAGCGAAAGCCGGCCTGGAAGGCTCGGTATTCGGCCTCGCCCGACTGCATGCAGGCGCCTTCGCGGGCTGCGCGCCGCGAGTACAGGTCCAACAGTTCGGCCGCCACGTCGCGTATGCGCTGCGCCGCCTTGCGGCGCGCCCTTTGCCATTGCTCGCCGCCGAGCTTGTGCAGCGGCGCGGTCTCAGCCGGCGCGCCGGTATAGCGCGAAACCAGATGCAGCGCCTGAACCGGCACGTACAGCTTGTCGCCGTCGGCGTATTCGAGCACCAGAAACTCGCCCGTGTAGCCCGCCACGTCCATGGTCTGCAGGCCGACGTAGCGGCCCACGCCGTAGGATTCGTGCACCACCGGTGCGCCGATGCGCAGGTCGGACAGTTCCTTGAGTATTTTCGCCGGATCGCGCTCGGCGCGTCGCCGTCGGCGCTCCTGCCGCGCGCGATCGCCGAACAGCTGCGACTCGGTGAGGATCTCCAACGCGGGCGATTCCAGGCGCAGGCCCGATACGGCCGCCGACACCGTGACGCCGAGATGCACATCGCTCGCGAGAAAGCCGGCGAAATTCTCGAAGATCTTGCATTGAATGCCGCGGCCGCGCAGCAGGTCGAGCACCAGCTCGCGGCGGCCCGCCGATTCGGCGGCGATCAGCACACGGGCAGGACTTGCCTCGATATGCGCGTCGAGCGCCGCCGCCGGCTGCTCGGCGCGAGGATCGATGCGCACGGAGGCGGGCGCCACGCTCGCAAAATTCTGCACGGGTCCCGCCGTCTCCGGCGGCCATTCGAAGGAGCGCAGCTGCGCCTTCAGCCCGGCATCGAACGCGGTGCGAAACTCCGCCGGCGGCATGTACAGCTCGGCGGGATCCAGAATCGGCCGGTGGCGGTCGTGACGCAATTGCTCGTGGCGTTCCACGATACCGCTCCACACGCCGTCCACGGCCGAGCTGGCCTCGTGCAGGTCGATCAATACGCTGGCGGGCGGCAGATACTCGAACAGGTGCGAGGTGCGATCGAAGAACAGCGGCAGGAAGAACTCCAGGCCGCCCGGCGCCTGTCCTGCGCTCACGTCCCGGTACACCGCTTGTTCGCTGAGGTCCCCCGCAAAGCGCAGGCGATAGCGGCGGCGGAATTCACGCACGGCGTCGGGATTGAGCGGTGTTTCCCGGGCGGGCAGCAGCTGAATCCGATCCAACTTGTCGCCGGAGCGCTGGCTGTCGGGGTCGAAGTGCCGGATGCTGTCGACATCGCGGTCCAGCAGGTCGATGCGGTACGGAGTGTCCGAGCCCATGGGGAACACGTCGAGCAGTGAGCCGCGGACCGCGAATTCGCCGTGGGCGACCACCTGGGTCACGGCGGCATAGCCCGCCAGCGTCAGCCGGGCTCGCAGAGCGTCGAGGTCCAGGGTTTCACCGACATGCACCTTCAGTGAGTAGGCTTCGATGTAGCTGCGCGGCGCCAGGCGCTGCAGCAGGGTGTCGATCGCGATCAGCCATACGCCGTGCCGCGCGCGCGGCAGGTCGGCCAGACTCGCCAGGCGCGCAGAGGTGATGTCGGGATGCGCCGAAAATGCGTCGTAGGGCAGCGTCTCGAGGTCCGGGAACACGCGAACCGAGGTCGCCGAGCCAGCAAAAAAGCCGATCTCCTCGCTGAGCGCCTCTGCGTCGCGGGAATTTGGGGTGATGACGACCAGCGGGCCTGCGGCTTTTGCCGCTGCTTCGGCGATGGCGAGCGCCGCCGCGGCCCCGTACAGCTTTCCCCACTTGACGACAGGCGATCCGGCACTGGGTAAAACGGGGTCGAGTAACGGCATTTATTTAGGAGAAACGACAAAAAACGCCCGCCGCGATCGGGTCGCGGTGGGCTTGGCTCTACGGACTTAAAGTATTTTACGCGATTCTTAGGTCGACGGAGCCGGAGCCGGGGCGTCGCTGCTCGAAGGGGCCGCGGCGACCACGCTGTGAATCACGTGTTCATGCTCGAAATAAACCACGAATCCCGGGTATTCCCAGCGCGAAATCGGTGGTTTGCCGACGGGCGGCACCTTGGTCACGGGGGCTCCGAATTTGCTCGCCACCTGGTCCATGGTCATCCCGCGGGAGGGGATGGCGACGTCGGATTGCTTGACCGCAATGCCGTTGTCCGTTGCAATCATGTCGGCGCGGCTCAGGTCTGCGAGGCCGGCAAGGCCAGTGCCGAGAACTGCGGCAACCAGCAGCATTCGATAGTCCATGGCACACCTCAATTGTTTACCCGTACGCCTGCTACTACACACTAACTATACTACTGCGGCAGGCGGCCAATAGTTGACCCATTTAACACTCTGATTATGTTGCCATTTGTGTGGCCCTCCCGCGACTCGCCGCCCATTGCCGGGCGGGCTATGGTTTAATCGCCGCGAATGTTCCAGCCCGTTCCAGTCTTCGTGGGCCTGCGGTACTCGTTGGCGCGCGAACACAGCTTTTTCGTCTCTTTCATCACCTGGGTATCGCTGCTCGGCGTCGCACTGGGCGTGCTCGCATTGATCACGGTCCTGTCGGTCATGAACGGCTTCGAGTCCGAACTGCGCACGCGCTTGCTCAGCCTGTCGGCGCACGCGACGCTGACGGCCGCCGGCGGCGGCCCGATTGCCGATTGGCGCCAGCGAATCGAGCAGCTGAAAGGCGCACCGGGACTTGTGGGCGCCGCACCATTTCTCGACATCGATGCGATGCTGAGCCGCCCCCCCTCGATGAGCGGGGCCATCGTCCGCGGCATCGACCCCACGCTTGAAGCCCAGGTGTCGACCATCGGCGAGGCCATGCGCGAAGGCAAGCTCAGCGACCTGGAGCCGGGACTGAACCGCATCATCCTCGGCCGCATGCTGGCCTACCAGCTGCAGGTCGGCGTGGGTGACGCGGTCACCGTCATGATCCCGGACAGCTCGGCGGCGGGGGGCGCCATCGTGCCCCGGCTGCAGGAATTCGAGGTCGCCGGAATGTTCGAGGTGGGCCTGCAGGAGCACGACAGCGTGCTCGCGCTCGTGAATCTTCAGGACGCGCAGGCCCTGCGGGGGTTGTCGGGACCGACCGGCATACAGCTGCGGTTCGGCAACGTGCTGCAGGCGCCGGTGCTGGCGCGCAAAGCCGCAGCGCGCTTGGCGCCGGGGATGCAGGTGCGGGACTGGACGCAGGAAAACCAAACGTATTTTCGCGCCATTCGCATTGAAAAAACCATGATGGGACTGATCCTGATGCTGATCGTGGCGGTGGCGGTGTTCAACATCGTGGCCACCCTGGTGATGGTAGTGAGCGACAAGCGCACCGACATCGCCATACTGCGCACGCTCGGTATGAGTCCGCGCGGCGTGCTCGCGGTGTTCATGACTCAAGGCGTGCTGATCGGCTGGATTGGTACCGCCATCGGCGTCGTGCTGGGCGTTGCCCTGGCCCTGCACGTCGACGTCGTGGTGCCCTTCCTGGAGCACACCCTCGGCATTCACATCATGGATGACCCCGACGTGTACTACATCACGGGATTGCCCAGCGAGACCCACGCCGGGGACGTCATTCGAATTGCGCTGGCCGGCATGCTGTTGACGCTCATCGCCACGATTTACCCGGCGCTGCAAGCTGCAAAGACTCAACCCGCCGAAGCGCTGCGATACGAATAATGCGCTATTGGTACGAGGGATTCTTAGGCTTGCGCTATCTGCGCGCGTCTCCCAGGCGCGGATTCGTGTCCTTGATCGCCGGCATCGCCATCCTCGGACTCACCCTGGGAGTCGCGGTGCTCATCGTCGTGCTGTCGGTCATGAACGGCTTCGAAGAGGAGCTGCGCACGCGCATTCTGAGCCTCACCGCGCACGCCACCATCTCCGGTCTGGAGGGGCGCATCGCGAATTGGCGGCCGCAGGTCGATGAAGTCGCACGCTTCCCCGGCGTGGTCGCCGCCGCCCCCTATATCGAGGAGCAGGCGATGATGACTCACGGCGGCAGTTCCGCCGGCATCCTCATGCGCGGAGTTTTGCCGGACGCGGAGCGCCGCGTCGCCGACCTGGGGCCTCACCTGCTCTCGGGCCGTCTGAGCGATCTCGTTTCCGGAAAATATCGGGTCATCCTGGGCAAGGCCTTGGCGGATGAGCTCGGCGCACGCGTCGGCGACCGGGTCGTGCTCATGGTGGCCCAGGGCGATGTCACGCCGGTCGGCGTGCTGCCGCGCATGCGCGCCTTCCAAGTGGCCGGCATTCTCTCGGTGGGCATGTACGAATACGACCGGCGCATCGCGCTCGTTGCCATGCAGGATGCGGCGAAGCTTACGCGCATGGGCGATGACATCACCGGCATACGGCTGAACGTCGCGGATCTGTACGCCGCTCCGCGCATCGTGCGTGCGGCGGCGCTGGCGCTCGGCGGCGGCTACGATGTGGACGACTGGACCAATCAGCACGTGAATTTCTTCCGTTCGATCGAGATCACCAAACGCATGCTCTTCGTCATTCTGTCGCTGGTCGTGGCCGTCGCCGCGTTCAACGTCGTGTCGACCATGGTCATGGTAGTGAAGGACAAGCGCCGCGACATCGCGATTTTGCGCACTTTCGGCTCCTCGCCGCGCAGCATTCTGTCCGTGTTCGTGGTGCAGGGCAGCTTGATCGGCATGCTGGGCATCGCCGGCGGCGTGGCGCTCGGCGTGCTCATCGCGGTCAATTTGCAGCAGCTGGTGCACGGCCTGGAAAGCATCGTCGGATTCAAGTTCTTGGACGCGCGGGTGTATTTCATGAGCGATCTGCCGGCGCATGTGCGGCTCTCCGACGTGCTGCGGGTGTGCGGCGTCGCCTTCGTTCTGGCGTGTGTTTCCACTCTCTATCCCGCGTGGCGCGCAGCGCGATTGCTGCCGGCCGAATCGCTGCGCAACGACTGAGGATTTGAAGTCAAGTATGTCGAACGCCAATGCTGTCGTGCTCGAGGGCGCCGATCTCGCCAAGGAATTTATCCAGGGCGGGGTGAAGCTGGAAGTGCTGCGCGGTGCCTCGATCACCGTGCGCGCCGGCGAGCGTATTGCCATCGTCGGGGCTTCCGGCTCCGGCAAGACGACACTGCTGCAGCTGCTGGGCGGACTCGATCTGCCCACCAGGGGCACGGTGCGCATCGCCGGATCGGCCATGAATCGATTGAGCGACGCCGAACGCGGCCGGCTGCGCAACCGGGCGGTGGGCTTCGTCTATCAATTTCACCACTTGCTGCCGGAATTCACCGCGCTCGAGAACGTCGCCATGCCCTTGCTGGTGCGGCGCACGAATCCGCAGGTCGCCAAACGGCAGGCGGCCGCGATTCTGTCGCGGGTGGGGCTGGCCGAACGGCTGGATCACCGCCCCTCGCAGCTGTCCGGCGGCGAGCGGCAGCGCGCCGCCGTCGCCCGCGCGCTGGTGACGCGGCCGCAGCTGGTGCTCGCCGATGAGCCAACGGGCAATCTCGACGGTAAAAATGCTGCTCAGGTCTTTGAACTGATGCTCGAGCTCAACCGCGAGCTCGGCACCAGCCTGGTCATCGTGACCCACGATGAGCGCCTGGCGGCGCGCCTCGATCGAGTGCTGACGCTAGCCGATGGAATTCTGCTCGAGCGGGGCGCGGCGGCTGCGTGAACGGGCGCGGCGCAGGCGCAGACGGTAAATCACGCCCGCGCGCCAGATGCATTGTGCGAGCGCGTACCCCAGACCGCCCGCGAGGAGGCTCAGAACCAGGGCGCCGAGCAGCAGCGGCTGCCACAGCCGGCCGAGCTGCGCCCATAGAGTTCGGTGGTTCAGATGGTGGAATAGCGGCATGAGATCGAGGCCCATCAGCTTCGATCCGACCCACAGCGAGGCGGCCACCTGCAAGAACCACGTGAACGGATTGCTGATGAACACCGTGGCGAACAGCACGGGCAGATTCAGCCTGAAGAGGATTCCAAATACGGCGCATAAGGTGAGATGCACGGGCAGCGGAGTGGGCGGAACGAACGCAATCGACAGGCCCAAGGCGAACGCGCGGACCACGCTGGTGCGCTTGAACGTCCAGCAGCCGCGGTCGACGACGAGTGCGGTAAAAGGCTTCAGGCACCAGAGTTTCTCCAGCGCGCCGCGGTCAGGCGTGATGCGCTTGAGCCAGCGTTGCATGTTTTCGAGCCCCCACTGCCACCCGGCTATTATGCCGTAGCCGGGCTGCGCGCCTCGAGTCAATGCGCGAAACAGTGACGCAAGGCAGGCCGATGACGGTATCTCAACCGTTGGCGCTCAAGTATCATGCCGGCAGATCCAAGACTCACGATATGAGGACACAATGTGGGAGATCATCCGCGCGGGCGGCGGCTTCATGTGGCCGATCATTTTATGCTCAATCGCGTCCGTAGCCATTATATTGGAGCGCCTTTGGACATTGCAAAGCAGCCGCGTCATCCCGCGTGATCTGGCGCAGAAAGTGTGGAACTGGATCGAGGCGGACCAGCTCAGCGAGAAGCTGGTGCTCGCCCTGGAGCAAAACTCCCCGCTCGGCAAGCTGCTGGCGATCGGCCTTGCGAATCGCAACAAGCCGCGTGCATTGATGGTGGAGCGGCTGGAGGACGGCGGCCGCCACGTGGTGCACGAATTGGAGCGGTTTCTCAACACCCTCGGCACCATCGCCGCGGTGGCGCCGCTGCTGGGACTGCTGGGCACCGTTGCGGGAATCATCCACGCGTTCAACGCCATCACCGCCAACGGGCTCGGCGACCCGCGGGTCCTCTCGGGCGGCATCGGCGAGGCGCTGATCACGACCGCCGCGGGGCTCACGGTCGCGATACCGTCGCTCATCGCGTACCGCTTTCTGCGCGGCAAGGTCGAGCGTCTGGTGATTCGCATGGAAAAGGAAGCGATGAAGCTGGTGGATGCGCTGGACGAGCGCGGCCACTTTGAGGCAAGAGCATGAACCTGCGTCCGGGCAATCGGGAGGATCCCGAGATCAATGTGATCAACTTCATCGACGTCTTGCTGGTCCTGCTGATTTTCTTCATGGTATCGACCACTTTCCAGCAGGAGGGGCGCGTCAAGGTGCAGCTGCCGCAAGCGAGCGAGATACCGCTGCCCCGCGGGTCCCATGAGCCACTGGTGATCACCGTCACCGCCGACGGCAGCTACCGCGTCAACGAGCGCACCCTGATCAATGCGAGTCCCGACACCTTGCGTGCGGCGCTCCTGAAGGAGGCGGGCGCGAACCGCGGACCGATCACGATACGCGCGGATGCGCGCACCACGCATCAAGCCGTCGTGACGGCGATGGATGTCGCGGGCCGGCTCGGCTTCTCGCAGCTCAACATTGCGACCGTTCATGAGGAACCCTCGCCTTGAGCGCGATCTCCGCCGCGAGCGCCAGCCAGCCCAAACCCGATAACAATTCCTGGTCGATCTATCGGCGTCTGCTGCGCTACGCGCGGCCGTATGTCGGTATCTTCATGATCGGCGTGCTCGGCATGGTGCTGTTCGCCGCCACCAACATCGGGCTGGCGTACGTGGTGAAGCAATTCGTCAGCGGCGCCTTCGTCGAGCGCGATCCGCAAGTCCTGTGGCAGGTGCCGGTCGCGGTCGTGGTGCTGTTCACGCTGCGCGGCATCGGGGATTTCGTCGCCAACTACTATCCGAGCTGGGTGGGACGCCAGGTCATCAAGGGCCTGCGGCGGGACGTGTTTTCGCACTATTTGCGGCTGCCCACCGCCTATCTGGACCGTCAGCAATCCGGGCACCTGCTCTCCAAGCTCACCAACAACATCGAGCTGGTGGCCGCGGCGGCGACCAGCGCGTCGATCTCCCTGATCGGCGACAGCTTGAGCATCGTCGGACTGCTGGCCTACATGTTCTACATGAACTGGCGGCTGGCGGTGTTCTGCATCGCGGCCGCGCCGGTCATCGGCTGGCTGATGCAGATCGCCAACCGCAGCTTTCGGCGCTACAGCGAGCGCATCCAGAATTCGATGGGCGACATCACGCGCGTCGCCAAGGAGGCGATCGATGCCCATCGGCTGATCAAGATATTCAACGCCGAGGACCATCAGACCGATCGATTCGAACAGGTCAACGAGCTGAATCGAGCCTCGAACATGAAGCTCGCGTGGGCGAAATCGATCAGCAATCCGGTGGTGCAGTGCCTGGCCTCGATCGCGCTCGCGAGCGTTCTGTACGTTGCGATCGGGCTGGTTTTTTCCCACAACATGCAAGTCGACCAATTCCTGGCCTTTCTCGCCGCCTTGATGCAGATCCCGTCGCCGCTGCGCAGCCTCGTGAACATGAGCGGACCGCTGCAGCAGGGCATAGCCGCGGGGCAGAGCGTGTTCGACCTCTTGGATCAGCCGACCGAGGGCAGCGGCGGCACGCGCAGCATCGCCCGCGCGCGCGGCGAGATCGAGTTTCGCAACGTATCCTTTCAATACGCCAGCGACAAGGGCGGCGTGCTGCACGACGTGAGCTTCCGCGTGAGGCCCGGGGAAACCGTCGCCATCGTCGGCCGCTCGGGCAGCGGCAAGACGCACGCTCGTCGGCCTGGTGCCGCGCTTTTACGACGTGCAGCATGGATCGGTGCTGCTCGACGGGGTCGACGTGCGCGAATACCGGCTGACCGATCTGCGCTCGCAGGTGAGTCTGGTCAGTCAGGACGTCGTGCTGTTCAACGACACCATCCGCAACAACATCGCGTTCAATGCGGTCGACAAGACGGATGCCGAGGTCGAGGAGGCGGCGCGCGCCGCCAACGTCATGGAGTTCGTTGCGCAGCAGCCGCAGGGATTCGACACCACGCTGTCGGATCGCGGACAAAATATTTCCGGCGGCCAGAGGCAGCGGATTTCCATCGCGCGGGCGCTGCTCAAGGATGCGCCGGTGCTGATTCTCGACGAGGCCACGGCGGCGCTCGACAACGAGTCGGAGCGGCGCGTGCAGCAGGAGCTCGCCGTGCTGATGCGGGGACGCACCACTCTGGTGATCGCGCACCGGTTGTCGACGGTCGAAGGCGCCGACCGGATCATCGTGCTCGATCAGGGACGCATCGTCGAGATGGGAAGCCACCAAGAACTGCTGGCGCGCGGCGGCCTGTACGCCGCGCTGCACGGGATGCAGTTCAACGCCTAAACTTGCGCCATGCGGGTTCAAACCTGGTTCAATCGCATTTGGTACGACCGCGCCAGCCCGCCGTGGTGGCTGATGCCGCTGTCGCTCATCTACGGGGCAGTATCCGGATCGCGGCGCTACGTATACGCCAAGCGCCTGCGCAGACCGACGCGCTTGGCCCGGCCGGTGATCATCGTCGGCAATCTGAGCGTGGGCGGGACCGGCAAGACGCCGCTCGTCTGCTGGCTGGTGGCGCGGCTCGCCGAGCGCGGCTTCAATCCCGGCGTCGTGACGCGCGGCTACGGCGGCTCATCGAGCACGGTGCGGATGGTCGATCCGTCGGACGATCCGAAGGTGGTCGGGGACGAGGCGATCCTCCTGGCGCGGCGCACCGGGGTGCCGGTCGCTGCCGGGCGCGATCGGCCGGCCGCGGCACAGCTGCTGGTGAGCGCCGGCTGTGACCTGATCGTGAGCGACGACGGCTTGCAGCATTACGCCCTGGCCCGCGATTGTGAGGTGGTGGTCATCGACGGCGACCGCCGCTTCGGCAACGGCTGGCTGCTGCCGGCGGGTCCGTTGCGCGAAACGCGCTCGCGCTTGGCCGTGGCCGATGCCATCGTGGTCAACGGCGGCCGCGCGCTGCTCGAAGGCGCACTGAGCATGCGGCTCGAGGCCAAAAAAGCCCTCGCCCTGTGCGGCGGCGGAGCGGCGCCGCTGCACACCTTCGCGGGCCGCGCCGTGCACGCCGTTGCCGGCATCGGAAATCCCGAGCGATTCTTCAATATGCTGCGCGCCCACGGAATCGAAGTGGTGGGCCACCCGCTGGCCGACCACGCCCGCCTGCGGCCCCGGGACGTCATCTTTGCCGACGACCGGCCGGTGCTCATGACCGAGAAGGATGCCGTAAAATGCGCCGGCCTCGCCGACCGGCGCCATTGGTATGTGCCGGTGAGCGCGTGTTTCGACGGCGGGGAATCGACTACACTGCTCGACATCGTGACGCAGAGTATTGCCAAATGCGGACAGCCGTCGGCGGGGACCTTGCATGGATAAGCGCTTGCTCGAGTTGTTGGTATGCCCGGTTTGCAAGGGCCCGCTGCGCATCGCGGGCAGCGGCAGCACGCTCGAGCTCGTCTGCCGCCCCGACCGGCTGGCCTACGCCGTTCGCGACGGCATCCCGCTGATGTTGCCGGAGGAGGCGCGCGTGCTGAGCGCGGATGATCCGCTGCTGAATCGCTAGCGCGCAAGGAGCCTGTCTGAGTAATCCCCGTGGCCTTACCCAAGGCAGAATTCGCTTCAGCCGAGGCGGAGCCGACGTGGTTGGGTCAATACCCAACGAGGAGGCGACAACGACGGATGAAGCGAAATCTGCCCGGTCCCTCCGGGTTGGCTTGGTGAGGGGCGTCTGCGGTGTTGCGCGGCTTGGCCGTAGCGCTCGCTACGTCCTGCGCCGCGCGCCTGGCATCCGCTCCCTCGCCAAGCCAACGCGGCTCACGCGGATTACTCAGACAGGCTCCTAAGCTCCATGTTCCACGTCGTGATACCGGCGCGCTTTGCGGCAACCCGTCTGCCGGGCAAGCCGCTGCTCGATATCGGCGGTCGGCCGTTGATTCAATGGGTGTGGGAATGCGCGCGCGCGAGCGGCGCCGCCTCAGTCATCGTGGCGACCGACGATGCGCGAGTCCAGAGGGTCGCAGCCGCTTTTGGCGCCGACTGCGCACTCACCGCGCAGCACCATGCCTCCGGGACCGACCGCATCGCCGAGATTGCGCGCGTACGGGGCCTTGCGGCCGAAGACATCGTGGTGAATCTGCAGGGCGATGAGCCCATGATGCCGCCCGCGGTGGTGGGCGATGTGGCCGCAGCCTTGAGCGAGCGTCCGCTCATCGACATCGCGACGGCGGTCGCGCCGATTCGGACCCTGGCGGAGTTTCTCGATCCGAGCTGTGTCAAGGCGCTGCGAGGGCGCCAGGGCCAAGCGCTTTACTTCAGCCGTGCGCCGGTGCCGTGGCCGCGCGACGCCGCCGCGGCCGGCCAGCCCACGGTGTACGAGGGTGCCTGGCGCCACATCGGAATCTACGCCTATCGCGTGAGGAGCCTGCTGCAATTCGCCGCCTGGCCGCCCACGCCGCTCGAGACGATCGAGAAGCTCGAGCAATTGCGCGCCCTGGAATACGGCATGAGCATCCATCTGCTGGCGCTGAGCGAAGTGCCTCCCGCCGGGGTCGATACGCCCGAGGATCTCGAGCGCGTGCGCGCAAGCCTGCGTCACGGGATGGCAAGCCTGCGGCGAGTCTGAGCCGGTCGCTTCGCCGCCGCCGCGAGCCGCAACACAGGTCCGGCAAGCGCCAGGGCGAGGAACGGCAGGTAGGCCGCCAAATGCCCGACTCCGTGCTTGAATGGATTCTTGGCGAAGTCGACCAGGAAGGCGAAGGATATGTATTCCACGCCGACTGTGCGCACGATGCGCCAGACCGCAGGATTGAGCATCGCGGACAGTCGTCCGATCGATAACAGCGCCAGCAGGTATGTCCAGAAAACGCCGATGCCGAAAAAGATCAGCGTCGGGCGCGGGAACGGCGTCACGGAGTGGTACAGGAGCCAGGCGACGAGGCCCACGTGGACCACATGTGCCGATGCGTACGCGAGTCCGAAATCGCGGCCGCGCTGCGCCAGGGGGAGGAAGCTCGAACCGAACAGCGTCGCCAGCGCGCCGCCGGCGGAGGCCAGCCAGAACCACAGGAACGACCAGCGTGCCGTCACGCGCAGCGCCGTGCCGAGCCTTTGTCCGTGTCCCGCGCCCAAATAGACGGCGAGAACCAGGGCGAGCGCCACCGCGAACGCCGCGCCCATCCATTGCTTCGTCGTCGGCCTGCGCATTGTCAACCCTTCGCAACGGTGACCACGGCGGTTATCTTTACACCACGGTATGGCAGGTTCAATGAAAACACGCGTGCTTTTCGTTTGCCTCGGCAATATCTGCCGCAGCCCGACGGCCGAGGGCGTGCTGCGGCAGATGCTGCTCGCGGAAGCGCCGCATTTGCAGGTCGAGATAGATTCCGCGGGCACCGCCGACTATCACATCGGAAGCGCGCCGGATTCGCGCAGTCAGCGCGCGGCCATGCGGCGCGGAGTCGATTTGAGCGGACTGCGCGCGCGCCAGGTCGCGCCGGCCGACTTCGAGCGATTTGACCTGATCCTCGCCATGGACCGCCAAAACCTGCGCGCGCTCGAGGCGCTGCGTCCGCGCACATCGACGGCGCGGCTCAAGCTGTTCATGGAATACGCGGGGCGGCCCGGCTGTGTCGAGCTGCCCGATCCGTATCTCGGCGACGCTGCAGACTTCGAACTGGTGCTCGACCTCGCCGCCGCAGCAGCGCGCGGCTTGATCGCCGCCCTACAAAAAAGTGCGTAGCAGCCAATACAGGCCGCCCGCCAGAGCGATCGAGACCGGCAGAGTGAGCACCCACGCCGCCAGCAGATTGCGCACGGTGGCCCATTGCAGGCCGGAGCGATTGGCGACCATGGTGCCGGCCACGCCCGATGAGAGCACATGCGTGGTGCTGACCGGCAATCCGTACATGTCCGCCGCGCCGATGGTCATCATGGCGACGAGCTCGGCCGAAGCCCCCTGCGCATAAGTCAGGTGCGTCTTGCCGATGCGCTCACCGACGGTCACGACGATGCGCTTCCAGCCGATCATCGTGCCGAGACCCAGGGCGATCGCCACCGCCACCTTCACCCAGGTCGGAATGAACCGGGTCGAGGCATCGAGCTCTTTTTTGTAGTCGGCCAGGGTTTTCTGATCCGCCGGCGACACTGCGATGGTTGTCGATTTGCCCAAGAATCGCAGACTTTCGCTGACCAAATACATGTCGTTGCGGATGTTGACCATGGCGGCCGCGGGAACTTTCGCGAGTGAACCGAAGGTTTTCACTTCCTGTGCGATCGATCCGGCAAGCGCGGCGATCGCCGGCACGGTTTGCGGGCTGATCGACCGGGTGCGCACGATCTCGACCGCCACAGCATGCGGATCGGCCGGCGCCGAGCCGCTGCCGTAGCGCTCGAGTGCCGATTGCGCCTGCGCAGAAACGGCGACGAATTTGGCGACTTCGCTCTCGTGCATGGTGCGGTTGAGCGCGTACGCCGTCGGTACCGTGCCGATGAGAATCAGCATGATGAGGCCCATGCCCTTTTGGCCGTCGTTCGATCCATGCGCGAAGCTCACGCCGGTGCAGGTCAGCACCAGCAGCGCACGGATCAGCGGCGGCGGCGGTTGCGCGCCCTTGGGCTCGTGAAACAGGGCCGGCACTGGAATCAGCGCCTTGGCGATCAACAACAGCAGCGCGGCGAGGCTGAAGCCGATCAGCGGCGAGAACAGCAGCGATTCGCCGATTTTCGTCGCCTGGGCCCAATCGACTCCGCTGGTGCCGCTGCTGCCCGCCATCAGCTGATTCATGAGGCCGACGCCCATGATCGAACCGATCAGCGTATGCGAGCTCGAGGCGGGCAGTCCAAAATACCAGGTGCTCAGATTCCACAAGATCGCCGCCAGCAGCAGGGCAAACACCATGGCGAAGCCGGCGCCGCTCCCCACCTGCAGAATCAGCTCCACCGGCAGCAGCGACACGATGCCGAAAGCCACTGCGCCGCTCGAGACCAGCACGCCCAGGAAATTGAATGCGCCGGACCACACGACCGCAAAATTCGGCGGCAGGGAATGAGTATAAATGACGGTCGCCACCGCATTGGCGGTGTCATGGAAGCCGTTGACGAACTCGAATCCCAGCGCTATGAACAGCGCGATGCCGAGCAGTATGAACGGATAGGCTCGCGTATAGCGGACCACCGACAAGTCATCCGCCAGGTGATAGCCGGCGTATATGATGCCCGCGACGACGATCGCGCCTGCGAGAACGTTGAACCAGGGGCTGGACTTGTGGGCGCTGAGCGGCGAGACCGCCCGCTGCGGCACCATGACATCGACATTGGCCATGTGTTGTTCTCAATGACGGAGGTGGACGTAGCGGATGATTTATAGGTCTGTAATATGACGATCAGATGACAACCAGGGCCGACCATGGCATTTACGATATCCCATGCCGCCGCCGTACTGCCGTTTTCGCGCTTGCTTGCGCGGTGGCGGCTGCTGTCGGCCACGGTGATCGGCAGCATGATTCCCGATTTTGGATGGTTCATGCCGTGGCGGCCGACTCGATTTGAAACCCACAGCGTCGTCGGCCTGCTGACCTTCTGCCTGCCGGTCGGGCTGGCCGCTTATTGGATCTTTCAGCGTGTGATCAAGACGCCCTTGGTGGAACTGCTTCCCGATGGGGCCTATTCGCGCTGGCGCGCGTTCGCCGCGCCGGCGGACTACACCGAGCCCATGCAATGGATGTGGGCCTCCTGCGGTCTGCTCGCCGGTGCGTTCACTCATCTGGTGTGGGACGCATTCACGCACGAGCGCGCAATCGGGGTGCGCATGATACCGGCGCTCGATGAGCCCGCCGTGCTGATCGGCGGCCATCACTTGACGGGTGCCCGCCTGCTGCAGGATGCCAGCTCGCTGATCGGACTGATCGCGGTTGTGCTCATCCTCATGTATGGTCTGCGTCGCGGCAGCGGCGTGGAGCCCGCGACGGCGCGGCCGCTGAGCGTCGGCGAGCGGCGCCTCTGGATGGGCGGTTATGTGCTTGCGGCGGTGATCTTGAGCGGCGCGTTTTTCCTCATCAAGCATCCCACCGAGTCCGCGACTCGCAGCATGGGGGTCCCGCTCAGCGGCGCAGCGATCGCCGTGCTTCGCGGCCTCGCCGCCGCGCTGTTCAGCGTTAGCCTGTGCCTGCGGCTGCGCCTGCGCGCGCGGCCGACTTAGCGACCCGACTTGGCGAGGCGTGCGGCGTCGTCGCGCATCCCGCTCCTAACGATCGTCCGGCCCATGGCGCGGCACATCGCTCGGCGCGGATGACCACACCACGTACTTGCCGTCGTTGCCGGCGCTTTGCGGCGGCGGCGGTGGCGGCGGCGGTGCGGAACTCAGCGCAGGCGACTCGGACGGCGCAGGCGCGGCGCGCTCCCGGGCAGGCTCGGCGAATGGCGGCGCCGCGGAGGCCGGTGAGAACTGCGCGGCCGGTGCCGCTGCTGCGGCCGGCGCTGTCGGTGCAGCGGGCGCGGGCGCCTCGGTGCGCGCTGCGGTGATGCCGGCCGGCTCGTTGCCTTCGCCGGCGGGCGACTGGCCGTTGCCGGCGCCTTCACCGCCCTCGCGGCGGCCGCGGCCGCGCCTCCGCCGACTACGTCCGCTGCGCTCGGGCCGTTCGCCGCCCTGTCGATCGATGCGCTCGCTCGCCGGCTCTCGATCGGCGCGCGCAGGCTGCTCTCCAGTGCGCGCTGCCGCTTCGTTGCGCGGCGGCTGCTCGCTGCGGGCCGGCTGCTCGCTGCGCGCGGCGCCGCGTTCCGGCTGCGAGCCGCTCTCGGCGCGGCGCGGGCCCGCATCGCTGCGCTCGCCGCGATGCTCGCCGCGCGGTCGGCCGTCGCGCCGCGAATCACGCGTCGCGTCGCGCCGTACATCGCGGCTGCGCTCGCGGCTGCGATCCCGATCGCCGTCGCTGCGGTACCGGTCGTGGCGCGCATCGCGGTGTGCCGAACGCTCGCGGTGCGCGTGCGTGGCCGGGGCAGCGGCCGCGGGTGCGCCGGCCGAGCGCGTACCGAACAGCCATCTCCAGAAGCGCACCAGTGCGCCTGCCTGTGGGGCGGAGGGCTCCGGCGCAACGGCGGCCGGCGCCTCAGGAGCAGGCATCGGCACATTGGGCGAGGCCGTGGTCGGCAATATGCTCGGCACCACGGGCGCCTCGCCTTGCGGCTTCTTGTCGCGGTTGCCGATATTCGAATCGTCGAGGGTGGGCTGGTCGGCGATCTGGTAGCTGACGGTGGTGTTCTCGGGCAGCTCCTTCTCGTCGTCGCGGATTCGCCGCAGGCTGTACGCCGGGGTCTGCAGATGCGGATTCGGCACGATCACCAGCGAGACCTTGTCGCGCGCTTCGATCTGATTGAGCCAATCGCGCTTTTCGTTGATCAGATAAGTGGCGACGTCCACCGGCACTTGGGCGATCACCCTGCCGGTGCGCTCCTTGCGGGCCTCTTCGCCGATCAGGCGCAGCAAGGCGAGCGACATCGATTCGACGCCGCGTATCGTGCCCATGCCGTTGCAGCGCGGACAATTGATATGCGTGGTTTCGGAAAGCGCCGGCCTGCAGACGCTGGCGCGACAGTTCGAGCAAGCCGAAGCGCGACAGCCTTCCCAGCTGAATGCGCGCGCGATCCATTTTGACCGCATCGCGCAGCATGTCCTCGACGGCGCGCTGATTGGCCTGCGACTCCATGTCGATGAAATCGATCACGATCAGTCCGCCGATGTCGCGCAGCCGCAATTGGCGCGCGATCTCCTCGGCGGCTTCGAGGTTGGTGTTGCGAGCGGTCGCTTCGATATCGCCGCCGCGCGTGCTGCGCGCCGAGTTGATGTCGATCGCCACCAGCGCTTCGGTGTGATCGATGACCAGGCTCCCTCCCGACGGCAGGATCACCTTGTGCGAATAGGCCGATTCGATCTGGCTCTCGATCTGGTAGCGGGTGAACAGCGGCACCGGATCCTGGTACAGCTTCAGCTTTCGCTGAGCATCCGGCGGCATGAACCGCTGCATGTATTCCTGGGCCTTCTGGAAGGCTTCCGGCTGGTCGATCAGGCATTCGCCGACGTCGTCCGAGAAGTAATCGCGCAGGCCGCGTGTGACGGCGTCGCTTTCCTGGAAGATCAGGAATGGCGCGGGCCGATTGTCATTGGCCTGAACGATCGCGTCCCAGGCGGTTTTAAGATTGTTCAAATCCCACTGCAGTTCCTCGGTCGAGCGGCCGACGCCGGCCGTGCGCACGATGGCGCCCATACCGTCGGGAATCTGCAGGCCGTTCATCGCTTCGCGCATCTGATCGCGGTCTTCGCCCTCGATGCGGCGGGATACGCCGCCGGCGCGCGGATTGTTGGGCATGAGCACCAAAAACCGCCCGGCGAGGCTGATGAAGGTGGTGAGCGCGGCGCCCTTGTTGCCGCGCTCTTCCTTCTCGACCTGCACGATGAGCTCCTGGCCCTCCTGCAGCAGGTCCTTGATGTTCAAGCGGCCTTGGTTCGAGGGCTGCGACCGGAAGTATTCCTTGGAAACTTCCTTCAGCGGCAAGAAGCCGTGGCGTTGCGCGCCATAATCGACGAACGCCGCTTCGAGACTCGGTTCGACGCGAGTGATGCGGCCCTTGTAGATATTGGATTTTTTCTGTTCCCGGGACGGGATCTCAATCGATAAGTCGTAGAGCTTCTGACCGTCGACGAGTGCGACTCGCAGCTCTTCTTCTTGAACTGCGTTGACGAGCATTCTTTTCATTTGCCCCAACTAATGTGGTAGGGGCCGAGGAGAGCTTGAGAAAAGAAGCCGGGGCCGCGACGCGCGTCGCGGCAATGAATAGGGAAACACCGAACGCGAGCCACGCGACCGGCATCCATTCAACCCAATTCTGCCAATATGTATACGGCAAGCCCGGGGCCTTGTTCTCGGTTAACCGCTTGTCAGACGCCGAAGCCTGAGCTAGGGCTCTCTTGCGTCTGTCTCATCGGCCGAGCGATGGTCTGGAAATCCAGATCCAACTAATATGCGGCGCTCCCGTAGGATGGGGACGCCACCGAAACCGGTGCCAACTTGCCTTACCCCCCAGTTAGGGTCCAACAACCGCTGTCCCTATGAAACGGTTCAGCGCCTGACACGGTTTTGCCACATTATCACAACATGTCGTCATGGTCAATGTAATCAATACCTTAGAAGCTTGCTTAGCGTAAGATGTGCACCATGAAAGCCGAAATTGCCGATGCTCTTCCCGCTTCTGGGCCGCCGCATGACCGGCCGCGGGGGGCCAAGAGCCCCATCGTCCTGCGCACCATCACGGCCGACGAGGCGGGCCAGAGAATCGACAACTTCCTCATGCGGCACTTCAAAGCGGTGCCGCGCAGCCGCGTCTACCGTCTGCTGCGCAAGGGCGAGGTGCGCGTCAACCGCAAGCGGGTGGAAGCAGAGTACCGGATCGCCGCCGGCGATGAGGTGCGTCTGCCGCCGGTGCGAATCGACGGCGCGGATGAGCCGGGGCGGCCCTCGAGCAGCCTTCAGGAGCTGATCGAGCGGGCGGTCATCTTTCAGGACAGGCACCTGCTGGTGATCGACAAGCCGGCCGGTGTCGCCGTGCACGGCGGCAGCGGCATGAGCTACGGGGTCATCGAGGCGCTGCGCGCATCGCGGCCGCGCGAGACGCTCGAGCTCGTGCACCGCTTGGATCGCGATACCAGCGGCTGTTTGGCGGTCGCGAGGGATCGAGCCACGCTGACGGCGCTGCATGCGCTGATCCGCCAGGCAGGCATGCACAAAACCTACCTCGCCCTGGTGTCGGGCAGCTGGCAGCTGGGCACCAAGCGCATCGACGCGCCGCTGGCAACCGACAATCGCCAGCACGGCGAACGGCATGTGCGGGTGGCAGCGGCCGGCAAGGACTCGGTGAGCGTGTTCCGGCCGGTGCAGTTCTTCGGCAGCGCGGCCACGCTGATGGAGGTGGATATTCCGACGGGACGCACGCACCAGATTCGAGTCCATGCGGCATTCGCCGGCCACCCGCTGCTGGGCGACGACAAGTATGGCGATCGCGAACGTAACGCCGAATTCAAGCGCTACGGGCTGAAGCGTACGTTCTTGCACGCGCAGTCGATTGCGTTCGATTGGCCCGGCTCCGGCATGCCGTTCCATGTGAGTGCACCGCTGCCCGCCGAACTCGCGGCGGTGCTCGATGCGATCACGCCGGTGAAGCGCCGGGCGCCGGAGCGCCGCGCCGCCGAGCACCAGCCGGCCAGGCGCAGCGCGCGCCGCTAGCCGGCGCACCGGGCCGGTCTTACGGCAATTCGAATCCGACGCCGCGAAGCACGGCGCACAGCCGGATCAACGGCAGGCCGATGAGCGCGCTCGGGTCCACGCTGTCGATCGATTCGCACAGGCTGATCCCGAGGCCCTCGCTCTTGAACCCGCCGGCGCAATCGATGGGAGATTCGCGCGCGACATAGCGCTCGATCGTCGCTTCATCGAGCACCCGGTACGCGACGCGCGTCGTATCGACGAACTCAAAGGCCGAGGCGTCCCGATCGCGCACCACCGCCACGGCGGTGAGAAAGGCGGCCGTTCGACCCGAGCAGCTGCGCAACTGTTCGATGCAGCGCTGCGCCGTCCCGGGTTTGCCGAGGATCATCAGTTCCTGCGCGCCGTCCATCAATATGGCGGCCTGGTCAGAGCCGATGACCCACGCTTCCGGATTCTGTGCGGCAACCGCGCGGGCCTTGGCGAGGGCCAGCCGGCGGACCATGGCGAGACCGGTTTCACCGTCGCGGCGGGATTCGACGACGCCCGGCGCCTGGCATTGAAAGGAATTGTGTACGCGTGCCAACAGCGCGCGCCGATAGCCTGAGGTGGAGGCCAGAACGAGCGCAGGCGGAGACTTCAAAAACAACGACTTGCACCCGATTCATTTTTGACAGGGGTGGGAACGGGCCCTATTATACGCGGCCCATGGCAGCCGGCTTGCCGGATCTCGTTGATTGCATGCGTCTGGCTGAGGATGCCGCGGTGCTGGAACGCGTCTACGCACTGGGCGAATTGCCCCGGGTGCAGGATTTGCTGGCGGAACCCGGGGGCACGCTGCACGCGCGATTTGCATTTGCGAAGGCACCGTCGGGTCGAGCGGGAGCCGGAGTCGCCATCCGCGCGGCACCGCAGCTGGTATGTCAGCGCTGCCTGCAGGGCTTCGTATTTCCGGTCAGCGGCGGCAGCGAAGTTGAATTTACGAACGACGAGGAAGCAGCCGCGTCGGACGCGGAGCGAGAGTGTTTTCGGGCCGACGGCGGCATGGTGTCGCTGCGCGGACTGGCCGAGGAAGAATTATTGTTGGCGCTGCCGATCGCAGCAATGTGCAGCACACCGCAAAGTTGCGGTCATGCGTCGAGCCTGGTCGGAGACGCAGCACGACCCGAAGCCTCGGGTGAGATGCGGCGGCCGTTCAGCGCTTTGCAGGATTTGTTGAAGAAAACTTGATTAGGACACAGCACCCATGGCAGTTCAGAAAAGCAGAAAGACTCCCTCGAAGCGCGGTATGCATCGCTCCCATTCCGGCCTCTCGACACCCGCCGTGTCGATCGATTCGAAGAGCGGCGAAACCCATTCGCGACACCGGATCTCGCGCGATGGATTCTATCGCGGCCGCAAGGTGCTTCAGACCAAGGCGGACGCGGACGCGAGCGAAGAATAAGCCTCACTAGTCCTGCCGCCCCGTTCGTCACTCGAGTCATCCAGACGCTCACCCGTGTCGGCGATGCTCCATATTGCCATTGACGCCATGAGCGGCGACTGTGGGCCGTCGGTTTGCGTGCCGGCGGCGCTCGCTGCGGCGCGCGAGTTCCCGGATGTGCGATTTTCCCTGATCGGCCGGCAAGCGGACCTCGAGCGGCAGCTGGCCATGAGCCCGGCGGGGCCGGGCGCTTCGAAGCCCGCGAACGTCCATTGCCTGTTCGCCGCGCAGGTCGTTGAAATGACCGATCACCCGCGCGAGGCATTGCGCCGCAAGAAGGATTCGTCGATGCGCCGCGCGCTCGATCTGGTCAAGTCGCGCGACGCCGACGCCTGCGTGAGCGCCGGCAACACGGGCGCGCTCATGGCGATGGCCCACTTCGTGCTCAAGATGCTGCCGGGCGTTGAGCGGCCGGCGATCGTGTCGATGATTCCATCGCGCGGCGGCCACACCTACATGCTCGATCTGGGTGCGAACGCCTCCTGCACGCCCGAGCAGCTGTGCCAGTTCGCGGTGATGGGGTCGATTTTGGCGGCCGATATGCAGGGGGCGCACGAGCGGCCGCGCGTCGGCTTGCTCAACATCGGTGAAGAGGAGATAAAGGGCCACGAGACCGTGCAAAGCGCGCACAATCTGATCGCGGCAAGCGATGTCAATTACGTCGGCTTCGTCGAGGGCCACGACATTTTTTCCGACAAGGTGGACGTGGTCGTGACCGACGGCTTTACCGGGAACGTCGCGCTGAAGACCATGGAGGGCGCGGCGCGGCTGATCGCAGACGTGCTGCGCGAGGAGTTCACGCGCAACGCGGCCCGCAAGCTGGCTGCACTGGCCGCCAGGCCCAGCTTGAATGCGCTGCGAAGGCGCTTGGACCCGCGGCGATACAATGGCGCCACCATGGTCGGGTTGAACGGTATCGTCGTCAAGAGCCACGGCGGCGCCGATCTATTCGGATTCCAGCGCGCCATCGAGGTTGCGGTAGCGGAGGCGCGAAGCGGCGTACCGGCGAGAATCGCGCAACGGCTGGGCGCCCCAGTCTAGGGCTTGAAGGATCGCAATGTATTCACGCATCGCCGGGACCGGCAGCTACCTGCCGGAAAAGATATTGACCAATGCAGATCTGGAGCGCCTGGTCGATACCAGCGATGAGTGGATCCGCTCGCGCACCGGCATCGAAAGGCGCCACGTGGCGGCGGAAGGGGAGACTACGACCGATCTGGCGGAGCACGCCGCGCAAGCGGGCGATCGCGGCGGCGCAGGTCAGCGCTGCGGACATCGATCTGATCTGCGTGGGAACGACCACGCCGGATCTCGTGTTCCCCAACGTCGGAACGCTGCTGCAGGACCGCCTGGGGATCCACGGCTGCCCGGCATTCAGTCTGGAGGCCGCCTGCACCGGCTTTGTTTACGCCTTGAGCGTGGCGGACAAATTCGTGCGCGCGGGCGAATCGAAGTGTGCGCTCGTGGTCGGCGCGGAAACACTCACGCGAATCGTCGATTGGAAGGACCGCGGGACCTGCGTATTGTTCGCCGACGGCGCCGGCGCGGTGGTGCTGAGGCCTGCGGCCGAGCCGGGAATCATCAGCACCCGGCTGCATTCGGACGGTCGCTACAAGGATCTGTTGATGTATCCGGACGGCGTCTCCAAGGGCTTCAAATTGGTGCGCGAGGGCAAGGCCGGGGTGCAGATGAAGGGTAACGAGGTCTACAAGGTGGCCGTCAACACCCTGGGCCAGCTGGTCACCGAAACCCTCAACGCGAACAATGTGACCAAAGACCAACTGGACTGGTTGATCCCACATCAGGCAAACATACGCATTATCGAAGCCATCGCGAGAAGGCTGGAGCTGCCCATGGAACGGGTTATCGTGACGATCAACGATCAGGGCAATACCTCGGCCGCCTCGGTGCCGTTGGCGCTCGATACGGGCATCCGGGACGGCCGCGTGCGGCGCGGTCAGCTGCTGCTGCTGGAGGCTTTCGGGGGCGGGTTTACCTGGGGTTCGGCACTCATTCGCTATTGAAGCGCGGTGCCGCTGTTGAAGCGCGGTGCGTGAAGTCAGATGCGTAGTACAAGCTGGATTTGGTTCGTCGGATTGCTGGCCGCGGCCGCCCACGCGGAGATCTTTCCGTTGGCCCCCGATCAGGACCTGATCGGCGAGCCGGGCCAGACCGAGGCTGAGCAGCAGGACACTCTGCCGGACATCGCGCGCCAGTATCATCTGGGTTTCGACGAGATCATCGCGGCCAATCCCGGCGTTGACACGTGGCTGCCGGGCGCCGGAACCATCGTTCATCTGCCGATGCAGCACTTGCTGCCCGATGTTCCGCGCACCGGCATCGTGATCAACCTGCCCGACGGGCGGCTGTATTACTTTCGCACCGATAGGAACGGCAGCCGCGTGGTCGAGACCGACCCGATCAGCGTCGGCAAGATGGATTGGAAGACGCCGCTGGGGGTGACCACCATCGTCAGGAAGGAAAAGCGGCCGACATGGTATCCGCCCAAGTCGGTGCGCGACACGCATCTGAAGGATGGCGACATATTGCCCGGGGCCATTCCCCCGGGGCCGGACAATCCGCTGGGCGACTATGCGATGCGCTTGGGGATTCCGGGCGGCGCCTACCTGATTCACGGCACCAACAAGCCGGTGGGGGTGGGAATGCAGATCACTCACGGCTGTATTCGCCTGTATCCGGAGGACATCGAGTATCTGTTCGGAGAGGTTCCGCTCGGCATGCCGGTGCGCATCGTCAATCAGCGCATCAAAACCGGCTGGGTCGACGGCGCACTGTACCTCGAAGTGCACCATCCGCTGGATGGTGTGGATCCGAGAGAGCTCGAGGATCTGACTGGGCTGACTCGCAGCATCGTGGCCGCCACCGCGCAGCGGCGGGTCATCATCGACTGGGATACCGCCGAGCGCGTCTTTCAGGAGGCGAACGGCACGCCGACTCGCATCTCGATCGATCGCTGGGTCACGCCGGACAGCGCTCCGGTGCTCAGCAGGCAGACGCCGCAGTAAGCGGCGCCGCGACGTTCTCTCGGGCTTGAAGGCCATTGGGTCAGGCCCTTTGTCAGGTCCGACCAGCGGCCACACCAGGCCGCGCAAAAGACTTCCCGGGACCTAATTCTGGCGCTCCGGATCTAAGTCGAGGCCGGTGTCGGGCTCGGGGTTGGTCTTTTCGTCGAGACTGAAGTATTTGATGCCCGGTAAGCCCTTAACGGCTGAAAGCCCAGGATTGAGCTGACGAATCTGTGAGACTTCGGGATGGCAATCCAACACGAACGCCATCATCTCGGTAGCGTCCCGACTCGTATAGAAATCGGCCATCCGCGAGTTGAATTCCGCGGCACGAATGGCTGGAATGCTGACGGCGTCGACCCCCTCCGTCATCAACACGCCATTCATCATGAAACGCGACGTGCGTTTGTTTCCGTCAAAGAAAAACTGTTGAAGCGACCCAAATAGAAAAAACGCCGTCGCCCGCTCGAATGGATTTGGGACATTCTGTTCCAACGAGCGGATTCCGCCCGCGAATACCTCATTGAGCCGGATAGCACCCGTCTCCGTAGGCAATGGTGTAAACCGTCCGCGCTCACCCAAAGCGACGTCCGGGGTGAAGTGGATTTCGGGTCCCTCGCCGCGGAAGTGTCCCCATTCAAGCGCCTCATTGCGGGCGACAAGCGCATGTAGCGAACAGAACGTGGACTTTCCGAGCTTGAATTCTCGATTTTTCACCAGGTCTACAAGATACTTCGAGCTCTCCGCGAGATTCAGTATCTGCTCCTGGTCCGAAAGCTTTCGGCCACCCACAGTCACGCCTTCGAGCAGCGTTTTCACCTCAGGGAACGTGAACGGATTGCCCTCCAGGACGCCGGCGTCCCACACATACTCGGGGAGCATTCGGCGAAAGCGGAAAACGACGCGTTCGAGAGAGGCTCGGGGAATCTCCCGAGGGACGGAAGCTCGATCCCACTGAAAGCCCAACGTGTCAAAAAGCGCCATAAGGCATTGTATCGCGTGAACTGCTGCATCGCGTCTCAAATGCAGTTCTACGCCTAGATCATTGAGATCTGCGTATTTCGGGCAACGGGTGCCGTTTGCGTAGTAACACCCCGCCAAAGAAAAACGCCGCGGTCTGCACCGCGGCGCTCACGTACGCATCAAATGCTCGGTTTACTTCGACACAGACTTCTTGAACATGCGGTCAATCTTCTCGTTGATCGCCTCAATCGCGGTCGAATTCTGCTGCGCCGTCGATAGCGCCTGATTCGCCGTGCTCTGCGCACCGGAAGCCGCCGATTGGGCGCTCTGGGCGGCGCTCATCGCGGCAGCCGCGGCGCTCGCATTTGCCGCCGAATCGCTCTGCAGTTTGTTGACCTGTGACTTCAGGTCATCGATCTGAGATTGGATCGGCTTCAGGTCCGTGCATCCTGCGAAGGCAAGAACGCAGGCCGCGGCGATGGAGGCCTTAATGGTCGTGGAAACTGTCATATATATTCCCCTAGGGTTGTTGATTCATTGGTTTCGGAAAGTCCGAGTGCTGTCGCGTGCAAATGCGTTGCAACACAGTCGCACATCAAGCCAAATTCGAGCGTCGAATGCAACTGCAAATCGTGCTTTGTCGGCTGCCGCCGACGAATTTGTCCCGAGTTTCATCATGCAAATTAAATCGCCGTTAGAAACGCACCACGGAATGCAAATTTTACAGGTTTTGGTGCGACATAGAATTAGGCCTTAGGCGTATGGCGCGGGACCCAGCAGCTCCATGACTGCGCGGTGTCCTTGATTGATGGCCGAGTCGGTGTAAGCGGCGCCCCCGGCATCGGAATTGGCGATGGTTATCCTGCCGAACCGCGCGCGGCCGAGGACATGCGGCCGTTCGGCCTCGGGAAGCTCGGGATCGAATAAGGGATTATACTCCGGCGCATAGCCGTGGGGCCAGCGATTCACCGTGATGGCCGTGATGTTGCGCGCGGGGTCGAAGCCGCCGCCTTCGAGCGTGCGGCTCAGCTGGTCGCGAATGTTGCGCTCGAAGGTTTCGAACGAGGTCGCAAGCAATTCCGCGCGGCCGGCGCGATTTTGATCGTGCTCCGACAGGCCGGCCTTGCAGGGGGTGCGCACCATGTGCACCAGAATGGGATCATCCGGCGACGGCGTGCTCTGATAGGCGCCGATGGTGACGTACGGATTCAGGTGAAAATAGGTGTGGTAGCTCCCCGGCGCATACACCCGGTAGACTTTCAGCTTGGCGAACGCCCGCCAGTTGCGCAGCGCGACGCTGGTATAGACCAGCGGCGTCTTCACCAAGCTGTGCAAGGCCTCCTTCTGGGCGGCGGGCAGCTCCGGGCACAGGTATGGAATCATCATGTTGTAGCAGGCCAGGATGGCGCCGCGCGCACGCGCGGTGCAGGCGCGGCCGGCGCGCACGTAGGTCACTTCCACCTGATTCGCCGACTGCGGGTCGCCCAGGTGCCGCACGCGGATCGCCGTGCTGTTCAGGCGCAGGCGCAGCGGCGTGTCGCCGACGTCGAGCTGCGCGTAGTCGACCCGCGCGGTCACAATCTGCTCGGCAGCCTGCTGAGGAGCGGCGGGTCCGCCGTAGGCCTGCGGAATCAAGTTGCGCACCAGCAGGCGCGCGATCGTGGCGTTGCCGTCCGGAAAGTGCAGGCGCAGCGATCCGCCGGTATCCGCATAGCCTGCGGGCGTATAGCCCATGCGCGCGATGGAGCCCTTGGCGAGATTCATTCCCTGAAATCCCGGCAAATCGATGCCCCAGCAGTCGAGGGCGGACACGGCGTCGGTCCCGACGCCCCATTCGCCCATGGTGCGCGCGTGGTAGAACTTGAGCACCGCCGGATCGACGCGCACCACGTCGCGCAGGAACGCCTCATAGCTGATGCGCGACAGCCGCTGTTTCTTCTCATCGGATGACTGTCCGGGCAGGTAATCGATGCGCGCGGTCTCAATCTGCACGATTTGCGTGCGCGCCCGCTCCGAAAGCGGCGCGCTCGCCAGCGCTTGGGCGAGCAGCGTGTCGGTGCCGATCACGAGCTTGTCGGCGCCGAAGGTCTCGCGATCGAAGAAGGCGCCCGCATGCAGTCCCATCTGGTCGTAGAACTTCGGGTGCTGGGTGGTCTTGATGAGTGCCTCGACATCCACCCCTAAGGTCTGCAGCAGGCCCGCCGCCACCGGACCGTAGGGCCGGGGGCTGTCGATTTCGAGCGTGCCGCCGTTCAAGAGGTTCAGGTGGCCGTCCAAATTGAATTCATTGCGCTTGGCGTGGCCGCCGAAATCGTCATGGTTCTCGAGAATGAGAATGCGGCTGCCGGGCGAGGTGTGCGCACGGTAAAAGTGCGCGGCGGCGAGGCCGCTGATGCCTCCTCCCACGACGATCAGATCGTATTCTTCGCCGGTGTCGATGGGCGGCGGGAAGGACCGGCCGTCGCGCAGTGCGTGGGCGGCTTCGAAGGAGCCGGGATGGCTGCCGCGCATACCGGTGAGGAGCGGTGGGTAGTAGCCGAACGCGTCTTGGGCGGCGGTGGGGGCCAAGGCCCGCGCTGCGGCGGGGGAGCCGGCAAATAGCGTCCCCGATGCCATTGCGGCGGTGCCGACGGCAATTCCGTTCACAAAATCGCGCCGCGTGATCGGGCGGTCCATACCGAGGGCGCGATCGCTGAATTTTTTCTCTGCCATGATTTCCTGAGGGGGTGGCTACGGCCCGGCAAATTAGCGCGCCCCCGACCTACTTGCCAGCGTTCGTAGACTGTATATAATAACAGTCACTGGCTACATATACAGGTGACGCATGACGGACCTTACACCTCGTCAAACCCAAATCTTGAGACTCATTCAAGATGCCATTGCTGAAAACGGCATGCCGCCCACTCGGGTGGAAATCGCCCGTACGCTCGGCTTCAAGTCTCCCAACGCGGCCGAGGAGCATTTGCGCGCCTTGCAGCGCAAGGGCGTCATCGACTTGATTCCCGGCGCTTCGCGCGGCATTCAGCTGAAAGATATTTTGCGGGAACAATTGGGCTTGCCGCTCATCGGCCGCGTCGCCGCCGGCCGTCCGATCTTGGCCGAAGAGCACATCGAAACGCGTTACCAAATCGATCCTCAATTATTCCAACCGCAGCCGCACTATCTGCTCAAAGTGCAGGGCATGAGCATGAAAAACGCCGGGATCCTGCATGGCGATCTGGTCGCCGTGCATCGCACTCCCGAAGTGCGCAATCGGCAAATTATCGTCGCCCGCCTGGAAAACGAGGTCACCGTCAAACGCTACCGGCAAGAAGGCTCGATCGTGTGGCTGCTGCCCGAAAACACCGATTTCGAGCCCATTCGCGTCAATCTCAAAGAACAGCCCATGATCATCGAAGGCGTGGTGGTCGGGGTGCTTCGCCGCGGCAAAGACGTGGATGCCGCGTGACGCATCATCGCTTGCGGATATTTTGGCCGATGCGCGCGTCTGGAAGTTAAAAGACGCCTCGGCCGGTCCGTCCCCGCGTCCGGTTTGGTCCACCGGTCGAAGTGCGCTCGATGCGCGCTTGCCGGGCGGTGGCTGGCCGGCGGCGTCGCTCGTCGAGGTGCTGCTGGGTGCCGCCGGTCTCGGGGAGATCCAGCTGTTTTTGCCGGCTCTGGTGCAGTGTCAGCGCAGAACCGATGGAGAGGCTCCCTGGCTGGTCTGGATTGCGCCGCCTCATGAGCCCTTTGCTCCCGCTTTAGCGCAGCAGGGCATTGAACTGGCGCGCCTCTTGGTGGTGCGGCCCGCCAGCGCGGCCGAAGCGCTGTGGGCCGCTGAGCAGACGTTGAGTTCAGGGGTCTGCGCCGCGGTGCTGCTGTGGTTGAAAGGCACCGATGATCGCTGGCTGCGGCGTTTGAAACTGGCGGCCCAAGCGGGCGGTGCACTCGGCGTCCTGTTTCGTCCCGAACAGCATCGGTTCGAGTCCTCACCCGCCGCTTTGCGTTTGCTGCTGACTGCGGGCGATGAGGAGCCGCATCTCGAACTGCTCAAGGTGCAGGGCGGCCGGCCCGGACTCCTCGAATGAGCTTCTTGAAATCGCGTGCGGTGACATCCGCCACGGCGGATTTATTTGCCACCGCGGCCGATGCCGCGGCCGCTGGTGCCGCAGCCGAGACCCCGGCGCTGCGGCGCCCCGCGTTCGCAGCGCCGCCGCCCCTTGAAGCCGCAGCCCGATCGCGCCCTAAGCACTTGTGGTACGCGGCGGTGTTTGCGCCGCTCACCGAGGCGGAGCAGTCCGCCGCTGCGCTGCAGCGCCTCTGCGTACATGCGCAGCAATTCACTTCGTTGGTCAGCATTGAAATGCCCAATGCCTTGTTGCTGGAGATCAACGGCAGCGTGCGGCTGTTCGGTTCGCTCGAACGGCTGCATGCCTGCATCGATGCCGCTTGGGGCCGGCTCAAGCTGTGCGCCCACAGCGCCATCGCTCCATCGACTCTGGCGGCACTGTGGTTCGCCCGCTCCGCCAAGCGCGTACTCATCGAGGATTCCGGCTCGTTGGCGGGTGCACTGGCGCAGCTGCCCCTGGCTTGTACCGGCTGGGATGCCGAGCGGCTTCAGACCTTGCGCGCCATGGGCGTGACCCGGGTGGGTGAATTGCTGCGTCTGCCGCGCGCCGGTCTGGCGCGCCGTTTCACTCCGGCCGCGGTGCTCGATCTCGATATCGCGCTGGGGCGGCAAGCCGCGCCGCGCCGGGCGTTCGCGCGGCGTGAACGTTTTCGCGAGCGCTGCGATTTCGAGGCGCCGATCGAGACCGTCGCGTATCTGCTCAAGGCGCTCGAACCGCTGGTGGGGCGCTGCGCGCGATTTTTGCGCGAACGGCAGGCGGGCGTGCAGGCTTTGGAATTGAGGTTGCGGCATCGCGCGCGGCCCGGCACCAGATTGCGCCTGGGGCTGGCGAGCATCACCAGCGAGCAGCGCCGCCTGACGGATGTGCTGGTCCATCAACTGTCCCGGCTCGAGCTCGCGGCACCGGCGCTCAGTATGGAACTGCTGTCCGGCCCCCTGCAGCCGCTCTCGGCCGCATCGCTCGATGTTTTCGCCCCCGTAAGCGTTGCCGGCGGCGGCGATTCAGCGCCGCAATTGGTGGAGCGGCTGCGCGCCCGGCTCGGCGAGGAGGCGGTTTACGGGCTCTGTTCGATTCCCGAGCATCGGCCCGAGGCGGCTTGGCGGCGGGTCCGTGAACTATCCCTGGAGCCCCCCGGACGTGCCCGCGTTCAGCCGACCCGACGCCGCATCCCTGCGCAGAGCCGCATGCATGAGCTACCTGAGCACGGCATGCCGCGGCCCGTGTGGCTGCTCGATGTGCCCGTCTTGCTCGCGGCGCCGTCAGCGCAGCCGCCGCAGCCGGCGGGATTGATTCTCGAACAGGGCCCTGAACGCATCGAGAGCGGCTGGTGGGATGGCCGCGATGTCGCACGCGACTACTACATCGCGCGCCGCACGGGCGGCGCCCGGTTGTGGGTTTTTCAGGAGCGCCAATCCAAGGGTTGGTATTTGCACGGCGTATTCGCGTGAGAGCGGCGCATGTACGCCGAACTGCATGCCTTGAGCAATTTCTCGTTTCTGCGCGGCGCTTCGCAGCCCGAGGAGCTCATCGCCCAGGCCAAGCGCTTGGGCTACCGGGCGCTCGCACTCACCGATGAATGCTCGCTCGCGGGCGTGGTGCGCGCCCACATCGCCGCCAAGCAGCATCAGCTGCCGCTGCTCATCGGCACCGAGCTTCTCTGTGCCGACGAACTCAAGCTCGTGGCGCTGGCCACCGATCGGGCGAGCTACGGGGCGCTCTGCCGTTTGATCAGCCGCGCGCGCCGCGCCGGCGCCAAAGGCAGCTACACGCTCGCGCGCAAGGATCTTGCGGACGCACTCGACGGCTGCTTGATCGTTTGGCTGCCGCGCGCGGGCAGGGCGCCGCTGCCGCAGCAGGCCGCTGACGGCCGCTGGCTGCGCGAGCGCTTCGCCGGGCGCTTATGGATCGGGGTGGAACTGCTGACCGGCGGCTGCGATGCGCGCCGCTTGGAGCTCCTCGAAGCGCTCGGCCGGACGCTCGAATTGCCGTGCGTCGCCGCCGGCGACGTGCACATGCATCGGCGCGGCCGCCGCGCCCTGCAGGATGTGCTGACGGCGATCCGCTTGAATATCCCGCTCGAGCGCGCGGGCGTGAACTTGTTTCCGAACGGCGAGCGGTGCTTGCGGCCCCTGCGCCGCTTGCAGGAGATCTATCCTGCTGCGCTGCTCGCGCAAACGCTCATCATTGCAGAGCGCTGCACGTTCAGTCTCGATGAACTGCGCTACGAGTATCCCGAGGAGATCGTACCCGCGGGCGAAACGCCGACCAGTCACCTGCGCACTCTCACGGAGCGAGGCTGCGCCAGGCGCTGGCCGGACGGGGCGCCGCGCGCCGCGCGCGAGGCGATCGAGCACGAATTGCGGCTGATCGCCGAACTCAAGTTCGAACCGTTCTTTCTCACCGTGCACGATGTCGTCCAGTATGCCCGTTCGCAGAACATCCTCTGCCAGGGCAGGGGCTCGGCGGCCAACTCCGTGGTCTGCTATTGCCTGCAGATCACCGAAGTGGACCCCTCGCGCATGGCGATGCTGTTCGAGCGCTTCATTTCCAAGGAGCGCAACGAGCCGCCCGATATCGACGTGGATTTCGAGCACGAGCGCCGCGAAGAGGTGATCCAATATATTTATCGCAAGTATGGCCGCGAGCGCGCAGCCCTGGCGGCCACCGTCATCTGCTATCGTCCGCGCAGCGCCTTGCGGGATGTCGGCAAGGCCCTGGGCTACGATCAAAGCGAGGTCGACCGGCTCGCGCGCGCCATGCAATGGTGGGACGGCGAGCGGATCGATCCCGAGCGCATCCGCGCCGCAGGCTTCGATCCGCGCGATCCGCGGCCGCGGCGTCTGATGGCGCTCACCACGCAAATCCTGGGATTCCCGCGCCACCTCTCGCAGCACGTGGGCGGCTTCGTGATTGCGCGCGGCCGTTTGGATGAGCTGGTGCCGATCGAGAATGCGGCGATGCCCGACCGGACGGTGATCGAATGGGACAAGGACGATCTGGACGCGCTGGGATTGCTCAAAGTGGACGTGCTCGGGCTCGGGATGCTGAGCGCGATCCGCCGGGCGTTTCGCTTGATCAACGATTTCGGCGGCTCCGCCGCGGTGGCGGGCGAGCTCGATCTCGCGACGGTGCCGGGCGAGGATGAATCGGTGTACGACATGGTCTGCCGCGCGGACACCACCGGCGTGTTTCAAATCGAGTCGCGGGCGCAGATGGCCATGCTGCCGCGCCTGCGGCCACGCAATTTCTACGACCTCGTCATCGAGGTGGCGATCGTGCGGCCGGGTCCGATTCAAGGCGAGATGGTGCATCCCTACCTGCGCCGCCGCAATGGCGAGGAGGCGGTGAGCTATCCGAGCGCCGCCGTCGAGGCGGTGCTCAAGCGCACCCTGGGGGTGCCCATCTTCCAAGAGCAGGTCATGCAGCTGGCGATCGTCGCGGCCGGCTTCTCCCCCGGCGAAGCGGACCGGCTGCGCCGCGCGATGGCGGCCTGGAAGCGCAAGGGAGGCTTGGAGCCGTTTCAGCGCCGATTGATCGACGGCATGCGCGAGCGCGGCTACCCGGAGAGCTTTGCGCATCAGATCTTCAATCAGATCTTGGGTTTCGGCGAATACGGATTTCCGGAATGCGTCGTTGGAGAGACGCGCGTGGTGGATGCCGATACGGGAAGATGGTTGACCATCGAGGATGTCTTTCGCGGGCAGGCGCGACTCGATCACACACTGGCGTGCGATGCCGACCTTCGTTTGAGGAAGCGCAAAGTGCTGCGCGTCATTCGAAGCGGCATGAAGCCCGTGCGGCGTCTGCGCACGGCTCTCAGCCATGAGATTGTCGCGACGGCTGAACACCCGTTCATGACCATGGCGGGTTGGATTCAGCTGGGAATGCTCAAGGTTGGCGATCACGTGGCGGTGGCACGTTCCGTGCCAGTGCCGGGCTGCGACGTCCATTGGGACAGAATCGTGGAGATCGAGGCCGTCGGGGATCGAGAAACATTCGATTTGCAGATCGAGGGCGATCACAATTTTTTGGCCAATCATTTCGTGGTCCACAATTCCCACGCGGCGAGCTTCGCCCTGCTGGTCTACACCTCCGCGTGGATCAAGCGCTACGAACCCGCCGCCTTTTGCGCGGCGCTGATCAACAGTCAGCCGATGGGCTTTTACGCACCGGCGCAATTGGTGCGCGATGCGCGCGCGCACGGCGTCGAAGTGCGTCCGGTCGCGGTCGCGGCCAGCGAATGGGATTGCACGCTCGAGCGGCGCGACGACGGCCGGGCGGCGCTGCGCCTGGGGCTGCGCATGGTGAAGCATTTGTCGCGCGAGGGGGCGAACCGGCTGCTCGCCGCGCGCGCAGCGTCCGCCTTCACCGATATCGGCGATCTTGCCGAGCGCGCCGCGCTCAACCGCCGGGATCTCGAGGCGCTCGGCGCCGGCGATGCGCTCGCGAGTCTCGCCGGACACCGGCATCGGGCGGTGTGGCAGGTGAGCGGCGTCGAGTGCGCGCTGCCCCTGCTCCCCGCGCAAACGGCGGCCGAGGAGGGCATCCCGCTGCTGCGTGCGCCGTGCGAAGGGCACGACATCGTCGCCGATTACGCCAGCACCGGCTTGACCTTGCGGCGCCATCCCCTGGCGCTGCTGCGCGACAAGCTCGAGCAGCGCGGCGTCATCCCCACTCAGGCGCTCTGGGAGCAGCCCAATGGCCGGCGGATCACGGCGGCCGGCCTGGTGATCACGCGCCAGCGGCCGGGCAGCGCCGGCGGCGTGACCTTCGTGACCCTGGAGGATGAGGTGGGCTATGTGAATCTGATCGTCTGGGAGCGCGTGGCCGCCGCGCAACGCGCCGCCTTGCTCGACTCGCGTCTGCTCGAGGTGCGCGGCAAGGTGCAGCGCGAGGGTGACGTACTGCACGTGATCGCGCAGCGCCTCACCAACCTGTCGGCCCTGCTCGGCGACTTCATGGTCGAATCGCGCGATTTTCGCTGACCGAGGGTCCCTCTAAACCGGCCACTGCTCCGGCCCGGCGGAGGGGCCGGGTATCGCGGTGCTCTCTGCAGAGGTCTAAGTAGGCCTTTCGCCGTATACCCGAACAGCGAGGTATGCGGGAGTATTCAGTACGGTTTGAATCTCGAGGCTATTTTATGCAGTACGCCAGGCTTCTGAAGTCCGCAGCCGCGGCGCTCATCGCCAGTCTCGGTGCGTTGGCATCGGCGAGCGTTTGGGCTCAGGACGTCATCGCCGTGGCTGACGGGGTGAACATGTGGGACGGCCAGTGGCACTTCGAGGCAACGCCATACGCCTGGGTGCCGTGGATATACGTGACGGTGCAGCTGCCGCCGATTGCCGGCGGCGGCAATCCGACTGAGGAGATCCAGCCGAGCCAATACCTCAAGTATGTCAAGGGCGGCGTGCTGTTCGACGGCAATGTCCGCAAGGGCGACTGGAGCGTTTGGACGGACCTGGTTTTTCTGAACCTGCAGAACAGCCCCACGCATGAAAGGCTGATCGGCCTGCCGGGCGGCTCCGCCTCGCTGCCCGTGACCCGCAGTGTCGACCTCGGATTCCGAGCGGCGATCTGGACCCTGGCTCCCACGTACACGGTGATGAACAACGACGTCGGGACGCTCGATGTCCTGCTCGGCCTGCGCTACACGAGCGTGAGAGTCTCGCTCGCCTACGAGATCACGGCCCCACCGCTCCCGATCATGGTGGGCGGAGGGTTCTGGCCGACCTCCGATTCGACGGAAGGCATCATCGGCGTCAAGGGCGCGCTGCGGCTCTCCCATGACGGCAAGTGGTTTGCGCCCTATGAAGCGGACGCCGGCGACGGCAACAAGAACTGGAGTTACAACGCCTATATCGGGGCCGGCTATCACTTTCACTGGGGCGATGTGACGTTCGGCGTCCGCAATTTGACGTATAATCTATCCGACCGGCCCTACTTGGAGAAGGCGCGGCTGACCGGCCCGGCGCTCGGAGCGTCATTCCGCTGGTAGCTCAGACAGCCTCCCAGGCGCTCTCGGATCCGGTGAGCACGTTCACCGTGTTCACCCCTGCTTCCGCGACGGCATAGCCGCCCTCCAACGCGAACAGCGACGGGAGCCGGCGAGCATCCCCGCAGCAGCTGCGGTCGGACCACGCGCGATGACATGGAGGCGAATGTCGTCAGTGATGAGCGGTTTTTGTCCACAGCGTTGCGTGGCAGGAGCACTTTGCACTCTCCTGCTCTTGTCGGGGTCGTCGCGGCCGTCTTCCGACCCCGATTCGAAACCCCTCACTGCAATTCTCCTCGTCGCGCGAGACGACCTGCCCGATAGTGTATTCGCGGACTCGGTTGTGCTCGTGATGAACAATCTCGGTCCCGCTCCGGTCGGCATCATCATCAACAGACCGACGCCAATTCCTGTCTCGCGTCTCTTTCCCGATCTCAAGCGCCTCGCGAAGGTGCCCGACAAGGTGTACTTCGGCGGACCCGTTGACTTCGGGTCCGTGTGGTTTCTATTTCGCGCCGCCGCGCCGCCCGAGCACGCGATTAAAGCCTGTGACGGCGTCTACCTGAGCGCGGACCGGCCGCTGCTGCTCCAGCTGCTTGGCCGCGACAAGCCCATGGAGAGTCTGCGCATTTTGGTCGGCCACTCCGGCTGGGCGCCGGGTCAGCTCGAGGCCGAGATCGATCGGCGCGACTGGACGCTC
The DNA here is from genome assembly GCA_963837045.1 of uncultured Gammaproteobacteria bacterium. GTDB lineage: Bacteria > Pseudomonadota > Gammaproteobacteria > Steroidobacterales > Steroidobacteraceae > Bog-1198. The sequence goes on from CAWIMA010000016.1 coordinate 233,255, forward strand.
AAGCGCGCTGAGGTGGACGCGATCTTCAGCAGCAAGTCCCAGCACCCCTGGCCCTCGCCGCAGGCCTCGCCGCAGGCCCCGAAGCGCAGCACTTAGCGAGCCGCGTTCCGCGCGTGGCTGTTAGGCGCTCTCGAATCCGGTGAGCACGTTCACCGTGTTCACGCCGACATCCGCCACCGCATAGCCGCCCTCGAACACGAACAGCGTCGGCAGCCCGCACTCGCCGATCATGCGCCCGTAGGTGCAGAAATCCGCCGACTGCAGCCTGAAGAAGCTGATCGGATCGCCGGCGAAGGTGTCGACCCCCAGGGAAACCACCAGCGCATCGGCGGCGAAGCCCCGAATGCGCTCGAGAGCCGTGGCGAGCGCGCCGGCCCAGACCGAGAATTCCGTGGCGCGCGGCAGCGGCAGATTCAGGTTATAGCCCGTTCCCGCACCGGCCCCGGTCTCGTCGGCGTAGCCGGAGAAGTAGGGGAAGGCATCGCGCGGATCGCCGTGCAGCGACACGTAGAGCACGTCGGGCCGGTCGTAGAAGATGTCCTGTGTGCCGTTTCCGTGATGGAAGTCGACGTCGAGGATGGCGATGCGCGCGGCGCCGCGGTCGCGCAGGAATTGTGCGGCGATGGCGGCGTTGTTCAAGAAGCAGTAGCCGCCGTACATATCCCGCGCCGCATGGTGACCCGGCGGGCGGCACAGCGCGAACGCCGCGTGCGCACCGCGCTCGAGGTGCGAGGCGGCGCTGAGCGCCACATCGGCCGCCGCGCGCGCAGCCTCCCATGATCCGCCGCTGATCGAAGTCTCGCCGGCCATCGCATAGTAGCCGAGTTTGCCCGAAATGCTGTCGGGACAGCGCTGCGCCATGCGCCGCGCCGGCCAGCAGTCCGGAATTGCCTCGCCCAGATTTCCCGCGGCCACCCAATCGATCCATGCGCTTGCCAGGAATTCGACGAACCGTTCGTCGTGCACCCGCAGCACCGGCGGCAGGCCGAAACGCTCCGGCGCCGCGATGTCTCCGAGCCCGACCGCGCGCACCCGCTCGAGCACGATCTGTGCGCGCTCGGGGCACTCGTGCGGACGAACCAATTGGCCGCCATACAGTTCGGTTTGGGCATTTCGCAGCAGGTGCTGGTCGGAGAATATGGTGATCATGCCAGTCTCGGCCGCCGCTCCGGCACATCGAACCAGGGTCTGGCCCGCTCGCAGGCGCGGCCGATCCGAAACGGCGTGAGGTCGTCGTAGGTCCGGCCGACGATCTGGATGCCGGTCGGTACGCCGTTGTCGGCGAAGCCCGAGGGCACGTTCAGCACCGGGCAGCGGCTGAACAGGTTGAACACCACGGTGAGGATCCCCTGGAAATAATGCGACAGCGCCCGCCCGCCGACTTCGATCCCATGGCCGACGTAGCTGTCCCCGGCGATGAGGCCGCGCGTGCCGCAGGTCGCGCAGATGAGGGCGTCGTACTGCTCGAGCGCGGCCCCGACCGGCTGGTAGAGGCGTGCCTCGAGGTCGAATTCGTCCCATTGCGATCCGTCGCGCCGGCCGGTGATGCCGCGCACGGCGAAGTCCCTTGCGTAATCGGTCACGAGGTCCGGGTGCTCGGTGCACATCGACTGTATCCACGGCTCGAAGCCGAGCCGGAAGTGAATACCCGCGGCGCGCAGCACATCCGCCTGCGGCACGCGCAGATCGATCTGTTCGACCATCGCGCCTTGCTCGCGCAGCGCGAACGCAAGTTCGGTGGTGTTTCTCCGCACCTCCGGATCGAGCGGCCAGTCGCCCAGATCGGCACACAGCGCGATCCGCAGGCCCTCGACGCCCGGAATGCGCTCCGGGAGCTCAAGCCGCGGCCGCAGCGATGCGATGTCCGAGGCGTCGGGGCCGGCAAGGCAGTTCTCGAACAGCAGACAGTCATCGACCGTGCGGGCCATCGGTCCGCAATGCGAGTAGCTGTCGAGATTGAACGGCGCCATCTGCGTTACGCGCCCATGCGGCGGCTTGAAGCCCACGATCCCGTTGAAGGAGGCTGGGATGCGAATCGATCCGCCGATGTCCGAGCCGCTGGCGAGCGTCGAGGTGCCGGCGGCGAGGCTGGCGCCGGATCCACCGGATGAGCCGCCCACGGCGAATTGCAGATTCCAGGGGTTGCGCGTCACGCCCCAGATCCGCGAATGCGTAAAGCCCGCGCAGGAGAACTCGGGAGCGGTCGAGCGGGCATGCACGATCGCGCCGGACTCGAGAATCCGCCGGCCGAAGTTCGAGGTCTCCGGGGCGATCGTATCGGCAAAGATGAGCGAGCCCTGGGTCCACGGCTCGCCCGCCAGCGGCTCCTCCTCCTTGACGGCCGTCGGGATGCCCTCGAGGGGCCGCGGCGGCTCGCCGCGGCCCATGTAGCGGGCCTCGGCGGCGCGCGCCTGCTCGAGCGCGCGCTCGAAGAAGCGTACGCACAGCGCATTGACCTTCGGCTCGACCCGCTCGGCGCGTGCGATGACGCTGTTCATGAGCTCGACCGGCGACAGCTCGCGCCGCCGAAACAGCCGCAAGGCCTCGGCGGCGGACAGGTAGTGCAGATCCGTCACTGCGCGGCGGCCGCGGTGTTGGCGAGGCGGTTCAGCGGGATTTCCTTTTCCTGCGCCCGGCCTTTTCCGTGGGTTCGGCATCGGCGCCCTCGGCATCGCCGATCTCGTAGTCGTCGAAGTCGCTCAGGAGCTCGGCGGTGCGCCGCTCCTCCATCACCCTCTCCAGGCGCCGCCAAGCCGGTTCGGCGCCCTTGGGCGCCCGCCTGCGCTGCGACTCGACGTCGCGCATAATGTGATCCACGTCGACATCGTCACCCGGTGCGGTGTCCTCCGCATCTTCTTCCTCGAACTCGTCCGATTCGGGTTTTTCGCTCATGCTACCGTAGCTTGCGCTTCACCAGTGAACCAACACGCGCGGTTTATAAACGGAAAGACGCCTCGTGCGCAATACCCTGGCGCACACTGCGCTATTTGACAAGATCGTTGAGCTGAAAAATCGGCAGCAGCAGCGCAATGACGATGAACATGACGATCGCGCCCATGAACACCACCATGAAGGGACCCAATAGGTTGGTCATGGTGGACAGCAGAGCGTCCATTTCCCGCTCCTGATTGGTCGCCGCGCGCTCGAGCATCTTTTCGAGCTCGCCGCTGCTCTCACCGCTGCTGATCAAGTGAATCATCATGGGTGGAAACAGCTTGCGCGCCGCGAGCGATTTGCCGATGGGCGCCCCTTCGCGGACCCGCAGCGCCGCTTCCTCGACGGCTCTTCTCATCGGCAGATTGTTGACCACTTCCGCCGAGATGCGCAGCGCCTCGAGCACCGGCACGGCGCTCGCGGTCAGAATGCTGAAAGTGCGGGAGAAGCGCGCGGTGTTCAGCCCGCGAATGAGCTTGCCGGCGAGCGGTACGCGCAGCAGGAACCGATCGAAGCGCAGGCGCGCCTCCGGGGCCTTGAGCCAGCGCAAAAATCCCCAGGTGGCGGCCGCGATGACGATGAGCGCGTAAAACCAATAGTGTCGAATGAGGTCGCTCATGCCGATGAGTATTCGGGTGGCGATCGGCAGCTCTTGGTGGCCGGATTCGAATACGGCCACCACCTGCGGCACGACGTACGCCAGCAGGAAGGAGACGATCGCAAACGAGAGCACCAGGAGCACGATCGGGTACACCAAGGCATTGCTCACCTGCTGCCCCATGACCTGCCGCGATTCGGTGTAGTCGGCCAGCCGCTCGAGCACCGAATCGAGCTTGCCGGACTGTTCGCCGGCGGAGACGGTCGCCCGGTAGATCTCCGGGAACGCGGCCGGGAAATCCCGCAGGCCGTCGGCCAGCGGGTGGCCTTCCACCACCTTGCCGCGCACGCCCAGTACGATTCTCTGCACGCGAGGCTTTTCGGTCTGTTCGGCGACCGCCTGCAGGGATTCCTCCAGCGGCAAACCGGAGCGCAGCAGGGTCGCGAGCTGGCGGGTCAAGAGCGCCAGATCCAGAGTCGAGAGGCCGCGGCGCATGAAGCGGCGAGCCTTGCTTTGCTTCTGTTCGCGCTGCGCGGCCTCTTGAATGTCCATCGGCAGCAGCTGCTTGTCGCGCAGCAGCTGGCGCACGTGTTTCGGGGTGTCCCCCTCGATGAGGCCCTTGCGTTCTCGTCCCTGGGCATCGAGCGCCGTGTATTCGAATGCGCCCATCAGGAGCCTGTCTGAGTATTCCGCGTGAGCCGCGTTGGCTTGGCGAGGGAGCGGATGCAAGGCGCGCGGCGCAGGACGTAGTGAGTGCTACGTCCAAGCCGCGCAACACCGCAGACGCCCCTCACCAAGCCAACCCGGAGGGACCGGGCAGATTTCGCTTCATCCATCGTTGTCGCCTCCTTATTGGGTCTTGACCCAACCGCGTCGGCTCCGCCTCGGCTGAAGCGAAATCAGCCTTAGGTAAGGCCACGTGGAATACTCAGACAGGCTCCGCGCTCCTCAGTCCTCGCGGGTGACGCGCAGCACTTCTTCCAGGGTCGTTTCGCCTGCCATGACCTTTCGGCGGCCGTCGTCGCGAATGCCGGGGCTCGAGGTGCGCGCATAGCGCTCCAGCTCCTGTTCCGAGGAGCCGTCGTGGATCATCGTGCGCATGTGATCGTCGACCGCGATCAGCTCGTAGATGCCGGTGCGTCCGCGGTAGCCGGTGCCGGGGTCGCTGCTCGGGCGGTACAGCTGCACCGGCGGTCCGTGCGGGTCGAGATTGAGCAGCCGGCGTTCGTATTCGCCGGCCATGAACGGCTCTCGGGTGGAGGGATTCAGCACCCGCACCAGGCGCTGCGCGAGCACCCCGATCAAGCTCGAGGAGAGCAGGAACGGCTCGATGCCCATGTCGCGCAGGCGGGTGACCGCGCCGACCGCCGTATTGGTATGCAGCGTGGAAAGCACGAGGTGTCCGGTCAGGCTCGCCTGGACGGCGATCTGGGCGGTTTCCAGGTCGCGAATTTCGCCCACCATGACCACATCCGGGTCTTGCCGCAGGATGGCCCGCAAGCCGCGCGCGAAGGTCATTTCCACCTTGGTGTTCACCTGGGTTTGGCCGATGCCGTCGATGTAGTACTCGATCGGGTCTTCGACGGTCATGATATTGCGGGTATTGTCGTTGATGCGCTCGAGCGAAGCGTACAGGGTCGTGGTCTTGCCGGAGCCGGTGGGGCCGGTGACCAGGATGATGCCGTGCGGCTTGTGGATGATTTCATCCATGATCTCTTGCGTGTGCGGGTCCATGCCGAGGGAGGTGAGCTCGATGCGCCCGGCCTGCTTGTCGAGCAAGCGCAGCACCACGCGTTCGCCGTGCCCGGACGGCAGGGTCGACACGCGCACGTCTACGGCGCGGCCCGCGATGCGCAGCGAGATTCTGCCGTCCTGCGGCAGGCGCCTCTCGGCGATATCGAGCTTGGACATGACTTTGATGCGCGAGACCACCAGCGGTGCCACCGCGCGCTTGGTCTGCAGCACTTCGCGCAGCACCCCGTCGACGCGAAAGCGAATGACCAGGCGGTTCTCGTAGGGTTCGATGTGGATGTCCGATGCGTTTTCCTTGACCGCCTGCGTCAGCAAGGCGTTGATCAAGCGAATGATCGGCGCCTCGTCGTCGCTTTCGAGCAGGTCCGAGGATTCGGGAATGTCCTCGGCCAGGTGCGCAAGATCGGTGTTGTCGTCCAAACCCTCCAGCATCTGCATGGCCGCGCCGGATCCCGCCTCATAGGCGATGCGCAGCAGCGAATCGAATGCCTCGGCCGAGACGCGCTCGAGCCGCAACGGCACGCCGACGAACCGGCGCACCTCGGCGAGCGCCTGAGGCGTGACCCCCGGGCGGCACACCGTATCGGCGACACTGTTGGCGATGCCGCGCACCAGCACACCGTGGCGCTTCGCGAACGGAAAGGACAGCTTGCGCGGCTGCAGCGGCTCTTGAAGCTCGGCACTCATGGCGGGTGCAGCGGTTGTGGGCCGACCACGGGCTGCGGCGCGGGCACCGGCTGCGGTGCGGGCGCCGGCTGCGGTGCGGGCGCCGGCTGCGCGCCGGGCGGCGCGGGCTGCATCGCCGGGGCCGGCTGCGGCGCCGGAGCGGGCTGCGCGCTCGGCGGCGCGGGCTGCGGCGCGGGCGCCGGTTGGGGCGCCGGGGCGATGGTCGTCACGCCGGGGGTGGGTGCGGGCAATGGTGCAGGCTGCGCGCCATTGGGCGGCGGCAGCGGCGGAACGGCGGGCTGCTTCTCACCGGGCAGCAGCCAGATCTTGCCATTATGCAGCTTGCGCTCTTGTTCGCGAATTTCATCGTATTTCGTCGTGCTAACCGCTTCGGTGCTGGGTTGATCGCGCAGGATCCTCGGCCGCAGAAAGACCAGCAAGTTGCTCTTTTGCCGCGAGCCGCTGCGTGACTTGAACAAGTTGCCGATGAGCGGGATCGCGCCCAGCACCGGCACACGATCCTCGCTTTCATTCACCGTGTCCTGCATCAGGCCGCCGAGCACGATGATGCCTCCGTCCTGGATGAGAATGGTGGTCTTGATGGCGCGCTTGTTCGTCGATATATCGGCAGAATTGGCCAGCTTGGCGCCCGGCGAGGAGTCTTCCTGCTCGACCTTGAGCTGTATGGTGTCGCCTTCGCTGATGTGCGGGGTCACCTTGAGAATCGTGCCGACCTCTTCACGTTGAATCGTCTGGAACGGACTGGTGGTGCCGCCGACCGCTGCGGTCGTACCGGCGTACGAGCCGGTGATCAGCGGTATCTCCTGGGTGACCTTCACCTCCGCTTCCTCGTTGTTCATGGTGATCACTCGCGGCGTGGAGATGATGTTGCTCGTGCCGTCGCTACGCAGGGCTTGAATCACGGCCGCGAGGCCCTTGCCGGTATTCGAGTTGTAGGTACCGATGGCGAAGGTGGCGCCCGTAGGGATCTGCGAGGCTATGCTCGTACCCGTGGTGAGGCTGGATGTGGCGCCGGTCGTATTGGTTGCCGTGGCCGTCTGGCTGATATTGCCGCTCGCCGCTTGCAATGCGGCCGCGGCCAGATTGACGATGCTGGTACCGGCGCTGCCGGGCAGATTCGTCACGCCGTAGCCGAGGTTGGTACCGCCGTCGAGCAGCCACTGCACGCCCAGATTGGCGCTCTTGTTGACGTCCACCTCGACGATCAGCGCCTCCACTTCGACCTGCGCCCGGCGGATATCGAGCTTGTCGATCACCGCCATCAGGTTTTTCATGACCTTCGGCGGTGCGGTCATGATGAGGGCATTGGTGGGGACATCCGCCCAAATCGTCACGCTGGCATCCACGTTCGACCCGCCGCCGCCGGGGGCGCTTGCGCCGGGCACCGCGCCGCCCGATTGCGGGCCGCCTTGCGCTTTGGCGGTGGCGCTGGCCTGACCCTTGAGTTTGTCCGCCAATTTTTCGGCATCGGCGTACAGCAAATAGCGCACCTCGGTATCGCCGCCGCCGCCGGCGCGGGGCATATCCAGGCTGAACACCAGCGCCTTGGCCTTGAGCTTGAGCGATTTTTCGCCGCTGATGAGCACGCTGTTGGTGCGTTCGTCGGCGACCACCTTGATCGGCACGCCCTCGGCACCGCCGGCCGCTCCTTGATTCAGCTGATTGATGGTGCGCACCAGTTCGGTCGCACTGGCGTTGCGCAGCGGGATGACGTCGATCGGCTCGTCGCCGCTTTCATCCATGCGCTCGACGATTTTCATGATGCGGTTCACGTTGCTGGCGCGATCCGAGATGATCAGCAGGTTCCCGGCCGGATAGGCCGCCAGATGGCCCTGCTGCGGGATCAGCGGCCGCAACAGCGGCACCAGCTGCGCCGCGCTGACGTTCTTCATGGTGATGATCTGGGTGACGATCTCATCCGACGTGGAGCTCACGCCGCTCGGCAAGTCGATGGACGGCAATTGCCGGGCGTCGGTATTTGGAACGATCTTGATCACCTTGCCGGCCGGCACGGCCACGTAGCCGTAGACCTGCAGCACCGACAGGAAGGCCTCGTAGAACGCCGCCGCCGACATCGGGGTCGCCGACAGCATGGTGACCTTGGCGTTCACGCGCGGATCGATGATGAAATTCTTGCCCGTCACCTCGCTGACCGCTTGAATGATCTGACTCAAATCGGCGTCTTTGTAATTGGGCGTGATGGTTGCGCCTTCCTGGGACCGCTCCTGCGGCGGCGCCGGCAGGCAGACCGACACCAGCAAGAACGCGAGCGCGCACACCGCTGCGGTGCGGTGCATGCGTCGCGGATTGAATACATTCGGCATCATGGAGTACCCGTGGATGGAGCGCATTCGAACCGCGCCCGCGTTTCGACCGGCGCGCGCGCCATTCGTTTAGTCGTCATTGGTGTCTGGCGGTTGCGGCGGCTCGGCGCTGACGGGCGCAGCAGGCGCCGCACGCGCAGCAGGCGCCGCAGCGCCGTTCGGCGCCGCACCCGCGGCGGCGGCGCCGGGCTCCCCCTCCAGATCCCGGGTGGCTTCGTTCGCGACATCGGCGATATTCAGACTGATATCCTGCCTTTGGCCACCGCGTTCGATGGTGACTGAGACGTGGTCCGAGGTTTGAATCGTATTGAATACCTCCTGGCTGCGTTGCGGATCATCCAGTGGTTGGCCGTTGATTGCCGTGACCAAGTCACCAGGCTTCAACCCCAGTTTATTGAAAATGGCGCGATTTCGGCCCGGATAGGCCCGGAAGCCGCGGAGTTTCCCTGCCGCGTTGTCGTAGGATGCGACGGTACGCATCACCTGGTCGAGAATCCCCGGATCTTGCTGCACCATGCGCCGTATATTGTCCACCGCCGCCACCGTGCGCTGGTTCGCACCCATACCTATCCGGCGGGCCGAGGCTAGACTCCGGTCCCCGGGGAGCTGACGCGGCAATATCAGCGTCTCCAGGGTGCCGCCGCGGTCCAGGATGACGCGGTCGAGATAGACCGCATACAACGATGCGCCGTTGACGTTGTCGCCCACCGAATACACCTTCGAGGGGCCTCCGGAGCTGATGATCGCGATTCCATGCTTCGGGTTCTGGGTGGCGATCGTACCTGCCAGCACCAGGTTGGCGCTGCTCAGCGGCGCGTTGGCCGGATCCTGCGTCGTCGGGTCCGCAGTGGCGACGCCGAACAGATGCGCGGAAACCACTGCTTGGACATCCACGGTCGGGTGCGGGCGGGCCGGCGTGCCGCGTGCGAGGGTGGGCTCCGGGGATTTCACCGGTCCGCTCAACATCGGCACGGCCATGCGAGCGAGCTCCACGGCAATGAGCGCCGCCAAGCCAAGCGATACCAGATTGGGGCCGTTGCTTTGCAAGCGGGCCAGCCATTCGTTCGTGCGCGTATCAAGCATGTGAACAATGTGCGCGTTGTCGCGAAAGTTGCACGAGCGGGCTCACCGCACGCCTGGAAGAATTCTAAGCCGGTAATCATAGGGCTACCGGCTAGCCTGCTCAAGCATTTGTTTTTATTTGTTAAAGTAAACTGACAGTGATTGGCGACATTGGCATTTGGTCGGCGCTTTTGCCTATGGCGCTTGTAAAGCGCGATAGCGCGCCCTATAAACTATTTATACATGAGCGATATTGTTCATCCATGAGCGACATTGAACGAGGGCGGGAAGGGACGGGCTTGGTCGTCGAAGAAGCGGCGCCAAAGCTCAAGCGTCCACCCCTCTATCAAGTAGTGCTGATAAATGACGACTATACTCCCATGGAGTTCGTCGTCGACATTTTGCAGCGTTTCTTTGCGATGGACCGCACGAAAGCGACCCGGGTCATGCTGGAGGTGCATACCAAGGGGAAGGGAGTATGCGGGGTCTTTACTTATGAAATCGCGGAGACCAAGGTGGCCCAAGTGATCGCATATGCGCGCCAACATCAGCATCCGCTGATGGCAACGCTAGAAGAGGCGTAACCAGTGCTTAGTCAAGAACTCGAGTTTTGCTTGAACGATGCGTTTGCCGGGGCCCGGGAGGCGCGCCACGAATTCATGACGGTCGAGCACCTGCTGCTCGCGATCCTGGATACCCCCAAGGTCAGGGAAATCTTGAAGTCGTGCGGCGCGGATACCGCGAAACTCAAGTCCGAGCTGAAGCAGTTCATCGACCAGACGACGCCGCGGCTGCCGACGGGCGAGGACCGCGACGTCCAGCCGACGCTGGGCTTCCAGCGAGTGCTGCAGCGGGCGGTCTTTCACGTGCAATCGAGCGGCAAGAAAGAGGTCACCGTGGCCAACGTGCTGGTGGCGATCTTCAGCGAAAAACAGTCGCATGCCGCCTATTTGCTGAGCATGCAGGACGTGTCGAGATTGGACGTCGTCAATTTCATCGCGCACGGCCTGTCCAAAGCGGGCGGCGAGGAGCGCAGCGAGCGCGAGGACGGCGGCACGTCCGGGGATGCCGAGCGCGACGGGGACGGCAGCGGCAGCGCCCTGGAAAAATACGCCACCAACCTGAATGATGCCGCGCGCAAGGGCAAGATCGACCCGCTGATCGGCCGCAAGCTCGAGGTGGAGCGCACCATCGAGATTCTCTGCCGCCGGCGCAAGAACAATCCGCTGTACGTCGGCGAGGCGGGCGTCGGCAAGACCGCGATCGCCGAGGGCTTGGCGCGGATGATCGTGGAGAACGAAGTTCCCGACGTGCTGCTGGATGCAACGATCTATTCATTGGACATGGGCTCGCTGGTCGCTGGCACCAAGTACCGGGGTGATTTCGAGAAACGCCTCAAGGCGGTGCTGGCCGAGGTGAAGAAGCAGCCGGGAGCGATCTTGTTCATCGACGAGATCCACACCGTGATCGGCGCCGGTGCGGCGTCCGGGGGCGTGATGGATGCCTCCAACCTGATCAAGCCGGCGCTCGCCAACGGCGAGCTGCGCTGCATCGGTTCGACCACCTACAACGAATATCGCGGCATATTCGAGAAGGATCACGCGCTGGCCCGTCGCTTCCAGAAAATCGACATCACGGAGCCCTCGGTTCAGGACACGGTCGATATCCTGCGCGGACTCAAAACCCGCTATGAAGAGCATCACGGCATCAAGTACGAGGATGCGGCCCTGCAGGCGGCGGCGGAGCTGGCGGCGCGCCATATCAACGATCGGCACCTGCCGGACAAGGCCATCGATGTGGTGGACGAGGCGGGCGCCAATCTGCGGCTGCGACCGGTCGAGAACCGCGAATCCTCGGTGACGGTGACCCAGATCGAGAACGTCGTGGCGCGCATCGCGCGCATACCGCCGAAGAACGTGTCGCTGTCCGACCGAGATGTGCTCCGTAACCTGGAGCGCAATCTGAAGCTCACCATTTTCGGCCAGGACAAGGCGATCGAGGCGCTCGCCGCCGCGATCAAGATGTCGCGCTCGGGACTCGGCGATCAGCGCAAGCCCGTCGGCTCCTTCCTGTTCTCGGGCCCCACCGGCGTCGGCAAAACCGAAGTGACGCGCCAGCTCGCCATAGCCATGGGGGTCGAATTCGTGCGCTTCGACATGTCCGAGTACATGGAGCGGCACACCGTTTCGCGCCTCATCGGCGCGCCGCCGGGCTACGTCGGCTTCGATCAGGGCGGCCTGTTGACGGAGGCAATTGCCAAGCATCCGCATTGCGTGCTGCTGCTCGATGAGATCGAGAAGGCGCATCCGGATGTCTTCAATCTGCTGCTGCAGGTCATGGATCACGGCACGCTGACCGACAACAATGGCCGCAAGGCGGATTTCCGCCACGTGATCATCGTCATGACCACAAACGCGGGAGCGTTCGAAATGAGCCGGCCGAGCATCGGCTTCACTCAATCGGACTCCTCATCGGACGGAATGGAGGCGATTCGGCGCTTGTTCTCGCCGGAGTTTCGCAATCGTTTGGATGCCGTCATTCAGTTCGGCGGCCTCGATCAGAGCACGATCGAGCGGGTGGTCGACAAGCTGCTGGTCGAAGCGGAGGCGCAGCTCGAGCAGAAGCGCGTTTCGATTTCGGTCAACGAGCGGGCGCGGCGCTGGATAGCCAAGCACGGCTACGATCCGAAGATGGGCGCGCGGCCGATGGCTCGGATCATCCAGGAGCACATCAAGCGGCCGCTGGCCGAGGAGCTGCTGTTCGGCAAACTCGTCAACGGCGGCCACGTGGAAGTTTCCTTGAGCGAGGACGGCGAGAAGCTCAAGCTCGACATGCGCTCGGCGGACGAGCCGGCGCTGCTGTCGCACGACGATTAGGGCGCGCACCAGGCGCGCGCAGCAGGCGCGGGAAGCTGACGCGATTGGAGGTGCGCCTAGCGGCCGCGGTAGACGATGCGGCCCTTGGTCAAGTCGTAGGGCGTCATTTCGACGGTGACTTGATCGCCCGTGAGGATGCGGATGTAGTTTTTGCGCATCTTGCCGGATATATGCGCGGTGACCACGTGCCCGGTCTTGAGCTTGACGCGGAACGTGGTATTGGGCAGGGTCTCCACGACCTCGCCCTCAAACTGAATGGCCTCTTCTTTTGACATGCGTCCTTGTTGTGCGCGGGATACGATGAGCCGCGCGCATTGTGCATAAAGCACCCTGTTAATGCAATTTTACGGGGACATCGGCGCCCAGCTGCCGCTCGGGCCGCGCCGCGCGAAGCGGCGCAGCAACGCCGCAAACTCGCTGCGCGATACCTCGCGGGCGCCGAGGCGGGCCAGGTGTGCGCTGGCGATCTGGCAGTCGATCATATGAATGTCGCGCGCGCGGCACTCCTCGACCAGCCGCGCCATCGCGACTTTCGAGGCGTCGCGCTCGCTGCTGAACATCGACTCGCCGAAGAATACGCCGCCCAGTTGAACGCCATACAGGCCACCGACCAGCCGGTCGGCGAGATAGGTTTCGACGGAATGGCAAAATCCAAGGACGTGAAGCCGGTGGTAAGCCTCGATCATCTCGGGGTTGAGCCAAGTGTCGGGGCCCGAGCGGCGCGGCGCCGCACAGGCGCGGATCGTGGCGCCGAATGCGCTGTCCAGCCGCGTGGCGTAGGGGCCATTGCGCAGGGTCTTGCGCAGACTGCGCGAGGCGTTGAATTCGACGGGAAACAGCACCATGCGCGGATCGGGCGACCACCAAAGGATCGGCTGCTGCGCCGAGTACCAGGGAAAAACTCCGCGTTCGTAGGCGGCGAGCAGCCGCGCCGGACTCAAGTCGCCGCCGGCGGCCAGAAGGCCCGGCGGCTCGCGCAGCGCCTGCTCCAGCGGCGGAAACCAGTCCGGATCGGCCTGCTCGCCCAGCCAGACCAGCCTGCTCAGAGCCGCAGCTCCTCGTCGGGCGTGCGGTGGTAGGGCACGTGCTCGTTCACGGCGGCCGCGTAACTGTCGACACCTCGTGCTTCGCGCGCCGCGAAATCGCGAATGGCCGCGGCAAAGCGCTCATCGACGATATCGTGGACCGAGCTGGTCAGCACCGGAACGAAGCCGCGGGGCACTTTGTGCTCGCCCTGCGTGCCGGGCTCGAATCTCTGCAATTTCTTCTCGATGCAGTATTCGATGCCTTGGTAGTAGCAGGTCTCGAAATGCAGGCTGTGGTAGTCGCCGCCCGCCCCCCAATAGCGCCCGAAGAGGGCGTCGTCGCCGACGAAGAATATCGCGACGGCGATGGGCTCGTGCCTCAGGCGCGCCACCTTGAGCATCAATCGCTCGGGCATGCGGGCACCGATCAGCTTGAAGAATCTCAAATTGAGGTAGGGTTCATGGCCGTGGCGATAGAAGGTGTCCGCATAGAATTCGTAGACGACGCGCCACAGTGCCTCGTCCATCTCGCCGCCCATCCGTGTATCGAATTCAATGCCCGCCTCGGCGACGCGGCGTCTTTCGCGTTTCGCTTTTTTGCGCTTCTCAGCGGTAAAGCCCGCCAGGAAAGCGTCGAAGGACTCGTACCCGCGGTTATGCCAATGGAACTGGCAGTCGCGGCGCACGATCAGCCCGGCTCGCTTCAATGCCTCGAGGTCGTCGTCGGCCGGAAACAAAATGTGCCAGGATGACAGCTGCTCGGACCGCGCATAATCGCGCGCCGCACGGATCAGCAGGTCGTGGATGGCGCGGGCATCGGCGTGCGGGCTTAAGAGCAGCCGCGGTCCGCTCACCGGGGTGAACGGCACCGCCGACAGCAGCTTCGGATAATATTTCATTCCGTGCTGGGCGTAGGCGTTGGCCCAGGAGAAGTCGAACACGAACTCCCCGCGCGAATGCGCCTTGCGAAATAAGGGCATGGCGCCGAGCGTACGGCCGCGCGAATCCTCCAGGATCAGGTGCCGCGGCATCCAGCCGGTGCGCGGTGCGGCGCAGCCGGATTCCTCCAGCGCGAGCAGGAATTCATGGCGCAGGAACGGCTGCCGCGCACCCGCCGTGCGGAGCGAGTTCCAGGTCGCCGCGTCGACTTCGGCAATGCTGTTGAGAAATCGAGCCCGCGAGGCATTCACGCGTGGGCGGCGCGCGGTTTGAGGTGGGACTCGGCGTCAAGTTCTTCGAGATATTTGTCGGCGTCGAGCGCGGCCATGCAGCCGGTGCCGGCGGAGGTGACCGCCTGCCGGTACACATGATCGGCCACGTCTCCGGCGGCGAACACGCCAGCGATGCTGGTGGCCGTGGCATCGCCGTCGCTGCCGCCTTTGACCACCAGGTAACCCCCGCGCATATCGAGCTGCTTTTCGAATAATTGAGTGTTCGGCTGATGGCCGACCGCGATGAATACCCCGTCGACCTTGAGGTCGCGCGAGGCATTGCCGTGCGATGCACGCAGGCGCACGGCGTTGACTCCGGCTTCATCGCCCAGGATTTCGTCGACCGCATGGTTCCAGACAATATCGATTTTACCGGAGGTTTCTAGCGTAAATACTCGATCTTGAAGTATTTTTTCTGCTCGCAGTTTGTCACGGCGATGCACGAGGGTGACGTGCGAAGCTATGTTGGCGAGATATAGCGCTTCCTCGACCGCAGTATTCCCGCCGCCCACGACGGCGACCGCCTTGCCCTTGTAGAAAAAGCCGTCGCAGGTTGCGCAAGCGGAGACGCCCCGGCCGCGAAATGCCTCCTCCGAGGGCAAGCCGAGATATTTTGCCGAGGCGCCGGTCGCGATGATCAGCGCGTCGCAGGTGTATTCGCCGTTGTCGCCGTGCAGGCGAAACGGGCGCTGCCGAAGCTCCACCCGATTGATATGCTCGACGACGATCTCAGTGCTGAAGCGTTCCGCGTGCCGGCGCATGCGCTCCATCAACTGCGGCCCCTGCAGATGCTCCACGTCGCCGGGCCAATTGTCGACATCCGTGGTGGTCATGAGCTGGCCCCCCTGCTCCAGCCCGGTGATCAGCAGGGGCGCACGATTCGCGCGGGCCGCATAAACTGCGGCCGAATAGCCTGCGGGACCCGACCCCAGGATGAGAAGACGACTGTGCCTGACGACGCTCATGTATAATTTGCCTCTCTTCTGAATCCCGGCCGCCGCTGGTGGCCGCTGGCTCATGGTAAGTAAATCCATGGGCGCCAGCCAGTTCCAGCGAATCTTGTGCTCGAGCCCCGCCGCGGGTGTTGGTGCGCAATCGACGGGTCGTTTACTATTACATAATATTCAAGCAGTTAAGAACTGGTTATCACTGAAGGTCTGCAGATTGACTGACGCCGCCGCGCTCAAGAAGCCAAAACCGAACGTAAAGCTCACTGCAGCCGTAGCGCGGTCTTTGCGAGAGGGCACACTGTGGATTTTGTGCGCCCTCGCGCTGCTGCTGCTGCTCGCGCTGCTGACCTACCATCCGCGCGATCCGGGCTTCGCGGACACCGGCGAACCGGGTCCGGTGAGCAATTGGATCGGCCCGGTGGGCGCCTGGATCTCCGGCCTTTTTCTGTTTCTGTTCGGGCGCCCCGCCTACCTGTTCCCGGTCATGCTGGCGTATGCGGGTTGGCTGGTGCACGCCGATCAGGCGCAGCCAGACTCGCGCTCACGCCTGAGCACGCTGCTGCGGGCGGCCGGATTCGTCTTGACGCTGCTCACGAGCTGCGGTCTTGCGACGCTGCATTGGGATGGATCCGCTCTGCCCAATAGCGCGGGCGGGGCACTCGGCGAGCTGGTGGGCAGAGGCAGTGCGCAGGGATTGAGTTTTCTCGGAGCGACGCTTTTGCTGCTGGGGGCTTGGCTCGCGGGCGTGGCGCTGTTCCTCGGCATATCGTGGTTCACGGTCATGGACAAGCTCGGCGCGTGGGTGCTGCACAGCATCGACTGGACGCGCGCGAAAATCGACCAGCGGCGGGAGCTCGCATTCGGGCAGCAGCGCAAGCAGGCGCGCCAGGAAGTGGTGCGCGAGGAGCAGAAGAAGGTCGCCAGCCGGCCCCCGCCGCGCATCGAGGCGGCGGCGCCGGTACCCGAGAAGAGCGAGCGGGTGGAGCGCGAGCGCCAGGTACCGCTGTTCGATGCCCCGAAATCCAGTGAACTGCCGGCCCTGTCGCTGCTCGATGAGCCGCGGCCGCGCGAGCAGTCGTACTCGGACGAGGCGTTGGAGGCGATGTCGCGCCTGGTGGAACTGAAGCTGCGGGATTTCGGCGTGGAAGCCGAGGTGGTGGCGGTCCAGCCGGGTCCGGTGATCACGCGCTTCGAGTTGCGCCCGGCGCCCGGCGTCAAGGTCAGCCAGATCAGCAACCTCGCCAAGGATCTTGCGCGGGCGCTGTCCGCCATCAGCGTGCGGGTGGTAGAGATCATTCCGGGCAAGTCGGTCGTCGGCTTGGAGATACCCAACGAGAAGCGCGAGATCGTCACGCTCGGCGAAATCATCAAATCCAAACCCTATGACGAGGTGGGCTCGCCGCTCGCACTCGCGCTCGGCAAGGATATCGGCGGCGTGCCCGTGGTTGCGGATCTGGCGCGCATGCCGCATCTGCTGATTGCCGGCACCACGGGCTCGGGAAAATCGGTCGGAATCAACGCGATGGTGCTGAGCCTGGTGTACAAGGCGACACCCGAGCACGTGCGCATGATCATGATCGATCCGAAAATGCTCGAGCTGTCGGTCTACGAGGGCATCCCGCATCTGCTCTCGCCGGTGGTGACCGACATGAAGCAGGCCGCCAATGCATTACGATGGTGCGTGGCGGAGATGGAGCGCCGCTATCAGCTGATGTCGGCCCTCGGCGTACGCAATATCGGCGGCTTCAACCGCAGGGTGAAGGAGGCCGCGGAGGAGGGCAGACCGATCAAGGACCCCATCCTGATCCAAAAGATCGCGCAGGGCGTGCCCGGCGTGGTCGCGCAGGACGTGCCGGATCTGACGTCGCTGCCGTTCATCGTCGTGATCATCGACGAGCTGGCCGACCTGATGATGATCGTCGGCAAGAAGGTCGAGGAGCTCATCGCGCGCCTCGCGCAGAAGGCTCGCGCGGCGGGCATCCATTTGATCCTGGCGACCCAGCGGCCGTCGGTGGACGTGATCACCGGATTGATCAAGGCCAACATCCCGACGCGCATCGCCTTCCAGGTATCGGCCAAGGTGGACTCGCGCACCATTCTCGATCAGAGCGGCGCCGAGTCGCTGTTGGGCCATGGCGACATGCTGTATCTTCCGCCGGGCACTTCCATTCCGACGCGCGTGCACGGGGCATTCGTATCGGACCAGGAGGTCCATCGGGTGGTGGCAGGACTCAAAAACGCATCACCACCGATCTACATCGATGAGATCCTCGAAGGTCCGCGCAATCCGATCCCCGGTTTTCCGGCCGACGAGGAGGAGGGCGGCGAAGGCACTCTCGCCGATGCCGAATCGGATCCGCTGTACGACGAGGCGGTGCGCATCGTCACCGAGACGCGCAAGGCGTCCATTTCCGGCGTGCAGCGGCGCCTGAAGATCGGCTACAACCGTGCGGCCCGCTTGGTGGAGGCCATGGAGGCGGCGGGATTGGTCGGTCCGCTGCAGTCGAACGGCGGGCGCGAAATCTATGGCGCGGCGCCTCCGGAGGAATGAGTCCGGTGGTGCGACGCCGATTTACCGCAGCCGCGGCCGCCGGGGCGCTTCTGATCGGCATCCTGGGCGCCGCGATCGCAGGGACATCGCCCGCGAGCGAGGTTGAAAAATATCTGGCCGGCCTGTCGAGCTGGTCGGCCGACTTCGCGCAGACCATCGATGACGGCCACGGCAAGGTGCTGCGCAGCGCCGCGGGCAAATTCTACCTGCAGCGCCCGGGAAAGTTTCGCTGGGATTATGCAGACCCCTCCGAGCAGCTGGTTCTGGCCGACGGTAAGCAGATCTGGTTCTACGACAAGGACCTGGCGCAGGCCAACGTGCGCGATATGGACGCCACCCTCGCCAGCACGCCCGCGATGCTGCTGTCGGGCGCCGGCTCGGTGGGCGACCAGTTCGACATCACCTCGCTGCCCGCGAGCGGCGGACTGCAATGGTTCCAGCTCATTCCCAAGCGCCCGGATACGGACTTCCAGCTGGTGCGGATCGGATTCGACAAGGACGGCGAGCTGGCCTCGATGTTCCTCGCGGACAAGCTCAACCAGATAACGCAGTTGACCTTCACCCACCCGACGCGCAATCCTAAGTTCGCACAGGACCTGTTTTCGTTCTCGCCGCCGCCCGGAGTCGATGTGATCGGGCGAGATACCAAGTGACCGGGGCGGTCGGCGACGGCACCTATCGACCGCTGGCCGACCGGCTGCGCCCGCGCGTCCTCGATGAATTCGTCGGCCAGTCGCACCTGCTGGGCCCGGGCGCCCCCCTGCGCCGCGCGCTCGAGTCAGGCCGGCCGCACTCGATGATTTTGTGGGGGCCGCCGGGGACCGGCAAGACCACGCTCGCGCGCCTGGTGGCGCGCGGCGCGCAGGCGCAATTCATCGCGCTCTCGGCGGTGCTCGCGGGCATCAAGGACATCCGGGCCGTGGTCGAGCAGGCGCGCAGCTTGCGCGGCACGCGCGACACCGTGCTGTTTCTCGACGAGGTGCATCGCTTCAACAAATCCCAGCAGGATACCTTTCTGCCGTACGTCGAGGACGGCACGCTGATTTTCATCGGGGCGACGACGGAGAATCCGTCCTTTGAGGTGAACAATGCTTTGCTGTCGCGGGCGAGGGTGTATGTGCTCAAGCCGCTCACCGCTGCGGACCTCGACAAGCTGCTCGATCGCGCCCTCGAGGACTCGGAGCGCGGCTTGGGGCGGTTGAGCCTACAGATGCCATTGAGCGCGCGCGAGTTGCTGATTGCGGCCGCAGACGGAGATGCGCGCCGCATGCTCAACCTGCTGGAGACCGCCGCCGATTTGAGCGCGCCCGCCACGGCTGCGGAGGGTGCGGCGCACCTGCTCGACACCGATACGGTGCGCGCGGTCATCGGCAGCACCTACGTACGCTTCGACAAGGGCGGGGAGAATTTCTACGACCAGATCTCCGCACTGCACAAATCAGTGCGTGGCAGCGATCCGGACGCCGCCCTGTATTGGCTGTGCCGCATGCTGGCGGGCGGCTGCGATCCGCTGTACATCGCACGGCGCGCCGTGCGCATGGCGAGCGAGGACATCGGCAACGCGGACCCTCGCGCGCTCACGTTGAGCTTGGAGGCGTGCGCCGTGTACGAGCGGCTGGGAAGCCCGGAGGGTGAATTGGCCATTGCACAGGCGGTGGTGTTCATGGCCTGTGCCGCCAAGAGCAATGCGGTGTATACGGCATACAACGCGGCCGCCGAAGATGCCGCGCGCTTGGGTTCGCTGGAAGTGCCGCTGCATTTGCGCAATGCCCCGACGAAGCTGATGAAGGAAATCGGCTACGGCAAGGGCTATCGCTACGCGCACGATGAGCCGGATGCGTATGCCGCCGGCGAGCGCTATTTCCCCGACGGCATGCCCGACCGCCGCTACTACGTGCCCGCTCCGCGCGGGCTCGAAATCAGGATCGGCGAGGCGCTGGCCGCGCGCCGTGCGCGCGACGCGTTGCGCGGCGCGGGCGGATCGTGACTCGTACGGCGTGTTGCCCGCGGGTCGCCTACAATGAGCCCCTTTAGGCCTCAAGGAATTCATCGTGCTCGATCCGAAGCTGCTCCGCAGCGATCTGACCGGAGTGGCCGCCCAACTGGCGCGCCGCGGTTTCCTCCTCGATGTCGAGAAGGTGGCCGCCCTGGAAGAGCAGCGCAAGGCGGTGCAGATCGAGGCCGATCGGCTGCGCGCAGAGCGCAATGCCAATGCCAAAGCCGTGGGCCAGGCGAAGGGGCAGGGCCAGGATGCGGCCCCGCTGCTCGCGCTGGGCGAATCGCTGGGCGCGATGCTGCAGGAGGCGCAAGGCAAACTCGAGCGGATCCAGGCGGAGCTGTCGAGCCTGCAATTGGAGTTGCCCAACATTCTGCATGAAAGCGTGCCGGAGGGGCGCGATGAGTCGGCAAATGTCGAAGTCCGGCGCTGGGGCGAGCCGCGGCGATTGCCTTTCGAGCCCAAGGATCACGTGGCGATCGGCGAGCGCCTGGGCATGGATTTCGAGGCGGCGGGCCGCATCTCCGGAGCGCGGTTCGTGGTGATGAGCGGCGGACTGGCCAAGCTTCACCGCGCTCTCATTCAGTTCATGCTCGACATGCACGTGCGCGACCACGGCTACCGTGAAGCCTATGTGCCGTACCTGGTGCATGCGGCGGCTCTCGTCGGGACCGGGCAGCTGCCGAAATTCGAGCAGGACCTGTTCGCGGTGCGCGGCGACCCGGGATTTTTTCTGATCCCCACCGCCGAGGTGCCGGTCACGAATCTGGTGCGCGATCAGATCCTTAAGGCCGATGCGCTGCCCATGAAGTACGTGGCGCACACGCCTTGCTTCAGATCCGAAGCGGGCGCATCCGGCAAAGACACCCGCGGTATGATCCGTCAGCACCAATTCGAGAAAGTCGAGCTGGTGCACATCGTGCGGCCCGAGCATTCCTATGCGGCGCTCGAAGAGCTCACGGGTCATGCCGAAGCGGTGCTCAGGGCGCTGGAATTGCCCTATCGGGTGATTGCGCTGTGCGCGGGCGATGTCGGCTTCGCCAGCGCCAAGACCTACGATCTGGAGGTATGGCTGCCTTCGCAGCAGCGCTACCGCGAGATCTCATCCTGCAGCAACTGCGAATCGTTCCAAGCGCGCCGCTTGCAGGCGCGCTGGCGCAACCCCGCGAGCGGCAAGCCAGAGCTCGTGCACACCCTCAACGGCTCCGGCGTGGCGGTCGGGCGCGCCCTGGTGGCTATTCTGGAGAACGGTCAGCAGGCGGACGGCAGCGTGGTCATACCGTCCGCACTCGGCCCCTACATGGGCGGGCAGATGCTGCTGACTTGAGGCCCGATCAGTTGCGGCTGCCCATCATGAGCCGCAGCACGTACCAGAACATCAGCGCGATCGACGCGAACAGCTGCATCGCGGCCGACACGTACCGATCTTCCGGATAGTGAAGGATGATGTTCGACGTGTCGTAGAGAACCGCGGCGCCGGCGAACCCGATCATCGCCACGGAGAACCAGGTTCCCAGCTGAAAGCCGAAGATGAGCCCGCCGACGATGGCGACCATCGCGAGTACGAATCCCCACATCAGAATCGCGCGCAGGAAGGAGAAATCCTTGCGCGTGCGGTGCGCGACGATCATCAATCCGCCGGCGCCGAGCGCCGTCACCAGCGTGGCGCTGTCGATGGTGCCCGGGGCCTTGGCGTCCGCGATATACAGCAGCGGGACGAAAATGAGAGCCTCGGCCACCACATAAACGCCATAGGCAAAGTACTGCATGCCGATGGAGTTGCTGGTTTGCGCCGTGCGCGAAGCCAGCCACCCGGTCAGCATGAACGCGCCCAGGATGAGCATCCAGTTGAAGCCCAGCATGAACTTCGCGATCTGCAGCGCGAGCCCGGACTCGAACAGCCCCAGTTCCACCAGGATGAAGCCGAGAATGCCGGCCACCAGATGGGTATAGGTGCGTGTGATGAAAATACTGCGGCTGTCCATCCCGGCTTGGGGAAAGGCCGCGTTGTTGCTCGGAAAATTAGCCATAATGAAACTGCCCTCTGACGATTCGGTGCACGGGCGCCATTTTAGCACTCCCACCCGGGATGTGCGGAAACGCCCGCGCTGCGATAGTGGGGCTCGTCGCCGGTTATTTCAATGCGCCGCGGCGGCCGGGCGGGCGTTGATGCCCATGTATCAGCGGGGCGAGGCCGGAGCGCTCTTATTCGTCATCGGGTACCGGAGTCCATGAATCATCCGGGTTGAAGCGTTCCATCTTCTGGAATTCCTTGAGCGTCTCAGGCCCTAGATCCTTCTGGTAGACCACACCGTCCTGGCTGACGATGAAGGTGTTGATGCCGGTTTCACCATATTCGGCGGGAGCGGCAATCAGGGCGAAGCCGCCGATCATCAGGCCTTTCAGCACGTAGTCCATTTCTCCGAGGGGCGCATCCGGCCCTTGCCCTTTGAGCACCTTGTAGAAATAGCCGTGAAAGGGCGTTGCCTTGCCCTGCTCGAACTCGTAGCCCCGTTCGATGGCGCGGGCAACGCTTTCGCCGACCGGGCCGCCCCACGTTCCATCAGGGTTCTGCCAGGCCAGCCCATCGTGCTTGCCGGATGCGCTGACGATGTGCTGGGCATACTGGTTCACATCGTAGCCGTCGCGAGGCTCGAAGGCGTACTCGTATTGCGCTTCTACATAACCGCGGCAGACTTCGATGGCGTCCAATTCGTTGCGGCCGATGCGCCGGTACTCAAGCTCCTGCAGACCGGCGGCGATATCGAACTGCCATCCGCTGCCGCGCTTGACGATGGGTATCGGGAACGGCCAGTCCGTCTTGCCTACCAGGAGAAATGCACGGCTCTTGGTCTTGGGGTCCAGCGCAACGCTTTTCTGCTCCCGCGCCTGTGCAGCGAAGTCCAGCGCGCGCTGACGGTCCTGCGGATATTCGCCCGTGAGGACTATTTGCTCTCCGCCGGGTCCGAAAATCGCCACTAGCGCGCCCACGTCGAACTTCTCGGCGGCGTCAATGACCGCATCGGCGGCCTGGTCCGGCGTCGCAAAACTTTCGGCACCTCGCGCGGCAACGGCGGGAGCCGGTTTTTTCGCGGTCGACTGCTCTGCGGCAAGCGGATCCGAGGCTGCAAGAAATACCAACGCCAATGCGCCCATCAGCCCGAGAAGCCGGCAGAGTCTTGTATTCGCGGATGCTGAATTCATCTGTGTGCTCCTGCTGTACATTCGGCTCTGCGCGGACTAACGGCGCGCGCCGCCGCCGCCTCTTGCGCCGCGAGATTGCGCGCTCGCAGCCCCACGGTTGCTCGACGCACGGGCGCTCGAGCCGTTGAATCCGCCGCCGCCTCCGCTGAAGGCATTGCGGTTTCCGCCGCCTCCGCCTCCGCCACCACCGCGCGACAAGTCCCGGTTGCCGACACGATCGGCGCCGCCGGCACCAGCGCGGTTCGCGGCTCCCGCGCCCCTGTCGAACTGGGATCGGTTGCCTGCTCCGCCCCCCGCACCGGCGCGGTTCGCGGCTCCCGCACCCGTGTCGAACTGGCCTCGATTGCCGGCACCGCCCCCGGCACCAAGCCCGCCGCCGGCACGATTGCCGGCGCCGACTCCGCCGCCGGCCGCACCACCGCCGGCGCCGAGGCCGCCGGCTCGGTTGCCCGTGCCGGCGCCTTGTGCGGGACGAGCGGATGCGACATTGCCGCCTTGCTTGCCAATCTGATTACGGGCATTCGTTTGCCGATTGGCCAGCGAGTCTCCGCGCGCTGCGCCCCCGAAACGGTCGGCCGTGGCACGATCCCGATAGGGCGCGCCGCCCCGATGTGCCGGCTGGTGCTGCCAGCGGTTACCGCTGCCTATATTGGTGTTGCCGTTGCGGATGTTCGTGTTCCGTATGAAGTTGTTGTTGTTGTTGATGGTGACGTTGTTTCCACCCCACCCGCAGTTCCAGCCCCAGCCGCCGCCTCCACCCCACCAGGCGCCCATGGCCACGCCGACACCGAAGGCAAGGAACAAAGATCCCGGCGGCGGCGGGGGCGGATAGTAAATAGGAGGATAGGGATAAATGGGCGGGCCCCACACCACCACCGGGCTGTACGTGGGCACATAGATCACCTGCGGGTTCGCCGGCTCGATCACCACCACCGTCTTGGTTTCGATCACCTTGGTTTGTACCACCTGCTGCTCGGTGGTCTTCAAGACATTTTTGTCCATGGCCGACTTGCGCATGCGCTGTACGGCCGCCATCACATCGGCCTCCTGAGCCAGGAAGGCATTGCCGAGATCCGTGGTCCACTGGATGTCATCCGCCAAACGCTTCGCTACCTCCGGGGTCGCGGCGAGCGCCTGAATGCTTGGGTCCCAGGGCTGTTTCTGCACGGCATCAGCGAGTTCTTTGTCTTTCAAGCCCGGGTTTCTCGCCAGAAACTGCTGCAGCTGGATGATCTCGAGAGGATAGGTGGAGGCCGCCAGGGTTTGCGCCAGCAACGGATCGGGATACAGCGCAATGGGCGCCACCAAGGAGTCAAGCTGGTCCGCAGGTATCAGCGGAGCCGCAGTACTTGAAGGCGACTGCGCATTCGCAAGCGGCGCAGAAGCCAGTTCTGCCAACGTGCTGCCAGCCGCCAGGACCACGGCCCAAAAAATCACGAGCACGCCCCGCATGCTTGCGATCGTACGCTGTCCCATCGGATCTATGATCATTTGCTTCTCCGAGTGTGCGAGTTCATTGCGTTCGCTAAACCTAAGTGCGTGCGAACGCGCCACGGATGAGTTGCCCGCATCTTCAACTACGCGCACGACCTACGCATTCTCCCGGCTTCGGGCCCGTAGTCAACGGAGATCGAAAATTGCGGTCGCGCCTGTGGGACAAGAACTTGTAGCCCCAACTTCTAAGTACTAAGTCCAGTTTTTATCGAAGGCGATTCTTGATAGCGTCCCCGTAGCTGACTGCTCCGGGTCCGACACCGGGAATCGATCGCATCGGGCGACAGTAGAGCGAAGAGGAGAGCGTTTAAATGGCGAGATTTCCGATACTGTGCGCAGCAGGAGCGGCACTTCTGCTGGCGGGCTGCGTATCGCAGCAGAAATATCAAGAGTCACAACAGAAGAATGCTGACCTGGAGCAGGAGTACCAGCAGCTCAACCAGGCCATGAGCGCCGAAGTCGGGGCCAAGAACATGCAGATTTCGCGGATGCAAGACGCGATCAAGGTTTCCGTCAATAGCGAGCTGCTATTCCCCTCGGGCGGCTGGGAGATGTCGGCGACGGCGAAGGCAAGCATTGCCAAGATAGCCGCGATCCTGGCGCCTCATCAGACGACGAAGATCAACGTGAACGGCTACACGGACAGCACGCCGATCGGCCCGGGACTCATGAGACAGGGCGTCACGACCAATCTCATCCTGTCGCAGAAACGCGCCGACAACGTGATGCAGTACATGATCTCGCAGGGCGTCAAGCCGGATCTCGTCTCGGCTCACGGCTTCGGCGAGGCCGATCCGGTCGCTCCCAACGATACGCCGGCGGGCCGGGCGCAAAACCGCCGCGTGGAACTCACCGTCGCAAGCGTCGGTAAGTCCGGTTGAACTGCCACCTTGAGGGCAGACGGGGTCCATGTCGGGTTATAGCGCGGTAGCGGTTGGCAACAGGTTGCTTGGTCGCCGAGACTGCGCCGGACTTGCTGCTTTCGGGCTGTTCGACGCAGCGGCGTAGATATGTGGAAATTCGCATTCAATTCCGACTCGAGCGACAAACCGCACCAGATCCGCGACGGAGCGCACACGCATCTTCGCCAGCACGTTCTTGCGATGCACTTTCACGGTCTTCTCGCAGATTCCCAGGTGAAGACCAATCTCTTTATTGATGCGGCCACGAATCACGAGCTCCATCACTTGCCGCTCGCGGCGCGAAAGCGCCTCGAGGCGCTTTTGAATTATTTGGCAAATAGCGCGTTCGCCGCGCGCAGCTAAATCGAGCCGGATCGCTTCATCGACCGATGCCAAGAGGCGCGTGTCATCGATTGGTTTCATCAAATAGTCGACAGCACCCATCTTCATGGCTTGCACGCTGGTTTGGATATCCCCTTGACCGGTGAGAAAGATGATCGGGTGGGCCCGCTCCGAGCCGAAAAGCGATCGTTGCAGATCGAGCCCGCTCATGCCTGGCAGGCGAAGATCGAGCAACAGACATCCAGGGCCCTCGCAGTCCCGCTCTTCGAGAAAACACTCCGCGGATGCAAACGCGCGCACCTGATAGTTCGCGGCCTCCAGCAAGCATGACAGCGCCTTGCGAATCTCCCGGGCGTCATCCACGATGAACACTGTCGGCGCTGCGCCGCTCATTTGCCTCTCCTCAGCAGTTTTACCCATTCACCTTGGGGTCCCAGAGTCGGCGTTATGTAGGTGTGTTTTTCGTTTCATGATTGCTCCCTGTATTTTGCTCAATCCGTCGGGTTCGACACAAGTGTTGGCGAGACGAAGGTGTGTTCCGCGAGGGCTTCGTGCATGGCTGTGATGAGGTCGGAGGCCATGCGCGCTTTGATGACGTAAGCCGCGCCGCCCGATTGCAGTGCGGCGCGCACGTAATCCGGATCTTCATGCACGGTCAGGAACACAAGCTTTGCGCGGCACCCGCAGTGCTTGAGCCGCCGGGCTGCTTCGATGCCATCCAAACCCGGCATGGTGATGTCGAGCACCACCACATCGGGGTTTAACTGGATCGCCGTCTTGATCAGGTCCACGCCGTTGGCGACCGAGCCAACGATCTCGAACTCGGCGGCCAGCACATTGCAGGTCTGTGTCATGATTTCGGCATGATCGTCTGCGAGCAGTACACGCGCGATTTTGGACTCGGTATTCATGAATGCTGGTGGCATGGTGTGCCCGGCAGGGCGCAGCGGCTACTGTCAGTGTTGACAGGTTGGGGCGCTGATTTTCGGTAACGGCGCGCGACTATCCGCGCGGCGTCACCAGGCGATGCTTGACGGCATACTGCACCAGTTCGGCGCTGGTCTTGATGCCAAGGTGTTCCATGATGGCGTATTTGTGGAAGGCAATGGTGCGCGGGGTGAGATTCAAAATATCAGCCGCCTCCTTCATCAACTTTCCCTCGGCGAGCAACTGCAGGACTTCGCGTTGGCGGACGGTGAGTTTTTCGGCGGCAGGTCTGGCCCCTTTGTCGAGGAACACGTGGAGCG
The DNA here is from genome assembly GCA_963837045.1 of uncultured Gammaproteobacteria bacterium. Lineage (GTDB taxonomy): Bacteria > Pseudomonadota > Gammaproteobacteria > Steroidobacterales > Steroidobacteraceae > Bog-1198. The sequence goes on from CAWIMA010000016.1 coordinate 260,410, forward strand.
GTGTGCCTCCGGTAATCAGAGGAGTGACATAGGTCCGGCCCGATAAGGCCGATTCAATGGCCAGAGTCAGTTCTGCGGACGCGGAACTTTTCAGCAGAAACGCCGACGCGCCCAATCCGATGGCTTCGGTGGCGAGATCCGCGTCTTCGTTAACGGTGAGGAAGATAAATTTGACGGCGGGCAGCTTGTGCCGCAGTTGGGCGCAGGCGTCCATACCGTTCAACTTCGGCATGCTGATGTCGAGGACGATGATCTCCGGGTTGGTCTTCAAGGCGAGTTCAATCAGCGCGCGCCCATCGCACGCCGTGCCCACGATCTCGCACTGCGGCTCCAGCAGACGCCGGAAGGCATCGAGCAGCATCGTATGGTCATCCGCCAAGACAATTCGGGGTCGATGATTCATGCGTGCGAAGTATGAATGCAAGGTTGGCTTGTCGCAACGCGGCAATCGGGTCACCCTGCCCATCCGCCCAGGGGAATCTGCACCTTGATCCGCGTCCCTTCACCCTTGCGGGACTCAACGGATATTTGTCCCCGCACCAACCGCACGCGCTCGCGCATGCTGACCAGTCCCAGCGAACCATCGTCCGTCGCCACCGTTGAATCGAATCCGCAGCCCTGATCCGAAATGATGAGACAAAGTTCATTTTCGATCGACATCAATTGCACTTTCGCGGTGGCAGAACCGCTGTGCTTGATGATGTTTTGAAGCCCCTCTTGGACGATGCGGTATAGACAGAGCGCGATCTCATCCGGAACTACGCGCGGCACTGCCTGTGCCTCAAATTCAATTGCAAGATTGCGCGCCGCACCAAGCTCCCTGCAAAGGCCGCGCACTGCTGCTGCCAGACCGAGTTGTTCCAGTTTCGCCGGGTGCAATTCATGTGAAAGCCGATGCACACTGGATGACAAGTTTTTGACCTGCTCGGATAAGTCCCTCATGCGTTCGCTGACCTCGCTGCTGGTGGCGGGTGGTTTCCGGCCGAACATGTCCAACTCGACGGCCAGCAGGGCGAGGCTTTGGCTCAAATCGTCGTGCAGTTCACGCGCAAGCCGTGCCCTTTCGGCTTCCTGCGCGTGGATCAATCGTCCACTCAAGCTTTGCGCTGCTTCCTCGGCTTGCCTTCGCGCCGTGATATCGAGTGAGGCACCCCGTATCAGAACCGGCCGGCCTTTGCTGAACTCGACGCGGCCGCGGGAAGCGATCCACCGTATCTGGCCATTCGGAAGCATTGCCCGGTATTCACTCTCGTAGTGGCCGGTGTCCTCAGCAATCGCGAACACCTGACGAACTCTATCCCGATCGTCGGGATGCAGCCTTTGCAGGAAACAGTCGAGGTCCAATCGCTCGGATTTCGTGAAGCCAAACAACTCGCACCATTTGTCGCTCCCCCAGATTTCGTTTCGTGGTAAGGCATGAGACCACATGCCCAGGTTCGCAGCCTCGGTGGCCATAGCCATCCGCTGTTCGCTTTCATTTAATTCGCGGCTTACCTGCGCGGCGCGCAGCACATCTTTGCTCAGCTCATAGCCCATTGCCAGGACCACACCGAGGAAGGGAAAGCTCAAGATCATGGGCATCCGCAGCACGCCCGCGGTCACGAGGCCGGACTGCCCCACGGCGATGACGATAAAGAGCGCCAACGCACCGCCGACAACCAACGCGCGACTTCGCGATTCGTGCGAACCCGTGCGCCACAACCGAATGGAGGCATCCACCACGTAGACAAACTGCGCCAACGAAGATAACAGCGGAAGGAACACCCACGGACTCGGCATCCACTCGCCGAGCACGGATACTTGCTCGCCAAGAAAGTCGATTTTCTGCAGGCTGTGGATGACGGTGAAGTGCGCGTTGACTCCCGTGGTAAAGTTCGCCAACACAGTGAGCAGTCGCAGGCCGATGGCCAGCGCCAGAAGCCGCCTCCTTCCGGTGCCAAAGTAGAAGTGAACGAATGCCAAAGAACCCACAAATCCAATCGCATAGACGACATGCGTCCATCGGATTGCCCGCCCATAAGCTTCTGGCGACTCGGCGTGCATCGTGGCCACCTCGCCGGCCGCAAGCCCGAGTACCCCGATTACGGTGAGAAAAAAGCACAAGTTCGCCCACGAACGCCGGTTCTGGCTCCAGACGAGCAAGTACACGAGCCCGGTCACCAAGCTCGCGCCCACCGTTGCCGACCAGATTGCGGTGATCCAACTCATGTAACCCGGGGATGTACTTAGCACCAAAGGCCAATACAGGTCACGTTACTTGCGGAGTAATGTAGGCAATTCAGGTAATTATACGGGAAGGCAGTCATGAGAAAGATCTGGAGGGCGTGTTTATTGGCCACTTCGCTGGCGCTGCCGGCTCTTCCCGCGCTTGCGGACAGTTACAGCGACACCGTCGCACTTTTTAGGAATGCCGGCGCGAGCGCTACATATTTCAAATCCAGTTACGGCTACGCGGTTTTTCCGACCGTCGGCAAGGGCGGATTCGTTGTCGGCGGAGCTCACGGGACGGGCCATGTCTACCAGAAGGGCAAGTACATCGGCAACGCATCGCTGACCCAGGTGAGCGTCGGTTTCCAGGTGGGCGGGCAGGCGTACAGCGAGATCGTTTTCTTTGAGGACCAGCGAGCCCTCGGGGAATTCACGTCCGGAAACTTCAGTCTCAGCGGAGACGTGAGCGCAGTCGCCATTACCGCGGGCGCCTCGGCGAGCGCTGGCACGGGTGGCTCCACCGCGGGCGCGAGCGGCGGCAAGAAGGACGCGACCACGGCGGGCGGCTACCAAAAGGGCGTGGCGGTGTTCACGATTGCCAAGGGCGGTCTCATGTATCAGGCAGCTGTTGCCGGACAGAAATTCTCCTACACGCCGAAATAGCGCAAGTGCAGACATGCGCACTCCGGTCAGCCGCCCAGCGCCGATGACATCATCCGCGCGAATGCTGGCGCGGTATGCCGAGGCCTTGCCGATCTTCCTTCGAGGCTTCGAGCCGCTCTTCAGTATCTGAGAACGAACGGGCGATGGTGGCCTTCAATCGTGCATCCCAGTGTCTAAGCGCTGGCCGGTGCTCCTCCGGGACGGCCGACGTCAGATCCGCGACGAGCGCGTTCATCCGCCGCATCACCTGCACGCTTGCTGCGCCGCAGAAGCAAATCTCGGCAAATGCCAGACGAAGCAGATCGTCCCATGTGGGATATGCAACCACCAGCCGCAATTGGCCGTCGCTGTCGCGATATGTACCGATGTCCAGGTCGCGTTGGCCCAGGCGCAACAGGAGGTCCTCGATCTGATCAAGCGCTTGAACCGCCGTGGTTGGATCATTGATCGCCGGCGACAACGCCCTGATGGCAATGTCGACGAGCAGCCGGATCGCGTATTTGGGATCCTGTTTGAAGGTGCGTTCGCCACCCACCTGAATAGCCCTCATCAACTTCTCTTCGGCAATCGGCTCTCGAGTACCGGCGACGTACAACAACGGCGTCAATTCCACGACCGTATCGCCGACAGCCGCGGCCATCTCGATGATTCCGCCGGACGCCTTGGCCAAGTGCACCAATGTGCCGACATCGATCGCTTGTATCGAGCGGGGTCGTCCGTGATGAATGAGTGTCTGCCTGCGGGGCAGGGCGCCAACGGCGTCCGATCCACTGGCTGCAACCGCGGAACTTAAGGCCGGATACATGGCCGTTATCACCTTGCGTCCCTGGTCACCGGTGAAAATCAACGTGCGGTTGATCTGAAGCACACCGATCCGGTTGATCAGGGCGATGAACATCCCTACACTGGCCAAGACCAAGGCGAACACCAGCAAAATACTGAAATATGGAACACCCCCGGATCCGCTCCGGTCGACCCCTGTGAGTGCTGCGATGGCATAGACGAACGTGGCTGTAAATATCCCGAGGGCGTGCGATGTCACCGGATCACGAGTGATCAACAGCACCAGCCGCGGTGAGTAGGCGGTTGCGCTGAATTGGATCATCACGAACATCAATGAAAATACGATACCCGTGAGTGCCATCATGCCGGAGGCGATCGAGGAGTAGATCGCCTGCGCAGAGGAGACGCTTACTGGAGAGACAAACCAAGGAGCGATGCCGCCCTCAATATGAGGAATCGTCATTGCAGCCGCAAATGCAATGGCAGCGTACATTGCGGGTATTACCCAAGGTGCGAATTCGCGATTATATTTTCTGTGGAACATATCGATGCAATCCTATGCATAAGGCCCTGATCGGCGCGGCAATCAATGCGATACCTCAGCTATCCGGCAGTTACTTCCTCTCCTTATCCCGCAACGGCACCGATCATAATGCGCACACCTGGAACAGATGGCATTTCCACGGCCCCAAATCGACATACAAACCGCCATCCCGCATCTCACTGCCGTTTCGATCGTAGGCTTCACCGGACAGGGCATCATTGAGGCGCCACCCCCTTCCCCTGAGTTCATCCCACGGCAGGTGGACACGCGCCTGGGCGGCTTCTTGCCGGAAATTGATGACGACGAGGTAGCGCTCATCCTCCTTGGCCCAGCACCAGGCGAGAAGATTCTGATAGCTCCGATTGTCGGGCCAGCCGCTCCGTTCACAGAGACGCCATGCGCCGTTGCGAAAGACATCACGATGGATTGCCTTTAACAGCCGGTCATAAAAAGCCACGAGTTCCTGATCAACTGGCTCTGCCGGGCGGCGGCTCAGGAACACCGGCAAGCGGATCTTTCTGCCCTCGAATTGCCCTTCGTGAAGCAGCTTTGCCCCCATCAGCGTAAGGATGGCCACCGCGGCAGCGCAGCCTTTTTCCGACGAGAAAGTGGCGGCGGCCCGGGGCTCGTCATGGTTCTCGATGAACCGGACCATCTTCTCCTGGTAAGAATAGTCCGCAAGGAGGTGCTGACGCACGCTCTCAGGATCCGCGTGTTCCATCCGGTCATAGAGTTTTTTGTCATAGCAGTAATCAAACCCCTGCTGCTGCAATTCCCACTCCAGATCCCAGTAGGCTTCGGCAATGAACCTAAATTGCGGATGCTTACCTTTGACCGCCGGTATCACCGTCATCCAGTAATCGTTGACTGGTCTTTCGCCTGCTCGAACCCCCCAGGTTCGCTCGAAGATATTGTTCAGCAGGAGCATGGCCATGTCGCATCGGATGGCGTCACACTGTTGGGCGATTCCCGAGATGGTCTCGATCACCGCATCCCGTAGCCCTGGCCGGAAGGCATTGAGCTGAAGCACATCCGGCCAAGCAGGGAAGTACGGATCACGTCCGCAGGCGAAAATGTGCCCGCCAGCCTCGAAGTAGGATGCCGGCTCTTTCGCAATGTCCTTTTTCTCTCCCTGGATGAAATATTCGGGGTGCTCGAAGACCCAGGGGTGGTCCGGAGCGACATGGTTTGGCACGAAATCGAGGATAAGACGGATGCCGCGCTTGGCGAGAGTCTGGCGGGCCGCCGCAAGCCCCTCCGGCCCGCCGAGATGTGGGTCGATCACGTAGCGGCGTACACAATACGGCGAGCCGACGTTATCCTCAGCTGAAAAATCCGGCAGGGCTCGTTTGAAGTCCTCGAGCAGCCCTTTGTTTCGCATGGCGATTGCAATCCCGGCAGGGCTACGTTCCCACACACCCATGAACCACACGGCGTCAAATCCATAGGCCGCAATGGCATCCCACTCCTGCTCCGGAACCGTCGCGAAATTCACTCTCCGCTGATATTTCCGGCTCAACTCACATAACCATATCCACGTGTTGATCTCGTAAATGAGAGGATGCTTGGGAAATGGTTTCATCGCTTCCTGATCCCTGATCAAGTATGTCCGACTGACGCGTTAGCCAGCGGCAGCAGCCGCGGTCGCTTCAGGCCTGTTGCGAATGACTGCTCGCGAGCATTCGGCGCTCGCGCAAGGCCATTCCTGTTCGACTCATGATGAGGGCCTGGCTCTCATGCCGCAATAGATCCCCCGTTGCCGTGCTCCCTGACCGTTGGCTATGGGGCACTCTAAAGAATGTACTAGAATATAGGCGTGCGATAGAAGGCATGACGTGATCAATTCGTTGCAATGGGGGGTAGTGACGTGTACTTGAATAAACATCGAGTGCTTGGGCCGCTGGCTGGGCTCATCCCGCTGTTTTTGGCCGCCACGGTGCTCGCTCAGCAGCCGAAAAATCTGGACGAGGCCATGAGCTACGACGGCCTGCAGAAGGTCAATATCAAGGGCATCGACATGGCCTATGCATTGCCTGGCGCGACGCTGTCGGGCTACTCGAAGGTGATGATCGATCCAATCGGCGTCCGCTTCCACAAGGACTGGAAGCCGACGGTCGCGGGAACCACGCGCAAGTTGTCCTCGAGCGAGCAGCAGAAAATTCGCGACAATGTCGCCAAGATTGTTTACGACAGCTTCGTCGAGGAATTAAAGAAGGGAGGCTACTCTGTGGTCACCGAGCCGGGTCCCGACGTACTGCTCGTGCGGGCCGCGATCATCAATCTTTACATCACGGCACCGGACGTGATGACGCCCGGACGTACGAAGGTCTATACGGTGTCGGCTGGTGAAATGACCCTCCTCGCCGAGCTTGCGGATTCCGAGACCGGGGAGATCATCGCTCGGGTCCTCGACCGTTACCAGGCGCGCACGACGGGAAATTTCCAGGTGTCGAGCGGCGTCTTTAACGCGAGTGAGGCCCGAAGCGCGGCATCGAGCTGGGCCAGGATTCTGCGCGGCGAACTCGACAAGGCGAAAGCCATCGGCGGCTGATAGCGGCCAACAAGAAATCCATGTGATGAGCGAACCATGTCACCCTTCACACGTACAGGATCAAGGATAGGGGAGGGTGTTTAGATCCTGCCTATCCTTTCGTACCCTATTCGTCATCGCCCTGCGACCAGACCAATCCGATACAAGCAACGGCGAGAATCGCGGAGGACAGGATGACACCGAGCGTCAAGGCAACTTCTGTGTTCAGGATGCTTAGAGACTGCAGAATTGCTGTCATCCACATGGATGTGAACAGGAACGGCAGCAGCAGCCAAGGTTCAGTAAGATCAAGCGCTCGCCTGAACCATGGACAGACCCAGGAATTTCTCCACCACGCCTTGATTCTTTTGCGTGGCCATCCCACGAGCGGCAACTGTTCCTCTTTCAATGTCCCCTGTTTGGCTTGCTGACCCAGGAATCGCAGATATCCTCGAGCTTGGTAGCTTTGGTAAAGCATCACGAATGCCGAGAGCGCGAGAAGAATCCCCGCAAGTTCTAGCAGTAAATTCGCGGGTGCTGCGCTGCTTTTCACAGACACCCATGCGTTGGCGATAAACCCCTGACCCACGAGCAACCACATGATGCGATGATTAGTCAGGTCGTTTTCATGCCGGATCATTTCACGGATGACTGTGGGATACTGCTCCTGTCGGACGTCGTACAAGGCATCGCTCATCATGCGCGGGCTTTCTCTGCGATCGCGGCCACGGCGCCCACTTCGAGGATCCGCTTAGGATCCAGAAGGCCGTAAATCTGGATGAGCTTGGCTACGAGTCCCGTCCAGCCGGTTTGGTGGCTCGCGCCCAAGCCTGCACCATTATCGCCATGGAAGTACTCATAAAAGAGGATGTGGTCGCGCCAGTGCGGATCGCTCTGGAATTCCTCCGTGCCGCCATAGATCGGCCGCCGGCCATGCTCGTCGCGCAGGAAGATCCGGGTGAGCCGGTCTGCGATCTCTTGGCTCACCTCGAACAGGTTCATGAGCTTGCCGGATCCCGTCGGGCATTCCACCCGGAAATCGTCCCCATAGTATTGGTACAAGTTCAGCAGGGACCGGATCAGCAGCACGTTGATCGGCATCCAGACCGGTCCACGCCAATTCGAGTTGCCGCCGAACATGCCGCTGTCCGATTCCGCGGGCGCGTATTGCACCCGGAACTCCTGGCCTCCCGCAATGAAGACATAGGGGTGCTCCAGATGGTAGCGAGAGATGGACCGAATACCGTAGGGACCCAGGAACTCCGACTCGTCCAACATTCTCGATAGCACCCGACGGTACTTTTGTTCCGTCATCAAGTCGAGCAGCCGAGTGCCACCTACGCCATCCGTCTGCGCAGATTCGAGAGACATGGATGTCGCCAGCTGCGGGTGTCTTTCCAAGTAGCCGGCCATGTTCCGGACAATCTCCGGCATATTTTTCCTCACGTTACCGTGGAATACGGTTGCGGCGCAGATCGGCAGCAAGCCCACGAGCGAGCGCACCTTCAAACGAGTGGATGTACCGTTCGGCAGCTGGAGAATGTCGTAATAGAACCCGTCTTCCTCGTCCCACATGCTCTCGCTCTGCTCTCCCATATGGTCCATGGCCGAGGCGATGGAAATGAACTGTTTGGAGAACATCAGCACCATGGGCTTATAGACGGGATCGTGCAGCGCCAGTTCGATGGCGATCTGCAGCATGCACTGGCTGAAGAAGGCCATCCACGCGGTGCCATCCGCCTGTTCCAGATGACCCCCCGTGGGGAGCGGTGCACTTCGGTCGAACACGCCGATGTTGTCGAGCCCCAGGAAGCCTCCCCCGAAGATGTTCTTCCCTCTGGGGTCTTTGCGGTTCACCCACCAGTTGAAATTCACCAACAGCTTCTGAAACACCTCCTCGAGAAAAGCCAGATCGCCCTGGCCCGAGACACTCTTCTCGGATTCGTAGACCTCCCACGCGGCGAACGCATGCACCGGTGGGTTGACGTCGCCAAAGTTCCACTCGTAGGCCGGAAGCTGGCCATTCGGATTCAGGTAGTCATCGCCCAGTAGCAGAAGAAGCTGCTGCTTCGCGAAGTCCACGTCCACCTCGGCCAGCGCGACGGTGTGAAACGCCAAGTCCCACGCTGCGTACCATGGGTATTCCCACTTATCCGGCATCGAAATCACATGAGAATTCTCGAGGTGTGTCCACTCGCTATTCCGGCCTCGGTATTTCCGTTGAGGACGTTCCCGGCTCCAGCGCTCGACGTTGTAATCGTAATACTGCTTGCTCCACAACATACCGGATAGTGCTTGCCGCATCACCATCGCTGCATCTTCGCTCACCGACTTCGGCGTAATGGATGCATAGAACTCGTCGGCGTCCTTCAGACGCAACGCCACGAGCTTATCGAAGCGGTCTCCAAACGATCCATTGTCCTTCTTTTCGCCGGGAGCGGCCGGCGTCAACCGCAGCCGGATGACCCGACTTTCTCCGGATGGCACCTCCAACTGGTAATGCGCGCATGCTTTGGTCCCCGTCTTCTTCGGATTCACCTTGTCGGTGTGCCCGTGCACGACATATTCGTTGATTCCATCCTTCACGTACGGAGTGGGGTTGGGCTTTCCGAACACGCGTTCCTGATTCGTCTCGTTCTCTGTGAAGAGCAGAGGCGCGGAACCTTCGCAATACAGATAGCGGACGCCCAGGTCGGGATGCGAAGCGGTAATTATTGCCGTGTTCCCCGACCCGGTTCTCTGCTCCAAGAGCGGTTTCGCGGAAGCGTTCCCCCACGACCAGGTGTTGCGGAACCACAGGGTCGGCAACACGACGAGACTGGCCTTTTGCGGCCCACGGTTCGCAACTGTAATGCGGATCAGTATGTCTTCGGCCGATTCCTTGGCGTACTCGACAAACACGTCAAAGTAGCGATCGCCATTGAAAATACCCGTATCGAGCAGCTCATATTCCATGTCGCCACGACCGCGCCGCTTGTTCGTCTCGACCAGATTGCTATAGGGAAACGGCCCTTGAGGATACTTGTACAGGTATTTCATGTAGGAGTGCGTGGGCGTGCTGTCGAGATAGAAATAGTATTCTTTCACGTCCTCGCCATGGTTGCCCTCGCTGTTAGTGAGTCCGAACATGCGCTCTTTGAGGATCGGATCCGCGCCGTTCCACAGCGCCAAGGCAAAACACAGGATTTGATTTTCGTCGCAAATACCGGCGATGCCGTCTTCGCCCCAGCGGTAGGCGCGGGAGCGAGCCTGGTCGTGGGTGAAGTAATTCCAGGCATCTCCCCCTTCGCTGTAGTCCTCGCGGACCGTGCCCCACTGTCGCTCACTGAGGTAAGGTCCCCACATCTTCCAGGGCACACCGTCCTCGCGTGCGCTGATCAATCGCTTCTGTTCTGCAACCGCAACGTTGGGAAATGGGGAATCCTTTTGAACATTGGACTTCCCGTTTTGCTCTGTTGAATTCATGTTCTCATTTCCTTTCCGGCTCCATCTACTCCGGCTCTTCGATCACGGCTTTGAGCTTTCCACTGCTGATCGCGCGCTTGAGCGCGTCATAGTCCTTGTCATTCTGGTCGGCGTAGGCGACGGAGAATGTTTCGATCGCCTTATCGAATGCATCGCCCGTGCCCAGGTAGCCGCTGATCAGTACCGGATCGCCGGAGCGCGCGTGGGAGAGCGCAAGCGTGTGGCCACACCACTCGGCGTCCAGGAGCATCACGGCTTTGCCGAACGTCTCGACGGCGAGCTTGATCTTGATGTCTCGCAGCTGGCGCATGTAGAAGTGACGCCCACGCCTAGTCTTAGTCCACCCTAGAAAGATGTCGCTGACCGGCTGCATGAGCCGCTGGCCGTTCACGACGCGCTGTCCATGGTTGGGAAAGACACTCTTGCCGGCATACGCCTCCAGCACCGAAGCGCGTGCCTCCTTGACTTGCAGAACGAGAGGATTTCCATCGCCGTCCGTCAGCAAGAGCACCGCACAAGCGGTGCCGACACTGCCGACGCCGACCACCTTGATCGCGGCATCATTAAGTTCGTAGCGGTCGAGCAACGTTCGAGTGGATGCCGCCAGGCTGCCGCGATAGAGGGCGAAGGCCTGCAGGGTGTCCGGGTGGATTTCCCCTGGCTTATGTCCCTTCCAGTGAAAAATCGTCGGCAGCTTGTCCTCGATAGCCAATGCCTTGCCCGCAGCTTGCTTGAAAGTAGGGAAGATATCTTCCTCGACGCGGCGCGTCCGCTCTTTCTCCATGCGCTTGATCCCGCGTTTGCGGAACTCCGGGTCGTCAATGGTCGCGAGCAGCATTTCGGAGTCGACGGTGGAATACCAGAGATCCAACGGATTCATTTCGCTGAACTCGGCCATGTGCTCGCGGTACGAGCGGACACAGGCGAGGACCGCATCCCGGGCGGTGGAGTCGCTTAAGGAGTTGTTCCGGCAGGCGACCACGAAGCTTGCTGCGAGACGCTTGAGGTCCCACTCCCAGGGGGCGGGCAGGGTCTCATCCAGGTCGTTGATGGCGAATATGACGCGCCTCTCCGGGGTACCCAGGCCGCGGAAGTTGCCCAAGTGCGCGTCTCCGCAGCATTGCACGCGCACGCCCGTGGCTGGAGTGGTCGAAAGGTCCACCGCCATGTTGAGCGCCGATCCCCGGTAAAAAGTGAAGGGCGAAAGGGCCATGCGCCCATGGCGCAGGGGAAGCAACTCAGGGAGGCGCCCCTTGTCGGCTTCCAAAACCAAGCTGACCGGGTCCGGCCGGCCGGCGGGCGCTCTCCAGACGGCATGTGCCGCCCGCGGGCAAGCATCCCGTAATTTCTTGCCCGCCGACTGACGCTCGGCCCGCGAACGACGATGGGTAAACAGGTGGTGTCGTTTGGATTCTGCTGGCGCTGGATCTGTGGTCGAATTCATCCCTTGCCCTTTCCTCTGCATGTCGCCGCTCTTTGGTTACCCCACTCGTCGAGCGTGATTGTTCGTCTGTGTTGCCTAGTCAGGGGTCTTTGAACGTCAGTGTACCGCCACTTATCGTACGCGAAATACGTAGATTCCGCGGATATGGCCGCCGAGAGGGTTCGGTGACATCGCCGCGGGAATCCTACACGTCCGGATCTGAGCGAGTCCCAGGGGAGTGATCCCTGTGTGTAATCATCGTCTGACAAAACAGGGAATCACTAGGGCAGAATACAGCGCAGGTGTTTCATTCTGAAGAACATGGTGGCACCTCATCAACGATCATGAAGGTCGTCAACGGAACAACAGCAGGCGGCGCCGCCTGCGCCATACCGCACGCGAGCAACAGCGCCAGCATAATTGTTTTCTGCAATTCCTCAGCCTCCCTCGCTGCAGTTTCCCACGCTTCGCTTGGGTCCGCCATCGGACCCTTATGCTACGGCCGCGAACGTCTGCTGCGGGACAGGTCACAAATCGCCGAGCACCCAACACTTCATCGTCGCCGGCTCTGCCTACGGGCTGCCGAACCACTTGTCGTAAAGCCGCTGATATGAGCCGTCCTCACGAAGCGCGAGCAACGCAATGTCAATCTTCTTGCGCAGGGGGCTGTTCAACTGCACCATGATGGCGACCGGCGCAACATTAATTTCGGGACCGACCATCTTCACTTGTCCTTTTCCTTCGTGCGCTGCGTAGTAGCGCAGAATCGGCGCGCCCGTCACCACAGCATCTACTTTTTTGTCCAGAAGAGCTTTGAACAATTGATCGATCGTCGAGTACTCCTGGACCTGTGCGTGATGGTCCAGAAGATAGTCGACCGCGAGGCTGTGCGCGACGGTGGCAACCTGCTTATCTGCTAAATCGTCCGGTCCCTCAATGGCGCCGCGAATCTGCTCGACGGTCAAGGTCGTCGTCAACTGGGCCGTATAGAACGCAACGAAGAGCACGCCGGCGAACATCCACAGGACTGACAGGATGCGGGCCAGCCAATGCCTCGGCATTGCCTCCGCCTGTGTGGTCAGCGTTGACAACGCCCAGTAGGCTGCCTCAAAGATCCCCGGAAAGTAGTTCTGCCTCGAAATGGTACTATCTCCTCGCCGTCGTTCGAGCAGCCAGACCACGTGGGCCGGAATTAGCACCAGCAACAGGGCCATGCCGAGCCACGCTACGGTCGTTCGCGAAAGCATCAGACGCAGCATGGCCCACAATGGGTTTTCGGTCGCCGCTGTCTGGTGCGGGTCCCTTACCATTATCTGCAGCCCCGCTTCCAACGTGGGATACGAAAAGTCAAACACCTCGTCACGTGCGGACGTTATAAACAAAGCCAATGTGAGATCGGCCGTCTTGGATCGCATCGCCGCATCCAGAGCGCTTACGTCAGGTGCGATCTGATAGTTGGTCTTTCGCTTCAGCCGCGCAGCGATTGCATTCCAGAGGTCGATACTGAATCCGGTCAGCGATCCGTTTTGTTCCATAACCAACGGTGGAACAACGAACGCGGCCACACGAAGCTCCGGGGTCTCGCCGGTTGTCGAGACGGTCGCGGTACCGGCGGGCTGCGCATAGGCAGGCTCCGCGATTGCGGCGCCGATCATGATGGCCGCTAGCATCAAGTGACCTTTCTTCATTGGACGCTCCGCGTTAATCCCTGCGAGTGCATCAGGTATCCTAGCCGAGACTTCATTTGCCACGAAACTAACCGTCCGCTCTAGGTCACCGAGATCGAGTCTTCCAACTTCCGCTGCCGTTGCAATCCGGTGCCGACGGCGTCATCATCCCCTTGGGCGGGCTCATTGGCGGCTGGAGCCTCTACACTAAGGGTGGCAAGCTCAAGTATTGCTACAACTTCTATGGCGTGGACCGCTATACGATCGAAGGCACATCGACGATCCCTCCGGGGAAACACCAGGTGCGGATGGAGTTTGCGTACGACGGCGGTGGCCTCGCAAAGGGCGGTACCGACACACTATACGTGGACGGGAAGAAAGGCGGTGAAGGCCGAGTGGAGCCGACCGAGCCCATGATTTTCTCTGCGGACGAGACCTGTGACGTCGGCAACGATTTTGGTTCGGTGGTGCTCGATCACCTCATCTCGCCCGAACAACGGCTGCATCTCGCCATGGGAACTCAGAAAACACTCTCAAGTCCGGCAGCCCATATTGGGGCTGCCGGTCACGGGTGAAACGAGTGCAGAACAAAGCCGAGAAAGTGAGGAGCAGTGCGCCCTTAACGCGCCTGCTGTCGGGATATCAAAAGAACTGGTTCCGTTTCGATGCAGTCGCAGGCCTCACCACCGCGGCAGTCGTCATCCCGCAGTCGATGGCCTACGCGAGCATCGCCGAGTTGCCCGTGCACGCGGGACTGTATGTGGCACTCGTACCCATGTTCGTCTACGCGTTGCTGGGAACGTCGCGCCCCTTGAGCGTGAGCAGTACCAGCACCCTCGCGATTCTCACGGCAACCCAACTGACGCTCGCCGTCCCTGGCGGGGATGCGGCTCAGCTGATGGCTGCTGCCGCCGCGCTCGCCCTGCTCGCGGGCGGCTTCCTGATCGTCGCCGGCATGGTGCGGCTGGGGTTCCTCGCTAACTTTATTTCCGACCCGGTCCTGATCGGCTTCAAAGCGGGCATCGGTCTGGTCATCGTGGTGGACCAGGTGCCGAAGCTCCTCGGCGTGCATATCGAGAGGGGACATTTTTTCCAAAAAGTGCTTTCCACGCTGCAGCATGTGCCAGAGACGAACCGCGCGACGCTGATTCTGGCTGCGGCCACTCTTGCGATCCTGCTCGGGATGAGGCGCTTTCTTCCGCGGTCCCCTGCTCCGCTCGTGGCGGTGGCGCTGGGTGTGGGAGCCGCAGGCTTTTTGGGGCTGAAGGAATTCGGCGTCGCGCTGACCGGTTCCATTCCAGCGGGGATTCCAGCTCCGGCGGTTCCGGATCTGCTGCTCCTCAAAACCCTCTGGCCCGGCGCGCTGGGCGTGGCGCTGATGTCCTTCACCGAGTCCGTCGCAGCCGGCCGCGCCTTTGCAAGGCACGACGATCCGCCTCCCGTGCCCAACCGGGAGTTGCTCGCGCTCGGCGCCGCCAATCTGGCAGGGAGCTTCTTCCACGGCTTCCCCGCGGGTGGTGGCACCTCTCAGACGGCAGTCAACTCACGGGCGGGAGCCCGCACTCAAGTAGCCGCGCTAGTGACGGTGGCCATGGTGGTGGCGACGCTGCTCTTTCTGTCGCCGCTCATCGGTCTGCTGCCGCAGGCGACCCTCGCCGCCGTCGTGGTAGTCACCACGCTTCCATTGCTCAGCACGGCGAATTTTCGCTCCATCCTGGTTGTGAGGCGTACTGAATTCCTGTGGGCGCTCGCCGCCGGTGTCGGCGTCGTGCTGCTGGGGACCCTGCAGGGGATTCTGGTCGCGATCGGAATCTCATTGCTGACGCTGTTTTACGAGGCCAACCATCCTCTGGTTTACAGCGTGGGACGCAAGCCGGGCACCGACGTGTTCCGTCCGCGATCCTCAGATCACCCGGAGGACGAGAGCATTCCGGGCCTCTTGATCGTTCGGACAGAAGGCCGTATGACTTTTGCCAGCATACCTCGGGCCCGCGAGCGTCTCGAGACTCTGGTCGAAGAGCTGCATCCGCAGGTGGTGATACTTGAATGCAGCGCAATCCCCGATTTCGAGTACACGGCGCTGCAAGCTCTAGCCAAAGCAGAGGAAAAACTGCGGGAACGTGGGATTGCGCTATGGCTGACCGCACTCAATCCTGAGGCTTTCAAGGTGGTCATGCGCTCTCCGTTGGCTCAGGCTCTGGGGCGTGAGCGCATGTTTTTCAACCTTCACGATGCAGTGGCAGCCTTTGAGAAAAAAGGGAAGCCGGTATGAATGCTCAGGTCCGATCATTTAACCTACTGCTTCAGACCCCCGGCGCCATATAAAACCTGTACCGCCAGTCCTGCTTTTTCCTCTCCAACGAGATCGCGATCTCGTGTTCCCGGACGCCAAGGGTCGACCGATGCGAAGCTCGGATCTGCTGCGCACGGGGCTGCATTCGGCGCTGCGCCGGGCGAGACTTCGCAAGGTAAGATTCCACGACTTGCGCGCTTTTGCGAACAATCTGCTCGCGGCCGGAACCGACATCGTGACGGTATCGAAGGCCCTGGGTCATGCAAACGTGCACATTACGCTCACCACTTACGCGCACACGATTCCGCGGGAACGACAGGGCGCTGGCGACGCTTTGGCGCGATTGATGGGGCAGAGTGGAAACAAAATGGAAACATTGGCTCCAAAACTGGGGATAATAGTGAGGCACAATCGAGCACAAGTAGTTAATTTTGAAGATAACGGAGAGGTGGCAGAGCGGTTGAATGCACCGGTCTTGAAAACCGGCGTGGTAGCGATACCACCGTGGGTTCGAATCCCACCCTCTCCGCCAGTCGTGGTATCAATTCCGCTCAGCCTGGATCAATCGACCGCGCGGCTTCCGTCGCTCCCTCGAGCCACGCAGCGTACATGCGCAGCATCACCTCGACGCTGGCCGGCGAATCACCACCCAGAAGCGCTTAACGATCAATAGCAAGGAGAAATTTGGTGGCTTGGCACCATCAGTGCAAAGATGGAGCGCAGAAAGCGTAGTGGGACCCAACGCCGAGATAGGAGGCTGCACCAATGACGGCTCGAGCTACAGACAGCCCAGCAATTATCGATACCGCAACGAAACTGGCTTACCAGCGTACCCGCCTCGCCCAAGACAATGCGGTGCTGGCTTGGATCAGGACAGCAACCTCGCTGATCATGTTTGGATTCACCGTGTACAAATTCTTTGAGATTGAACTGCAAGGAAAAGATCGCACCGCGCAGCTGATCGGACCGCGTGGGTTTGGATTGACGATGATCAGTCTCGGACTACTATCGATCTTGCTCGGCACCCTTGAACACCGTCGAGCGATGAAGGAGATGCAGACGCAGTATCCGGACATGCCCCGGTCAACGGCAGGCATGCTCGCAGCCCTAATGGCGGGGTTGGGGATCGTGGCGCTGTTCGTGGTGATCTTCCGGGGATGATCGAGAACGGCAATACGTTCGCTGTGTTGACGGACGCGGTGCGCAGCTGCTCGCTCGGGCAGATCACCGATACGCTGTACGAAGTCGGCGGACGCTACCGCCGCAACATGTAGTGGCCTGCACAGGCAAAGGAGGGGATATGAATCTGTCGAAGATCGGAGTCATCGGTGCCGGTACCATGGGGAACGGAATCGCCCAAGTGAGCGCCGCCGCGGGCCTGGAGGTGGTGATGGTGGACGTATCGCAGGCGGCGCTCGATCGTGGCCTGGCCGCCATCGGCGGCAGCCTCGACCGGCTCGTGAAGAAACAAAAGCTCAGCGCCGAGGACCAAGCCGCCGTGCGTTCGCGCATCCGCGGCAGCACCGAATATCGGGATCTCGCCGCGGCCGATCTGGTGATCGAAGCGGCCACAGAGAACCCGCAGGTCAAGCGCGGCATCATGCGGCAGGCCGACGAGATCATGCGCCCCGAGGCGATCCTCGCCACGAACACTTCGTCGATTTCGATCACTGCGCTCGCAGCCGCCACCACCCGTGCCGACCGCGTCGTCGGGATGCATTTTTTCAACCCCGTGCCGGTGATGGCGCTGGTAGAGCTGATCCGCGGACTGCTGACGAGTGAGGATACGCATGCCCGCACCGCTCAGTTCATCGCTCAGATCGGCAAGACTGCGATTAGCGCGAAGAATTTTCCCGGCTTCGTCGTCAACCGCATACTGTGTCCCATGATCAACGAGGCGATCTTCGCGCTGCAGGAAGGCGTCGCCGCCGCCGCGGACATAGACCAGGCTATGAAGCTCGGGTGCAATCATCCCATCGGCCCGCTGGCGCTCGCGGATCTCATCGGTCTGGACACGCTGCTGTCGATCATGGAGGTGTTCCAGCGCGACTACGGCGATCCGAAGTACCGCCCGGCGCCGCTGCTGCGCGAAATGGTTGCGGCTGGCCTGCTTGGACGCAAGAGCGGGCAGGGCTTCTTTCGCTACAGCTGACGGTTACGGTGTGCATTCGCGGTTGTTCTCACGCCGTTAACGATGGCGCGCCGCAGCGACCAGGATTCGTTTAAGTCATGCCGAAGTTCTGCTCGCTAGTGGCGCGGCAGTTCGCAACAAAAGCGCGCCCGCTATCGTCGGGAAGAGCAGGACCGAGAGCAATGCAGCGCCAATCATAGCCGCCGCGACATCGGGACAAAGCGACTTTTGCCCGCACCCCGATCTCGGTGATGACCACGATGATCGAGAGCGCGGGGACTGCCGAAGACAGCGCGAAGGGCAGGCGTTGCGCCGTGCTGATATGGCCACGATAAAGCAATACAGGTGTCCCGCGAAAGATCAGGAAAAGCACGGTGAATGCCGGCACCAGCAGCATGGTTGTCAGGTTCTGGCCGAGCGCCGCGACATTGAATTTGATGCCTGTGCCGACGAAAAAAAAATGGATAAAACCAGCCGAATGAAATCGTTTCCATTTTCTCGAAATACTCCTGGAAATCGCGCTCCGCCGGCCAGTGCACTGGGGGTGGGGATTTCAACGGTCTATCGGACACGGCGCCATTTTGTGGAGGGGAACTTGGAGGGAGCCTTGAGCGAGGAATCGCGCCCCGGGAACGCGCGCAAGCTCTCGAAGAACGAGGAAGTGCTGTTGGTGGCGACCGCGTGTTCCAAGGCGCCGGCGGGGTTTGCGGGCTGGACCTTAAATTTGCTGGCCGGGCGCATGCTTGAGCTGACTGAGCATGCGGATCTGTCGCGCGAGACGATTCGGCGACGATTACCTAACCGACGGTGGAGCGCGACCGCGGGCCGCGATACTATGTTCGGCAGACCCATTGCCAATTCCTAGTGACACGACCTTACGCTGCGTCATCTGCCTGCCCTAAAAGCGAACGTGTCTGAAGGCGGCGGTGAAGAAAGGTCGAATCGGGCCAGTATTCGCAATGAGATCCGTCCAATGAAGCAACGCCATGCTGTGCTCGCGATCGCAGTGATCGGCACTGCGATCGCGGCGCTTGATTATGCGCCGCCCGCCTATGCAGAAAACAGCGTCTCGGCGCACGGATTGGTCAAACTCGGCCCAGTTCCCTCCGCCCCTGCCGTCGCTAAACCCGAGGCTCCCCAGGATGCGCTCGGGCGCAACACACCCAGGGGCACCGTACTAGGCTTCATGTTCGCCGCCCGCAAAGGGCAGGATGACCTTGCCGTCCAATATCTGAACACGCCCCTGCGTGACCACGCGGCCATGGTACTTGCCCACCAACTCTACACGGTTCTCGATCGTGACCTGCCGGCGAACCTGGCTCGCCTCAGCAACAATCCCGAGGGCTCCCTATCGAATGCGTTGAGTCCGACCGAGGAGCGAGTGGGAACCATCCACAGTGACAACGGCGATGTGGACATAGTCCTGGAACGAGTGGATCGCGGGGACTCCGGGTCCCTGTGGCTCTTTTCCAGGAAGACCCTCCAGTTCATCCCCGAGCTGTACAACGCGGCGAACCCCGAGTCGTTCGAGGACATGCTCCCGAAATTCGTGGTGAAGACGCAGATCGCGGGTATAGCCCTGTATCACTGGCTGGCCGCTATCGTGGGCGTGCCACTCTTATATTACTCGATGCGTCTACTGGGCGGCCTTCTAGCTCGACTCATTGGCGGGTTGCGCCGGCGCCTATACAGAAGGCCTGATCTGCCCAATCCCGAAGTCCTGCCCAAGCCGGTTCGTCTCTTGCTGCTGGCCTTCCTCATTCACTGGACAACCGCTAGCGTAAGCCTTCCTCTGGCGGAGCGGCTGGTCTGGTCCAGCATCGCCGCGGTCATCGCCATCGGGGCCAGTGTATGGTTGTTGATTCTCTTGAATGGCTGGACCGAGAACTACCTCCACCGGCTTTTCACCCGGCGCAACATCACGGGCATAAGCGCGATGCTGCGCCTTGCGCGCAGGGCATGCGACGTGCTGGTCCTTTTCGCAGGCCTGGTCGTGACTCTTTACTACTTCGGGGCGAACCCGGCCGCGGTATTTGCCGGACTCGGCGTTGGTGGGATCGCCCTTGCACTCGCCGCACAGAAGACGCTGGAAAACGTTATTGCCGGCATCTCCATCGTTTTCGACGGTGTGATACACGTGGGAGACACTCTGAAGGTGGGCGACATTCGGGGGACGGTCGAGGACATGGGCATGCGCTCGACCCGGATCCGAACTATGGATCGAACGGTGGTCAGCATTCCCAACGGTCAGATCGCAAACATGGCCCTCGAGAACCTCTCCGCACGCGACAAATTTCGGTTTCACCTGGTCCTGGCGTTGCGGTACGGGGCCACGTCGGCGGAAATTCGCGCGGTCCTGGAGCGGATCCGCAGCCTGCTTCAGAAAAATCACAATATCGAGTCCGATTCGATCCGCGTGCACCTCCGTCATTTTTGGTCGTACTTCGCTCGACGTCGAGGTTGTCGCCCACGTGCCGACCCGTGATTTGCAGCAATTCCTCGACATCCAGCAAGAACTTCTCCTGGGCATCACGGAGTATCTTGAGTCGGCCGGTGTTCGAATCGCGCGTCCCATGCAGGCAGTACTGGCCGACGCGGACCGCCTTCAATAAGACTGCGCCGTCGCGGAGGCTAGGCAATGAGTGGCAACGCTAAGGCGCTGATTCGGCGCGTTCTACTTCCGGTCATGACGTTGATGCCGTTGGCGGGTTGTGGACCAAGTGCCCCTGATGCTTCCGGCGCTGGGGCTTTTATCAGTCGCGCGCTCACTCAGGAGCGCCAAGGAATCGTAGTGCGCACGAGCGTGTTGACGGATGAGGAATCGCGGCGCTACTTTGGCGCATCGGCCGCCGACGCGGACGCCCAGCCGGTCTGGATACAGGTCCGGAACGACAGCGATGATCCGGTCCTCTTCCTACCGATCCTGACTGACCCGGCTTATTACGCCCCGCAGGAGGTTGCGCAGCGCCTGCACGGCTGGCTGTCGAGTCGAACCAATGATCTGGTGGACGCGGCATTTCAGAGCAATCTCATGCCCTACTACGTGGCGGCACACCGCACCGCGTCCGGATTCGTTTACAGCCACGAGGATGGCGGCTTGAAGCTTGTTAACGTCGCGCTCGCGGCGCCCCGGCGGATCGTGCCCTTCAGGTTCGTGGTCCCGGTCGCCGGTGTCCAATACGCCGTGCAGCGCGTGGACTTCAGCAGCCTGTATCCGCCCGACGCGATTCAAGACATGACTCTGGAGCAGTTGCGGACAAAACTTGAAAGTCTGCCCTGCTGCGTGACGAACAAGGACCAAAGCGCCAATGGCGATCCTCTGAATCTGGTCATTGTGGGCAACGGCGTGGACGCGCTCTTTGCCTTCAGCGCGCGCGGCTGGCGTCTCAACGAGCCGATCGATACGGGTAGTTCCTGGCGAATGGCGAAAGCATTTCTGCTGCGTTCCGAATATGGCACGGCGCCGGTCAGTCCGCTGTACCTTTTTCAGCGCTACCAGGATGTGGCGTTCCAAAAGGCGCGCAGCACGGTGAGTCAGCGCAATCATCTGCGGCTGTGGCTGGCGCCATTCACCATGGAAGGTCAGAACGTATGGATCGGGCAGATCAGTCGCGATGTCGGCGTGAAACTGACGACCAAGTCGTGGTCCCTCACGACGCATCGGATCAGTGCACACGTGGACCAAGAGCGGGAGTACCTGTTGCAGGATCTACTGTTAACGGGCTTGGTTGAACGCTTTGGCTATGTGAAGGGCGTCGGAGAATCGACTTCGGTGATCCCCCGCGAGAATCTCACCGACGATCCCTATTACACGGACGGTTTGAGGCTGGTCGTTGTGCTGGGCGCCGAGCCCCATCCGTGGCTGCAGGTGCAGCGGCTCGACTGGGAACGGCCGCTTGCGACGAGGTGAGGCGGCTGGGGCCACGCAGTATCGTGGCCGCGGCCCGCGACTTCAATCGCGCCGCTACTGTGAGTTCGGCGTCGACTGCACCGAAATCGCGAGCGCCTCGGTATAAACCACCTCGACCTCGTCGCCTTTCTTGACGGCCTTGAGCTGCGCTGGGTCGAGCACCTGCACATCGTATTCGTTGCCCAGGGGCCCGCGCAGAGTGACGATTTGATCTTTGGTGTTGACCGCCGTGACCGTTGCGATGGCGGTCACTTTGCGGCCAACCGCTCCGCCCGGCTTCGCACCCTTGGGCGCGCGGACCATCGCCACCTCCGCGCTTGCCGGCGGGCCATCGGCTGTGCCGCGCTTCTTGAGCTGCAATGATATCGCCTCGGTGTATTCGGCGGTCACCTTGTCTCCGACCCTTAACTGGTCGAGATTCCTGGCTTGATCGCTCACATTGACCGTGTGCAGCTTGCCCTGCGTATCCATTAGCAATACGTCACGGCTGCCCATGTCGATCGAGAGCACGGTGGCCGTCATCGTGAGGGTTCCGCTCGCCCGAACCTTACCCGGGGCCGATGCCACGTCGACAGTGGGCGTCTGGGCGCGCGCGGCGAGCGGCGCGGCGCCGAGCAGAATCGCCGAGACTGCCAACGCAATCGTGAATGTGCCGACTTTCATTGTTGAATATCTCCGGTTGTTCAAATGCGATCCTCGTGCCGAGGCGGCAGGTGCTTCCAGTTCCTGCCCCTGCGACTCGTGCATCTTAACCTGGTATCGGCGGGTTACGCGGACAATTGGACCTTCGTCCCACGTCTGAAATCGCGCCTAAGTATTTTTCAAGTATTGAAGGAGCGCATCGCCCGCGAAAGCATCCCACCGGAGACGCTTTTGGCGTTGAATCCGCTATGCAAAAGGATGCGCGTTGCGTAATAGGCACGCTGGGCTGAGCGGCAGATGACGTGGATCTCACGATTTCGCGGCAGCTCTCCGAGCCGCGCGCGCAGCCCCTCGAGCGGGATGTTCACCGCGCCCGGCACGCTCTCTACCGCTAGCTCGACCGGCTGGCGCACGTCGAGCAGGAAGGCGCCTTGCGTGGCGCCCCAGTGCGTCAGCGGCATGTCGCCGCGCAAGACGTCGGCCGCGACCATGCCGGCGAAGTTGAGCGCGTCCTTTGCACCACCGAACTGCGGCGCGTAGCAGAGCTCGGCTTCCTCCAGGTCGTAGATCGTCGCGCCCATCTGGATTGCGACCGCCAGCGCACTGATGCGCTTGTCCACGGCCGGGGCGTCCTCACCGAGAGCCTGCGCGCCGAGCACACGTCCGTTGGATTTGCGGAAGATGAACTTCAAACCGATCATCTTGGCGGCCGGGTAGTAACCGGCGTGCGAGTTGGGGAACAGGTAGACCTTCTCATAATCCTTATCGCCCAGCTTCTCGAGCGTCTTTTCATTGACCCCGGTCCAGGCGGCAGCACCGCCGAACAGGCCGATGATGGACGTGCCCTGCGTGCCGCGGTAGCGCGAACTGCGTCCGACGATCACGTCGGCCGCGATCCGGCCCTGCCGGTTGGCCGGTCCGGCCAATGCGACCAGGCTCCATTGCCCGGTGACGAAATCCTTGACCTCGATCGCATCGCCGACGGCGAAGATGTCCGGGTCGCTCGTGCGCATCTGGTCGTCGACGCGGATTCCGCCGCGTTCGCCAATATCGAGTCCCGCCGCCTTGGCCAGTGTGGTGTCCGGACGCACGCCGAGCGAGAGGATCACGAGGTCGGCCGGATAGACCCTGCCGGACTTCGTCTGAACCTCGAGGGCACCGCCGTCCAGCTGCTTGAACCCGGCCACGCCGTCCCGGAGCGCCAGTCGCAGGCCGTGGCGCTTCAGGTGCTCTTGCACGAGACGGGCGAACTCGCCGTCCAGGGGCGCGAGTACCTGGTCGAGCATCTCCACCAGCGTCACCTCGAAACCGAGATGGATCAGGTTCTCCGCAGTCTCGAGCCCAATGAAGCCTCCGCCGATCACCACGGCGCGCCGCGCCGGCTTGACGAACTGAATTCCCGAATAGTTGTTCATGCCCGCGAGGAAGATTGTGCCTTTCTCGATCCACTCACGGATCCTGCGCACGTCCGGCACAGTACGCACCTCAAAGAGGCCCGGCAGATCGATCCCGGGCAGTGGTGGGCGGACCGAGGGCGCACCGGGAGAGAGCACCAGCTTGTCGTAGGATTCGGTCTTCTCCTCGCCCGTGCCGATGTCGCGTAATTGCACGGTCTTGTCTTTGCGCGAGATCGCGATTGCCTCGCAGTGGGTCCGCGCGTCGATCCCGAACATGCTGCGGAACGTCTGCACGTTCGAGACCAGCAAGCTCGACTCTTTCTCAATCACGCCCGATATGTGATACGGCAGGCCACAGTTCGCATAAGAGACGTACGGGCCGCGTTCCACCATCACGATTTGGGCGCTCTCGTCCAACCGGCGCAGCCGCGCTGCACACGATGCACCGCCCGCCACTCCACCAACGATGACGACTTTCATGAACCATCTCCGCCAGCCATCTGGTGCCCGAGACTATCTCAGTTTGATTGAGAGTGGGAGGGAAACCAGCGCCCCAACCTGTCAAGACTGACAGTAGCTACTGCGTCCTGTCGGGCCCACTATGTCATCGGCATTTATAATTCCCGATTCCAAAATCGCGCGTGTACTGCCGGCGGGCGATCATGCACTACAGACCCGCAGTGTGCTGGCCGGCGAGTTTTAAATTGTTGGTTCGGGTACCCACGCGGCCGCCACCATCGTCTTACGCGGTTTCCCCTAGGTACATAGGCCCATTGCACGGCAGATATCGAGCGATAGTATCGATAGCATTGAGTCTTATTCTTAATTTCGCTTGCTTCTTGAGGCTGGAGCGCTCCGATGAAAAAAAAGCTGATCTTCATTTGCCTTGCAATCGTGGCCATCGGCGGGGCCTTTGCGTGGTGGTACTTCTCCAAACCGGCGCTACCGCCCGGATTCGCCGGCGGCAACGGCAGACTCGAAGCGAAAACAGTCGACATCTCTACCAAATATCAGGGCCGCATAAAGGCAGTCCTCGCCGACGAGGGGGACACCGTCGAAGCAGGTCAAGTGGTTGCGACGATGGACACTGAGGATCTCGAGGCGCAATTGCGTTCGGCCCAGGCCAAGATTCGCGAGGCCCAGGACAATCGCAATACCGCGCTCGCCGACGTGACGGTGAAGCAGTCCGAGTTCACCTATGCCGACCAGCAATACAAGCGCTCGAAACAACTGGTTGCCAGCGGCGCCGTGAGCGAGCAGGAGCGGGACGTCGATCTGGCCCGCGCCGACGCGACTCGGGCGGCTCTGGTGGGGTCCAAGGCGAAAGTAGGGCAAACGCAATCCGCCATCGATGCCGCGCAAGGGGAGGCCGAACGGCTCGAGGCGCAAATAAAAGACAATACGCTGAGGAGTCCCATCAGGGCGAGAGTGCAATCACGTATGGCCGAACCCGGCGAAGTTCTGCCGGCCGGCGGTAAGGTGCTGTCGGTGGCGGATCTCAGCAACGTCTATATGTACGTCTTCTTGCCTACCGACGTTGCTGGGAAGGTGGCATTGGGTTCAGAAGCGCGCATCGTGCTGGATGCCCTTCCGAAATACCCCATTCGAGCGCTGGTTTCGTATTCCTCGTCCAGCGCACAATTCACGCCCAAAACCGTCGAAACCGCCGAAGAACGCCATAATCTTTCGTTCCGCGTGAAGTTGCAGCTCGATAAGGAGCGGCTGCGCCCATA
This sequence comes from uncultured Gammaproteobacteria bacterium, assembly GCA_963837045.1. Lineage (GTDB taxonomy): Bacteria > Pseudomonadota > Gammaproteobacteria > Steroidobacterales > Steroidobacteraceae > Bog-1198. The sequence goes on from CAWIMA010000016.1 coordinate 285,799, forward strand.
CGAAAGTCTGGTGAAGCCCGGAATTCCCGGCATGGGCTACGTTCGCTTCGACAACAATGCCGAATGGCCGCCGATGCTTCAGGTGAATCCGAACCCGCCCCAGATAACCTGGACCACCACAGGCGCCCCGGATACAGGCTCCCCTGGCGCCGGCGGTACAAGCTCCCCTGGCGCCGGCGGTACAAGCTCCCCTGGCGCCGGCGGTACAAGCTCCCCTGGCGCCGGCGGTACAGGCTCCACGGGCGGCGACACCGGTACGGTCCCCGCCGGCTCCACCGGCAACACCACCACAGGCCCCTCCGGCACGCACTGATGCGCAGCGTCACGGGCGAGCCGGTTGTCAGCGTCAAGGGTGTGAGTCAACGCTACGGGGCGGCCATCGCGCTCGACGCCATCAACCTCGACATTCCCGGGGAGAAGATGATCGGTTTGATTGGACCCGACGGGGTCGGCAAGTCCACCCTGCTCGGCATTATCGCAGGAGTCAGGCATCTTCAGAGTGGGGACGTGCAGGTGCTTGGCGGAAACATCGACGATGCGCGTTATCGTACCGCGGTATCCTCGCGCATCGCGTATTTGCCCCAGGGCCTCGGCAAGAATCTATATCCGACGCTCTCGATCTTCGAGAACGCCGATTTTTTCGGTCGTCTTTTCGGCCAATCGCGCGAGGAGCGCGAATGGCGGATCGCCGATCTGTTCGCCAGCACTGACCTCACCGCGTTCCGAGATCGGCCCGCGGGGAAGCTCTCCGGCGGCATGAAGCAGAAGCTCGGTCTGTGCTGCTCGCTGATTCACGACCCGGATCTTCTCATACTCGACGAGCCCACGACCGGGGTCGACCCGCTCGCGCGCCGGCAATTCTGGGAACTCATCGCGCGAATCCGCATCCGGCGGCCGCAGATGAGCGTGTTGGTCGCGACCGCGTACATGGATGAAGCGGAAGGTTTCGACTGGCTCGTGGCCATGAATGCCGGCAAGGTCCTCGCGACCGGAACACCCGATGAGATCAAGAGCAACGGGCAGGAGACATCGCTCGAACGCGCCTTCATCAAGCTCCTGCCGGAGGAGATACGCCGCGGGCACAAGGAACCTGTCATCCTGCCGTGGAAATCGAGCGGGGGGACTCCGGCGATCGAAGCCGAGGGGCTGACGCAGCGGTTCGGTGCATTCACCGCGGTCGATCACGTGAGTTTTCGCATCGAGCCGGGAGAGATCTTCGGGTTTCTAGGCTCCAATGGATGCGGCAAGACGACCACCATGAAGATGTTGACCGGACTGCTGCCGCCCACCGAGGGTACTGCGCTGCTGTTCGGCAAGCCGGTCAAAGGGGGCGACGTGGAATCGCGCCGGCACGTCGGCTTCATGACCCAGGCGTTTTCACTGTATACCGAGCTCACGGTTCGGCAGAACATGATGCTGCACGCGCGCCTGTTCGATTTGCCGGATGAAAAGGCGCACCAGCGCGTCGACGGATTGCTGAAGAGTTTCGCTTTGGAGTCGGTCGCCGACACCTTGGCAGAAAGCCTGCCGCTCGGCATTCGGCAGCGGCTCTCGCTCGCGGTCGCCGTCATTCACGAGCCAAAGATGCTCATCCTCGATGAGCCGACTTCGGGCGTCGACCCGGTCGCCCGCGACGGGTTCTGGGAGCTTCTGATCCGCCTGTCGCGCGAGAATGGAGTCACGATCTTTCTTTCCACCCACTTCATGAACGAAGCGGAACGCTGCGACCGCATGTCGATGATGCACGCCGGCAAGGTGCTTGCGCAGGGACCGCCGGCGCAGCTGGTCGCCGAGCGCAAGGCGAAGAATCTCGAAGCGGCGTTCATCGGCTACCTCGAGGAGGCGGCCGCGGCCGCCAAGGCGGCTGCACCAACGCCACCCGCTGCCGCAGCCTCGGAGGCAGCTGAACTCGTGCAGACGCCGGGTCCTCCGAGCCACGCCGCAGAGGCACCGAGCAAGTTCAGTATCGGCCGCATCTGGGCATTCGCGCGACGCGAGGCGGTCGAGTTGCAGCATGACCGGGTGCGGCTGATGTTCTCCGTGCTCGGGCCAATTCTCTTGATGATCGCGTTCGGCTACGGCATCTCCCTCGATGTGGACCATTTGCCGTTTGCCGTGTTGGACAACGACGGGACCGTCGCCAGTCGCTCGTACGCGGACACTTTCCGGGGTTCCTATTACTTCGAGGAGAAGGCGCCGTTATACACCTACGATGAAGTGGACCGGCGCCTGCGCAACGGAGAGCTGCGCTTTGTGATGGAGATTCCCCCAGGATTCCAAAATGACCTGCAGCGCGGACGTCGGCCCGAGGTGAACGCGCTCATCGATGCCGCCGTGCCTTTCCGCGCGGAAACTACCCGCGGGTACATTGAGAATGCCCAGAATGCCTATGAGAATGTTTTGCGCGATCAGAAGGGACTTCCGCAGGTTTCCAGGCCGATCACTTTCCAGGTGCGGGCGCTGTTCAATCAGGCCTTCAAAAGCATTTACGCCATGGTGCCGGGCGATATCATGCTGCTGCTCATCTTGATTCCGAGCATGCTGACGGCCTTGAGCGTGGTGCGAGAGAAGGAGTTGGGTTCCATCGCCAATTTCTACGCCGCACCGGCGACGAGACTCGAGTTTCTACTGGGGAAGCAGCTCCCATATCTGGCTGTCTCGCTCATTCAGTTTGCGACCCTCGTGGCGCTCGCGATCCTGCTGTTTCAAGTACCGCTGAAGGGCAGCTGGGCAACGCTCCTGCTCGGCGGGATCATCTATTTAATGGCGAGCACCGGGTTCGGCCTGCTGATCTCGGTGTTCGCGAGTACGCAAACGGCGGCAATCTTTGCCGCTGCCATCATTACCATTCTCCCCGCCACGCAATTCTCCGGAATGTTCGTGCCGGTGTCTTCCCTCTCAAGCGGCGCGTGGGTAGCCGCGAAGATATTTCCAAGCACCTACTTCCAGGCCATCAGCGTCGGCACGTTCACGAAAGCGCTTGGATTTGCCTCGCTGTGGCCGAACTTTGTCGCCCTCGGGGTGATCGCGCTCGTCTATTTCTCCGTGTCCGTGCTTCTGCTCAAGAAGCAGGAGAACTAAGGTGCAAAATTTTCGCCACATCATTCAACTCGGATTCAAAGAACTGCTGAGTCTCGCGCGCGACCCGGTGCTGTTGTTTCTGATCGCCTACTCGTTCACGTTTTCCGTGTATACGCCGGCAAAAAGCGCCGTCATGGACGTCGTGAACGCATCGGTGGCAGTCGTCGATGAGGATGACTCAGAGGCCTCGCGGCGAATACCCGACGCGTTGTTGCCGCCGCTGTTCCTGCCGGCCGTGAAATTACCGTTCAGCGAGATCAATCGGGCGATGAACGAAGGGCGCTTTACGTTCATCATCGACATACCGTCCAGGTTTCAGTCAGATCTCTCGAGGGGCGTCGCACCGACGGTCGAGGTCATTGCGGATGCCACCGCGATGAGTCAGGCGGGTCGCGGACCGGAGTACATCAGCAAAATCATCGAGCGGGAGGCGCAGCCGTTTTGGAGCGGACGAGGAAATCCGGTGAATGAATCGTTACTAAAACTCAACACCCGTGCCCGATTCAATCCGAACATGCAGCAAGGTTGGTTCGTGGCGGTCAACCAGATCATCAACAATATTTCAGTGCTGGCGATCTTCTTGACGGGCGCGGCGGTGCTGCGGGAACGCGAGCACGGAACGCTCGAGCATCTGTTGGTGATGCCGCTGCAGCCGTACGAACTCATGTTCGCCAAGATCTGGGCGAACGGGCTGGTCGTCGTGGTCGCGGCACTGGCTTCGCTGTTCTTGGTCGTCAAGGGCGCGCTCGGGGTGCCTATTGCGGGCTCGACTCCGCTCTTCGCCGGCGGGCTGGTCGTGTACCTCTTTTCGGTTACCGCGCTTGGAATCATGCTCGCCACGGTGGTTCGCTCCATGCCGCAGTTCGGGTTGTTGGCTTTTCCGGTGTTCATCGTCATGAGTCTGCTGTCGGGCGGTCAGACGCCGCTCGAAAGCATGCCGATAGCCCTGCAAAAGATCATGCAATTCGTGCCGTCGACCCACTTCGTCAGCTTCTCCCAGGCGGTGCTGTTCCGTAACGCAGACCTAAGCATGGTATGGCCGGCTCTGACGAAGATGTTTTTGATCGGATCGGCATACACGCTGTTCACGCTTTCCAGGTTCCGAAAAATGTTAACCGCGATTCAGTAAATGGGGTTACCCGTGAGTACGCACTGTTCTAGAAAATTGATGGCTTCGAGATCGCTGGCCGCGCTGGTGGCGGCATCCACGATCGCGGGTTGCGTTGTGGGGCCTGTCTACAAGCGGCCGGATGTGACGCCCGTGGCGCAGTTCAGGTCCCAGGTGGGTCCCACGGAGGCGACCTCGATCGCGGATTTGCCATGGTGGAGCATTTTCAACGACATGGCGCTTCAGTCATTGATTGTGGAGGCTCTGACCAACAACTACGACCTTCAAGTGGCGGTCGCCCGCATCGAACAGGCGCGGGCGTCGGTCGGCGTCGCGCAAGCGGACTTTTATCCGCAAATCGGCTATCAAGGAGTTGCCGGCCGTGAAAAGGCGTTCGTTCCGCTCGAGGGCTCGGCAGGCAACGTGACGTTCAACTCGTTCGGCGGCCTGCTCAGCGCGGCGTGGGAAATAGACGTTTGGGGGCGGATCCGGCACTCGACCGATGCGGCGCGCGCGACTCTTTATGCGCAGGAGGATGTGCGCCGCGGCGTGATGCTGACGCTCGTCAGCAGCGTCGCTGCAAGTTACTTTTCGCTGATCGAGTTCGATCGGGAACTCGCGATCGCGAAGGAGAGTAAGGACGCTTATCGGCAGACTCTCGACCTCTTCACTTCGCGCTTCAAGGCAGGAAAGGACTCGAAGCTCGGAGTCGAGCGCGCTCAGGCTGCCTACGACTCGAGCGACGCCAGCATCGCGAGCTTGAATCGAGCGATCGCGCAGCAAGAGAATGCGCTGAGCGTGCTCTTGGGGGCGTACCCCAAGGCAATCAATCGGGGGATCGCGCTCACGGAACAAGTCACACCGCAAACACCCCTCGGCCTGACCACTGACGTGCTCAAGCGTCGCCCGGACATCCAGCAGGCGGAGCAGGTCATGATCGGCGCCAACGCCGAGGTGGGCGTGGCGGTGGCCAACTTCTATCCCACGATCGGGCTTGGCGCATTGTTCGGCGGCCAAAGCCAGAAGGTCGACGACATGTTCAAGAGCCAATTCAGCATCTGGAACCTAGGCGGCTCGATCGCCGGCCCAATCTTTGATGGCGGCCGCCTAAAATCCGCCTATCAAGCACAACAGGCGTTCTGGGACCAGACGATCGCGCAGTATAAGCAGACGATCATAGTCGCATTCCGCGAGACATCCGATGCGCTTATCGCGCGGCAAACGCTCGTTGATCAGCGTACCGCAATTGAAAGTCAAGTCGTGGCGCTGAAAGAAGCCGTGAATCTCGCGACCGAGCGTTACACAGGCGGTCGGGCGAGCTACTTCGAGGTGCTCGAAGCACAGCAGCAGTTGTTTCCGTCCGAAAGTGCCCTGGCGCAAACGCAACGCGATCAGCTGCTCGCGGTGGTTAATTTGTACAGGGCGCTCGGGGGCGGGTGGAACCTCAAAGACAGCGAGTGGGCGCAGCCGCAGGTGCATGAATGAACGACAAGTCGCAAAAGGAAACACCGGCAAAAGACGCGGCCGAGAGCTCGAAGCACGCTGCCCGCGCATCTGAGAAGAAGCCGGAAAAGCTCGGCAGAAAGGAATTCGAGAAGGAGCAGGAAAAACTCGATGTCGAGCTCGTGAAATTGCAACTTTGGGTGCAGAAGAAAGGCCTGAGGGTGATCGTCGTGTTCGAAGGGCGCGATGCCGCGGGCAAGGGTGGAGTCATCAAACGCATCACCGAGCGAGTGAGCCCCAGGGTGTTTCGTGTCGTCGCGCTGCCGGCTCCAACGGATCGCGAAAAATCTCAGCTCTATCTGCAGCGCTACATTCCGCACTTTCCGGCGGCCGGCGAAGTGATCATTTTTGATCGCAGCTGGTACAACCGGGCCGGAGTGGAGCGGGTAATGGGATTCTGCTCCGAAAGGGAAATCAAGCGATTTTTATTGCTATGTCCTTTGTGGGAGCGGGTGGTCGTCGAATCGGGAATTATCCTTGTCAAGTATTGGTTCGAGGTCAGCCAGGAAGAGCAAACTCGTCGTTTTGAGTCGCGTATCAACGACGGGCGCAAGATTTGGAAGTTGAGCCCGATGGACCTCGAATCGCACCGGCGCTGGTACGACTTCTCACGCGCTAGGGACGAGATGCTGCAGGCCACCGACACGCAGTTCGCACCGTGGTACATGGTCAACGCCGACGACAAACGGCGCGCTCGTCTCAACTGTATCTCGCATCTGCTCAGCGCCATTCCCTATGAGGAAATCAAGCGCGACAAGGTCAAGTTGCCCGAACGCCAGAAAGCGAAGGGGTACAAGGAGCCGACGAATCGCAACTACAGGAAAGTGCCGGAAATCTACTGAGCGTAAGGCGAGCCGTTGGCTCTCCTCAGGGAGATTTGCTTATCCTGCGGGTGTTGACGACTTTCGACCGAAAGTGAGCCTTTCCTGTGGATCACCGGTGCCACTTTTGACGCGCAAGGGCGCGTCATCGTGCAGAAGCTGTAACTCTCGAGTTTGACTAAGGAAGGCGTTTCTTCTTGAGGTCTCAAATTAGGAGAGCCGCCGATCCGACCGGCTGGAGCCGCTGGCTGCCGGGGCTCCGCACGCTGCGCGAGTACGAAGTAGGCTGGTTGCGGCACGACATCGTGGCCGGACTAGTGCTGACGACGATGCTGGTGCCCGTCGGCATCGCCTACGCGGTGGCCGCGGGCGTGCCGGGCATCTATGGCCTCTACGCGACGATCGTTCCACTGCTCGCGTACGCGCTGTTCGGCCCCAGTCGCATCCTGGTGCTGGGCCCCGATTCCTCGCTGGCTGCAGTCATCCTCGCCGTTGTTCTGCCTCTCTCCGGCGGCGACCCGCTTCGCGCCGTCGCTATTGCGGGCATGATGGCAGTCGTGTCAGGGATGGTGTGCATCCTGGCTGGTGTAGCGCGGCTGGGTTTCGTCACCGAGCTTCTTTCCAAGCCAATCCGCTACGGGTATATGAACGGCATTGCACTGACCGTAATGATCAGCCAATTGCCCAAGCTCTTCGGTTTCTCCAGCGAAGGCGAAGGTCCCCTGAGACGAATCTGGGCATTCGCGCAGGCGCTGCTGGCGGGAAAGACAAACCGGGCCGCGCTGATGATCGGCATCGGAACCCTGGCGGTCATCCTGCTGCTCAAGGGCAGCAAGCGCGTGCCGGGAATTCTGGTTGCCGTGGTTGGCTCGACGTTCATAGTCGGCGCACTGGACCTGGCAGCGCGCGCGGGCGTGTCGGTCCTGGGCTCACTCCCAAAGGGCCTGCCCGCGTTCGCCATCCCGTGGATCGCCTACGCCGATATCGTCCCGGTCCTGATCGGTGGCTGCACGGTTGCCCTCGTTTCGTTTGCCGACACCAGTGTGCTCTCGCGCACCTATGCAACGCGGACCGGCACCTATGTCGACCCCAACCAGGAGATGGTGGGGCTCGGGGCAGCCAACTTGGCCGCCGGATTCTTTCAGGGCTTCCCTGTCAGCAGCAGTTCGTCGCGTACCCCCGTGGCCGAAGCCGCAGGCGCCAGAACCCAACTGGCCAGCGTGGTCGGCGCATTGTCGGTTGCGCTGCTGCTGATAGTGGCACCGGAGCTGCTCGAGCATCTGCCCAGCAGCGCGTTGGCTGCCGTCGTGATCGCCTCAGCCCTCGGCCTGATCGAGGTCACCGACCTGCGTCGCATCTATCGCATCCAGCGGTGGGAATTCTGGCTGTCCATCGGCTGCTTCGCTGGCGTGGCCGTCCTGGGTGCGATTCCGGGAATCGGCCTGGCAATCGTCGTTGCAGTGATCGAATTCCTGTGGGATGGCTGGCGTCCGCATTCCGCGGTTTTGGGGTGCGCTGAGGGTGTTCAGGGCTACCACGACATCACGCGCTATCCCGATTCCCACCGGATTCCAGGCCTGGTCCTGTTTCGCTGGGATGCGCCATTGTTTTTTGCCAATGCAGAGCTGTTCCACGAACGCGTGCTGGACGCAGTGGCAACATCGCCTGCGCCGGCGCGTTGGTTGGTCGTCGCGGCGGAACCGATCACAAGCGTGGACATCACCGCCGCCGACATGCTGGCCGTGCTGGACGAGACCTTGCACGGGGCTGGTGTCGAGCTGTGCTTTGCCGAGATGAAGGACCCCGTCAAGGACAAGCTGAAACGTTTTGGGCTGTTCGCACGATTTGGCCAAGAGGTCTTCTTTCCTACCATCGACACCGCCGTCAGCAGCTACCTCGAGACCCATTCCGTGGATTGGGTCGATCCCGAGGACCGGGGTCGTTGAGCGGGCGGCAAAGCGCAAGATCAGAAGGAGTTCACCGATGATACCCACTGCAAAGGCCAAGCTGCTCGAAGGTAAGAAAGGCCTTATTGTCGGAATCGCAAACGATCAGTCGATTGCGTGGGGCTGTGGCCGTGCGTTTCGCTCGTTGGGAGCGGAACTTGCCGTCACCTATCTTAACGAAAAAGCCAAGAAATACGTCGAACCATTGGCCCACGCGCTTGACGCGCCGATTCTAATGCCTCTTGACGTTCGTGTGCCTGGCCAGATGGAAGCAGTCTTCGAGCGGATCGCAAAAGAATGGGGCAAGCTCGATTTTGTCGTGCATTCAATCGCGTTCTCGCCCAAGGAGGCGCTGCAAGGGCGCGTGGTCGATGTGTCGTTAGAGGGCTTCGCTACCACGATGGAAGTGTCATGTTGGACGTTCATTCGCATGGCGCACTTGGCCGAACCACTGATGCGCGAAGGCGGGACCCTGTTCACCATGACCTATTACGGCAGTCGGATGGTCGTTGAGAACTACAATATCATGGGAGTTGCCAAGGCTGCTCTCGAGGCGGCAGTTCGTTACATCGCCGCTGAACTGGGGCCCAAGGGGATTCGTGTTCACGCCATCTCGCCGGGCCCATTGGCGACGCGCGCCTCCTCGGGAATTCCGGAGTTTGACGAATTACTCGATAAGGCAAAGGCAAAGGCGCCGGCGCGGAGCCTGGTCAGCATCGACGACGTCGGTATGGCTACCGCCTTTCTGGCCCATGACGCGGCACGCCTTATCACGGGCGAAACGCTCTATATCGATGGCGGCTATCACATCATCGATTAGCTGTCCGAATGCGGCACCATTGTGACAGTTTGATGAATCGATCACCCGCGCGCGGCTGGAAATATAGGTATTTCGCCTAATGGTTGGCGAACGGGATTCTCGCTAGGATCTATTTTGTTTCCGCGCGCCCATCGATATCTCGAAAGAGAGAGAGGACAGAGGACGAAGATGAAATCAACGGACGTTTCGAATTTTTGGGGCCCGTATGGCACCGCAATGGACTACTTCTTCGACGCCGCCCAGCGCAGCGTGCTGTTTTGGGATGTCATGCGCCAACGGGGCAATCAATATCGCGAACATTTGGCGCAAACTGCCCCGCATGTGCTCGACTATCAAATTGAGCTCGTCGCCGACGGCCGCCGACTAGAGCGTCCGGTGAATTACTGCCTCGTGCGGGTGGTACCGCCCGCAGAAATCGCGATCGATCAAACCAAAAGGCCATTTGTCATTGTCGACCCGCGCGCCGGACACGGTCCCGGGATCGGCGGTTTTAAGGCGGAGAGTGAAATCGGCGCTGCGTTCGAGGCCGGTCATCCGTGCTATTTCATTGGTTTCCTTCCGGAGCCGATGCCGGGACAGACCATCGAGGATATTGTGCTTGCCGAGGCGCAATTCCTCGAACGGGTCATTGCGTCGCACAGCCAAGCGGACGGCAAGCCCTGCGTCGTCGGGAATTGCCAAGCCGGCTGGGCGGTCATGATGCTTGCCGCTCTTCGGCCCGAACTCTTCGGTCCAATCATCATCGCCGGCTCGCCGCTGTCGTATTGGCAGGGCGTGCACGGCAAAAATCCCATGCGCTACTGCGGTGGGCTGCTGGGCGGCAGTTGGTTGACGGCCTTAACCGGCGATTTGGGTCAGGGCAAGTTCGACGGTGCTTGGCTGGTGCAAAATTTCGAAAATCAAAATCCTGCAAACACCTTGTGGAGCAAGCCTTACAATCTTTATTCGAAGATCGATACCGAGGCGCCGCGTTATCTCGGCTTCGAGCGCTGGTGGGGCGGTCACGTGAACATGAATGCGGAGGAAATGCAGTTCATCGTCGATCAGCTGTTCATCGGCAATAATCTGGCCGCGGGAAAAATCGAGACATCGGACGGAACGGCAATCGATCTGCGCGAAATCCGCTCGCCAATCGTGGTCTTCTGCTCCAAAGGGGACAATATCACGCCGCCGCAGCAGGCTCTTGGCTGGATTCTCGATCTCTATCGGGACGTCGAGGAGATGCGATCTTACGGTCAGACCATCGTCTACACCATTCACGAGAAGATCGGTCATCTGGGCATCTTCGTGTCTGCCAGCGTGGCGCGAAAAGAGCATGGTCAGCTTTCCAGCAACATCGACCTGATCGACACGTTGCCGCCCGGCCTGTACGAAGCGACCTTTGAGGCCAAGAGCGCGGATACGGCCAATCCCGATCTGGTGAGCGGCGAGTGGGTCATGCGCTGCGAAGCGAGGACACTCGACGATATTCGAGCGCTCGGGGGCAATGACGCGGCAGACGAGCGTTGCTTTGCGGCCGCCGACAGGGTTTCTCAGACCAATCTCGCCCTGTACCGCACGTTTGTGCAGCCCGTTGTTCGTGCATTCGTCAACGCGCCGCTGGCCGATTGGATGCGGCAACTGCATCCGTTGCGGCTGCAATATGAGGCTTTCTCCGACGCCAATCCCCTGATGGCGTCCGTCGCCCCCTTGGCTGAAGAGGTTCGCAAGGATCGCAGGCCGGCGGCCGCGGATAATCCCTTCTTGGCAATGCAGGATAGCCTCTCGCGCCAAATCGTCTCCGCGCTCGATGCGTGGCGTGATGCGAACGAGGCTGTCGCGGAAAGCATGTTCCGGATGGTGTACGGATCGCCCACCCTGCAGGCCGCCGTCGGCGTCGACCCGGCCGGTACGCGCCCGTTGCGCCAGGCGGCCAGGAGCGCGTCACATCGCCAACTCATCGAGAAACGCGCTGCCGAACTCAAGGCGAGGATTCCCGCCGGCGGCTTGCGCGAAGCGCTGATCCGGGCCCTGCTGTATGTGGCCACCTCGCGCGCCGTGGTGGACGAGCGCGGCTTCGGCGCGCTGCGCCGCCTCCGGCAGGCCGAAAGCGACATTTCATTGTCGGCTTTCAAGGCGATCGTTCGCGAGCAGTTCTATATGCTGCTGATCGATGAGGAACATGCCTTGGCCGCCATTCCGTCGATGCTCCCCGCCGATGCGGGCACAAGGCGCAAGGCGTTCGAACAAATTACTCACGTTCTGAGTGCGCGCGGCGAATATTCAGTCGAAGACAGCGAGCGCATCCAACGGGTGGCGCAGCTCTTTGGCATCGAGGCGCAGCCGAGCACCGCAGCGAAACCGGTCGCCATAGCGAAACCGGTGCGCCGGCAGCGTGTACACGGCGAGGCGGCGTGAGGCAAGCTCTTTAGTCCATGGAGCCAGCCAGCACGCCCGTGGAAGCGCAAAGCGAATCAGGTGCAATTGTGGTTATAGGTTCCGCGGCTCATCCTCTCGAGTCGAAATACGACCGCCTGATCGCACGTGCAAAAGGCGTGGCGGCGGCGAAAACGCTCGTTGTCTTTCCGTGCGACGAGACTTCGCTTCGCGGCGCGACCGATGCAGCGGCGAGCGGCATCATAACGCCGGTCCTTATCGGCCCTGCGGCGGCGATCAATGCAGTCGCTCGCGAGCACAAGCTGGACATCGGTCACTTCAAATTGGTCGATGCCCCGGACAGCGAGGCGGCCGCGGCGAAGGCCGTCGAAATGATTCGCGCGGCAGAAGGCGAACTGCTGATGAAAGGCAGTTTGCATACCGATGAGCTGATGCGTGCAGTGACCGCTTCGAGCACCGGCTTGCGTACGTCGCGACGGATAAGCCACGTCTTCATCATGGATGTTCCGGGCTATCCGGAAACCTTGTTCATCACCGATGCCGCGATCAATATCGCCCCCGATCTCGACGCGAAGCACGACATCATTCAGAACGCCATCGATCTGTACACGCAGGTGGGACTGGGCACCCCGCGGGTTGCGATTCTATCGGCCGTCGAAACCGTTACCTCCAAAATACCGTCTACCATCGATGCGGCGGCGCTTTGCAAAATGGCCGAGCGCAAGCAGATCATCGGCGGCATAGTCGATGGTCCTCTCGCCTTCGACAACGCCATCGATCCCGAGGCGGCGAGGATCAAAGGCATCGAATCCCCGGTCGCGGGTAGGGCGCAGATCTTGGTCGTGCCCGATCTTGAAGCCGGCAACATGCTCGCCAAAAATCTCATTTACATGTTGAAGGCGGACTCGGCCGGTCTCGTACTCGGCGCGCGCGTACCGATCATTCTCACATCGCGCGCGGATTCGGTGCGCAGCCGCATGGCCTCGTGCGCCGTCGCCGTGCTCTATGCCGCAGCCCGTCGCGCCAATGCGAAGATGTCCCCGGCGTGAATGGAAGTGGACGCTATTCTCGCCGTCAACGCCGGCTCCTCGAGCGTCAAGTTTCAAATATTCGATCTCGGCGCTGCCGGCGATCCGCGGCGGATGGTCAAAGGACAGATGGACGGGATAGGCACGCAGCCGCGGCTTCGCGCCGAGACCTGCGACGGCTCGGCATTGATCGACAAGTCGTACACGCCGCGTGAGATCGCGGGCGTAGCCGCCGCAATTGCAACCATTGGAGATTGGTTGCAGGAGACGCAAACGTTCACCTTGGCCGCCGTCGGCCATCGTGTGGTCCATGGCGGCCCGCAATATGATCGACCTGTCGTCGTCGATCGTGCAGTGCTCGCCAGTCTTCAACGCTACGTGTCGCTTGCGCCCTTGCATCAACCAAATAACCTCGCGCCCATTCAAACACTGCTCGCGCGTCGGCCGGAACTGCTCCAAGTCGCGTGCTTCGACACGGCGTTTCACCGCGGCCACAGCAAAGTCGCGGACCATTTCGCGATTCCCGAAAGTTTTTACGCCGAGGGTGTCCGGCGCTACGGGTTTCATGGACTCTCATACGAATACGTCGCAGGCCGCTTGCGCGACATTGCGCCTGCCGCCGCGAACGGACGTGTCATCGTCGCTCATCTGGGCAGCGGCGCATCGATGTGCGCGCTTGATAACGGTCGAAGCGTGGAAAGTACGATGGGCTTTACTGCGCTCGACGGATTGCCGATGGGCACCCGACCCGGGCAGATCGATCCAGGGGTGATACTTTATTTGATCACCGAAAAAGGAATGAGTCCGGCGGCGCTCGAAACATTGCTCTACCGGGAGAGCGGGCTCAAAGGACTGTCCGGTATCAGCAACGATATGCGGGAGCTGGAAAGGAGCGAGGCGCCCGGCGCTGCGCTTGCGATAGATTACTTTGTCTACCGGATCGGTCTCAACGCCGGAATGCTGGCGGCGGCACTCGGCGGCCTCGATGCCTTCGTGTTCACTGCCGGGATAGGCGAGAACTCGGCAGACATTCGCGCTCGTGTAGCGGAGAAGCTTTCCTGGCTTGGCGTGGCATTCGACCCGCGCGCCAATGCAGAACGAAAACCGCTCATATCGCAACCGGAAAGCCGGGTCGGTCTTTACATCATACCGACCGACGAGGAGCTCATGATCGCGCGCCACACGCTGTGGCTACTCAAAACACGCGATCATTCCTGATCGCCGTAGGGCATCACACTTCCAGCCGATCTCCGGTTCGGGCCACGAGGAGGTAGAGCACCGGCATTAGAAAAATGCTGATCAATAGTCTCGTGAACAGACCGCTGACGATGACCAGGGCAAACGGCCGTTGGGAATCCGTGCCGACTCCGGTGGCCAGCGCCACCGGCAGCAAGCCCAATGCTGCCACCAGCGCGGTCATCATGATCGGACGCAACCGCAGGATCGCGCCTTGACGAACAGCGTCGGCGAGGGCGGTGCCGCTGCGGCGCAGTTCGTTGACATACGAGATATAGACGATCGCCGTCTGCACCGACACGCCAAACAGAGCCAGGAAGCCGATGCCGGAAGAGACCGAAAACGGCGTGCCGGTGATCCACAGGGCCACGATGCCGCCCACCGGTGCCGACAGCAGCACGCCGAGCACCGTGATGAACGGGAATTTGACATTGCTGTAGAGCGAGAAAAGCATGAGGAAAATCAGGAAAAGGGTCAGGGGTAGAATGATGCTCAGTTGCTGGCGGGACGCCGTGTACTCCGTGTATTCGCCGCCCCAATCCAAATGATAGCCCTGCGGCAAGGCAACCTTCCCATTCACCTGCTGTATGGCGTCGCCCACCGCGCCCGCCAGATCGCGACCTTCCACCGAGAACTGGACGCCGATGTAGCGCGAATTGTTCTGGCGATATATGAACGAGGCGCCGTTCGTCACTTCGATGTCCGCGAGTTCCTTGAGCGGAATCTGTTGTCCGGCAGGCGTGGCGACCGGTATATTCCCGATTTCCTCCGGGTTATCCCGGTATTGGCGTTCGAGGCGGACGATGAGATCAAACTGCTTTTCTTGCTGCACCACCTGAGTGGCGACGTCACCGCCGATCGCCGTCTGAATCAAGCTATTGATGTCGGCGACGTTCAAGCCGTGGCGGGCAACTCTGGCACGGTCGATTTTGATGGTCAGACTGGGTTGTCCGAGCTCCTGCACCAAGGTCACATCACGGATTCCGCGCACCCGTTCCAAGACCTGCTTGATGGCTTTGCCCTTCTTTTGCAGCGTATCCAGATTGGCACCGAAGACCTTGACGGCCAGGGCGCTTTTCAAGCCTGTCTCCGCCTCATCCACCGCATCTTCGGCCGGCTGAGTGTAATTGAAGGTGATTCCGGGAAATGCCTCGAGCTTCCGGTTGATGGCCTCAATCAGCCCTGCTTTGGTGCGATAAGGGCCGGTCCATTGCGAATACGGCTTAAGATCAACGTAAAACTCGACGTTGAAAAAACCGGTCGGATCGGTGCCGTCGTCGGGCCGGCCCAGTTCCGAGGCGACCGTGGTGACTTCGGGAAACGAATGCAATATATCCCGCACCTTGGGCGCGATCTTCGCCGATTCGTCGAACGAAATGGTATAGGGCATTGTTGCGCGAACCCACAGCGCGCCCTCATCCAGTTGCGGCATGAACTCCGCGCCGACGCGGGGGATGAGCAGCAGCGAACCTGCCAGCAGAACGGCCGATGCGAAGGTGGTCTCCCAGGGGCGCGCGAGACAAAAATCGAGGCCCTTGATGTAAACCGATTTGATGGCTTCGAAACCGCGGTTGCGCCGCTCGCGCACGCCATTGCGCATGAACCACGCACACAGCACCGGCAGCAGCGTCAGCGTGACGATCAAGGATCCGACCAATGCGAACACCATGGTGTCGGCCATCGGTTTGAACAGCGTTCCGGAGGGCCCGGCCAAGACATAGATCGGCAGAAAGCCGGCCACGATCACCGCAACCGAGTAGAAAAGCGGGCGATCCACCTCCGCCGCGGCATCTTCAATGATTTCCCTGACGTTGAGCGGAGTTCCTTTGCGCGCCACGATCTGACGGAAGATGTTCTCCACCATGACCACCGCGCCATCCACCAGGATCCCAAAATCCACTGCACCGATGGAGAGCAGATTCGCCGAGGCGTTTTGCAGATCGAGACAAATGAACGCGAACAGCAGCGCCAGCGGGATGCTGGCAGCGACAATGAGTCCCGCACGAAGGTCGTAAAGGAAAAATATGAGAATCGCGACGACCAGCACCATGCCTCGAAGAAGATTCCGTTCCACGACCTGCGTCGTCAACGCCACCAAGTCGCTACGGTCGTAGAACGGAAGCACTTTGACATCCTTGGGCAGGATTTCATCGTTGAGTTCCTTGGTCTTCGCTTCAACCCGCTTCAGGACGTCTTGAGTTTTTTCGCCCGTCCGCAGCAAGATCACGCCTTCTACCGCGTCATCCAGTTTCTGGTAGCCGAACTCACCAAGGCGCGGGGCAATGCCGATCTGCACACGGCCGACGTCCTTTACCAGAACAGGAGTGCCGTTGTGCACTGCCACGACCACGTTGCCGATGTCCTCCAACGTCATCATGCGCCCCATGCCGCGCACGTAGTAGAACTCGCCGCCTTGCGAATAGAACCCGCCGCCGGAGTTGTCGTTGTTGGCCGTCAAGGAGCCTTCCACCTGCGGCACCGACAAGCCGATCGATGCAACCCGGGCCGGATCGAGCAACACCTGGTATTGCATGGTGCCGCCGCCAAACCCGGAATCATCCGCCACACCGGGGACGGATTTGTATTGGGGTTCGACGATCCAGTCCTCGAAGGTCTTCAGTTCCATCGGCGAGCGGTCGGAGCTTTGCAGCACGTAGCGATAGATCAGACCGGACGGCGCAGACATCGGCGCCACCGAAGGGGTCACGCCGTTCGGCAAGCTGAGGTCGCCCATCCGGTTGAACACTTGCTGGCGGGCGAAGTAATTGTCCGTGCTGTTTTCAAAAGTGAGAATGACATCGGACAAACCATAGAGCGAGATGGAGCGGATTGCGGTCATCCGAGCAATGCCGTTCATCTCCCTTTCGACGGGCACCGTGATCAGCCTTTCCACTTCCTCGGCGGCGCGACCGGGCCATTGGGTGATGACCTCGACCATGGGAGGGGAAAGATCGGGATAGGCATCCACCGGGAGGCGAATCAGCGACCGCGATCCCGCGCCGATGAGTACGAGCGTCATGAGGATGATGAGAAAGGACTGCCGCATCGAAGAGGCGACGATTCGATTCATGATCGAGGGAATGCGCGGCGAGGGTTCGGTCGGGGGCAGAGGCTCGTTCATTGATTTTGCATGAACTGAACAAAGATGCCCCCGTCGACCACGATTCGGTCCCCGGCCTTGAGACCCGAGGCAATATCGTATTGCTCCCCGGCACGATAGCTCAAGGTCACGTGCTGGCGCGCGAAGCTCCCGTCGGGCTGGATGAGATAAACAAACGGCAGGTTCTCGTCGTCGCGCAGAATCGCTGCAACCGGTACCAGCAATCCGCTGGTTTCTTGGCGCGCCTGAATCAGCACGCGCACATACATCTGCTTCTTTAGAAAGTTTCCTGGATTTTCGGCTACTACCCGCACGAGCACCGAACGGGTGTCGGGATCCACCAGGGATGCGATGTTGTCCACTCTGCCGGGAAGGGTTTTTGAACCGATACCGGTCACCACTTCGGCTGAATCCGCGAGATTGACCGAGGTCAGATCCGAACCGAACACTTGCGCCATGACCCAGACACGCGAAAGGTTGGCAACCGTAAAGCACGGCGTGGTTCCCGCCTCGAGAAGTTCTCCGGGGGTGATCAACTTTTCGACCACGGTTCCTGCGACCGGCGAGCGAATGATTCCTTCGGGGCGCGAAACCGGTCGGCCCTCCTGAATGTCTTTGATGGTCTGCGGATGAACGTTCAGCGAGACCAGTGCCTGCAGGGCGGCGTCGCGGTCCGCCTCAGCGTTGACGGCGTCGGTTTCCGCCTGCTCCGCTTCACGCTGAGCGACGCCGTGATGCTGGATAAGATCCTTATCCAGGTCGGCAAGCCGGCGGTCGGTCTTGGCGGTGGCGAGCGCCTTTTGATAAGCGGCGATCGCCGCAGCAAAGTCGGGTGAATCTACCTCCGCCAGCGGGGCGCCTTTTTTGACCTGGTCGCCAAGGGAAACCAGCAGCCGCGACACCGGACCGGAGATTGGAGCCAGCACACTGGTGGCCTGATCGTTGTCGAAATCGACGACTCCGGATGCCTCAATCGTCTTGTGAAATTTGGACGTCTCGACGGTGTAAAGGTGGATGTTCTGTTGCTGCGCTGCGGTCAGCGTTACATTGCTGGCCGCAACGAACGATGTCGGTGAGGTGTTGTCATTTTTGGCTGAGCAGCCGATGCACAACACGGCCGTGGCCGTTGCGAGGACCGCAATTGCCGCTGCACGCAGGAGCTTGACTCGACGGTCGGCAGGCGGCATCCCGCGCATCGGCCTATTCTTCATGTTTATCCTGTAGATCCGCGCGGTGCCACCAGCCGCCGCCGAGCGCTTGAAACAACGCCGCCGTATCCGCATAGCGATTGGCCTGCGCCTGCACCAGGTTGATCCGATCCTGCTGATAGGTTTGCTCAGCGTTCAAGAGCGCCAGGTATCCGGCGTATCCGTCCTGTAATTGCCGCTGGGCCAAGTCCAGCGTTACCTTGGCGGCATCCGCGGCCGCTGCAGCCGCCTTCAGGCCGTCGGCGTCCTGTTCAAGCGCCGTCAATGTGTCCGCAACGTTCTGAAAGGCGGTCAGCACCGTGCTGCGATATTGTTCGGCGGCTTGAACGTAGGCCGCTTTCGCCGCGCGTTCTTGGTGCAGCAATGTCCCGCCCTGGAAAAGAGGCGCAGTTGCTGTCACGCCCAACCCCCAAAAGCCCGTGCCCGACGTGAACAGCTGATCCATGGCCGCTGCGGAGCTGCCGGCATTTGCGGTCAGCACGAAATTTGGCAGCCGATTCGCCGTGGCGATTCCAATTTTGGCGCTGGCGTCGTGCAGGTTTGCCTCGGCCTGGAGCACATCCGGACGCTGCTCGACGAGCCGCGACGGAAGGCTTACCGGCAGATCCTGCGGCAATTGCAGACCCGAAAGCTCGAATTTTTCATCTGGTGCCTGGCTCGGAAAGCGGCCGGTAAGAACGGCCAGAAGGTCCTGCAGCTGGGCAGCTTGCTTGAGCAGCGGCGGCAGCGTGGCGGTGACTTGCGCGAGCTGCGATTCCTGAGCAGCGAGATCAAGTCGATTGGCATAACCTTTGTCAAATTGGTACTGCAGGATTTGAACCATGTTTGAGTTGATGTCGATGAGCTCGCGGGTCGCGGCGATCTGCATCTGCAGCGAAGCCTGCTGAATCGCCGTGACCACCACATTGGCGGTCAATGTGGTATAGGTAGCGACCATTTGAAAACGAACTTCCTGTTCCTGCGCCTTCAATGACTCGACGGTGCGGCGGTTGAGGCCGAAGACATCGGGCACATACGAAACGCTGACTTGCGGGGTAAAAAGATCGTAAAGGAAGGCGTTTGAGTTGAGCGCGGGTGCGATTTGTCCGGATTGCCTCTGCCGAGTGGCCGAAAAGCCAGCCGCGACACTCGGATAGTAGGCGCCCCGTTGAGCCAGGACATTTTCCCTTGCCACGGACAGCGCCGCGTGCGCGGCCTTGAGGTCGTGATTGTTGGCGAGGGACTGTTCGATCAGCTCGTTGAGCGGCTTGGAATGAAATAACGTCCACCACTCTGCGGAAATGTCGCTTCCCATGGCAAAGCGTTGCGCCTCGCCGCCGGAAACGCTCGTAGTCGTGAGGGTGCTCGGAAGCGGATGGGCAGTGTAATCACTGACATCCGGAGCAGCAGGTTTCTTGAAGTTCGGACCCACCGCGCAGCCGGCAATAGGCAGCAAGGTGAGGGCCACAAGCAGTGGCGGTACGCGCGATCTCCATAGCCGGCTCATACGTTTAGTTTTATGTCGCGTCGCGCAACGCTAAATTTCCTTCGTGGTCGCCGCCGCCTGTTCGCCTGCGGTAAGAGTGCAATTGTGTGCGAAACTCTCCGTGACCGCCAGCGGGCAGGGCATGCAAGAAGTCGCGATTGGGGTGGAATACGGGCAATGCGCCCCCGAATGAACGACCCGCAAGGTTCGCACGTTTCGCTCGTCGAACCAGAATCAATTCCGTTTCGGCAGTAGTTCGGCGAGCGCGTACAGCGACTTCTGCGGAAAGCGCTCGAGCGGGTAGTATTTCTTGATCACGGCAAGCGCGTTATCGTAACTGCGAATGTCTAGATGGCGCAGAAGGTAACGAACGTCCTCCTCGTCATGAAACTCCGCGCCTATCCTCATGGCAAGGCACTTCATCGCGAGCATGTACGCGGGCTGCGCGACCATGACGCGCAGATGATCCAATTCAAGGAATGGTGCAAAATCGCCCTGCGCGCTCATGAATCCCTTTACCCCGTCATTGAGCCAGTCCTGGCGCAATCCCGCGCGAGCGCCAACCCGCGCCGCAGCTTCGCGCACCTCAGCAGACGGGCGGAACACCGCGTCTACGTCTTGAGTCGATGGGCGGACCGCGTACGCGAGGCACATCACCGCGCCGCCGGCGAGGAAAAGTTCGCCCTCTGTTGCCGAGTTGCGGAGATCTTCGTTTAGTAAAGCGAAAAGCCGCCGGATATCCGATTGCGTCAGCGCGGCCATATTCAGATTCGCTGCCCCAAGCTCGAGTCTACGAAGATGTTACGAAGCCTGAACGGTGGCGGCGAATGCGTTAAGAGGTGCAGTCGAAGACTCTGCAGGGTCGTGCCGAATGCGGGCTCATCCAGCGGCGCAACGGAACGGGTCCAACCCGGCACAGTCACGGAACGGCGGGCGCAGCCGTACTCGACGATCGCGGCAACATAATTTGCAAGGAACGGCGTGAGGGCAACTGATGGTGGAGCGGCGACAGCGTCGCTCAATTCGCCGGGCGTCAGCTCTGAAAGGAGCGAGTTGAGTTCCGCGAGTGCGAATCGCGATGAAGCCTCGCTTGCGCAGCCCGCCACGCATTCCTGGAACCGGACGGATGGAGCCGAGAGCACGCGGCTCAGCACATAGGCCGACATGTCCATTCCGGCTCGCGTTGCCGCTTGATGGATCGCGGCTTTTTCCGCTTTGCTGACGCGAATCTGCAGCTGCGATTTCTTCGTTTGTCGTCCCATATGCGTAGTATCCGAGAATGACGCGCCATATGTCAATACGTATGTATTGACAAGAGGAGCCAAAAGAGCAGCCGGCGCGAATGTGATCCGAATCTATACACGCCACTATTGCGGTGTGATAGGGGGCACGCTTCTTCAAACTCGCGTTGTAGTAAATCGAGAAGCGGCATAAATATGTCTCAAGTCACCCCGGTGATGAGAGGACGCCGATGCACGACTCGATGAAAACCATCTCGCATCTGGAAAACATCGCCAAAGAGCGCTTGCGAAACAATGTCTCTGCGGATCTCGAGCGCTTGAATCTAATGACTCAGCTCATTCGATACGGCGTCTGTACGTGCCATTGTCACTACAGCACCAGCGTTTATCACAGCGCTGCGCCGTGCTGCGCTAATGCCAGGCTGACCGCTGCGAAATAGACGCGCCGAACATTTTCTGGCCGTGCGGCCGGAACAGCAAGGACGAGCGCTCAGGTTCGATTGTCATCAGCGGCCCGAGTGCTCGACGTTTTCTCTGCGGACGCACGTTCAGGGACTGCCGGTGATCGACTCATCAACGCATTGGCGATACGCGTGACTATTCCCCTCACGATCACGTAGGGCAGAACGGCAAGAACGACGGCGACGATGAGCGCCGCGCGCAGATGAATGGAGGACTGGACGAAATACTGGTACACGAGATCCAGAACGGCGGAGAGAATGACCACCCTGCCTACGCTTTCCCAACCGTCCTTGATCAAATCGAATCGATGGCCTCGACCGATGAGAAAGGACCAAAAGTAAGGGTCTGCACCCGATCTGGCGTCTCTCAATCCCGACCGAATTGCGAAATACGTCGCCATGATGGGCTGCAGGACAATCCGAAACTTCATCGGTCCGCTGACCCGGTCCTGCAGTTGGGTCGCGCACAGCTGCCAGAAATCGTCCATTGGTTGAGGCCTCCATCATTTGGATTGGGTAGAGCTCTACAGCGGACTGAATCCACGATTTGAAAAACGACAAGAGCTGGCGCCGACAGACTATGCGAAGGGGGCGCGTGAGTGTGAAATGGGACCTTGGTCCTACAGTTACCCTTGGCGTTCCCGAGTAGCATTTTTCGAGAGACTGCAATTGGCTTGTGAATTGCATTCGAAAATCCTGACGAAGTTCGGAGCTGTTGCGCTGCGGCGTGGTTGGCTTGGATATGGAGTCGAGATCGAATGTGGGAGGCCAACATTAATAAGCGCAAACTCCTTTTCATCATTGGGACCCTCGTTGTAATTGGCGGAGTCATAGGGTGGGGCCTGTACGTCACTTTCCCGGTGCAGATGACTACCTACGGGGGCATGGGGCTCAACTACCTCAAGTCCTTGTCCGCGCCGGCCGGCACGCTGAGTACAGAAGCGAATCCCGCCTATAAAGCCCCCGAAGCTGCTGCACCGTCGGCGCCTCCGGCCGATGCGGCATGGCCGAACGCCGCGGCCGGGGACTGGCCAAGCTACAACCGAACGCCCTCATCGCAGCGTTACTCGCCGCTGAACCAAATCAATACGAAGAACATCGGGCAGCTGAAAGTATTGTGCACGTACGACGTTCATGAGTTCGCGGCCTTCGAGTCTGGTCTCATCATGGTGGACAACGCTCTGATCGGCACGACCGAGTTCGATATCTTCTCCCTCAATCCCGCGACGTGCGCCGAGAATTGGCGCACCCACTTGGACTACCCCGGCGCCCTTTTGCCGGCCAACCGAGGCGCCGCCTACATGGACGGCATGCTGTTTCGCGGCACCCAGGACGCTCGGGTGCTGGCCTTTGACTTCAAGACCGGCAAGCAACTGTGGGAAACGAGAATCGCGGATCCGAAACATGGCGAGTCGGTGCCGTCGGCGCCGATTGCCTGGGACGGCCTCGTCTACGTCGGCAATGCGGGCGGAGACTACAAGGGCGGCAAGGGGCATATGTTCGCGCTCGAGGGAAAGACCGGCAAAATCGTCTGGGAGTTTTTTCTTGCACCCCAAGTTCCGGGCGATGAGGTGCGCGGACCCTTAAGCAAAACGCCCCTCGACATGTCGACCTGGAACATGGCGCCCGGCTTGCCCATCAGCGGCGCCGGAATCTGGACCTCCTACACTCTCGACATAAAGAATGGGCTGCTGTACGTGCCGGGCGGCAATCCGGCTCCCGACTTTGCTTCAGGAGCGCGGGAGGGAATCAATCTATACAGCGATTCGGTCGTGGTGCTCGATGCCAAAACCGGGGACTTCAAGAACAAGTTCAAGGTCGTGCGCAAGGACTGGCATGATTATGACGTCTCCAATCCGCCCATCCTGCTTCAGACCATGGGCGGCAAACAGATCATGTCGGTGGCGCCGAAAGATGGCCACCTCTACGGGTACGATCTCGCCGACAACGACAAGCTGCTCTACCGCGTGCCGGTGACCACGATCGAGAATGACGCCGAACAATTCGCGATCGGCCAGGACGTGCATTTCTGTCCCGGTCCGGTAGGAGGCGATGAATGGAACACCCCCGGCTACGATCCGACCACGAACCTCATCCTCAGCGGTACGGTCGACTGGTGCGACACGGTGAGGATCGAGGATGAAAAAAGAATTCAGGGGGTGGCGACCGGGCAGCCCTGGACCGGCATGGCGACCATGAACCCGATCAACATGTTCGGCAAGGAATCCAAGACGGACGGACACTGGGCCGGATGGGTCTACGCCACCGACGCCGACACGGGGGTCTGGAAGTGGCGCGCAAAGTCTAACTATCCCATCGTCGGCGCTATCACCCCGACTGCTGGAGGCGTCGTGTTCTTCGGTGATTTGGGCGGCAACTTCTATGCGCTCGATTCTTCCAGTGGCCAAAAACTTTGGGGCCAGGTGCTTGGCGTCCCTGGCGGCGGCCTCGGCGGCGGTATCATCACTTACACGGTGGACGGCGTGCAAAAGCTTGCCGTTGCTGCCGGTTTTACCATGGTTGCGTGGCCAATTAAGCCCCAAACCGCCCAGGTTGTCATATTGGGTATCGACGGCGCCTCCGCGGCCCAGTGACAACGATTATGTCATTCATCAATGATCTTCTCGAGAAGCCCCCGAGATTGTCCACCGCCTCGAAGTACACGGTGATGAATGGCTACATCTATCTGTTAGCCGGAGCGTTATTCATCGTTTGGCCGGGCTCGGTACAGACCCTGCTTATGGATGCGCCTTTCGTTGGACACGAGAGAGCGCTCTTCCGTGTGATTGGTATGGCAGTTGCAGTTATTGGCTGGCTCTACGTGTTCGGTGGTCGTTCCGGCGCACGGCAATTCGGGCCCGCTTCCGTGCTCGACAGAATCGTGCTCGTCCCTGTGGTGCTCGTGCCCCTGGTGATCGCCGGCGTCTTTCCGCATGCGCTGGGGCTGTTTGCGATCCTCGACCCCTCGCTCGGCATTGGTGCCTGGGTGCTTCACAATCGCAGGACGTGACTGCGGCAAGTCTTACAGGACTTTCACCTATACCGTTCGTGAGCCTTCCCGCGGAACACCCGGTAGACGCCGAATGTATAGACGACGATCACCGGCAAGACCACGATTCCGCAGTAGAACAAGAACTTGAGCGACGCATCGGGCGACGCTGCATCGGCAACCGTGACCTTGTAGGGAATCATGTACGGCCAGAACATCACGCCGAGTGTGAGGTAGGCGGCGACAAAGAATAGTGTCGTCAGCGCGACCGGCACTCCATCGCGCCGCCGCGTTCGCGCAGCGGCGACAGCGCCGAGCAACGCGATGATGCCAAGGATCGGGAACACGAGCCCCCAACTCCGCGTATGAAGGTTGCTCTGCGCCACGGCGCCTGCGTCGAACGTCGCCGACACCGTAAAGGCCAGGACCAGCACCACGATGACGGCGGCCGCCAGCCACGGTATCCGCGCATAGGCCCAGTCCCGGAGCGCCCCGTCGCTCTTGAACACGAGCCAGCCGGCGCCAAGCAGCGCGTAACCGAGGACCATGCCCAGACCTGTGAGGATCGGGAACGGGTGCACCCATTCGAACGCGCCGCCGGCATACTGCCCGTCGACGACGGGAATTCCCCTCATCAATGCACCCACCGCGGCGCCCTGCACGAAGGCGATCACGGTGGAACCCAGGAAGAAGCCCCGGTCCCACAGCCAGAGAAATTGCTTGGCCCGCCCGCGAAACTCGAAGGCGATACCGCGAAAAATCAGACCGATGAGCAGCAGCAGAACCGGAATGTAGAACGCGCCGAGAAATACCGCGTAGACCACCGGGAATGCCGCAAACAGGCTCGCGCCGATCACCACCAGCCACGTTTGGTTGCCATCCCAGAATGGCGCGATGGTGTTGAGCATCTCTTGGCGATGCTCCTCGGCGCGTGTGGTCCCGAAAAGGATGCCGACGCCGATATCAAATCCATCCAGAATGACGTAAATGATGATCGAAATGGCGACAACGCCGGCCCAGAACACAGAAAGGTTGGTGGGCTCCATATCTTCAGAGCTTGGTCGGCAGCTGGCCGCCCGTCGCGCTGGCAGCGTCGTCGGCGAAGGCCAAGGGCCGGTTGGGAGTCGCGCCCGGGACCGGGGTTGCCGGGACGGTGGGCCCGTCGCGCAGCAGTTTGTAAATGTAGTAAAAGCCAAACGAGACGAACAAGGCGTACACCACCGCATAGCCGACGAGCGAGAGCAGCACATCACCGGTGACGAGCGAGGGAGTGATCGCGTCCTTGGTGCGCAAGAGGCCATAGACGACCCATGGCTGCCGCCCCACTTCGGCGGTAAACCAGCCGGTCAAGACCGCGATGAAGCCGGTCGGGAATGATAAGAACGCGACCCAGAGAAACCAGCGCGTGTTCTCGAGCCGGCCGCGCAATCGCAAGAGGTTTCCGAACCAGGAAACCGCCAGCATGAGCAGCCCCATTCCGGCCATTAGGCGGAAGCCGAAGAACGGAATGAGGACCGGCGGCCGGTCCTCCTGCGGAAATGACTCCAGCCCGACCTCGGGTGCGGTCCAGTTGCCTGAGGCGATCATGCTGCCGAGCTTGGGGACCGAGATCGCGAACAGGTTGCGCTCGTGCTCGGGATCGGGAATCGCGATCAGCGTTTCGGAGGCGGGCTGCTCGTTCTTCCAACGCGCCTCGATTGCGGCGAATTTTGCCGGCTGATGCTTGAGCACATACTCGCCCGTCAGATGTCCGAAGAACAACTGGACCGGAATGATCACCGCGACCAATCCCAGGCCCCAATTCAACATCACCCGCGCTTCCGCGCGATGGATGCCGCGCAGGGTGTACCAGGCCCCGCTGGCTGCCACGCACATGCCGGTCGTCAGGAACGCGGCGAGCAGCATATGCGGCCATCGCACCATCATGACCGGGCCGGTCGTAATCACCCACCAGTCGGCGGGGATGATCTTGCCATCGACAATGCTGTGGCCGAGCGGAACCTGCATCCAGCTGTTATTGACGAGGATCCAGAACGAGGAGAACATCGTCCCCAGCGCGACCATGCAGCAGGCAAAGAAATAGAAGCGTGGCGATACGCGGCTGCGCCCGAGAAGCATCACGCCGAAGAACGTGGACTCCAGCATGAACGCCGTAAATGCTTCATAGCCCAGCAGCGGCCCTTGGATCGGGCCCGTCTTTTGCGCGAGCACGCCCCAATTAGTGCCGAACTGAAACGCCATCACGACGCCGGTCACCACTCCCATGCCGAACGACAGCGCAAAGATCTTCAGCCAGAAGTCAAAGACGCGCCGGTAGAGCTCGTTGCCGGTGACAAGGCGCGCGCCCTCGATCGTCGCCAGCCACGCCGCCAAGCCCAGAGTGAAGGCTGGAAAGATGATGTGGAAGCTCACGACGAACGCAAACTGAATGCGCGACAGTATGAGGGGGTCGAGTTCCATGGGCCGCGCCGGTTAGATCTGCATCTCGGTTTCTCCATTCCAAAGCCGATTATCCGCCAGGGCGAAGGGTAAGACGCCGCGGTTTGATTCTGCCATTAGACTTTGATCCATCGGGCCTGACAAATTCCCCCGTGATGGGTTGCCATGCCTGCGGGCGATTTTTTGCGCCGCGTCGTTAGCCCGGACGCCACGCAATGCCAGTTAGGACTAGGGTCCAATAGCCAACGCGCATGGGCCTAATAACATAGAGCGACGGACCTGACGCTGCCGGCCTACCACCGCTCGACTCGAGCAGCTGGCGATACCGAAACAACCGCTGACTGAAAGGAACACATCATGGCTGCAAAGAAACCGAATATCCTGATTCTCTGGGGCGATGACATCGGCTGGTGGAACATCAGCTTCAACAGCCGCGGGGCGATGGGCTATCGGACGCCGAACATCGACCGGGTGGCGAATGAAGGGGTGGCCTTCACCGACTACTATGCGCAGCAGAGCTGCACCGCGGGTCGCGCAAGCTTCATCACCGGCCAGAACCCGATCCGCACGGGTCTTACCAAGGTCGGCATGCCCGGCGCCACCATTGGATTGCAAAAAGAAGATCCGACCATTGCCGAAATGCTCAAGCCCCTGGGCTACGCCACCGGCCAATTCGGCAAGAACCATTTGGGCGACCGGGATGAATTCCTGCCGACCCTGCACGGCTTTGATGAGTTCTTCGGCAATCTGTATCACCTGAATGCCGAAGAGGAGCCGGAGCTGCCCGATTACCCGAAGGATCCGGCGTTCAAGAAGATGTTCGGGCCGCGCGGCGTGCTGCATTGCGTGGCCGACGGCAAGGGCGGCCAGACGATCACGGACACGGGGCCCTTGACCAAGAAGCGCATGGAAACCATCGATGAGGAGATCACCGAGCGCGCGCTTGCGTGGATGGAGAAGCAGGCCAAAGCGGACCAGCCCTTCTTCCTCTGGTACAACTCGACCGCCATGCACTTTCGGACCCACGTCGCCGAGAAGAACCGCGGCAAGAGCGGGCAGGACGAGTACAGCGATCGGATGGTGGTGCACGATGAGCAGATCGGGCAGATGCTCGACAAGCTCGATGAGCTCGGGATCGCGGACAACACCATCGTGATGTACTCCACCGACAACGGCCCCGAGAACGACACCTGGCCGGATGGCGCCAATACCCCGTTCCGCGGCCAGAAGGACACCAACTGGGAAGGCGGCTGGCGCGTGCCGTGCTTCATGCGCTGGCCGGGCAAGATCAAGGCGGGCTCGGTCTTAAACGGCATCGTGTCCCACATCGACATGCTGCCGACGCTGCTGGCGGCCGCCGGCGACCCCGAGGTGACGAAGAAGCTGCTCAACGGCTACACGGTGGGGGGCAAGACCTACAAGGTGCATCTGGACGGCTACAACATGATTCCCTACCTCACGGGCGAGGCGAAGGAGAGCCCGCGCAATTGGATCATGTACATGAGCGATGACGGCGAAGTGATGGCGGTACGGGTGGGCGACTACAAATTCCATTTGGCGGTGCAGCGCGCCCATCAGATGGCGCAGTGGGCGGAGCCGCTGGTGAAGCTGCGGGTGCCGCACATTGTCAATCTGCGCCGCGACCCGTTCGAGCGTGCGGACTTCAACTCGAACACCTACTGGGACTGGATGGTCGATCACGTGCCGCAGCTGTACCTGATGCAGGCGGTGGTGGCGCAGCAACTCGATGGATTCATCAAGTTCCCGCCGCGCCAGAAGCCCGCTTCGTTCAATCTGGATTCGGTGCTGGCGATGGTGGAGAAGCCGCACAGCTAAAGTTCGCGTTTAAGGCAATCGATACCAAGGGCGCGCGCAGCGCGCGCTCACGGCAACAGGCCAAAAACGGCGACGCTGTTCGTGGTCGCGACGAAGACCTTGCCGTCGGCGACCACCGGGGCGATATATTTGTTGCCGGCGCCAAACTGGTCTCGCCCGTTGGGCGCCTGGTTGCTGTTGTACAGTTCGGTGGCGAGATTGCTCGCTGCGTAGGCGTGGAGCACCGCGGGCGAAGTGTTCTCGTACGCCCAGACGATGGCATTTGCCGTGCCATTTGCCGAGACGACCGGGAAGGTTCCCGGATAGGCGAACTGCGTGGACGTCTGCGAGGTCGGTGAGCTCGAGAGCAGTGCATTGGTCAGCGAGAATGCCTTCAAGGAGCCCCCTTGGGGGCCATAGTAGATGCCGAGGTTGAAATAGGCGGGAGTGGCCCAGACTCCGCCGCCCAAAACTCCGTCGAGTTCCTGCCAGATGTTGTTTCCCACGGACGTGAACTTGCCCATGTTGTCCCGATCGACGACATAGAGGTTGCCGTCCTTGCCTGCTCCGACGGCCAGGTGGCGCACCGTCCCGTTCGCGTCGCTCATGTCGGGCAGCAGCATCACCCCGCCGGAGCCGAGATCGACGTCGTTGGTGGACTCGGCGACCTCGCCCGACATCGTGAAATAGTCGGCCACCGCCAGGGTGCCGCCCGAGGAGGAGGTCTTCACGAACGAGTTGCCGTAGTCTCCGCCGCTCGGGAACCCATCGGCGTTAAGA
Organism: uncultured Gammaproteobacteria bacterium; assembly: GCA_963837045.1. Classification (GTDB taxonomy): domain Bacteria; phylum Pseudomonadota; class Gammaproteobacteria; order Steroidobacterales; family Steroidobacteraceae; genus Bog-1198. The sequence goes on from CAWIMA010000016.1 coordinate 315,216, forward strand.
GTGGTGTCGAATCGGCCGTTCGCCGTCAATACGTACACGTTGCCCGCCGAATCCGCCGCCGGGCCGCCTCCGCTCATCCAGATCGAAGGACCCTGGCTGGCAAGGCCGCTGCCGCTTGCACCCAACGCGACGTTGAGCACACCGGTGATCGCGAGCGTGGACTCACCGAAAGCGATGATCCAGCCTCCGTAGGGACCATCATCGCAATGCGACGCCCAAGTCGTGTAGATCGTGCCGTTGTTCAAGAGCAGTGCGGCGCGCTCCTTGTACTGTCCGGGCTCAAAAGTCGTCGCTCCGAACACCGCGGTAATCTCCGTCGGGATGGCCGCCAGTTCGTGGCCCGTCGTGATGTCCAACGCGTGCAGCCGCTGGTGATAGTTGGATGCAGCGTCCTTCGTCATCGCGACGACAAAGATTGTGCCGTGAGCCCCTGCATTGCGATCGATCACGGGCGTCGAGGTGACGCCGATCTCCGGCGTCACCTGGGAGCATCCGCGGTCGTCGCTCGTGCTCTCGCCCGCGCCGATGAGCGAGACCTGCCATAGGGTCGTTCCCGTATCCGCATCGAACGCGTAGACGGAATCGTGCTCGGTCGCGATGAAGACCACATTGTGTGCAACACCGGCCACCGTAATTTTCGAAAGATAGAGTGGCTGGGCGTCGACGAGTCCGTCCACCATGAGATTGCGGAGCTTTCCGAAGGTCGCGGACGTTACGTTGGCGGGTGTGAGAGCCGACTCGGTGAGATTCTGACCGGTGCGCATGACATCGTACTTGTAGGTCACCACATCGGTGCCCGCCGCTGCCGCGGCCACCGTCAGCGTAGCGGCGTTGCTCGTCATGCTGCCCGACGCATTGGTGACGACCACGGTGAAGCTCGACCCGTTGTCCGCGCTCACGGTCGCAGCAGTCGTGTAACTCGATCCCGTTGCTCCGGCGATCGCCGTACCGCCCTTGCGCCATTGGTACTGCAACGGAGCGGTACCGGTCGCCACCACGCTGAAGGTGGCGGTCTGGCCGACAGCCACGGTCCGATTGGCGGGTTGTGCCGTAATCTGCGGCGCGGTCGCGGAGATAGATCCCGAGTGACCGCATGCAGTCAGCCATGCGGCAATTGAAAGGCTCGAAAGAAACCGCGCGCAACGTCGTGTCATGAGCTTGAGGACTCACCACCGGCCGCATTAGTCGGATGACGGTCGCATTAGCCGGATGACAGGTACAATCGTCTGTGAAGTGCGACAGCCAGTTCGTATGACCGGTACAGAATAGCTCCGGGTGGTGAGCGGTTGGCGAGACCTGAATCCCATTTCCGGGCGATGGCGTCAGGGTAAGTGAGTCATAGTAGGATGTGCATTTTTTCGGGGCGAGAATGGTCGGCCAATTGACGGGGCAGGTGGCGATCGTGACCGGCGGAGGCCGCGGCTTCGGTCGGGCGATCGCCTTGCGCCTCGCCTCCGAAGGCGCCGCGGTGGCGGTCGTGTCTCGCTCGATGCCGCAGCTCGCGGAGGTCGTTGCTGCGATTGAGCGGATGGGAGGACGCGCCGCTCCCATCGCCGCTGATGTCACGGAAAAAGCCGCGGTCGACCGTGCCTGTCAGGCCGCGGCGGAGCGGCTCGGGCCGGTGACATTTCTCGTCAATAACGCCGGCGTGCCCGGGCCGTTCGGTCCCATCGGCGAGTTCGACCCCGACGAGTGGTGGGAAGCTCAGAAGGTGCACCAGCTGGCCCCGCTGTTGTTCACCACGGCGGTTCTCCCCGGAATGATGACTCGAGGATCCGGACGAGTTCTGAACATCAACGCGACCGCCGCGGTGGTCATTGCAACCAACATGTCTGCCTATTGTGTCGGCAAGGCGGCGCAGCTGCGGTTCACGCAAATCCTGGATGCGGAGGGCCGCCCCCGGGGGGTGCGGGCGTTCGCCCTGCAGCCGGGCATGGCGGTGACCGCTTTGGCCGAGCAGACCGCGCAGCGGCCAGACGCCCGGAAATGGTTGCCTGCCATGGTGGCGCGGATCGACCAGTTGCGCGACTCTCCGGATGGGACCGGAGACTTGGATCGCTGTGCGCAAATCTGCACTCGAATTGCTTCGGGCGAATTCGACTCGTTGTCGGGCCGCTACCTTGACGTCAAAGACGATTTTGAAAAGCTGTTACTCGACGCCGCGGCTGAATCCAATGGACGAACCGCCACAGGAGATCGTGCAATGTCGTCCACCGACAAATTGACCAGCTTGGCTCGTCAGGTCGCGCAGCTCTCGAACGAGGTCGGCATCCTCGGCGACGTGCATGCAATCCGCAAGCTGCAGCATGCCTATGGATACTACCTCGATAAATGTCTTTACGACGAAGTCGTGGACCTCTTTTCGGAGACGGGAGAGGTGCGGTTCATGGGCGGCGCGTTCAAGACAAAGGCGGGGCTTCGACGCCTGTACTGCGATCGCTTTCGCAAAAACTTCACCGGCGGACACAATGGGCCGGTGCATGGGTTTTTGCTCGACCATCTGCAGCTGCAGGATATCGTCGATGTCGCGCCGGACCGCAGGACGGCCTGCGGGCGCTTTCGCTGCTTCATGCAGGCCGGCAGCCACGAGAGCAGGCAAAATCATGCACCCGGCATGCCCTCGCAATGGTGGGAAGGCGGTATCTACGAAAATGAATTCGTGCGCGAGCACGGCGTCTGGAAGATTCAGGTTCTCAACTATCGCGCCGTCTATCACGGCCTGTACGACAAGGGCTGGGCGCATACGCCGGTGAACTTCGTGCCGTTCTTTTCGACGGTATATCCGAGCGATCCGCTCGGACCGGACGAGTTGACCGCGCCGAAGCCTGTGCTCTGGCCGGACACCGACGTGGTCGCGTTCCATTACGTCCATCCCGTCACGGGAAAGCGTTGGCGCCCTTAATTTCCTTCGGCACTGCGGCGAAACCCGAGAAAGCGACTTCACAGACCTCACATTCGATTATTGTGGGCCACGAATCACATCTTCAGCCGATCGCGGCCGGAACGCCGTGTCAACACTTCGGCAGTTGATCTGCATCACGCCGTCCGGCGCGGGGGCGTGACAACAATGTCATATTTGCGGTGCTGCACTGCAGTCCAGAAGTTAAGGAGATATGCGGCACTTTAGAAAGAACGCGCTGGTGTGGGTCGCGGCATGTGCAGCTGCGGCGGGTGCGGCCGCCGAGCAGAACCTTGTCGACCGGATCGAGATGCTCGACTGGTCCGATCCGGAGCGTGCAGAGCAGCTTGTCGATGCACTGCCGGCTTCCGAGGAAAGCCGCGGGTCCGACATCCAGTTGCTCGAAGTTCGCGGTATGGTGTATGTCGACGTGCGCCGGGACTCGGACGTCGACGCGACCATTGCGCGCCTGCAAAGCATCGCCCAGCAGGGCGATGAATCAGCCATCCTGGCGGAGCAGTATGTTCGGGCGTACTCGCTCTATCAGCGCGACCAATACGCCGCCGCAAACGCCGAACTCAGCCGCGTCGATATTGACTCGATCGCCACCGACACTGAGCGCTATCGCGTGGCGATTCTGCGCGGCAACAGCCTGCGTACGCTGGGTCAGGCGGAGGCTGCGCTGCCGTTTCTGGAGAGGGGCTTGGATATCGCGCACGACATGCACGATGATCCGCGCACCCTGCACGCCATGCTTTGGTTGGCTCGCATCTACACGAACACCGACAATTTCGATCGCGCCTCTGATCAGCTGGAGACCGCCCGACGCCTGGCGACCACGCTCGGCGACGAGGCGGCGCTGGTGGAAATCGAAGGCTGCGTGTCGGACATCGCGGATCAGCGGGGCGATCATGCCGCCGAGCGTCGCGCCAGCCTGATGGCGCTCGAGCACGCCAGGCGTTCGGGAAGCAATAAATGGCTGGCGCATGCGCTGGTCAATCTGGGCGATTCTTATTTGAAGACCCGCGATTTTGCCGAGTCGCTCAAGTTTTCCAAACAGGCGTTGCCGCTCGTGTCCAGGATCCGCGGAAGCGGCGACGAGCCGATCGTATTGTTCAACGAAGGGCTGGCATACATCGGCCTCGGCAATATTGTGCTGGGCGAAAAGCTGGCCGAGAGCGCGATAGCGGAAGCCGTTGCCGGGGACAATTTGTTGGACGCCAAGGAGCTGCTGCACGAGTATGCAGATGCCCTCGAGCATGCGGGGTATCTGATGATGGCGATTCAGGCCTATCATCGATACAACGAGGTCAGCGAAAGAATAATGACGAGCGCGCGGCAGCGCGCGTTTCTCGAATTATCGGCCAAGTTTGACGACGAGCGCAGGGCGCGCGAGCTCGATCTCCTGCGGCGCGATAACGCGCTCGACGCGTCGGAGATGCGCGCGCAGCGATTGCGGCAGCAATTCATTCTGGCGGGCGCGTTTTTCGTGACGTGCATCTGCGCCGCGTTCATTTGGGCGTTTGCGCGTGTGCGCAAAGCCAATGACCGTCTGCGCTTCGACAGCGAACGTGACGCACTGACGGGCTTGCGCAATCGCCGCTATTTCAACGAAAACGTATTGAACATCGACGGCGCGCGGCCGGTGGCGGGCTGCGTGCTGCTGGCGGATCTCGATCATTTCAAGCGAATCAACGACACGCTGGGGCACCCAGCGGGGGACGCGGTGCTGGCGACGGTGAGTCTTCGCCTCTCCGCCGCGCTGCGCGAAAACGACAAGCTGGTGCGATGGGGCGGAGAGGAATTCCTCGCCGTTCTCGATCCGATAACGCCTGAACAGGCGGATCTCACCGTCAAAAGACTTCTGCAGGCTGTGCGCCGCGATCCGGTGGTGTGGAACGGACACGCCATTCAATGCACCATTTCCATCGGATATGCCTGCTTCCCCATCAGTGGAGCGGAAATGCCGATTTCCTTGGATCGCGCCATTGGCCTTGTCGATAAGGCTCTCTACGAAGCGAAGCGCCGCGGCCGCAACCGCGCTTGCTTGATCAGAGCGGTGAGCGTCCATGATGAACGGGAACTGACGCTGCTCTGCACTGAATTCGATGCTGCGGCGGCCGATCGCAAGATTCAGCTGGTGGAGATGGGCGCGGCCGCGTGATCCGACCCACTCACATTCCGCGACCGCCGTGCGGGCGGGTTTCTTGGCCGATAACCATGAATTTTGTGTGACAACACCACTGCGCGGTGGTCAAGCCCGCGGCCGATTATTAAAAGCACTTGATGATCGCAGCAAACCTTTGCCATCGCCCACATATTGTGCGAGGCTTCACACATTAAAATTGTTAACAATTCATGGATGTACCGCGCGCACTCGCGCTGAAATCAAGGCTTTTCGCGGTCGCGATGAAATGCTTTTTGTATGCAACCGGACACAAGCGCTGCGCCGCTTCGCGGTTCTGTGGTGCGCAGCCAGTGCAATATACAGTGATATATCACGGATCACTTTTTTCGATGTGACCATGCCTTTTTTCGCTGCGCACTAGCCTCGGATACTATGTGCGCTACCGCACAGACGTTGGTCGACCGGGGTCGCAGCCTGCGGTAGGCTATGGGCGGTCGCGTGCATAGGGACGTGATGCTGGGTTTGCCCGTTTCGGGCGTTATGAGGCTAGGGCGCTAAAACATGGAAGGGATGCGGATGTCGGCAGTCGAAGCAGAGGTTTTTGCATTGGAAGGGGACGCGGCGAACTCGCTGCGTGCGCCCGATGCTGCCTCGGGAGACGAATTGCTCGCGACGCTGCACGAACAGCTGGCCGTGGTCTCGTCGATCGACGGCTTGGGGCTCTGGAGCTGGGATGCGCCATCGGACGGCGTCTGGGCCAGTCAGCAGACCCGCAGCATTCTCGGACTTGGCGAGTACGAGCTGCTGACCCGCGACAGCCTGCTTGCCGCGGTTCACCCGGCGGATCTGCCGCGCGTGTTGCAGGCAATCGGCTCCAACACGCGAACCAGCGATGTCGTGCAGCTGGAGTTGCGGGTGATCGGGCTAGGGGGCGAGATCCGCTGGATAACCGCGAAATCCGCCGCGAGCCGCGATGCGAAGGGCGCGATCGTGAGGGTGACGGGCTGTGTGATCGACAATTCCCAACGCAAACAGGCGGAGGAGGATTTGGCGAAGCAGCAGCGGCAAATCACCCATTTGACGCGCGTAGCGATGCTGGGCGAACTCTCCGGCGCGCTCGCGCACGAGCTTCAGCAGCCGCTGACCGCAATATTGTGCAATGCGCAGGCGGCGCAAATGCTGACCGCGAAAGCAGGTCTCGATGTGGCGGAGCTTCGCGAAATACTCCACGACATCGTCACCGACAACAAGCATGCCGGTCAGATCATTCATCAACTGCGCGCGCTGTTGATGCGCGGGGAAATGCACTTTCGGCGGCAGGAGATCGCTGATCTGCTGGACGGCGTGCTGACCCTTGCCCGCGGCACATTGGCCGAGCGCAAGGTGGACGTCGAAACGCGCATCGAGGAAGGCATTCCCGCGATTCTCGGCGATCGCGTCGAGCTGCAGCAGGTGCTGCTGAATCTCGTGCTCAATGCCAGCGAATCGATGAACCAAAACGCGGCGGGCGACCGCCGGATCGAGATCGTCGCGGCGTTCGACGCCGCCCAGGGCGCCGTTCGCACCACGGTGCTCGATCGCGGAAGAGGCATTGACCCGGAAAAGCTCGAGCGCGTGTTCGACCCGTTCGTTACCACCAAGGAGGGTGGGCTGGGGCTGGGACTTGCGGTGTGCCGTTCGATCATTGCTGCGCACCGCGGACGATTGTGGGCGGAGAATCGGTCCGATCGCGGAGCCGCATTTCATTTCATGCTGCCCAGCGCGGCGACGGACGCACGGCAATGAGCAGCGCGGCACGAACCGTATTCATCGTGGATGACGCCCGTGAAGTTCGAGCGGCTCTATCGCGCGTATTGGGGGCGGCGGGTTACGAGGTGCGGGCGTTCGAATCGGCGGAACGATTTCTCAACGAGCAGGACAGCGAAATGCCGGGATGCCTGCTGCTCGACATTTGCATGCCGGGAATGAGCGGTCTCGATGTGCAGCGTGCGCTTGCCGGCTCGGAACGCGGGCGGCCCATCGTGTTTCTCACGGGGCACGGCGATATCCAGACCAGCGTGCATGCGATGAAGGTGGGTGCGGTGGACTTTCTGACGAAACCCATCGATACGACCCGGCTCTTTGCCGCGGTCGAACAAGCGCTGCACGTCGATGACGCGTCGCGTCGCGAGCGAGGCATCTGCAGAGCGATCGGAGCGCGTGTCGAAACGCTCACGCCGCGCGAGCGGCAGGTGATGGAGCAGGTGATCAGCGGCCGGCTCAATAAACAGATCGCTGCGCAACTTGGCATCGGCGAGAAGACGGTGAAGGTGCATCGTGCGCGTGTGATGTCGAAGATGGAAGTGCGTTCCGTGGCGGAACTTGTGCAGCTTGCCGCCAAAGTCGGAATGGCCAGGGAATCGACCATGTCCGTTGGCACGGCCCTGGCGGCCGGCGCGGGTCTGTCCGCCGGCGCCGCTTAAGCCTTAATAGCCCATCACGTCTCCCTAACGTCCCATAGTGACGTGCCTCGAAGTGGGGTACAAGTCACTCATCTCCATCTTTCGGGCGTATGTGCTGTGATCGCAGTGATCGACGACGAGGAATCAGTTCGCAAGGCCGTGGTGCGGCTGCTGCAGTCCGCCGGCCACAAGGCGCAGGGCTTCGCATCCGGCAGCGAATTCCTCAACAGCGCGCTTGGCGATAAGCTGGACTGCCTCATGCTCGATCTGCAGATGCCGGGCCTGTCGGGCACCGAAGTCCAGCGAGCGCTCAATCGCGCCGGAGCGCGTCTTCCCATCATTGTCATGACCGCGAACGACGCACCCGGAGCTCGCGAAGAGTGCATGCGCGAGGGGGCAGTCGCGTATCTAAGCAAGCCGGTGGACATGCGCGTCATGCTCGACGCCATCGATGTTGCCATCGGCACCGCGAGGACATCGATCGACGGCTAGCTGCCGCAAAAGCGCCTGACTGGCATTGCGCGCGAAACGCCGGTACCGCTTGGACGATGGTCCAATGGCTGCCGAGGCGACGCCAACCGATTGAAATTGCTATGAAAAGTGTCGGACACTAGTGATGCGCGTCGATCCGCCACGGCGCCTAGATGAGCAATGCACAACTGATTCGCCTCGCCGTCTTGCTCAGCATCGTGCTGATCGTTCTCGGCGTCGCCCTCAGATCCACCGCCCGCGAAGCGCATTCGCTGTTCCGCAATCCTTCGCTGCTGCAATGGCGGCGGCGACCGTGCTGCTGCCGTTGTCGCTGGGAATACTCGTGCACCGCCTTGCGCCGGCGCCTGCACGACAGGGCCGCTCCCGCCGCGTGAAGCCGACGCGGCTAACGTCCAATAGGGAATCGCTCCGATATGCAGTACAAAGGAACCTGGCCGGACACGGGTGAGTGGCAAATGATTGCGGTGGTCGACGATGAAGAATCGGTCCGTAAGGCCGTCGTGCGCTTGCTGCAGGCCGCCGGCTATGCTGCGCGCGGCTACTCGTCCGGCGATGAATTCATGAAGGCCTGGCATCGCGATACACCGGAATGCGTCCTGCTCGATCTGCAGATGCCCGGCCAGTCGGGCACCGACGTGCAGCGCGCGCTCAAGCGTGCGGGGGCGCGTTTTCCCGTCATCATCATCACCGCGCACGACGCGCCCAGTGTGCGCGAGGAGTGCATGCGCGAAGGCGCGGCCGCTTATCTGCGCAAACCATTGGACGAGCGGGTGCTGCTCGACGCGGTGAGCGCCGCCATCGGTTCGCCGCATTGACGGGCGGAATCCGGTGCGACCTTGGTCGCATAGACGCCCGCCGCCGCGATGGCTAAGTTGCGCAAAATGATCCTGGCCATGGGAGGCTCCGACATGAAAAGAACATTGCGTATGCTCCTGCCGATCGCCGCGCTGGCTGCTTCGGGATGCAATACCACTCCGCTGACGACCCAGTTGCAGCCGATGGCGGTCCAATACGCGCTGCAGCGCGCGCGCTTCGAGATGAACTGCCCGTCGGCGACCGCACAGGTACTGTCGAGCGATAACGTTCAGCCCGTGTTGAACGGCCCCATGATGATGGGTACGGAGCGCGCCCAATACACCATCGGCGTCACCGGCTGCGGCAGCCGCTCGGAGATGGTCGTCATCTGCGCGCAAGATAGCAGCGGGTGCTTCGCGGCTGAAGGTCGCTAGCGGCGTGTGGCGACAAGCCTGAGGGTCGCTGTTTTCGGGTGAATCTTGGTTCAAGATGCAATACACCGGCGCGAGGCGCTCGGTACTCGTCATGGTTCGAACGTGTTTCTCAGCTGGTCGATCGTGCTGGAGATCGAGAGTCGGTGGCCTTGGCAGCGCAGGTCGGATGTTGAGAAGCCGATGAACGTTGTGAAGGGGGTCGAGCCATGACTGACAACGAACCGTCGACCCGGCGCTTTGAGGTGCGCACGACGTCCGACAGTCATTTCGCCTGGCTGCGCACGCGAATGGCCCTCGAACGCACGCTCATGGCGTGGGTGCGCACCTCCGTGGCGCTGATCGGATTCGGCTTCACGATCGTGCAATTCTTCCAGCGGCTGGGCGAGATGCAAGGCGTCGCTCCGGCCGTCAGGCCCGAAGCCTCGCGCCATGTGGGGCTCGCTCTGATCGGCGCCGGCGTGCTGTCGCTCCTCATTTCGACCTGGCAGTACCGCAAAGTCGTCCACTATATGTGGAGCGATGAGTTCAACGTTCTGGCCGGCGTCGGTGCAAGGCCCATGTCGTCGGTCGTTTCGCAGACCCCCCTCATGGCCATCACGATTGCCGTGGCCCTGATTGGCATATTTGCCTTCGTAGCTGTCTATCTTCGCATGGTCTAGCCGTCAAGGGGTCTGCACGACGTGTTCGAATCCCAACGAGAGCAACAGCGCACAGGCGGGCCGGCTGGCTCCGCCGAGCCCGTGGCGCAAGGCGAGGGTGTGCGGCACGGGCCGAGCGTTGACGAAGCCGACAGCGAAGGCAGCAGAGTGGCCGCCATCCGGCACACGCCGCGGGCGGCGAAGAACCGCCTGCTCGAGACGCTGCCGCGTCAGGATCGCGAGCAGCTACTCGCACGCTGCGAATCGGTCGAGCTGCGCTCCGCTGATGTGCTGTACCAACCCGAGGAGCGCATCCGCTTCGTATACTTTCCCACCGGCGGCATCATTACTCTGATTTCCTGCGCGGATGCCGGTGCGAGTCTGGAGGTGGGGCTCATCGGCGATGAAGGCATGCTGGGGACCTCGCTGCTGCTCGGCGTCAATGTGTCGCCGCAGCGCGCGCTGGTGCAGAGGGACGGCACCGCCTGGCGCATCCGGGCCCCGGCCTTCAGCCGCGAGCTGGAGCGCAGCGTCGCCCTGCGCCGGGAACTGGGCCGCTACGTCTATGTCGTGCAGCGTCAGCTGGCGCGCACCGCCGTTTGCATTCACTTCCACGGCGTGGATGCACGACTTGCCCGCTGGCTGTTGACCACGGGCGACCGGGTGCACTGCGATCAGTTTTATATCACCCAGGGGTTCATTTCCTCGATGCTGGGCGTGCGCCGCGCGGGCGTAAACCGCGCCGCCGGATTGCTGCAGGAGCGTGAGCTGATACGCTACAGCAGAGGTCATTTGAGCATTCTCGATCGGCGCGGCCTGCAGGCCGCAGCCTGCGAATGCTATGCGGCCGCCAAGGAAGTCTACGCCCGGATTTTGGGTTAGCGGGTGCAGCGCCGCTCCCGCGCCATGCTGGCCCGCAGCAGGCGCTATGTGCGTCAGCGTGCATAGCATACGCGGCTTGCTTATACTCTTGCGCGTCCCTCGCTCGCTGGCAAAGGAAACCGCATCGACATGCCGCCGGCACCCCACGAGCCGCAACAGAATCGGCTGCTTGCCGCCTTGGCGCCCGAAGCGCGGCGGCGGATCTTTCCTCAGCTGCGGCTCGTGCCGTTGCCGCTCGGCAAAGTCTTGTACGAGGCGGGCGGCAGGTTGCGCGCGGCATTTTTTCCCACTGACTGCATCGTCTCGCTGCTGTACGTCTTCATCGACGGTACGTCGGCGGAAATCTCCATGGTTGGCAATGAAGGCTTGGTCGGCGTCTCGCTGTTCATGGGAGGCCAGACCACTCCGAGCAGGGCCGTGGTGCAGAGTGCCGGCTACGCATACCGGATGAGCGCGGCGCACGTGCAGGCGGAGTTCAGTCGAAGTGAGCAGATGCAGCTGCTGATGTTGCGCTACACACAAGCGCTGATCACCCAGATGGCTCAAACCGCGGTCTGCAATCGCCACCACACGGTCGATCAGCAATTGTGCCGTTGGCTGCTGCTCTCGCTCGATCGCGTGCCCGGAAACGTGTTGACCATGACGCAGGAGCTGATCGCCAACATGCTCGGCGTGCGCCGCGAAGGCGTTACCGGAGCCGCGCGAGAACTGCAGGCGCTCGGCATTATCCGCTACAGCCGAGGCCGCATCACCGTGCTGAACCGGGAAAGGCTCGAAGGGCGCTGCTGCGAGTGCTACGAGGTAGTCAAAAAGGAAATCGACCGGCTGGTTCCGCAGACGAGGCGGGAATCGCGCTCTTGGACCTAGGCGTTCTTGGACCTAGGTCCAATTTCCGCTCTGCACCGCACGCGTCAGTCTGCACGCGAGTAACGGTCCGCTTCAAAGGATTGCCTTTATGTTCGAACCCATCCCCGGCGCCGCCGATTTGCTCCGAGCCGGTGCCCCGCCGGGATTTCACCTGCTGGCCAAGCCTAGCGGGTCGACCTGTAATATCGATTGCACGTATTGCTTTTTCCTGTCCAAGGACGCGCTGTACCCCAACGAAAAACACCGGATGTCGGCGGCTACGCTCGAGGCCTACATCCGCCAGCTGCTCGAATCGCACAGCGCGCCCCAGGTCACGGTGGCGTGGCAGGGCGGGGAACCGACGCTGATGAAGCTCGAGTTCTTCCGGCACTCCGTCGAGCTCGTCGAGAAGTACCGCCGGCCGGACCAGACCGTACAGCATACCTTCCAGACCAACGGCATCCTCCTCGACGAGGACTGGTGCGCCTTTTTCAAGGAGCACAATTTTCTGGTCGGCTTGAGCGTCGATGGACCGCGCGAGCTGCACGACACCTACCGGGTCGACCGCCGTAAAAGGGGCACCTTCGATCGCGTCATGCAGGGTTGGCGGCAGCTGCGCCGGCACGGGGTTGAGTTCAACGTCCTGTGCACGGTCAATGCCGCCAACGAGAAGCATGGACGCGACGTGTACCGCTTCTTCCGCGACGAATTGGGCGCAAGGTGGGTGCAGTTCATCCCGGTCGTCGAGCGTGCCAGCGAAGAGACGCTGACGATCGCCAATCAGGGATGGAGCGAGCCGTCCAGCGGCAAGCGTCTGCTCTACACGCAGAGCGGCAACCTGGTGACCGAGCGGACCGTGGGCTCTCTGCAATACGGCCGCTTTCTCATCGATGTCTTCGAGGAGTGGGTGCGCCACGATGTGGGCGAAGTGTACGTCCAGCTGTTCGACGTGACCTTGGAGGCGTTCTTCGGCCGGCATCTGTTGTGCATTCACGCGCCCACCTGCGGCTACGGGCCGGCGCTGGAATACAACGGCGATCTGTACTCCTGCGATCACTTCGTCGAGCCGCGCTTCAAACTCGGCAACATCCACAAAACGCACATGCTGAAGCTGGTGGCCTCGCCCGAGCAGCGCAAGTTCGGCGAGGACAAGCGCGATACGCTGACCGCTCAATGCCGCAGCTGCAAGGTGAGGCATTGGTGCAACGGCGGCTGCCCGAAGGACCGTTTCGCGCTGTCGCGCGACGGCGAGCCGGGACACAATTACCTCTGCGCCGGGCTGGAATTGTTCTTCATGCATACCGGCCCGACGTTCAAGGCCATGGCCCAGCTGATTCAACGGGGCCGCGCGCCCGCCGAGATGATGGCGCAGATCGCCGCCGAGGATGCACGGGGCGGACCCTACCGGCCTTGCCCCTGCGGTAGCGGCGAAAAGTTCCGCTTCTGCCACGGCGCTCGCCCGGCGCGCAAAGAGCGCGGCGCACCCGCGCCGATCGACGCCGACCGCGCGCCTGAATTCGACATGACCAACGACTGAAGGAGCGCCGCATGGCTGCAAAGAAACCGAATATTCTGATTCTCTGGGGCGACGACATCGGCTGGTGGAACATCAGCTTCAACAGCCGCGGCGCGATGGGCTATCGGACGCCGAACATCGACCGCGTGGCCAACGAGGGCGTCGCCTTCACCGACTACTACGCGCAGCAGAGCTGCACGGCGGGCCGCGCGAGCTTCATCACCGGCCAGAATCCGATCCGCACCGGCCTGACCAAGGTGGGCATGCCCGGCGCCACCATCGGCCTGCAGAAGGAGGACCCGACCATCGCCGAGATGCTCAAGCCCCTGGGCTACGCCACCGGCCAATTCGGCAAGAACCATTTGGGCGACCGCGACGAATTTCTGCCGACCATGCACGGCTTCGACGAGTTCTTCGGCAATCTGTATCACCTGAATGCCGAAGAGGAGCCGGAGCTGCCCGATTACCCGAAGGATCCGGCGTTCAAGAAGATGTTCGGGCCGCGCGGCGTGCTGCATTGCGTGGCCGACGGCAAGGGCGGCCAGACGATCAAGGACACCGGGCCCTTGACCAAGAAGCGCATGGAAACCATCGATGAGGAGATCACCGAGCGCGCGCTTGCGTGGATGGAGAAGCAGGCCAAAGCGGACCAGCCCTTCTTCCTCTGGTACAACGCGACCGCCATGCACTTTCGGACCCACGTCGCCGAGAAGAACCGCGGCAAGAGCGGCCAGGACGAGTACAGCGATCGGATGGTGGTGCACGATGAGCAGATCGGGCAGATGCTCGACAAGCTCGATGAGCTCGGCATCGCGGACAACACCATCGTGATGTATTCCACCGACAACGGTCCGGAGAACGACACCTGGCCGGATGGCGCCAACACCCCGTTCCGCGGCCAGAAGGACACCAACTGGGAAGGCGGCTGGCGCGTGCCGTGCTTCATGCGCTGGCCGGGCAAGATCAAGGCGGGCTCGGTCTTAAACGGCATCGTGTCGCACATCGACATGCTGCCGACGCTGCTGGCGGCCGCCGGCGACCCCGAGGTGACGAAGAAGCTGCTCAACGGCTACACGGTGGGGGGCAAGACCTACAAGGTGCATCTGGACGGCTACAACATGATTCCCTACCTGACGCGGCGAGGCGAAGGAGAGCCCGCGCAATTGGATCATGTACATGAGCGATGACGGGGAGGTCATGGCGGTACGGGTGGGCGACTACAAATTCCATTTGGCGGTGCAGCGCGCCCATCAGATGGCGCAGTGGGCGGAGCCGTTGGTGAAGCTGCGGGTGCCGCACATCATGAATCTGCGCCGCGACCCGTTCGAGCGGGCGGACTTCAACTCGAATACCTACTGGGACTGGATGGTCGATCACGTGCCGCAGCTGTACCTGATGCAGGCGGTGGTGGCGCAGCAGGTGCAAAACTTCGTCAAGTTCCCGCCGCGCCAGAAGCCCGCTTCGTTCAACCTGGACTCGGTGCTCGCCATGGTGGAGAAGCCGCACGGCTGAACCGCCTTTGGAGTCACCGGGCCGCGAATCAACCAGCGCCGATGCCGCGCGCGTTGCCGAGGAGGTGCGCGCCTTTTACGAGGAGCATCCCTATCCGCCCCCCGTCGACAGCCTCGACAAGTATCGCCGGCTCTGGCAGGACCCCGAACGGCGCCGCGCCGACTTTCATCTGTTCTGGCCGACCCGGCCGTATACGGAGGACTACTCGATCCTGATTGCCGGCTGCGGGACCTCGCAGGCGGCCAAGCATGCCTTGCGCTGGCCCGCCGCCCGGGTGACCGGCATCGATTTCAGCGCCGGCAGCGTGCGCAGTACGCTGGAGCTGAAGCGAAAGTACCGCCTTAACAATCTGGCGGTGCAGCAGCTGCCGATCGAGCGTGCACAGGAGCTGGGGACAAGCTTCGATCAAATCGTCTGCACCGGGGTTCTGCATCATCTTCCAGATCCCGATGCGGGGCTGCGCGCGCTGCGCGGGGTGCTCGATCGCGAGGGCGCGATGCATCTCATGGTCTACGCGCCGTACGGGCGCACCGGCATCTACATGATGCAGCGATTCTGCGCACTGCTCGGCATCCGCCCGAGCGAGGGCGAAATCCGTGACCTGATGGTCGCGCTGCAGGCGTTGCCCGCCGGACATCCTCTGGAGGCCGTGCTGCGCGAGGCTCCGGACTTCAGGGATGAGGCGGCGCTTGCCGATGCCCTGCTGCACCCGCAGGACCGCGCCTATTCGGTCCCGCAGTTCCTGGATTTTCTGAAGAACGGCGCGTTGACGTTTGGCCGCTGGGTCAGGCAAGCGCCGTATTCCTCGCAGGCCGGGGTGATGGCGAGGGTTCCGCAGGCGTCGCGCATCGCGGGCCTGTCGCCTGCGGAGCAATATGCGGTGGCCGAATTGTTCCGCGGCACGATGCTTCGCCACAGTGCGATCGTCTACCGCGACGATGGCCGCCACGGATCTGCGCAGCGCATGGATTTTGCCGGCGACGCCTGGCTTAAGTGCGTACCCATTCGCATGCCCGATACCCTGTGCCTGCACGAGCGGCTGCCCGCGGGCGCGGCGGCCGTGCTGATCAACCAGACCCATACGTACCGCGATCTTTTCTTGCCGATCGACGCGACGGAACAGCGCCTGTTCGAGGCGATCAACGGGAACCGCAGTGTCGGGGATATCGTGGCGCGAGCAGCGCGCGCCGCGCCCGGAACCTCCGTGCTCGACGTGGCGCGCGGGCTGTTCGAACGGCTCTGGTGCCATGACCAGGTGGTGTTCGACCGGTCTGCCGCACCCCGCGCCCCCAATGAGACTTAGGGCACATAGACGCTTTCGCGGGCCACGGCTAAGGTCGCTGCATCGCGCGGCGCACGGCGGAGCACCCATGAAAAATTGCATTACCCGAGTTCTGATTCTGTGCATGCTGGCCGTTGCCGCGGTGAGCGGCGGCAATTCAGGCTTCATCATTTCTGTCGCCGCGGCCCAGGCGCCCTCGACGCCTCCCACGCTCGATCCGCTCGAGCAGCTGCTCGCGCCCGTTGCGCTGTATCCCGATGCGCTGCTCGCGCAGGTGCTGACCGCGTCGACCAGTCCGCAGCAGGCGACGGAGGTGAACACCTGGGTGCAGCAGAACACGCAATTGCAGGGGGCTCCACTGCAGGACGCAGCCAACCAACAGGGCTTTGATGCGAGCTTCGTGGCGCTGGTGCTGTTTCCCGATGTGCTCAACATGATGGCCACCAACATCGACTGGACCACCCAGCTCGGCACCGCATTCTTGAGCGATCCGAAGGGCGTGATGAACACGGTGCAGAAACTGCGCCTGCAGGCGCAGGCGGCCGGCAACCTGATGAGCACGCCGCAGCAGGAGGTCGTCACCGAGCGCCAGGACGGGCAGCAGGTCATCGTGATCCAGCCCGCCAATCCACAGGTCGTGTACGTGCCCGTGTACAACCCGGCGGTGGTGTATTACCCGCCGCCTCCTTCCGCGGCGGTGGTCATCGGATTCGGCCTCGGCATCGCGATCGGTGCGGCGATGGTCAGCAACTCGTACTACGCACCCTGGGGCTGGGGCGCCTGGGGCATGGGCTGGCATTCTCATAGCGTGGTGGTGGTCGGCCGCCCGTGGGTGGTGCCGCCGTCTGCCCGCTACCCGTATGTGCGGCCCGTACCGGTTCCCTATGGCGGGTATTACCGTCCGCGCCCGTATTCATACACGAACGCCAACATCAACAACGTCAACGTGAACCGTAACGTCAACGTGAACCGCAACAACGTCAACGTGAACCGCGGGACAGTGACCCCGCGTCCCACGCCCTACGCACCGGTGGCGCGGCCCGCGACGCCGCCTGCGGCGCGGCCGGGTGGCGCCCCGGGTGCAGCGGTACCGCCGCGACCCACGACGCTGCCGGCGACACCGCCCGCCACGCGCCCCGGCGCCGGACAGACGCCGCGCCCGGCTAACCCGCCGAGTGCGGCGAACCCGCCAAACAGGCAAAACCCGGGCGGTGCGCAGCGCCCCGTAACCGGTGCGAATTACGGCGCACGCGGCTATAACCCGGGCGCTGCGAAACCAGCGCCCAAATCCGGGGCGAGCGAGCGCGTAAACACCAATTCCGGCGCGCTCACGGGTTACCAGAACGGCAACGCGCAGCGTGCGGCCAGTGAGCGCGGTCAGGGCAGCGTCGCCGCCAGCCAAAAGCGCGCGGCGCCCGCCAACCCGGGACGTTCGGCTCCCAAGCCGCGCTAAGGAGCACGACACATGAAATCATCCTCGCTCATGTACAGAATCGCGCTTGCCGCGGCGCTCCTGTGCGGCGGATCCGCCGTGATTGCCGCGCAGTCACCGCAGAGAACCTTCGCGACTCCGGAGGACGCTGTCGTTGCCATGGTCGATGCCACACGCGCCGGCGACACGAAGGAACTCGTCGCGCTCTTCGGCCCCGACGCAAAAAAGGTGATCTTTTCGGGCGATCCGGTGATGGACAAGCGCAATCGCGAGGTGTTCCTCGTGGCCTACTCGGAGCGCGCTGCCCTGATGAGCGTCAGCCCGACGCGAAGCGTTCTGTACGTCGGCTACGAAGATTGGCCGATGCCCATTCCCATCGTGAAGGAAGGCGCAGAATGGCGCTTCGACACCGCCGCGGGCGCGCAGGAAATCCTCTTTCGGCGCATCGGGCGCAATGAGCTCGATACCATCGAGGTTTGTCAGGTCTATGTCGATGCGCAGCAGGAGTACGCCGCGGCGGGACATGACGGGAAACCCGCCGGCATCTATGCACAGAAAATCGCCAGCACGGCCGGCAAGCACGATGGCCTGTACTGGAAAGCCGAAGATCCCGAGCAATTGAGTCCGCTCGGCGAATTCGCCGCCGCGGCCGCCCTCGAGGGATACCGGCGCGGTGCCGGACAGGCGACGCCGTTTCACGGGTACGTCTTCAAGATGCTCACCGCTCAGGGCAAATCCGCGCCGGGCGGCGAGCGCAGCTATATCGTCAATGGGGAGATGCGTGAGGGCTTCGCGCTGATTGCGTATCCGGCCGTCTATCGAGTGAGCGGCGTGATGAGCTTCATCGTGAACCAGGATGGTGTGATCTACCAGCAGGATCTTGGACCCGAGACGGAAAAGATGGCGCAGGGGATCAACGAGTACGATCCGGATGCGGGCTGGCAGAAAGCGGAGTTGCCCACGCCGTAGCGCTCACACCGCTGGCCGAGCAATAGCGAATGAATGGCGTATTAGACTATCCGTGGCTGGTATTTGTGCTGGCATTCGTGGCGCTCTGGTTAGCGACGTGGGCGGGAGTGTCCTTACGCAGGAAAAAGCGGCTTCCGGAAGCGGCGATCCGCGAGGAATTCAATACCATTCTGGTCTCGACGCTGACCTTGAATGGACTGATCATCGGCTTCAGCTTTTCGATGGCCATCAACCGCTACGATCAGCGCAAGATCTACGAAGAGGCGGAGGCCAATGCCATCGGCACCGAGTACGTCCGGGCCGACTTGCTGCCGGGGGACGATGCGGCCAAGGCGCATTCGCTGCTGAGAAGCTACCTCGATCAGCGGATCTTGTTCTATCGGTCTCGCGATGAGGCCGAGCTGCCTGCAATCAATGCCCGAACTGCCCAGCTGCAGGCCGCCCTGTGGGCCGCGGTTCGCGATGCGGGCGTGGCCCAGCAGACAACGATAATCGCCCTGACCGTCGCGGGCATGAACGATGTCCTGAATTCGCAGGGATACACGCAGGCCTCTTGGTGGAATCGAATCCCGGCGGGGGCATGGATTCTGATGGCCGCGATCGCGCTCGTCGGAAACTTGATGGTGGGTTACGGGGCAGAAAAGATCAAAGGAGGAAGCATCCTGCTCATGGTGCTGCCCCTCGTCTTTTCCGTCTCCTTCCTGCTCATCGCGGACATCGACAGTCCGCGCGGCGGCCTCATTCGGGTCATACCGCAGAATCTGATCAGTCTGGTCGAATCGCTGCGCGCTCCCTCGCGCATGGCCGCGCCGGCGTCACCGGCTCAATGAGATCGTCGGCTCACTTCAGACGTTGTCCGTCAGGGAATCATCCCGCAATCGAACATTTTGTTGGCGATGGGCGCGGCAATTTTGTTGATGAATTCGGCGCGCATCTGCGGATCGCTGCGCAGCATGGTGATGGCGCGCTGCTCCTCCATGGTCGGGGGCGCGTGTTGCTCCTTCTTGATCCACAATTGCTCGCAGCTCGAGCTGGTGTACTTCTGGATGATCTTGTTGGCGACCGCATCCGCGATCGGGTAGCCCTGAGCCTGCGCCTCTCTCGGCCGCACTGCCGAGAATCCGACAACGGCGAGCACGATCAGCCCAATTGCAGCTCCCAGGGTCCATCGGTGGTGTTTCTCAGTCATGGCATTCTCCTGTGCGAACCCGGGATTTCAGCGGGCGGCCGCGTTCGGGCAAGCCGCCTTGATCTCGGCGATCTTGTTGTCGAGCATCTTGTTGTATTCGCCGGTGGTCACCTGGTACTTGGTTTTTTCGGTGGAAGTGACAACCCCCACGACCAGACCAATGGGAAACACCATCGATACGCCGTTACCGATCATCTGCGCGGTGTTGGCCTTCTCGCTCTGAAGCACTCGCAGGTCGCCGGGCGCGGTAGCGCAATTCACCGGCATCGCCTGAGCCTGCGCTTCGTTCTTCTTTTCCTGCTCCGCGCATCCGCCGACCAGTGTCGCCGCGCACAGAACACAGACAGCTAACCCAAATAGCTTGCTCATAGCCACTCCTGGAGAGAATAGATCCACCCTTCACGCTCGCGCACTATGGGCGGCGAATGCAGTCATGTGTATGGGGCGTTGGTCCAACGGACGCTGAGCAGGCTTTGAGCTAGGGTGGCCGTGGTTCCATGGGCTGAACCCCCATGTCGCCCATTCAACCTTTGGGGGCCGTGATGCAAAGCAGAATCCTCGGATACCTGGCCATTGGCGCGCTCGGCGCAATGTTGGAAACTGGGGCTATCGCACAGCAGTCGCCGCAAGCGCAGCCGGCGCCCGCCGCGGCCGCCAAGACCGGCAAGCACGAAGCCAAGCACGGTGCGGCCGGCGAGCCGGCGTTTCGCGGAGGCCTCGAGCCGAAGGCCATCGATATCTTGAAGGCGGCCGGTGCGCGCCTTGCTGCAGCGCATTCCATGTCTTTCACGGCGGTGGTTTCCTACGAAGGGCCGAGTCTGCTCGGCCCGCCGCTCGTCTACAGCACCAAGTCGCAGGTTACGATGCGGCGGCCGGACAAGCTCAGAGTCGTTACGCTCGGCGACGGGCCGCCCTCCGAGTTCTATTACGACGGCAAGCTCATGATGGCGTTTGCACCGGCCGAAAACCTGGTCGCCATCGCCGACGCGCCGCCGACCATCGACGGCGCGCTCAAGGCGGCATACGATGAAGCGGCGATCTATTTCCCGTTTGACGATGTGGTCGTCGCGGATCCCTACAAGGACCTGGCCGAGGGGCTGAAGCACGCCTTTTATATCGGCCAATCGGGGGTGGTCGGCGGCACGACCACCGACATGGTGGCGTACGTGACCGGCAATGTGTTCGTGCAGGCGTGGATCGGCACGGAGGATCATCTGCCGCGCCGGCTGTATGCGATCTTTTTGAACGATCCCGCGCGGTTGCGCCACGTATTGGAACTGTCGAACTGGGAGTTGGACGGCGCCGTTCCCGACGATGCCTTTGGATCGGTCAAGGCCGCGAATGCCAAGCACATGCCATTCGCGCGTCCGGACACCCCGCCCCCCGGTATGAGGCCACCGCCCAAGTCCACGCCTGCCAAGCCGCAACCGCCCATCACTCCATGAGAGGAGTTGTCATGATGAATAAGACCATCACCCATCTGACGAGCATGCTGATACCGCTGTTGGCCTCCGGTCCGGCCGGCGCCTGGGGACATGCCGATGCCTACGGCGGCGGCAGCACCAGCCACTCCTACGGATCCACGACCCGCACCAATGCCTACGGCGGCAGTGCGACCCACACCGCAGGGCAGGGAACGAGCGCCACGAACGCCTACGGCGGCTCGGCCTATCATGCGGAAGGCTCCGGAACGACGACCGCCTCGAATGCCTACGGCGGCAGCGCGACCCACACCGCAGGGCAGGGAACGAGCGCCACGAACGCCTACGGCGGCTCGGCCTATCATGCGGAAGGCTCCGGAACGACGACCTACAACTCTGCGTACGGTACCGCCTATCACAGCAACTATTACGGCAACGCGTATTATCCCGGCTACCATCCGCCGACCACGGTGAACGTGTACGGTTCGGGCTGCTATAACTGCGGCGGGTGGAGCGCAGCGGGCGCCGCCGCGGCTGGTGTCGCGGTGGGCGCAGTGGTCGGCGCCAGCGTGGCCTCGGCCAACACGGCGGCGGCCACGTCGAACGCATATGCCGCAGGCGTCGCTGCGGGAAGCGCGAGCACCGCCTTCGCCATGGGCGCGATCTATGCGGTGCCGCCGGCCGGCGCGATCGTCACGAACGTGGGCGGCGTGACCTACTACCTCAGCGGCAACACCTGGTTTCTGCCGGCATACGGCGCGAATGGCGTTTACTACCGCGTGGTGCCCGCCCCCTAGCGCTACGGCCGCCGGTGGGTCCGAAGGATCTTTATGAAAACCAACATCCTCCTGGTCTTGATCACGGCCGCCGGCGCGCTTTGCACCGCGCAGGCGCAGACCCCGCTCATCAGCGAGCCGACAGGAACCAAAACGCTGGCGGCGACGCTCAAGGTGTACGCCTTTCCGGGCGCCGGCCAGTCGGCTGCCCAGCAATCGCAGGACGAGACGGAGTGCTACAACTGGGCGGGGCAGGAGACTGGTCTAGACCCCTTCCATATCGCCAACCAAGCCGCGCAGCAGCAGCAGCAGGCCGCGCAGCAACAGCAAGCCGCGCAGCAGTCCACCTCGGGTTCCGCCGCGAAGGGCGCCGTGGCGGGAGCTGCCGGCGGGGCGCTGATCGGTGCCATCGCCGGCAACGCGGGCAAGGGCGCGGCGATCGGCGCGGGCGTGGGCGCCATCGGCAATCGCGCGCGAGTCCAGAGCCAGGCGAACCAGGCTTCGCAGCAGGCGGCGCAGCAGTCCCAGGCAGCCACCAAAACCTCCGCCGCGCAAATGACCGAATTCAAGAAGGCATTCTCCGCCTGTCTCGAGGCGAAGAAATACACGGTCAAGTACTGAAGTCACGCGGCATCTTCCGCTGAAGGCCGGTTCAGGCGAGCCAGCGCCGTGCGATGCCGCGATAGGCGAGCGCCGCGGCGAGCCCTCCCGCGAGCAGCAGCGCGATCAGCTCGACGATGCGCCAGTAGGCGTGATCGACGACGCTCTGCAAGGTCGCCGCCGCGCGGTCGGCGCTCTGCGCGAGCGCCGGGGTGCCGTGCTCGATGCCGGCGATGAGCTGCTGCAGCTGATCGGAGGCGCGGGCGATCTGGGCCGCCGCGGCCGTGTACTCGGTGATATCGAATGGCCGTCCAGGCGGGGCCGCAGGTCCGCCGGCCGGCGTCGGCTTCTCGAACTGGGCGACCAGCTCATCGAATGCCCGGATGGTGGTGGCGAGCGAGTTCGAGGTCGCCGTTCCCGCCTGCAGCGTCCCGCGCAGCTCGACGATCAGCTGCCGCGTGTGCGCGGTCTCCACCGTGATGGCGTCCATGAACTGCCGGATCGCCGCCTCGCGCTCCTGCGCAATCACGCCGGGGAGCTCGTCGGCGAGGTGGCCGGCGGCTGCCGCGGCCTGGGACGATTTATCGATGTCTGCGATCAGGCGCGTCGTCTCCGGCGTCGTGGCAAACTGGTCCGCCACGAGCTGCGCCTGCATGTCGACGAGATTCGGCAGCCGCTGCGCCCAAAAGATGGCGCGCTCCCCGAATTCCCGGGTCTGCGCAAGCTCGCGAACCGCGGGGTCGAGGCCGCTGAGCGGATCGATGCCGAGCAAGTGGAACACTCCGGTTGAGGAGCTGGCCTCGCCCGGACTCGGGTGACCGATCGATTTTGCGAAGTCGCTGAAGTGAATGTAGGCGACCGCATTGATATGCGGATTTTGCGCACGCCATGCGTCGATGGTGCGCTGCAGCTGCGCGAACTGCTCCGTCGTGATGGCCTCCTTGCCCAGATCTTGCGCCTGAGCTTCCAGGCGGCGATACGCTTCTCGCAGCGGCGTCGCACGGTCACCGAAGCGCTGGGTAATCCACTCATCCTCGACTACCATGCGGCTCAGGGTCGCGAGCACGATCATGTCGAGCACGTTGACCACCGCGCTCGGACCGGTCGCGATGGTGTAGGCGGCGGTGGCCTGCGACACCTGCCAGTTCTGAGCCATGAGCCGCTCCTCGGGGCCATTGGCAGCCCGCTTGAAGCGCTGCAGCGGCTCGATGATGGTGCCGACATAGCCATCCGCAAACCGCATCACCCGAAACTGCAGAACCAGCAGCTGCTGTGCGCGCTGGGACGCCGCTTGGTCTCCCTTATCCATATGCAACATGTGCTTGATCGTCGAGCAGCCGCACAATGCAAGCGTGGCCACGCCGCCGATGAGCGCCCAACGCAGCCGCCTGGACCGCACTCGAACCAGCAGGGAGCGCTGCATTGCCCTCAAGGCTGGCTGCCGTCGCGCGGCGGCGCGAGCGTCTGGGCGAGCCTCATCCCGACGATGCTCGCGACCACTACCGCCAGATAGAACTGCCCGCACAACACTTCGAGCCAGACCAGCGTATTCGATGCCGGCCGGGTGGTCGTGATATCCGCATAGCCGATGCTCGAAATCGTGGTGAAGCTGTAATAGTCGAACAGCGCGTGCAGCGTATGCCAGTTGCCGAGCTGCCAGGTGACGTCCGGGCTAATTCTGTACGCGCCGGGCAGCGCCATCCAGACCAGTGCATACAGCCGGCCCCAGATCAGCGCGATCAATATGTAGCCCGAGAAGGCACCGACCACATCGTCGCTGCGCAGCCGGCGAGCGGCGAACATATGATCCACGATCACGGCAAGAACGAACACGTAGAAGGCGGCGGCGAACCCATCCAGCGCCACCTCCGTCGGCAGCTGCAGTCCCGCGGGCACCAAGAGGCGGGCAAAATTGAGGGCGATCGCGGCGCCTGCGAGGCACGCGCCGGTCCAACGCTGAGGTGTGGTATCGAACACCGCGCGGAATACCGCAACGCAGACCGTCGCGAACACGGCGAACGAGAGCATGCGCGTCGTCAGCTGTTCCTTCGCTAACAGCGGATTCAGCAGCTCCATCGCCACCAGCGCGGCGAGCAGCAGAATGTGCCTCGTCAATTTTGTGGGTGCTGCCACGCCTAGCGCTTTCAACGGTGGTCAGGGTGTCAGCGCCCGTATCGCATCCGCGATATCCTGGCTCAAGCGCGCCAACGCCCGACTGTGAGCGGCGACGAGCGCATCATAGCCCTTGCCCTGAGTCGTCTCGCGCAGCGCGGTTCGCCCCGTCGACGTCTTGCCGTCCTTTACCCGCCGCACGATCCACATCGCCGCCAGGGTCGCGGCCTCGCCGGGTGATGATTGGAAGGTCTGCACGTCGATCGCCACGCGATAATCGGCATCCGCGTTGAGGGCCTGCGGAAACAGCGAGACCCGCGGCGTCCCGAGCATGGCGACGAGATTGTCGGCGACCACGTGCGCGATATTGTTCTGCAGGGGCGAGGCCCAGCGATTGAACTCGTCCAGCCAAACCTGATTCGCACTCACGCTGACCGCGATTTGCGGAGTGTCGACGATCGGAGGGTATTGAAACCGG
This sequence comes from uncultured Gammaproteobacteria bacterium, assembly GCA_963837045.1. Classification (GTDB taxonomy): domain Bacteria; phylum Pseudomonadota; class Gammaproteobacteria; order Steroidobacterales; family Steroidobacteraceae; genus Bog-1198. The sequence goes on from CAWIMA010000016.1 coordinate 340,058, forward strand.
TCCGACGACGACGGAGAGGTTGGATGTGCTTTCGCCGGCTTGCGCTGTCGCGGCGCCGGGACTCAAGGTGTACAGGTGAGACTGCGGGCTGCGGCAGCCGGCGAAAAGGGCCGCGAGCGCGCACACGGCGGCCATGGCGGCAATGCGGCGCATCATGGATTTTCCTCTTTCTTCCCTCGAATCAACGCTTCAGGATGACGGTCGAGATAATCGACGAAGACGCGTACCGCACGAGCCGCCCGGGTGAGCTCCTGCAGCGTGTCGTGCAGATCCTGCGCGGCGGGCGCCTCCTTGCCGAGGAGGGAGCGATCGGCGTCGGCAATGGCCTGGTGCAGGGTCTCCATGGTCTTGGTTCCCTCGGGCACCCACTCTGCATCGACGCGAGCGATCAGAGCGTCTGTCTGCTTCAACGTCTGGTTGAGCGAGGCGATCGCATTCTTGACCTCGGCCCCGATGGCCGCGAGCGGCATGGCGTCGATCTTGGACAGGATGCTGTCGAGCTTCGCCTCCAGGCTCGCGAGGCCCCCCGAGACCACGGGCAGCTCGAGCGGCTCCTGGCTCCAGTCGATTTTCACCTTGGGCGCATTGGGCACGTACTCGAATGCCACATACAGATCCCCCGTGAGCAGACTGCCGGTTTCCAGCCGCGCGCGTAGTCCGTGCTCCTCCACGAGGCTGCGCACCAAGCGTTGGCGGCCTTCGCTATTCGTCCCCAGAAAGGATTTTTGCTTAGCCCGATCCGCTTCGGAGAGGCGCGAGGCGATGCGCTCGGGCACGAAGGTGATGACCACGCGCGGTCGAAAGGCGGATGCCTTCGGATCGAAGGAAAGGCCTACCTCTGCGACCTGGCCCACCGTCAACCCAAACAGCGTCACCGGCGCTCCGACCTTCAGGCCGCGCAGCGACTCGTTGAAATACAGCACGAAGCGCCGCTCCAACGCATCAGGCTGCGTCATCGCGGTGGTCTGGTCCTGATAGAGCGCAAATTCCGCGTTCGCGGCGGCCGGCTTACCGGTTGGCCGAAAGATGGGCACATCGAACGCAAGACCGCCCACCAGCACCGAGACGAGCGACTCCGTCTGGATGTCCACGCCGTTCGCACCGGCCGTGACTCGTATACCGCTCGCATTCCAGAAGCGCGTCTCGGTGGTGACGTACTGGTCGTACGGGGCGTTGATGAACACGGTGATCTGGATCGACCTGCCGTCGGCCGCGAGCTGGTAGGCCGCCACCTCGCCGACGCTCACGCTTCGATAATAGACCGGCGCGCCGACGCCCACCGACCCCAAGGTGGCGGCGTTCAGTTTGAACACCCGGCCCGGCTGATCGGTGATCAGGGGCGGCTCGTCGAGCGCCGTGAAACTGCGTGCGCGCTCGTGCGACGTCCCGGCCTGAAATCCGATGTACTGCCCCGACAGCAGGGTACTGAGCCCCGAAACGCCGCTCAAGCTTACCTGTGGCTGAACCACCCAGAATTTCGCGTCCTGCACGATCAAGCCCTCTGCGTGCTTGTCGATTTGCGCCGTGACCAGGACCTTGGTGAAGTCGTCCGTGAGCTGCACGGCGCTCACCAAGCCGATGTTCACATCCTTGTACTTGATGAAGGTCTTGCCGGCCTCGATGCCCGCGGCGCCCTTGAAGATGATGGTGATTTTGGGGCCTTCGTTGCGGATTCGTTGTATCCCGATCCCGATGGCCACCACCGCGGCGAGAATGGGAATGATCCAGACGATCGAAATCCGAAAGCGCTTGCTGCGCTCGATGGTTGCCTGCGGGAGATCATCCGGATTATTTTCGTTAGCCAAGGGCGAGTTCGTCAGGCTTGGTCGAGTCCCAGATCAGCCGCGGGTCGAAGGATTCGGCCGCGAGCATCGTCAGTACCACCACCGCGGCGAAGAATACCACGCCGGGGCCCGGCGCCACCGACATCAGAGGCTGCAATTGCACCATGGCCACGGTGAAAGTGTCGACGAACACGTCGAGCATCGACCAGCGGCCGATGAACAGCACCATTCGATACAGGCGCGTGCGCTCGCGGCTGCTCTTGACCGAACCGAGCTGTACGCTGATCAGCAGGTAGGCGAGCGAGACCAGCTTGCCCAGGGGAATCATCACGCTCGCGATCAGCACCATGAGCGCCAGCGGCCATGATCCCGAGGTATAGAGATATACGACTCCGCCCATGATGGTGTCGCCATCGGAACCCGCCGGTGTGGTCGTGTTCAACACCGGCAAAACGTTCGCGGGGATGTAGCAGATGGTGGCGGCGGCGGCGAGCGCCCAGGTGGTCTCGATCGAGGCACGGCGGCGGACTTCGAGCTTTTCGCCGCAGCGCGGACAGAAGCCCGGCTCCAGCCTGTTGGCAGGACGCGACACCAAGTGGCAGCTCTCGCACGACACGAGTCCGGCACGCAAGGCGGTAATCATCCGGTAGCTCACGCGCGGCCGGTCCATTTCACGCGCTGCCAAATCTCGCGCGCATCGAAGTTGACCATGACCGCCGGAATCAACAATATCACGGCGCCGAAGGCGTACATGCCGATGCCGGGGTCCACGGTCGCGAGCTGGGCGATCTTGGTCAATGCCACGAGAATGCCGAGCATCACCACTTCGAGCATCGACCATACCTGCAGGTGGCTCAGCCAGCGCAGCAGCTCACCAGCCCACGCCGGCACGCGCGAGCGCCGGGCGGCGAGCAGAATCGTCAACATCAACAAGAGGTAGGCGGCCGGAGCGAGCACCGCACAGAACAGCACCAGCACTGAAGTGATCCGCTGACCCTGCAGCCACATCTCGTAAGCGCCACCCACAATCGTCGTGCTCGCAAAGCGTCCGGCGACCCGAAGCAGCATCAGCGGCACCGTATTGGCGACGATAAAGCAGATGGCGGCCGCAACGGTGAGTGCGAGCGCGCGATCGTGGGATTCTTCGGACGGTTGTTTGGCGAGGAAGTGGCCGCACCGAACACACCCCGCCTTGCCTCCCGGCGGAAGCGGGGGAATTCGCTGCAATAAATCGCAATCCGGACAAGCAACCGATGAAGCGGTGCCGGCTTTCAGACCGGCGCCCGCTCCATCGGTTGGTTCTTTCTCGTTACTTGAAGGCGTAGTGGAAGCCCACCCGGAACAGGTTCATGGTGAAGCTGTTGTGGATGTTATCCAGCGACAAGTTGGAGTAGCGCGCGCAAATTGCCGCGGTGGCGGTGCAGGTGAACGTCGAGTTGGTCCCCTTGCCCAAGTTCACGTAGTTGTACTCGGCGGTGAAGGACCACGGCCCTTGCAAGTCGTAGTCAAGACCGGCGCCGACATTGAAGCCGCTGGACTTGAAGTTCTTGCCGCCGCTGATGCTGCCGGCTGTAGCAGGCGGATTGTCGCCGACGGCCGGAGTGAAGCTGAGCGTGGAGGTATGTTGTCCGCCCGCGAAGGCCCCGCCGACCCGAAAGTACGGCAGCCACTGATCGAACGCGTAGCCGACCCGCGGGCCCAACAGGCCGATGCCGTTCGGGCTCACCTTGCCGTTGATGGCATAGGTGCCGTTAGGGATACCAGTATCGGCGCCGGTGTTCGCATTCCCCGTATACGTGTAGGAGCGGTTATAGCTCTTGCTGCCGACCGCATCGTAGTCGGCCTTGAAACCCCACACCCACTGGTCGATTTGAAAGTTGTACCCGAAATCCACGCCGCCGATGAAATTGCCATTGTTGGGGCAGTTGCGATTGTAAAAGGCGTTGGCAAGGGCGGGATTACTGCCGCTCGTGATGGCCGTTCCCGGCTCCCAGCTTTGGCAGGTGTGATTCCACGCGCCGCCGATGTTGGCGCCAGCGAACCAGCCCTCCCAGGGATTGTTCGCCACGCTGATGACGTCCTGCGCCTGTGCCGCGCCAACAGCGGCCAGCGTAAGCGCCGCTGCCGTAAGTAGTTTGATTTTCATAGATAATGAGTCCTAAAGCCCTATGTTGAAGAAAATATTGCTCGCCCTGAACGCAGGACGCGACCGCTAATCGATTGCGCTGTCCGCTGGTACCAATGGTATAGATCGTACGATTGGCCGAAATTGGACGAAATACCTAGTCCACCCCTGTTGCACAATAGCGACAGTTGGACAGCGGCATGCTCCGGGGGCTCGGAGCGCCGATCGCTGATTGGGGAAGATAGCGCGGGTTACGGCGGCGGTGCGGTCGCGGTGAAGGCGATCGATACGGAGCCAGACTTCGCAATTCCCGCATCATTCGTGTAGCTGAATCCAAGCGTCAGCGTGCCCGTCGCGGGGGCGGTGGGCGCATACGTCAGAGCGAGCTGGCAGCTCGCGCCGACGCTCACGCTCGCACAGCTGAAGCTGCTCGAGGCACTGCTCCAGCCGGTGGGCAGCGCGGCGAGTCCCGAGGTCACCGACAATGCGCTCGCGAGATTGCCGTCATCCGTGGTGAAGGTCACGGCGACGGGCGTGCTGCTGCCGGTGAGAACGGCGAGTGTGGGCTGGCTCGGTGTCCCGACGATGTTGTCGTTCGTCGTGGCGCGGTAGGCGATGTTGAGCGTACCGGTCTTGGCCTCGCCCGCATTGTTCTGATACGCGTAATTCAAGGTGAGCGTGCCGGTGCCGGCCGCGGCCGGCGCATACATCAAGGTGAGCTGACACTCGCTGCCGCTGCTGAAGCCGCTGCAGGCGAAGGCGCTGTCGGTGCTGCTCCAACCGGCGGGCAGCGCAGTCAGGCTGCTGGTGAGCTGCAATGCGGTGGCAGGCCGGCCATCATCGGTCGTGAACGTGACGGCAACGGACTGGGCGCCCATGCCCACCACGGCGTTGATCTGGCCCGACGGCGATGCTGTGGCGATGGCGTTGTCGTTGGTGGTCGCGGCGTACGTGAGGTTTGCCGTCCCGCTCTGCGGCGTGCCGCCATCGTCGGTATAGGCGAAATTCAAAGTGAGCGTGCCGCTCGCCAGCGCCGTCGGTGCGTACGTCAGCCGCAGCTGACAGCCGTTGCCGGTGCTCACGCTGCCGCAGGAGAAGCTGCTCGAGCTGCTTTTCCATCCGGGCGGCAGCGCCGCCAAAGAGGAGGTCACCGACAGAGCGGAAGCCGGCCGGCCGTCGTCGGTCGTGAACGTCACGGCTACGGCTTGTCCGCCGGTCTTCTCGACGGCATCGACCTGGCCGCTCGGCGATGCCGCGGCGATCACGCGGTTCGCCGAGGTCGTCGAATACGCAATGTTCACCACTCCGGTTCTGGCAGCGCCGGAATCATCGGTGTAGCCGTAGTTGAGCGTGAGCGTGCCTCGGCCCGCCGCCGTTGGTGCGTAGGTCAGGGGCAGCAGACAACCGCTGCCCGAGCTGACGATGGCGCAGGAAAAGTTCGCCGTCGTGCTGCTCCATCCCGAAGGCAGGGCGTTCAAGGCCGTGGTGAGCGTAAGCTCCGTGGCGGCATTGCCATCGTCGGTCGTGAAGTTGACGCTGACCGATTGACTGCCGGCGCCCACGAATGGCAGCGATCTGGCCCGTCGGCGCGGCCGTGGCGACGACATTGTTGGTCGTGGTCGCGGCGTAGGGGATGCTCACCGACCCGCCGGGCGCCTTGGCCAGGTTTGCATTATCCACGTACACGTAGTTGATCGTCAGCGTTCCGCTGTCGACCGCCGTCGGCGCGTACGTCAGATTGAGCACACAGCCGTTGCCGTTCGCCACCAGGGCACAGGTGAAGTTGGTCGGTGCGCTCCAGCCGGCGGGCAGCGACCCGCTGTCTGAGATTCCGAAGCCGGTGATCGCGAGGCCGTCGCTCGAGTTGAACGTAATGCTGATGGTTTGGTTCGCACCGACGGCGACGGATACTGCGGCGACCGAGGCGGTCGCCACCACCGAATCGTCGCTGCCGGACGTGCCGCTTTCGCCGCCGACGCCGACCGGTCCGGTCGCAGTGCCGGTTCCCGTTCCGCTGCCGGTGCCGCCGCCGCTGCCGGTCACACTGGTCGAACCGTATTCCGATCCCGTGCCGCTGCTGCCCCACGGAGAATTGATTTCGCAACCCGAAAGCAGCAAGAGCGAGAGGGCGCCGAGGAGGAGCGGACGATGGCTTGGTGTCATTTCTCTGCCCAACTTGAGTTCGGCCATGGTCGAAGGGCTATCACGCTATGCCGAGGCTCGCCGGGCCGGTGTTAACCGCGTCACACAATCCGCTCGGAGACAGAGACATCTTTAACGCTATTTTTTATGCCGTGGCGTTTCGCACATAGTCGATCACATACTGTTCAATCAGCGCCATGACATAATGCGCCGATGTCTGGGACGACTCGTTGCGCCGACCCGCTGCCCCCTTTCCAGCCTGAGGGAGCCGAGCGCTTTGAACGGCCCGATGTGCGTGCCGGAGATCGTCCAACCGGCGCGAGCTTCGCTTCCCGCTCCGCGGCCTTGGGGCGCTCCGGCGCAGCCGGCACTGCGCATCCGCTCGCGACGCTCACGGCCATCGAGACGCTGAAGCGAGGCGGCAGCGCCGTGGATGCGGCGGTCGCGGCGAATGCCTGTCTCGGATTCCTGGAGCCGACCGGCTGCGGTCTCGGCGGCGATTGCTTCGCCATGGTCTGGGATCCGCGGCTGGCCAAGCTCGTCGGGCTCGCCGGCGCGGGACGCTCGCCCAAAACATTGAGTCTCGAGACGGTGCGCGCACGTGCGAAGCACGGGGTCATCCCCGCCTACGGCGCGATTTCGGTGTCGACGCCGGGCGCGCTCGATGCCTGGTGGACGCTGCACCAGCGCTACGGCACGCTCAAATGGGCGGAGCTGTTCGAGCCGGCGATCGATCTGTGCGAGAGCGGGGCCGTGGTGCCGCAGATCATCGGCCTGCAAATCGGCAGGAATCTGGCCGTGTTTGTCGACCCGAGCTCGGGCGTCGAGGAAACCGCCAATGCGCTGCGTACCTATGCGCCTTCCGGCCGTGCGCCCCGTGCAGGCGATGTGCTGCGCAATCCGGACCTGGCGCGTACCTATCGCATGATCGCAGAGGGCGGTCGCGATGCTTTTTACGAGGGCCCCATCGCACGCACCATCGATGCCTACTTCAAGCGCATCGGCGGCTGGCTCTCTTGCGAGGATCTGCGCGGGCAGCGCGCCGAATGGACCGATCCGCTCGTCACCGACTACCGCGGAGTGGAGGTGTATGCGCTGGCCGCCAACACGCAGGGACTCGCCACGCTGCAGATGCTGAACATTCTGGAGAACTTCGATCTGCGCTCGATGGGGTTTCAATCGGCCGCCGCCATTCACGTGCAGGCTGAAGCGAAGCGGCTCGCCTACGAAGACCGCGCCCGCTATTACGCAGATCCGCACTTCGCGCAGATCCCTGTCGAATGGCTGAACTCCAAGGCATATGCAGCCGAGCGCGCGCAGCTCATCCGCGCCGACCGCATTCTCACGCCGATCCATCCGGGCCGGGCGCCGGGCCGCGGCGACACGACTTATTTATCGGTCGCCGACTTAAGGGGCATGATGGTGTCGATGATTCAATCGAACTTCCGCGGCATGGGCTCCGGGCTGGTCGCCGACGGGCTCGGCTTCATGTTTCAGGATCGCGGCGAGCTGTTCTCTCTGGTGGACGGCCATCCGAACGTCTACCAGCCGGGCAAGCGTCCCTTTCACACCATCATACCGGGGTTCGCGAGCAAGGGCGGCCGGCCATGGATGTCGTTCGGCGTGATGGGCGGCGACATGCAGCCGCAGGGTCAAACCCAGATCATCGTCAACCGGGTCGACTACGGGCTGGATGTGCAGGCCGCGGGCGACAGTCCGCGATGGCACCACGAGGGCTCATCTCAAAGCATGGGAGAAGACCCGCCGGGACTCGGCCCTGAAGGGATTCTTCGACTGGAGGCCGGCGTGCCCGCGGCCTCGCGGCGTGCGCTCGCCGACATCGGCTGGATCATGGGCGACTCCGATGGAGGCTTCGGGCGCTATCAATGCATCGAGCAGCGCACGAGCGGCGCGGAGCGCGTGTACGCTGCGGCGAGCGAGATGCGCGCCGACGGGGTCGCGCTCGCCTACTGATCACTCATTGCAAATCCAACGACGCACGGAACATATCTATGGCAACTGCGAATCCGCCGGTCTCTCAGACCCGCTCCTTCAGTACGGTCTTTCTGATCGAAATGTGGGAGCGCTTCGGCTTTTACGGCATGCAGGTGCTCATGGTCACCTACATGATGAAGAAGCTCGGCTTCGTGGACACCCGCGCAAATCTCGTGTGGGGGGCGGCCGCGGCGCTGATCTATGCGACGCCGGCCATCGGTGGATGGATCGGGGACAAGCTGATCGGTACGCGGCGCACCATGAAGATCGGCGCCGTGGTGCTGGCATTCGGTTACGTGCTGCTATGGCTGCCCACCGACAATGCGTATTTCCTGTACTTTGCGCTCGGCGTGATCATTGTCGGCAACGGCTTCTTCAAGCCGAACGCCGGCAATCTGGTGCGTAAAATCTACGAGGGCGACGAAACCCGAATCGACAGCGCATTCACCATGTACTACATGGCGGTGAACATCGGCTCGATGATCTCCATGACGCTGACGCCGTGGATTCGCGACTATGTCGGCGCCCGTTACGGAAACTCGGCCGGTTGGCACACCGCCTTCGGCGTGTGCTCCATCGGCCTGTGCCTGGGCATGATCAACTATTCGCTGATGAGCCGGGCGCTGGCGCACATCGGATCGCCGCCGGACGAATCGCGCGTGAACCGCCGGCGCCTCGCCGCCGTGCTGGCGGGCGGCGTCGGCACGGTGCTCGTCTCGGCATTCGTACTGCAGAGCCAGACCGTTGCGCGTGTTTGCGTGTATGCCGCCGCGGCCGTCATCCTCATGATATTTGCGAACCTCATCCGCACCAGCCATCGGGACGAGCGTGCGGGTCTGATTGCGGCACTGGTGCTGGTGGTGCAGACGATTTTCTTCTTCGTCTTCTACCAGCAGATGTCGACCTCGCTCAATCTGTTCGCACAGAAGAACGTGGACCTCAATTTCAGCATTTTCGGCTGGCACCTGTTCACCTGGATTCCCGAGCAATACCAGAATTTGAACTCAATCTGGATCGTCGTCCTAAGTCCGGTGCTGGTGTTCATCTACAATGCGCTCGGCCGGTTCGGCAAGGACCCGCCGATCGCGGCGAAATTTGCCTGGGGCTTCTCCTGCGTGGCGATCGGCTTTTTCATCTACGGCGTGGGCGCGAAGTGGGCGGTCAACGGTCAGGTGTCCTCCTGGATCATGGTCTGGGGATATGGTCTGTACTCGCTGGGCGAGCTGCTGGTGAGCGGCCTGGGGCTTGCGATGATTGCGCGCTACGTGCCGGCGCGCATGGGCGGCTTCATGATGGGAGCCTACTTCGTGGCCGTCGGCCTCTCGCAATACCTGGGAAGCGTGGTCGCGAACTTCGCGCACATACCCGAGAACCTCGCCGACCCGCTCGAATCGCTGACCATCTATACCAGCCTGTTCAACCGGCTTGGTTTTGCCGGCATCGTTTGCACCGTGATCGCGATCGCCATGCTGCCTTTGATGAAGAAACTCTCCGCCAGCCATTCCGATGCGGCGAACGGCCACACACCGCTGCCGGCGGTGCGCAGCGAGGAGTTCAACACCGCGGGTTGAAGGGGCTCATGCCCGGCGCGCGCGCAGGTACTCCCGGGCTCGGAGGGCTTCATCGCGCAATTGCCGCTCCAGCTGCGGCATCCGATCGGTGTCTCCGATCCGCGCCGCCTCCTCGAGCCGGGCGGCCGCGGCGGCGGCGGATTGCGCGCGGATGTTCGCGCTCGAACCCTTGAACGAGTGCGCCGCGCGCCCGGCCGCCGGCAGATCGCCGCGATCGAGAGCGGCGCGGATGTCGCGCAGCGCCGCGTCTCCCGAATCGATGAACAGCTGCACCAGCTCCTGCGCGAACTCCCGATCGCCATCCGCCGCCGCCATGAACTGCACCCAGTCGACCGGCGCATCGAGGCTCGCGGCGGGCCCGACCGCGGGCTGGGCGGCGGGATCCGCACATTCCTCGACGCCGGCTCGCTCGCTGCCGGGCGCCAGGTGCCGTTCGAGGGTCTCGGCGAGCCGCGCACGGTCGAGCGGCTTGGTCAGGTAGTCGTCCATCCCGGCATCGAGGCATTGCTGCCTGGCGCCTTTCATCGCATCCGCGGTCAGCGCGACGATCGGAATGCGGCGCTCGCCGCGCTCGCGCGCACGGATCTGCCGGGTCGCCTGGTAGCCGTCCATCACCGGCATCTGGCAGTCCATCAGGATGATGTGATATCGGCCGGTTTCCCAGGCGGCAATGGCCTCTTCGCCGGTGGTTACGATGTCGACGCAGTAGCCCATTTTTTCCAGGGTGCCGCGGGCGACCTTCTGATTCACCAGGTTGTCCTCGGCCAGCAGGACGCGCCGCCCGCTGACGGCGCTGCGCCCGCGGTCGGCGACCACGATGGACTGGGTCCGCTCGTGCCACTTCGCCGCGTCCACCGACATCACGCGGCCCAGGCATTCTCGCAAGTCGCGATGCGATACCGGCTTGAGCAGATAGGCTGCGAATCCGAGCTTTTCGAATTCCTCGGCGCCGCGGATGCCGTGGGCGGACGTGAGCAGCACGAGACGCGTGCCCTTGAAGCGCTCGTCGCTCGCGATCCTGCCGCCGAGTTCGAACCCGTCGCATCCCGGCATCATGTAGTCGAGCACTGCGATATCGAAGTGGGGCTCGCCATGCAGCGTGGCCTCCAGCGCCTCAAGCGCGGCGTCCGCGTGTTCGACGCAGGTCGGCTTCATCCGCAGATGCATCAGCTGCTGGCCCAGCACTTTGCGGTTCGTCGCGTTGTCGTCGACGACCAGCACGCGCCGGCCCTCGAGCAGTTCGAGCTCGAAGCGGCGGCTTTCCACGCGGCGCGCCGACGTGCTGAAGCGCGCGGTGAACCAGAACACCGAGCCGACGCCCTCGGTGCTCTCGACGCCGGTGTCGCCGTCCATCAGCTCCACGAGACGGCGCACGATGGACAGACCGAGGCCGGTGCCGCCGTAATGCCGTGTGGTCGACGCGTCGAGCTGCGAAAACGGCATGAACAGCGATTCGAGGCGCACGGCAGGGATGCCGATGCCGGTGTCGCGCAGCTCGCAGCGGATCGTGATGTCGCGGGCGTCGCTCGAAATCAACCGCACGTCGATCGACACCTCGCCGGTTCGGGTGAATTTGACGGCGTTGCTCCCGAGATTGAGCAATACCTGACGCAGGCGGTTTGGATCGCCGATGACGCGGTCGGGAACCGCCGGGTCGATATTGGTGATCAGCTCGAGCCCCTTCGCGTGCGCGTGGATGGCGAGCAGATGGGCGACGTCGTCCATCACGCTGCGCAGATCCATGTCGATGCGCTCGAGATCCAGCTTGCCCGCTTCGATCTTCGAGAAGTCGAGTATGTCGTTGATGACGGTGAGCAGAGCGGCGGCGCTGTCGCGGATCGTTTCGGTGTGATCGCGCTGCGTCCGATCGAGTTTGGTCTCCAGCAGCAGCTCGGTCATGCCGATCACCCCGTTCATGGGCGTGCGGATTTCGTGGCTCATGTTGGCCAGGAACTGCGACTTCGCCTGGGCGGCAAGCTCGGCCCGGTCCCTTGCCTGCACCAATTCGGCATTGGCCGTCTCGAGATCCCGTGTGCGCCGCGCCACCTGCTCGCTCAGCGCCCCGGCCAGGTGCCGCAGGTGTCCCACGCGCAGGCGATACACGGCGCCCACGGCGCACACGACGGCGAGGATGCACAGGAGAGCGAACCATGAGGTCTGGTAGAAGTGGGGCTTGAGCGTGAAGCGAAAGCGGTCGCCCGCCTCGCTCCACACGCCGTCGTTGTTGCTCGCGGTCACGTGGAAGGTGTAGGTGCCGGGCGCAAGTCCCGTGTAGTAGGCGGTCCTGCGGTTTCCGGCGTCGATCCATCCCTTGTCGAAGCCCTCGAGCCGATAGCGAAAAAGCGAGCGTTGCGGCACCAACAGGCTCAGTCCGGTGTATTGAAATTCCCATTGCCGCACACCCGGGGGGACCTCTGTTCCGTCGATCAGAGTCAACGACCGCCCATCGACGGCGACCTGTTCGATGTGTACGGGCGGCGGCAGTGTATTCGTGCGAATGTGCGCTGCGTCGACCCGGACGATGCCGCGCACGCTCGGGAACCAGAGAAATCCGTCCGGCGAACGACATCCGGGCGAGGTGTTGCCGCCGTCGAATTCGGCCGTGCGCAAACCGTCGGCGACGCCATAGGTGTGGAAGTCCGGGATGCGGGTTCCGCCCGATGCCAGCGCATCGAGCTCTGCGCGGGGCACGGACAGCAGGCCCTTGTTCGTCGTGAGCCACATCCGATGCGAATCGTCCTCGAGCAGCTGCACGATGGTCTCCTGCAGCGGGCCGCCGAATCGCGCCAGCGATTTGAGCTTGTCGTCGTGCCATAGCGCAAGGCCGTCGGTCGTGCCGAGCCAGAGAATCCCGCGCTCATCCTCATGGATGGAGATGACCCAATCGCTCGGCAGACCGTCCTTCGTGCCGAGGTGGCGGGTGCCGCGAGCGCCGATGAGGAACAGGCCCCGCGCCTCGGTCGCCACCCAAAGATTGTGCCCGCGGTCTTCGTAAATGAGGTGCACCGCGGCGGATCCCGGCGCGCCCAAGAGAGATTGCATCGAGGTGACTTTGTCGTGCTCAATGAGGTCGAGGCCTTCGTTGGTCCCGATCCAGATGCGGCTCAAATGGTCCTCGGTGAGCGCCGTCACCGTTTCTCCCGAAAGACCGTCGTGTCGATTGAACACGGTCATGCCGCGCGCATCGAGCCGGTAGGCGCCGGCGCCGTCGGTACCCACCCACAGAGCACCTTGCCGGTCTTCCAGAACCGCACGCACGCGGATGTCTTCGTGACCGGGCGGTCCGGCCACGTGCTTGAATTGGCCATCGACATAGCTGCTGACGCCGCCGTCGGACCCGACCCATACGCCCCCGCTCTTGCGCGGCGTAATGGACCAGGTCAGGTTGCCCTGCAATCCCTCGGGCTCCCCCGCCGAGGCGAATTTGGCGTCGTGCAATCGCAACAACCCGACGCCGTAGCTGCCTACCCAGAGGCTTCCCTCATCGTCCTCCAGCAGGGCGCGCACATCGCTGTTGGCGAACTGGTTGCTGGCGAGCGCGGTGAACTTCCCGTCGTGCCACCTCACCAGGCCGCCGCCGCGCGTGCCGATCCATAGATTGCCATCGTGATCGCGCGCCAGCGCCCGGATCACCGAGCCATAGCGCCCCTTTTCAGCCACGACGATGAAATGATCGCCGGCGCGGCGATACAGAGCGCCGGTTCCGGCGCCCACCCATAGCGTGCCGTCGGCGTCCTCGTGGATGGCCGTGACCGCAGTATCTGCACTTGCGTCGGGGAGCGGTACCGTATCGAAGCGCTGGCCGTCGAAGCGCTGCAGGCCGCTGACCGTACCTATCCACAGCACCCCGTCGCGGTCCTCCAAGAGCGCACGGATGCGCGCCTCCTGCAATCCGTTCGACGCATCGAAGGACCGCGTGCTCGCCCCGGCAATTTCGAAGAACCCATTCTCCGTGCCCACCCACAGGTGTCCGGTTTTGCCTTCGACGATCGCGCGGATGTAAGCATTCGCCAGCCCGGCGGCGGCGTTGAAGGGCCTGAATTGCCCCTTCTCGAGCACGGCCAGCCCCGAACGCGTTCCGATCCACAGCCGTCCGGCCCCATCGACGAACAGAACGGAGATGTGCTTGTTCGGGATGGCGGATTTGCCGCCGCCGTCGTATACCGTGAACCGGACTCCGTCGAAGCGGGCCAGGCCTTCCTGGGTGCCGACCCACAGGTATCCGTCGGGCGTACGGGCCAGAGTTTGCGCCGAGCTCTGGGGCAGCCCGTCTGCAATCTGCCAGTTGTCGAGCACGTACTGGCTCGGCTGCAGGGACGGATCGAGCGCGAGCGCGTGCGTGCAGACGGCGGCGAGAAAAATCGCCAAAAAGTACCGCAACGCCTGCGCTTGAGGCATAACAATTGACCGCCGTCGTATTCCGCCCGCCCGCCTCCTCGGTTATCGGCCGGGCCCGGTGGTACTGAAGGTTCGGCGGGCCGGTCCGCGGGGTGGGCGGGCTCAGCCGTTCAGCGCCGCCGCGGCGAACCACTTGCGCTTGGGTCGGCGCTTAGCCTCCGCAATCGCCGTCGGCATGCACGTGCACCGTATCCCCGTCGCTCAGATTGGGCTTGTCGTTATGCCCGCACTGGCGCATGTCGCGGTCGACGGTTATCGCCGTCCACGACAAGTGTCCCTGTCCGGAGGAATCCGGCGTCACGGAGACCGACACCGTGGCAAACCCATTCATCAGCTGGCTGGAAAGAAGCTTTTGGACAGGATAAGTATTGAGGTCGTACACGGTGACGAGAATATTGGTGGTGGTGTCATTGCTGATGGTGATCGTCAAGCCGTCGGCATATGCCGACGCGCTGGCCAAGCAAAGGAACAGACCGGCGAGCGCGAGTCGATTGAAAGCACGCATAGAACTCTCCCGTGAAATTACCACGCCGATCATACCCTTCGGATTCGCGCGGCCAATTGACTACAAGTCCTATGGGGCGTGGCATCCTGATTCGCCCGATCGGCGCCATTAAGACTTTGACATGTTTCCAGCCCGCCCGGCGCCCTGTTGGCGGCCCTTGATTTTCTTTCGACACACCCCACATCGGCGTGTCAAACTCTGCGCCCTCTTGGCTGCCGGTCGACCCCGACCTCATCCACAACTGTCATGGAACTTTGATATGGCTCGCACAATACCCCTTTCCGATATCCGCAATATCGGCATCATCGCCCACGTCGACGCCGGCAAGACGACGACGACGGAGCGCATTCTGTATTACACGGGGCGCAAGCACACCATCATCGACATCCACGACACCAAGGATTTGAAGACCTCGACGACCACCGATTACCTCGAGCAGGAGCAAAAGCGCGGCATCACCATCCAAAGCGCGGCGGTGTCGGCGTTCTGGCGCGACAAGAAGATCAATCTCATCGACACCCCCGGACACGTCGATTTCACCATCGAGGTGAATCGGTCGCTGCGGGTGCTCGACGGCGCGGTGGTGGTCTTCGACGGGGTCGCGGGCGTGGAACCGCAGTCGGAAACCAACTGGCGCCTGGCGGATAACTACGGCGTGCCGCGCATGTGCTACGTCAACAAGATGGACCGCAGCGGGGCGAATTTCCTGCGCTGCGTGGACATGATCAAAAAGCGCCTGGGCGCGCGCCCGCTGCCGGTGCAGATTCCGATCGGATCGGAGGAAAACTTCAAGGGCATGGTGGACCTGGTCGAGATGAAGGCCCTGGTCTGGGACTCCGACGACAAGGATGCGCAGTGGCAGATCCTCGAGGTCACTCCCGACCTCGCCGACAAGCTGCACATCACCGTGCCGAGCGACCGGCAGCTGTTGGCCGATGTCGCGAAGTTCCGCACCGAATTGGTCGACACCTGCCTCGAGCAGGACGACGCGGCGATGGAAGCCTTCCTCAACGAAGGCACTGTCCCGTCGGCCGACGTGCTGCGCCGCGCGCTGCGCAAGGGCACCATTCACTCGGCTTTTACGCCGGTTCTATGCGGCTCTTCCTACAAGAACAAGGGCGTGCAGCAGGTCCTCGACGCCGTGGTCGATTATCTGCCGGCGCCGACCGACGTGGCCTCTATCAAGACCGTCGACGCCGACGGCGAGCCCATCGGCGAGCGCAAGTGCTCCGACGATGAGCCGTTCGCCGCTCTAGCCTTCAAGGTCATCAACGACATCTATGGCGCGCTCACCTTCATCCGGGTGTATTCCGGGGTATTGACGAAGGGCGCCTCGGTGCAAAATTCCACGCGCGGCAAGCGCGAAAAGATCGGCCGCATGGTCGAGATGTTCGCCAAGGAAGCCAATCCGGTCGAGGAGGCCCGCGCCGGGGACATCATCGCGCTCGTGTCTCTGGCGGACACCGAGACCGGCGACACGCTGTGCGACTCGGCCAACCCGGTGGTGCTGGAACGAATGCGTTTTCCGGACCCGGTGATCAGCGTGTCGGTCAAGTCGAAAACCAAGGCAGAGCAGGAAAAATTTGGCGCCGCGCTCGGCAAGATGGTCCGCGCCGATCCCTCGCTGCATCTGGAAACCGACCGCGAGACCGGCCAGACCATCCTGCGCGGGATGGGTGAGCTGCATTTGGAGGTCACCCTGGACCGCATGCGCACGGAGTTCGGCGTCGAAGGCACCATGGGCGAGCCGCAGGTTGCCTATCGGGAGACCATCACCAAGAAGCTGACCGAACAGTACATCCACAAGAAGCAGACCGGCGGTGCCGGCCAGTTCGCCGAAGTGTGGATCGTGTTCGAGCCGCTGCCGCGTAGCACCGGCTTCGAGTTCGTGGACGAGACCGTGGGCGGATCCGTTCCGAAAGAATATGTTCCGTCGGTGGAAAAAGGCCTGCGCATACAGAAAGAGGACGGCGTGCTCGCGCACTATCCGACCGTGGATTTTCGCGCGACGCTGATAGACGGCAGTTACCACGACGTCGATTCCAATGCGCTCACCTTTGAAATCGCCGCCAAGGCCTGCTTCCGTGAAGCCATCCGCAAGTCCTCGCCCATTCTGCTGGAGCCGGTCATGAAGGTCGAAACGGTCACTCCGGGAGACTATCTCGGCGATGTGATCGGCGACTTGAATCGCCGTCGCGGCTCGATCCTGGACCAGCTGGAGCGCGGCACCAATATTGCCGTCGTCGCGAATGTGCCGCTGTCGGAAATGTTCGGCTACATCGGCCACTTGCGCAGCATGACCAGCGGTCGGGCTTCCTACACGATGGAATTCTCGCACTACGATCCGGTGCCGCGGCAGATCGCCGATGAGGTGATCGCGCAGGTGGCCAAGGACAAGGCTGCGCTGGCGAGCTAGCCGGCGTTCCGGTTCAATCGGAACACCTGTTCGGCGTTCGTCTGCATCAGCATTTTCTTGTGCTCCGGGCTCAAGTCGAACGCGTCATAGGCGGCGACCTCGTCCGCGGATTGCTGGTAGGGATAGTCCATGGCGTAAATCACGCGATCGGGCCCCAGCACATCCATGCAAAACTTGACCGACGGCTCCCACCCCTGGCCGCTGGTGGTGATCCAGATGTTGCGCTTGAAGTAATAGGAGATCTTGTGGCGCAGCGTGACCGCCGGTAAGCCGCCGCGCAGCCCCGGTCTGCCGTCCGCGTTGCTCTGCATCCAGTCGAAGCGATACAGCAGCAGCGGCATTCCCTCTCCCATGTGACCGATCACGATGCGCAGTCCGGGGAATCGATCGAATGCCCCCGACATGATCAGGCCCATGGTGTGCATCCACACCTCGTGCGAGAAGCCGGCGAGGGCGCCGCCGAACCCGCGAAATTCATAGGGCTGGGACCACGCCTTCGGCGGAATGGTCGGGTGAATGTACAGCGCGGCGTCGTTGGCTTCGAGCGCCTCGAGGATGGGCCAGTAGGGCGCTTCGTCGAGGTAGTGCCCTCGAAAGTGAGAATTGATGACGGCGCCGTTCAGCCCGAGAGTCTTCATCCCGCGTTCGATTTCCGCAACGGCACCGCGCACGTCCTGCGGCGCGAACACGGTGAGTCCCGCGAAGCGATGCGGGTGGCGGCGGCAGACCTCGGCGAGCCGGTCGTTCGCCAGGCGCGCCAGGGCGGTGCCTTCATCGGGTTCGAGTACTTGAACTCCCGGCGACGTCAGCAGCAGCAGCTGCTTGTCGATGCCGAGCTCGTCCATGCGCGATATGCGCCTGTCGCCGATGTCCATGAGCTGATCCTGAAGCGACGCCCTCCTGGAGAACATGCCGGCCATCCGCAGCGAAGGATCGTCCGGTGCGTTCGCGTTTGCGAGCAGCCGCACCTGGGCCTCCAAGATCTCGGGTATGTTCCACGCCTCTTCGGTGGCGATGCGCTTGTAGGGTGCGCGGCGATCGATGGCCCGGTGCACGGGAGCCAGCCCTGATTTGTTCTCATCGCTCGCCGGCTCGATGTTCCACATGCGCCGATCATGGCTCGTTCGAGTACAGCTTCACTATCTCATAAAGGAAACGGCGTCCGTTCATGAGGGAAATCACGCGAATGCGCTCGTTCAGTCCGTGCGCGCGGGGGCCCTCGGCATCATGGAACATGCCGGAAAGGCCGTAGGTGGGAATCCCGGCGGCATTGAGAAAGCGGCCATCGGTTGCGCCGGGGGACATCGTCGGCACCACGATGACGCCGGGCCATATGGCGGCGGCGACTTTGCGCACCGGATCCATGATGCGCGCCGACAGCGGCGGCGGCGGCGATTGTATTCCCGGCTCGCCGGTCGGGGCGATGCTGATTTTCTCGTCCGCGACCACGCTTGCGAGCTCCTTTTGCACCGCGGCGAGCGGTGTGCCGGGCAGGATGCGGCAGTTGACGTTGGCGTGCGCGCGCTGAGGCAGCGCGTTAGGAGCATGTCCGCCGCTGATTTCGGTGACGACACAGGTCGTGCGCAGCATGCCGTTCCAGGCGGGATTCATGGCCCACAGGCGCTCGACCGCCGCTTCGTCCAGCGAGTTTTCGAGCACAGCCCGCATGTCGGCGGCAACTTCCGGCGGCGCCAGCCTGGAATGCGCCTCGAAGTAGCCGCGCGTCGCCTCGTTCAAGGCGACCGGAAAATTGTAGGCGCCGAGCCTGGCAAGTCCGGCGCTGAGCCGCACGATCGGATTGTTCTTGGTCGGACGCGAGCTGTGGCCGCCCACATCGGAGGCATCGAGAGCGAAGTCCTGATAGACCTTCTCGCCCGCCTGAATTTGCAGCGCAATGGGCCTCTCATTCTTGTCCAACTCGCCGCCGGCCCCCTCGTTGAGGGCGAAGTCGGCGTCGAGGATTTTCGGCTGGGTTTGTATCAGCCATTTGACGCTGTTGAACACGTCCGGTGTCTCCTCGCCGCACGTGAGCGCCAGCTTGATGTCCCGGCGCGGCTTGAACCCCTCCTGTCGATAGCGGATAAGAGCGTCGGTGAAAACCGCCGCCATCGCCTTGTCGTCGCTCGCGCCGCGCGCATAGAACCAGCCGTTTTCCTCGACCAGCTTGAACGGATCCCGCTGCCAATCCTCGCGCCTGGCTTCCACCACGTCGATGTGCGCGAGCAGCAGAATCGCCCTGGCTTGGTGGTCCCGGCCGTGCAGTACGGCGACCAGTGCGCCGTCTTGCGGCCGGTCCGGCGGCGCCAGGATTTGCGCATCGCCGGCCGGAATGCCTGCCGAAAGCAATCGCGCGCGCATCGCTTCGGCGGCCCGGGTGCAGCTGCCGGCCGAGCGGGTGGTATTGATCTCGATCAGCTGCTTGTACAGGTCGCGGAATGCCGCTTCGCCGCTCGGCGGCGGCTGCGCACGGGCCGCCAAGCCGAAGGTACCGATCGCTGCCGCGATCAACATCGATGCTCGAAAGTCCATGGCCATTCCTCTGCTTGGGATGCGTCAGCCTGAAGGGACCTTCGGCCGATATCAAGCGCCCCCGCATCGAGAACTCGCCATCGAGTATCATCTGATCCCTTCGGCCCAACCCGGCGCCGCGGCGCGCCTCGTCGAGGTTCATCGTGATTAAACAAGCCTGTTTATGGACTTATTGCCTGGCGTTTCTCGCCGCCAATTGTCCCGCGCAGCAGAGTTCGCCCGCCGTTCCGTTGACGCTGATCCGCGCCGGCACATACATCGATGTGGAAGCGGGGCGTGCCCTGACGAACCAGCTGATCCTCGTCCGCGGCACCAAAATCGCAGCCGTCGGCGCGCATCTGACGATTCCCGAAGGCGCGGCCGTGGTCGATCTGTCGAACATGACCGTGCTGCCCGGGCTGGTCGACTGCCATACCCATCTCGCCGATCTCGCGGACGCCGAGCCGCTGGACGTGCTGAAGAGGACCGCCGCCGAGGCTGCGTACGCCGCCATCCCCAATGCCCGAGTGACGCTGCTGGCCGGCTTTACCACCGTGCGCGACGTGGGAGTGTACCGCGCCCTCAACGACGTCGCCATGCGCGACGCCATTGCCAAGGGCATCATCATCGGGCCGCGCATGTATGTGGCGGGCGCCTACATCACCATCAGCGAGGGTGCCGGAGCCATGACCGGCCTGGCTCCGGATATTCAGCTGCCGTGGGATCTGCAATACGGCGTCGCGAACAGCCCCTGGGAAGTGCGTCAAAGGATACGGGAACTTGCGCACCGCGGGGCCGATCACATCAAGGTGCTGTCCACCGGGGCGGTGCTCACGCATGGCAGCAATCCGAAATCCATTGAATTCACCCCCGAGGAGCTGCGCGCCGCCGTCGATGAGGCCGGCAACTTCGGCTTGCGCGTCGCGGCGCACGCGCACGCGGCGGAGGGCATCAAGAATGCGATTCGCGCGGGCGTCGCATCGGTCGAGCACGCGACGCTCATCGACGATGAGGGGATCGCTCTCGCGAAGCAGCACGGCACCTATCTCGACATGGACATCTATGACGAGGAGTGCATTCAATCGGCGGCGGACACGCCGGCGGATTTTCTGCAGCACGATCGCGATTTGGGGGAGGCGCAGCGCCGCAACTTCACCAAGGCGGTGCGGGCCGGCGTCAAGATGACCTTCGGCACGGATGCGGGCGTCTGCCCGCACGGGATCAATGCGCGGCAGTTTGCGTTCATGGTCAAGTACGGCATGACCCCGATGCAGGCCATCCAGTCGGCCACCGTCAATGCGGCGGATCTGATCGGGCATCCGGAACTGTTCGGCTCGATCACGGCGGGAAAATCCGCGGATATCATCGCGGTCAAAGGCGATCCGCTCGCCGATATCCGGGTGCTGGAGCACGTCGCCTTCGTGATGAAAGAGGGCACCATCTACAAGCGTGAGCAATAACCAGCATGCAACGAGGTTTTCATGGTGTATTCGCAACAGGAGCGCTCCTCGTGAGCGCCGGCGCCCATGCGGCCGCGGCCCCGGCCGCGAACGGCGGATTCGGACCTTCGAATCCTTTCTATGAGCCGAGCGCGCTGCCGTTTCACGCGCCACCGTTCGACAAGATCAAGGACGCGGACTACCAGCCCGCGATCGAGGCCGGCATGGCCGCGCAGCTCGCCGAAATTCGGGACATCGTCCAAAATCCCGCGGCGCCGACCTTTGAAAACACTTTCATACCGCTGGAGAAGAGCGGACAGCTGCTCGAGAGAGCCAGCGCCGCATTCAGCGCCGTCACCGGCGCGGACATCAACCCCGTGCTGCAGCAGGCGAAGACCGCCCTCGCGCCGAAGCTCGCCGCCCATCAGGATGCCATCTTCTTGAACGGCAAACTGTTCGCACGCGTGTCCGCCGTCTACAAGGCGCGCTCGACCAAGTCCCTCGATCCCGAATCGCGGCGTCTGGTCGAATTCACCTACGATCAATTCGTGCATTCCGGCGCGAACCTGTCGGATGCGCAGAAGGCGCGGCTGAAAGCGCTCAACGAGGAGGCCTCCACCCTCTCGAACGCCTTCACCAACAAAGTGCTGGCCGCCAACAAGAACGCGGCGTACGCGACCGACACGCCGGCGGCGCTCGCGGGATTGAGCGAGGCGCAGATCGCCGCCGCGGCGCAGGAGCGCGGCGGCCCCGCCGGCTATGTACTGCCGCTGCAGAACACCACGCAGCAGCCGGCGCTCGCTTCGTTGAGCGTTCGGGCCACCCGCGAGGCGATATTCGAGAATTCCTGGAACCGTACCGAGCGCGCCGATGCCAACGATACGCGCGCGACGATCGCGCGCCTGGCGCAGCTGCGCGCCCAGCGCGCGCAGCTGCTGGGCTATCCCAGCCACGCGGCGTGGAAATTGGACGACCAGATGGCGAAGACGCCGCAAGCCGCGCTCGACTTCATGAATGCGCTGGTGCCGAAGGCGACGGCGAAAGCCGCGCGCGAGGGCAAGGATATACAAGCGGCGATCGACTCGCAGGGCGGGGGCTTCGCACTGGAGCCGTGGGATTGGGATTTCTACGCCGAGCGGGTCCGCAAGTCCAGGTTCGATCTCGACGATGCGGCCGTGAAGCCGTATTTCGAGTTAAACAACGTGCTCGAAAACGGCGTCTTTTACGCCGCCAACCGGCTCTACGGGATCAGCTTCCGCGAGCGCAAGGACATACCGGTATACCAGCCCGACGTGCGCGTATTCGAGGTGGCGGACGTCGACGGCAAACCTCTCGCGCTGTTCTACTGCGATTACTTCAAGCGCGACGACAAGAACGGGGGCGCCTGGATGTCCTCGTTCGTCGCCCAATCGAAGCTGCTCGGCATGCGGCCGGCGATCTACAACGTCGCCAACCTGCCGAAGCCCGCGCCCGGCGAACCGGCGCTGGTCAGTTTCGAAGACGTCACCACGATGTTCCATGAATTCGGACACGCACTGCACGGCATGTTCGCGGACACCGAATACCCCAGCCTGTCGGGCACGGCGACGCCGCGGGATTTCGTGGAGTTTCCCTCGCAGTTCAATGAGTACTGGGCCCTGTATCCGGAGGTGTTCAACCACTATGCCAGACACTACAAGACCGGCGTCCCCATGCCGGACGATATGGTCGAGAAGATCAAGAAGTCGCGCAATTTCAACGAGGGCTACCGGCTCACGGAGTTGCTGGCCGCCGCGGAACTCGACATGCAGTGGCACACGCTGCCCGCGAGCGCGCCGCTGCAGGATCCGGACGCGTTCGAGCAGCAGGCTCTTGCCAAAACCCACCTCGACATGCACGAGGTGCCGCCGAGGTATCGTTCGAGCTACTTCAGCCACATCTGGGGCGGCGGGTATTCCGCCGGCTACTATGCATACTCGTGGACGCAAATGCTCGCTGACGACGCCTATCAGTGGTTCGAGGAGCACGGCGGACTGAGCCGGGCGAACGGCGATCGGTTTCGGCAGATGATTCTGTCGCGCGGCAACACGCAGGACCTGGCGGCGATGTACGCGGCTTGGCGCGGCCGGGCCCCGAGCATCGATGCGATGATGAAGTATCGCGGTCTCGAGGATTCGTCCCTTCAGGCGCAATAAGTTAACTCGCTTGCCCGAGCGTGCGACGCTTGCCGGACACACGGCAAGATCAGCTATGATCGGGCCACGAGTCCGCCGTTGCGTTGCGAGGGGTATCGTGAAGCTGAACCTGCTGTCCAGTCGCATCTGGCCCATTTTGTTCCTCCTCACCCTGTGGGGCATCGCGGCTCCGGCACGTCCGGTATCGCACATCCAGGTACGGATCGTCACCGGCGCTGCGGACTTGGGCGCGGGGAGCGTTCTGGAATTGCGCATTTATGAAGTGGGCAAGGCGGTTCGCCGGCTGCCTCTGGCTCATGGCGAAGCCTGGCCGCGTGAATCGACGCGCGTCATTCCGCTGTCCTTGAGCGAACCGTTCGACCCGCGCAGCGTAGTGCGCTTCAGCCTTTATTATCGCGCCGCCAGTCCGCTGTCGCCGCCGTGGGAGGTCGTGGCGGCGGATGTGGATCTGTCGGACGGGCGTGGACCGGCCGAGTTGCTGCTCAATGCGACTCTATCGGGCGAAATCGACCGGCAGGGCGAACTCGCGACGCTGGAGCGCGATGCCAGCACGTTGACGTGCCTCACCGATGCGGATTGCGATGATCAGCGCACTTGCAACGGTCAGGAGCGCTGCCTGCCGCGCAGTGCGGAGGCCGACGCGCGGGGCTGCGTGAGAGGAACCCCGGTGGTGTGTCCGGTCAATCAGGTTTGCACCGAAGGGCGCGGCTGCGTAGGCGCGAAGAGCCCGGCCCCGCCTGCGCCGAAATAGCGTGCTCCTAGGGCACCAGCATCATTGCGTGCCGCGCGGGCCCCGGCAGAAACGGCGTCGGTATTCCCGCGGCCCAGGCGGCGAAACCCGCGCGGTAGAACGGCGAGAGCGGATGGCCGCTTTGCCCTCCGGGCATGTGAAAATATCCCTGATCCTCGTGCCCCGGGGAGACGCTGAAGCGCTCGGACGCCCCATAATCCGGCCCCTGGATGCGCGGCATGTCATGGTGTCCTCCCGCCACCTGCACCGTCGGCATGTCGAGGAGGGGGGACAGCAGCGGCAGGGCCGCCGATAGCGGATGCCGGACGCGAACCGCATTCACCTCGCCCCAGGTGCAGGCGGCGAGACTGCGGCACATTCGGGGCAGCTTCTCGCTTGCCACGAGCGCCTCGAGCAGCAGGCCGTCCCAGTCCGCATAATCCGCCGCCAGCAGATGCAAGGGCCGCTGCTGCAGCAGCCGCCACAGCGGACCCTCGAAGGAGTCGGGAATCTCGAAGCGAAAGTCGGGCGCTCGCTGCCGCGCCGGCGCAACGAGCATGAAAAACACGCGCGCCTCCACTTGCGCGCGAAACAGCCGGACCAGGCGGTACGCGGCATCTCCGGGCGCAGCATGTCCGCTCCAGGCCGCGAGCACCTCGCGAGCGGCGTCATGCTCATGCCCGCCGTGCGTCCGAGCCCGCTCGATGACTTCCCCCAGCAGCGAGCGCCAGCGCTCGAGGAAGCAGGCGCGATCGTCCAACTGCACCGCCAAGCTGGCCGCCGGCGTGAACGGCTGCGGGGCGCTCTTGAGGTCCGCGAGAATCTGTGCGGCGCGCGCGCCGCGGTCCATGCCGTCGTCTCCGATCAGTTCGGCGGCCGTGCCGCCGACCACGCGCGCATTGGCCGACCACAGGAGTCCCGCGGCAGGATCGATCGCGTGCGGTTGGTTTTCAGGGGCCAGCCACCCCGCGAATCCGACATTGCCGTCGGTCGACAGTCGCGGCACGCCGCTTTCGGCCGAACCGCGTCCCGGCAATCGCCCGGCAATGGTCCAGCCAATGTGGCCGTCGCGGTCTGCGATCAGGAGATTCTGCGCCGGAATTCCAAAATCCGGGGCGTCGTGCACGGCTTCTTCGACGGAATGAGCCTGCTCGAGTTCGAGCAGCCTGAGGTTGACGGCGCTCGGGTCGTGCGCCGCCCACTGCAGCGCGTAGGGTCGGCGTTCCCAATCCGTTCCGATCACCGGACCCCATTGCGTGTACGCCACTTTCAGGTGCTCGGTCGGCGCACCGCGGACCTCGATCGCCTCGTCCGCATGGCTCAATCGTCGCGCACCGAGCGCGGTTGCGTACGCCGAGGCATCGCCCGCCACCGGCACGAGGCGCACCACGGTAGCGAATTCGCCATAGCTGTTGGTGAAGCCCCAGGCGATCGCGCGATTGCTGCCGGCGACGATCGAGAGCGTCCCGGGCAAGGTGACGCCGGTCAGGTCGAGCGGGTCGCGGGTCGACCGCCGCACCAGGCGTGCGCGGTACCAGATATTGGGAACCCTGAAATCCAGGTGCATGTCGTTGGCGACAACAGCCGCGCCGTCGGACGTGCGCGACCCGGCGACCGCCCAGTTGTTGCTGCCCAGCAGAGCGAGCTGGCCCTCGACGTCCGGCGGCGGCTGTGCGGGCAGATCCTTGCGTGTGCGCAAATCCACTTCCCCCGCGCCGGGAACTCGCGGCTCGGCGCTGCGAGTGGCGTCGATGGCCGCGTCCCACTCGGGCGCGCCCGCTTCCACAAAGCGCCATAGCGGCTCAGGCAGCATCGCCCGCAGCAGGCCGCGCTGCAGCTGCGCATGCCCTGCGGAATCCTGCAGCTGCAGGAACATGGCGTGCACGCACAGCACGCTGTCCTCGGCGCTCCACGGCTGCGGCTTGCTCTGCAGCAGCCAGTATTCGAACGGCCGGCTGCGCAGCGAGGACACTCCCGAATTGACGCCCTCGACATAGGCATCGAGCAGCGCGCGGCTGGGGGCGTCCAGGTCGGCTACAACGGCGCGCGCCACCGTCCGAAATCGATGCAGCCGCAGTTCGCGATCGGCGGGCAGCAGCGCCGGACCGAGGAGTGCCGACAATTCGCCAGCCGCGGAGCGGCGCAAGAGGTCCATTTGGAAAAAGCGATCCTGACCGTGAACGTAGCCCAACCCACGCGCCAGGTCGGCACGGCTCTGCGCCGTGATGGTCGGGACGCCGGCCGCATCGCGCTCGATCGACACGCGCGCCGTGAGTCCGGGCAGCGTCGCCTGTCCGTCGATGGCGGGCAAACTGGCGCGCAAGGCAAGCCACAGCGCTGCGGCAGCCGCGAGCAGCGTAGCCGCCAGTGCCGCCGCGGCCGCGCGCAAGATTCGCGCGATGCGCCTCAATCGCGGTCACCGAATGCGCGCGCATCCGTGCGCGCGACTTTTGCCGATGCGATGCCCTGACTACCACATCCGTGCTGCCGGGCATCGAATCCCATTATCCATCTCCCCGCGCCGGCGCGCAGTGCGCCGCTGACCGGTTGCCGCTGCAATATGTCAAAACGGATGATCCCCGGGGTGATAGCGCTTCTCGGCATGCGCCAGCACCGCACGATCGGGCCATGATGACTGCGGTAAACGGTGAAGCGCCGGCTGATCTGGCCGGCGCCGCATCGATCATCGCTTGGCTGATTTCATACGGCGCACGGTCGCATCGAAGGCGAGCCGCGAGACGGTAATGTTGCTGCCGAGGTCGGTGGCCGCCTCGCGGCAGCGCTGCCGAACCGCGTCGGTCAGTTCGCTGTCTTCGCCCCCCAATTGGCCGGCCCGACATTGAATTTCTGCGGCGCGCTGCGCCACCCACAGCAGCATGAAGGTGGTGGGGATATCGCGCTCGCAGACTGCGATGCCGTGATTGCGCAGCACCAGAACGTGCTTGTCGCCGAGGCTGGCGAGCATGCGGGCGCGCTCGTCCCGATAGAGCGTGATGCCCTCGAAATCGTGATAGCCGACGCGGCCGATCAGCTGCGCGCTGTAGAAGTTGTTGTGATCGAACCCGCCACGCTTCATCGCGACCGCCGAAACCGCCGTGGTATGGGTATGCGCGACGCATCCGACGTCGGAGCGGTTTTGGTGAATCGCGCCGTGCAGCGCAAAGCCCGCCGGGTTGGCCGGGTACTCCGAGGGCTCGACCAATTGGCCTTCGACGCTGACCTTGAGCAGATTCTCCGGCGTGATTTCGCAATAGTTCAGGCCAAACGGATTTACCAGATAATGGTGGGCCGGCCCCGGCAGCCGCACGGAAATATGATTGAAGATCAGCTCGGTCCAGCCCAAGAAATCGATCAGATGGTAAAAATCCGTCAATTCGCAGCGTAGCCGCCATTCATCCGACGGCGTCAGCGAGGAAATTTTCGATTGGGTAAGCATGATCCATCCGTTGCGCAGCGATCTGGTGCGCATATCCTAAGCCCAATGTCGCGGCCAGTACGAGTCCCGCGTGAGCTCGGACGGGACTGGGCGGGTTTGCGCTCCTAATGCACCGCGGGACGGGAGGCCAGATTCACCGGCGGCGCCGGCGTGAAGTAGCGTATAGTCCGCCCAGCAATCGCAGAGGTCCTATCGTGCTCACCGGTCAAATGATCAACAGCCAGCATGCCGATGTCTTTACATTTCTCAGCGGCGACCTGCACAAGCAGGCAACTCATTGCCAGATCCCGGAAGAGGCGTCATGCGGCAGCCTGGTGTATGTGAGCACGCCGGAGCAGCTCGCCGAGGCACTGCCGCGGCAGCCCGCGATCATGATCCTCTGTTCACAGGTCGCCGGCTCGTTCGCCGCGCCGCCGGACTTCGAGACCTGCTGTTTTTCGGTGCGCAACATCTCGATGGGCATGGCGCTGCTGCTCAAATATCTCGACAACAAGGCCTTTCGCTTCACACAGTGGGGAGAGCGCCACCCGACCGCGGTGGTGCACCCCGACGCGAAGATCGGCGCCGATGTATTTCTCGGTCCGTATTGCGTCGTCGGCGCGCACGCGATCGTCGGCGACGGCTGTATGATCGGCTCCCACTCAGTCATCGAAAATCACGCCCGCGTCGGCGATAGATGCGTGATCCACCCGCACGTGTTCATCGGGTCGGCGTGCGTGGTCGGAAGCGACTGCGAGATTCATCCGCACACGACGATCGGCAGTGATGGTTTCGGCTATGCCGTCGCAGCGGACGGCACGCCGAGGAAGATTTCTCACCTCGGCAACGTCAAGATCGGCGATGGAGTCGAGATCGGCGGCAACTGCGCCATCGACCGCGCGACGCTCACCTCCACTCATGTTCGCTCAGGCACCAAGCTCGACAATATCTGCCACATCGCTCACAACTGCGATCTCGGAGAGAACGGGCTTTACACCGCGGGCTTCATGATGGGCGGCTCGACGAAGATCGGCCGCCAGTTCGTCACGGGCGGCTGCAGCGTCGTGACCTCGCACGTGACCTTGGCCGACAATGTGGTGTTGCAGGGGCGCTCGGCGGTGACCAACGATGTTCCCAATTCGGGGCCGTACGGCGGCTATCCGCTGCAGCCGCTGAAGCAGGCGATGAAAACCGCGGTCAGCATCGGTCAATTAAATGAAATACGCCGCAATTTGAAGCGCGTCATGAAGCATTTGCATCTCACCGAACCCAATCAAAAGAAATCCGCCGACTGATCATCGATGGTGCGCTGATGAAGAAGCCGTTCACGCTCTATGGAAGACCCGGATCCGGTTCGTTTGCCGTGCAGGTCGCCCTGGAGGAAATCGGGGCCCCGTACGAGTGCGTCACGGTGAGCCAGGAATCCGCCGATCTCGCCCGTTACCGCGAGTTCAATCCCACCGGCAAGGTGCCGGCGCTGGGGTTGCCCGACGGCACGATCATGTTCGAATCGGCCGCGATCCTCACGCACTTGACCATGCTTTACCCCGATTCCAGGCTGGCGCCGCGGCCCGGTACGAGTGCGCACGCACTATTTCTGCAGTGGATGGTTTTTTTGTCGGCGAATCTCTATGAATCGGTGCTGCGGATCTACTATTCCGCTCGATATTCGACCCGCGGCGAGGCGGACAGCGATGCGATCAGCCGGCAGGGCACGGCCGACTTCGTCATGCATGCGACCGTGATCGGCCGCAGCCTGCATCCGTACGTTCTGGGTGCCGAGTACTCGATTGCCGACCCGTATCTGTACATGCTGGCTTCTTGGCATCCCGACAAAGCCGCATTGCACGCGCAGCTGCCGGCGATCGGCGCGCACGCGGCTCTCATGCAGGCGCGACCGGCGGTTGCCAAGATCGAGGCCGAACACGCCAATCAGGCGGCAAGTAGCTGAGCCACCGTTTCGGCGGCCGCATCTGCGCAGGGTGATGCGCCCGACCGCGGACTCCCGCGTCTTAAAAAATAGTGGCGGTAGAACGTCAAGTCGCTTTGGCGCTTTGACGCCATGAAATTTTAAACGAGTATCAGGGGCAGCTACGCCGGAGAACAGCGGGCTAGCGCAAAAGGTCGGCACGCGGCGCGGTCCATGGCGCCGCGCGCTCGCAGCGCGGCAGCGCGCCCTCGGGGTCGGCCCCGGGGCTGCCCCCAGGGGTCTCGTCAGGGGAGCCCCCGGGGTTTTCCAATCGAACTTGGAATCCGCCGCGGTTTGGACCGCGATCGAATCTCAGATCGCCCAAGACCTCGGTCGCAGCCGCTGTTGAGAGCGCGTCGGGGACCCCCGTGGGGCCGATGGTGCCGACGAACGGCGCGCGCGCAAACTGCATGAATGCTGCAGCATCGCAATTGCGCGCGAGCAGCGGAATGAGCTCGGCCCGCGGCATGGCAAATTCGCCGAGCCAGCGCACGGCGCCGGTGTCCGGGGCCATGACCGGTGTCAGGGGTGCGGTGTGTTCCGGCGCGGCGAGGGTGGGGCACTGTGCGGCGCCGAGGAGGCCTGGCGCGAGCGCCAGTGTGGCGTGTCGCGCCACGTAGCGATCCTGGTGGGTTTCGAGCAGCAGCAGGTCCCAGCAGAGCGGGTTCACCGGCAGCGGCGTGAGCACGTGGTCGAGCATTTGGTCGCCCGCGAAGGCGCTGTGCGCCAGCGCTTCGGCTCGACGCGCCGCGATCTGGCCGGCGAGCACAAATGCCACGGTCACTGCGAGCCCAGCCGCCACGCTGATGCGTGCGGCGCTGCGCGCCGTGACGCGCGCACCGATCGCGAGACAGAGCAGTATCGATGCCGCGAGCATCACGCACAGCGCTGGCGTCACGATGTGGGTGGCGGCACCCAGGATCACGGCGGCCGTCAGCGCTGCGCCGAACAGCACTCGCGCCGTCAGCGAGTGCAGCAGGAAGTAGAGCGGGGCGGCCGCCACCCAATACAACGGCTCGACGATGAATACCGCGTCTCCGTAGGTCCAGCGGTTCTCGGCCGGCCAGAACGGATGGACTCCGTAGCTGTTCAAGTAGTCCATGGCGAGGTGCAAGGCGGTGGTGAGAATCGCCGTGCCCAACAGCAGGCCGCAATCGCGCCGCGTGGGCCTGAGATGCTTCCAGGCCAGCCATGCCCGAGCACCGCCATACAGGAGCACGGCCAGCGCCAGGCAGCCGATGATGGTGTGCGTGTAGCCTCGATGCCACAGAACGTAGCGCAGAGTGCCCGTCGAAGGACCCCGGTATGTGAATAGAAGATCAAGATCGGGGGCGTTGCTGCCGGTCACCGCCACCGCCAGCAGCAGGCCGCGGCGCAGCGGCGCGGTCAGTCCTTGCTCGCTGGGACGTGAATGATTGACGACTGCTTCACCGGCGATCAGGCCGACCAGTGTGTGCGTCACGTTGTCCAAGTCGGCGCCGCGGTGGTGCCTATCCGGCGGCGGTTCGGCGCAGCGCCTGCGCCATGCAATGGATGCCGCCGCCGGTCTTGGAAATCTCGCTCATGTCCACCTCGGCGACCTGGAAGCCGTGCGCGCGCAGCTGCTCGATCAATGCGCGGCTGGATTGCGGCACGATGACGCGGTCCCGGCCGAGCGACATGAAATTGCAGCCCAGATTGATCGTGTCCTCGAACGGCACGTCGATGATCTGGTGCCCCTTGCCCTTGAGCCAGGCGACTATGGCAGGATCGGTGCAAGCCAGGCACACGGCGGTGAGGCGCTGCGCGATCGGTACCACCATCAGATCGATGTGCACGTAGTATTCGTCGAAGAATGCGAGGCGGGTCTCCCAGCCTTCCTTCTTGAGCCAGCCCTCGACCTGCCGCGCGCCCTCTTCCTGGGTGCGCGCGCCGCCGCAGCCGATCAGCACGCAGCCTTCTTCGATCACGTTGAAGTCGCCGCCTTCGAAGGTGCCGGCGGTCACCATGTCGTAAATCGGAATTCCAAGCCGCTCGTAGGTGCGGATCGCCGCGAAATTCTCGCCGCGACGCCACCAATTCGCCATCGCCGTAATGATGGCGCCGTACGGCGTCATCACGCTCGAGTCGCGCGCATACACCTGCATGGGAAGCTCCGGCTCAGGCAGATGCCAGTGCATCCGCACGCCGAAATGCGCATAGGCGCTCTGCAGCTCCCGATGCTGCGCTTTGGCGGCGCGGATGTCGGCCGGGTGTTCGCGCAGCGTCTTGCGCGACAGCGAACTCGTCGCCATGTGCCGCAGATGATCCGCAGGGCCGAGCAGCACGTCCGTCAGGGGGTCGGTCTCGTTGCGAAATCCCCAGGCGGTGAGCGGCGCGGTGCCTCCGCTGTCGAGGCGGCGTTTGAGCGCGAAGGTCTCCGACGCGCCTGCAGTGTGGTCGTTAGGCATCTTTGTCCCCGGTTGACGCGCTGGCGGCCGTGAATCGACGCTCAGGGGCGGCCGGCGGCGGCGCGCGCCGGCGCCGCGGCGAACACATCGAACCGCAGGTCGATCAGCGTACCCGATTCTTGATGCGGAACGCAGGTCACCTTGTTCACCACATTGCGCGTGGTGAACATGGGCAGTACCTGAGCGCGGAATTGATCCACCAGTTCGCAGTCGCCGATCTGCAGCCCCTGCGGCGAATGAGGGGCGAGCGCGACGGTGCGCCAAACGCCGGAGGCCGGCTTTTCGCCGGGCGGCCCGCCTTGGTCGAGCGGCGCGAGCGTGTAAAACGTCAAGTCCGCGCGCGCGAACTTGTCGGGGCGTCCATAGGGCGATGCACAAACGCCGGGCTCGGATTTCGCATCCGCGCGCGCGCCCGCGGCGAGCAGCAGTCTCTTCAGCTGGTCGGCAAGACCGTCGCAGGAGTACGTCGAGGTGAATCCAAGGTATGCGAACGTGTACTTATGCTTTTGCCATTCTCCGGGAGCGGGAGCGGGAGCGGGAGCGGGTGCCGGTGGCGGTGCCGCGGCCGGTTCGGCGGCCAGGCTCGCGTGCGTCGGCAGGGTCGCGCTCGATAGAGCGAGGGTGGCAACCAGGGCGCGGCCCGCGGTGAGCGCCAGGTTCCAACGAGTCTTCATGACGGTTCTCCGGTGTGAGATCGGGCGGCAAAGCGCCACGGCGAGCATAACGAATGAAAGAGCAAAAAGGTTGACAGGCCGCCGGCTGCGCATGCCGCGTGCGGAGCAATCTTGCTACCATACTGGATAGACATACACATCCTCATGAGACCTCGGACATGCACGATCGCAAGCAGGCCGCGCTCGATTATCACGAATTCCCGACGCCCGGAAAAATCTCGATCACCGCCACCAAGCAGCTGCTCAATCAGAGCGACCTCGCTCTGGCGTATTCCCCGGGAGTGGCCGCGGCGTGCGAAGCCATCGTCGAAGATCCGCTGACCGTGTTTCGCTACACCGCCCGGGGAAATCTGGTCGGCGTAATCAGCAACGGCACTGCGGTGCTGGGTCTCGGCGCAATCGGCCCGCTCGCCGCCAAGCCGGTGATGGAAGGCAAGGCGGTCCTGTTCAAGAAGTTCGCCGGAATCGACGTATTCGACATCGAGATCGACCAGCGCGATCCGCACCAGCTCATCGAAGTGATCGCTGCGCTCGAGCCCACCTTCGGCGCCATCAATCTCGAGGACATCAAAGCGCCGGAATGCTTCATCGTGGAGCGTGAATTGCGCAAGCGAATGAAGATTCCGGTATTCCACGACGATCAACACGGCACCGCCATCACCGTCGGTGCGGCCGTTCTCAACGGCCTGCAGGTGTGCGGCAAGCAGATCGGCCAGGTCAAGCTGGTGGTGAGCGGCGCCGGCGCCGCGGCGCTGGCCTGCGTCGATCTACTTCTGGACCTGGGTATGAGGCGCGAGAACATTTGGCTGGCCGATCTGGCCGGCGTGGTATACGCAGGGCGGCGAGAGCTGATGGACGAGGAAAAGGCGCGCTTCGCGCAGCCGACCGAGGCGCGCACCCTCGACGACGTCATCGGCGGAGCGGACGTGTTCCTCGGTCTATCGGCCGGGGGCGTGCTCACGCCGGACATGGTCGGAAGGATGGCGGCAAATCCATTGATCCTGGCGCTCGCCAATCCCATCCCGGAAATCCTGCCCGAGGAGGCCAGGGCGGCGCGCGCCGACGCTGTGATCGCCACCGGACGCAGCGATTATCCGAACCAGGTGAACAACGTGCTTTGCTTTCCCTTCGTTTTCCGCGGCGCCTTGGATGTCGGCGCCACCACCATCACGCGGCAGATGGAAGTCGCAGCGGTGCATGCGATTGCGGAACTGGCGCGCCAGGAGCAAAGCGACATCGTCCGCGCCGCATACGGCGGCGCCGAGGACTTGGTCTTCGGTCCCGCGTACTTCATTCCTAAGCCGTTCGACCCGCGCCTGATCGTGAGGATCGCGCCGGCCGTCGCCAAGGCAGCGATGGACTGCGCCGTCGCGACGCGCCCCATCGCCGATCTGGAGGCCTACCGTGAGCGGCTGCAGCAATTCGTGTATCACAGCGGCACGCTGATGCAGCCGATCTTCGCCGTCGCACGCAAGATCTCGCCGCAGCGCAGCCGCATCGTGTATGCCGAAGGCGAGGACGAGCGGGTACTGCGCGCGGTTCAAATCGCCGTTGATGAGAATCTGTCAACGCCCATCTTGGTGGGCCGGCCGGCCGTGATCGAGCGCGGCATCAAGCGCTGCGGTCTGCGCATCCGTATCGGCGAGCACGTCACCGTGGTCAATCCGGAGCATGATGAACGATTCCGCGAGTACTGGCAGGACTACCACCGGCTGACGCAGCGCAGCGGCGTGACTCCGCAATACGCCAAATTGGAAATGCGCCGGCGCACGACGCTGATAGCCGCCATGCTGCTGAAGAAGGGCGAGGCCGACGGCCTGATCTGCGGCACCATCAGCACGACCGCGCGGCATCTGCACTACATCGATCAGGTGATCGGGCGTCGCGCCGGCGTCAATGTTTACGGCGCAATGAACGGACTCATCCTTCCCGGCCGGCAGGTCTTCGTCGTCGATACGCACGTCAACCTTGATCCGAGCGCCGAGCAGCTGGCGGAGATCGTGGAACTGGCCGCCGAGCAGCTGCGTGCGTTCGGATTGGAGCCCAAGGTGGCGCTGCTGTCGCATTCGAATTTCGGGAGCAGCGATGCGCCCTCGGCGCTGAAGATGCGCGCCACGTTGGCGCTGCTCAATCAGCGCGTGCCGGATTTGGAAGTGGACGGCGAAATGCACGGCGATTGCGCCCTCGACGAGGCGGCGCGCAGGGCGGTGCTTGCCGACAGTCCGCTGCACGGCAGCGCCAACCTGCTGGTCTGTCCGAATCTCGACAGCGGGAACATTGCCTACAATTTGCTCAAGTCGGCGGCGGGCCACAACGTCGCGATCGGGCCGATTCTGCTGGGTTGCGCCGCACCGGCGCATATTTTGACCGCGGCCGCCACGGTGCGCCGCATCGTCAACATGACTGCGGTCACCGTGGTCGAAGCCAACCGCTCGCGGTGATCCATCCGCCTGGCTACTCGTGTTCGAGCTTGGTAAGGACGTCGGCGGCCAGAGCCAGCGCGCCCAGCGGCCCGGCGAGCGCCCCGAGGCCGGGCGGTACGACATACAGATCGAGATCGCCGGTCAACTCGCCGAGATCCAGATAGCCGTTCAGACTCTCCATGAGGTGCCGGCGCATCAGCGGGAACAGCTCGGGTCGCTCCTGGACCACTCCGCCGCCGACCAGAATGCGGCGCGGCGCGGTCGCCAACACCAAGGTATGCAGCAGTTGCGACAGCGCATGGGCCACCAGTTCCCAGACGCCGTCATCGGCGGGGATCAGCTGCGCCGGCACGCCGGCGCGCGCCGCTATTGCGGTGCCCGAGGCGAGTCCTTCCACGCAGTCGCGGTGAAATGCGCAGGCGCCGGGCCAAGCGTCACCGGCTTTGCGGGCAATGCGAATGTGCCCGAGCTCCGGATGACCGAAGCCGTGTGCGAGGCATCCGTTCACGACCAGCCCCACGCCGACACCGGTGCCGACAGTGACATAGGCATAGTCGGCGAGGCCCGTGGCCGCGCCCCAGCGACCCTCCGCGAGCGCCGCGCCATTGACGTCGGTATCGAAGCCCATCGGCACGTTGAATGCCCTTTGCAGGCGCGCGGCCACCGAAGTATTGCGCCAGCCCGGCTTCACGGTCGAGGTGATCGCGCCGAAGGTGGGGGACTCGCGCGACAGATCGAGCGGACCGAAGGAGGCGATGCCGAATGCCTCAATGGGCCCGTGCAGCGACATGCCGTCGCGCAGGATTTCCTCGATGCGGCTCAAAGTCTTGGACGGATCGCTGCCGGTCGGCACCGAGGTCCGAGCTCTGATGTCATCGGGACCCGTGCCGAGCAGACACACGCATTTGGTTCCGCCCAGTTCTACCCCGCCCAGCAAGGGTCTGCCCTGAATCATCGATCGATGCTCCGTGCGCGCGCGATCAGCGCCTGAAGCCGCCGCCACCGCCGCCGAAGCGACCGCCCCAGCCGCCGCCGCCGCCGCCCCCGAAGCTGCGATCCCCGCCGCCAAAAAAACCGCCGCCGCCGCCGCGATCGCCTCCGAATAAGCCGCCGCCACCGCCGCCAAACAGGCCGCCGCCGCCGCCGCTGCGATCGCCTCCGAATGAACCGCCGCCACCGCTGGAGAACTCGCTCGAGCGGGCGTCACCGGCGCTGCGCGCCTGCGATTCCTGATCGGCCCACGAAGTATCGCCACTCGCTTTGGACCAGCCGCTCGAGGACTGCTGCTGCCAGCCGCCGCCGCTGTTGCGGTAGACATTGCCGCTGCTGTCCGCATAGTGATTGTTGCCGGTGTTGTCGGCGCCCCAGCTGGTGGTCTTGCCGGTGTTGGCGTTGTATACCGAGCCGCCGCCCGTATGCCCGTAGCCCTGCGGCCCCGCGGTCGTGGCGCCGGAGCGATTGTAGGTGCTGCCGCCGGCCGTCGTGCCGGATACCGAATTGGCGGTCGACCGTTGGCCCGTGTAGGTGTTGTAGTTGCTGCCGCGCGCGACATTGCCCGAGCCGCCGGCCGCGGTATTAAAAGTGCGGTCATAGCCGCGCGACGCGTTGCCGGTCCAGGCGTTGTATTGGCGACCTGCATTGATGTTGCCCGTGGTGCCGCGCGCCGTGGCGTAGGAACCCGAAAAGGTGGATCCGGCTACTCCGCCGCCCGCGTACCAGCTGCGCGTGCCCGAATACGCAGCGCCGCCCCAGTGCCCGTAGACGTTCGCGCTCGCCGAACCGCAGCACGGGTACCCGCCCCAGTACGCGGGCGAATACCATGAGCCGCCCCAGTAGGGCTCGGTCCACGCCGCCGTGGCGAGACCCAGCGCGAAGCCAAACGTGAACCCGACCCACGGATTGTAGACGGGCGCGGCCGCGACCCCGTAGGTATACGGCGGGGGATACCAGACCGTGCCGATCCACGGCGAGTAGGCGTAGCCGGTGCCGTAGACCACCGTGCCATAGGGGGAGATCACCGTGCCCAGATAGCCCGGCGTGTAGCCTTCATACACGTACTGCGGGGTCGCCTCGTAGATCCTCACGTAGGTGACGTAGTAGAGCGGTGAAGCGGGCGGAATGGTGTAGATGATCGTGGGTACCGAGGTGGCGATGATCCACGGTCCCGTGACCTGCGCCGCGGTGAACCACACCCCGGCAACCACGGCGAAATAGACATCCGGCGCCACCTGAATCACCGGCTCCGAGGAGTTCGCGACATACATCAGCGGTGTGCCGTCGATCGGCAGATATTGCGGCGGACCGTCGAAATTCGGCGTGAAGGTCGGGCCGTTGCTCAAGGGGATCGTCGCCGTCTGCGGAATCGAATTGGAGATCGCCGCTTCTTGCGCCTGCGGCGTACCGGCCACCGTCGGCAGCACCGCGCCCGCGAGCGCTTGCGGCGGAATGTGCGCGAAGTCCGGCGGCAGCGCGTTGCTCGGCACGAAGGTCCAGGGGCCTGTGAGGGCGGCCGAATCGAACCAGCGGCCCGAGATCAGCACGTAGTAGTTGTTGTTGGTGATGTCGATGAGCACGTCGCTCGTCGTGTTCGACGCCCACAGCAATTGCGTGCCCGTGACCGGCTGGAAGTTGGGCTGGCCCTTGAACACGATCAGTTCGGCCGGTACCTGGCTGGTGTATATCGTCGGCACGCCGTTCGCGAGCGAGGGCTTCGGGCTCGCCTGCGCGCCGCCATCGAGCATGTCGACGGCGCCGGAACTGGCGAGCGTCTGTGCGACGCCCTCGATGCCGGGCGCAAGGTTGAACGACTGCGTCCAAGGGCCGGTGATGGCGCTCGATTGCAGCCAGCCGTCATAGACGTGGATGTAGAAAAGCGGGCCGGGTCCGCCTTGCAGGATCAGGGCGCGGGTGTTGATGACCCGTTGGAACTGCGAATTCGGCACCGCCTGGAGCACCGGCGCGCCGTCGATCGGCACCAGGATCGCCGGCGCATAGCTCACGATGATCCATGGCGGGTTGTTCTGCACGGCGACCGTCGGCGGTTTGATGCCGGCGAGCGCGAGCGATGACTCGAGGCGGTCGAGCGACATGGTGCGAATCGATTGGGCGAACTGGGTCTCAAGTTCCGCTGCGTACGCGGCGCCGCGATTGGGCAGCGTCGGGAAGTCGATCTTGGCGATCTTGAGATTCTCGAAGGTCACGGTGCGCAGCACCTTGTCGACCTGCGTGCGGGTGGTGGCGAAGATCACGCCGAAGGTTTCCGCCTTCGCACCGCTGGGCTTGATCGCGAGCGCCGCCCGGAAGTTGAGTTGATTGTCGGTCCACGAATTGATCTGCGGCTGATAGACCAGCACCTGGGCGTCGCCCAAGTCCACGCCGCGCGGCCAGGGATCCGCGGGCGGCGAGCCCACCGGGCCGCCTTGCGCTGCCGGACTGCCTTGCGCTGCCGGACTGCCTTGCGCGGACAGGCCCGCCGGCGCGCCCAGCACGCCGAGGCAAAGACCGACCGACACGAGCAGGGTATGCAGTTTCATGGTCGACACCGCCGCTTGCCTTTAGGCACGCGAGTTTCGCGCCGAACGCAGGCGCGCTGCTATGAGACTTTCTACTAAGCGCGATCGCGAGTGCGCCGGGGGCGGCGCTACTTGGGGAACATCAGCTGAACCTGGGCGCGGACCTGCCAATTCGGTCCAAATTCGGGCCGGGCCACGTTGTAGTACATGGACAGCTGAGAGTTCACCGGCAGCTTGCCGAAGTGGA
The DNA here is from genome assembly GCA_963837045.1 of uncultured Gammaproteobacteria bacterium. Classification (GTDB taxonomy): domain Bacteria; phylum Pseudomonadota; class Gammaproteobacteria; order Steroidobacterales; family Steroidobacteraceae; genus Bog-1198. The sequence goes on from CAWIMA010000016.1 coordinate 378,514, forward strand.
AAATCTTGCCGACCCCCCCGCCCATGGGCACGGTCCATTGGTTGGAACCCTTGGCCTGCCAGTTGACGGTCATGATCGGCGAACTGGTGAGATACGCGCCGCTCTTGAAGTTGTAATTGACGAACGGCTGGATCAGGCCGTTGTTGTACGAAGGCGCCGTGCTGTTATTCGACGACCAGACATTGTTGGCCAGCATCCCGTACACCCAGGGGTCGCCGTGCTCGAGGTGCAACACCACGAACGAGGGGCCGAACCCCGCGTTGTCGTTGCCGAGCAGCTGGTTGCTGTGGGTGGGCAGCTGGGTGATGGCGCCCACGCCCCAGATCCAGGCCCCCGGCTTCGCGGGCGAGAGGAACGCCGTGATCTGCAGATCGCCGATGCCGTTGGTGCGGCTCTGACCGGGCGCATAGGGCGGCACGGATAAGACGGGCAAGATCGTGCGCGTGATGATATTCCAGTCTTCGTTCACGTCGATGGGAATCACCGGCTGGATGTTGAGCACGCTCTGGTTCTTCTCCAGCGGACCGGCATTTAAGTTCAGGTTTTCCTGAAAGGGCACGCTGATGAGGTTGCCCACGGGGTTCTGCGCGATCTTCGCCAGCTCCTCTTCGCTCAATTCGGCACGGGCGGGTATCGCGGCCACAGTTGCGGCCAAGAGCGCGGCGGCCCAGAATCGAATGTTCATTCCTTTCCCTCGGCAGTGCGATGATCTCAAAGTCTCGATCAGAGAGCGGTCCGAACGCTATAGGTATTTAGGGGCACGTCGCATGCGCAGGGCGAACTGGGTTATCTTAGCGCCGTGCATGACTCGATCGACTTGCGCAGCGATACCGTGACCCGTCCCACGCAGGGGATGCGCGCCGCCATGGCGGCTGCCGAGGTGGGGGATGATGTGTACGGGGACGACCCGACCGTCAATCGTCTGCAGGCCGTCGTCGCCGAGCGCTTCGGATTTCCCAGCGCGCTGTTTTTCGCGACCGGCACGCAGAGCAATCTGGCTGCATTGATGGCGCACTGCGGACGCGGCGATGAATTCCTGGTGGGTCAAGAGGCTCACACGTACAAGTACGAGCAGGGGGGTGCTGCGGTTCTCGGCAGCATTCAGCCGCAGCCCCTGGAGAACGAGCCGGACGGCGGCATCGCGATCGAGCGGATCGCGCACGCGATAAAGCCCGACGATGTACATTTCGCTCGCACTCGATTGCTGGCGCTGGAGAATACCATCGGCGGCAAGGTGCTGAGCCCCGGCTACCTGCGATCGGTCACGCAGTTCGTGCACGCGCGCGGCTTGAGCACTCACCTGGATGGCGCGCGCCTGTTCAATGCCATGGTGAAGCAAAACATCGACGAGGCGGCCGCGGTGGCAGGTTTCGATTCGGTTTCCGTTTGCCTGTCCAAGGGCCTGGGCGCCCCGGCCGGTTCCGTGCTGCTGGGTTCGCGCGAGCTCATTGCCGCGGCGCGCCGCTGGCGCAAGGCATTGGGCGGCGGCCTGCGCCAGGTCGGGGTTCTCGCCGCGGCCGGATTGTATGCGCTCGAGCACCACGTGCGGCGTCTCGCCGAGGATCACGACAATGCCGCGCGCCTGGCCGCAGGGCTGCGCGCCATCGGCCTGGCCGCCGAACCGCCTCAAACCAACATGCTGTTCGTCGACATTCCCGACGACCAGGTGGCCGCCCTTGGGGCGCACCTTGCACAGCGCGGCGTCCTGGCGTCGGTCTCGCCGCGCACGCGCCTGGTGACACATTTGGACGTATCGCGCGATGACATCGAGACGACCGTTCGGGCTTTTCGCGAATACCCGGGGTGGTCGACCTAACAGGCGTTTTTACACCGCTTTACGCGGCCTGCGGCAAATTCAGCCGTGTTTTGCCGCCGGCAGCTGCATGCTGCGGGCTGTGTCGGGAGGGGAACCGTGGATATCGTGTATTTGCTGGTCATGATCGCCTTTTTGCTGCTTACACTGGCATTGGTCGCCGGATGCGCCGCATTGGAGCGAAAAAAATGACCTGGGCCTATGTGTTGAGCGGAGCGATCGCGCTGGCGCTCCTCGTGTACCTGGTGGTCGCGTTGATTCGCGCCGAGGATCTTTGATGAGCCTGCCGGCGCCGGTCATGATTGCACTGTATCTCGCGGTGCTGATCGCGCTCGGATATCCGCTGGCGATCTACATCGTCCGCATTGCCGATGCGCGGCCGATGCACGGCGCGGTGGGCGCGTTCGAACGCCTTCTGTATCGCGCGGCGGCCGTCGATCCGGCGCACGACATGCCGTGGACCCAATACGCAGTTGCGGTGCTGCTCTTCAATGCGCTGGGTGCGCTCGTCGTGTACGGCGTGCAGCGCCTGCAGCTTTGGCTGCCGCTGAATCCCCAGGGCTTCGCGAACGTCTCCGCGGATTCGGCCTTCGACACCGCCGTGAGCTTCGTGACCAACACGAACTGGCAGGGTTACTCCGGCGAATCGACCATGAGCTATGCCACCCAGATGGTTGCGCTCGCCGTGCAGAACTTCTTCTCCGCGGCCACCGGGATGTCGGTGGCGTTCGCGCTGATCCGCGGCTTCGCCCGCGGCTCCGCGCAGGGTGTCGGCAATTTCTGGGTGGATATGACTCGCGGTACGCTGTATCTGCTGCTGCCGGTGTCCTTTGTGCTGGCGCTGCTGTTCATGCAGCAGGGAGTCATCCAGAATTTTGATGCGTACAAGGACATCAGCACGCTGGAGAGCCTGACGTATGCCAACCCGAAGCTCGATGCGGCGGGAGCACCGCTCAAGGACGCGAAGGGCAATCCGATCACCGAGACCGTGACGACGCATACGCAGACGCTGCCGATGGGGCCGGTTGCCTCGCAAGAGGCGATCAAGATGCTGGGCACCAATGGGGGCGGCTTCTTCAACGCCAACTCGGCGCACCCTTTCGAGAATCCGACGCCGTTGACCAATTTCGCACAGACGATCGCGATGCTGCTGATCCCGGCGGCGCTGTGCTTCGTATTCGGACGCATGGTCGGGGATTCTCGCCAAGGCTGGGCCATTTTGGCGACCATGACCATCATCCTCGTGGTCATGGCCTCGGTGGCGATGTGGGCGGAGCAGCAGGGGAATCCCTCGTTCGCGCCGCTCGGCGTCGATCAGACGCGCAGCGCGCTGCAGGCCGGGGGCAACATGGAGGGCAAGGAGTCGCGCTTCGGCATCGTCTCCACGGCGCTGTTCGCGAGCACCACAACCGCGGCATCCTGCGGCGCAGTCAACGCCATGCACGATTCGTTCACTCCGCTCGGCGGCCTGGTGCCGATGTGGCTGATCGAGCTCGGCGAAGTGGTGTTCGGCGGCGTGGGCTCGGGACTTTACGGCATGCTGATATTCGCCATCATGGCGGTGTTCATCGCGGGCTTGATGATCGGCCGCACGCCGGAGTACATCGGCAAGAAGATCGAATCGTTTGAAATGAAGATGACCTCGATCGTCATCCTGGTAACCCCGTTTTTGGTGTTGGTGGGAACGGCGGTCGCGGTGATGACCGAGCAGGGCAAGGCCGGGATATTCAATCCCGGCGCGCACGGCTTCTCGGAGATCCTCTACGCGCTGTCGTCGGCGGCGAACAACAACGGCAGTGCGTTTGCCGGGCTCTCGGCCAACACGCCGTTCTATAACTCGCTGCTCGCCGTGGTGATGTGGTTCGGGCGGTTCGCATTCATCGTGCCCGTGCTGGCGATTGCGGGTTCGCTCGCCAAGAAAAAGCGCATCGAAGTGACCGCGGGGACGCTGCCGACTCACGGACCGCTGTTCGTCTCGATGCTGTTCGGAACCGTGGTGCTGGTCGGCGCGCTGACCTATGTGCCGGCGCTCGCGCTCGGTCCGGTGATCGAACACCTGCAATTGCACGCGATTCATTGAGGATTCTAGAGTGGTTCGCCAACGTCTACGCTTGTTCGATTCCGCGCTCGTGGGGCCGGCCATCGGCGACTCGTTCCGCAAGCTGTCGCCGGCGGTGCAGCTGCGCAATCCGGTGATGTTCGTGGTGTATGTCGGGAGCCTCCTGACCACCCTGCTGTTCGTGCAGGCGCTGCGCGGCCATGGCGAGGCGCCGCCGGGCTTCATATTGGCCATCAGCGCGTGGCTGTGGTTCACGGTGCTGTTCGCCAATTTTGCCGAAGCCCTCGCCGAAGGCCGCAGCAAGGCGCAGGCGGCATCGCTGCGCGGTCTGAAGCGGTCCATTCAAGCGAAGAAAATGAAAACGCCCCAATACGGTACGGAATGCGTGCCGTGCCCGGCGCCGCAGCTGCGCAAAGGCGACGTGTTCCTGGTCGAAGCCGGCGATGTGATACCGGCGGACGGTGAAGTCCTCGACGGCGTCGCTTCGGTTGACGAGAGCGCGATCACGGGCGAATCTGCGCCAGTGGTGCGCGAGTCGGGCGGGGATTTCTCCGCCGTGACCGGCGGCACGCGGGTGCTGTCGGATTGGCTGATCGTGCGCGTGGCGGTGAATCCCGGCGAGGCGTTCATCGATCGCATGATCGCCATGGTCGAGGGCGCCAAACGCCAGAAGACGCCCAACGAGATCGCGCTCACCATTCTGCTGATCGCGCTGACCCTGGTGTTCCTTCTGGCGACGGTCACGCTGCTGCCGTTCTCGCTGTTCAGCGTGGAAGTCGCGAAGCTCGGCTCGCCGGTCACCATCACCGTGCTGGTCGCACTGCTGGTTTGCCTGATCCCGACGACGATCGGCGGCTTGCTCTCCGCCATCGGTGTCGCCGGCATGAGCCGGATGATGGCATCGAACGTGATCGCGACCTCCGGGCGCGCGGTGGAGGCGGCCGGCGACGTCGACGTGCTGCTGCTCGACAAGACCGGGACGATCACGCTTGGGAATCGCCAGGCGGCCGCGTTCCTGCCGGTCGAAGGCATCACCGAGCAGCATTTGGCCGACACGGCGCAGCTGAGCTCGCTCGCCGACGAGACGCCCGAAGGGCGCAGCATCGTGGTGCTCGCGAAGCAGCGCTTCAACCTGCGCGCGCGCGCCCTGAGTCAGCTCGAGGCCACTTTCGTCCCGTTCTCTGCGCAGACGCGCATGAGCGGTGTGGATATCGGCTCGCGCGAGGTGCGCAAGGGCGCGGCCGCGGCGGTGCGCCGCCACATCGAGGCACAGGGATTCACGTTTCCCGCGGGGGTGGGCCAGCTGGTCGATGAGGTGGCGCGCAAGGGCAGCACTCCCCTGGTGGTTTCCGACGGCGGCCGCGTGCTCGGCGTCGTGGAGCTCAAGGACATCGTCAAGGGCGGCATCAGAGAGCGCTTCGGTGAGCTGCGCCGCATGGGAATCCGCACGGTCATGATCACCGGCGATAATCGCTTGACCGCCGCGGCCATCGCCGCCGAGGCCGGCGTGGATGACTTTCTCGCCGAAGCGACTCCGGAGGCGAAGCTCAAGCTGATTCGACAATATCAAGGCGAGGGCCGGCTCGTGGCGATGACCGGCGACGGCACCAATGATGCGCCTGCATTGGCCCAGGCGGATGTGGCCGTGGCGATGAATTCCGGCACCCAGGCCGCCAAAGAGGCGGGCAACATGGTGGACCTCGATTCGAATCCCACCAAATTGATCGAGATCGTGGAGGTCGGCAAACAGCTGCTGATCACGCGCGGGTCGCTGACGACGTTCTCGATCGCCAACGACGTCGCCAAGTATTTTGCGATCATTCCGGCCGCGTTTGCGACGACCTATCCGCAATTGGCCGCGCTCGACGTCATGCACCTCGCAAGCCCCAACTCGGCGATCCTGTCCGCCGTGATCTTCAACGCCTTGATCATCGTGGCGTTGATTCCGCTCGCGCTGCAGGGAGTCAGGTACCGCGCTCTGGGGGCCGCTTCGCTGTTGCGGCGCAATCTGCTGATCTATGGATTGGGCGGCATTCTCGTGCCCTTTGTCGGTATCAAGCTGATCGACATGACGCTCGCCGCGTTGCGTCTGGTCTAGGAGTCTGTCTGAGTAATCCCCGTGCCCGAGTGAGGCTACTGTCATGAAGCTGCCCCTGCGTCCGGTGTTGGTATTGTTCGCGGCGCTGACCGTGCTCACCGGGCTCGTCTATCCGCTGGCCGTCACCGGCATCGGCAAGCTGTTCTTCGCGCAGCAGGCGGCCGGAAGCCTGGTGATGCGCGACGGCAAGGCCGTCGGCTCTTCCCTGATCAGCCAGTCGTTCAGCGACCCGAAGTACTTTTGGGGTCGTCTCTCGGCCACTTCACCCATGCCGAACAACGCCGGCGCATCGACCGGCTCCAATTTCGGCCCCGCCAATCCCGCGCTGCTCGATGCGGTGCGCGAGCGCGTCAAGGCGCTGCACGAGGCCGATCCGGACAATCGCCTGGCCATTCCGGTCGATCTGGTGACCGCGTCGGCCAGCGGGCTCGATCCGCACGTGAGTCCCGGCGCGGCCCTTTACCAGGTGCCGCGCGTCGCGCGCGCCCGGCATATGGACCCGGCGATGCTGCGCCGATTGGTGCTCGACACGGTCGAGGCGCCGCAGTGGTGGTTGTTCGGCGAGGCGCGGGTCAACGTATTGATGCTCAACCTGTCCTTGGATCGCGCACAATAGGGGCAGATGCCTACCGCGACCGAACTGCGCCCGGATCCCGATCTGCTGCTGGCGAAGGTCAAGCAGCAGGAGGCGGCGGCGCAGCGCGGTAAGCTGCGGATCTATTTCGGCGCCTCGGCGGGTGTGGGCAAGACCTACGCCATGCTGGTCGAGGCGCGCAAGCTCAAGAGCGAGGGCAGAGACGTCGTCGCCGGCGTCGTCGAAACGCGGCATCGACGTATTCACGACGCTCAACGTGCAGCATCTGGAGAGCCTCAACGACGTAGTCGGCGGCATCACGAAGCTCGTCATCGGACGAGATCCCGACCGGCGGCTGTGGCCTTGGCACCGATCGAGCGGGCAGAAGCTCGTGCTGCTTGCGCCGGACATCGACCTGGTGGAGATTGGACGAGCCGCGGGTCCCGGACAGAGCGCCGGCGCCGATCTGTCCGGTGCGGTGCAGACCGACCAGGTCGTCAAAATCAGCGACGAATCCATCGAGCGCACATTTCACGCGGGCGCGGCCTTGCTGCTGCCCGACGCGACCGGTCAGCTGGTCGTCATGACCACGCCGCGCGCCGCTGATGGGCTCACCGTCGACATCGGGGTGGCGCAGTGGGCCTTCGACAATGGCAGGCCCGCCGGCTTCGGCACCGATACCCTCCCCGGTAGCGAGGTGCTCTACCTTCCGCTGCGCGCGCCGGTTCGGCCTCGCGGGGTACTCGCCGTCAAGACTCGCAACCGGCGCCTGACGCGCATCCCGGAGCAGCGGCAGCTGCTCGATACCTTTGCCGCGCTGATCGCCATTGCGCTGGAACGTGTGCACTAGGTGGGGGTGGCTCAGGATGCGCTGGTGAAGATGGAGTCGGAGCGGCTGCGAAATTCACTGCTCGCGGCCCTGTCGCATGATTTGCGTACGCCGCTGACCGTCTTGGTGGGCCTGGCCGAATCCCTGGCGCTGACGAAACCGCCCTTGTCGCCGGCGCAGGCGGAAACTGCGGATGCGATTCAGGACGAGGCTCGCCGCATGAGCACCCTGGTAGGGAATCTCTTGGACATGGCGCGCATCGAAAGCGGTCATGTCAGCCTCAATCTGCAATGGCAGCCGCTGGAGGAGGTGGTCGGTGCGGCGCTCGATTCGTCGCGCACCATGCTGCTCTGAGTAGTCCGCGTGAGCCCTCGTCGGCGCGCGCGCGCGAGGTCCTGCGCGGTGTCGACATCCCGGGCCGCCGACGGAACCGGCAGCAGCGACACGTGCACGGGAGCCAGCTCGCTCAGCAGCTGCTTGAGCCCACGGTCGCCGGCGATGCCGACCGCCCGCGCCCATAGCCAGTGCGGCAAAATGACGGGCGTGCCGCCGTGCTCCGCCACGCGCCGCGCCACGACACGACGGCGCGCACCGCTCCAGCATGCGATCATCCGCTCGAGATCGCGACGCTGCAGGTGGACCAAATCGACCGGCAGCATCAGCACTGCGGCGCTGCGGCGGCCCGCCACCAGTCCGCGCCGTACTGAGGTGGACAGTCCGCCGGCGCGATGCGGATTGGCAACGAGATCCACTCTCTGTCCGCGTAATTCCGCCCGGGCGCGCGCCGCCCGCGGTGGAATCACGACGATGATTCGCTCGGCTGTGAGCGGCGCCAGGAGCCGGACGGTGCGCCGGATCAAGCTCGACCCGCACACCCGCGCCAGGGCTTTTGGCCGGCCCAGTCGAGCGGAAAATCCGGCCGCCAGCACGACGATTCGCAGCGTAGGCCGCGCGCGGGAATTCATTGGTATGATTCTGCCATGAGAAGCCATGCAAGCCTGCAGCACCGGCCGTTCTTGACGCCACTGTGGCTGCTGGCGTTGGCCGCCCTCACGAGCGCCGTGGTTCTCGGGTTTGCGGCGTGGGTTGTGGCCACGGCGGATTCAACCACGATCGTGGTGGTGCGCCATGCGGAGAAGGTCGAGGATGCCGGCGCGGATCCGCCGCTCACGGCTGCCGGTGAGGCGCGCGCGGCGTTGCTCGCGAGCATGTTCGGCGATGCGCGTCAGCCAGGACATATCGACGCGATCTATATTTCGCCCGCACTTCGCAATCGGTTGACGGCCGCTCCGCTCGCCGCGCGGCTGGCGCTGACGCCGACGGTCGCCCCGGCCGACGATTCGCGCGCCCTGGTGCGCCGGGTGCTGCGTGAACACCCCGGCGGCAGAATCCTGGTGGTGGGGCATAGCGATACGGTGCCCGAGATCGTCGTCGCGCTGACCGGGCAGAGTATTCCGCCCATGGGCAAGGAGGAATACGGCACCATGTACATCGTCACGGTGCCGCGCATTGGTCATGCGAATTTCCTGCGGCTGAATTACTAAGTGCTGGCCGCGCGCAGCAAAATGGCCTTGCGCACGAAATCCGCATGGCGCCCTATCAGAAAATCCGCGAGCACCGCATCGCGCACACGCCGGCTGCCGTCGACCAGAAAGGTGGCCCGGCGCACCCCGATCCCCAAGGGGCCGTTCAGTCCGTACATTTTGACGACCGTCTTTTGCTCATCCGACAGCAGCACGAACGGCAGCCGGTGTTTCTCGCGAAACTTCGCGTGCGACTGAGGACTTTGCGGGCTGATGCCGACGACGCGCAGACCCGCTTTCTGGATCTCGGCATTCAGATCGCGCAATGTACAGGCCTGACGGGTGCAGCCGGGAGTGAAATCGGCGGGATAGAAGTACAGGATGATCGCACCGGAACTCAGCAGCTCGGTGAGCGACCGATCGGTGCCTGTATCGTCAGGAAGCGTAAATTCCGGAGCACGTTCTCCCGCTTTGAGCATTTATTATTCCTCCTTTGGCACATCCTAGCTAAGTTCGCCCGATTTGGGGCGATACTTTGGCTTGCCGGCTCTTTGCTGCTAGTATTCTGAGCCGTTTTGGGGGAGTAGCTCAGTTGGGAGAGCGTCGCGTTCGCAATGCGAAGGTCGAGGGTTCGATCCCCTTCTCCTCCACCAATCGATAGGCCGGAAGTCGCCTGACTCCGGCCTTACCCTTTGCCTCGGTAGCTCAGTGGATAGAGCGAGTGCCTCCTAAGCGCTAGGTCGCCGGTTCGATTCCGGCCCGGGGCACTATTTGCCCGTTCGGCAACGTCCGCCATAGTGCGAAGAACACACATAAACCATTGTAATTATTGCTAAATGGCGTTTTTTGGATCCGTCGGCGTTGGTCCCGCACGGATTTCGCACCATGGCGTCGACGCGATTGCATGAGCTTGGGTATCCGTCGGCCGACATCGAGTTGCAGCTCGCGCATCGGGACAAGAACAAAATTCGAGGAATCTACAACCGCGCCGCGAGCGCCTCAAGGAACGTACGCGCATGATGCAGGAATGGTCCGATCACTTGGACGCGCTCCGCATCGACGACAACGTCTTGACGATCGCCAAGAAGCGTACATGAAGCGCGCGAAGCCCAGACCTAAAGGGCGCTCTGAAGTCTGAAGCCTCGAGTGGTTTGCAATCATCCGGCATTCACCGATCCGGCGAAGGTCGGCGAGCTTCTGCAGGCCATTGACTCTTTTAGCGGCCAGCCGGCGACCGCCGCGGGGCTGCGGCCTCGCTCCGCACGTGTTTCTACGCCCCGGTGAGCTTCGCGCGGCCCGCTGGGTCGAGATTGACTTCGACGCCGCGCAATGGCGGATTCTTGGGGCGCGAATGAAGATGGGGCGTGATCACATCGTGCCGCTTAGTTACGGCTACGTGAAAGAAACGCGACGCGTCGATCGCTGCTTGATTCGTCAGGCGCGACTGCCATGAGTCCGAAGCGGATTGTTTTTTGCGACCCGTCCAGAAAGCCAGGCTTGCACTTCGTGCTCAATCCAGCCGACCGCGCGGGCAGTGATTTTCACCCGCATCGGGAATTGACCTTCCGATTGCTCCACGCGCCGCACTCAATGCGCTACGGTTTCGTCGATTATCTTCAAGGAAGCGTATCGATCGCGACACGCGGGGGAAATTGGACGTAGGTCCATGCATCGGTCACGCCCCAACCAGATGATTTTTCGGCGACCTTCTCGGCCAAACGCTCAAGGTGGGGGACTAAGAGCATTGAACCTTCTGCAACTGCTGGAGCGCTCGTGCTTGAAGGGAAAATGGCAAAGCCGAGGCGGCAACCAGATTGTTGGTCGTTCCATAGCGCTACCGGATTTGTTCCAGGCGTCGCAGCAGAGGGGTAATTGTCAGACCCTGTGCAAACACGGAGAAGGCCACGACGGCGAATGTGATCGTGATAATGGTATCGCGGTGAGGCAAATCGTCGGGAAGTGCCAAGGCCAGGGCCAACGCTAAAGCGCCCCGTAAGCCGCCCCAAAAAAGAACGTGCTGATGTCGGCTCTCTATTTTTAGTCGGCTACGCGAGAAGACTGCGCACACCGGATATATTGCCACCGCACGTCCCGACGTCACCAGGCCGATGGCGACCAGCACCGGCACCCACAGATCGCTGAAGTGCTGCTGCGCCTCTTGCGCGCCAATCAAGAGAAAGATCAGCGAATTGGCGATAAACGCGACGTACTCCCAAAACGGCTCCAGTACCTGGCGCCCGATGTCGGTCATTAACGCCGATGACCGAAAGTTGCCAACGACCAAGCCGGCGGTCAATGCTGCGAGCACACCCGAACAGCGAAAATGCTCAGCGACCAAAAAAGAACCGTACGCAGCCAGTGTGGTGAAGGTGATTTCGACCAAGTAATCCGGCGTGCGTCCCGCCAAGAGCATGAATCCAGAGGCTACGACGCCTCCGATAAGCGCGCCGCCGCCGATCATCAGAAGCAGCGTGCCAGTGACCGAAACGAAGTCCTGATGATGATCCCCTGCTAAGGCGCTCAGCGCCGCAACGAACGCGACGGCGGCCGTGCCATCGTTCAGCAGGCTCTCCGCTTCGATCAGCAAGCGCAGGCGTCCGCGCACCCCAGCTTCCCTGAAAGTCGCGATGACCGATACCGGATCGGTGGCGGCAATCAACACGCCGAAGACCACGGCGCTGCCCCAGTCCCAGGCCAACGCGTAATGCATGCCGATCGCCGTGACTGCAGCCGCCAGCAGCACACCCACCGTCGCCAGCAGCGCTACCACTGGTAGATCCTCCTTGAACTCTCGCCAGTTGATAAATAGCGCCGCTTCAAACACCAAGGGCGGCAAAAAGACCGAGAAAATCAGATCTTTTGATAGATGCCATTTGATATAGATGTGCAGAAAATAGAGCCCCATACCGGCGAGCACCAAGCCGACGGTGTAGGGCATCCGTAAACGCCGCATCAGCATCGCTACCAACGCCGACACGAAGAGGAGGAAGCCGAGCTGAGATAGATCAGAAGTCATGCGCTTGCTATAGACACGCCCGTGCAAAAAAGCCTCGCTGCACGACGCTCCTGATCGATTGGCGTCCCACGTGGCTGCTTAATGCGGTGCCGATGTCTCGGCCGCTGACCCTGCGGATACGGCAAATCGAATGCTCCCGCGCAGCACGCGAGACTCGTGCGTGAAGTCGGCCCACTCGAGGACGTAGTGGCCGGCCGTCAGTGAGGGCGCGGGTATCGTGATCGTTTTCGCGTCGTTGTCCGGCAGTTTACCGATCGGCGTCGACTTGCCGTCGTCCTTTTTGATGTATATCTCGTGGAATTTTACCGCCTCGGAGAATTCAAAGACGAAGGCTGACGGCGGCGTATCGCTGACGCTCCCGTCTGCAGGCGTCGATTTCACGAGCTGTGCGTATGCGGGATGTGGGACGTAGACGAATGTGCTTGAGTATGCGAATGTGCTTGAGAAGACGGTAATTGCGAAAAGCGCGATACGTTTTCTAATTGTGATTTTCCTTCGACAGTAGCGGCTATGAACGGGACGTTGTAGAGACCGAAGAACCGAGCGACGTGAGGGGGCTCGGTCGGTTGCGGGATGCAGCGGGTCACCGAGCGCGCGCGTCAGTAAGCGGAAGAGGGACTCCGGCTCGCAGTGCCGCGCGGACGGGCAGTGGCCATCCGGGGTGATTACATACAATGGATTGGGTCGTCGGTCGCTGGGCACGTGCGGATCCCCCGCTGGCGGCCCGACCAGCACATCCTGTTGGCCGCTCCGGCGCAACACCCTTATCCATTATACTCAATAACATCGCTTTGACGCAGAAAGTAATTCCTCAACTGAACCAGTAGTAGTCTGCTGAGCGTACGAACCGCCTTGCAGCAGTCCGTTGGATCGTCCCCGATCTGCCGTTTGCTGATACGGCGCGAAAATTTGCGTCTCGTGAGTGGAGCCCCAGCGCCCCCGTAAGGATCTTCACAAACTGTAGTACATCTCCATTTCGATCGGATGCGTGGTCATGCGCAGACGCGTCACTTCCTTCATTTTCAATTCGATGTAGGCATCGATCAAATCGTCGGTGAACACCCCGCCGGCCTTGAGAAAGCCGCGATCCTTGTCCAAATAGTCGAGCGCCATGTCGAGCGAGTGGCACACGGTGGGAATTTTCCTGTCCTCCTCGGGCTCCAGGTCGTACAGATCCTTGTCGGCCGGATCGCCGGGATGAATCTTGTTCTGAATGCCGTCCAGCCCCGCCAGCAGCATGGCGGCAAACGCGAAGTACGGGTTCCCCGTCGCGTCCGGGAAGCGCACCTCGATGCGCCGTCCCTTCGGGTTGGAGACCCAGGGAATGCGGATCGAGGCGGAGCGGTTGCGCGCCGAGTATGCCAGCTTCACCGGCGCCTCGAAGCCGGGCACCAGGCGTTTGTAGCTGTTGGTGCTGGCATTGGTGAAGGCGTTCACGGCACGCGCGTGCTTGATGATGCCGCCAATATAATAAAGAGCGGTGTCGGATAGGCCGCCGTACTTGTCGCCGGCGAACAGCGCCTTGCCCTCCTTCTGCAGCGACTGGTGCACGTGCATGCCGTTGCCGTTGTCCCCGACGATCGGCTTTGGCATGAAGGTCAGCGTCTTACCGTAGCCGTGAGCGACATTTTGCAGCGCGTACTTGAGAATCTGCACTTCGTCGGCCTTCTTGGTCAGGGTGTTGGCGGCGACGTTGATCTCGCCCTGCCCGGCGGTGGCCACTTCGTGGTGATGCACTTCGAACTTCAGGCCCATCTCTTCGCAGGCCAATGACATCGCGGTGCGAATATCCTGCTGCGAATCGACCGGCGGGACCGGGAAGTAGCCGCCCTTGACGCCCGGCCGGTGGCCCTTGTTGCCGTCCTCGTAGGCCTTGCCCGAATTCCAGGCCCCTTCGTAAGAGTCCACCTCGTAGAAGCAGCCGTTCATGCTCGAGCTGACCCTCACGCTGTCAAAAATGAAGAATTCATTCTCCGGCCCGAACAGCGCCGAATCGGCGATCCCGGAGGCTCTGAGGTAGGCCTCCGCACGCTTGGCCAGGGAACGCGGGTCGCGCTCGTAGCCCTGCATGGTCATCGGCTCGATCACGTCGCAGCGCAGATTGACGGTGGTCTCTTCGTAGAACGGGTCGATCACCGCCGTCGTGGGGTCCGGCATCAAAATCATGTCCGACTCGTTGATGCCTTTCCAACCGGCGATCGAGGAGCCGTCGAACATCTTGCCGTCGGTGAAAAAGCCCTGATCCACCAAGCGCGTCGGGACGGTGACGTGCTGCTCCTTTCCAAGAGTGTCCGTAAAGCGAAGATCGGCGAACTTAGCTTCTTTCTCGGCTATCAGTTTGAGAACATCGGCGGGAGTCATTTGCGTCCTCGCATGCGTGAAGGTGCGGTTTGGGCCGTGTGAACTTCAGAACCTCGACTAGAATTTGTATAGGCCTTGCAGGGCAATCTCGGTTTGATTGTCGGCGAAAGTGCTTGGGCTCCCGCTTTGATCGATCGTCCGCACGAAACTCGGCTGGGTCGACTTGTCGTAGCGGGCTTCGAGGCGCAGCTCGAAACTCTTGACCGGATCATAGCCGAAAGTGAGCGTGCCTTCCTTTAGCGTCTGCGCAATGCCAGTGGCGGTCACATACCCGTTCTTGTCGTCCAGGTACTCGACTCGCAATGACACGCGCCAATGATCGCTGATGGCATAATTCGTATAGAAGGCGGCTCCATTCCACTCCAGGGTGGGATAACCAGCCGTATGCTGCTTTTGCTGGCCCCAGTCATAGCTCAACACGAACGTGAGCGCATCGGTTGCATTGTAGGTGGCGACCGCGTCGATCAGCGTCTTGTCCGCATCGTAGGGGAAGTTACTATACGGGTACGCATAGAAGGTTGGCGTAGAGTCATCCTTGCCGACATACGCCTGGGTCGTGAGCGAGAACGCCTTGTTCGGAGTCCATGCAATGCCGAACTCCCCGGTCACCGAGCCGTACGTCTGCAGCGAAGAGTAGTTCCAGCCATTGTTGACGCCCGCGATCACGCTGAACGTATCGCTCGCGGCATAGGTGGCGCGGATACCCGTATGCGTCAAAGGCTCCGCATAGAACAGGAGCGAGCGGGAGAAATTCGTATTGCCCGTGGGAGCAATGACCTCGGCGCCCGCCAGCGTCACGAACTTGCCGCCGATGACCGTGAGCGGGCCCGTGGCATACTGCACGAATCCTTGAACGATATCGAACGTGTTGGGATTGCTGCCCTCCGCGGAGTTTAGGATCTTCATGTCCTCACCGGCCGCGACGTCCACGAGGGCGCCGAATCCCTCTTTGGGCTGGAAAGCCACTGTCAGTGCGGCCTGGTCGAGCTGAAAGGTGTCGTGCTTGTCGTCGAACTCGTGATACGTATTGTATCCGTTCGAATGGTAGTAGGACGCAGAGACATATCCGCTCTCGGTGAGCCCCGATGCGGTCAGCACATCGAGAAACGACGGCACCGTCGGCTTGGCCGACGCCGCGGTGTCATCGGCCGCCATTGCCGGTCCACAAGCCGCGAGCGCCAACGCCATCGCGAAGGCAGCCGATCTCATTCCATGGTCAGTCATAGCGCTCCATCTCCTGATGCGAATAAAGTGTGAACAATCGGACTCGCGAGGGATGCGCCGGGCCCGGTGGCGCCGATTCGCCACCGGGCCTGCGCCGAGTCGTTACTCCACTCGTTCCCCGTGTAGAGAAATGTCCAAGCCCTCGCGCTCCTGTTCCTCGGTGACGCGTAGACCCATGGTCATGTCGATGACTTTCAATATGATGAAGCTCATCACGAAGCCGTAAATCAGCGTGGTTCCCACGCCCCAGAGCTGGGTGAGCACCGATCCGTCCGAGCCGCTGATTTCCTTGCTCGCAAAGACGCCCGTAAGCAGCGCACCGATGATGCCGCCGATGCAGTGCACCCCGAACGCATCGAGCGAGTCGTCGTAGCCCAACGCGCTCTTCAACGAAGTCGCAGCGAAGAAACACAGCACGCCGGCGACAACGCCGATCACCACTGAAGGGGTGGGACCGACAAAGCCAGACGCCGGCGTGATCGCGACCAAACCTGCGACAGCGCCCGAGGCTATGCCCAACACGCTGGGTTTGCCCTTGACGATCCATTCGGCGAACATCCAAGCCAATGCGGCGGCGGCTGTTGCAATCTGAGTCGCGGCCATCGCCATTCCCGCGCGACCGTCGGCAGCGACAGCGGAACCGGCGTTGAAGCCGAACCAGCCCACCCACAAGAGCGAGGCGCCGATCAGCGTCAGAGTGAGATTATGCGGCTGCATGGATTCCTTGCCGTATCCCAGTCGCTTACCGAGCACCAGGCAGCTTGCAAGACCGGCAATTCCCGCGTTGATGTGCACGACGGTTCCGCCGGCGAAATCAAGAACCCCCTTCACCGCAAGCCAACCGCTTGGCTCCCAGACCCAGTGAGCGATTGGGCAATACACGACGAGTGACCAGACCGACATGAACACGAGCATCGCGGAGAATTTCATGCGATCGGCAAATGCGCCCGCAATCAGTGCCGGCGTAATGATCGCAAAGGTCAACTGGAACATCGCATAGACAGTTTCTGGAATGGTGAGCGCCAAATGCGACACCGTGAGCTTGTTGGCATCGTGCATGAAGCTCATGCCGTTGAACAACATTCGAGATGCGCCTCCCAGATATGGACTGCCCGGAGTAAAGGCCCATGAATATCCGATCAACCACCAAAGCAGGGTAACCACACAGGTGATGACGAAGCTCTGCATCAGCGTCGCGAGCACGTTTTTCTTGCGGACCATCCCGCCGTAGAAGAGGGCGAGACCCGGTATGGTCATCATCAACACGAGTGCTGTCGAGGTGAGCATCCATGCTGTGTCGCCAGAATTGACCTTATCGGTGCCGATCAGTTGCGGTTCGGTAGGCGCAGGCGCAGCTGCGGGCGCTGCTGCCGCCTCGGCCGCGGCAGGTGTCGCAGACGCCGGAGCCTGCGCTGCGGAAGCTGCCGAGCTAGGAGCGTCTTCAGCCCACACAGTGGGAATGGTTAACGTCAGCAAACCGAGAACGGCCAATCGAGCCAGTTTAGTTTTCAATGCAAATCTCCCTCAAGTGCTAAATTGCGCTGGCGCCGCGCTCATTCGTACGGATACGAATGACTTGTCCGAGGTCAACGACAAAAATTTTCCCATCGCCCACCTTGCCGGTCTGGGCTGATTTGACAATCGCCTCGATGACCTGGTCGGCTAAGGAATCCTCGACGGCAACTTCAATTTTTGTCTTGGGTACGAACTCGACGGTATATTCGGCGCCCCGATAGATTTCGGTGTGGCCGCGTTGGCGCCCAAAGCCACGAACTTCGGTGACGGTGACGCCTTTTACGCCCACCTCGCTCATCGCTTGGCGAACATCATCAAGCTTGAATGGTTTGATAATTGCGGTAATCAGTTTCATCGAACGACACCCCTCCCGCGCGATTTAGTACTCATTGACATCAAGTAGGCATGGATCACTGCCGACCGGTTACGCAGTAAGCACTTGTTGTGCCAAATTCGATGACAACTGCAAATTCAACGAGTTACCATTTAAACTAACGCGTTGTCGTTCGCGTCATGCACCGAACCAGGGCGTGAATGCGAGACTTATGCATTGTTTTGTGCGTAGTTCCTCAATCACTCGAGGGAGTAGAAGTTGCCACGTATCCCCGAGTTGACTTTCCCATACATGACCCGAGCGGAAACTCGCCGCTGTCAGTTGATAATCTTAAGATGCCTGTATGAAACGTTCACGTTCCTCCGAGCTCTTCGTCACGCTACTTAGCGCTGCGCTGGGTTGCGGCTTCGCCCGTTACCCGCACGCGGTCGGGAACGAGAATCTCATAGACCCGTTGGAGCTTGGAGGGCGGCGAGCGCAAGCTCGCCCCCTACCCGATCCGAGCGAAGCGAGTGGGCGAGGCGCGCAGCGCCGAGTAATCCCTCAGCCGGCATGCCCCGCACGAAAATCCGAGAACCGCAAAATTACGTTCCACCGCACCTCGGCCTCAATTCGAAGCCCCGACATAAGACAAGGTCCAAATCGGCGACGCGTTGTCGGACTTCGGATTTAGGTCGTCGAGGTGGATGCTCGCGGATGATCCTCTGGCGTCTCTCGCTTTTCGTCGACCCGGAGCCGGTAACCTACACCGGCCTCTGTGATCAAGTACCGAGGCTGCCTTTGATCAGGCTCGAGCTTCTGACGCAGCATCTTGATGTAGGAGCGCAGGCCGCGGGTGTCACCCAGGCGGTCCGGCCCCCAGGCTTCGCGAATCAGCTGCGCTTGGGACACGATCATTCCGGCGTTGCGCGCGAGAACGTCCAGGACGCGAAATTCGAGCGGAGTCAGGTGCAGAACGCCGTCCGGACCTTGAGCGCTGCGCTTAGTTAGATCGACCGTCACTTCTCCGAGCCGAAGCACCGGCAGTTGGTCACCGTGGCGCACGTTTCGGCGCAGCGCAGCCCGCACCCGCGCCAACAGCTCCGGTGTACTGAAGGGTTTGGCCACGTAGTCATCGGCACCGGCGTCGAGGGCAGCGATCTTGTCCATCTCCATCGTGCGCGCCGACAATACGAGGATGGGCATCGGCGAGAAGAGGCGGATATCTCGAATCACGGACAGCCCGTCCCGGTCAGGCAGGCCGAGATCGACGACGACGAGATCCGGTCGATGATTGCGCGCCTCGATGGTTCCGCGTGCAGCGGAGTCGGCTTCTACCACCCGGTAGTGCTGCGACTCGAGAAGCACCCTGAGCATGCCGCGGATACCGGCGTCGTCCTCGACGATCAACACGAGGAACATCGCCTCGGTCACGGCGCGGGCTCCGCGGTCGGCAGCGTGAATACAAAGCGCGCGCCGCCGCCCGGGCGCGGCGTGGCGAAGATGCGGCCGCCGTGGGCTTCGATGATAGCCCGGCAAATCGCGAGCCCCAAACCGGCTCCGCCTGCGTTGCCTTCGTCGCGGCCACGTTGAAATTTCGCAAAGAGCCGCTCCGGATCGCCCAGCAGACCGGGACCCGTATCCTCGACCGTGACACGAACAGCCTCACCCTCGAGTTCCGCAGAAACGCTGATCCGAGTTCCTGGCGGCGTGTGCTTGATGGCGTTCTCGAGCAGATTGACGATAACCTGCGTGAGGAGCGGCCCGTCGACGTGCACCGCGGGAAGTTCGGGCGGCAGAACTACATCAATTGGGCGGTCGCCGAAGCGCCCTTCGAGGCGCGTGAGCGCTGTGCCCACGAGATCGTCGGCGGTTTGCCAGTCGCGTCGCAGATGCACCTCACCGGCCTCGAATCGCATGAGGTCGAGGACATTGGAGATGAGATCGGACATCTCGTGCCCCTTCGCGTCAATCGAGCGCACCAGTTGCGAGCGCGCGTCCGGATCCAATTCGAGGTCGGGGTCGCTAAGAGCACTGCTCGCCCCCGTGATTACTGCGAGCGGGGTGCGCAAGTCGTGCGAGATCGATGCGAGGAGCGTGTTACGCAGGCTTTCCGTCTCCACCGCGACGCGCGCAATCTCGGCCTCCTCGGCCAGCTGAGCTCGTTCAACCGCCAGGGCGATCTGCCCGGCGAAGGTTTCCACAAGGTGCCGCTGTTCGGGGAGCAGCAGTCGGCGCCGTTGGGTTGGCCGGACTGCGAGCACGCCGAGGGCGCGGCGAGTGCCCGTCAGCGGCAGGTATTGAGCGGGAGCGGCGGGGAGCGTATCGGTGCCGAGTCCCGCCGGATGCCCGTGCTCGAACACCCATTGGGCCACCGACAGGTCGGCGCCCTTGAGTGCTCCTGCCGGTGCCGCGCCTCGCGGCTGTTGCAAGCGACCGCTCGAGTCCGGCATCAGCACGACCGCGTGACTCGCAAATGTCTCGGCCACGTGCTTGATGGCAACCCGCGCCAAATTGTCGAAGCTGCGCGTGGCCGCGAGCTCGCGGCTCATCGCGTACAGTAAGGAAGTGCGCCGTTCGCGGGCACCGGCCACCCGCGCTTGCGCGCGGACGCTTGCGACCAGGCTTGAGATGACTATCGCCACCACCAGCATGACCCCAAAGGTTACGAGGTATTCGAGGTCGCTCACCGCGAAGCTAAAGCGCGGAGGTACGAAGCAGTAGTCAAATGCAGCCACGTTCCCAACCGCAGTGAGGCTGGCGGGGCCGCGCCCCAGCCGCAAACCCGCGACGGTCGCCCCGAGAAGGTAAACCATGACAAGATTAGTCAATTCGAAATATGGGTACATCAGCGCCGCGATGCCGGTACAGGACGCTGTGATAAGGAGCGCGGCCCAATACCGTTCCCAGCGGATCTCGATGGGGCCGCTGTTCGGTAAGTTGCGCCGCCGGACCGATTGCGCGTCCTGACTCGCAATAACGGAGACGTCAAAACCACGCCGGCGACGCACGAGCTCGGTTGCCGTCGAACGACGCAGCCATGCGCGCCAACCGTCACGCTTCGCTTCACCGACCACGACGCGTGTGACATTGCGCAAGCGCGCATAATCGATCAGAGCGTTGGCGGCTGACGGACCATCTAGCGTCACCGTCTCGGCACCCAGCGATTCGGCGAGGCGCAGGACATCGATGCGCCGGTTACGTTCGCTTTCCGACAGCTTGAGGAGCTCCGGTGTCTCGACTGCCACCACGAGCCACTCCGCGTCAAGCGCATCCGCAAATCGCTTACCGAAGCGCAC
Source organism: uncultured Gammaproteobacteria bacterium (assembly GCA_963837045.1). Lineage (GTDB taxonomy): Bacteria > Pseudomonadota > Gammaproteobacteria > Steroidobacterales > Steroidobacteraceae > Bog-1198. The sequence goes on from CAWIMA010000016.1 coordinate 399,138, forward strand.
GAGCTGTTCAGCCTGGTCGTCGGGGCCCACCGCAATCAGGAATCGGTCCCGCGCGAGCCATGGCCGCGAGACGCGTTCCTTGCCCTGATATGCCTGCGCCGCCGCGTCAACTCGGTCGGCCGTACGGCGCAGCGCAAGCTCGCGCAACGCGATTAGATTCGGGGTGCGGAAGAACCGCTCCGTCGCAGTGACCACCTGGTCGGAAACGTATACTTTGCCTGCTTTGAGGCGGGCCAGCAAATCGTCAGGCGGCAAATCGATTAGCTCGACTTCATCAGCCTCGTCGAATACCCGATCGGGAAGCGTCTCTTGCTGACGAACGCCCGTGATGCCCGCGACGACGTCGTTCAAGCTCTCCAAGTGCTGGACGTTGAGCGTCGTCCAGACGCTGATGCCGGCATCGAGCAGCTCCTCCACGTCTTGCCAGCGCTTGGCGTGCCGGGGCAGCGGCTCGCCTTCGGCGACATTCGAGTGCGCTAGCTCATCGACGAGCACGATCGCCGGTGCGCGGCGTAGAGCGGCGTCGAGATCAAACTCGCGTCGAACGATCCCGCGGTGGTGGACCTCGAGAAACGGCAGCTGCTCGAGCCCCTCGAGCATGCGCTCGGTTTCGACACGCCGATGCGGTTCGACGTAGCCGACGACGATGTCTGCACCACCAGTCCGCGCCGCTCGCGCCGTTTCCAGCATCGAGTAGGTCTTGCCGACTCCGGCCGAGGCCCCGAAGAACACCCGCAGCCGTCCGCGTCGCGCCCGCGCCTCCTCGCGCTGAACATCGGCCAGCAGTTCGTCCGGATTGCGGCGCTCGGTTTCGGCCATTGCGTATTCGCAGGTTCCATTGGCAAAAGTGCGCGAAGTACGCGCAGCAATGTCACATGTCGATTCGCGTTCGTCAAACTCGATGCTTAGAAGATGATACCCGCTTCAATCATCGCGCGGGCCTGCGAAGTTTGTGCGCCCGTATCGCCAAAGACAAGGCCCGGCGTCGAGTTCTCTGTCCCAATATACGAAAGCTCCAGGCGCGCGAAGAAGATCTTTTCCTGATAGGTTGGCGTTACCGTCACCGACCAGGCTTTACTGCCTGCGCCATACAGCAAGCTCGTCCCGCCGCTGGTATCTAGGTACTCCAGTCGAACAGGTACGCTAAAGTTGGAGTTGAACGCGTAATTCACGAACAATGCGCCCCCCCACGCGTCCGCGGTGCTTGCAATGCCAATCGATTGGTTCCTCGGAGTGTTTTGATATTGCAGGTATGGCTCTATTGTCCAGGCCCCGGATGTATGCGTATAGATCAGGTTGTACATGGATCCGTTATCCTGGGCCAACGGAACACTGCTATCGTCGTTGATGCTGGTTGTCCCGGAATTGCCGCCGGCCACAAAACTCACTGTGTTGGCACTATTAATCGTCCAAGCAGCTGAGCCCGTGACCCAGTTGTATCTTTTGGTGTAATAGCCATCGTTCCATGAAAGCGAGAAAGCGAGCGGGCCCGCCGCATAGTTTGCCTGCACGCCGCGAGTCACTATATTTTCTTGATTCCAGAGCAACCCACGTTCTATGTTCGAGTTTTCGAACGTAAATGAGTACTCTGCGCCGAACAGCGTCGGAAGCTTGCCGGCCTCAATCGAGAAGTCGCCATTGCCCGGAGCAAGTTTGAGGTAACCCACCGGAAAAACCCCGAAGGTATCATTGGTCGCATCGCCTGAGCGCACGTAGGGTTGGCCTATGGTTGGGAATGAATAGCCGCCGCCCTGCAGGAAAAATTGAACCAGGCCATTGGTTTTCTGGATGAAAATCTGACCATTGCTAATATCCAAAACCGAGCTTTTATCGCAGCTGCTGCAAATGGGGGGACCCGCGTTATTCTGTGTGAATCCAAGACCTGTAAGAGCCCCTGTGATGTAAACTTTTCCGAGCGGTCCCGCATCGAGAGAAAGCGGATTTGGGTTGGCTACGAGCGGAAAACTCATCGACGGCGTTGACATAGCCGTCGGCCCAGCGGGAGCTGCATTAGTGGCAGTCGCCGGCTGGTCATCGGCCCATGTAGTCATGGAACCGGCACCGAGCGCCGCGCAGACAGCACCAGAGAGGATGGTTTTTTTCATGAGGAATCCTTTTAAGCTTTCTTCCGAATACGGAAGGATCCGAATCGCGATCCACTTGCGTGGGTCGTCCCGGCAACGGGCAGCTTCGCCCGAACGCGATCAGCGCATCCGATCGAGCGCGAGATTGAGTTTGAGAACGTTAACTCGCCGCTCGCCGACTAGTGCGAACAGGCGCCCCTGCTCGTGCTCCCCGATCAGCGCCTCGACCTGCTCGAGAGGCAGATTGCGAGCGCGGGCCACGCGAGCCGCCTGATAATGCGCAGCTGCGGGGCTGATTTCGGGGTCGAGACCGCTCGCTGATGCAGTCACCAGGTCGACTGGAATCGGCTGCCGGTTATCAGGATCGGCGTCGTGCAGGGCTTTGGCGTTCGCCTTTACCGCATCGAGCAGCGCGGGGTTGAGCGGGCCCAAGTTCGAACCCGACGAGGCCATGCCGTTGTAAGGCTGAGGGCTCGTGGCGGACGGCCGGCTCCAGAAGTATTTCGGATCCGAGAAACTCTGCCCGATCAACGTCGATCCGATGAGTTTGCCGTCCTTGTAGATGAGGCTCCCTTCCGCCTGGCGCGGGAAGGCTGCCTTAGCCACACCGGTGATAATGAGCGGATATACGATCCCAACGATGACCGTCATTAGCACAAGTAGACTGATTGCGGGCCGAATGAGTCGCACGAACATGGTTGATCTCCTTATGCCCAGCCGGCCGCCGACAAGATCATGTCGATCAATTTGATGCCGGGGAACGGCACGATGATGCCGCCGAGCCCATAGATGAGCAGGTTTCGCCGCAGTAGAGGACCTGCGCCCAGCGCACGATACTTCACGCCCTTAATGGCAAGCGGAATCAACACGACGATGACGAGAGCGTTGAAGATAACCGCCGACAGGATTGCGGAGTTGGGTGTGGCCAGACGCATGATGTTGAGCGCACCGAGTTCCGGATAGGTCATCGCAAAGGCGGCCGGGATGATCGCGAAGTACTTCGCCACGTCATTGGCGATCGAGAACGTCGTCAATGCACCGCGCGTCATCAGCATCTGCTTACCCGTCTCCACGATCTCGATGAGCTTGGTCGGATTCGAGTCCAGGTCGACCATGTTCCCGGCTTCCTTGGCCGCCTGCGTGCCGGTGTTCATCGCCACCGCGACATCCGACTGCGCCAGCGCCGGCGCATCGTTGGTACCGTCGCCGGTCATGGCGACCAGCCGTCCCTGCGCTTGGTGTTCGCGAATGAGCTTGAGTTTGGCTTCTGGCGTCGCCTCAGCGAGATAGTCATCGACTCCAGACTCAGCGGCGATCGCCGCCGCGGTCAGGCGGTTGTCGCCGGTGATCATGATCGTCTTGATGCCCATGTGCCGAAGATCCGCGAATCGCTCCTTGATGCCGCCCTTGACGATGTCCTTGAGCTCGATGACGCCGAGCACACGGCCGCCATCGGCGACGACCAGCGGTGTACTGCCTTCGCGCGCGACGCGCTGCACGGCTTCGTCGACCAATGGCGGGCATTTTTTCCCGAGGTTTTCGACGTACTTGCCGATCGCACTCGGAGCGCCTTTGCGGATCTGGCGCTCGCCGATGTCGACGCCGCTCATTCGCGTATAGGCCGAGAACGGCACGAAGCTCGCGCCGAGGGCGCCCAGGTCGCGCTCCCGCAGATTGAAGCGCTGCTTGGCGAGCACGACGATGCTGCGCCCTTCGGGGGTACCGTCGGCCAGCGAAGCGAGTTGAGCGGCATCGGCCAGTTCTTGCTCCGTCACGCCGGGCGAAGGCAGGAATGCGGCAGCTTGTCTATTGCCGAGCGTAATGGTGCCGGTCTTATCCAGCAGCAGCACATCGACGTCGCCGGCCGCCTCGACGGCGCGGCCGGAAGTCGCGATGACGTTAGCCTGCATCATGCGGCTCATGCCGGCCACACCGATCGCCGACAAGAGGCCGCCTATCGTCGTGGGAATGAGGCAGACCAACAGCGCCACGAGTGCGGTCATCGTGACCGGAGTCCCCACCTTGCTGACCTCGACGGCGAATAGCGAATACGGTAAGAGCGTGACGATCACGATCAGAAAGACGAGGGTCAACGCCACCAGCAAGATGGTGAGCGCAATCTCGTTGGGCGTCTTCTGTCGCTTCGCCGCTTCGACCATCGAGATCATCCGGTCGAGAAAAGTTTCGCCGGGATTGACCGATACGCGCACCACAATCCAGTCCGACAGCACTCGCGTGCCGCCGGTCACCGAGCAAAAGTCGCCGCCCGATTCTCGAATGACCGGCGCCGACTCGCCTGTAATCGCGCTCTCATCGACCGAGGCGACGCCCTCGATGACTTCGCCGTCGGCAGGGATCGTGTCGTGAGTCTCGATCAGCACCAGATCGTCCTTCCTCAGATCTTCCGCCTTGACGAGCACTGTCTGGCGGGAACCCGGGCTGTTCTGGACAATGCGCTTGGCCATGATCGTTTGACGCATGCCGCGCAGTGCCGACGCCTGTGCTCGACTGCGGCCCTCGGCGAGCGCTTCGGCGAAGTTGGCGAACAGAACGGTGAACAGCAGCCAGACGGTGACGGCCAGAATGAAGCCCGCCGGTGCCTCTCCGCGGCCCGCGAGCGCCTGGCCATAGAGGATCGCCGTCACGATCGTGCCGATGTAGACCACGAACATCACGGGATTGCGCCATTGGATGCGCGGGTCAAGCTTAATCACGGATTCGAGGAGCGCCTCTCCCAAGAGTTTGCGATCAAAGAGCGATAGTTGTTGCCGCGACATATGGAGCTCGTTATTTGGCAGCCGCGAGCATGAAGTGCTCGACGACCGGCCCCAGCGCAAGCGCCGGGACGTAAGTGAGGACACCGATCAGGAGGATCGAACCGATGAGCAGCGCCACGAACAGCGGTCCATGCGTCGGCATGGTGCCTTCGGTGACGGGAACTCGCTTCTTCGTCGCCAGCGATCCCGCGATGGCGAGCGCCGCCACGATCGGCCAGTACCGTGCAATGAACATCGCAAGGCCCGTGGACACGTTGTAAAAGACCGTGTTCGCGGAAATACCGGCGAACGCGCTTCCATTATTGTTGGCGGCCGAGGAAAACGCATAGAGAATCTCGCTGAAGCCGTGAGGACCGGGATTGGCCACCCCGGCCTTGCCGGCAACCGTCACGACGGCGACAGCGGTCCCGATCAGCACGACGAACGGGGTCGTCAGAATAAAGACCGAGGCCAACTTCATCTCGAGCGCCTCGATCTTCTTGCCGAGATATTCCGGGGTCCGACCGATCATGAGTCCGGCGATGAATACGCCGAGGATGGCGAACATCAGGATCGAGTACATGCCGGTTCCGACACCGCCCGGCGCAACCTCACCGAGCTCTATCAGGAACAGCGGCACAAAGCCACCCAGCGGCATCATCGAATCGTGCATCGTGTTCACAGCGCCACAGGAGGTTGCGGTCGTGAGCGCCGCAAAGAGCGCGGAGGCTGCGATACCGAAGCGGGTCTCCTTGCCCTCCATATTGCCGCCAGCCTGCACCGCACTCGCCACTTGGTCGATGCCCTGCTTAGCGACCAGCGGATTGCCATGCTGCTCGATGTTGAACGCCGTTATCACCAGCGGCACGAATAGAATCAGCATGGCGGCCAGCACCACCCAGCCCTGCCGGGTGTCCCCGACCATCTTGCCGAACGTGTAGGTGAGGGACAACGGGATGATGAAGATCGCCAGCATCTCGAGCAGGTTCGTCAGGGGCGTGGGGTTCTCATAGGGGTGCGCAGAGTTTGCGTTGTTGAAGCCGCCACCATTGGTGCCGAGTTCCTTGATGGACTCCTGCGACGCGATCGGCCCCATCGGCAGCGTTTGCGTCTGAGTGGTCGCCGTCTCGGTTACGGCATTGCCAGCGGCGTCCTTGACCGGATTACCGTCTGCATCCGTCTTTGGATTCTGGTACGTGAGTTTCTCAACGGTCGTCGCGTCCTTATAGCCGTCGAAGTTCTGAATCACACCCTGGCTGACGAGTGCGAGCGCGAGCACGGCCGAAAGCGGCACTAGCACATAGAGCGTCGAGCGCGTGATATCCACCCAGAAGTTGCCAATCGTCTTGACGGTGTGCCGCGCGAAGCCGCGAATCACGGCGATCGCGACCACGATGCCGGTCGCCGCGGACAGGAAGTTCTGCACGGCGAGGCCTGCCATTTGGACCAGATACCCCATTGTCGATTCACCGGAATAGCCTTGCCAGTTGGTATTAGTGATAAAGCTGACGGCCGTGTTGAATGATGAGTCTGGGGAGACTGCCGCGAACTTCTGTGGGTTGAGTGGCAAATAGAGCTGCAGGCGCTGTAGCCCATAGACGATGACGGCGCCCAACACGTTGAAGAGCAGTAAGGCGATCGCGTATTGCTTCCAGGACATCTCCTCGCGAGCATCGACCCCGCAAAGGCGATATAAAAGATCTTCCACCCGGCTGCCCGCGCGCAGCGCGAAATGGGGTCGGCCTTCCATGACATCGGCGATGTAGCCGCCGATCGGCTTAACGCCGAGCGCGAGGATGCCGAAGTACGCTAGCAGCAGCAGACCAAACATGATGTTGGCGCTCATCAGAATAGCTCCGCCTTCAAAAGGGCGAACAGTAGGTAGCCGAGCAAGAGCAGCGCAAGCGCAGCCCCCATCCAATACATGATGCTCATGAGGTCTTTCCTAGGCGATCAAGCGCCAAAACGAGGCCGTGGGTAACCGCATACAGACCGGCTAGGATCAATAAGTAAGTAGCGTCCATCATAGTTCGAGTCTCCGCCGCTTTGGCGAGGAGCACTCTAGCGTCGCGGGTGTGATAAACCTGTGAAAAAATTCCCACGCGCCGGCTAAGTAACTAAACTAAGCGGCGAGGGCGTTCGTTTCGCTAAGTTTCTCCGCCAGGTTCATGTAAACCGCGATCAACCTCGATTACAAAACTTTCCTCAATTACTGCGGTTCCGTCCCGGGATCCGCGGGCGTCCAACGCGGTCCAATGATTTCTGATCCGCTCACGGGGTAACTTTTGGGGGTAACTCCTCTCACCTATCTTTAGAGGGTCTTCAGGATATCGAGTGGGGTGCGCTGGCATGCACAGAAGCTCTTTGCACGGGAACCGGGAGATCTCCGTCTTGGCCACTTGCACAGAGGGGTGGTCCGCATCGGGAAGGCGAGGAGCCATAGCCGATGATGTACGAGCCGGAGAAGTCAGACTCCGACGAAGTAGCGAGGAAGCCGACGAACGGAGGTGAAGGACCACCCCCGGAGTCGGTGGAGCGAAGGGCGGGGGCCAAGGGGAACACGGACAAGACCTGCACGCGCCTCACCGCTGCTCGCCAACGTCCACCTCCATTACAGCTTCGACCTATGGCCCGAACAATGGCGATAGCGCCAGGCCCATGGCAGCGTCATGTACGTGCGCTTCGCCGACGATATTGTCGCTGGCTTTGAGTACGAAGACGAGGCACAGCGTTTTCTGGTGGATCTGCGCGAGCGGATGGAGAAGTTCGCATTGTCGCTACATCCCGAAAAGACGCGCCTGATCGAATTCGGCAGCAATGCCGAAGAGACTCGCTCAACGCGTGGGATGGGCAAGCCGGAGACATTCAACTTTTTGGGATTTACGCACATTTTCGCGTAGCTCGTGCGGTACTGGCGTAGTGTTTCGGTGTGGATGAGGGTGGCTCCACAAGCTGAGGAACGAGTGCCGACAAATGCGGCTCAGAAATTCTTCTGTTGGAGTGGGCATAACTTGGGCAATCTACTACTTTAGATGCTGGTGGTGCCCGTTCAGGTGCCGGCCTATGATCCGACCGTAACGTGAATCAACGGTGACTTTCATGCCCATCAGGATGACGCAGCAACAGGTTGCCGAGTGGATACTCGATATCTTGGTCAAGGACCTTTGCCGCAGTGCCCGATCACCAGCTGAAGGAAAAGTATCGCGCGCGTAAAGGCGACAGCGCGGACATCAGGGTGGGGCTGAAGTACGCCGAGGAACACGAATGGCTGACGTACGACCGAGTATGTCGGTACTCGTATTCGTCTCCACGCGCACCTCGACAACGTGCGTCAGACCGTGCAGATCGACTTTGGCGTCGGCGACGCCGTTCATCCTGAGCCGCAGGTAATCGACTATCCAGTGCTGTTGACGAGTCCCCCAGTGCGGCTAAACGCGTACCCGGTGGAGGCGGCGATCGCCGAGAAATTTGAGGCCATGGTTCATCTCGATATGCAGAATAGTCGAATGAAGGATTTCTATGACATCTGGATCTTGTCGCGGACTCTGGCCTTTTCTGGCCCCGCACTAAGCCAGGCGATCCGTTCGACTTTCGATCGTCGCCAGACCAGCGTGCCTGTAATACCGCCGGCTGCGTTGACGGCGAAGTTCCACTCTGAGCCCGTTGATGTCCGCCAGTGGACCGCGTTTGTGCGTAGGATTGGCGAGCCGGCTCTAGCGAACGAGTTCTCGCGAGTCCTTTCCGATCTGACTGAGTTTCTGATGCCGGTGGCCAAGGCAGCGGCGACGTCGGTTGAGTATACTGTTCGCTGGGAGCCGCTGGGTCCGTGGCAGCACGGACGATCATCAAAGATCTAGAAATGACGATTTCGAATCGAATTCCCGTGCTCACGCCGCAGGGGCACCTCGTGCTCGCGCCGATGGACGAAGCACGTACGTTGCCGGCCAATCTGCAAGAGCGCCTTGAAGCTGCGTTCGACCGCGGTGCCGGACACGGGCTGCTCGAGCTTGGGATTCGCGAGGTCGGTACGGCTCTACCCGCAGAGTTTGCATATTGGCGAGATTTTGCGGGCCGCTACGTCACCACGCTATGCACGTCCGCACAACCCGCTGGGTCCACGGGTGCCGCTGCGGTGAGTACCATCGAAACGCCGCCTTCGGAAACGCTTGGGGAACTGGCGAGCGCCGCACCGCCGATGCCGGGCGGGGAATATCTGAACGCCGATGTGCTCGCCGCGCTGTGGGAAAAAATTGAGACGGCTTGCCGCGCCGAACTCGCCGATACGAAGCAAACGCTGCAGGAGTTCCTGAAAGGGAGAAATCCCGCTTGGCACCTCGTCGGCCGCGTGCATTTCAATCTGGCGGAGAACCGCTCCGATGAAGAAGCACCTTTCGCGTTCATTGCGACCTACACGACGCGTCTCTCGGCTCAATCTCGCGCGCAGCACCTGCCCCTTGCCGAGGCGCTGCGCGAATACGCCGGCGCGAAGAACAAGGCGCGTCTGCTCTCGCTTCTAAAACCGGTACAGGAAGCTGCGAGAGAATGCGCATGGCTCACCGCCATGGTGGAATCCGGGGAGCTCTACCATCCCCTCAGATGGTCTGCGGCCGAGGCATTCCAATTTCTGACCGATGTGCCCAAGCTCGAGGCCGCCGGGATTGTGGTGCGCGCGCCGAGTGCGTGGGGCTCGGGCCGACCGCCTCGGCCCAAGGTCCGGGCGAGCATCGGTGGCCGGGTGCCGTCGGTGCTCGGCAAGGATGCGCTGCTCGATTTTCAGGTGGAGCTGACGCTCGGAGAGGAGCGACTCACGGCGGCCGAAATTCGCGCCCTGCTCAAAGGGTCCGACGGACTGCAATTCCTGCGCGGACGCTGGGTCGAGGTGGATCGAGACAAACTCAAACAACTCCTCGACAGATTCCGCAAGATCGAAACGGCAGCGGCCGGCGGCGGACTGCCGTTCGCCGATGCGATGCGGCTGGTGGCCGGCGTCGCGGTAGACGAGGAGCGGTTGGGCGACCCGTCCGATCCCGACTGGTCGACGGTGAGCGCCGGGTCATGGCTCGCGGAGACTCTCAAGGGCCTGCGCAGCCCCGACGGGCTCGCCCGCATCGAGCCGGGTCCGGCGCTTCAGGCGACGCTGCGGCCCTATCAGCAGGCCGGTGTCCGTTGGCTCTACCTGTTGCACCGCCTCGGGCTTGGCGCCTGTCTAGCGGACGATATGGGATTGGGCAAAACCATCCAGGTATTGGCGCTCCTCCTGATTCTCAAGGACGAATCGGCGGCGCAACGCACGGCGACGCCGACACGAGCCCCGAGCCTGCTGGTGGCGCCAGCCTCGTTACTCGCGAATTGGGCCGCCGAGATCGAACGCTTCGCACCGACGCTGAGATTCCTCATCGCGCATCCTTCGGCATCGAGTGCAGAGGATCTGAAGGCGATGACCTCCGAGACGCTCGCCGCGGTTGACCTCGTGATCACGAGCTACGGCGCGCTGCTGCGCTACGACTGGCTGCCGAGCACACAGTGGCGGGTACTGGTCATCGACGAGGCACAGGCAATCAAGAATCCGGGCGCCAAGCAGACGCGCGCCGTCAAGCAACTCATCGCCCACACTCGGATCGCGCTCACGGGCACACCGGTCGAGAATCGTCTTGGGGACCTTTGGTCGATCTTCGACTTCACTCATCCCGGTCTGTTGGGCTCTGGTCAGGCGTTCGGGCGCTATGTCCGGCGCCTGGCTGAAGCGAAAACCTATCGGCCGCTGCGCGAACTCGTGCGCCCTTATATCTTGCGGCGCCTCAAGACCGATAAGTCGGTGATCGCCGATCTGCCCGACAAGACGGAGATGAAAGCGTTCTGTTACTTGGGCGCCACGCAGGCGGCCCTGTACCAGAAGGCGGTGGAGGAACTCGCGAAGGCGCTCGGTCGGTCGGAGGGCATGGGGCGCAAAGGCGTCGTACTGTCGTTCCTGATGCGCTTCAAGCAGATCTGCAATCATCCGTCGCAGTGGCTCGGCGACGGTGCGTGGGCCGAAACCGAGAGCGGGAAATTCGCTCGCCTGCGCGAGCTCGCGGAGGTGATCGCCGCCAAGCAGGAGAAGATGTTGGTGTTCACGCAGTTCCGTGAGGCGGCCCAGCCGATTGCCGCATTCCTCGGCCACGTATTCGGGCGGGAAGGGTTGATTCTTCATGGCGGCACGCCGGTATTGAAGCGCAAGCTGCTGGTTCGGCGCTTCCAGGATGACGAGCTGACTCCGTTCTTCGTTCTATCCCTGAAAGCGGGCGGCGCCGGCCTCAATCTCACCGCCGCCTCGCATGTGGTGCATTTCGATCGTTGGTGGAATCCAGCCGTCGAGAATCAGGCAACCGATCGAGCGTTCCGGATTGGGCAGTCCCGCAATGTTCTCGTGCATAAGTTCGTCTGTCGCGGCACTGTCGAGGATAAGATCGATCAGCTGATCGAGTCGAAGCAGACGCTTGTCAAGGACTTACTCGAAGGCACTGCGGAGCTGCAGCTGACCGAGCTCAGCGACCAGGCGTTACTGAGTCTCGTGGCCCTTGATATTCATTCGGCCCAGGCGAATGTCTGACGTGAATCGATCATCGGAGCAAGGCTGATGTATCTACGCTGGAAACCATATGTTTCCGCGGCGGCGCGTCGACAGGCGGCCGATCGGAGGGTCGCGAAAATGCAAAAGGGGGGTCAGATGCTCTCGCCGGTCGCCGCAAGCCGAGGCGCTATCGCGAAATCGTTCTGGGGCAAGGCGTGGTGCCGGAACCTCGAGCGCTATAGCGACTACTCGAACCGTCTGCCGCGCGGCCGCACCTATTTGCGCAACGGCTCTGTGATCGATCTCAAGATCGGTCCGGGCGAAGTGACCGCCCAGGTGATGGGATCCAGTTTGTACCGAATCACAGTAAGTATTCGGCAAGTGGCCGCCGCACACTGGCAGGCGATTGCACGAGACTGCGCCCGCTCCATCGACACATTGGTCGAGCTACTCCAGGGGCAACTGTCGACTTCGGTCATGGAGCGCATCACCCGCCCGGGAACCGGCCTCTTCCCGTCACCGACGGAGATTTCCTTCAGCTGCAGCTGTCCGGATTCGGCGGCGATGTGTAAGCATGTCGCTGCGACACTCTACGGAATCGGCGCCCGGCTCGACTCGGCGCCGGAACTTCTGTTTGGCCTGCGAAAGGTCGACGCCAAAGAGTTGATCGCACGCGCAGGGGAGGGCGGGACACCGGTTCAGAAACTGCCAGGCGCCGGTCGAATTCTGGACTCGTCGAAACTAGCCGACGTGTTCGGCATCGATTTCGGCGGCGCAGAGCCAAAGCCATCTGATAAACCAACCGCCAGGAAAAGGAAGTCGGTGGCTCCTCGTCGGGCCAAGTCCGCAAGCCGTGTCGGCAAGCGGTCGGCGCGAAGGAAATCGGGAAAGGCTCGATGATGTTATACGTTTGATCGCTTCATCTGGCGAAGTGCGACTTCAAATCCGTACTAAAGCAATTCGAGGCTAACTCGCGACCTCTATTTCCCAAGCCCAACGTCAGCCTTACTTGCGTCGGACTCTTCGTCCGAATCGTCGAAGAGAAACGAAGGCGTATGGAACCATCGATACGAAGCCAAGCCGTATCGGACGCGATCCGCACTGTCTTCACTAACTCGTACGATATTCTCCAGCTGTCCGGACAGAAATCGAGCGCGATACGCGCAACCCCGTAATTCTTCCCGGCGGCTCGATGTCGCCATCATCCCGATCGACTGTATAAAACGTGATGTACCCGTCCGGCTCTAGATCATTGCCAGCAGAGTCGATCAGTCGCCCAGCGCTAGTGATCCGATAGCGGCACATGCAGGGATCAGGAAAAGACTTCGTTTGAAAACACGTACCACGGGGGTCGCGACCGTCGGGGAGCGGCGCATAACAGTAGACTTCGTCGAACATGCCCATCGTTCCGTCCTAGAAAACCCCAACACTAATTTTGACGCTAAACAGCATCCGGCTAAAACGTGATTATGCCGATGTCCAAGAACAGCCGGATCGTTTAGCGATTTTCCCGCGCCGAAAGAGGAACCGTTACTGGAACCGTGAGCGAGAAGTGCCTGGAACCGCAGGCGGTTGGTGTTGGAAAAACTCTAAGGAAATCAATGGTCGGGGTGACAGGATTTGAACCTGCGACTTCTACGTCGCGAACTGACCGTCCCGAACTGACGAATCCTCCGTACGTTTTATGAGAAGTTGATTATGTTCCGGCATTGGTAGGAGCCAGGCACCCACAAGGACAGCAAACCTGTCCGCAGGGGTACTTTTCGGGGTACGGATAACTGTCCGTACGTGATAATTCAAGATTGATCAAGTAATTACTCCGATAATTCGATTCCGGCCCGGGGCACCATTCGCTTGGATATCATAGGGCGGTGGCCAGCGATTCGTCCCATCCGGCACCGGCTCCGACCGAGCGCGACATCGGCGGCTTCGACCTGCGCAGCCTGCCGGCCGACTTCTACGAGGATCCGTTTCCCTATTACGCGGCGCTGCGAGCCGCTTCCCCGGTCCGCAGGCTGCCGGACGGCTCGTACCTGCTGACCCGCTACGATGATGTGGAATTCGTCTACAAGAATCCGAAGATCTTCAGCTCCGACAAGAAGCAGGAATTCGGCTGCAAGTTCGGGGCTACACCGCTCTTTGAACACCATACGACGAGTCTGGTGTTCAATGATCCGCCGCTGCATACGCGGGTGCGCCGGCTCATCAACGGCGCGCTGACGCCGCGCGCCATCGGGCAAATCCAGCCGGATCTCGAGAGCCTGGTCGATCGCTTGATCGAGCGGATGCAGGCGAAGAAATCGGTGGATCTTATCGAGGATTTCGCCGCCGCCATCCCCGTCGAAGTGATCGGCAACCTGTTGGGCGTACCGCGCGACGAGCGCTCACCGCTGCGCGACTGGTCGCTGGCCATACTGGGGGCTTTGGAACCGCGCTTGACGCCGGACGCCGCAAGGCGGGGCAATGCCGCGGTCGAGGAGTTCGCCGAGTATCTGGACGGGCTGATCGAGCGGCGCCGCACGCAGGGCGGGCCGCCGGACGGGGACCTCATATCGCGGCTCCTGTACGGGGAATTCGAAGGCCAGAGCCTGAATCGGACCGAGCTCGTCCAGAATTGCATCTTTCTGCTGAACGCCGGGCACGAGACAACCACCAACCTGATCGGCAACGCACTGGTCGCCCTCGCGGAGCATCGGGATCAGCGCGATCGGTTGCTTGCCGATCCGCGGTTGATAAAGACCGCCGTCGAAGAATTCCTGCGCTACGAAAGTCCCAACCAGCTCGGCAATCGAATCACCGTCCAGCCGGTGACGTTGGGCGGCGTGGCGATGCCGGCGGGAACCCAGATCACCCTGTGCATCGGCGCAGCGAACCGGGATCCCGACGAGTTCCTCGAGCCCGACAATCTCGACATCGGGCGCTCGCCCAATCGGCATTTGGCGTTTGGGAGCGGAATTCACCAGTGTGCGGGCGTGGGCGTCGCACGGCTGGAGGCGGCGACCGCGATCGGACGATTCGTGCGGCGGTTTCCTTCGTACACGCTCGCAGGCCCGCCAACGCGCGGCGGCCGCGCGCGATTTCGCGGTTTCCTGCGGGTGCCCGCCGAAACCGGCCGTTGAGGGGAGGGCACTGCCATGCGAGTGCTGCTCGTCGAAGATGACCGGATGATCGCCCAGGGTCTGCAAACGGCATTGCGGCAAGACGGGTATGCGGTGGACGGTGTGAGCGACGGCCGCAGCGCCGCGGAGGCGCTGCGCACTGCGCGCTTCGATCTGGTGCTGCTCGACCTCGGACTGCCGCAGCGCGACGGTATCGAGGTTCTGCGGGAACTGCGCGGACGGGGAGATCCCACGCCGGTGATCATCGTTACCGCGCGCGATGATGTGCAGACCCGCGTGGCGGGACTCGATGCGGGCGCCGATGATTACATCATCAAGCCCTTCGATCTCGATGAGGTCGGCGCAAGGATGCGCTCGGTGCTGCGCCGCGCCGCGGGACGCGGCGATCCGTGCATCGAGCATCACGGCATTTCGCTGAATCCGGTGACCCACACGGTCGAGCGCGACGGGGTGCCGGTGGTCCTGTCGGCGCACGAGTTCTCGGTGCTGGAGGCTCTGCTGCAGCGGCCGGGCGCCGTGCTGTCGCGCGCGCAGCTCGAGGACCGGCTCTATGGCTGGAGTGAGCCGGTGGAAAGCAACGCCGTGGAGGTGTACATCCACGGGCTGCGCCGCAAGCTGGGCAGCGATGCGATCCGTACGCTGCGCGGCGTGGGCTATTTCATCCCCAAATGATTTCCATCCGCACACGCTTGCTGATCGCATTGCTGGCTCTCGTGACGGCGACTTCGCTGCTCGCCGGGACTCTCACCTATCGGCGCGTACTCGCGGAGACCTCGATCCTGTTCGACTACCAGTTGCGCCAGATGGCGCTGTCGCTGCGCAGTCAGGTGTCGATGGCGCCGCGCCTCGAGCTGCCGCCGGATGAAGCCGATGCCGATTTCGTGATACAGATCTGGGATCCGTACGGTGCCCGGGTGTATCTGTCGCGACCCGGTCTGCCGCTGATCAATCAAACCGCACTGGGCTATTCGGATGTGCGAGTCGGGGGCCAGCCATGGCGCACGTACGGGCTGCAGACGCTCGATGGCGTCATTCAAATCGCTCAGCCGTTGAGGGTGCGCCAGGAGTTGGCGCGCGCCGCGGCGCTGCGCGTCGCGATCCCGCTGCTGCTGCTGCTCCCGGTACTGGGAGGGGCGATCATCGGCGTTGTGCGCGGCGGCCTCTCGCCGCTCAAGCGCGTCGCGGTGGAAGTCCAGCACCGCGATGTGCACAGTTTGGCGCCCATCGGCGCCGCCCGGCTGCCGGAGGAGGTCGCGCCGCTGGTGCAGGAGCTCAATCGATTGCTGGCGCGCTTGGATGCGGCATTCCAGAGGCAGCGGGCTTTCATCGCCGATGCCGCTCATGAGCTTCGCTCGCCGCTCACGGCGGTTCGTCTGGATCTGCAGCTGCTCGATCGGGCGCCGGACGAAGCGGCGCGGCTGGCGGCTCGCGCCAATCTGGGTGCGGCGGTGGATCGCGCCATCCACCTGCTGGAGCAGCTGCTCACGCTGGCGCGCAATGAACCGCGCGATGATCGGGATGAGCTAGAGCAGATGGCACTCGAGGCTGCCGCGGCTGCCGGCATCGCGGATACGCACGCGCTGGCGATGGCGCGACGCATCGATCTCGGCTTGGACGCGGACCCCACCGCCGTGGCGCGCGGCGACCGCGATGCGCTGCGCACCTTGGTGCGAAATCTGGTCGACAATGCGGTGCGCTATACGCCGGAGGGCGGACGGGTATCCGTGCGAATCCGCAACACCGCTGCCGGTGCGCTGCTCGAGGTGGCCGACACGGGACCCGGCATCCCGCTCTCGGATCGGGAGCGCGCCTTCGACCGGTTCTATCGGCGAGCCAATTCGCCGGAGGGCGGCAGCGGGTTGGGACTCGCCATTGTGAAGGCGATCGCCGATCGGCACGGGGCGCGGATCAGCCTGAATGACGCCCCGGACGGCGGATTGCTGGTGACGGTCGGCTTTCCGCGGCCGGCTTAAGGTTCGCTTAAGCCCGACGAGGCAGCATGCTCCTCAGGAGCCTCACCTGAGGCTGCATTCCCATGAGGAGGTCATGCGATGAGAAGTCATACCAGTCTATTTGCCGGCGCTGCCGCCGGCGTCTTTGCGGTCGGTGCGGTCACCGGCTGGATGGCGCCCGCCATCCTGCGGTCGGCACACGCCGACACCGTCATGAGCGCCCCTGCCGCGGGCGCTTCGACGCCGACTGCGCCGGCTGCCGTGCCGCTCGGCACGGCACCGAACTATCGTGCGATCGTCGCGCAAAATCGCAGCGCCGTCGTCGGCATAACCACCGCGGGAGAGATGAAGGTTGCGCAGCCGTTCGGCGGCGATCCGTTCGATGACAACAATCCGCTCTCGCAGTTCTTTCGGATGATTCCGCGTCCGCAGGGACAAGTGCCCACGCACGCCCAAGGCTCGGGCTTCATCGTCAGTCCGGACGGCATTGTGCTCACCAACGCGCACGTCGTGGAAGGCGCCAAGGAAGTCATGGTGAAGCTGATGGATCACCGGGAATTCAAGGCGAAAGTGCTGGGCTCGGACAAAACGAGCGACATCGCGATTCTCAAGATCGATGCCCATGCGCTGCCGGTCGTGAGAATCGGCAACTCCGATCAGCTCGCCGTGGGCGACTACGTGCTCGCGATCGGCGCGCCGTTCGGTCTCGAGGAGACGGCGACTGCCGGCATCGTCAGCGCGACGGCGCGCTCGCTCCCCGGCGACGGAGCGGTGCCGTTCATTCAGACCGACGCCGCGGTCAACCCTGGGAATTCCGGCGGGCCGCTGTTCGACGCCACCGGCGCCGTGGTCGGCATCAATTCGCAGATCTACACCAACTCCGGCGGCTATCAAGGCGTCTCCTTTGCGATTCCCATCAACCTCGCGGAGAAGGTTGAGCGGCAAATCGTCGCGACCGGCAAGGTCGAGCACGGACGGCTCGGGGTCGAGATTCAGAACGTCGACCAGTCGCTGGCTCAGTCCTTCCATCTGAGTACGCCGGCCGGAGCGCTGGTCGCCAAAGTGGAGCCCAACAGCGCTGCCGCCCGCGCCGGACTCATGGCCGGAGACGTGATTCTCAAGTACAACGGCGCCCCGATCGCCGATGCCGGTCAGCTGTCGGTGCAGGTCAACGGCGACGCACCCGGCGATAAGGCGACGCTCGAGGTGATGCGCAACGGCAAGCTCATGAGCATCACCGCAACCGTCGGCTCGGCGAGCGCGGCGACCGTCGCCGCGAATGTTGAGGCCGCGCCGGACGCGACACATCTCGGGATGACATTGCGCCCGCTCACGCAGTCGGAGCGCGAGCAGGCCGGCGTGACGGGCGGCCTGGTGGTGGAGAACTCGACCGGACGTGCGGCTGAGGCCGGTATCCAACAGGGCGATGTAGTGCTCGCCGTAGACGGCACGCCGGTGCAGAGTGTGGAGCAGCTGCGCAAGCTCGTGCACGAGCACGACAGCCAGGTCGCACTGTTGATTCAGCGCGGCGACAGCCGGATCTTCGTTCCCGTGGGATTGGGTTGATCCTAAAGCCGGTGCGCACATGACGTGCGCACCGGCCGGCGCGCGCAGCGGCGGCGGCGGCCGAGCAGTCCGCGCGCGAATCGGCTATAAAGATGCCGATGAAGCTACGCCTCGCCGCGGCCGCGTTCGCCAGCCTGCTCGTCTCACCGGTCGCCCTGGCCGATGCGACGGTCGATCACACCGCCTCCGGCACCGGGTCCCGCCACGGGTCTGGCTGATTCGGCGGCGCTGCGCGCGACGGTGTTCGGCACGCCCCCGCAAGATATCGCGCCCCTGCCCGCGAAGGTGCCGCTCACCGAGATGGACCTCATCCTGCCGGGGGCGCGGCCGGTGCCGCCCATTTTTTGGTTCGACCGCCGGCTGCGCGTCTGGTTTTCGGCGCAGAAAAAGCCGGCTCCGCTGGCCATCGTCATCGCGGGCACCGGCGGCGATGCCAACACGACCAAGCTGTCCACGCTGCGGGCCGTGCTGTACGGCGCCGGCTATCACGTGCTGACCATGCCATCGCCCACCTTCCCCGGCTTCATCGTCTCCGCCTCGAGCACGGGGGTGGCCGGGGACCTTCTGCAGGACGGCCGCGATCTGTACGCAGCGATGCAGCAGATCATCTCGCATCTGCCGCGCGGAACTTCGATCACGGACATCGACATCGTCGGCTACAGCCTGGGCGGCGCCAATGCCGCCGTCGTCAAGTCGATCGATGCCGCCGAGCGCAAGCTCAATATCCACCGCGCGGTGATGATCAATCCTCCCGTCAGCATATTCGCCTCGGTGGGCCGTCTGGACAAGCTGTACGCCATTACGCTCGGGCAGGGGGACGCGGGGGTCGAACGTTTCTATCAGAAGCTGTATGCGGCGCTCGCCAATCTGTACCGGGCGTCGGACCGCGTGGAGCTCGACGAGGACTTCCTGCTCGGCGCGGCCGCATCGATCTTGAAGACCGATGCGGAATACTCGGCGGCCATCGCACTGACCTTTCGCCTCGCTTTGGTGAACATGTTTTTCGCCGGCGATCTATTCTCCGGAGCGGGCGTCGTCATCAATCCGAATCATCCGCCCAAGGTGGGCGATTCGCTTGAGCACATCTCGCTGCAGCTGCGCGGAATGCCGTTCTCCGAATATTTCACGCGAGTCTTCGCCCCCTACTATTTGCGCCGCTGGCCGGGTTCGACCGAGGCTGCGCTGATTGCGGAGAGCCGGCTCGACATCATCGGCGCCGCCCTGCGCGACAACCCCGACTACTACGCGCAGACCAACAGCGATGATCTCATTCTCGACCAGGAGGAACTCGCCTGGTTGAAGAGCACCCTGGGCACGCGAATCGCGGTCTACGATCACGGCGGCCATCTTGGCAACCTGGGCGATCGACAGCAGGTGTCCGACATGCTCGACATGCTGGGCGGCCGCTGGAAGGCGGGCGCGCCGTGAACGCGCGCGGAATCCTGTTCATGCTCGTCGCGCTCGCCTCGACCGGCTGCGCCACGCAGGAAGTGCGCTATCGCGGCTGGCCGCCGGAGACTCCGGCGGCGGATAATGCCGCAGCCATCAAGCGAGTGCAGGCGATGATGGCGGAGGCGGCAACAACGGCCGCGAATCCCAAACCGGTCGCTGCGGGCGCGCCGGCGCCGGTGACGCCGGCGGACGCGCCGCCCATGGACACCTACGATCCGTGGGGGCGCCTCAACCGCTCCGCGTATCGATTCAATGCGCGCTTCGATGACGCCCTGTTCCTGCCCACGGCCAACGCTTTTCGCCGCCTGCCCTCACCGGTGCGCACCGGGGTCGACAATTTCTTCAGCAATTTGACCGAATTGGACAGCATCATCAATTACACCCTGCAAGGGCGTCTGGGTCGCGGCGTGCGCAGCCTTGGACGATTCGTGATCAACAGCACGCTGGGGATAGGCGGTTTGTTCGACGTCGCCTCGCGAATCAATCTGTCCAAGGCTCCGACCGGTTTCGGCACGACGCTGGCGAAGTGGGGCATGCATCCCGGTCCCTATCTGGTCGTTCCCCTGTACGGCCCTTCGACGTTGCGCGAGGGTATCGGACTGGCGGCCGACTATGGCACATTGTATGGCATCAACCCGGCCGATCTGTATCGCGGCGATCAGTCCTGGGCCTTGGGGGTGCTCGATGCGATTGACCAGCGCGCCAATGTCGATTTCCGCTACTACGAGACCGGTTCACCCTTCGAGTACGAAATGATCCGCTTTCTCTACGTGCGCAAGCTTCTGATCCAGGACTCGAGCCTGCACCCGCCGAAGAAGCGCGATCCGAACGAGCCGGCGGGCGAATGAGCGAGGCCGCGCCCGACCTGTCTCTACGCAACCGGGCCGGCGGGATCGTCGCCACCGGTACCATCCTCGCCATCCTGTACTTCGCGCGCGACGTGCTCGTGCCGATCACGCTCGCAGTCATCCTCAGTTTGTTGATCTCGCCGTTGGTGCGCGCGCTGCGCCGCGTGGGCCTCGGCCAAACCTCGTCCGTGCTGGTGGCGGTGCTCGCTCTGGCGCTGTCGTTTGCGTCGGTCGCCTTCGTGGCCGGTATGCAGCTCGCGCGGATGGCGGCAAGTCTTCCGCAGTACGAACACACGATCAGGCACAAATTGACGGCGCTCAATGCGATGACGGTCGGTCGACTGCACGCGCTGACCGACGAGACGCGGCGGCTGGTCGGCGAGCGCATCGAGCAGGCGCCGGCCGTGCCTCAGCCGGCCGTGCCTCAGCCGACCGTGCCTCAGGCGGCCGCGCCTCAGCCGGCGGCATCCGCGCCGATCGTGCCCGCGCCGGCCGCGGCGGTTTCGGTGGAGCGGCATCCCTATCCCGACAATCCGCTGCAGGTCTTCGAGCAGGTGCTGGCCTCGGTGTGGGTGCCGCTCGAGACCACCGGCATCATGCTGGTGGTTCTGGTGTTCGTAACGCTCGAGCACGAGGCGGTGCGCGACCGGTTCATCCGCATCGCGGGCGGAACCGATGTGCGAGCGACCACGCTCGCGCTCAACGACGCCAGCGAGCGCCTGTCGCGATTCTTCGTCTCGCAGTTCACGGTCAATTTCGGAATCGGCGTCGCGCTCTGGGTCGGCCTCGTCATCATCGGCCTGCCGCACGCGATGTTGTGGGCGTCGCTGGCCGCCGCTCTGCGATTCGTTCCCTACGTCGGCGTGTGGATCGCGGCTTTTTTCTCGGTTTTGCTCGGCGCGGCGGTGGATCCGGGATGGACGCTGGCGATTGCCACCCTGATCCTGTTCGTCATCGTCGAGGTTATCGCCAGTCAGGTCGTCGAACCCGAGCTGTACGGCCATACCACGGGGATGTCGCCGTTGTCGGTGGTGGTCGCGGCGATATTCTGGAGCTGGCTGTGGGGACCCGTGGGCCTGATCGTGTCGACGCCGTTGACCCTGTGCCTGGTGGTGGCGGGGCGCCACATCAAGGCGCTGAGTCTTCTGGACGTGCTGCTCGGCGACACTCACGCGCTCACCATGCCGCAGCGGTTTTATCAGCGCGCCCTGTCGGCGGATTCAGACGAGATCATCGCGAGCGCACGGGCGTTTCTCAAGGGAAATTCCTTTGCCGCGTATTGCGATCTCGTGCTGATGCCGGCGCTGCACCTGGCCTTTCTCGATCTGACCAGCGGCGCGATCAGCCGCGAGCAGCAGCTCAAGGTCCGCAACACCATCGTCGCGGTGATCGCTGCGCTCGACGGCCGGACCCGAGTGCTGCCGCGCCGGCGCAGCCGGGTGTCGGTGCTCGATGATTTGAGTGCGGGGCGGCAGCTGCGCCAGCAGCGCGAGCAGTCGGCGGGGCGCTGGCAGGGCCCGTTGGCGGTGCCGGCGGGCTCGGTCATGCTCTGCGTGGGCATGGGTTCGTTGCCCGATGATCTCGCGACCGAGCTGCTGGTGCGCATTTTGCGCGACCAAAAACTGGACGCGCGACATCTGTCCATCGACGATCTGCAGCAATTGCCCCCGCCCGAAGCCGCTCCCGGCAGCGTCTCGATGGTCTACCTGGTGAGCGCCTTCCCCAACTCGGAGCGCCAGCGGGCCGACTCGACCGCCGCGGAAATACGCCGGCGCTTCCCCGGAGCGCTCCTGGTCACGGTCTTTCTGCCCGGATTGTTATTGCAGCCGGGGTCCGCTATCGACACTATACGGGGCGCCGACAAGGCGGCGGGATCGTTCGGCGAGGCGCTGCGGATTTGTCTCGATTGGCTGCAGGAGCGACAAAACCCTGATGCGTGACATTCATGGTTGATATGGACGCGGCGCCCTACTTCCGCATTCGGTGGCGAATTTTCTCCTTCCTGTTCGGCTTCGGCCTGCTGGCGTACGTGCAGCAGAAGACCATCACGGTGGCCGCCGAACAGATGATGCCGGCGCTGCACCTGACGCAGCTGCAGCTCAGCTGGCTCGAAGACGCCTTCGTCTGGGGCTACGCCATTTTCCAGCTGCCGGGCGGTCTGTTCGGTCAGCACATCGGTGCGCGGCGCACCTTTGTGATCATCAGTTTGACCGCATTCCTTGCGACCGTCGCCATGCCGCTGGCGCCGAATTTTTTCACCGGCCACGCACTGTTCGGCGCGCTGCTCGGCTCGCAGCTGCTGCTCGGGGCTTCGCAAGGCGCGATCTTTCCCGTGTCGGCCGGCGTGTTCGAAGCATGGTTTCCGCCCGGGCGCTGGTCGTTCGTGCAGGGTCTGCAAACCATGGGGCTGCAGCTGGGCGCGGCGCTCACCCCGCCGCTCATCGTGAATTTGATGGCGCACCTGGGATGGCAGCGTGCGCTGCTGTGGGCCAGCCTGCCGGCGCTCGGCCTGATCGTGCTGTGGGCCTGGTATGGGCGCAACACGCCGCGCGAGCATCCGTCGGTCGGCGCGCAGGAACTGCACGAGATCGGCAACCAGCCGCAGGTTCATTCCTCGATCAGCATCAAACAGGTCTTCCGGCTCATCGGCAATCGCAATGTCGCGCTGCTGTTCATCTCCTACATGAGCATGAATTACACGTTCTACCTGCTCTCGAACTGGGTATTCCTCTACCTGGTTCAGGAGCGGCATTTCTCGGCGCTGGAGAGCGGCTGGCTGGCCGTGGCGCCGCCGCTGGGTGCCGCAGCCGGTGCGGGTCTCGGCGGTCTCATGACCGCCCTGCTGGCGCACCGCCTTGGCAATCGATGGGGCTTCCGAATACTGCCGCTCGCTGCCTTGCCCTCCGCAGCGCTGCTGCTGATGCTCGCCGTCAACGCCGCCAATCCGTACCTCGCGGTGGCCGCGCTCGCCGTCTGCTTCGGCGCCGTGGAGCTGACCGAAGGGGCGTTCTGGGGGGCGGCCATGACGGTCGGCCGCGGGGACACGATGGCCGTGTGCGGCTTCATGAACACGGGCGGCAACCTGGGCGGCATCATCGCGCTGCCCATCGTGGGATACTTCGCAGACCAGCATTCATGGCACACCGCCTTCGTCATCGGCGTCGCATTTGCCATGGTGAGCGCGTTGGCATGGCTCGGCATCCAGGTTGCATCGACGGTCGAAGCGGAGTCGCCGCGGCTTATGGCGGGCGAGGCAGGCGCGTATTAGGAGCCGACATTGAAAACCGTTGTCGTGACCGGCGCGGCGCAGGGTGTCGGTCTCGCCACCTCCGAGCTGCTGGCGCGGCGCGATTACCGGGTGATCCTGCTGGACATTCAGCCGATCGAGCGCCAAGTCGAGCGGCTGCGCGGCGCCGGCGGCGCAGCGGTCGGACGGTGCGGGGATGTGTCCTCGGAGGCCTTCGTGGTCGATCTCGCGCACTGGATCGGGCGCGAGTACGGCGCGGCTGATGCGCTGGTGAACAACGCGGGCATCAGTCTCATTGCAGCGGCGCAGGACACCTCGGCGGCGCAGTGGCGGCGCGTGCTGGACATCAATCTGTTCGGCCCGTTTCTGCTGTGCAAATACCTCGGCAGCCAGATGCTGGATCGCGGCCGCGGCAGCATCGTCAACGTGGCCTCGGTCGCGGGGCTGGCCGCCGTCAGCCACCGCAGCGCCTACAACGCCTCCAAGCACGGCCTCATCGGGCTGACCAGGTCGCTGGCGGCGGAGTGGGGCGCGCGCGGCGTGCGAGTCAATGCGGTATGTCCCGGCTGGATCAAGACGGAAATGGACGCGGCCGATCAGGGCAGCGGGGCGTATTCGGACGCGGATATCGTCAACCGCGTGCCGATGGCGCGATTCGCGCGCGCCGACGATGTCGCTCAGGCGATCGCCTTTCTGTTGGACGATGAGCGCAGCGCATTCATCAACGGCGTGAGTCTGCCGGTCGACGGCGGCTGGATTGCGGATGCGAGCTGGGAGAGCCTGCGCTTGCGGACCAGGGTCTAGCCTCCCAGGCTCCGAAGCGCCGCTCGCCGCATGTGGCTTCAGCAAACAACGACCGGCGAGCGACGCGCGCTGCTTGCGGCGTTCCTGGGCTACGGCGTCGACGGCTTCGATTTCATGATCTACACGTTCATCATTCCGACGCTTCTCGCCGCGTGGCACATGAGCCATGCGCAGGCGGGATACATCGCCACCGGCGCACTGTTGACGTCGGCCGCCGGCGGCTGGGCGGCGGGCGTCATGGCGGACCGTTTCGGCCGAGTGCCGATCCTGCAGTTGACGGTGCTGTGGTTCGCGGTCTTCACCTGCCTCAGCGGCTTCACGCAATCGGTGACGCAGCTCATGCTGGCCCGCGCACTTCAAGGACTCGGCTTCGGCGGGGAATGGGCGGTGGGGGCGGTGCTGATCTGCGAGACCATCGCGCCGGCGCATCGCGGCAAGGCCGCCGGCCTGGTGCAAAGCAGCTGGGCCGTCGGCTGGGCGGCGGCGGCGCTCGCCTATTGGCTGGTCTATGCACTGGTCCCGCCCGAGCTCGGGTGGCGGATCCTGCTGTGGCTCGGCATCGCGCCCGCGCTGCTGGTGATGTACGTGCGGCGCCGCGTCGAGGAGCCCGCGATCTACACGCAGCTCAGGCACGGCGCGCGCGCCGGCATGGCCGCGGGCAGGGGCGCGCATTTTCTCGACATCTTCAGCAAACCTCTGCTGACCACCACGTTCTGGGCGAGCGCGCTGAGTTGCGGGATGTTGGGTGCGTACTATTCGGTGACCACCTGGCTGCCGACTTACCTGAAAGATGAGCGCCGACTGTCGGTGCTCGGCACGTCGCGCTACCTGCTGGTGCTGATCGCGGGCTCGTTCGCGGGCTACCTCGCGGGCGCATGGCTGTCCGATGCGCTCGGGCGCCGCCGCTGCTTCATCCTGTATGCCGTCTGCGGCGCCCTGCTGATCCTGGCGTACACGTGGATGCCGATCACCGATGGACAGATGCTCCTGCTCGGATTTCCTCTCGGCTTTTTCCTCTCCGGAATCAACTCGGGCATCGGCGCGTTCCTCGCGGAACTGTATCCGAGCGCGGTGCGCGGCTCCGGCCAGGGATTCTGCTACAGCATCGGTCGTGCGGTGGGCGCGTTCTGCCCGTCGCTGATCGGCGCATGGAGCGCCCATGCCTCGCTCGGGATCAGCATCGGCGCGATGGCCGCCGCGTCCTATGGCCTGGTGGTGCTGGCAGCGTGGGTACTGCCCGAAACGCGCGGGCGTGTGTTGAGCGCGCACGCGTGACGGGCCGCCGATGGCAATTCTGGGTCGATCGGGGCGGCACGTTCACCGACGTCGTGGGCCGCGCGCCCGACGGTGCCTTGCACACGCTGAAATTGCTGTCGGAGAATCCGCAGCAGTATCGCGACGCCGCGGTCGAGGGCATTCGCCGGCTGCTCGGGCAGAGCGCCGGTGCGCCGATCAGCTCCGCCCAGGTCGAATGCGTCAAGATGGGCACCACAGTCGCCACCAATGCGCTGCTCGAGCGGCGCGGCGAGCGCACCGTGCTGGTGACGACCCGCGGCTTTCGCGACGCGCTGCGGATCGCCACGCAAGCCCGGCCGCGGCTGTTCGAGCGCCGCATCGTGCTGCCCGAGCTGCTCTACGAGCGGGTGATCGAGGCCGATGAGCGGGTTGGCGCGCAAGGCGAGCTCATCCGCCCGCTCGACGAGGCCGCGCTGCGCGGGGCGCTCGAGGCGGCCCACGCAGCCGGCATCTGCGCATGCGCGGTGGTGTTTCTGCACGGCTACCGCTACCCGGCGCACGAGCTCGCAGCGCAGACGCTGGCGCGCACGGTCGGGTTCAGCCAGGTCTCCGTGTCGCATCAGGTGAGCCCGCTGATGAAACTGGTGCCGCGCGGCGACACCACGGTGGTCGATGCGTACCTCTCTCCCATTCTGCGCCGCTACGTCGACCAGGTGTCCGCAGAGATGCCGGGCGTGCGCTTGCTGTTCATGCAAAGCTCCGGGGGCCTGGCCGAAGCGCGGCGCTTTCAGGGCAAGGATGCGATCCTGTCCGGCCCCGCGGGCGGCATCGTCGGCATGGTATGCAGCGCGCGGGCGGCGGGGTACGAGCGGCTGATCGGCTTCGACATGGGCGGCACCTCCACGGACGTGAGCCACTACGCCGGCGAATACGAGCGCGCGTTCGACACCGAGGTGGCGGGGGTGCGGGTGCGCGCGCCCATGCTGGGCATTCACACCATCGCGGCGGGCGGCGGCTCGATCATCCGCTTCGACGGCGCTCGGCTGCGCGTCGGACCGGAATCGGCGGGCGCCAATCCGGGTCCCGCGAGCTATCGGCGCGGCGGCCCGCTGACCATCACCGATGCCAACGTGCTGCTCGGCCGCATCCAGCCGGAGTATTTTCCGCGTGTTTTCGGGTCCGGGTCGAACGAGCCGCTCGACCGGGCCGTCGTCGAGCAGGGCTTTGACGCAATGGCGCGGCAGATGAGGAGCGCGCGCGCGGGCCGCCGGATCGGCCGCGAGGAGGCGGCCGCCGGTGCGATCAAGATCGCCGTCGGCAGCATGGCCAATGCGGTCAAGCGCATCTCCGTGGCGCGCGGCCACGACGTCACGCGCTACACGTTGCAGTGCTTCGGCGGCGCGGGTGGGCAGCATGCATGCCTGGTGGCCGATGCTCTCGGCGTGCGGCAGGTGTTCTGTCACTCGCTGGCGGGAGTGCTGTCCGCCTACGGCATGGGTTTGGCCGACCAGATCGCGATGCGCGAGGCCGCCCTCGAGCGCGTGCTGGACGCAGCGGGCGTGGCGGCGGCCCGCCAGTTGGCCGCGCGACTGCAGGGCGAGGCCGGTGCGGAGCTCGCCATTCAGGGAGTCGCGCCGGAGCGGCTGCGCACCGTGATTCGCCTGCACGTGCGCTATCAGGGCACCGATACCGCATTGCCGTGCGATCCCGAAGGTTCGAGCGCGGAGCACATTCGCGCACAGTTCGAGCGCGAGTATCGCCGGCGCTTCGCCTTCCTGATGCCGCATCTCGAGCTGGTCATCGAGGCGGTGTCGGTGGAATGTATCGGCGCCGGCGAACTCCCGCTCGCCGGCGAACCGGCGCGCGGCGGCGACGATGAGGCGCCGGTTCATCGGCCGGCAGCGCCCGTGGAGCTGCCCATGTACTGCCTCGAGGATCATGAACCGGCCGGCTGGCGCATGTCGCGCCTGTTCGACGGCGCGGCCCTGAAGCCCGGCGCGTGTTTCGACGGGCCCGCGATCGTTGCGGAGCGCAATGCCACGGTGGTTGTCGAGCCGGGCTGGCGGGCGCTCGTCAGCGCTGGCGGCCATCTGCAATTGCGCCGGGTGCAGGCGCGGCCGCCGGCCGCGGCTTTGGGCACCCGCGCCGACCAGGCCGGCTCGGATCCGGTCATGCTCGAGGTGTTCAACAACCTGTTCATGAACGTCGCCGAACAGATGGGATTGCGCCTGCAGAACACGGCACATTCGGTCAACATCAAGGAGCGCCTGGATTTCAGCTGTGCGGTATTCGATGCCTCGGGGTCGCTGATCGCGAATGCGCCGCATATGCCGGTTCACCTGGGTTCGATGAGCGAATCGATCCGCGCGGTCATGCTGCGCAACCCCTCGCTGAAGCCGGGCGAGGTCTACGTGCTGAACGATCCCTACCACGGCGGCACGCACCTGCCCGACGTGACGGTGGTCACCCCGGTGTTCCTCGAGTCCGAGGTCCCGAGCTTTTTCGTGGCATCGCGCGGGCATCACGCGGACGTCGGCGGCATCACGCCGGGCTCGATGCCGCCGTTCTCGACCAGCATCGGCGAAGAGGGCGTGCTCATCGACAACTTCAAGCTCATCGAGGCGGGCGTGCTGCGCGAGGCCGCGCTGCGCGACGTGCTGGCCGGCGGTCCCTATCCGGCGCGCAATCCGTCGCAGAATCTGGCGGACCTGCGCGCCCAGATTGCCGCTAACGAGAAAGGCGCACAGGAGCTTGCCCTCATGGTGGAGCAATACGGCGGCGGGACCGTGGCGCGATACATGCGCCACGTGCAGGACAATGCCGAGGAATGCGTGCGGCGTGTGATCACGGCGCTCACCGACGGTGAATTCACCTTGCCGCTCGATAACGGCGCCGAGATTCGCGTTCGGGTCCGGGTCGATGCCGAAAAGCGCAGCGCCTGCATCGATTTCACCGGCAGCAGTGGGCAGCTGCCCAACAACTTCAATGCGCCGCGGGCCATCACCGTGGCCGCGGTGCTGTACGTGTTCCGCACCCTGGTCGAGGATGAGATTCCGCTGAACGCGGGCTGCCTGAAGCCGCTCAGCATCATCGTGCCCGAGGGCAGCATGTTGAATCCGCGGCCGCCCGCGGCGGTGGTGGCCGGGAACGTGGAGACCTCGACCTGCGTGACCAATGCGTTGTACGGCGCCTTGAAGGTGATGGCGGCGAGCCAATGCACCATGAACAACTTCACCTTCGGCAACGCGAGCCATCAATACTACGAAACCATCGCGGGCGGTTCCGGCGCGGGCCCGGGGTTCGCGGGCGCGAGCGTGGTGCAGACGCACATGACCAATTCGCGGCTCACGGACCCGGAAGTACTGGAGTTCCGCTATCCGGTGCGGGTGGATTCGTTCGAAATACGCGCCCATTCGGGCGGTGCGGGACGCTGGCCCGGCGGCAATGGCGGCGTGCGGCGCATCCGCTTCCTCGCGCCCATGACCGCATCCATCTTGAGCAACGGCCGCAAGACCGGCGCCTTCGGGATGGCCGGAGGCGAGCCCGGCGCCCCGGGCGAGAACCGCATCGAGCGGGCGGACGGCCGGGTCGAGGTGCTGGGCGCGATCGCCCAGGCGGAGATGAATCCGGGCGATGTGTTCGTCGTGAGCACGCCCGGCGGCGGCGGCTTTGGCGTCGTATAATTGGAGCCCATGCCGCAGATCGAAATAGTCGAGGTGGGGCCGCGCGACGGCCTGCAAAACGAATCGATGCTGTTCAGCACCGCGCAGAAGCTGGAGCTGATCGGCCGCGTGTTGAACGCGGGTGCGCGGCGCATCGAGGCGGCCAGCTTCGTGAATCCGAAGCTCGTGCCGCAGATGGCCGATGCCGAGGCGGTTGCGGCCGCTTTGCCGCGTCGGGAGGGCGTGGTCTTCATCGGTCTGGTGCTGAACAAGCGCGGTGCGCTGCGCGCGATCGACGCCGGCATGGACGAACTGGGGGCGGCGTGTGCGGCCTCGGACGGATTTGCGCGGCGCAACCAGGGTGTATCGTCGGATGAGTCGCTCGATATGTGCTGCGCGGTCGTGCGTCTGGCGAGGGGGCAGGGGCGCCGTGCGCAGATCACGATCTCGACGGCTTTCGGCTGCCCCTTCGACGGTGAGGTCGACCCGCAGCGTGTGGTTGAGATGGCGCGCATCGCCGCGGCGGCCGGCCCTCTGGAAGTCGCGATCGCCGACACCATCGGCGTGGCGAGTCCGGCGCAGGTGGCGCGGCTGGTGCGCGACGTGGCTGCGGCGATCAAGCCCTTGCCGGTGCGCGTGCACTTTCACAACACGCGCAACACCGGCCTTGCGAACGTGTGGGCCGCCGTGGAGGCCGGCGCTGCGACCGTGGATGCCTCGTTGGGCGGCATCGGGGGCTGTCCGTTCGCGCCGCGGGCCACGGGCAACGTGCCCACGGAAGACGTGGTGTATCTGTTGGAGCGCTCCGGCTATCGCACCGGGCTCGATCTCGATCGGCTGATCGATTCGGCGAACTGGCTCGGCGGGGCGATGGGCCGTGAGGTGCCGGGGATGCTGAGCAGAGCCGGAGCCTTCCCCGGGGCGCTGACGCCCGGGGCGCGCAGCTAGGCTCCTAACGCGGCTGCATGCGAATGGCACCGTCCAGACGGATCGTTTCCCCGTTCAAGGTCGGTATTTCCACGATCGATTGCACCAATTGCGCAAATTCCTCCGGCTTGCCCAAGCGCGGCGGGAAGGGCACCTGCTTGCCGAGCGACTCCTGCACGTCCTGCGGCAGGCCTGCCAGCATCGGGGTCATGAAAATGCCGGGGGCGATCGCAACGCAGCGAATGCCGAGCGATGCGAGCTCGCGTGCGATCGGCAAGGTCATGCCGGCGATGCCGGCCTTGGTCGCGGCGTAGGCCACCTGTCCGATTTGACCCTCGAACGCGGCAACCGAGGCGGTATGGATGATCACGCCGCGTTCGCCGTCGGCGTTGGGGCTGTTGTCGCGCATGATCGCGGCCGCGGTTTTGTCGCAGAGGAACGTGCCGACCAGATTGACTCGAATCACTTTCTCGAAGTAGTCGCCGGCCATCGGGCCTTCCTTGCCGAGCAGCTTGCCCACGCCGATGATGCCGGCGCAATTGACGAGCAGATTGATGCCGCCCAGCGCCGCGCGAGCGGCGGCCATGGCCTCGATCACCTGCGATTCGACGCTGACATCGCATTTGAGGAAGGGCGCGCCGATTTGCTGCGCCACGGTGTGCCCGGCGGACTGCGGCAGGTCGAGAATGACGGCCCGGCCGCCCTGGGCGATGATGCGTTCGGCCACCGCACGGCCCAATCCGGACGCACCTCCGGTGACCACGGCCAATGTCTTGCTGATGTTCATGGACTGCTCTCCAGATGGGCCAGGGGGTGACGGCCCCCAGGCCATTGATCCTTGAAAAAACTCTCCACCATGTCCTCGGTGACATCCTGTATGCGGCTCGGCGACCAGCGCGGCGCGTTGTCCTTGTCGATGATCAGCGCCCGTACCCCCTCGATGAAATCGCCCTGCACGAAGCATTGCCGCACCATTCCGAGCTCCATACGAAGGCAGTCCGCGAGCTGCATGGTCTTGCCGAGCTGCAATTGCCGCAGCGCCACGGCGAGCATGGTGGGCGAGCGTGTGCGCAGCAGCTTGGCGGTCTGCCGCGCCCAATCCTCATAGTCCGGACGGGTTTCGGCGTCGAGCGAATCGAGGATGGCGGGTACGGTCGGAAGAGCGAAATGCGCGTCGATCGCGGGCCGCAGGATGCTCAGGGAGGGCGCCGCGAGGCCCTGAGCCGCACGCGCGTGGATGAGATTGCGCAGGTCCGCGCGGCAGTCGCTGCTCCATTGCACGGCCTCCAGGTCACCGGCGAGCGCCGCGATGGCCGCGGGCGGCAAGTACACGTCCGCCAGCTGTGTGTACAGCGCATCGGCGCCGCGGATCTGCACGCCGGTCAACGCGAGGTACGGACCCAGGGAGCCGGGCAGGCGCGACAGGAAGTAGCTGCCGCCCACGTCGGGAAACAGGCCGATGGCAACCTCCGGCATCGCGATGCGCGTGCGCTCGCCGACGATGCGCAGCGTCGAAGCCTGCGCGATGCCCATCCCGCCGCCCATGGTGATGCCGTCGATCAACGCGACGAAGGGCTTCGGGTAGCGGTACAGCGCATAATCGAGCCGGTATTCGGCGGCGAAGAACTCATGATGCAGCGTGCCCGAGCCTTTAAAACTCTGGTGGAGCGCGCGCAGGTCGCCGCCCGCGCAAAACGCCTTGTCGCCCGCGCCGCGAACCAGCACCGCGCGCACATTCGGATCGCGCGCATGGGTGTGCAGCAGCGCGCGCAGCTCGTTGATCATCTCGAGCGACAGCGCGTTCAGGGCGGCGGGGCGGTTGAGCGTGAGCAGCGCGACGCCGTTGCGAATATCGCCAAGTACGTCGCTCACGCGTTCTTCCAGACTGGTTTGCGCTTCTGCAAAAAGGCATTCACGCCTTCGCGCTGATCCGCGCCGTCGAACAGATCGACGAATCTTTCGCGCTCCAGTGCGAGTGCGGCGGCGCGCGGGGTGCCGTGGCGCGCCTGGTGGATGAGGTGCTTGCTGAAGGCCACCGCCCGCGGGCTCAAGGAGCTCACCCGCTGCGCGAGCTCGATCGCCGCGCCGCGCGAGCGGCCGCGCGGCACCACCTGCTCGACCAGGCCGATGCGCAGTGCCGTCTCCGCGTCGAGCCGCTCGTTGGCGAGGATCATGCGCTTTGCCCAGCCCTCGCCGACCAGCCACGGCAGAGTCTGCGTGCCGCATCCGCACGGCAGCAGCCCTATCGACGCTTCGGGCAGCGCCAGCTGCGCGTGCTCCTCCGCGATGCGCAGATCGCAGGCGAGCGCGCACTCGAGCCCGCCGCCCATCGCATAGCCGTTGACGGCGGCGATGACCACCGGGCGCGCCTCCTGCAGGGCCTCGAAGGCGGCGCCGAAGCGCTGCGCCATCAGCCGCGCCTGAACCTTGTCGCCGTCCGCGAAGCTCTTCACGTCGGCACCGGCGCTGAAGAATTTCTCGCCCTGGCCGCTGATCACCGCGGCGTACACCTCGAGGTTGCGGTTCAAATCGCCCACCAGCGCCTTAAGTTCGGAGAGGCCCTCGGCGGTGAATGTGTTGGCCGGCGGATTGTTGAGCGTGAGCAGGGCGATGTGCCCGTCGATGTTGCAGTCGATCATGTGTTGTCTAGGAGGCTTTCTTGAGCAGATTGATGATGGAGGAGAAATCCTGGGCGCCGGCTCCGGCGGCGCTCCACATCTGGTAGAGCTGCTGCGCGAGGCCGCCGAGCGGCACGGGTTGTCTGGCCTGCTTCGCCGCATCGGTCGCGAGGCCGAGGTCCTTCAGCATGAGATCGGTGCCGAAGCCGCCGGTGTAGCCGTGCGCGGCGGGCACGTTGTCCATGACGCCGGGGTAGGGGTTGTACGTGTCCGAGCTCCAGCACCTCCCGCTCGAGGTGTTGATGATGCCCGCCAGCACCTTCGGTTCGATGCCGAGCGCCGCCCCGAGGCTCATGGCTTCCGATACGCCGATCATCGAGATGCCGAGCAGCAGATTGTTGCAGATCTTGGCGACTTGTCCGGTCCCGGCGCCGCCGCAATGCACGACGTTGCGGCCCATCTGCCCGAGAACCGGCTTCACCCGCTCGAACAGTGCAGCATCCGCGCCCACCATGAAGGTCAGTGTGCCGGCTTCGGCGCCCGCGGTGCCGCCGGACACCGGCGCGTCGGCCATCGGAAGATCGCGCTCGGCCGCAGCCGCGGCCACTTCGCGTGCGGTATGCGGATCGATGGTGCTCGAGTCGATGAGCGCCGCGCCGCGAGAGGCGCCGGCGAGCACGCCGTCCGCGCCGAAATACACACTCTTCACGTGCGGCGAGGAGGGCAGCATGGTGATGATCAGTTCCGCGCGGCTTGCCGCCTCCCTGGCCGAAGCCGCGGGTGCCGCGCCCGCGGCGGCGAGCGCATCGACGCTGCGCGCAACCACGTCGAAGACCACGAGCTGCTGCCCGGCCTTCAGCAAATTGCGCGCCATGGGGGCGCCCATGTGGCCGAGGCCGATGAACGCGATCCTCATTTGAGGCTGATGGTGGTGTTCACGCCCGCCGCTACGCTGCCGTCCTCGAACCAGCGCGAGGTGACGGTCTTCGTCTGCGTGTAGAACTGCACGACCTGCTTGCCGTAGGGTCCGAGATCGCCGAGCTTCGAGCCGCGCGAGCCGGTGAAGCTGAAGAACGGCACGGGCACCGGAATCGGCACGTTGATGCCGACCTGGCCGACGTCGATTTCGCTCTGAAACTTGCGCGCCGCGGCGCCGCTTTGCGTGAAGATGCCGGTGCCGTTGCCGAACGGGTTGGCATTTACCAGCGCGATGGCATCGTCCAAGGTGTTCACGCCGACGATCACCATCACCGGACCGAAGATCTCGGTGGTGTAGATCTTCATGCCCGGCGTCACGCCGGAGAAAATCGTGGGGCCGATGAAATTGCCCTGCTCGTAGCCCGCCACCTTGATGCCGCGTCCGTCCAACTCGAGCCTGGCGCCTTCCCTGAGGCCGTCCTCGATCAATCCCAGGATGCGCTGCTTCGCCTGCTTGGAGACCACGGGACCGAGATCCGTGCCCTTCTCCACGCCCGCGTCGACCTTGAGGGTCTTCGCCTTGGCGACGATGTCGGGGATCCACTTTTGAGCCTCCCCGACCAGCACGGTGACCGAGGTCGCCATGCAGCGCTGTCCCGCGGCGCCGAAGGTCGACCCGACCAGCGCGTTCAAGGACTGCTCCTTGTTGGCGTCGGGCAGCACCACCGCGTGATTCTTCGCGCCCATCATGCATTGCGCGCGCTTGCCGTGCTGTGAGGCCAGGTTGTACACGTGCGTGCCGACCGCGGTCGAGCCGACGAAGGAGATGGCCACGATGTCCGGGTGCGTGCACAGCGCATCGACCGCGCGCTTTCCGCCGTGGACGATGTTGAGCACGCCGGGCGGCACGCCCGCCTGCAGCGCGAGCTCGGCCAGCAGCATGGGAGTGATCGGATCCTGCTCCGAGGGCTTGAGCACGAAGGTGTTGCCGCAGACGACGGCCATCGGAAACATCCACAGCGGGATCATCGCCGGAAAATTGAACGGCGTGATGCCGGCGCACACGCCGATCGGCTGGCGGATCGTGTAGGTGTCGACGCCGCCCGCGACATTCTCCGCGAACTCGCCGAGCTGCAGGGTGCCGATCGAGCAGGCGTGCTCCACGACCTCGAGGCCGCGAAACACGTCGCCCTCGGCATCCGCCAGGGTCTTGCCCTGCTCGGCGCTCAGGGTTTGCGCAATGCGGCTCATGTTCTCGCGAACGAGCGCCTGAAGCTTGAGCATGATGCGCGCCCGCGCCGCGATCGGAGTCTTCTTCCAGGTCTTGAATGCGGCTTTCGCCGAGGCAACCGCGGCGTCGATCTCCGCATCCGTGGCGAACGGCACCTGCGCGAGCACTTCCTGCGTCGCCGGGTTGACGACGTCGCGCCACTCGCCGGTTTGAGACTCGACGAACTTGCCGTCGAGCAGCATCTTGACGGTGGGCGCCTGCACGGCCGCTATCGCAGGTTTGGTGGTCATGAATGTTCCCCTTGTGTCGTAAGCTCCCGCGCAATCACGAGACGCTGGATTTCGCTGGTGCCTTCGTAAATCTGGGTGATGCGCGCATCGCGGTAATGCCGTTCCACGTCGTAGTCTTCCAGATAGCCGTAGCCGCCATGAATCTGAATGGCCTTGGAGCATACCCGTTCGGCCATTTCCGAAGCGTATAGTTTAGCCTGACACGCTTCCGAGAGACACGGCTCCGCGGCGCTGCGCAGGCGGGCGGCCTGGTGCGTCAGCAGGCGCGCCGCATTGATGGAGGTGTGCATATCCGCCAGCATGTCGCCGATACTGCCGAACTCGGCGATCGGGCGATTGAACTGCCTGCGGGTGCGGGCATAGGCGAGCGCCGCCTCGAACGCGGCCCGGGCGATGCCGACTGCCTGCGCGGCGATGCCGATGCGGCCGCCCTCCAGATTCGACAGGGCGATCGCGAGCCCCCTGCCGCGGGTGCCGAGCAGGCACTCTTGCGGTATTCGGCAATCGTCCAGCGCGATCGCGCAGGTATCCGAGCCGCGTATGCCGAGCTTGTGTTCGGGCCGGCCGACGATGAAGCCCGGCGTGTCGGTGGGGACGATGAAGGCCGAGATGCCTTTTTTCTTCAGGTCCGGATCGGTCACGGCGAATACGATCGCCAGCCCGGCGCGCTTCGCGTTGGTCACGAACTGCTTCGCACCGTTCAGCACCCAGCTGCCGTTCTCGAGGTGCGCGCGGGTCTTCAGGTTGGATGCCTCCGAACCCGCCTGCGGCTCGGTGAGGCAGAAGCAGCCGATCGATCTGCCCTGCGCCATGTCCGCGAGATAGCGGCGCTTTTGCTCGTCGCTGCCGTAGTTGAGGATCGGGCCGCAGCCGACGGAGCTGTGCACACTCATCAAGGCGGCGGTCGCCGCGCAGCCGGCGGCGACCTCTTCGACGGCCAGAGCATAGGCCACGTAATCGGTGTATGAGCCGCCCCACTCATCCGGCACCATCATGCCGAGCAGCCCCACCTCGCCGAGCCGGGCGACCGCGGAGTCGGCTATCCAGCCGTCCTTGTCCCACTGGGCGGCATATGGCTTGAGCTCCCGGAGCGCGAATTCCCGCGCCGAGTCCCGGATCAAGCGCTGCTCTTCGCTGTAGAGGTCCACGATTCGAAGCTCCTCCGGGGGGGCGGTCCCGCCGGCCGCCTGCATCGCGTAAACTATAAGCTTGTGCACCGCCCACTTGGTGTCCAAACCACTCAAAATGCGTGAGCAAAAATGCAACAGTCTTGAGGCCGACCTGACCGCGCCGGGCGTCGCGCGGATGGCTCGCGCGGAGCCCGGTACCATCGCCATCTGCTTCGTTGCGGCGGCGCTGGAGAGTGTGCGGGCGCGCAATCTGGACGCGGATGAATTGCTGAATCAAGTCGGCCTGTCTCCGAGCCTGCTGCAGGTGCCTCAGGCGCGCGTATCGGCGAAGCATTACGGCCAGTTGTGGCGCCTGGTCGCGCGCAGGCTGGACGATGAGTTCTTCGGCCAGGATTCGCGGCGCATGAAGGCGGGCAGTTTCGCCATGCTGTGCCACTCGGTGTTGAGCTGCCGGACGCTCGGTCAGGCGCTCGAGCGCAGCCTGCGCTTCTACGGGCTGCTTCTCGACGACATCTCCGGGGCGCTGATGCGCGAGGGCGCTGAAGCGAGGATCACTCTCGATCGCAGCGCGGACAAGCCTCAGCGCACCTTCGCGCACGAGGTGCTGCTCATGCTGCTGCACGGCGTTGCGTGCTGGCTGGTGGGGCGGCGAATCCCCATTCTGCGCGCCGAGTTCAGCTACCCGGAGCCGGCGCACAGCGAGGAATATCGGCTGATGTACTGCACCAATCTGAGCTTCGACCGCCCGCTGACCTCGATCGTGTTCGATGCCGACTATCTGGATCTGCCGATCGTTCAGAATGAGCGATCGGTGAAGGAGTTCCTACGCAGCGCACCGGAAAATATCCTGGTGAAATACAAAAACGGCAGCAGCTTGAGTGCGGGCATCCGCCGCAGGCTGCGCCAGCTGCTGCCGGGCGATGTGCCGGACTTCGAGACGCTGGCCGCCGAAATGAACATGACGGCCGCAACCCTGCGCCGCCGTCTGCACGAAGAGGGTGCCTCCTACCAGGGGATCAAGGACCAGCTCAGGCGCGATCTGGCCATCAGTTATCTGAGTCATTCGGACCGCAGCGTCATGGATATCGCGCTGGAATTGGGATTTTCCGAGCGCAGCGCCTTTCACCGCGCGTTTCGCAAGTGGACCGGCGCGTCGCCGGGAGAATTCCGCCGCGGCCTGCAGGGATGAGGTGCCGCGGCCGGCGGGCCGGCGCTCGGTCGGCCGACGTCGCCCCGGTGTGGCAATTTCGCTCACGTTTTTTGATTGCTTTGGTCATTCGGACGGCGGGCGCCAGCCTCTATAGTTTTGTATCCGAGGGAGCGAACCTATGACGCATGCGAACGAATCGCCACCCATGCACTCACCCGGTGCGCGGTTGCGGGCGGCCGTTGCCGCGGAGCGCCCGCTGCAGGTGGTCGGGGCCATCAATGCATACGTCGCGCGACTGGCGGGGGCATCCGGGTTCAAAGCGCTGTACCTGTCCGGCGGCGGCGTCGCGGCGAATTCGCTGGGCGTGCCGGATTTGGGTATAAGCACGCTGGACGACGTACTCGTCGATGTGCGCCGCATTACCGATGCATGCGCCCTGCCGCTCCTGGTGGATGCGGACACCGGGTGGGGCGGGGCATTCAACATCGCCCGCACCGTCAAGTCTTTCATCAAGTTCGGCGCCGCAGGATTGCACATTGAAGATCAGGTGCAGGCCAAGCGCTGCGGTCACCGTCCGGGCAAAGAGGTGGTGTCGAAGCAGGAAATGGTGGACCGGATCAAGGCGGCGGTGGATGCGCGCACGGACCCTCAATTCGTGGTCATGGCGCGCACCGATGCGCTGGCGGTGGAGGGCATGGAGCGGGCCCTCGAGCGCGCCGTTGCCTGCGTGGAGGCGGGCGCGGACATGGTGTTTCCCGAGGCGATGACCGACCTTGATATGTACCGGCGCTTCAAGGAGGCGGTCAAGGCGCCGATTCTGGCGAACATCACCGAGTTCGGTCAGACGCCCTTGTACACGCGCGACGAATTGGCGTCGGTGGGGGTCGACATCGTTCTGTACTGCTGCTCCGCGTATCGCGCCATGAACGCGGCCGCGCTCGCCACCTATCAGGCCATCCGCCGCGACGGCACGCAAAAGAACGTGCTGGACCGCATGCAAAGCCGCGCGGAGCTGTACCGCTATCTAGACTATCACGCCTACGAGGCGAAGTTGGATGAGCTATTTGCCGAGGGGAAGGAGAAATGACGGATATTCCGACGGACGGCGTCAAGCCGAAAAAATCCGTGGCGCTGTCCGGCGTCACCGCCGGCAACACCGCGCTGAGCACGGTGGGTAGAACCGGCAATGACCTGCATTATCGCGGCTACGACATCCTCGATATCGCCAGCGAGTGCGAGTTCGAGGAGATCGCGCACCTGCTGGTCCACGAGAAATTGCCCAACGCGGCGCAGCTGGCCGCCTACAAGAGCAAGCTCCGGCTGTTGCGCGCGCCGCCGCCGGCGGTTCTCGCCGTGCTCGAACAGCTGCCGGCCGCCAGCCACCCGATGGACGTGCTGCGCACCGGCGTCTCGGCGCTCGGCTGCCGCGTGCCCGAAGCGGCGGGTCATTCTGCCGATGGGGCGCGCGATCTCGCCGATCGGCTATTGGCCTGCCTGGGATCGATGCTGTGCTACTGGCACCATTTCGCGGTGAACGGGCGGCGCATCGACGTGCAGACGGACGATGATTCCATCGGCGCCCATTTCCTGCATCTGCTGCACGGCCGAAAGCCGCCGGCGCACTGGGTGCGCGCCATGCACACCTCCCTCAATCTGTACGCGGAGCATGAGTTCAACGCTTCGACCTTCACCGCGCGCGTGATCGCGGGCACGGGTTCGGATCTGTATTCGTGCATCACGGGCGCCATCGGCGCGCTGCGCGGGCCCAAGCACGGCGGCGCGAACGAGGTGGCCTTCGAGATTCAGAGCCGCTATCCCACGGCGGATGCGGCCGAAGCGGACATCAGGCGCCGCGTCGCCGGCAGGGAGGTGATCATCGGCTTCGGCCATCCGGTTTACACGATCGCCGATCCGCGCAACCAGGTGATCAAGGAAGTCGCGCGCACGCTGGCGCTCGCGGCAAACGACACCCGCGGATTCGAGGTGGCCGAGCGCATCGAGAGCACGATGAGAGACACGAAGAACCTGTTCGCTAATCTGGATTGGTTCTCCGCCGTGTCCTATCACCTGATGGGAGTGCCGACCGCGATGTTCACGCCGCTGTTCGTCATCAGCCGCACCTCCGGGTGGGCGGCGCACATCATCGAGCAGCGCATCGACGGCAAGATCATCCGCCCGAGCGCCCATTACATCGGTCCGGAGAATCTCACCTTCCGTCCCCTGAACGAGCGCCCCTGAAGGGCATACCCCAAGGCTTCCATGTCACACGACGTCAAATCGGCCGAAAGACCCGCGCCGGATCAGCTGCTCGCCGCGATCGCCGACTATGCATCGGGCTACGAAATCAAGAGCGAGCTCGCCTACGAGACCGCGGCGTACTGCCTGATGGATACGCTGGCGTGCGGTTTTCAGGCCCTGAAGTATCCGGCCTGCACCAAGCTCTTAGGTCCCGTGGTGCCAGGCGCAGCGCTGGCGGGCGGCGCGCGCGTACCCGGCACCTCGTATGAACTCGATCCCATCAACGCCGCGTTCAACATCGGCGCGATGATCCGCTGGCTCGATTTCAACGACACCTGGCTCGCCGCGGAGTGGGGCCATCCGTCCGATAACCTGGGCGGGATACTGGCCGTCGCCGATTACCTGTCGCGCAGCGGCAAGCCGCTGAAGGTGCGCGACGTGCTCACCGGCATGATCAAGGCGCACGAGATACAGGGCGTGCTCGCGCTCGAGAACAGCTTCAATCGCGTCGGGCTCGATCACGTGCTGTTGGTGCGCGTGGCCTCGACCGCCGTGGTGACCGCGCTGCTCGGCGGCAACCGGGAACAGATCATCAATGCCGTGTCCAATGCCTGGATCGACGGCGGGGCGCTGCGGACCTACCGGCATGCCCCCAATACGGGCTCACGCAAGAGTTGGGCCGCCGGGGACGCGACGAGCCGCGCCGTGCGCCTCGCGCTGTTCGCGCTCAAGGGAGAGATGGGCTATCCGTCGGCGCTGTCCGCCAAGACGTGGGGCTTTCAGGACGTGCTGTTCAAGTCCAGGGCGTTGGTCCTGCCGCAGGCGTTCGGCAGCTATGTGATGGAAAACGTGCTGTTCAAGATTTCGTATCCGGCGGAGTTTCATGCGCAGACCGCCGTCGAGGCGGCGATGGCTTTGCACGGGCAAGTCCGCGACAAGCTCGAGCTCATCGAGCGCGTGACGATCGAAACGCAGGAGCCCGGTGTGCGCATCATCGACAAGACGGGGCCGCTCGCGAATCCGGCGGACCGCGACCACTGCATCCAGTACATGGTCGCCATACCGCTGCTGTTCGGAAGGCTCACCGCCGCGGACTACGAGGATCAGATCGCGCACGATCCGCGCGTCGATGCGCTGCGCGCCAAGATGCGGGTCAAGGAGAATCCCGTGTTCACGCGCGAATACTACGCGCCGGACAAGCGCTACATCGGCAACGCCGTTCAGGTGTTTTTCAAGGACGGCACGGCGAGCGCGCGCGTCCAGGTCGACTACCCCATCGGTCACCGCAAGCGCCGCGCCGAGGGCATGCCGGTGCTTCAGAAGAAGTTCGAGGCGAGCGTCGCCGCGCACTTCGGCGCCAGGCAGACCGAAGCCATCAAGAGGATGTTCGCCGATCGCTCCGCGCTCGCGGCGACGCTGGTCAGCGACTTCGTCGCGCAGCTGGTGAGCGCGGCCTGAAGCCGGCGGCTCGCGATCGTGCCGGCGGCTGCGATAGGATAAAAAAATAGTGCGCTGCGGGATTGGATTATGACGAATCGGGCTTGCCGAATACTGCTCTGTGTCTGGATAGTGCCGCAATGAAGCAACCCATTCGACCAACTACCAACGATTGGGTCTCACGCCAGCTGCAAGGCGAGGTACCCGGCGCGCTCGGAGCACTCGAGGAGCGGCGCAGCCGCGCCGACCGGCGGCATCGGATCTTCTGGTCCGTCGTGTACGGCAGCTTCAATCCGCGCCGCCGCCGGCCGCCGCGCCGCCTGGACGATTCGCGCCACCACGCGGTGGATTGGCACAGCGCTCATCTGCTGGCGGTATCCCTCGGCATCTTGATATTGAGCGTCGCGGACGCATTCATGACGCTGAGGTTGATCGCAGAGGGCGCCGTCGAGGTCAATCCGCTCATGGCGCTGTTCGTCGACCATGGCAACATTGCATTGTTCGCGGCGCTCAAAATGGCGATGACCGGGATCAGCGTGATGCTGATGGTGTTCCTGGCGCGCCACCGGTTCATGCGGCTGGTGCGGGTCGAGGTGATCCTGTACGGCATCCTGGTCGCCTACATGATCCTGATCGGACATGAGCTTGGCATGCTTCAGAGAGTCGCGGACCTGCATATCTTCTGATTTTGCCGGGCTGCGTCACATTCCATAATATGCCCTTTTGGGCTAGACTAGCGTCCTGTTGCGCAATCTCCGTCTCTTGCTCATCACCTTGATGTACTTGAGGTTTTGATCCTTCCGATGCACTCATGAGCGAATCGCTTGCCGATCAACTGGCCAATACGGCTCTGTACGGCGCAAATGCCGATTTCATCGAGGATCTCTACGAGCAGTTCCTGAAGGACCCGCAGGCGGTTGATCCGGCCTGGGCGCGCTACTTCAAGGCTTTGAAGCTGGGTTCGGCGGGCGAGCCCGATCACCGCGAAATTCGCGCTTTGCTGGCGGCCAAGCTGCAGAAGCCGGCGGCCGCAGGCGCGGCCGCCGGTTCCGCAAAGCCGAGCGCCGATGTGGCGAGCGCCAAGCAGGCGGCCGTGTCGCGGCTCATTCAGATCTACGCCAACCGCGGACATCTGATCGCCAATTTGGATCCGCTCGGCCTGCAGCAGCGCCCCAAGCCCTACGTTTTGGATCTCCAATACTTCGGGCTGTCCGACTCGGATCTGGATACCGAGTTCTTCACCGGCAGCCGCACCGCCGCCATCGCCGAGCGCAGCAGGCTGAGGGATATTCTCGCGACCCTCAAATTCATCTACTGCGACACCATCGGCGCAGAGTTCGCGCACGTCTCCGATACGGAGGAGCGGCTGTGGCTGCAGGATCAGTTCCAATCCGCGCGCATGCAGCGCCGCTTCAGCGTCGAGGAGAAGAAAAACATCCTCTGGCAGCTCACCGCGGCCGAGGGGCTGGAGCGTTACCTGCACACCAAGTACGTGGGCCAGAAGCGCTTCTCGCTCGAAGGCGCGGACAGCCTCATCCCGCTGCTCGATGATCTGGTGCAGCAGGGCGGCAGGTCCGGCGTCGAGGAGACCATCATCGGCATGGCGCATCGCGGCCGGCTCAATGTGCTGGTGAACTTGCTCGGCAAATCGCCCAAGGACCTGTTCAGCGAATTCGAAGGTCAGTATGACCTCGCCACCCTGCGCGGTTCGGGCGACGTCAAGTACCACAAGGGATTCTCCGCCGATCTGAAAACCGACTACGGCAATGTGCATGTCGCGCTCGCGTTCAACCCCTCGCATCTGGAGGTGGTCAATGCGGTCGTGGAAGGTTCGGTTCGCGCGCGCCAAGAACGCCGCAAGGATGTCCGGGGCGACAAGGTGCTGGCGGTGCAGATCCACGGAGACGCGGCGTTCGCCGGCCAGGGCGTTGTCATGGAAACGCTGCAGCTGTCGCAGGCGCGCGGCTTCTACACCGGCGGCTCCGTGCACCTCATCGTCAACAACCAGGTGGGTTTCACCACCAGCGATCCGCGCGACGCGCGTTCGACGCTGTACTGCTCCGACGTCGCCAAAATGGTGGAAGCGCCGATTTTTCACGTCAACGCGGACGACCCGGAAGCGGTGTGCTTCGTGGCGCGCCTCGCCCTCGAATATCGGCTGAAATTTCACAAAGACGTGGTCATCGACCTCGTGTGCTATCGCCGGCACGGCCACAACGAGGCGGATGAGCCGGCGGCCACGCAGCCGCTGATGTACCAGGTCATTCGCAAGAAGCCGACCGCCCGGCAGCTGTACGCCGACAAACTCGCGGCCGAGCGCGTGCTGACGGCCGCAGACGCCGCGGCGATGATGGATCAGTACCGCAGCGGTCTGGATGAGGGCAGGCCGCAGGCACGGGCCGCGCTCGGGCTGATCGGCAACAAGTTCACCGTGGATTGGAGCGAGTACTTGAGCGCGGACTGGTCGGAGCCGGTCAGAACCGCGGTGGACATTAGCCTGCTGCGCACACTCGGCAAGGCCATCACCACCTATCCGTCGGACTGGAAGCTGCATCCCCGGGTGCTCGCCATCATGCAGGCGCGCGAGCGCATGGTGTCCGGAGAGCTCGCGCTCGATTGGGGCTGCGCGGAGAATTTGGCATACGCCAGCCTGCTCCAGGCTGGCTACCCCGTGAGACTGACCGGCCAGGACAGCGGCCGCGGCACCTTCTTTCACCGCCACGCGGTGCTGCATGATCAAGCTACCGGGAGGCGCTACGTGCCGCTGCAGCACGTGGCGACCAACCAGCCCAGCTTTAACGTGATCGATTCGGTGCTGTCCGAAGAGGCGGTGATGGGCTTCGAATACGGCTTCTCCACCACCGAGCCGCGCTGCTTGACGATTTGGGAGGCCCAGTTCGGCGATTTCTGCAACGGCGCTCAGGTGATCATCGACCAGTTCATCAGCTCGGGCGAAGCGAAGTGGGGCCGGCTGTCCGGAATCACCCTGTTCCTGCCGCATGGTTATGAAGGCCAGGGGCCGGAGCACTCCTCGGCGCGGCTCGAGCGCTTTTTGCAGCTGTGTGCGGAGTACAACATCCAGGTGTGCGTACCCTCGACGCCGGCGCAGATGTTCCACATGCTGCGCCGGCAAATGCTGCGTCCGCTGCGCAAGCCGTTGATCATCATGACGCCGAAGAGCCTGCTGCGCCATCCGCTGTCGGTGTCGCGGCTGGAGGAGCTCGCCGGCGGCGGCTTCCGCACGGTGATCGACGAAATCGACGAGCTCAAGCCGCCCGCCGTCACACGCATCGTACTGTGCAGCGGAAAGGTGTATTTCGATCTGTTGAAGTCCCGCCGCGAGGCCAAGATCGATTCGGTGGCCGTGGTGCGCCTCGAACAGCTCTATCCGTTCCCGTCGGAAGAATACGAATCCGTCGTCCGCAAATACTCGAATGCGCGCGAGATCGTCTGGTGTCAGGAGGAGCCGCAGAATCAGGGGGGCTGGTATCAG
The DNA here is from genome assembly GCA_963837045.1 of uncultured Gammaproteobacteria bacterium. Lineage (GTDB taxonomy): Bacteria > Pseudomonadota > Gammaproteobacteria > Steroidobacterales > Steroidobacteraceae > Bog-1198. The sequence continues at coordinate 443,846 of CAWIMA010000016.1, forward strand.
ATCCGCCATCGCCTGCAGGCTCCGCTCGATGCGAACCAAGAGCTGCTGTACGCCGGCCGCGCCGGCGCGGCGGCGCCTGCCACCGGCATTCCGGCGCTGCACGAGCAGCAGCAGAAAAATCTGGTCACCGCGGCGCTGCAAGGCGCGCCGCCGGAAGAGACTTCACGACAAACGATTCGCATCCCGCCGGCTCCGGCGACGACGACGACCCAAAGGACTGGTTCTTGACATCCTCCCCGCCCTAAAGGGAGGGGATTCCCTCTGAAATGGCGTAACAGATCATATTCTGACAAACAACCCAAAATAAGGAGCGGCGCTTCCTCTCCGGCTTAAGAGCCAGGGGTTTTGTGCCGGAGAACTGATGACAATCGAAGTTCGCGTTCCGCAGCTGCCGGAATCGGTGGCTGACGCCACTCTCGTCTCGTGGCACAAGAAATCCGGCGACACCGTGGCGCGAGATGAAAATCTGGTCGATCTGGAGACCGACAAAGTGGTGCTCGAGGTGTCCGCACCCGCGGCCGGCGTGCTCAAGGAGATCAAGCTCGCGGACGGCACGGTCGTGACCAGCGGCCAAGTCCTGGCGCTGATCGAGGAGAGCGCGACTGCCGGCGCCGCCACTGCGCCGAAGCCCGCCGCCGGCGCCGCTGCGGTCCCTGCCATTCCCGCGGCCGCCGGCGCCCCCGCAGCCACCGGCGCAGTCGCTGCCACTGGCGCAGCGGCGTCCGCCGCGGCCAGCGTTCCAGCAGGCGCGACCGCCGCGACGGCCGCCGCCGCAGCCAAGTTGAGCCCCGCCGCAAAGCGCGTGGTCGAGGAAAACCGGATCGATCCAAAGACCTTGATCGGCTCCGGCCGCGACGGGCGCGTCTCGAAGTCCGACATCGTCAACTATCTTCAGAACAAGGATTCGCCCCCGGCCTCGCGGCCGCCGGAGCCGCCAGCAGTCAAAGCACCTGTGCCGGCGGCACCGGCCGCCCCAAGCGCGCGCGGCGCGCGTGCGGAACAGCGCGTGCCGATGACGCGCCTGCGCGCACGCATCGCCGAGCGCATGGTGCAGGCTCAGGCGACGCAGGCGCTGTTGACCTCGTTCAACGAGGTGGATTTGCACGCCGTGAACGAATTGCGCGCCCGCTACAAGGGACCTTTCGAGAAGCAGCACGGCGTGAAGCTCGGCTTCATGTCGTTTTTCGCCAAAGCCTGCGTCGAGGCGCTGAAGAAATTTCCCTCGGTGAATGCCTCGGTCGAGGGCAGCGATATCGTGTATCACGAGTACTTCGACATCGGCATCGCGGTGTCGACCGATCGCGGCTTGATCGTGCCCATATTGCGCGATGCGGACCAATTGAGCTTCGCCGAGATCGAGAGATCGATCGCCAATTTCGCGGAGCGCGCGCGCAACGGGACCATCACGATCGAGGAGCTGACCGGCGGCACCTTCACCATCACCAACGGCGGTGTGTTCGGCTCGCTGCTGTCCACGCCCATCGTCAATTCTCCGCAGAGCGCGATTCTTGGGATGCACAAGATTCAGGATCGGGCGGTGGTGATCGACGGCCAGGTCGTCGTGCGCCCCATGATGTACGTCGCGCTGACCTATGATCACCGCATCATCGACGGTCGCGAGGCCGTGCAGTTCCTGGTGACGGTCAAGCAGTGTCTGGAGGATCCGGCGCGGATGGTGCTCGGGGTATGAACGACGCCTTCGACGTGGTGGTGATCGGGGCGGGCCCGGCCGGATATCCGGCGGCGATTCGCGCCGGCCAGAACAAACTGAAGGTCGCCTGTGTCGACGAGTGGAAAAATCTCGATGGCAGCTATGCCTTCGGCGGCACGTGCCTGAACGCCGGCTGCATTCCCTCCAAGGCCTTGCTCGAATCCTCCGAGCTGTACCAGCGGGCCAAGGAGGAGTTCGCGATCCACGGCATCAAGCTCGGCGACGTCAAACTCGACCTCGCGGCGATGCAAAAGCGGCGCGCGTCGGTGGTGAAAACCATGACCGGCGGCATTACGGCGCTGTTCAAGGCCAACGGTGTGGTAGGCATTCACGGGCATGGCCGCCTGTTGCCCGGCAACCAGGTGCAGGTCACCTCGGCCGACGGCTCCCAAAAGACCCTGGACGCCAAGCACGTCGTGCTGGCATCGGGGTCGACGCCTATCCGCCTCAGCGCGGTGCCGCACGACGGCAAGTACATCGTCGATTCGTGGAATGCGCTGGAATTCGACGCCGTCCCGGCGCGGCTCGGAGTGATCGGAGCCGGGGTCATCGGGCTCGAGCTCGGCAGCGTCTGGCGGCGCTTGGGCAGCGAGGTGACGGTGGTCGAAGCGCTCGATACGCTGTTGCCGTTCGCGGACCAGACCATCGCGAAGGAGGCGCAGCGGCATTTCAAGAGGCAGGGGCTCGACATCAAGCTCGGGGCCAAAGTTTCTCGCGCCACCGTGGCCGGCGCGGCGGTCGAGGTGACTTACTCGGATGCCCAGGGCGAGCACTTGCTCAAGGTGGACCGGCTGGTGGTGGCCGTGGGACGCCGCCCTTTTACGCAGAATTTACTGGCCGACGGCACCGGAGTGCAGCTCGATCAGCGCGGCTTCATCCAGGTCGATGAGCATTGCCGCACGAACGCCCCCAATGTGTGGGCGGTCGGGGACGTGGTGCGCGGCCCCATGCTTGCGCACAAGGGCAAGGAGGAGGGCGTGATGGTCGCCGATATGATCGCCGGCCAGTACGGCGAGGTGAACTACAAGGTCATCCCCTCGGTCATCTACACGGCGCCGGAGATCGCCTGGGTCGGCCTCACCGAGGAGCAGGTCAAGTCGAGCGGGAGACCTTACAAGGTTGGTACTTTTCCGTTTGCCGCGAGCGGGCGCGCGCGCGCCATGGAAGCGGCGCAGGGCACGGCCAAAGTCGTCTCGGCCAAGGACGACGACGAGGTGCTGGGCGTGCACATCATTGGACCGATGGCCGGCGAATTGATCGCGGAGGCGGTCCTTGCGATGGAATACTCGGCGAGCACCGAGGACATCCAGCGCACCATCCACGCGCACCCGACGCTGTCCGAGGCCCTCCACGAAGCGGCGCTGGCTGCGGACAAGAAGTCGATCGACGGCATCAACCGGTAGTTGACGGATGCGTCCCCCTATGCCGGCAAGGCATATGCCCTATGCCTCTATTTGCGGCTCAGGGCGCGAGGTCGCGCATCATGCTGGTTACAATTAAGGATCGCTGCATTTTGTAGGATTGCTCGGTGCTATAGAGCGCTTTGAGAAAAGCCGCATCCCAGGTGCTCAGCTTGCTCAACGTTTGTCCCTCTTCATGTGCGGTAAACAGCTGCAACACTGATTCATCGCCGGAAAAGTCTGCGTCGAGATTAATCTTAGCCAGACCCAGCATTGCGATGTAATCCGCCATCGCGCCGATCTTGAGGCCGTCTATGCGCCGCGCGTCGACGACCAGGAGCACCGATGTGATGTTCTGCACATCGTCCCATGTGATGCGAGAGGCATCGGGGAAGCGATTCGCGGAAATTCCTCCTCGAGGCATATCGAAGACGCCCAGCGAATTCCCCGCCGCGCCCGCGAATTCCGCGTTGTACCAGGCCCGTATCGGCCGCGCGCTATTAATGAAACGGCGGATCGCAGCCAGCTGCATGCCCTCGCCCATAATTCCTGCGAACATGCCCGGGTTGCGGGACCATAGCTCATCCAAAAGCTGTGCAGGTCTCTGCGTCACCAAGACCAAGAGGTTGGGTTTGCAGTCTTGTGGCCCCAAGGGAGCGCCGGCCGCTTGCGCGATCGTCGATATGCGCTCAAGAATGAACTCGCCTTGATCTCGCGGGATTCCTGCAACGAGCGGGCACACTTTTATATGCCAACGCGCGAGCGACTCATGGGAGCTAACTTGCTTAGTTACGGCGGTTACGAAGTCAAATATGTGGTGTTCGAGGCTTCGCCGCTGAGCTTCTACTGTGATCTGCGGCAAAGAGGGTTCCTTAGTGCTGGCTCGAGATTGGGCTTGAGGCGAGACAGATGAGTCTGCACTTGCTCCACTCGACGTCAGACAGAAAGCGAGCATGGCCGCCGAAACCCAAATCCAGACCCGCCTCCCGATCGCGGGAACTAACAGTGGCATAGCGGTCCGAATTGCTTTAGCCATGGGGAGCAGCCCACTTCCGGCGCCAGACGATCTGACTATAGCATTAGGTATTGTCCAGATCACATCGGCGTCACGATCTACGTCCCCTCAGAGATGCCCGATGTGTTCGGGGGTTTACGACCGACTGGTTCGCGATAATTCCGCTATGCGCAAGGCTGGACCAGACCATGAACCAGATCGGGCTTTGGTGTGCGCCGGCTTCACCGGCCGACGATCGGGCGATAGCCTCGTTTCCAACGAATTAGCGCGGCGCTTTCCCCGGCAGCCGCATCCCGAGCTGATCGAAGAGGAAGCTGTACACGTCGGCGGCCTGATTCACGCGCACGGACAGGGCACTGCCGATGCCGTGCCCGGCGTGCGAATTGATGCTGAGAAGAACCGGTTCGCCGGACGCCGTCGCTGTTTGCAAGCGCGCGACCATTTTGCGCGAATGCGCCGGGTTCACGCGCCCGTCGGTGGCCCCCGTGTACATGAGAATGGCCGGATATGCGGTGCCGTCGACGACGTGATGATAGGGCGAATAGGCGTACAGCGCCTGGAATTGCCGCGGATCCCTGGTGGCGCCGTATTCGGTCGTGTTGAACAGACCGTTCGGATCGCGCTCGACCCGCAGCATGTCGTAGATGCCGACCGAGGAGACCACCGCGTGGAACAACTCCGGGTGCTGGGTGAAGGCCGCCGCCATCAGCAGGCCGCCGTTGCTGCCGCCGATGATCGCCAGATGCTGCGGGCTGGTGTAGTGATGCTCGATGAGGTACTGCGCCACCGCGATGAAGTCGTCGAACACGTTCTGCTTGTGAGTCAGCGCCCCCTGCTCGTGCCATCCTTCGCCGAATTCACCGCCGCCGCGCAGGTTGGCGATGACGAAAATCCCGCCGCCGTCGAGCCATAGCCGCTTGGTTGGCCCGAGGAACTCGGGCGTGAGGCTGATGCCGTAGCCGCCGTAGCCGGTCAGCAGGAGGGGCGCGGAGCCGTCGATTACGGCATCCTTGCGCCGGATGATGTTGAGCGGCACGCGGGTGCCGTCCTTGGACACGGCGTATTCCCGCAGCACCTCGGTATCGGCGAAGGAGACCGGGCTGGTCTGGGCGAGCCGCGTCTCGGCCGCGCGGGCCGTCGCTTCATCGTAGCGCGAGTAGTACGTCGGACGCAGATAGGTCGCGATCGAGTACAGCAGCGTCCCGTCGCTCAAGGGCTCGACTTCGGCGGCCGTAGCGACCGCAGGCAGCGGCAGCTCGCCCCGAGGCTTTCCGGCGTGATCGAAAATCGCGACCCGCGAGGGACCCCCGACCAGCTCGCGCACGTACAGCGCGCGTGCAGTCACGACCACCGGCTCGCCGCCGAACTCGCCGCCGCCCTGCAGGACCCCGTCGGACTCCGGCACGATCACGGCGGCGCGCTTAAGATCCGCCGCCCCGGGCTCGAGCTTCAGCAGCTTGCCGTGCGGCGCGTTTTGGCGCGATATCAGATACAGCGAATGATCGGGCCCCGCGGTCGCCGCCACGACTTTGTCGGCGAAATGAGTGATCTGCCGGATTGCGCCGTTCGTGCCGATCACATAGTGGGCGAACTGACCGCCGTCGCCGTTCGCCACCGACACCACCAGCTCGTCGGGGTCGAAGCGGTTATCGAGCACGATCTCCGCTACCTTGGGGAAATCTTTGCCCATGACATAGGCGTCGGCGGCAGGGTCGTCGCCGAGGCGATGAAAGAACACCTGCTGGAAAAAGTGCTGCTCGGCTTGAGGCCGGTCCGGACCGGGATAGCGGGTGTACCAGAAGCCCTTGCTGTCGGCGCGCCAGGCGAGGCTCCCGCCGCCGGTCGGGTACTGCACGCGCGCGATCGATTCGCCGACCTCGCTGCCCGAGGCCACGTCGAAAACATGCAGTGTGCCATCTTCGCTGCCGTTCTGCGACATCGACACCACGAGGAGTTTTCCGTCGGGCGACGGTACCCACCAATCGATGGCCGTTGTGCCTTTGGGATCGATGGCATTCGGATCGACGATGACGCGCGCGCCGCGCTCGTCCAAATCGTTCGTGAGCACGGCGACCATCGGCTGCTGCTTCGGCGGCTGAGTGTACAGGGCGAATATGAGCGCGCCGACGGCGTGCAGCTGCGAGAAGGAGGCCGACGTGGCGGAGATCTGGCTGTACAGCTGATCGTATATGGGCCCGCGCAGCGCCAGCCCGTCGAGGTATCGCCGGGTGCGCTGGTCCTGCGCCGCCACCCACCGGGTGACCTCGGGATCGCTAGCATTCTCCAGCCAGCGATACGGGTCCGCCACGCGCACATCGTGATAGGTGTCCGTCACCGGGTGCTGGGGCGAGGCCGGAGCGCCGGAATCCGCGGAGTGCGCGCCGAACGCGCAGAACATCAACCCCACCGCCATCCATCGGTGCGCGCGCAAAAGGCGCCCTGCACAGCACATGCGTTCTCCCCCTATAATGTCCCCGGTATTGTGCCGCAATCATACGTCATCGAGGCGTTCGTGAAATCAATCATGGCTGGACGGAAGTGGGGACATTGCCTGGCGGCGCTTGCTTTCGCCGCCGTGTCATGGTCGGCGGCGGGCGCTCCTGTCGACGCGTCGGATCCCAAAAGGCAAGACAGCGCCGATGCCGAGAAGCCGGAGGCGGGCAAGTTCGAGCCCTTCAAAGCCGAGTCCAAAGTCAGCTCAGGCAGCGTGACCATCGGCGGTCAGTCGATCGCCTACCAGGCGATTGCGGGCACGCTCATCGTGCACCCAAAGGACTGGGACGACGTGCCGCGGGACTCGAAGTCCGAGAAGGAGAACCCGGCGCCCGCGGGTGAGGGCGACGCGAAGAATCCGAGCGCCGAAGCGTCGATGTTCTACGTCGCCTATTTCAAGAACGGGGGCGGCCCGCGCCCCGTGACGTTCCTCTACAACGGCGGTCCGGGCTCGGCCACGCTGTGGCTGCACATGGGCGCCTTCGGTCCGCGGCGCATCGTCACCTCGACCGACGCGCACACGCCCGCAGCGCCGTATTCGCTGGTGAACAATGGCTCGAGCCTGCTCGATGCGACCGATCTCGTGTTCATCGACGCTCCCGGCGCGGGCTTCAGCCGCATCGCCGGCAAAGACAAGGAAAAGGCGTTTTTCGGCGTCGACCAGGACGCCTACGCGTTCGCGGAATTCATTTCGCAATTTTTGTCGAAATACGGCCGCTGGAATTCGCCCAAATACCTGTTCGGCGAGAGCTACGGCACGCCGCGCTCGGCGGTGCTCATCAATCAGCTCGAGGCGGACCGCTCGATCGATTTCAACGGCGTCATCCTGCTCTCGCAGATCCTCAATTTCGATCTGAGTCCCGATCGGCCGACCGACAATCCCGGCATCGATCTGCCGTACCAAACGGTGCTGCCCACCTACACCGCTACCGCCTGGTATCACCACAAGCTGCCGGCCGAGCACCCGGATCTCGGCGCTTTGCTTGCCGAAGTCGAGCGGTTCGCCATGGGCGATTACGCGCGCGCGCTGACGGCGGGCTCCGATCTGAGCGCGGCGGAGCGCAGCGCGGTCGCCGAGAAGCTGCACGAATACACCGGGCTTCCCGTCGAATACATACTGAAGGCGGACTTGCGCATCGACGGCGGAGAATTCCGCCAGACGCTGCAGGGCGGCGACGGCATGACCACAGGGCGCCTCGATTCGCGCTTTTCCGGTCCTGACATCGATCCCTTGAGTCAGCGCGCGGACTACGATCCGCAATCCGCAGCGTTGAGTTCGGCGTACGTCACCGCCTTCAACGACTATGTGCGCAAGGAGCTTCACTACGGCGAGGACAAGGGCTTCAAGGCGAGCATCCCGATTTTCAGAACCTGGAATTTCCAGCACCAGCTGCCGGGGCAGTCCGGGCAGCCGCTCTCCTCGCGCCAGGGCTCGAACGTCATGCCGGATCTCGCGAACGCCATGAAGATCAATCCGAACCTGAAGGTGCAATTGCACGCCGGCTACTTCGACTTGGCGACGCCGTTCTATCAGGGGGTGTACGAGATGCATCACCTGCCGATTCCGGCCAACCTGCAGAGCAATATCGAGTACAAATTCTACGACTCGGGCCACATGGTGTACGCCAAGGACGCATCGCTCAGGATGCTGCACGACAACGTGGCGGAGTTCATTCACCGCACCGGCAACCTGGGCACTGCGCCGGCCAAACCGTAGCCTTTTCCGTCGTTCTTCGCGTGTGCGGCCCGGCGGGACTCGCATCAATGGAGGCGTTAGAATCACGTCCTTCGGTGCTCGAGCAGGCAGATTTTCGCGCTCCATAACATTGACGTTCGCATCCACGATGAAGAAGATCACGCCCAGAGATTTCCGCAATGCCTTTGTTTCGGTCATGCAAGCCGAGCTCGACAGCTTTCGGACGGCAGTCGGCTTCGAGCCCAAATCCTATGCATACTTCATGCGCTCCGAAATCTTCCCGAAGATTGCCAAGCATCTTGGCTTGTTGGTCTGGAACAAGGACTATTGCACACTCGATGGAATGTTCTATGAGAAACGGGGCACGGATAGTCTTGGAAAATTCACCGCGTATGCGAAATGGATCTCGGTTGCCTTGGAACACGCGCATAAGCCGACGAAAACGCACGAGGAAATCAATAAGCTTCAGATGTTCAACGCTCCGCTGAAGGTGTTGATCACCTATGCGGCCGAAGGTGATGAAGGCGATTCGCTCTTGCGAAGGTACGAGGAGATCATGAGGGATGCTGACGTGTTCAATGATTTTGCCACTCTACGGCAGCAACTCGTCATTTTCGGAACGCCACGAACGGTTCTGGAATGGCGCTTTTACGCGTACGAAACCGACGGTTTCGTATTGATGCTGCCGGGGTGAGACCTACGTTTAGAATGCAAATGGAGGAGTGAAATACGCATCATCTGTATCGCGGGGCGAGCGCCGGAAGCCCCGGATAAAATCCCGCGCGGAGGGACGCTATTTCTTGCGCCGGGCGCTGATGATGTTGGGCAGCTGCGCGATGCGCGCAAGCACACGCGACAGCTGCGGCAGGCCGGTGATCTGGATGCCGATGTGCATGTGGGCGACGTGATCCCGGCCGTCGGTCACGGTATTCATGGCGGTGATGCTGATCTTGTCGTCGGCCAGAGCCGCGCTCACGTCGCGTACAAGTCCGCGCCGGTCGAACGCCTGAATTTCGATGTCCGCCGGGAATTGGCGCGCGGCCAGCGTGCCCCAGGCGACGGGCAGCACGCGCGCCGGCGCCTTGCCCGCGAGGCGCGCGAGATTCGCGCAGGACTGGCTGTGAATGCTCACGCCGCGGCCGACGGTGATGTAGCCGACGATCGGCTCGGGCGGCACGGGCTTGCAGCATCGCGCATACGTCGAGAGCAGATCGCCGATACCCTGAACCTCGATTTCCGGCTCACGCGGGACGGACGCTCGCGAGCGCGCCGGCTCGGTGGTCCGGGCATCGCGCGCATGCAGCAGGCGCTGAATCGCGCCTGCGACTTGTGCGCCGCTCACTTCTCCGAGTCCCAGCGCCTCGTGCAGCGCCTCGGTGCTCGGGAGCTTCAGTTCGCTCAGCAGCTCGGGCATCGGCGGGCTGTTCACCCCGAGGCGCTGAATTTCGCGTTCGAGCAGCGCCCGGCCCTCGACCTTGTTCTGGGAGGCGTTCTGTTTGCGGAACCACGCGCGGACCTTGTTGCGATGGCGGGGGCTCGCAAGGAAGCCGGACTGCGGTGACAGCCAATCGCGGGAGGGCTGCGGCGACTTGGCTGCGATGATTTCGACGGTCTCGCTGTTCTTCAGCTGATAATCGAGCCCCACCATGCGGCCATTGACCTTCGCGCCGCGGGTTCGATGGCCCAGATCCGTGTGCACCTGGTAGGCGAAGTCCAAGGGCGTGCCGCCGACGGGTACATCGACGATCTCGCCTTTCGGCGAGAGCACGTAGACGCGGTCCTGGAACAGATCGACGCGCATGCGCTCGAGAAAGTCTTGCGTGCTGTCCCCGCCTTCGGTGGGGGCCAGCAGGGCGCGCAGCTGGTTGATCTTGCGCTCATAAGCCTGATCGGTGCGGCCGCCCTCTTTGTAGCGCCAGTGCGCGGCCACGCCGCGCTCTGAATTGGCGTGCATCTCGTGCGTCCTGATTTGAATTTCCACCGGCTGATGACCCGGTCCGATGACGGCGGTGTGTATCGAGCGGTAGAGATTGTCCTTCGGGGTCGCGATGTAGTCGTCGAATTCACCCGGGATGAATTGCCACAGTGAATGCACGATACCGAGCGCGGCGTAGCATTCGGCCACGGTGTTGACCAGCACGCGCGCGGCGCGGATGTCCATGAGCTGATCGAAGGCGAGATGCTTCGCCTGCATCTTGCGCCAGATGCTGTAGATGTGCTTCGGCCGTCCTTCGATCTGCGCCTCGATCCCGGCGGCGCGCAATTCGCCCTGCAGCAGGCTTTTCAGCTCCTCGATGTACCGCTCGCGCTCGGAACGCCGGACCTTCAGCGCGGCCGCGATGTGCTTGTAGTCGGCAGGCTGCAGATAGCGAAACGCCAGATCCTCAAGCTCCCACTTCACCTGCCAGACGCCGAGCCGGTTGGCGAGCGGCGCATAGACTTCGCGGGTCTCGATCGCGAGCTTGCGCTTGATCGCGGCGTCGGCCGACTTCGAGGAGCGCATCTTCTGCAATTGCTCGGCGAGCTTGACGACCACCAAGCGCACGTCGCCGATGACCGCCACGAGCATCTTGCGCAGCGCCTCCGCCTGGGTGGAGGTGAGTCCGCGCTCAGGCGACCAGTCCGGCGGCAAGCCGAAATGGCCCAATTGACTCGAGGGAGCGCGCGAGGCGGGCGGGCTCCTCGCCAAAGCGCTTGCCGGTGGATTCGCGGTCGAGGATGTTTTCGTCGAGCAGCGGCTGCAGCATGGCGGCCACGACCACCTCGTCGTCCGCATCGAGGTTGCGCACGATCTCGGCGACCTCCAGCGCGGCGCGGCGCGCCGGTTCGCCGGTCGCGGGCAGATCGAGCGCGCGCACGGCCGCAAAGCTCGCATCCAGCTTCAAGCTCGCGGTTCGAATCGGCGCCGTGGTTTCCATCGCTCCTCTAAGGCTAGGTTGGGTGGGTTTAAGCCGCCATTGCCGGTATCATACTCGGCCATGCGAAATCCAATCACGACGGTGCGGGTGCTCGGTATCGATCCGGGCTCGCAATGCACGGGATTCGGCGTCGTGGACGCGGCCGGGCCGCGGCTCACCTACGTGGCGAGCGGCGTCATTCGCACCCCGCACGGCGAATTCTCGGCGCGTCTGTGCGAAATATTTCGCTGCATGCGAACCGTGGTGGCGCAATACCGGCCGCAGGAAATCGCCATCGAGCGGGTGTTCGTCAATCGAAATCCGGACAGCGCCTTGAAACTGGGCCAGGCGCGCGGTGCGGCGATTTGCGGCACCGTCGATGCGAACGCCGAGATATTCGAGTACGCGACGCGCCAGATCAAGCAGGCCGTGGTCGGCACCGGCAGCGCCGAGAAGGCGCAGGTGCAGCTCATGATGAAGAGCATTTTGAAGCTCGACGGTCCCGTGGCCGCGGACGCGGCGGATGCACTGGCTGCGGCGGTTTGCCATGCGCTCCGGGGCCAGGTCCGGACGTCGCTCGAGCTCGCGGCGAGTCGCGGATGATCGGTTTTCTCAAAGGCCGTCTCGCCTCCAAGCAGCCCCCTTTCCTGATGGTCGACGTCAACGGGGTCGGCTACGAGCTGGAGGCGCCGATGTCGACGTTCTACGGCTTGCCCGCCGCGGGCGAGCCGGTGGCGCTGTTCACTCACTTGGTGGTGCGCGAGGATGCGCATATTTTATTCGGCTTCGGCACCGACGGCGAGCGGCGGCTGTTCCGCGGCCTGCTCAAGGTATCGGGGGTCGGCCCGAAGATCGCGCTGGGGATTCTGTCTGGCGCGAGCGTCGACGATTTTTTGCGCATCATCGAGGCGGAGGACGTCGCCATGCTGACGCGCATCCCCGGGATCGGCCGCAAGACCGCCGAACGCGTGATCATCGAGATGCGCGACAGCGTGCAAAAATTGGCGGGCCCCGCCTCAGGGCAGGGCAATGCGCTGGGCGGCGCAGCGGCCATGACGCCGCAAAGCGAAGCCTTCGGCGCGCTGATCGCGCTCGGCTACAAGCCGCCGGAAGTGACGCGGCTGTTGAAGGCGGCCGATGAGCCGGGTCTGTCGACCACCGAACTCATTCGCCGCGCGCTCAAATCCGCGGCGAAGGCTTGAGGACTGTCATGGGAATCGAGCAGGATAGGATCATAGCGGGCACCACCGGGCGCGACGACGAAGTGGTGGATCGCGCCGTGCGGCCGAAGACCCTCGCCGAATACATCGGGCAGCCGAACGTCAAGACTCAAATGGAAATCTTCATCCAGGCTGCGCGCATGCGCGGCGAAGCGCTCGATCACGTGCTGATTTTCGGTCCGCCGGGTCTCGGTAAGACCACGCTCGCGAACATCATCGCCAATGAGCTCAAGGTCAATCTGCGGCAGACCTCCGGTCCGGTGCTGGAGCGCCCCGGCGATCTGGCCGCCCTGCTGACCAACCTCGAGCCCCGAGACGTGCTGTTCGTGGATGAGATTCATCGCCTGAGTCCGGTGGTCGAGGAGGTCCTGTACCCGGCCATGGAGGACTCGCAGCTCGATCTGATGATCGGCGAGGGCCCCGGGGCGAGATCGATCAAGCTCGACCTGCCGCCCTTCACTCTGGTCGGCGCCACGACCCGCGCGGGTCTGCTCACCTCGCCGCTGCGCGATCGATTCGGCATCGTGCAGCGTCTTGAATTCTATTCGACCGACGAGCTCACCAGGATCGTCACCCGCAGCGCCTCGATCCTGAAGCTGCGCCTGCAGCCCGATGGCGCGGATCGCATCGCCGAGCGCTCGCGCGGCACGCCGCGCATCGCGAACCGGCTGCTGCGCCGGGTGCGCGATTTTGCCGAAGTCAAGGCAGCGGGAGTCATCAGCGGCGCGGTGGCGCTGGCGGCGCTCGACATGCTGGAGGTCGACCCGCAGGGATTCGACATGCTCGACCGCAAGCTGCTGCTGACCGTGATCGAGAAATTCGACGGCGGCCCGGTGGGCGTCGACAGCCTGGCGGCGGCCATGAGCGAGGAGCGCGGCACCATCGAGGATGTCATCGAGCCGTATCTGATCCAGCAGGGGTTTCTGATGCGCACGGCGCGCGGCCGCGTCGCCACGCGCGCCGCATACGCGCATTTCGGACTGACGCCTCCGCCCGTCGAGCGGGACCTCAACCTGCCGCTGTTTCGGGACGTTCCGTAGATGCCGCCGGCGCCAAGCTTCGCGTGCAGCTATCGAGTGTACTGGGAGGACACCGACGCGGGCGGGGTGGTGTATTACGCCAATTATCTGAAATTCCTGGAGCGCTGCCGGACCGAATGGCTGCGGGCGCTCGGCGTGGATCAGCTGCGGTTGCGCAATGAGCGGCGCCTGCAGTTCGCAGTGGTGAGCATCGCGGTGGACTTTTTGCGGCCGGCGATTCTTAATGATGAAATTATCGTCACCGCCGAACTGATGCGCCTCAGCGGTGCGACAATCTCCTTCAAGCAAGCGATCCGGCGCGGCGACGCGCAGCTCGTCGAGGCTGCCACTCGGGTCGCGTGTCTCGATTCGGGCACGCTGCGGCCGCGTGCCATCCCCAGGGATTTATTCACGGAGTGGCGGAATGCCCAATGACCTGTCGGTGTGGACCATGGTGCTCGATGCGAGCCCCATCGTCCAGGCGGTGGTGGCTTTGCTGATGCTGGCTTCTCTCGCCTCGTGGGCCATTATCTTCCGCAAGGGCCACGTGATCTCTCGCTCGCGGCGCGGCGCCGATCATTTCGAGACGCAGTTCTGGTCCGGTGGCGATCTGTCGACCCTGTATCGCAACATCGAAACCAAGGGACGCGCGGGCACCGGCCTGCAAAGCATTTTCGAATCCGGCTTCGGCGAGTTCAGCCGCCTGCGCCAGCAGAACACTCCGGCCGATCTGCTGCTCGAGGGTGCCAGGCGCGCGATGCGCGTGGCGCAGATGCGGGAACTCGACCGCCTGGAGCGCAATCTCGCCACGCTCGCGACGGTGGGATCCACCAGTCCCTACGTGGGGCTGTTCGGCACCGTCTGGGGCATCATGAGCGCCTTCCACAACCTGGGCAACGTGCAGCAGGCGACGCTCGCGGCCGTGGCGCCGGGAATCGCCGAAGCGCTGATCACCACGGCTGTCGGGCTATTCGCGGCGATTCCGGCGGTCATTGCCTACAACCGGTTTGCCGATCAGGTGAGCCGCCTGGAACTTCGGTTCGACACGTTCGTCGAAGAGTTCTCTACCATCCTGCAGCGCCACGGGCCGGCCCGTGCGAATGCCTAGTTTCCATGCCCGCACCACTGCGTCGTCGAAAACTGATGGGTGAAATCAACGTCGTGCCCTACATCGACGTGATGCTGGTGCTGCTGATCATCTTCATGATCACCGCGCCGCTGCTCAAGGAGGGAATCAAGGTCGATTTGCCGACGGCCGGCGCGAAGCCCATCGATCCCGCGTTCCTGCAGAAGCACGAGCCGCTGATCGTGACCATCGATGCGCGCGGGCGCCTGTACGTCAACTTCGGGCCGAATCCGGACAAACCCGCCTCCGAAGCCACGGTGAGCGCCCGGACGGCGGCACTTTTGCGGCGCGATCCGCAAACCCCCGTGCTGGTCAAGGCCGATACCTCCGTCCCCTATGGCAATGTGGCGCACGCCATGGTCCTTCTGCAGCGTGCGGGCGCCGATAAAGTGGGGCTCCTCACCGATCCCGAGCGGCCCGCGCGGCCGAGGCAGGGGGAGGCGAATGGGGCCGCCGGAACCGTGCGCTGAATGGCCGACTTCTTTCGCGAGCACTCCTGGCCGGTACTTTGTTCGGTGCTGCTGCACGCGGCACTGGCGGCGGCGCTGGTGCTCATGACGATGAACTTCGCCACGCGCTCGCCCAGCAGTGCGCAGCCCGCTGCCATCAACGCGGTGGTCGTGGACTCGCAGGTGCTGCGAGCGGCTCAGCGCGCGCAGATCGAGCGCGCCGCCGAGGAGGCGCAGCGGGCGCGCGCCGCGGCCGAGGCACAGGCCGCCTCGCAAGCGGCTGCCCAGCTGCAAGCGGCCGATGCGGCCAAGGCCGCCGCGGCGGCCAAAGCGGCGAATGACGCCAAGGCGCTGGAGCAGGCGAGGTCCGCCGATGAGGCCAAGGCGGCCGAGCAGGCCAGGGCCGAAGCCGCGCGCGCCGCCGAGGAGGCGCAGCGCCAGGCGCAGTCCAAGGCCGCCGCAGCCAAGCAGGCCGCCGCAGCCAAGCAGGCCGCCGAAGCGAAGCAGGCCGCCGAAGCGAAGCAGGCCGCGGAGGCCAAGCACGCGGCCGACGAGCATGCGCGCCAGGAGCGCGAAGCCGAATTGCGCCGGCAGCTGGCCGAGGAGGAGCACATCGACGCGGTCGAGGCAAGTCCGCTGCGCGACCGCTACGTCGCGAGCCTGCGCAATCGCATCCAGAATGCGTGGATCAAGCCGTCCTCGGCGCGCGTCGGCATCGATTGTCGGGTCGCTGTGACCCAGGTGCCGGGCGGCGAGGTGACCAGTGCGCGGGTCACGAAGTGCAACGGCGATGCAGCGGTGCGCCAGTCCATCGAGAATGCCGTGTATCGCGCCTCGCCGCTGCCCGATCCGCCGGATCCGGCGCTGTTCCAAAGAAATTTTGAAATTGAGTTCAAGCCCGATGAATAAAGCCCGCTTCTTGACTGTCCTGCTCGCACTCCTGGTGTTCTGCCCGCGCAGCCGGGGGGAATTCGTCGTCGAAGTGACCCGCGGGCAGGATGACGCCATACCGATCGCGATCGTGCCGTTTACGCCGGCAGATGCCGCCGCCGACTCCTTCGACGTGGCGCAGTTGGTGAGCGACGATCTGGCGCGCAGCGGCCGCTTCAAGAGCATGGATCGCAAGGACATGATCGAGCAGCCGCACAATGGCGCGAGCATCAGCTTCGATGATTGGCGCCGGCTCGGCAACGACTACATTCTGGTCGGTCAGATGCAGCCGCAAGGCCAGGATCGGTTCAGCATCGCCTTCGAGCTGTACAACGTGCTCACTCGTCAGCGTCTGCTCGGCTATCAGATCAGCGCGAATCACGCCGGGCTGCGGCTCGCGAGCCACCAGGTCGCCGACATGGTGTTCGACAAGATCCTCGGCATACGCGGCGCCTTCGCCACGCGAATCGCCTACGTTTCGGTTCTGGGATCCGTGCCGAACCGCACCTACCGGCTCATCGTCGCCGACGCGGACGGCGAGAACCCGCATATCGTGATGCAATCGAACGAGCCGCTGATGTCGCCGGCGTGGTCTCCGGATGGCCAAAGCCTTGCCTACGTCTCCTTCGAGGGAAAGCTGCCCTCGGTGTATGTGCAGCTGCTCAGGACGGGCGAACGGCGCCGGGTCTCGGCGATGGCGGGCGTGAATCAAGCGCCGGCGTGGTCGCCGGACGGAAAGAAGCTGGCCTTGACCCTGTCCACTCGCGACGGCAACCTCGATGTGTACGTGCTCGACCTGGCTACCCAGGCGGTCACTCGCATCACGGATGACCCTGGGATCGACACGGAGCCGCAGTGGTCCAAGGACGGCCAGAGCCTGTATTTCACCTCTGACCGTGCGGGCGGTCCGCAGATTTACCGGGTGGGCATCCAGCCGGGCGATCGCCCGCGCCGCCTGACCTTCCAGGGCAATTACAATGCGCGGCCGCGATTGTCGCCGGATGAGACACAGCTCGCCTTCGTGACTCAGGAAGATGGTGCGTATCGCATCGCCGTCATGGATCTGAAAGGACGCGGCGATGTCCAAGTGCTCACCAAGGGACGCTTCGACGTGTCGCCGAGCTATGCGCCCAACGGCGCGATGATCATCTATGCGAGCCGCGATCGCGGCCGCGGGGTTCTCGCGCTCACCAGCTCGGATGGGCGCGTGCAGGAGCGATTGGTGTCGAGCGAGGGCGAGGTGCAGGAGCCCGCCTGGTCGCCGTTTTAAAGCCGGTCATGACTCGGCAGTACACAATTGCCGCTTTCGCCGGTACGCTTGCCTTTAACGTAGAGGGGACCTCCATGAAAAGAATGATCTCGATCGCCTGTCTCTTGGCCGCTGCGGCGCTGCTCGCCGGGTGCCCCAAGAAGGCCACCACCGTCGAACCGCCGATCGCCGGTGCGCAAGTTCCCGGGGCGGGGCAGGGAGGCGGCGCATCGACCACGACGAGTCCACTCGGCGAGGCCGGCACCGCGGGCATGGGTGCGCAGGGCGCCAATGCCACCGGTCTGCTGGCGCAACACGTCATCTATTTCGATTTCGACAAGTCCGATATCAAGCCCGAATTTGTCGAGATCATCACCGTGCATGCGCGCAACCTGACCGCCCATCCGAACCTGAAGATGAGGCTCGAGGGCAACACCGATGAGCGCGGCACGCGCGAGTACAACATCGGACTCGGCGAGCGCCGCGCTCAGGCCGTGCGGCGTGCACTGATGCTCCAGGGCGTTGCCGAATCCCAGCTCACCACCGTGAGCTTCGGCGCCGAACGGCCCGCGGTAGAGGGCGATGACGAGGCCGCGTGGGCGAAGAATCGCCGTGTGGAAATGGTCTACGTGCCGTGAGGGCTCGCGCCTGCTGCCTCAGCGGCGCCATATGCATGGCCGTACTGGCACTGGTCGGCTGCGCCAGCGAACCGCCCGGACAGGATCCGGTGCAAGTCAAGCTGAACGATCTCGACACTCGTTTGACGAAGATCGAGAGGGTGGTGGCGAACCAGAGCCTGCTGGAGCTCGCCAATGAGGTCGACGCGCTGCGCAACGATGTGCGTGCCCTGCACAACGATGTCGACGAATTGAGCCACAATCTGGAATTGAGCCGTAAACAGCAGCGCGATCTGTACGCGGATCTCGATCATCGGCTGAAGGCGCTCGAAGCGCGCAGCGGGCCGGCGGGCGCCGCAGCACCGGCGTCAGCCGCGCCTGCCGCCCCCGCTGCGGCTGCGCCCGCCGCCGCCGCCGCTGCGGCCGCCGCGAGTGGGCAGCCGAGCTTGCCGGTTCCCGACGGGACCGATACGGCCAACTACCAAGCCGCGTTCAACTTGCTGAAGGACAGTCAGTACGATCGCGCCATCGGCGCATTTCAGAATTTCCTGACGGCCTTTCCCGACAGCCCGCTCGCGGAAAACGCCCAGTACTGGCTGGGCGAGGCCTATTACGTGAACAAGTCGTTCACTGACGCCTTGGCGGCGTTTCAGCGCGTGGCGGACAAGTACCCGCAGTCGCGCAAGCTGCCCGATGCGCTGCTCAAGGTCGGTTACTGCGATTATGAGCTCAAGCAGTGGGATGCCGCAAAGCAGGTGCTGTCGCAGGTGGTGGCGAGTTTTCCGGATACCCCCGCCGGGCACCTGGCGCAGCAGCGCCTCGATAAGATGGCGGCCGAGAAGCATTGAGCGGCGGGCGGTCCACGCATGCTAGAGGAACCGGTCAGAGGCGAACGACTGCGAATCAATGAGATCTTTCATTCGCTGCAGGGCGAGGCCGATGCGGCCGGATATCCCACGGTATTCGTACGACTCACGGGCTGTCCCCTGCGCTGTCAGTACTGCGATACCGAATACGCATTTCACGCCGGTGAATGGCACGACATCGACAGCGTCGTGGACAAGGTGGCCTGCTTCGACACGCCGCATGTGTGCGTGACCGGCGGGGAGCCGCTCGCGCAGCCGAACTGCCACCTCCTGCTCACGCGTCTGTGCGACGCAGGCCATCTGGTCTCGCTGGAAACCAGCGGTGCGATGGATATCGCCCGGGTGGACCCGCGGGTCGCACGGGTGGTCGACGTCAAAACGCCCGGTTCAGGCGAAGCGTCGCGCAACCGGGTCGAGAACTTCCCGCTCCTCAGGCCTCTCGATCAGCTCAAATTCGTGATTTGCTCGCGTGAAGATTTCGACTGGAGCAAGGCGTACATCCAGGAGCACGCCTTGGCCGGGCGCTGCCAGGTCCTGTTTTCGCCGAGCTATACGCAGGTGTCGGCCAGGCAGCTCGCGGATTGGATTCTGGAGGAGCGGCTGCCGGTGCGCTTTCAACTTCAGCTCCACAAGATCCTGTGGGGCGATGTGCCCGGGAAATGAAGCCCGCCATCGTGCTGCTGTCGGGCGGACTGGACTCCGCCACCGCCCTGGCGATTGCGAACACGCAGAATTTTCGCAACTTCGCGCTCAGCGTGCACTACGGCCAGCGCCATCACGCCGAGCTCGCCGCCGCGAAGCGGGTCGCCGCGCACTTGGGCGCGCACGAGCATCGGGTCATGGGAGTGGATCTGGCCGGCATCGGCGGTTCGGCATTGACCGATTCGACGCGCGCCGTACCCGAGGCGTCCACCGCGGGAATTCCCGCCACGTACGTCCCGGCGCGCAATACCCTGCTGCTGTCGCTCGCGCTCGGCTGGGCGGAAGTCGTCGGCGCCGTCGACGTCTTCGTGGGGGTCAACGCCGTGGATTACTCGGGCTATCCGGATTGCCGCCCGGAATTCATCGCGGCGTTCGAGCGCCTCGCGCAGCTCGCGACCAAGGCCGGCGTCGAGGGCAGCCGGTTCAAGATCCACGCACCGCTGATCCACCTCTCCAAGGCCGACATCATCCGCACCGGCATCGGTCTCGGGGTGGATTACGGCATGACCGTATCGTGCTATCAAGCGGATGCCGAGGGCCGTGCGTGCGGCCGCTGTGATTCGTGCCGCCTGCGCGCGGCGGGGTTCGCCGCCGCCGGCGTGGCGGACCCGACCCGCTACGCCTGAACGCTGCGCGCGTTCGCTACGCGCGTCTGCGACCGCGTCTGATTTCTCGGTGCTCCCGCTGGCGAGTTCGGCTATCATGCGCCGCTCCTTGGGACGGTAGCTCAGTTGGTAGAGCAAGGCCCTTTTAAGGCTTTGGTCCTGGGTTCGAGTCCCAGCCGTCCCACCATAAAATCAACGATTTACGTAAATTAATAAGACCGCCGTACGGAAACTGTACGTAAAACCAACGATTGTACCTTCTCAACGCGGAGGCGGTGGAATCCGAATCCATGGAAGCGGCTAAGATGGGATCGCAGCGTGGTTTTTGAGGGAACAGCGGAGACGCCATGAACACGAACAATCCCCGGTACTGGTTTCGAGCAAAGCGCTATGGTTTGGGCTGGGGTTTGCCTCTCGCGTGGCAGGGTTGGCTGTTTTTCCTTTCGTGGATATTGATTGTTCCCCTAGGGTTGCGTTTTCTGACGCCGGACAGCAAGCCGATGCGCTGGGTGTGATCGAGAATGTGCAATCCCCATCTCCGAAAAGGCTCCGAGCAATGAAACCTCGTTTGCCGCCAGTGGCACCCTAAAGTGCTGTCAAACGGCTTTCCGGCGAGCATTTCAACCTTCTGTGCTCGTTCGGCTGTCCTGCTTTCGGAATGAGTTTCTGCCGTACAGGCAATGGGCGATAACAGTCGGTTTTGAGATCGTTATGCAGTTGACCCAACCGCTCTTGCAGCTGTGCGCCAAACGCCTCGATACTCTCGCCGTCGATCCCGCCCGCGCCTTTATTGGCTTTCACTTTCTCCCAGGCTATCTCCAGGTTCTTCCGCTTGTACACTTTGTCAATCAATGAATGGGCCTTCCTCACCCCCGTCGGATTGATCCAGTCCGCCAGTCTCCTCGGTCGTTGATGTTCGGGTTTTTCGCTCATGGCAGTTCGGGAACTTAAGCGAAGCGAGCCACGTCGCCCAGTTGAACCTTAGAGTCGTATCGTAGTACTCGTTCGCGTACCAGAACGTGCACGAGTCCGCGCCATCGAGAGCCATGCTCGAGTAGTCGCCCCAGCGATTGTCCGTATGCGGTTGTGAGCCCGTGCCCTGTTTGATCAGAGCCTCGGTCTCCGTGGTGCCTAGAGGATCACCCGCCGTCTGACCGGCGTAGTAGATCGACGGGTAGTCACCTGAGGCCGCACTCGAACGGCTGTACCCAATGGCGATGTCCCCCAACTGGTCCATGGCGACCGAGCCCATCCAGCGATAATCGCCGTCATCCGGGGTCTGCCCCGATTGATAAAGAGACAAGCTGGTCGTGCCGTATCCCTTGGCCCGGAACTCGTACCATCTCGCCGCCACTCCAGTGGTGTTGTTCACGCTGTGCGTCACCAGAAAGTGCTGCGTGCCACGCTCGTTGAAGTGCGCCAGCCGATACATCAGTCGATCGCCTAGCGTGTCCAGTTTAGCCGTTGTGCCCGGCTGCGGGACACAGTCGGTGGTGAGGGAGCCGGCCGCTGGTGCAGAACGCCAGATTGAACGCGGGCACACTGATCGGCATGCTTCCGTTGACCCCGGCGAGGGTTGACTTCGCTGGGTTCCCGAAATTTACGTGAATACGAACTCGTAAACGTGCGTGTCACCGGGAAAGAAATTGTCGATGGCTCCCAGTAAGACCTCGCTGTTCGTCGGCCCCGGGATCCGAATCGTCATCGGCCGGCAGCATGCTGTCGTCGAACAACGTGCCGTTGGAGTTGTCGAAGATGCAGACTTGCGTCGCCTTGCTGTTGCCTTTCAGCATACTCTTGGCGTCATAAGCGCAGACGTTCACACCGAAGAAGGGCATCGGGATCGAGGACGAAGACGTTCTGGGTCTGGTAATAGACGCTGCGCGTAAGCCCCCACTTCGGGTAGTCGGGGAAGCCAGGCTGCTGTGGGAAGGTGTAACGGTAGTAGCTGCCCGTCGCGTCGGCAGTCTGCGAAACGGCGACGCAGGTATAGTAGGGAGGCCCGCTGAACACGTTCTGGGCCGCCAGCCAGCGGTGATTCGTCTTATCCCACTGGATGATGATGTCGCCATTGTTGTTAGTCTCGCACGGCGCGCCGAAGCCCTTCCAGAAGTTGGTGCCCGCGAAAGGCCCCGCGATAAGGGCCCCAGTGGACTTGTTAAACACGGCATAGCACAGGTTTACCCACTGCACTACCTGGGTGTCGCCCACCGCCGCGTTGGTGTCGGGAGGCGCAACGGTCATGCCCGCAACACTCGGGCAATTGAGAAAAGAAGTGTTCCCGACCCCCTCGAAGCTCAGGCCGATGGTGGCACTGATGAGGGGAGCGATCAACGGCTGGACGGCGCTTGCCGCCGATTCGCCCTGGCTCTGCGGAGCAATGGTCAATTGCTGCAGCTTTGGCTGCAGAGGCTTGTGCATTAAACCGACGCCCTGCTGAGCCGGGGGTTCCGACACGAGCTCGCCTAGCGCCGGCGACACGTCAAATGAATCGGTTCGTTCGCTACCGCATTGCTGAGCACCTGAGGCTCGTCTGGTGTCTGATGCGGCGCGGCCCGAAGGCCGCTCGGGACCGCCAGAATGAGCGCGGATAAGACTGCGGCTGAGAAAGACAAAATTCTCTTGTCGTTTTCTTTCATGATCCGGTCCCTTTTAATCTGAGTGAATACGTTCGATTGCGGCGGCGAGCAGTGTGGGAGCCTCGCCGCGGACTCGATGTCAGCGAACCCCTTGGCTAGCGGCGTCGCGTTCCTTCAAACGCAAAAATGCCTTGCCACGCACCAGTCTGGACGTTGTATGTGCCACCTCGTTCGAGAAAAAGAGCACCGCAGGCTCATCGTGACCGACGTAATACCACCCGCCGGGATTGTCGCGTTGCTGGGCACACAGGATCCCACTGGGTGAGTTACAGCGATAGAGCTGCTGGTGCACAGGCGAACCCTGCGCGAAAGAGTGGCTGCCTGTCAGCAGGATGAGACATGCACAGACCAAAGTTCTGCACAACCATGGCTGAACATGCATAAACGTAACCTCCTTTAAAGCCCCGGCGCGAGGCCGGGGGTTTCATGGTCGAGAATTAACGCTGTGCGACGAGCTGATCCTTAAGTTGCAGCTTGAGAAGTGCGGAGTGCAACTCTTGCCTTAGGTCGTTTAACTCGGCGACTTGCTGTTGAGTGCTTTTCAGTTGATCCGCTTGGGCAACGGTCTGGGCCTTCAGGTCACGGATTTCGGCAGCCTGATCCGCATTGGTCTTCGCCTGCGCTAATTGATTTCTGCTCCTGCTTCTGCATCTCATTAAGCAGCATCGGCGCAAGCTCGTCATAGCGCACGCCGTCGATGTTGCCTTTCTCATCGCGGATCACGAGTTCCGGATACACCTTCGCCACTTCCTCGGCGATCAGGCCGTACTGGACCGCTCCGTTCGGATCGCTCTTGAGGTGAAACTTGACTGGCCGCAACTGTTCGAGCTTCGCCGTGTTCGATCCCATCGGCGCAATGCCGGTCTTGTATCGCTCGGACGATGCCAGCACGCCAAGCCGTCCACCGGCCGTTACATACACAGCGCTGCCAGTGATCTTGGAGGTATGGATTCCGGCGATGAATACCTCCTTCTGGCTGCCCGCTGTCCCGATCCGTATGACGCCGTTATCGGCGGCTAATCCCTCGTTGCCGATATCGATGTTGTTGCTGCCGGTCGTTACGTTGAAACCGGCCTCATACCCCACGGCAATGTTGTCGTTGCCGGTCGTGTTTTAATAGAGCGCTTGGAACCCGATGGCGGTGTTGTTGATGCCGGTTGGTGGAATAAAGCGCGTCGTCCCCGAAGGCGCTATTGCTATAGCCGGTCGTATTGAGATAGAGCGCCCCATACCCCGAGGCGGTGTTGCCGTAGCCGATGGGTATTAGAATACATCGCCTGCCCAGCCAGCGGCGGTGTTGCTGTAGCCGTCTATGTTGGAAAAGAGCGCCTCATTCCCGGAAGCGGCGTTGTCGCTGCCGGTCGTATTGGAATAAAGCGCATCAAGCCCGGTGGCAGTATTGTCGCCCCCGGTCGTGTTTCTATTGAGCGCACCGTACCCCGAAGCGGTGTTGTTATTGCCGATCGTGTTGGCCTGGAGCGAGTAGGCCCCCGAGGCGGTGTTGTCGTAGCCGGTCGTGTTGTAAAAGAGCGCACTGACCCCGGTGGCCGATGTTTTCGGAGCCGGACGTATTGTAATAAAGCGCCCGATAACCCGATCGCGGTATTGTGTCGGTTGTGTTGTAGAGAGCCGGTAACCGACCGCGGTGTTATCCTACCGGCTGTTGGAATAAAGCGCCTGAGGCCCCGATGGCGGTGTTGTTGGAGCCGGTTGTGTTGGAAATCAGCGCGTTGGCCCCGGAGGCGGTGTTGAAGGAACCGGTCGTGTTGCACCCGAGCGCCGAGGAACCCGGAGGCGGTGTTGAACCGCCATCGTGTTGGAAAGAGCGCCTGATACCCAGGGCGTGTTGAAGAGCCGGCATTCGAGGCCGCAGGCCCGCCGAGCGCATTGTTCCCCATTCCTGTGTTGCCGTTTGGATCGCTGGTATCGTTGGTCGTCGGCACTTGCCCGTACGCCGCCCCCGACAGCAACGTCAGCACGGTCGCTAAGGTCAGCGCCACCCGAAATGGCGCGTTTGGCTGCAGATTATGATCATCATAGTTGTTCATTGCCGCTCCCCAGATTGCCGACCGGTGTTGGTCCTACCTGAGAGATCGAAATTGACCTGCAATAAGTGACATCCGGGCGAAATCCGGCATCGTGCTGCGCATACTGCGGTACACAACGTCTTGATTTAACATACTGCGGGACCGCCGATGTCGAGGCACGGTTGGCGAACGCCACTGTCTTAAGCCCGGTCGCATGATTCAACTAGCAGGACCCCGAATCCCGTCGACAGACCCGCTCCATCGGGCGGCGTCCGTGGGCGGTGCCTCGGCTGTTGAGCCGCCGCTCGCTCGAGCAGAGGGTCTGGCAATGCGGTTGCGAAGCGACCGTTGATTCGGCATTCTGAGTCCGCCACCTCGTGGAGTGCCCCGGATGGAATCAGAGCAACCGGCATCCTCGGAAAAGCGCCCCGAAACGGCCGACGCCACCGCAAGCAGACGGCTGTTCGCCTCGCTGTATGCTGAGCTGCGGCAACTCGCGGAGCGACAGCTACGACGCCAGGCCGGCTCACCCATCAGCCCGACGACATTGTTGCATGAGGCCTTTCTCAGCATGTCGGAGAGGGCAGCGGTGTTTCCCGATCGCGAGCGCTTCATCGGTTACGCAGCGCGGGTGATGCGCGGTCTGATCATCGACTTCGTGCGCGAGCGGCGCGCCCTTAAACGTGGCGCCGCTTTCCATATCACGCAGCTGCCGACCGAGATTGGAGTGCCTCAGCCCGACGAGGGTGAGCTCTTGCGACTCTCGGACGCGCTCGACGCACTCGCGGTGCGCGATCCTCACCTAGCCGAGCTCGTGGATCTCCGGTATTTCTGTGGTTTCACGTTCGATGATATCGCCGCTCAACGCGGTATATCCAAGCGGACTGTTAAGCGCGACTGGGAGAAGGCGCGCGTGGTTCTATTCCAACAGCTTTCCGACGCACCCTAGGCAGGGTCGTGTCGGAATGCTCGCAAACTTGCCGCATATCCGCGCCAGAATAGCCTGGCGATGGGACTGCGAGAATACGGTCGGTTGGAGCGCACCTTGTTCACGCTCAAATGGCTTCGAGATCCGGCACTACGACGTCGGGTCACTGGCGGGCCTCAATAAGGGAGAAGCGCGCAACGCGCTGGCGGGGACGGTGTTCTTCCACCGCCTTGGCGAGATCCGCGATCGCTCGTACGAAAATCAACGCTATCGCGCCAGCGGTCTGAATCTCGTGATCGCCGCCATCACGCTCCGGAATACGGTGTACCTCGAGCGAGCAGTAGACGCGCTCCGCGAGCGCGGTATTGTCAACGATGCGTTGCTCGGGTACATCGCGCCGCTAGAAGCTAGGGTGGAACCACATCGGGTTGACCGGGGACTACAACTGGCACGCCAACAACGGGTCGGCAATGGCGGATTTAGACCCCTACGAAGGGTACGCTCAATGGAATCAACGGTCGCGGCGCCTTAACGTACGTAATGGCCCCTTTCTTGAGGTCACCCCGAATCGGAGGGCAAAAGATGACACCGGAGATGATTATTTGTTTCGAAAGGACCCTTGGAGGGTGGTGATCCGGCTCCGCGACGAGCCGGCGCGTTTGCATGCCCTGTTTGCCGGGATCAAGGGCCTGATCGGAAAACTCCAGCGCTGTGCGCAGGCCGCTAGCCTGTGCGTTGAGAGTCCGCACCGTGCGCCTGAAACATGCGCGCATCGCGCTGCGGCAATGTTATACCTTTAACCTGCCGCGAGATTTCGCGCCGTCTTGATGATCGGATGATCGGGATTCAGATTCTCCAGAAGATGAGGTAACGCTTCACGAGCGCTTGCCGCCGACTCGGCGCGGCGGCCGAGCGCCGCCTCTGCGCGTGCCCGGAGCACCAGTGCCTCGCCGATCCATGACGAAGATTTAGGATCGATCGCGCTGATCCGCGCCAGCTCGAGCGCCGCTTGCGCATGCTGTTCGGCTTCGTCGTAACGCTGCTTTGCTATCAGCGCCGAGCTTCGCAGTGCTTCCAACGCGCGTGCGTCAGGGTTGGTTCCCTGCCGGCGCGACGCGATCAACGCCCCGGCGCGCTCGAGCGATTTCAAAGCCTCATCGGGCCGGTGCCGGGCCATGTCGAGCTGTGCGCTCACCAACAGCAGCCGAACCACCTCGATTCCTTTCTCGTTCGCTGCGAGCCGGTGCTCCTCATCCGGCACAAGCTCCGCCCAGCGGACCTCTGCCGTGGCGAGGTCCGCACGCGCAAGGGCGGCAATCACGGCCGACGCCCGCAAGAGCGCGGCCTGATAGGTAACGCCTCCCTGCTCGGCCTTGCTCGCCGCCTCGAGGATAGCGGGCTCCGCCTGTTCGGGCTCCCCCCTGTCGAGGCGAGACAGGGCCCAGCAGCTCTCGCTGCCTGCGCCCATATCGGCATAAGCTGCATCATGGCGCAACTTGGCCGTGCTGGCGTCAATGTACGCGACCGCCCGGGTCGGCTGTCCGCCATTGCGCATGGCTGAGCACACGCCGTTGACATAGGCGACGTAAGCACTGGTGTCCGCGCGCCCCATCTCACTCACCAGCGCCACATTTCGGCTGCCCACTTCCCATGCCTCATGGTACTGACCGGCTATCGCGAGGGCGCGCGCCAGATCATTCGACGCAGCGAGGTAGCGAGAGGCTCCATGCATTCCCGCTCGATCGAGGTCCGCGACGGTCGTACGCAGGCGGTCGATGGCGCGGGCAAAGTCGCCGTCCGCCTGCACGACGAAGGCTTCAGCGAGGGCACACTCGGCCTCAATGTCTGGAGGCACCGGATTGAGCCGGCGCATTTGCGCGAGGCCCTGCGCAAGCTGGGCGCGCGCCGCCGTGAAATCTTGGGCGATGGCGAGATCTTCCGTGCGAATGCAGGCGAGTTGCCCAAGAATATCCGCATCATCGAAGCGATGCCCGATCGTCTCCGCTTCGACGGCGACGTCGGCCGCGGTCCGAAAATCGCCGATGTCGATGTAGTTCCCTGACACGTCGATCAAGAGGCGTGCCGCCAGGAGGGGATCGCCGCGGAACCGGGCCGCCAGAAACTGGCGCGCCCGATCGAGCCGCTGGCTCTCCGCGCTGGGAGACAACTTGCTCAGCTTGTCGTCCAAAATGTATTGCGTGAGATCGGCTTGTGCATTGGCCCGCTTCGCCTCTTCGAGGGCGCGGTCGCGTTGCGCGCGCGCCGACTGCATCTGGGTGAGGGCAAAACCGCTCGTGCCGATGAGGCCGATGGCGATCAGCAGGCATGCAACGACACTGCCTCGGTTGCGACGTACGAATTTCGCGACCCGATAGCGCACCGTGTCGGGCCGGGCGCTGATTGGCTCGTGCGAGAGGAAGCGCCGCAGGTCCTCCCCGAATGTCCCAACGGAGGCGTAACGCTCCGCGGGGTCTTTTTTGAGCGCCTTGCCGAGAATAGTGTCCAGGTCGCCTGCGAGCGCGCGGCGCCTTGAGATCGGCCCGCTGGCGACCGTGGAGGGACGGGGCGCCTCCTCCTTGACGACTGCATGGATTAGCTCGGGCATAGAGCGCGCGCCGCCACCCAGCGGGTGCGCACCGGTCAAGAGCACGTAGAGCACCAGGCCGAGCGCGTATACGTCCGTTGCCGTGGTAACGGGCCGGCCCAGAATCTGCTCCGGCGCGGCATACTGTGGAGTCAAGGCGATCGCGCCCGATTTTGTCAGTGCAGCGGATCCTGTTTCATCGTCGATGAGCTTCGCGATACCGAAATCGAGAAGCTTGACGGTGCCCTCGCCCGTGACGTATATATTCGCGGGCTTTATGTCACGGTGGACGATCAAATGGCTGTGCGCGTGCGCCACCGCGGCAAGAACTCCGAGGAACAGGCCAATGCGGTCCTCGATGCTGAGTTTCAGCCGCTCGCAATACGCATCGATCGGCTCACCCTCGACGTAGTCAATCACAAGGTAGGGCTGCGCATCCAGCACGCCGGCGTCAATGAGTCGCGCAATGTTTGGATGATCCAATTGCCCGAGCAGCTTGCCCTCAGTGAGAAAGCGCTGCTCGCCGCTGCGCCCGATCCACGCAGCGTGCACGAACTTGATGGCGACCCTGCCTTCGAATCGGCCGTCCGCGCGTCGCGCCCGCCACACACTGCCCATGCCGCCGCGGCCGATCTCGGCCTCGATGACGTAAGGTCCGACCTGTCGTCCGAGCAAAGTGGCGGGCTCGGTATCCTCGACCGGGATCGGCATGCTGCCCGCGAGGAAGTTGGAGAAGTCCTTTTGATCGCGCGCGGCGAGCAGGATCGATAGCAGGGCCGCCAGCGCCGGCTCGCCGTGCTCGAGTGCCGCGAGCCACGGGTCGCGTTCCCCGGGCGCCATCCCAATCGATTCGTCGAGCAGCGACATAAGGCGCTCATATTGAGATTGGCTCAGGTCTTTCAGCGAAGGGCTTTTGGCCGGCAAATCCGTAGGTTTCATGTACCCGCAGCACCTCCCGTCGTCAGCGTATACGCCCATAGAGGCAGGTTTGTCCACGAGCACGCCGCCAGCAGAGGGACGTCGCATCCGAGCCGATGACCGCTTCCGTGCCGTAATTCTGAGACCTTCACCGGCCGGAGTTGGGCCGTCTGCTGACCCACGGTGACTCGAAGCTCGCGAACGAGGGGTGTCCGGTATCGAGCTTCCAGTCGGACCAAACTGGTCGGCAACGCGTCTTTGATCCTATAACGTCAGCGGTGGACGAAAGCGGACCCGGTCCCCTTCGACAACCGCAAGTCGACCCGCAAGTGAAGCGATAAACCCTGGTTCGGATAGAAAGCGCTTCACCGCCGCTGCGATCTCTTCGGCCACAGCGGTGTAGGGCAAACGCAGAACGACAATACCTGAGTACCAATCAGGCGGATGTCGACGGATATCGACGGATATCCGCGAAGTCCAAGTCCCGAGTGAGAAGCGCGGCGCCATATTGCAATGCATGTTTGGCGATTTGTTCGTCCGTCGCCGACGCCAGACCAATATCGCGCGCGAACTCCACCTGATGCCCCAGGCTTTGCACCACGTCGATGACGGCGCGAGGTAGGTTGGCGTCGATCAGAAAGCGCATACCGAGCTAGGCGCTCGGTAGTGGATGAAACGATTCCTGCTCAGCCAGTTCCCCGACGAATCGGAGCGCAGCTCGAATATCGTCCGCGGTGACGTCGTATTCGCGCTGGACCTCCTCGAACGTCATGCCCCCAGCTAGGCTCCCCACGACCACTGTGACAGGTACGCGGGTGCCCCGAATGACGGGTTTTCCGTGGGAGACGGCCGGATCGAGGACAATGCGGTTCGGGACGGTCATGGTGTGTCAAATGATAGTGATTTGGCGGTACTTGTCGAGTGGCAACCATCAAGACAGTGCCTCAAGACCAGCTGGCGCCGACTTGCTGATCAGTGACTCGGTAAGGCCTTCGGTCGGATCGACATCGTCATGAACAACGCAGCCATCTCCACGCGTCATAGGCCGCTCATTTAGACCAAGCTCGAGGGACCCGTGCCGGGGCCGCAATTTGTGCATCATTCAGAGGTCAATTCATGCGTTTTGCCGGATAGGCAAAGTGCCGCTGATGTCAGACGATGTTCGACATGGCCGCAAGTCCCTGCATCCAATGCCGAGTCGATCCACAGCTCAAGTTGCGGCTGCAGGCGCTTGCTGTTGAGCGAGGGTTGACCGAATCGGCGGTGCTCAAGCGTCTGGTGATCGGCGCGGTTGGTATGGCGCCGACGAGCGATGCCAAGGTACTCGCTGTTGAACCGATTGGCCCACGCGCTCGTGTCTATGTCCGGCTGCGGCCTGGGGATCAGGCGCTCCTTCGCGAACGCGCTGCGGGCCGTGGGCTGGCGTCAGCGACTTACGTCTCGATGCTTGTTCGCACCCACCTGCGCCAAGCGCCACCGCTCCCCGATCGCGAACTCGCCGCGCTAAGGCACGCTACCAGCGCGCTGGGCGCGGTCGGACGGAATCTGAGTCAGATCGCCCGTGTCGCGCACCAGACCGGGCGGGCCGAAGGACTGACGACCGCAGACCTTCGAGCGATGTTGGAGGCCTTCGAAAGGCTGCGGGTCCATTTCAAGGGTTTGATTGAGGCGAACATAGCCAGCTGGGAGACAGGCGATGCCAAAGCGAGTTGATCTGCGCACGGACCGTCCATTCCTCGATATGCCGAATGCGGCAT